>NZ_JBIBTX010000020.1:3479-4693 GCF_043078805.1 Streptomyces sp. NPDC015345 | reverse complement strand
GTTTCAGAACCAACACAGTGGACGCGAGCAACTGAGGACAAGCCCTCGGCCTATTAGTACCAGTCACCTCCACCCGTTACCGGGCTTCCAGATCTGGCCTATCAACCCAGTCGTCTACTGGGAGCCTTAACCCCTCAAAGGGGGTGGGAATACTCATCTCGAAGCAGGCTTCCCGCTTAGATGCTTTCAGCGGTTATCCTTTCCGAACGTAGCCAACCAGCCATGCCCTTGGCAGGACAACTGGCACACCAGAGGTTCGTCCGTCCCGGTCCTCTCGTACTAGGGACAGCCCTTCTCAATATTCCTACGCGCACAGAGGATAGGGACCGAACTGTCTCACGACGTTCTAAACCCAGCTCGCGTACCGCTTTAATGGGCGAACAGCCCAACCCTTGGGACCGACTCCAGCCCCAGGATGCGACGAGCCGACATCGAGGTGCCAAACCATCCCGTCGATATGGACTCTTGGGGAAGATCAGCCTGTTATCCCCGGGGTACCTTTTATCCGTTGAGCGACGGCGCTTCCACAAGCCACCGCCGGATCACTAGTCCCGACTTTCGTCCCTGCTCGACCCGTCGGTCTCACAGTCAAGCTCCCTTGTGCACTTACACTCAACACCTGATTACCAACCAGGCTGAGGGAACCTTTGGGCGCCTCCGTTACTCTTTGGGAGGCAACCGCCCCAGTTAAACTACCCATCAGACACTGTCCCTGATCCGGATCACGGACCGAGGTTAGACATCCAGCACGACCAGAGTGGTATTTCAACGGCGACTCCACACACACTGGCGTGCATGCTTCACAGTCTCCCACCTATCCTACACAAGCCGAACCGAACACCAATATCAAACTGTAGTAAAGGTCCCGGGGTCTTTCCGTCCTTCTGCGCGAAACGAGCATCTTTACTCGTAGTGCAATTTCACCGGGCCTATGGTTGAGACAGTCGAGAAGTCGTTACGCCATTCGTGCAGGTCGGAACTTACCCGACAAGGAATTTCGCTACCTTAGGATGGTTATAGTTACCACCGCCGTTTACTGGCGCTTAAGTTCTCAGCTTCGCACACCCGAAAGTGCACTAACCGGTCCCCTTAACGTTCCAGCACCGGGCAGGCGTCAGTCCGTATACATCGCCTTACGGCTTCGCACGGACCTGTGTTTTTAGTAAACAGTCGCTTCTCGCTGGTCTCTGCGGCCACCCCCAGCTCAGACCGTA
>NZ_JBIBTX010000020.1:2057-3387 GCF_043078805.1 Streptomyces sp. NPDC015345 | reverse complement strand
CGCAATGACACGACTTCGGCGGTACGCTTGAGCCCCGCTACATTGTCGGCGCGGAATCACTAGACCAGTGAGCTATTACGCACTCTTTCAAGGGTGGCTGCTTCTAAGCCAACCTCCTGGTTGTCTGTGCGACTCCACATCCTTTCCCACTTAGCGTACGCTTAGGGGCCTTAGTCGATGCTCTGGGCTGTTTCCCTCTCGACCATGGAGCTTATCCCCCACAGTCTCACTGCCGCGCTCTCACTTACCGGCATTCGGAGTTTGGCTAAGGTCAGTAACCCGGTAGGGCCCATCGCCTATCCAGTGCTCTACCTCCGGCAAGAAACACACGACGCTGCACCTAAATGCATTTCGGGGAGAACCAGCTATCACGGAGTTTGATTGGCCTTTCACCCCTAACCACAGGTCATCCCCCAGGTTTTCAACCCTGGTGGGTTCGGTCCTCCACGACCTCTTACAGCCGCTTCAACCTGCCCATGGCTAGATCACTCCGCTTCGGGTCTTGAGCGCGCTACTAAATCGCCCTATTCGGACTCGCTTTCGCTACGGCTTCCCCACACGGGTTAACCTCGCAACACACCGCAAACTCGCAGGCTCATTCTTCAAAAGGCACGCAGTCACGACGTACAGCACAAGTGCTGCACGCGACGCTCCCACGGCTTGTAGGCACACGGTTTCAGGTACTATTTCACTCCGCTCCCGCGGTACTTTTCACCATTCCCTCACGGTACTATCCGCTATCGGTCACCAGGGAATATTTAGGCTTAACGGGTGGTCCCGCCAGATTCACACGGGATTTCTCGGGCCCCGTGCTACTTGGGTGTCTCTCAAACGAGCCGCTGATGTTTCGACTACGGGGGTCTTACCCTCTACGCCGGACCTTTCGCATGTCCTTCGTCTACATCAACGGTTTCTGACTCGTCTCACAGCCGGCAGACTGTGAAAGAGAGATCCCACAACCCCCACGACGCAACCCCTGCCGGGTATCACACGTCATAGGTTTGGCCTCATCCGGTTTCGCTCGCCACTACTCCCGGAATCACGGTTGTTTTCTCTTCCTGCGGGTACTGAGATGTTTCACTTCCCCGCGTTCCCTCCACACTGCCTATGTGTTCAGCAGCGGGTGACAGCCCATGACGACTGCCGGGTTTCCCCATTCGGAAACCCCCGGATCAAAGCCTGGTTGACGGCTCCCCGGGGACTATCGTGGCCTCCCACGTCCTTCATCGGTTCCTGGTGCCAAGGCATCCACCGTGCGCCCTTAAAAACTTGGCCACAGATGCTCGCGTCCACTGTGCAGTTCTCAAACAACGACCAACCACCCATCACC
>NZ_JBIBTX010000019.1:0-5924 GCF_043078805.1 Streptomyces sp. NPDC015345 | reverse complement strand
AAACTGAACGACGCGAACTGCAACACACGAACCCCCGGACCCACCCCCATCAACGGCCCGAACACCGACACCAGATTCGCCAACCCACCATGACCGACAGCCACACCCTTCGGCCGCCCCGTCGAACCCGACGTATAAATCACATAGGCCAAGCCGGCGCTGTGTGGGTTACCTTCGGGCGCCCTGGCCGACGCGGACGCCAGCTCGGCCCGCAGTTCCGGACCGTCAACGGCCACGACGGGCACCTGGCCCGTCGGGAGCCCGCCGAGCAGTTCCTCCGTGGTCAGCGCGAGTGCGGCGCCACTGTCGGCGAGCATGTACGCGATCCGGTCGGCCGGGTGCTCGGGGTCGATGGGCAGGTAGCCGGCCCCGGCCTTCCAGGTGGCCAGGATCGCCACGATCATCTCGGCGTCCCGGCCCAGGCACAGGCCGACGACCGACTCGGCACCGATGCCCCGGGCGATGAGCCGATGGGCGAGGCGGTTGGCCCGTGCGTCCAGCTCCGCGTACGTGACCTCATGGCCGCCCGCGATCACCGCGACCGCGGACGGGGTCGACACCACGTGCGCCTCGAACAGCTCAGGCACCGTGGCGGGAACGATCTGCACGGCCGTGTCATTCCACTCGGCCAGCACCTGGTGACGCTCGGCGGCGTCCAGAACGTCGACAGCACTCAGCCGGGTCTGCGGTTCGACGACGAGAAGTTCGAGGACCCGGAGCCAGCGTTCGGCGAGGCGCGCGGCCGTCGCCGACTCGAAGAGGTCCGCCGACGCGACCACGGAGCCGCGCAGCCCGGCGGGGGCGCCCTCGGCATCGAAGGCTTCGGCGACCTCGACGGCCAGGTCGAACTTGGCGGCGGCCTGGCCAGGGGCATCGGCCTTGACCGCCCCCGGAGTCCCGGTACGCAGGCCCGGCAGGTCGACGACGGCGTCGGCGTTGTTCTCCAGGGTCACCATGACCTGGAAGAGCGGGTGCCGGGCCAGCGAACGCGTCGGCGCGAGCTCCTCCACCAGCTTCTCGAACGGCACATCCTGATGCGCGAAAGCCGACAGACCCGTCTCCCGCACACGACCCAGGACCTCCCGGAACGTCGGATCACCCGACAGATCCGTACGCAGCACCAGCGTGTTCACGAAGAAACCGACCACGTCGTCCAGCGCCACGTCCGTACGACCGGCGTTCGCCGTACCGATCGGGATGTCCGTGCCCGCGCCCAGCTTCGACAGGAGGACGGCGGAGGCGGCCTGGAGCAGCATGAACACCGTCACACCCTCGGCCTGAGCGAGCTCCCGCAGCCGTGCGTGCACGGCGGCCGGGATCTGGACGGGAACGCGGTGTCCACGATGGGACGCGAGCGCCGGGCGGCGGTGGTCGGCCGGGAACTCCAGCTCCTCCGGCGCTCCGGCGAGTGCCGCGCGCCAGTAGGAGATCTGCTGGGCCATGACGCTGTCGGGGTCGGTCGCGTCACCGAGCAGCTCACGCTGCCAGAGCGCGTAGTCCGCGTACTGGACCGGCAGCGGCTCCCACTCAGGAGCCCGGCCCTCGCTGCGCGCCTCGTAGGCGACCGAGACGTCACGGGCCAGCGGGCGCTTGGACCAGCCGTCGCTCGCGATGTGGTGCATGACCACGACGAGCACTTGGTCGTCGGGTGCCGCGGAGAACAGCCAGGCGCGGAAGGGGACCTCGGCGGAGAGGTCGAAGGCGTAGTCGGCCGCCGCGGCGACCGCGCCGTCCAGATCCTCCGGCGCGACCTCGACCAGCGGCAGTTCCCAGGCCAGGTCCTCGACCGGGATGACCCGCTGGTACGGCTCACCGTCCGCGGCGGGGAAGACGGTGCGCAGGACCTCGTGACGGGCGATCACGTCGCGCAGGGCCGCGCCGAGCGCGTCGCGGTCCACTCCGCCCGAAAGGCGGAGCGCCATCGGGACGTTGTAGGCCGAGCTCGGTCCGTCCAGCTGGCCGACGAACCACAGACGCTGTTGCGCGAACGAGAGGGGAGTCCGCTCCGGGCGCTCCATCGGTGCCAGTGCCTTCCGCGCCGCGACGGCCCCGGTGATCCGAGCCGCCAGGCCCGCGACGGTCGGCGCCTCGAACAGCGCTGCCATCTCCAGCTCGATGCCGAGGGCGGCGCGGATGCGGCTGACCAGGCGGACGGCGAGCAGCGAATGGCCGCCGAGGGTGAAGAAGCTCTCGTCCACTCCGACCTGGTCCAGGCCGAGGACCTGGGCGAAGGCCGCGCAGAGGATCTCCTCCTGGAGCGTGGCGGGTCCGCGCCCGGATCCTGCCGATACAGAGGTGTCCGGGGCCGGCAGTGCCTTGCGGTCGAGCTTGCCGTTGGCGGTCAGCGGGAGAGCATCAAGGACGACGACCGCCGACGGAACCATGTGCTCCGGCAGTCGCGTCGCCGTGAACTGCACTACCTGGGACGGCAGTTCAGGCTCGGCGTCGTCGAGGTCGGTGGGGACGATGTAGGCGACGAGGCGGGTGTCTCCCGGGACGTCCTCGCGAGCGATGACGGCCACCTGGGCGACCTGCGGGTGCGCCGCCACAACGGCCTGCACCTCACCCGGCTCGATCCGGTAACCACGGATCTTGACCTGCTCATCCGCACGACCCAGGTATTCGAGGAGCCCTTCGGTGGTCCAGCGGGCCACATCCCCCGTGCGATACATCCGCCCGCCCGGCTCGAACGGGTTCGCCGCGAAACGCTCGGCCGTCAGACCCGGACGCCTCACATAACCACGCGCCAGCTGAACACCCGCGACATACAACTCACCAGCAACCCCCGGAGCGACCGGCTGCAGGAACTCATCCAGCACATACAGACGCATGTTGGCGATCGGCCGCCCGATCGGCACCGACTCCCCCACCACCTGACCCGCCGAAACCTCAAAGACACAGCACCCGACCACCGTCTCGGTCGGCCCGTACTCATTCACCACCACCGACCCCGCAGCCCGCGACAACCAGTCACGAACCACACCGCCCGGCAGAGCCTCACCACCAACAACCCACGTACGAGCCGAAGAGGCGACCTGAGCGTCATCCAGCATCTCCGCCAGGAGCGGCAGGTGGGCGGGGACTGCCTTGACCAGACCGAACCCACCAGGCTCACGAATCAGGTCGGCCAGCCCTTCAGCGCCGCCGGCCTCACTGACCACGACCGCGGACCCGGACACCAGCGGCACCAGAACACTGGTCACCGTCAGATCGAACGCAAGGGAGGAGTGCAACGGAGCACCACCGGCCATGTCCTTCATGCCGTACGCGTCCGCGGCCCACATCACGTAGTTCGCCAGACCGCCATGGGTGACGGCCACACCCTTGGGCCGGCCGGTCGAACCCGAGGTGTAGATGACATACGCGAGCGACTGCGGCTCGACCGCCACATCGGGAGCCTCGGCAGAAGCGGCCGCCAGCTGCATCTCCACCAGTGTGCTGTCCAGCGCCACAAACCGGTTCCGCCCGGCCGGGAGATCGTCCAGGACCTCCTCGGTCGTCAACGTCAAAGCCGCACCCGAATCGGCCAGCATGAAACCGATCCGCTCAGCCGGATACCCCGGATCAACCGGCAGATAAGCCGCCCCCGCCTTCCACACCGCCAGGACCGCCACCACCGCCTCGACCCCACGCGGCAGACACAACCCCACCAACGACTCCACACCGACACCCTGCGCAACCAGATAGCGGGCCAACCGATTCGCCCGCGCATCCAACTCCCCATACGTGATGCCGGAACCGTCCCAGGCGACCGCCACTGCCTCCGGGGAACGCACCACCTGCGCGGCGAACAGACCCGGCACCAGCGCGGTGCCCAGATCGGCAGCCGTGTCGTTCCACTCCTCCAACACCCGACACCGCTCCACCTCCCCCAGCACGGAGAGCGAGCTCAGGGGCACGTCCGTGCCGCCGTCCAGCGTCTTCTCCAGTGCGGAGACGAGGTTCTCGGTGGCCGTGCGCACCAGGGTGCTCACCGCCTCCGGGTCCGCCGGGGCGATCGCGTCCACCGCGAGCGCGACGGTGTCGCCGTCGTCGTTGACCGCCACTGACAGCGGGTAGTTCGTGCGGTCGTGTGTCCAGACGGTGCGGATGCCCGTGATCTCGGCGTTCCGGCTCTGGTCCGCTCGCTGGCCGGCGTTGTGCCGGTAGTTGAAGAAGGAGGTGAACACCGGCGTGTCACCTGCGACCCCGCTGGCCCGCTGGGCCACGGCGAGGGGTGCGTGCTCGTGCTCGAGAAGGCGGGCCAGCTGGCCGCGCATGGCTTCGACGGACTCCAACGCGCCGAGCTCACCGGTGCGTACGCGGACCGGCAGCGTGTTCATGAACGGTCCTGTCACCCGGTCCGAGCCGGTTCCCGCATTCATGCGGCCGGAGAGGACGGTGCCGAAGACCACGTCCGCGCGGCCGGAGACGGCGGCGAGCACCCGGGCCCATGCCACGTGCAGCACGGGGGCCGGGCTGACGCCGAGGCGGCGCGCGACGTCCCGCAGGCGAGCGGTGAGGGCGGGGGCGAGTTCCAGCTCGCCCCGGACGACGCCGGCGCCGTCACCGTGCACGTCGACCATGCCGTAAGGAGCGGTGGGCTCGGTGACGTCGCCGAGCAGGTCGGTGAAGTAACGCTCGTGCTCGGACTCGTCGGCTCCGCCGCGTGCCTGGGCGACGAAGTCGCGGAACGGCAACGGCTCGGCCAGCTCGTCGCCGCGTCCCGTGAGGAACGCTCGAACCTCTTCGAGGAGGACTTCCTTCGCCGTGTGGTCCTGCACCATGTGATGCATCCGCAGCAGGGCGAGCAGGCGGCCGCTCTCCGGTACGGCGGCGATGTGCAAGCTGATCAGCGGGGCCCGGCCGAGGTCCATCGCGGAGCCGCCGACGGCGACCAGGTCGGCGACCGGGTCGGTACTGTCCGCGTCGACGGTGATCTCGGTGACGGGCAGGGTGGCGTTGCGCCACACGACCTGAACCGGCTCGCGCAGGCCGTCCCACACGATGGAGGTGCGGTAGATGTCGTGGCGGTCCACCACCTGCTGGAGCGCGGCGAGAAACGTGTCGAAGCGCTCGCGCGAGTCGAACTCGACGACCGTCGGGAGCGCGTAGGCGTCGTCGCCTCCCTCGTTGAGGAGGTGGTGGAAGAGCAGGCCCTCCTGGAGGGGGGCCAGCGGGTAGACGTCGGCGACGTTCGCCGCGCCGCCGTCCACGCAGGAGACGACCACGGCGACCTCGTCGGCGGTGAGGTCGACGAGCGGCAGCATCTCGGGAGTGATGGCGGTCGCGTCGGCCGGTATCAGGTTGTCCGGCACGGCGGACCGGACCGTGCCCGTCGACAGCGCGAGGCCGGCCACGGTCGGAGTCTCGAACAGGGCCCGTACGGACACCGTGACACCGCGCTCGCGCAGCCGCTCGACGAGGCGGACGGCGAGCAGGGAGTGACCGCCGAGGGCGAAGAAGTTGTCCTCGACGCCGACGGTGTCGAGCCCCAGGGACTCGGCAAAGGCCTCGCACAGGATCTCTTCGCGACGGTTGGCGGGGCCTCGGCCATCGCCTGTGACGTACCGGGGCGCGGGAAGCGCCCGATGATCCAGCTTCCCGTTCACGGTCAGCGGCAGCGCGTCCAGAACCACGACCGCCGAGGGAACCATGTACCCTGGAAGACGCCCCGCCACGAACTCACCCACACCTAGCGCAAGTTCAGCGCCATCCCCGGCATCGCTGTCCACGGCGGCACCGCCATCCGCAACGACATACGCGACCAGACGCGGATCCCCCACAACATCCTCACGCACCACCACCGCGGCCTGCGCCACCAACGGATGCGCGACCACAGCCGCCCGCACCTCACCCGGCTCAATACGGAACCCACGGATCTTCACCTGCTCATCCGCACGCCCCACAAAAACCAACTCACCCCCCACCGACCACCGCACCAC
>NZ_JBIBTX010000018.1:0-6253 GCF_043078805.1 Streptomyces sp. NPDC015345 | reverse complement strand
CCGACCATCCAACTCCCCATACGACACCACACCACCCTCGAACTCCACCGCCACAGCACCCGGAGCCCGCACCACCCACTCCTCGAACAACCCCGCCAACGACGCCTCCGGCAGGGCCAGTCCCTCCCCTCGGTGCGCGGCAGGGTGCAGGCGCTCGGCGGGAGCGCGTACGTCGAGACGGCCGACCGGGATGCGCGTCTCGTGGACGACGGCGCGCAGGGCCTGGAGGAGTTGCTCGCCCAGCTTCCGCGCCCCGGCCTGGTCGACGGTGTCCGTGCGGTGTTCGAGGCGCAGACGCAGGCGCTCCCCCGGGTGGACGAGAAGGGTCAGGGGGTAGTGCGTGGCGTCACGGCCGCGCATGCCGGTGATGCGCAGCTCGCCGCCCGCTTCGGTGCCGCCCACCGTGCCGCTCGGCGCGGCCGGGTAGTTCTCGTACACCAGCAGCGTGTCGAACATCTGGGTGGTGCCCGACAGGCCGCTGAGTTGCCGGATGGAGGACAGGTCCAGATGGTGGTGCGGCAGGAGCCGGGTCTGTTCCTCCTGGACCCTGGTGATGAGGTCGGCGAGGTGCTCGGCGGGCCGCAGGCGAACGCGCACGGGGACGGTGTTGATGAAGAGACCGACCATGGTTTCGACGCCTTCGACGTCCGCGGGACGCCCGGACACCGTCGCTCCGAAGACGATGTCGTCCTTGCCCGTGAACTGGGCGAGCACGAGGGCCCACGCGGTCTGGACGAGAGTGCTGGCGGTGACCCCGAGGCGGCGGGCTACCGGGGCGAGAGCGGCGGTCGTGGCGGCGTCCAGCTCCAGTTCGAGCTCGTCGGGCAGCTCGGGGGCGGGAGCCGTCCGCGCGGCCGGTGCGATCAGCGAGGGTTCGTCGAAGCCGCCCACGGCCTCGGCCCACGCCGCCCGGTCGGCGGCGCGATCCCGTCGGGAGAGCCACTCCAGGTGGTCGCGCGGCGAGCGCACCCTCGGCAGCTCCGAGTCGTCGCCCCCCGTGGCGTACAGGGTGACGAGGTCGCGCAGCACGATCGGCAGCGACCATCCGTCGAGCAGCAGGTGGTGGTTGGACATCACGAAGATGTGCCGGTCCTGCGCCACGCGGATGCACAGGAAGCGGACCAGGGGCGGGGTCGCGAGGTCGAAGCGCTCGTAGCGGTCGGCGCGCAGCAGTTCCTCCAGGCGCCGGTCGCGCTCCGCCTCGGGCACGTCCGTCAGGTCGTACTCGCTCCACGGCAAAGGGACTTGACGCGGTATCAGCTGTACCGGTCTGCTGAGCCCTTCGTGCCGGAAGGCCGCCCGCAGGCCGGGATGCCGTGCGAGAAGGGCCTGCGCCGCCTGCTTGAGCGAGGGCACGGAAAGGTCACCGGTCAGCTCGACGACCAGTTGGACGGCGTACACGTCGGGGGCGTCGCCGCTGTAGAGGCGGTGGAAGAGGAGACCTTCCTGGAGCGGGGAGAGCGGCAGGATGTCTTGCAGGCCCGAGGTGTTCACAAGGTCCTCCACTCGGCTTCGAGAGCGTCGATCTCGTTCTGGCTCAGTCCTGCTCCGAGCAGGTCCGACGGGGTACGGCCGCCCGCGTCCGGCGCGGCGGCGTGGTCGGCCAGGGCGCCCAGGACGTCGAACCAGGTCCTGGCCAGTTCTTCCATGCGGTGCTGTTCGAACAGTCCGTCCGCCCAGGTCCAGATGGCGACGAGGTGGGTGCCGGTGTCGTCCTCGCGCACCATCGTGTTCAGTTCGACGGCGTGGGGCAGGGGTATGCGGGCGTCGTCCGTACCGCCCAGGCCCTCCAGCCTGCCCAGGCCGTGGCTCGTCCGGTCGGCCGAGCCACGGGTGCGGCCGAGGTTGTTGTATCCGATCTGCGCGGTCGGCAGCGCCTTGAGTGCCTCGGCGGTACGAGGGTTGAGGTACCTGAGCAGTCCGTAGCCCGACCCGTCGCCCGGTACGGCCCTCAGCTGTTCCTTGACCTTCTTCAGCGCCTGCCCGGCCGCGGGTCCTGCGTCCAGCGCGCCGGCGATGTCGACGCCGGCGAGGTCCAGGCGTACCGGATGGATGTCGGTGAACCAGCCCACGGTCGTCGTCAGGTCCGCCCCCGGCACCAGCTCCTCGTGCCTGCCGTGGGTCTCCACGTCCACGAGGAGGTCGGCTCCCGTACCGCGCCAGTGCGCGACGGCCAGCGCCAGGCCGGTGAGCAGCACGTCGTCCACACCCGCGTGGAACGCCGCGGGTACGGCGTCGAGCACCCTCCCCGCGACGTCGGGTGGCAGGGTGAGGGAGAGGCTCCGCGCGCTGCCCAGCGTGTCCTTGGCCCGGTCCAGGGGGCGGCTGCCGAGTCGCTGGTCGGGGCCGGACAGCAGCCGGACCCAGCCGTCGGCCTCGGCCGTGCGCTCGGGGCTGTGGGCCGCGGTGTGCATCGCGTGGGCCCAGCGGCGCAGTGACGTGCCGATGGGGCGGAGTTCGGGGGTGCGTCCCTCCCGGTGCGCGTTCCAGCACTCGATCAGTTCGGGCAGCAGGATGCGCCAGGACACCTCGTCGACCGCGAAGTGGTGGATGACGATCAGGACCAGGCCCGGCTCTCCGGCGCCGCGGTCGAACCACACCACCTCGACGAGACGGCCCTCGCGCGGGGAGAGCCGGGTCCGGGCGGCGTCGGCCTCGGCGGCCACGCGGGCGGACATGTCGTCGGGGGATTCGCCCGGCTTGCGGGGCAGGTCGACGCGGCGCACCGCTTCCGCGATGTCCATCGTGTCGGGTTCCCGTACTTCGAGGAGCTGGTCATCGCCGTCACCGACCAGGCGCAGCCGCAGCGCGTCGTGGCGGCGCACAACGGTGTCCACGGTGGCCACGAGCGTCCCGATGTCGCTTCCCGGAGGCAGCTCCACCAGCCGGGACTGGGCGAACCGGTCGATGGGGCCCCCGAGTTCGATGAAGCGCCGCAGCACGGCCGTGGGCCGCAGCGGCCCTTCGTCGTCGGTGTGCTCCAGGGCGTCGGCCCGGTCCCTCGAGCGCGCGGCGGCGGCGAGCGCGGCGGGCGTCTGGTGGGTGAACACGTCGCGCGGGCTCAGGTCGAGTCCGGCGGCGCGCGCCCTGCCGACGAGCGAGATCGAGGAGATGCTGTCGCCCCCGATGTCGAAGAAACGGTCGTCGGGCCCGGCCTCTTCGAGGCCGAGCACATCGGCGAAGATCGCGCACAGCAGAGTCTCGCGGCGACCGCGCGGCGTGGCTCGTGCGGCGTGCTGCGGCCTGGGCAGTGCGGCGCGGTCGGCCTTGCCGTTCGGGGACAGCGGCAGCTCGTCCAGGACGACGAAGGCCGAGGGCACGGCGTGGCCGGGCAGAGTGGCCGATGTGAACGCCCGCAGGGCCTCCGCGTCGAGCCCGGCACCGGGTTCCGGCACGGCGTAGCCGACCAGCCTGCGCTGTCCCGGCCGGTCCTCACGGACGGTGGCCGCGGCCTGCGCGACGCCGGGGCAGCGCAGCAGCACGGACTCGATCTCTCCCAGCTCGATCCGGAATCCGCCGAACTTCACCTGGTCGTCGCGGCGACCGGCGAACTCCAGAGTGCCGTCGATCCGTCGGCGTGCCAGGTCCCCGGTGTCGTACATCCGCTCTCCGGGGCGGCCGAAGGGGTCGGCGACGAATCGTGCGGCCGTGAGGTCCGGTGCCCGGTGGTAGCCGCGGGCGAGTCCGGTGCCCGCGATCCACAGCTGCCCGACGGTGCCCGGCGGCACCGGCCGCAGTCGGGTGTCGAGTACGTATACCCGCTTGTTGCGGAACGGGACGCCGATCGGCACCGAACCGGTCGATCGCCCGGTCTGTTCGGCGCCCGGGGCGGGGCCGGTCGCTTCCGGGCCGGCGGGCCTGATCTCCCCGGCGGTGGCCGCGATGGTCGTCTCGGTGGGCCCGTAGCCGTTGAACAGCCGGTGCCGGACTGACCAGCGCCGCGCGGTGGCCGGCGGGCAGGTGTCGCCCGTGACGGTGATGACCAGGCCGGGCGGCAGTTCCTCCTCGCTCAGGCTGGCGACGACGGCGGGCGGCAGGGTCATGTGTGTGACACCCGCGGTGGCGACGAACCGGGTCAGGTCCTCGCCCAGGGCCTGGTCCGCCGGTGCCAGGACGAGCGTCGCCCCGGAGAGCAGCGCGCCGAACACGTCCCACAGGGAGGCGTCGAAGCTGGTGGACGCCATTTGCAGGACGCGGCAGCCGCGCCCCAGCTCCCAGCGGTCGACGGCGGTGGACACCATGCTCGGCAGACCGCCGTGCGGGATCACCACGCCTTTCGGGCGGCCGGTCGAGCCGGAGGTGTAGATGACGTAGGCGGCGCTGTCCGGGCCTGTGGGGGTCACGGTGTGGCTGGTCCCGAGCCCGGCGCCGCGGTCGGGGTCGGGGTCGAGGTGAGGGACGAGTTCGAGGTGAGGGTCGGGGCCAGGGTCGAGGTCGGCCGTCAGTGCGGTCGTCACCTCCGGCGCGTCCAGGATCAGCAGGGGCGTGCCCTCGTACGCGAACCGCTCGCGCAGGCCCTCCGCGGTGATGACCAGCTCCGGCGTGCTGTCCTGGAGCATGAAGCGCAGGCGGTCGTCCGGGTATCCGGGGTCGAGGGGGAGGAACGCGCCGCCCGCCTTGAGGACCGCCAGGATCGCCACCACCCACGTCTCTGAGCGTTCCAGGGCGATGCCCACGAACGTCTCCGGTCCGATACCCCGTTCGACGAGGAGGCGGGCCAGGCGGTCGGCGCGCCGGTCCAGGTCGGCGTAGGTCAGCGTCGTGGTGCCGAAGACTACGGCCGGGTCGTTCGGAGCAGATGCCACGCAGGCGTCGAACATCGCTGTCACGGTGGTGGCGGCCACGGCGTGACGTGTGTCGTTCCAGCCGTGCACGACGTCGTGCCGCTCGGTCGGTGTCAGGACGTCGTAGGCGTCCAGTCGCTGATCGGGGTCGGCGGCGAGTGAGGCCAGGAGGTGTACGAGGCGTTCGGCGAGCGCGGCGCAGGTCGCCCGGTCGAACAGGTCGGTGTTGTACTCCAGGATGCCGTGGAGGCCGTCGCGTTCACGGGTTCCGCCGCCGGGGCTCTCGGCATCGGGCAGGCCGACGAAGGCGAAGGTGAGGTCGTTCTTGGCCTCGCCGGTTTCCACCGGCTGCGGCCGCACCTCCAACCCCGCCAGCTCTTGGATTTGCTGGGACTCGGAGGCCACATCCGTGTTGTTGAGGGTGAGCATGACCTGGAAGAGGGGGTGGCGGGACAGGGACCGCTCGGGGTTGAGGATCTCCACCAGCCGCTCGAAGGGCAGATCCTGATGCGCGTACGCCTCCAGATCCGTCTCCCGCACCCGCGCCACCAACTCACGGAACGTCGGATCCCCCGACACATCCGTACGCAACACCAAACTGTTGATGAACAACCCCACCAAGTCATCCACCGCATCATCACCACGCCCGGCCACCGGCGTACCGATGGGGATGTCATCACCCGCACCTGAACGCGCGAGCAGCACACCCAACGCCGCCTGCAACACCATGAACACACTCGCACCGCACTCACGAGCCAGCCTCGTCACACCGGCGTGCACAACCGCGGGCACGGTGAACTCCACCCGATCACCACGCTGCGAGGGAACCGGTGGACGCGGACGGTCAGCAGGCAGGACGATCTCCGCGGGCAGGTCGGCGAGCTGCTCCCGCCAGTACGCGACCTGCGCCGAGACCAGGCTCTCCGGATCGTCCTCCGAGCCCAGCAACTCCCGCTGCCACACCGCGAAATCCGCGTACTGCACCGGCAACACCGGCCACCGCGGGGACTGACCCTTCGCCCTCGCCCCATACGCGGCACTCACGTCACGCACCAGGGGACGGACCGACCACCCGTCGCTCGCGATGTGATGCACCAGCAGAAGCAGCACATGTTCGTCGGCGTCCAGCTCGAACAGCACCGTCCGAAGAGGCGGGCACCTCGTCAGGTCGAAGGGGTGCCGCGCTGCGGCTGCCAGTTCCGTTGCCAGTTCCTCCGCCGAGACGCGGACGCTGACGACCTCCGGTTCGCTGTCGACTACGTCACGTACCACTTGGTAGGGGCCTTGGACGTCTTCGGCGAAGATCGTGCGCAGGCTCTCGTGCCGCGCCACGACATCACCCAGCGCCAACCTCAGCGCCTCCCGGTCCAGCCTGCCGCTCAACCGCAACGCCAACGGCACGTTGTACGCCGCCCCAGGCCCCTCCAACTGATGCAGGAACCACAACCGCTGCTGACCGAACGACAACG
>NZ_JBIBTX010000017.1:6689-8255 GCF_043078805.1 Streptomyces sp. NPDC015345 | reverse complement strand
CCCGCGGAGCGGGTCCCTTCGGGCTGCGCCCGAAGAAGCAGAATTCGCTTCGCGAATTCAAGAAAGGTGCTGCGCACCTTTCCGCTAAACCCGCTCCGCGTGTTTAGCAATTCACACTCCGCGTGAATTGGTGGCTCCGCTGCGCTCCACCACCAAAAGGAATGCAATTCCCGCTGCGCGCGAATTGCGGGGCCTCCGCTGCGCTCCCGCCCCACCGGCTTCGCCGGGCAGCAAGGACGAGTGTGGCCCGGGTGACCTTGCACTTCAAGCCAAATGACGGGGCGTCGACTCCCGCCTCCTGGCCGCGCCCCACCCCGGGCGGCCAGCCCTCCGCCGAAACCCCCGTCGACCACCACCACGGCACGACCCGGAGAATGCTTCAAAAAGCGGGCGCAGACCAACTCTGGAACCAGCCACCATCCCCACTGCATCACCTGATACAGCATGTTCTTTTGGCAGAACCAGACCGCACCCCCTCACCCTGCCCCAACCAGGTGCATCAACAAATAGGGCTGTGTACTGATTGGGGGAACCGTGCTCCACCGCCCCGCACGCAGGGGGCGCCCACCCCACCCCCAGACCACGGCCCATATCCCGGTGTCCCACACCCCAAGAACCCCGAGGGAAACGAGGGGTGGCGGGAGGAAGGGCCGTCTCCGTGATGGCATCCCGGACCGAGTTACTGACGGGGCAACGCCGCTTGAAAGCCATTCCCAAGCAAGCACCGCAAGGTGTTCCTTGGTCGCTGTACGGCCCGTGTGCCTACGCCCGTCGGGCCACCGCCAACTGGCCTTGTCTGGCTAAGGGCAGGGAGAGTCACGATGCGCGGAGTGGTGGAGCGGGCGCATTCGACGCGCTCACTCCGTAGGAGGGGAGAGTCGGCACTGTCGTCCCCGAGGTGAAGGCCTCAACCCTCTCCTGCCCTGCCTGTGTGACTGACTTCAGATTAAGCGTGAAGTTGCAGGTCACGGGCGTTTGCGCCGCTAACCACCGCCTCAACGACCATGACGCGGCCAATGCAGACCGCCACCACAGGACGCAAGGGGTGCCTACACCGCAGCCTCCATCCGCTCCGTCCGCGTACGGGAACCGTCCTGTGTGCCTGATCCCGAGGGGAAACACCACATGTCCACGCTCGCCCTGCTCGTCAGCTTCCTGCTCGCCCTGATGACTCTGGTGGTCGTCGGAGCCGTCTCCTACACCGTCCACCGCCGCCCCGCGCTGCGCCACGCCGTCACGGCCGGCCTCGCCGCGTTCGCCGCCATGGCCACCGTCATCGGCGTCATCGTCTCCGCCCGCGGACAGTGAACCGGCGGGAAGCCGCGGGAAGCGGCGTGGGCCTACTTCCCTGGCCGCGTGTGCCTCCCACAGTCGTGAACAACTGCTGGCGTGAGTCGTCGAATAGATGCGGCAGCCGCCGCGTCCGTGCAGCCGCGCGTCGTGACGGCACTCCTGAAGCCTCCCCAGCGAGGTCGCGCCCTGGGTCGCATCGGTCGGCGCCATGTGCGGACTGCCGACATACGGCCTGAGCAGGGAGACAAGGGGTCCGCGCGAGGCCGCTCGGGG
>NZ_JBIBTX010000017.1:0-6591 GCF_043078805.1 Streptomyces sp. NPDC015345 | reverse complement strand
TGGTCGCGCCCTGGGTCGCATCGGTCGGCGCCATGTGCGGACTGCCGACATACGGCCTGAGCAGGGAGACAAGGGGTCCGCGCGAGGCCGCTCGGGCCGCCGACTACTTACCTACAGAGGGGTCTGCCGAAGCCGGACCCGCTGCCGTGTCCGTTGCGGCTGCCAGGTCCCGTCATACCCCGGGGGCGAGGACCGCTGCACATTTCATGATCGATCGTGGCGGTTAGCCGTCATCGGGTGACGGCTACGGCAACGGTGCATCACGCGCCCGCGTCCGGAGCATCCCGCCGCCGACGCCACGCCCGTGTACGGCACTTCGGCGAGCAGTACACGGCATCGGTCCGCTTGCGTATGGAGACGTGCACACCACACACCGGGCAGCGGCCCTGTGCCCACAGGATCTCGCCCCTGATCAGTCCCAGGCCTCTGACAGCCCGCCGGTAGATCTCGTTGTACCGCTGCACGCGCCGCCAGTGCCGGCTGCGGCACGCGGCATCGCAGTACCGCCGGTTCGCCCCCGCATCCCGCGGCAGCAGCGCCCGGCACTGCGCGCAGTGGCGTGTCTTCCTGCCTGCCATCTCCTCAGCGTCCCGCCGACGCAGCCCCTGCCGGAAGAGGGCCGATGCCGTACCACGCGGATGGTCAGTTGACTACCTACACTTCCCCGACGCGGACGCCGACGGTGGAGGTGCGGGTCTCGGTCCACGCGCCGGACTCGGTGCCGCCTCCGCCCACCGGCCGTCGGGGGCGGGAGTCGTCCTTACCACCGCAGCTCGCTGCGGTGGTAAGCGCATCACACCCATACCCCTCGCGTGGTAAACGGGTGGGACCGCCGCGGCGCCCTACGAGGCGCCGTACAAGACGCCCTACGAGGCGCCTCATCCTTCAGCCGCCAAGGCAGAAAGCCGCTGCTCATAACGCTGGTCAAGGGGGTGCAGGCACGCCGACTACTTCCCTGAGAGACCCTCTGGTGCCGCCCAGGGTGTGGAAACGGCGGGTGGCATGTCCTCAGGAGCGGGCACGGTTTTCCGCCCCGGGCGGGGGCGAATCAGTCCGTGGCTGGCGTTGCTCGTCGCGGACGATGTCGTTGTCCCTGCATGAGTGATCCCGCCTCGGAGTTGCACGTGTTGTGCGTCAGCGTTGATGCAGCCTCGCGCGCGTTCAGCCAAGTCATGGAGTCTGCTGCTCGTGCGCTCTATGCAGGGGTTCCGGCTGCCACGGTCGAGGCCTTGCTCCGGTCCTTGCGCACGGGGAACCCTTCGTCGCATGGGGCGACGGAGTTGTCCTCTCCCACCGAGACCACTCACGACGACGCGCGTGCGGGTGCCGAGGACGACGGTGCCCGGCTTCTTCCCCCGCCCCTGCCAAGCCAGGTGCGGGAAAGCCTTACGGCCTCCGTCAGCGAGATGGTCAAACATGACCCGGGGACCAGAGGCAAGCAGGTGGCCCTACAGCTAGGAGTGTCGGAGAGCACCGCCCACCGCCTCCTGAAGAAAGTCCGTGTTTCCGTGCTGGTCGACTTGGTGGCCCGGAACCCCAGACTCACAGTCGAGGACGTGGCCGCCCACTTCGGCGATCTCGACGTACAACACATCGAGCAACTGGTGAAGGAGTTGCCCAACATCACCATCCCCCGGCGACAATGAAACAGCTACAGCCGGGTTGCCTTCAGCTTGCCGCCCTGGGAGAGAAGCACCGACCCGGTTCCGCCGAGTCTTCGGGCAAGGTCGCCACATGGGTTCACTTTTGTGTTGCACATCACACGCTGTAGATGTCACAGGTGAGTCGGTCAACTGCACTCCCTAATGACCGCGGCGCATCCGCACCGCGGCGAACAAGGGGGTTGATGTGCCGGAGACAGCCATCGGTTTGGCAGGCCTCGGTGGCTTGCTGATGATTCGGTTGCTGTACCGCTGGATCAGCAGCCGTACCCACGTGCAACTGGTCCGCTTGCGCCAGCAGGGCGCCAGTGAACGGGTCCGTGCGCTGCCGCCTGGAAGCGTGCTCCTCGAGCGGCGGGCAGACGAAGAGCTACGCATCGAGATCGGTTCGAGCGGCGAGGCGGCTCATGGCTGAGCCGGAGATTTTCCCCGTGGCGGCGCAACGCCTTCGGGAGCCGGCCGCTCGGCCAGCCGAGCAGATGGCTTTCGTCCCCTCCTTAAAGCCGATCTGTCCGCCCGCGGCGACTGCCCTTGGGACAGGGGGATCTGGCACTGTCGCCCGTGTGGATTTCGCCCGGTATTACGAGCAGCACCTGACGCGGCTCATCCGGCACTTGATGCGGCAAGGGGCTGGTGCACACGAAGCTGCGGAGGCTGCTCAGGGGGCTTTCACCGAAGCGTTCCCGCAGTGGAGCGACATCGCGTTCCCGGCAGCCTGGCTGCGCAAAGTCGCTTTCCGCCTGTACCTACGCAACCCCATCAGTCGGGAAGAGCTCACCAGCACACCACCTGAACAGCCAGCGAGCGGAGCATGCCCTTTGCGTACGGTGGAACTTCGGGAGGAGGAGGCCCGGGTCTACTCGGCGCTTGCTTCACTTCCGCCCGCTCAGAGGAGGGTTCTCGCCTGGAGCCTGGACGGCTTCACCACTAGCGAGATAAGCGCCGAACTAGGGATGACCGCGGAAGCCGTACGGCAGAACCTCAGCCGTGCCCGAGCCAGGCTCAAGGACCAGCTCGGACTGGCAAACGGAGGTGGACAGTGACGTACTCCAACAGTGACACCGCACTCGACGCCCTGCTCGGAGCGGTGGACGACGCGGTTTTGTCCCGACTCGATGAGGCCGCTGACCTCGACGCGGGGCGCGCCGCTGTCTTCGCGTCCTTCACCGCAGACGCCGCACCCCGCCATCTACTACCCCTGCTCGACCTTGAGGCCGATGCAGCGGAAAGCAACGAAGAGCTATGCGACCCAGCGTTGGGGACGGGTGCATTTCTGACCCAAGCCATGGACGAGCTGGAGCACAACTACCAAGTATTCGAGATCGTGAAGGGACTAAGGAGTCTGGCTTGGGGGATTAGCACACTCAGGGAGTGGCTCCGCAAGAACGGCTTCGACACCCGCGTGCAACTGCGCTTGTCCACTCAACATGGCGAGTTGTGCAGGCTCGCAGAAACGGTGACCAACCGGGAGCTCGAGCTTCGAGACGCCCTTTTTACGCTCACCAAGGCCGCCAGCGTGCTGAAAAGGATCACGGCGCAAGTAGTGAAGGAGTGCGAACGTCTCGACCTGGACAGCAGCCAGTTCCACGCGCGCGTAGCCAACTTGTCTGCCGAGATGAACCGAGTGCGGTCTCTGATGGTGCGGCTGTTCGCCGGCGACGACCACAGCAACCGTGTTCCTGCTCCGGTGCAGTAACCAGCCCCGGCGTGAGGCATCCTTCCGCACATCGTGGGCGCGACCGTTACCGCAAGCTGGAGCCGGTTACCGCAGTGGTGACCAACTCCAGCACGACGACGTGCACGACGGACCGGCTCAGCTCAGGGGTGTGGCGCGGCGCGGCGGTGGGATTTTCGGCAGGAGTTCCCATAGCGGCCGCACCCCGGCCGCCCACACCGCCAGTAGCTGTCGGTCGACCAGGTGCATGTGCAGCTGCCCGGCCAGCGGCGCGCAGCGGGTGGAGAAGCGGCCGTTGGTGACGACCAGGACGACGTCTGCGCCGTAGAGCTGGCGGGCGGTGCCGTTGACCCTCTGCAGGTCGGGCGTGCCGACGGCTGAGCCCTGGGTGCCGTTCTGTCGGTGCTTGCATTGGATGACCCACTTGCGGCCCAGGGGGTCGGTGGCCAGGGCGTCCGCGCCGTTGTCACCGGCGCCGCCGATCTGGCGGGCATCCCTGCAGCCGTCACGCTGCATGAGGTCGCGCACCGCGTATTCGAAGTCGCGGTGACCAAGGGCGTCCAGCTGCTGGAGGTGGTAGCGCAATCCCTGTCGGCGGACGTTTTGCCATAGCGCCCTCTGCCGCCGGTGATACAGCAGAGCTGCGCCTGTTCCGGTGCCTGCCAGCACCAGCAGGAGCAGCACCCACCAGTGCGCGAGCAGCCACGTCACCACGATGTACACCACTGCCGCTGCCGCCAGGAGCAGCAGGAGCTGGGTCTGCTGTCGCTGCTGGCGTTTGGTCTGCCGCCGCCGGCGGCGGCGTGCCGGTGCGCGGCGCGTCACCGTGCACCGGCCTTGGGTGAGAAACGGATCGGGTAGGTAAGAACTCTCAAACCTGAGACAGCATCAGCTGCCATGCGATAAAGCCCCACGACAGCGATCCCACCCCTCAATCTCTCACCCCATGACAGCAGCCCACCCACCCAAAAACACCCACTGACCAGCCCCGTAACACCAACCCCTGGACCAGCACGACCGACTCTCACCACCACCGACACCAACCCGAGAGATCGCAAGTGGGCCGCCAACCTGGCAGCCGCAAAGCAGTTCTACGAGCGTGAGGGGCATCTGAACGTCCCCCGCAAGCACGTGGAGACCGTGCTCGCAGAGGAGGGATGGGAACTGCAGTTCCGTCTGGGGGCGTGGGTCAGTAACCAGCGCTCGCGTGCGGCGACGCTGTCGGAGGACCGGCGCGAGCAGCTCTCCAGTATCGGCATGCGGTGGTCGTGATGGGCGTCGTCGTCACCGCGGCCGCCACGCTCGCCGTCGGCTACCTGCTCGGGCGGCTGCGCCCGTGGCAGCGGCTGGGCGACTGGGCGGCCGGGCTCCCCCGCTCCGGCAGAGGCGCCCGAGCCGGAGCCGGCCTCGGCTCGGGCGCTGGACGCGAGGTCTCCATACTCGCCCTCCACCTCTGTGCTTCTGCTACCAGGAGGAGGGAGGTGAGGTGCGGATGACCACGACAGGGAGACGTCCGTTCTCGATGGACTCCTGCGGCAGGGACAGCCCAAAGTGCTCGCCGATGACCGCCAGCACCCGACGTTGCTGTTCACGCGTCGACAACTCTTCATCCGCACCCAGCATGTCGTCGACAGAGTTCTTGTGGCGGGATGACCCCGGCCACTTCGAGGGCTAGGCGCAGCAGATCGGGCTGGGCTCCGGCGGGGTCGTAGCCGGCGCCCAGCTCGAAGTGCAGCTGTACCTCGCCGTTGGCGTGGTAGCTGAAGAAGGCGGGCGGGTCGTCCGGGCGCGGATCGAAGATCAGTACCTCGGCGCCACGGGACACGGCCGGGTCCAGGGCCCAGCCTTCGCTGCCTCCGCTCTCCACGACGAACGACCAGTCCCCGGCTTGGCCGATGCGCCCCACGCAGAAGACCTGCGCCAGATCGACCATGCTGGATGCTTCCTGGAGGGTGGCATCTGGTTGGACTTGCACCGGCTCGTGATCGGCCATGCGTTGAGCCAACTGCTGCGGGCTGAGGCCACGGGCGCAGGTGATGTACAGGCCCCTGGCGCTCCATGCGTCGGCGATCCACTCCACACTGTCAGGCATGGCCATTTTCTCTCTTTCGGGGAATGCGTGACCGGCGGGAGCCCCAGGGTTACGGGCGCCCCCGCCGGCGTTCAGCAACCTACGGCTTGGGAACCGTGCAGGCCACGGTCACCTTGGATGCGTCGCAGTGAGCAAACTTGGGGAAGTCCACCCAGTAGGGGTCCTGGTCCAGCAACCGGTACTTGCCCGAGACGGCCGTTGCCGCCGCTCGGTCGTCAGGCGGCGCTGAATTCGTGGGCGGGGCTGCCGCGCCACTCCATCCAATGCGGGTCATCCCAGATGGCCTCCGGATCGGCGACGCCGACGCCCTCGACCAAGTCGTGGTCGTTGTAGGCGGTGCCGAGGATCTCGTCGCGCCCGTTGTTGTGCACGGTGACTCTCCGGCCGCCCGAAAGGGAGGGCCGATGCACGACGATCGGCGCGCTGCTCACGCCTCCCCGGGTGCCCCGAACCCGTTCGGTGGGGAAGTCGGCCCGGGGCGTCATCGGCCTCGGGGAACATCAGTACAGCAGTTATCGGTGAGAACGATCATGGTCAGGGCGTGAGTGCGCTGACCATGTTCTCGTACTCGCGGCGGGCCTCGCGCTGGGCCGGGACCGCAGGCACGGCATGGCTGGCAGCTGGCGATGTACGGCGGGAACGGCGCTGACGCCGGAGGGTGTCATCCCCCAACAGGGCAGCGCCCGGGGGAGGAGAAATCTCCGTCCCCGGGCGCTGCCCCGGCTCCGCCCCGCACGCGGCGTCGCCGCGGACGCCGGCGAGGAACACCTGGCCGGGCTACGCGTGCACTCGGTCAGGAACCCGCCGCAGCCCATGCGGTCCGTATCCCGACGCCTCGTCCTCAGCGGAATCCGGAAGTGATCACCGTCGGGGAAACCTCACTGATTGACCCAGGCGGGACACTTGTTCACACCCTCGCAGTACGCAGTGATGACCCCGATCTTCTCGCCCCGCCCGGCGTCGTACCGACCGTCCGAAGTTTTGCGGGCGTACTGGACGATGGCGATGACTTTGATGTGTCCTTCCTCGCCGACAACGAACCCTTCATATGTCAGGCGGGATCCTGCACGGCTCACGGGGTGGTTCTTCAGTGCAGTGTTGACGACACTGCACTTCTTTATGTTGTGGCTCCCCGAGAAGTGCTTCCAGCCGAGTTCACTGTT
>NZ_JBIBTX010000016.1:0-34299 GCF_043078805.1 Streptomyces sp. NPDC015345 | reverse complement strand
CGGCTCACGGGGTGGTTCTTCAGTGCAGTGTTGACGACACTGCACTTCTTTATGTTGTGGCTCCCCGAGAAGTGCTTCCAGCCGAGTTCACTGTTACTGGACTGGGCAGTGGCTCTACACCCAGTGCGTCGCCTACCAGAACCTCCACCCGGGGCAGCAACACAGGCTCACGCAACTCGGCATCACCGCCACCAATGCCCCCACCGCACGGCCCCGTCGCGTCACCCAGCAATCCTCATTCGACACCGGCCTGGGCCACGCCCGCTCCTACGCTGCCCAGCACGGACACCTCGCCGTGCCCAAAAGCGCGAACCACCACGGCTACCGGCTGGGGACATGGCTCGCTCACCAACGCAAACGGGCCGCCAACGGCCGACTCCCCCACCGTCGCGCCGAGGCCCTCGACGTCCTTGACTCATGGTGGAACCCATCCTGGGGCCTACCATGGCAAATCGCCTATCATGCCGTCAGAAACGAGATCCACGGCCACGCTCTGAACGCAGCCGCAGGTTTCCCCGGACTCCCTCCAGCCGCCACCAGATGGCTGCTCACCCAGTGCATCAACTATGACGACCTCCACCCGGGCCAGCAGGAACTCCTGACCGGCCTCGGCATAACACCCCAGGACGCACACGCCGCCCGCCCCCAGCAGGAGACACGCACGCGCCGCAGAACCGGCGCCAGCCGGTCGCGCCCCACAACCGTCTCCTCATCCATCGACGGCGGCCTGCCCTACGCCCGCTCCTACGCACACACTCACGGCGGACTCGGCACCGCCCACTACACCACCGAACACGACGGATTTCCCCTGGGCTGGTGGCTGTACGAGCAGCGCAAACGCGCCGTCGCCCACCTACGCCGCACCGGCCGGCCCTGGCCTCACGACACACAGCTCACCGCACTCGACCCGTGGTGGAACCCACCCTGGCGGGCCTCCTGGAACCACAGCTACCACCAAGCCCACACCCACCACAACGCCGGCGTGCCCCTCCCCAACCAGACCATCCGATGGATTCGCACCCAGCAGCAAGCCTGGAACCAGCTCCACCCCCACCAACAACACCTCCTGAGCACCCTCGGCATCCACGGACCCACACCCCTGATCAGCTACAACAGCCGCCCAACGAAACTGACCGGCCAACCAATAGAACTGACCAACGGACCTACGGCCACCCCGAGGCAGGAAACCCACAGCTCACAGACCCCGCCCAGCCCCAGCCCGCAAGCAACGTCAAGCCCCTCGCCAACGCAGAGCCCACCGCCAGCCCCAACCAGCCAACTGATCAGACCAGCTCAACACCCCGGACACTGATCAGATCGAACGAGCCGCGACAAACAGGGCTGTGCTCCTTCGGGCAGCTGCTGCTTTTGCCCGGCTTCACGGTAAACACGGGTTCGTCGGCTCCGTATCTGCTCGGCCGATGTGGTCCCAGCTCCACCCTTGCAGACGGTGTTCAGGCCGAGGCTTCCGGCCACCACACGCCCCGGTTTGCACTTCTCCTTGGAGGTAGGGCCCTTCGCTGACTCCTGGGGCGCCGTGGGGTCCTGCACGGCCGTCCGCTTGTCCTGCCACTGTATTGAGGCGGTACGCGAAGAACGCAGGTAGAGCCTCGGCCCATGTTGGTCAGTGAGCCGTCAGCTTCACGAACTGTCGCTGACTGTTGAGGCTGTCTTGCGATGAGCTGCCGGCTCAGACGGGTTCCGGAGAAACTGGACCCGGCGGTCCGCCGCCTCACGATCGAGAAGCGCGATCTCGGGGTCACCCTCGAAGTCGTCCTGTGCGTTTTCCTCCGCCTGTGTGACCACGTGCTCCAGCCGTTTGACAAAGCAGCGCATCGCCTCCATCGCGCTCCGCGCCTCGGCCGGGCTCAGCTCGCCCGTATGGAGGCCATAGTCCAGCCATACCTGAGTGTTGCGGCCGTGCGCCTGCGGCTTGTCGTTGCTGACGACGACCCGCGCGGACAGCCACGGCAGCCCGTCGCCGTTCCCGCTGCGTCCACAGGAGTCGATGGCGGCGTCTCGCAGCTTGGTCTCGGCAGGAAGGGTGGTGTGCCACTCTGCGGCGAACGGCTCGGCGTGGTCGTTGACGCACCACGGAAGGCAGCCCCAGCGGAGCATCCACTCGCCGCCGCGCTGGGCAGCGGTGAGCGGGAGGCCGGATGCCTCGACGCAAGCGCGGCAGATCTTGACTTCCGCGCCGGTCATGTCTTGCACAGAGCGGAAGCTCAGGAGGGCATTGGCAGGGAAGTCGATGAGGGCGGTGCCGTCCAGCTCACCGCTGCAGGCGCGGCAGCGGCCGATGGCGTGGACGTCATCGTATGCCACGGCCACCTCGTCGGTGCGGGCGACGACAGTGCGGCGGCCCTCGAAGACCCTGATTTCGGGAAGATCCACAGCCGGATCCTCAGTCAACTGAAGGGCCAGGCCAAGGCGCTCACACTCGTGGACGAGCTTAGGCAAGCAGGCCGTGTTCTCGACGTGGTCGCTGAGGAGTTCAGCCACATGCGCGATGACAGCTTGAGGGTTGTCCGCTTCAGAAACGAGGCTGACTAACAGCCGGTAAATGGCGCCCAGTTCGGAGCCACCGCAACCGACAGCGTTCGCCTTGGCATGATTCTGCTCCAGGCGGAGGATGATGTGGGCCGCGTCCATTGCCGACGGCTCACCACGGGCTGCAGCCTTCGCGGTGTCGTTGACGAGCTGCGGGGCCAGAGGGACGAGGTGCTCGCTGGCCGTGGAGTGTGTATCCATGATGCTCATGGGGACTGCCCTTTCGTCGGCTCGAATCAACCTTTCTGATCGGCGTAGTCGCGTTGACGGGAGTGGTCGAGGCGTATCGTCCTCGTTCGGGTGGTGCCGCCCCCAATGCCGTTCGATGTCTGGTCGAAGACGTGTAGGGTGCGCCTCCGCGCTGGCGTGCTTTTGCAAAGGCATCTGCGGCCTGCCGGGGGGCGAGGGCTCTGTCGGCGGGCAAGGACGGCGGGGCCGGTGCTGACGATCTCTAGCTCGACCTTGCTACCGATCTGCCAAAGGGCGACGGTTGGTGATCAAGCCGTCGCAGCCCCCGGTTCCATAGCCCTGCAGCACGTCCCCTCGTCTCGAACCTCGGGCAGCGCCTTGCTGCGCACGGCGGACGGACAGGAAGAGCAGAGACGCACAAGAACATAACTTCCAGCAGTTCCGCTGCGGCCGCGCCGCTGGGTTTCACGGCGCTCGACAGCGACGGGTGATGAGCTTCAATTCGGCGAGGACGACTTTGTCGCGACCCGCGAGGCACGCACCGGCTTCTGGCTTGCCCGGCGCATACAAGGCCGCGGCCACGAACACAGATACGCCTCTCGGCGGGTCCATCCCCGCTGCGCGGGACGCAGCCAAGGCCTGGGACCGGTTCGGTGACCTCGTAGGGTCCACCCCCGCGGGCGCGGGGAGCAGACTTCGTGGCCGTCGACGGTGACCGTGGCCTGGGGGCCATCCCCACCGACGCGGGGAGCAGGACGGCAAGCGGCGCCTGATCTACAACAAGTGGGGCTCCATCCCCGCGGGCGCGGGGAGCACGCCGCCATCCCGGCTTCGACCATCTCCGTGGTGAGGCCATCCCCACGGATGCGGGGAGCACGCCAGGCCCGTCTTCAGAATCTGCCCGACGGCGGGACCATCCCCGCACATGCGGGAGCATTCCCAGCCCACGAGGAACTCGTCGTTGGGTCAGGGACCATCCCCACAGGTGCGGGGAGCACGTGACAACCGTTGTCGGCATGCTGCCCAAGCCGGGTCCATCCCCGCGGGCGCAGGGAGGAGGGTGCCCCAGATGGCGTGATCCGGGTCGTAAGCGGGTCCATCCCCACCTGTGCAGGGGAGTGCCTCATCGGCGCCTTCGCCTACCTGCCACCGAAGGGACCATCCCCCGCGGGTGCGGGGAACACGCCTTGTAGGTCACGTCCTCGCCGTCGTCAACGGGACCATCCGCCGGCGCGGGGACACTTCATGACACAGCACCCGTCCACCACCCCGGAGGGACCATCCCTGCGGGTACAGGGGAGAACATCAGTTCTATCAGCGTGGCGGACGGTACGTAGGGCCCCGTGTGTGCGGGGAACGGGGTCAGCCACCGAAGACCCCGAGCCCGACGTTGGGTCCATCCCCGCACGCGCGGGGAGCAGTACTGGGCGCCGGCCCCTGACCCTGAGGCCCAGGGGCCATCCCCGCACGCGGGGAGCAGTTGCCGGGCACGGTCACCGCTACCAGCTCGTAGGGTCCGCCCCCGCACGCGCGGAGAAACCTCCTGAGCAACTTCCCAAGACTCGGACATCTCACCCCCCGGGCAGGCCTCATATGCGGGCTACGCGCACCAAAAAACTCACCACATGCCACCACAAACCCGTATGACGCTACATCACGGCACCGGCCCCCGCCGGTGGCTGTCACCGAATGTGCGCCCCCGAGATCAGCAGCAGGCGCTAATGCAGTCCGCGCCGCACGGCGTGGGTCCATCCCGGCGGGCGCGGGGAGCAGGCCATCACCGAGTACAGCTTCGCGGGCTAGGTTGTGTCCGATGGGTCGCGTGACGCTCCTGCTGGGGACTCGTTCCGTGGGGCATGGGGCGGGGAGATCTTTCGGATGAAGAGTGGGCTCGTCTGGAACCGCACTTGCCAGTGAATCGCGGGCGGGGAGGGCGCTGGCAATGCCACCGTCGTGTGATCAACGGGATTCTGTTCCGGCAGCGGACCGGCCTGCCCTGGCGGGACCTGCCTTCCTGCTTCGGTAGTTGGAAGACGGTCTACGATCGACATCGAAGGTGGTCGGCGGACGGCACGTGGGAGAGAATTCTGCGGGCCGTCCAGGCCGACGCCGATGCCGAGGGCCGGATCGACTGAAGCATGGTCAGCGTCGATTCCACGACCTGCCGCGCTCATCAGCACGCGGCCGGCGCC
This sequence comes from Streptomyces sp. NPDC015345, assembly GCF_043078805.1. Lineage (NCBI taxonomy): Bacteria > Bacillati > Actinomycetota > Actinomycetes > Kitasatosporales > Streptomycetaceae > Streptomyces > Streptomyces sp. NPDC015345. The sequence continues at coordinate 29,368 of NZ_JBIBTX010000016.1, read as the reverse complement.
TCCACTCGTGCCCCGAAGATCCCGGGTCGGCGCAGGAGCCCGGCGCGTCACCGCTCCGAAGAGGCCCTGGGGCGCTCGCGAGGCGGGCTCACCTGCAAGATCCACCTCGCCGGAGAAGGCGGGTGCCGCCCGCTCGGGTTTGTCATCACGCCCGGCCAGTGGGGGGACGCACCGCAGATGATTCCCGTCCTGGAAGAGATCCGCGTACCCCGGCAGGTTGGTGGACGACCACGCACCCGGCCCGACCATGTCGGAGGCGATAAGGCGTACTCGTCACGCCGCAATCGGCGTCACCTGCGCAGACGCCAGATCAAACACACGATCCCCGAGCCGAGAGACCAGCGGGCCAACCGCCGGCGCCGCGGCAGCCAAGGCGGCCGGCCTACAGGGTTCGACAAGACGATCTACCGCCGCCGCAACGAAGTCGAGCGGACCATCAACCGGCTCAAGAACTTCCGGGCCGTCGCCACGCGCTTCGACAAGCGCGCGTATGTCTTCCACGGAACGGTCACCGTAGCCGCAATCCGCCTATGGCTCCGTCCGGAGTGAAGCTCCCCGTTCAGAGGTCCTGGGCATCCGGGTAGTGGGGGCGAAGTTCGCTGAGTACGCGTTCGTCAACAGCCCTGACGTCCCACAGGGAACTGTCGACTTCGGTCAGGACGACCACCAGCTCGTCCCCGGCGAACCCACATACTTCGGCGTCGATCAACTGGAGGAAGGAGGTAGTCAATGACAACAGCGTCAACGTGTCCATGCCGGATTCGGCGGACCTTCTCTCCATCTCGGCACAGCGAGGATCGACGAACTCGTCGAGTTCGACGCGCCAGGTCAGGTCCAGGCCGAAGCTGCCGAGGCGAACCAGCAGCTCGGCCAGAGTCACGTAGTGCTTTCCGCGCCAGGCGGGAAACGTGATCCCCCTCATCCCTGACTCTGCTTCGGCTGTGTAGCGCGACATGCGACCCCCTTCGTTCAGCGAAGAGTAGGCCACAGCCTTGATTAGCTTTCACGACCCATCGGACAGCCCCTAGTCGGCTCCATCCTGCGCGGGGAGCATGCCTCGGAGAGGATCGCCGCATCCTCGTCGCCGGGTCCATCCCCGCAGGCGCAGGGAGCAGTCTCGCTGACCTGGGCATACCGGGCAGAGAAGCCGTTCTGAGCAACTTTCGAAGATTCGGACATACCTGCCGCCCAGCTGAGCGAGACACCAGAGGCAGCTACGCACACCGGGCCCGCCCGTGAGGTCCCTGGGGACAGACTGATCTCAGCGAGCAACTCGCACCAGCGCCCAAGCAGATGGGCATGCCTGTGGGCGGTGGTCGGTATCGGCCACCAGCGCAGCGACCAACCCCGGCCACACCCCCACCAGACCTCGGCCACCTCACGGTGTTCACGGATTTGGAGGAGCAGATGAGCATGGACTATCCCCGCGGGCGCGGAGAGCAGCTGATCATGCTCGCGACCAACCACAAGCCGAAGGGGCCATCCCCGCGCGTGCGGGGAGCAGCTCATCCAGCCGGAGACGTGGACGCTTGTGACGGGTCCATCCCCGCGCGCGGGGAGCACGCCTTGCAGGACACGTTCTCGCCGTCCTCGACGGGACCATCGGCCGACACGGGGGAGACCTCATGACACAGCACCCGTCCACCACTCCAGAGGGGCCATCCCCGCGGGTACAGGGGAGCAGATCAGCCCTATCAACGCGGACGGAACGTGGGGCCCCGGCGTGTGCGGGGAACGGGGCCAGCCACCGAAAACCCAGCACCCGAGGTTGGGTCCATCCCCGCGCAGTGGGGAGCAGGGTAGGGCCCATGTCCGGGGTCTCATTCGGATCGCGTCCATTACCGCGCTGTGCGGGGAGCAGTCGTAGACGTTGCCCGCCTGGTCGATGACGAACGGGCCATCCCCGCAGGCGCGGGGAGCCGTGCCAGCAGCCTTCGACCCCACCGACACCGCAGGTCCATCCCCGCGAGAGCGGGGAACAGTTGGTCCTGCTCTGTCCGTACGCGCCATTCAAGGGTCCATCCCCGCAGGCGCAGGGAGCAGGGTGTCTCAGATGTCGTGATCCGGGTCGTAAGAGGGTTCATCCCTGCGGGCGCGGGGAGCAGCTGATCGAGACGCTGTGACCGCAGGCCCTGACGGGCCCATTCCCGCGTGCGACGAAGTGAAGGGGGCTGCCGGAGCACTTTGAAGTACAAGCGCCCAGAGAGGCATTCTGTATTCGACTCCCCATGTACGTAACGGATTTGGGGATCTGATGAATCTCCTGCCTCGGACGCTCCGGCCTGCTAACGTCCTGTCCCGTTGAAGCAGGTAACCGTTATGAGCAGTGGAGCAATGACGGATCGTGTCTGACTCAAGCGCTTTACGTGCCGAGGCCCTCCGGCCCCGGTGGGATCCGCGGGAGGCCCCGTGCATCCCGGTGCTGACTGTGGACGACCGGCTTCTTGATGTGAGCCTTGTGGACCTGCTCCACGATGCCGATGGCATTCGGAACGTGGAAGGCGGCACGCCGGGCGAGAAGGTGGCGGTTCTCGAGTTCCTGCTGGCCATCTGCTACGCGTCCGGCACGTATCCGGCGTCGACTGCGCAGTGGCCTGCCTGGGTGGATCAGAAAGATGTATTCCGGCCGGCCGCCCAGTGGCTCAAGCAGCGGCCTGAGAGCGAGGTCTGGGACCTGTTCCACCCCTCCGAGCCTCTGGGGCAGAACGCTCTGCTCGCTCCGTTCCTCGACGAGCACGGTGCCGGGCCTGCACAGCTTGTGATCGAACGTGTCGGTGACTACAACCAGTTCTTCGATCACCACCATCTGGAACACCCCAGTCCACTGCCGGTCGCTGCCGCATTCCGGGCCATGCTCACCCAGCACGTATACGGACCGGCCGGACGCGCCAGGATCTCTGGCAAGGAAACTCTGGGTGCCACCATCACCAATCTCGCTGCCACCCGCTTGGGCACCCGGGTACGGGTCATGGCGCTCGGGGATACCCTTGGTGAGACGCTGCGCCTCAACCTGGCTCCGGTCGACGGACCGGCCGGGGAGCTGAACCGCACCTGGACCGTCGGCATGAAGCGGCGGGAGTTCGCAGCCAAGCCCAAGGGCCGGGCAGTGGCAGGACCGGCCGATTTGCACAGCTACCTCGGTCGCTCGATCCTGCTTCGCCCGACCCGTGACGGCGAGCAGGTGGACCGGGTGCTGCTCGGTGCGGGTGAGCTCCTCGCGCTGACGGACGAGCACTTGCAGGATGCTGTGTACGCCACGAGGGCAGATGGCACCAGCAAGCCCTTGTGGGCTTCGGCAACCAGGGCTGTCTGGCGTCAGGCACATGCTCTCTACGCTGCGGTAGCCGAAGCGCGCTCGCAGCCTGGCAGGAACGACGGCGGCACCTTGTACCGGAGGCTGGCGCTCTTCCCGGCCGAGGACGTGGCTCCCGAACCCGGCCAGCAGCCGGCGCGCCGCATCGAGTTGTGGGCAGTCGGTCTTGTCGCGAAGCAGACCACCGCCATCGCCTGGGTCGACGGGACCTTCCCGTTCGCCCCTGGGCTGGAAGCCCGCCTCTATCTCGCCTCCTACCGGGGTTCGCAGATTGCCGAGTTCGTGGCGGATGCTCTGTACAAGGCGGCGTTCGCGGCCTGGCGCGTGGCATACCCGAACCCCAAACCGGCCGACAAGAACAGTCAGATCGCCCGGTTCGACGCACGCGCTCAGCACTGGGCGGCGACACAGGAGCCGTTCGATGTGCTGATGGAAGAGACCACCCTGGGCGAGGACGTGCGGGCCCTGCTGCTGGTGTACGCGGACACCGTAGCCACCGCCGCTCGCATGTTCCTGGCCGAATGCCTCGATCCGCTGCCCAGAAGCTCTCAGGGCGCCAAGGCCAGGGCCTGCGCCTTGAGACGGTTCGACGACGAGTTGGCCCAGCCGCAGGCCCCGGCCGAGCTCCGAGGAGAGTCCCCATGACCACCAGGCCCGGCGCCGACCCGGACGACAGTGAAAGCGCCGTCGCGCTCACAGCGTGGCTCGCCAGTCTCGTCCACAACCACGACTACGCCAGCCTCGCCGAGCTCCGGCGTCCCCGCGTCCAGCGCGAACCCCACTTCCGGGCCCTGTGGTACAGCCCCGACGAGGCCCAGCGCGAGGTCTACGCCCAGGTCGCCTTCCTGTTCGCGATCTACCACCAGGGCCGTTCCAAGCCCGCCTACGGGTACGGCAGTCTGGGTGATGCCGCACGCCGCATCGGAAGCGGCAACGGGCGCGGCCCCGATGATCCGGGCGCCGCCCGCCTGATCGACCGCATCGTCTCCAGCCGCCGCATCCCGTGGCGTCATCTGCAGCACGCCGTCGCACGCCTTCGGGCCTGCGACCGGCAACCGCCCTCCTGGTCCCGGCTCGTCGACGACCTCAACCAGTGGCACGACCGTAAAGCCCGTGTCCCCTACGAATGGGGCGTGGCCTTCCACATCCCTGCGCCCCGGGCTGCCGCCGCACGATCCACTGCCTCGAATGCCGCCTCCTCCACCGAGAAGGACTCCACCATTTGACGTCCTCCCCCAGCTGAAGCAGGGGGATTCCTGACTCAGGCAGCCTGCACGCTCAGCGAGCGTGCCGGACTTCCGCCATCAGCATCAGCCGGGTTGAGACCAGCCCGGACGAGCATCACGCGGGCGGAGTTCTTGTCCCTGGGGGACACGGCTCCGCACGCGGTGCACGTATACGTTCTCTCGGAGAGAGGTAGGCGATGCTTGGCTCTCGTATCGCAGTGCGCGCAGTCCATCGTGGTGTGCGCGGGGTTGATCAGATGCAGTACGCGGCCGTGCTTGCGGGCCATCTCGACAAGGGCCGTCTTGGTGGCGCCGATGGCGGCGTCGGCGGCCTTGCGCGCCATCGTGCTCTTGGCGAGAAAGCGTGGGCGGAAGTCCTCCACCGCGATGGCGTCGTGGTCACGCACCACCGTCTTAGCCCACTTGCGGCCCGTGTCCTGCCGTTGCCGGGCGATCTTCTTGTGGAGCTCGGCGGTCTGGCGCTTGGCCTGTCGGTAGCCCCTCGACGCGGGCTGACCGCGCTGGGGGCGACGGCGGGCCATCATCCGCTGGTAATTCGCGAGCTTCTGCGTGGCCGTGCGCCCGTGTTGAGCGTGAGGCAGATCGTGGGCGTCGCTCGTGGTGGTCGCGGTCTCCTTCACCCCCCAGTCGATACCGATCGCCTTGCCCGTGGCGGACAGGATCTCGACCGGGGCGGGGACGACGAACGAGGCGTACCAGTGTCCGAGGCTGTCTCGGTAGACACGCACCGACGTAGGCGCGGCGGGCAATTCCCGCGACTACACCGGCCGCATCACGATCCCGCCCGCCAGGTGCAGATGGCCGTCCTTCAGGCTGAAGCCACGCTGGGTGTAGTTCAGCGACGGCCGGGCATCGCGCTTCCTCTTGTACTTCGGCATGCCCACCCGCTGCCGCTGCGGAAGCCGGGCCTTGATGTCGTTCAACGTCTTCGTCCGCGACTTCGCGAAATCCCTGATGAGTTGTTGTTGTGGCACCGAAGCGCCCTCGCGCAGCCACGCCATCGACTGCCGGGCCTCGGTCAGCATCTTGTCCAGCCGCGCCGGACCGTACTTCTCGCCGCCCGCATGTGCTTTCTTCGAACGAGCCACGCACTCGTTCCACACCCACCGCAGCCGCGACCACTCCGCATCCAACGCGGCGGACGCGGTCGACGACACGCGAAGCCGGTACAGATACCGGGCATGCTGCATGGTCGTCGACATCCGACCAACGTATCTGCCGCCACTGACAACGCCGGATTCACCCAGAAGGCGAACCGGCTCCTCCCTGGCCCCGCTCACGCGGGAGCTTCGAATCCTCCCCCACCTAAAGGTGGGGGCATCCACGAAGGAGTTCAGGTGACCAGCAACTCCCCTCCCGCCGGCAGCCAGTTCCTCTCCTTGCACCTACTGGAGACTCTGGTGGCCGTACTGCCTGTGCGTGACGAGAACGGAGCACCCAAGTCCATCGTCTACGGCGGCACCGAACGCCACATGATCACCAGTCAGGCGCGGCGTCGGGCCGAGCGGATCCACACCCGCGGCCGGGCCAACGCAGGCCGCGGTGCCCTGGCGGGGCGTGCCACCGGCGTCCGCACGCGCGAGTGGGCACTGCTCACCGCACGCGCACTCACCTCGCAGCACGGTTGGGAGACGGAGGAGGCCGTGCGTACCGCGCGCGCGGTGATCGAGGCCACTGGCCTCAAGTTCGGGGAGCCGGATAAGAAGACCGTCGCCAACCTGACCCGGGTGCTGCTGTTCGCGCCGGCGGACGCAGGCACCCGCATCGCCGCCCATATCGCCGAGCAGTCCGAGACTCTGCGGGCATGGACCGAGGAGTACGTGACGGCCCAGAGCGCGGCGGCCGTCAAGAAGAAGCGGGGCCGCAAGGGAGCGGTGCAGGAAGAGCCGGAGGAGGACAGCGCAGCTGAGGTCAAGCTGCCTGCGCTGCCGGCCGAGACCCGCGCGGCGATCCTCACCGCGCTCGCCCCGCGCGACGCCATCGACATCGCCCTGTACGGGCGCTTCCTCGCCGAGATCGCGGATTCGCCGAACGTCGACGGAGCGGTCCAGAGCAGCCACGCTTTCACGGTGCACGAAGCAGAGCAGGTCGACGATTTCTACGCCGCTGCTGACGACGCGAAGTTGGACCGCAAGAAGAACGCGCTGGACTTCCTCGACGCGGCCGACGACTCGGGCGCCGGTATGACCGGCTACCAGTCTCTGATCACGGGCACGTTCTACCGCCATGCCGTCCTCGATCGCCGCAAGCTGCGCCGCAACCTCCAGGCGGCCGGCATGACCGAGCAGGAGGCAGAGGAGACGTCCGTTGCGGCGGAGGCAGAGTTCGTCGCGGCCTTCGTCGAAGCCTTCCCCGAGGCGAAGAAGAACTCGACCGCGTCCACCGGATCTCTGCCTGCCCTGGTCCTGGCCTTCGAAGGCGAGCGCCCCTACAACTACGCGGCCGCCTTTCAGGCCCCCGTCGATGAGAGCCCCGTCGACGAGAACGGTGAAGGCCCCGCCGGGCCGGCCGCGGTCAGGCGACTGCTGAAGCACCATGCTTTCGTCGCTCAGCGCCGGCCCGACATCACCTCCGGGCGCATCCTGACCTTCGACCCGCAGATCAACGAACTCCTCCACACCCTCGACGACACCGGCGCGACGACGGTGACCCGCGCCGAGGAGCTCACGGCGTGAGCGGGCATGTCCTGCTCGTACGTCTGGCCGCCCCCTTGCAGTCCTGGGGCGTGACATCCCGTTTCTCGCACCGCGACACCCATACTCGCCCAACCAAGTCGGCCGTCATCGGCCTGTGCGCGGCCGCCCTGGGCCGGGACCGGACCGAGCCCGTGGACGACCTCGCCGCACTCACCTACGGGGTCCGCGCCGACCACCCCGGCACCCCGGTGCGCGACTACCACACCGTCGGCGCCGGCCGGTTCCCGCTGCGGCCACGTGACATCATCACCGACCACCGCCGTGCCGCCGCCATCGCCAAGAGCATGGAGACCGCCCAGGGGCCGGACTTCGGGCACCACGAACTCGCACGCTGGTACGGCGCCCCGAAAAAGATCACCACTGACCCGGTCTCCGGGACCCTCGTCTCAGCGGAACTGGCCCGCACCGCAATGATCACCGAACGCTGGTACCTGTCAGACGCGGCGTTCGTCGCAGCCCTTCAGCACCCCGACCGCGCGCTGCTGGAGGACATCGCCCACGCCCTGGAGCACCCCAAACGGCTGCTGTGGCTCGGCCGCAAATCGTGCCCGCCCTCCGGCACCCTGGCCGCCGAGATCCTGCCCGGCACCATCGCCGAAGCGTTTACCGCCAAACGCCTGCTGCCCGGGCCCGAGGGATACGACACCTCAGGCCGACGCCCCTGGGCGTGGATCCAGGCGCCCTCCGGCACGCGCGGCGCCACGCGGATCCACGACCAGCCCGTCAGCTTCGATGCCGACCGCCGCTCTCACGCCACCCGCTGGGAGACCCGCACGCGCATCACCATCGCACCGACCGCTACCGAATGGGACATCATCCCGTGAAGAGCACCCGGGCCTCGACGGCTCGCTTCGTCGCCATTCACTCCGTCCTCTCCCTCGACGCCCGCCACCCGCTGGTCGCCAAGTCCCTGATCGACGCCCAGGAAATGCACCGGACCGTCATGAGCGGGTTCCGCGGCTGGATCGAGGACGGCGCCTCACACCCACGCGCCGACATGGGTGTCCTGTCCACCTGGTCGGTGGACCTGAAGGCAGCGGCCCTCGTCCTGGTCGTCCAGTCCCGGGTTCCCGGGGACTGGTCGCGCATCCCGCGCGCGGCTTTCACCACCGCGCCGCACAGCATCACCGTCGACCGCACCTTCACGGCAGGCGAATCCGCAGCGTTCCGCGCGGTCGTCAACCCCACGCGCAGCAAGCCCTCGGGCAAACCCGTCTCCGACAAGGCCCGTGGCACCCGCACCGCACACACCACACCAGAGCATGTGAAGCGGTGGTTCACCCGGCGGCTTCAGCCCGCCGGCGAACCCAAAATGGCCGAGGACGGTGTGGTGCGCATCGGCGCAACCGCCGACCCCGAAGCCCTCGGGATCCGCATGCTGCCGACCGTCTCCAGCGCCCACCGCAACAAACCGGTCCGTATCGGCCGGGCCGAGATCCGCGGCACACTCACGGTCACCGACCCCGAAACCCTCGTAGACGTCCTCGCCAACGGCCTCGGCCACGCCCGCGCCTACAGTTGCGGTCTGATTTTGACCCGCTGAGCCCCGCCCCACCGAGAGCAGCGCCGCGGCGCGAGCATACCAGCGCTGGGTTTCCTACACACGCGGGAACCGGCGCTGAAGCGCCTCGGCGGCCGGGCACGCCGACCATCCCCGCACACGCAGGAGGGGAAAGACGCAGTGCTCCTAACGGGAGCCATTCCCGCAGATTGGCGGGAAGCCCAGCGAGGGCCGAGGCTACGCCTTGCGGCCCCGCCAGGACCAGCCCGATACACGTCACTGCCCGCCGCGGCGCCGCATCAGGATCCTCAGGGTCGCGCGGGCATCACGCCGGCGCTGCGGGGAGCGAAAGAGCACGGACGAAGCCGCCACCGACACCACCGCCACGCAGTAGGCGAAGGCGGTCACGGCGGAGAGAGCGACACCCGCCCTGAAGGCGGGTTCAACAACGCTCTGCAGAACGGACATACAAGTCCCCCTCAGGTAGCGGCCGGAGGTCCTCTCCCCCGGCGCGGTCCCACAGATATCCACCTTCCTGAGGGCGTTCAGCAGACTTCACAGCGCCGAAAAAGCTGCATAAGCACTGGTCAGGGGCCAATTGAAGATGCGTTCAGAGAACTCTTCCGCAGACGATGCCGCCGACGGTGCCGGGCAGATACCGACGTTCATGACCGACCTGAAGGCGTTGTTCAAGGCCGCCGGCGGCGGCAAACCCGGTCTGACGTACACAGACCTGATGCGTGAGGCTGCGGCGTCCGGGTTCAGCGTGCCCAAGTCCAACTTCACCGCTTGGATGAACAAGAACCCGCCGACCGAGGAACGTCACGTCGAGTACGTGATGACGAAGCTCATCCCCGACTTGAAGGCAAGGGCGGCTCGCCGCTCGCCGGGCTACGTCCAGATCTCTGAGGGGTCCTGGGCCGCTCGGCTCGCAGCCACGCAAGAAGCCAGCGGGAGCGGGCAGGGGGGTCGCGGCCCCCGCATTGGCGCAGCCTCCCCAGGGCGGCTGCTGGGCGGTGCGTCCCCGGCCCTCCTGGATGTCCTGCCCGTCGACTTCGTGGGACGCGAGGAGGAACTGACCCACCTGAAACGCTTCGTCACGGCTCTCTGCGGCTCTCCTGCCTACCTGTGGTGGCAGGCAGGGCCATGGGCCGGAAAGACGGCGCTGCTCTCGTGGTTCACCGCCCGTCGCCTGCCTGCTGGGGTCGATGTCGCGCACTACGTCATCGCCGGCCGTCTGGGCACCGACCGCCGTGACGGCTTCGTCCGTACAGTCGGAGCCCAGTTGGCTGCCGCGGCCGACGGCAGACGCCGGCCCGCCATCGATCTCAAGCAACCTGACCTGGGCCCTCTGTACGAAGCAGCGGCCCGGGAAAGCGCGAAGCGTCATCGGCGTCTCGTCCTGATCGTCGACGGGCTCGATGAAGATGCCGACGCGGGCCCCGACGAAACCGGCATCGCCGGGCTCCTGCCCAAGGACCCGCCCTGCGGAATGCGCGTCATCGTGGCAGGGCGGCCCCACCCGCGCATGCCGCGGAAGTTGGCGGCGGACCATCCCTTGCGAGTCCCTGCCATCGTCCGGCTGCTGGCCGACTCTCCCGCGGCGCGCATCATCCGGGATGCCGCCCTGACGGAACTGCACGCCCTCCTGGACGACGACCTCGGACAACATCTGCTGGGCCTGCTGGTTGCGGCACGCGGGGCCCTCACCGGGGCAGATCTCGCCGAACTCACGGAGCTCAAGCCCCATGAAGTGCGGGACAAACTCGGCGGCGTCACCGGCCGTTCCCTGGCGCCCACGCGCACCGATCTGCTGCCCCTGCACGTGCGCACCGAGGCCCAAGCGGAAGCAGGACGGCAGACATTCGTACTGGCCCATCAAGAGCTCCACGCCACCGCGCACGAGGCCCTCGGCCGCCGCTTCCTGGCCGCACGCACCACCGCCCTGCACCACTGGGCCCGCCAATACAGCGACGAAGGCTGGCCCCACGACACCCCGAACTACCTACTCACCGGCTACACCCGTCTCCTGCACGAGCACGGCGACACCGAACTCCTGACCGCGCTGGCGCTCGATCCGCGGCGCCAACTGCGCCTCATCCAGCGCGCCGGCCCGGACGTCGCCCTGCTCCACCTCAACCTGGCCACCCCACCCCGCACTGGCCAAGAGCGGCCGCTGAGCACCGCCGCGGCGATCGCCGCTTCCCGGGAGATGCTGCTGCCCCACGTGCAGCCGCTTCCCACCGCAGTAGCACTGACCATCGCCCGGCTCGGCGACGCGCCGCGGGCCCGCGCCCTGACCAGCACATCAGGGCGCGCCGTCGACAAAACGCTAAACCTGGCCGGCGTAGCGCGCGTGCTGCAGTCCATGGGGGATGAGCAGGCCGCTGCCACGGCCCAAGCGGCCGGCCGGTGGGCCCGCAGGGCACTGCACGAGGCGGGCCGGTTCGGTGTCAGCGCCGACGAGGCGCAGGGCGCAGCAGGGCAAGCGGCCCTCGCCCTGCTGGAGACGGCCCAACAGCCCGGCCGCGGACGTACACACGAGGCTGGCACCCATGGCCGACCGGGAGCGGGCGGGGACCGCGCTCGTCAGAGCCTCTTCGAAGACGGCCTGGCCCTGCTCCGCTCCACCCACGGGACGGGGGCAGCCCGCATAGAAATCTGGGCGCAGGCCATCCATCTGCTCACAGCAAACCATCCCGAGCAGGCCAGAGAGCTGTTGGACACATTGGAAGAACAAGCTGAAGATCTCGCCTGCCAAGAGCCGGCCGACGCAAGCTCCGCAGCCGCCGCGATTCAGCTCTGGCAGACAGCAGCGTCCGCGGCGCCCGACCGCGCCAACCGCCTCGTGGACCGCATCCTGACCCACGCCCAGGAGGTCTGGAACGAGGCGCCCACCCTGGAAAACATCGCCACTCTCGCGACCGCCACCCTCTGCGCCGCGCCATCCCATCCGACACAGGCACAGCGCCTCGCGAACACCGCCTGCCGCCACCTCGAGCATGTACTGAGCCCGAACGCTGCGCCTTTGACGCCTCCGGACGCCTTTCACGCCGAGTTCGGATTCCGACACACCGTCGCCCTCCTCTCGCAGGCACTCGCCGACGTCGGGACACCGACCGAGCAGGTCACCCGCGTGCTGGAACTCGCAGGCCTCTTCCTCCCGGCCAAACCGCAGGACCATCACGAGCAGCTGGCCCGAAACGAGGACGAATTCCCCACTGCAGCCGTCCAACTCGCCGAAAAAGCATTTCGCCTGGCCGGCCAGGCTGCCAGCCACGACGCGGAACACTGCCTGGATCAGGCCTTGGCCCTTCTGCCCACCAGCATCCCCGGAAGCGGCCGCGCCCCCGTGTGGCTACCCGACCTGGCAGGCGCCCTCATCCGCAGCAACGCAGCCGCCGACACCCAGCCGCTCATCGACCTGGCCCAGCACCCAGCCGACCACGTGCGCCTGCACGCCGCCATGGCCCTGGCGTACACAGACACATACCAGGCCGACGCAGCACGCCGCCACGCGCACGAAGCAGCCCGTGCTACCGACCCAAACTGGCCCTACGCCGCACAGGCATTGGCAAGCGCCGGCGAGGCGCGGGCTGCCCTGGACCTCATCAAGGAGCATCCGCAACCGCGCCATGTTGCCACGCGGGCGGCCTGGCGGAAAACCGACCGGGCCGCGCGCATCGCCGTCGCCGCGGAACTCACGACACACGCCCCCCACATCTCCGGTGAGCTGATCCTTCCGCTGCTCCAACGTCTCGAAGCCTCAAGCCGCACGATCCGAAGCAATGGCCTGCTGTCCGCACTGGCCGAACTTCTGCCCGCCGCGGCCCACCTCCCGCCCGAGCCACGACAGCTCCTTACGGCCGTGATGGAACAAGCGCGTGACCAGTCATCGCACAGCAGCCCACACTCCTGGCAGCCCGAAGACGTCCTCGTCCACGCATTCCTGCGCATCGAAGCCGGCGAACATCCTGCCCTGCAACTGACCTGGCTGACACACGACATGGCCAGTCGCGGACCCGAACACTTCCCCACCCCAGCCCTGGCCGTCCTCCACGCGGCCCTCGGCAACAGCCGAACCGCCCTGCAGGTAGCACGACAACCCACAGACCCGCTCCTTAAAGCTTCTGCACTCACCGCCATCGCAGCACACCTCGTCCGCCTCCCGGCCCGCCCGCACCCCATGGCCGGACCAACCGCGCAGATCCACTTCACCCGTGCCATCCAGCACCTGGCCCTCGCCGCCACCCCGCCGGCTCCCGACCACGAAGCGGCCGCCACAGCGCTACACCACACCCTGGCCACTCCGGGCTGGCACCAGGCCATACCCATCCTGTCCAAACTCGCCCCCGAAGCCATCCGTGCCATCCGCGACATCGCAACGGCCCATCTCCACGCCCCACCTCAACCCCGCTGACCACCCCCGACAATCCGCCGAGAGGAGCTCTCCACACCGCCGCATTTCGCCGGCAAGTTCGATGCGGGAGCGCCGGCCCACCGGCGTACCGCAGCAGACTCCGTCGGAGGGGATATCGACGAGGTGTTCAGGGCCTTCCTTGCGGTCTCGGGGAACAGCCTCTGCTCCCCGAGACCCTGCCCGGCGGAAGAGAGGAAGACGTCCGCAGGTCGCGCAGTGCGCTCCCCGCACCCGCGGGGATGGTCCCTGAGCGATCCGGCTCGCGGTGTATCCGGTCCTGTGCTCCCCGCACCTGCGGGGATGATCCCTGCTGGAGCGTGAAGGTCATGGTCTCGGTTGGGTGCTCCCCGCACCCGCGGGGAGCAGTCCCTTTCACCGAACCTGGTGCCGGATTTGGCGGGTCAATCCCGCAGGCGCGGGGAGCAGGCCACGCCGATGTGGTCGTAGGTTGCCCGCGCCGGGGCCATCCCCGCGGGCACAGGGAGCAGCCAGCATCACCGCGACCAGCGGTCCAGTTGATGGGGCCATCCCCGCCTGTGGGGAGCAGTCGAGCGCGTCAATCGTCAGCTGGTACTCCTGGGGTCCATCCCCGCGCGTGCAGGGAGCAGACGTACGAGCACCACTGGGTGCATGATCTGCGGGGTCCATCCCCGCGCGGGCGGGAAGCAGCGCTGGAGGTCCTCGAGCCGGAGCCAGTACACAGGTCCATCCCCGCATGCGCGGGGAGCAGGCGGCTCCCCGGTCTCTGCCTGCGGTGACGTCGGGGCCATCCCCGCGAATGCGGGGAGCAGTCCACCTCAGTGCAGTTGCTGCGGCGTTGCCAAGGTCCATCCCCGCGCGGGCGGGGAGCAGTCGCAACGGATCGTCCCCGCCGCCGTGTTGATGGGACCACCCCCGCGCGCGGGGAGCAGCTGGCCGGGTTCCGGATGCGGTGGGCCTCGGAGGGACCATCCTCGCGAGCGCAGGGAGCAGGACCACGCCACCTCTACACAGGCGTCGTTGTCGGGACCATCCCCTCAGGCGCGGTGAGCAGACCAAGGCGTCTCTCAGCCGGCGGGCGTTCGGGGGATCCATCCCCACGTGTGCCGGGGGGGCAGGTCTGAAGAGCGGGTCCATACCCGCACGTGCGGGGAGCAGCTGGAAGCCTCCGGCGAGCGCGTCGATACGAAGGGGCCATACCCGCACGTGCGGGAAGCAGTCTCGCAGGAGCTGGTGGCGGCGCCACTTGAAGGGTTCATCCCCGCGCGCGGGGAGCAGTTGCCCCAACCCAGGTTGTTCGGAATCGCCCAGGGGGCATACCCGCAGGCGCGGGGAGCAACCGCCGGGGTCGACGTAACCGCGGAACCGGCAGGGGCCACCCCCGCGTGCGCGGGGAACAGTTGACGATCGCCTCAACGGTGACCTTCTTCTTGGGGCCATACCCGCGGGTGCGGGGAGCAGACCTTACCGCCCTGGAAGGTCTTGGGTGCCGTGGGGCCCATCCCCGCGGGTACGGGAAGCAGAAGGCAATACCTACAAGCCGTCTCCCACTGCCGGATCCATCCCGCGGACGCAAGGACCAGTTCGCCACGACGAGGAACACGTAGGCAAGGAGGAGCCCACCCCTGCACATACGGGGAGCAGCCCACGTTGACTCCAGCCCCGGCGTACGCATCGGGTCCATCCCCGCGTGCGCGAGGAGCAGTCGATGGCGACGTACTCGAGCGGGTCAGGGTTGGGTCCATCCCCACGTGTGCGGAGAGCAGGCCGACGGTGAGACCGAGCTCGTTCTCGATGAGGGGCCATCCCCGCAAACGCGGGAAGCAGCCCTTCCCGTCGGCGAATTCCTCGCCAGTCTGGGGACCATCCCCGCGTGCGCGGGAGCAGGAGCCCTTCGCGAGCGCGGCCCGTACGACGGAGGGTCCATCCCCGCGAGCGCAGGGAGCAGCCAATTGGGCATCATCTGTGCTTCCCCAGTGCGGGTCCATCCCCGCAGGCGCGGGGAGCAGATGGTCGTCGCGCTCGCCTTCGCCGCGTTGGTGGGACCATCCCCGCAGGCGCGGGGAGCAGGTATTCACCCCGCCCGATCGGCGCTGCTGTCGGGGGCCAACCCTGCGGACGCGGGGAGCAGTGCACCAGCCGGCCAGCTTCGCGCGCGTTGAGGGATCCATCCCCGCGGGCGCGGGGAGCATGCCACCAAGCCCGTGTACCACACCCGGCTGGAGGGTCCATCCCCGCATACGCGGGGAGCAGTGCGCTGGGTCCCTAGACGCGTTGACCGCCCACCCCCGCGTGCGCCGGGACAAGAACCAGTAGAAGCGCATCTGGCACCCGGAGCCGGGCTCATCCCTGCGGGCGCGGGGAGCAGGTCAGGGCTTCCAGGGTGTCGGCTGTCGGCTTCTGCATGAGCACTCTGCACACCGTGTGGTTCCAATTCTGCCTGGCCCGTCTCTATCACGCTTTGACCGGGCACCTGCCCTTGCGCGTGATGACCTTCCTCGACGACGCCCACCAGCGGGCGTGTTCCGACAGTCCGGAACGATGTACGAGTTGCGCCGGTACTTGGCCGACTGACAGAACGTCGACTTTCCTGGTTGCACGCAAGCCCGGGACAAACGTCGTGCCGCAGAGCGACCCACGGGAGCATCCCCGCGTGCGCGGGGAGCAGTCGGTGCCGTACAGTCCGTCGGCCGGGTCGTGGGGTCCATCCCCGCGTGTGCGGGGAGTAGTTGTCGCGGGCGGCGGCGACGGCCGTGGGCGAGGGTCCATCCCTGCGTGCGCGGGGAGCAGGCGTTCGGGGCCTTGCCTGCGGCGAGTTTCAAGGAGCCATCCCCGCGTGCGTGCGCGGGGAGCAGTCGGCGGTGCCGTGCTTGCCCACCTTGAAGGGGGGGGTCCATCCCCGCGTGCGCGGGGAGCAGGAGTACAGGCCTTCCCATTCCACGGGGAACTCGGGTCCATCCCCGCGTGTGCGGGGAGCAGCCCGGCTACCTCGATGGTCTCGACGCTGAGTCGGGTCCATCCCCGCGTGCGCGAGGAGCAGTTCAGGATCCGGTGCTGCAAGGTCCCGTGCTGGGTCCATCCCCGCGTGCGCGGGGGCAGTGACCGGACTTGAGGGCCTCGGTCGCCAGCTCGGGTCCATCCCACCATGCGCGGGGAGCAGTGCGGCGGCCGCTCAGCAATCGTGCTCATGCGGGTCCATCCCCCGCGTGCGCGAGGAGCCGCTGTCGCCGTTCAAGATCATGGTCCCGGCGTGGGGCCCATCCCCGCGTGCGCGGGGAGCCGTCTCGCTGACCTGCGCGTTCAGCGAGCGCGGCACTCGTTCTCAGCAAGTTTCCAAGAATCAGACATTTCCACCCCCGGTTACCAAGACACCAAAGGCAGCGTACGCACACCAGGCCCCGCCGCGGGGCCCATCAACGCAGCATCGCTCCACGTCAGCCCACAGGCCGCGGGAAGCCGTCTCAGGCGGTTCCCATACGAAAGAAACGCACTACGGATCCACCCCGCGGCGCGAAAGGGCAACCCGAAGTAGGCGCTCTCCCCGTACTGGGAGCCATCTCGCATGCGCGGGGAGCAGCGGGCCGTCGACAACGCAAGAGCCGCCCAGTAGGGTCCATCCCCGCGTGCGTGGGGAGCAGGCGTCTGCGGGCAGGGGCATCAGGCCGTACTTACCGGTGGTCGGCCTGTCCCGACTCCGGGGTAGCACGGGGGGGGCAGCGTAGGGGGTGGGGCTATTCCCCATACCACGCGAGGCGTGTGGCCCATCTGTTGAAGTCTTCCAGGGGCAGTTCCTGGGCATCCTTCAGCTTGTTGATATCGCCGTCGCAGTCGCAGAATCCCTGTGCCAATAGTGGGTGCCCTTCGGAGGGACGGGTGAGTTGCCGTTCCAGCCATGCGTCCGCGTGGCCGGTAAGCGTCCATCCCGCCCGTCCGGCGCATATGAGGAGCTCCGTCCATGCCTTTTCCTGCGCTGTACACGGTGTTGAGCCGGAGAAATTCGAAGCGTTCCCAGGCATCGGTGTAGGCGGTCAGGCTGAGGGCCAGGTGTTTGGTGAAGGCGGGGCGAGGCTGCTGGTAGAGATACTCGGAAGCATTTCGATGAGCGAGCACGGCGTCTGGGCCGAGGAGGAGGGCGACCGGAACTGCGGGGCGGCCGTTGGCGTAGCGGTCTGGCGCGTGGGTGACCATGGCGGCGGGAGCACGGACGAGGCCAGGAGGCCGCCGTCGCGGCTGGGTTCCGCGAGCTGTTCGATGTCGTTGATCCACCAGCGGTCGGTCTCGTTGCTGCCCCAGTAGGCGCAGGTGGCCACCAGAGCGAGCAGACGCTAGGTCTCGGCGTGGAGCGTGTTGAGGCGGTGGTCGTGGCTCGTTCGCCGGTTACGTTCCAGAGGCCCTGGCGCAGGGGGAGGTTGGTGACGCGAGTGAGCTCCCTGCCGAGGGTGTCGTGCAGCGAGATTGCCTGCCGGGTTCCGGCCAGGGCGCGTTTGGCGGAGGCAACGGCGATGGCGGTGTGGACCGGGCGTTCGCGTGCGATGTCGGTGAGCGCGTTGCACTGTGCGGTGTCTCATCGGTTCTCCCGCAGCCGTATCCGGGCTGCCGTGTCAGTGGCCGCGGTTAACCTCGAGGGCTTCGACGGAGGAGGACGTGTTGACGTACGGTTCGCTGACGGCGGAGGTGCCGCTGGGCCCCTTCGAGGCGTCTCCCATCAGGGTCTGGTCCGCGCCGGGCAAGGCAGCCAAGCTGCATGCCACGGATCACTGTTCCCGCATACGCGCCGGCCGCGTCACGCCGACCGAGCTGCCGCTGCGGGCGGTGGTCGAGCGGATGTGCCCGCAGTGCGCGAGGTACGGGCCGTGGGCCCGGCCGGGAACCGGAGTCGGTTTGTTCCTGGGTGCACTGACCGGTCTGGGCCTGCTGCACGAACTCGGCAGCTACGGTGAGGCCAACGAGGACACCTTCACCGACGACGAGGTGAAGCAGGCGGCCGTCCTGCTCCTGCAGGCGCCGCAGGGCGATGGGGAAGACCCCGACGCGGGTGAGGACGACGACGACTGGCGTGAAGGACAAGAGGCCCAACAGGTACGCGACTCGGTCGTGGGCCAGTGGCGCAGCGCAGCAGCCAGCCTGCACCGTTCCCACCGCCTCCTTGCTCTGTTTCCCTGGCTGAAGCCCTGGGCCGATGCCGGTATGCGGCTCAAGGCCGAGCATGTTGCTTTGCTCCAGCAGCAGGCAGGCCAACTGCTTTCCCGGGAGGCGCTCACAGCGGCGGCCGGCGTAGCGGCCATGGACACCCCGGATCTGCCCGCCGAGGACCCGGTGTTTGCCCTGCTGGGCGCGCCCACGGCGGTAGAGGCGCAGTTGACATCGCTGTGGCGGCGGTGGAGTCGTCAGGTAGCCGACAGTTGGGAGCATCCTCGCGAACACGACTACCTCGTCTACGACCTCGTTCGCGGGATCAGCAGTCGGCGCAAGGGGCGGGATGCGGCGCTGGAGCGTGCACAGGAGCTGGTGGCGTCCTGGACGCTCGCGCTGCGGACGGATGCGGCCGGTGAGCAGGACGAGCGGATGCTGCTGGTACGCCTCCCGGAGCAGGGGCTGGATGATCCGCTCGGCCGTGACGAGGCTTTCCTCGGCCGTCTGAGCGAGTGGGAGCTGGGCGTGCTCGCCTGCTGGGCCACCGACGCGGACTGGGAAGAGTTGACCGTGACGCTGCGGGTGCCCGAATCTGTCGCAGCCCGTCTGCTGTCCCAGCCTTCGGCGCTTTCGTGCCTGACGCCCGAGCAGGCCGTCGCCCCACAAGACGCGGCACCGCAGGTGCCCGCCGAGGCGGTGGGGCCAGGGGTGTTCGACGACACGCCGGTCAGTGAGCGGCGTGCGGTCACCGCAGGTGATCTGCGGGCCTTGAGGACCATCTCGCGGGAAGCAGATCAGCTGTATCTGGTGCTGTCCATCGAGGCCGGACCCGAGGTGTTGCCGCTGTCCGTGCTGGAGGCGCGGGTCGTCCGCGGAGGCCGGTACGTCGTCGTTGTGGCTGCTGGTGATCTGCCCGACGCACTGGTGGCGGCCCGGCGTGAGGAGTTCACAGCCGACGCCGTTGCGGATGATGATCCGGTCTGGATGCCCCGCATCCACCAGTCCAGCCACCCGGACTTCGGCCGCAGCCTGGGCGCGTCCGAGGGTGAGCGGCTGGTGGTGCGCCTGGCCCAAGGACGCTCGCGCCCCGATGCAGCACTGCGCTGTCTGCTCCTTTCTCGCGGAATGGCGGATCTGCGCGATCTCGGGGACCGGTATGACGCGAGCGGCGAGCGCCGTGATCCGGTGCCCTTCCCTGTGTGGGACGGGCTGCTGGCCATGGAGCAGCTGGATCTGTGGCCTTTCAGGCCCGTCGGGGGGGAGGATGCATGGCATGGAGGGTCGGGTCTGCCGCTGGGCGTCCTGGCATCCGTGCAGCTGTACACGACGGATGCTGCAGGGCAGTTCGAGGGCCGGGCTCACTCCCCTGGCTGCCAGCACCGGGATCGTGACCGTGGTCTCACGCGGTACTACGACCTGGTGTCTGTCGGGCAGATGCTGAGCGCCGAGCAGTTCGACCCGTGCAGTAAGTGCGGCGGCTACGCCACTCGCCGCCTGTCGACGGCGCAGGTCGCCTACTACCGTGCGGCGCACCAGGTACACGACCTCGCCCAACAGGTCCGGTGGGTCTTGGGCCGTCCTGGCCGGGGAACGGACACCGCCGTGCTCCTGGCCGAACTCAAGGAATGGGGCGCCGCCACCTCGCCTGACGGCTGGTTCGACGCGGACGGCGAGGAGAGGCAGTGGAGCCGCTTCATCCGCCGTCTCCTGCAGCAACTGGAAGCAGCAGTCGCCGCTCCCCGGCCTTCGTCGTAAATCGCGTCCTTGGGGCGGGTATCCGCCCCCAAGGCTCCGTACCCGAACGGCTGCTGAGCCCCTGGCGATACGTGCTCGTACTGCCACCGGCATCAAGGGCGAGGCGTTGGGAGCACCCCCTGTTGCGCAGTATCTTGGCCCAGCTCGGGCCAGGGAACACCCGGTGTTGACTCTCCCGGGTCCGGGCATCGCAGGCGCCAGGGCCCCAACTCCATGGCCCCACTGATCTGTTGATCTTCGCCCCGGCCGGGGAGAGGTCCGCTGCGGACCGCGCACGGTGGCGCACATTTTGAGCTCAGGGGCGGCGGTCTGATGCCGCTGACTGACGCCGGCACCCGGCGCCGCTCGGGCGTCGCCCCCGGTGCAGGGCGGTATCGAGCTGCCGAGGAGGAAAATGCCAGGCACGGTGACGCGTGGGGTGTTTACCGTGGACCCCCATGACGACGACAACCGCGCGGCAGGAACTTCAGGACGCGCTGGAGCGGGTGGTGCGGCGGTTCCGCGGCATGACGGCACAGGAGATCAAGGTGCTGTCGCAGCAGTTGGCGGGGGGCCGCACGCGGACACGTGGTTCCAATCCGCTCCTCGACATGCTGGCGCGTGGTCGGGTGCTGGAGCACCTGGTTCAAGCCGAACTGCCTGATGCTGCGGCATCATCCGCCGCAGTGGCGGGCTACGAGGACAGGACCCCGTGGCGACCGCGCCTGCCGAACTCGTCAGCGGGCGACAGAAGCCCGGCCCTGCAGATCGCACGCGCCTGTCTGAAGATCATGGCGAGCAGTGACCGGTTCATCATTCCCGAGGCCGTGGAGCGGGCTGCCGGCTACGTGTGCGGTCCGCAGCTTGCGGACTGGGTGTACGTCTGTGTCAACGTCACCCTCGAGGGCGCTCCGTCCGCCGACATCGGTGGGTAGCAGCTCGCTGCGTTCGACTACGCCGGTGATCCGCTGCTGCCGCTGACGGGAGCGCCCGGGGTAGCAGGTGATCTGCTGGCACCGCGCGCTCTGCACGAGATGCACGGCTTCGGTCTGCTGCGCCGCCCGCTCACCGGCGACCCGGTGCCGGTGGAGGACGACCGCCCACGGGTGCTCGTGTGGCCGATACTCGCGCTCAACCTCGCTCTGGCGGAGCCGGTCGTGGCCAGCCCGCGCTACCTGATGGAACCGGGCCGCCATGTCCTTGGCCCGCACCTGGGCTGGCCTCTTCCGTCCGAAGTGTCCCGCTGGGGATACACCCTTGCTCCGCAACGGCAGTGGCCGTCCTATCTGATCGACCGCCGGCAGGAGAGGGACGTTGCCGCGTTTTGCCGCGCGTTCCTGGCCGGCGTCGCAGGGCTCGACGCCCGGTGCCTGGATCAACTCGCGCGGGCTGCCGACCACTTCCTCTTCGTCAACTGCTACGTCCTGGGCAACTCCGTCGGCGGAGCTGCGGCCTCACCCTTGCACCTGAGCGAAGCCGCCTTGAATCTCACCATGGCGCTGGAGAGCCTGCTGGGCGGCGGGGACGGTGGTCACGCTGACCTGAGCCGCAAAATGCAGTCCCCGCGAGCACGGGGAGCAGCGCTCACCTCCTACTTCTCCCTCTTGGGGGTGCGGGTGCATTCCCGCGTGCGCGGGGAGCAGGTCCAGGTCATGGCCGAGGGCGCCTCCACGCAAGGTCCATCCCCACGTGCGCAGGGAGCAGCTGGGAGCGATAGCGGCCAGGGTGCAGTCGTGGGGTCCATCCCCGCGTGCGCAGGGAGCAGTCGAGCGCCTCAATGGTCAGCTCAAACTTGCCGGGTCCATCCCCGCGTGCGCGGAGAGCAGGACCACACGTAGGCTGCCCATTCCGGATGCGCGGGTCCATCTCTGCGTGCGCGGGGAGCAGCCTCATCGGCCAGCTCCCGGCGCTCCCGTTCGGGGTCCATCCCCGCGTGCGTGGGGCAGGCGTCTGCGGGCAGGGGCATCGGGCCGTACTTACCGGTGTCGGCCTGTCCCGACCCCGGGCTGGCACGGGGGGGCAGCGTAGGGGGTGGGGTTATTCCGCATCCCACGCGAGGCGTGTGATCGTCTGCCGAGGTGGGAGTGCTCCGGGGGTCGAGGGACGCTGGGCCCAGTCGTGAGACTTTCCTGGATCCCGGCCCCTTTGAGCCCCTGACAGCACACGGCGCCTGTCAGCCTCGGCAGTTGGCGCTGGTGGGCTGCGATCGGATGGTGGGGCGTTTGGTGCGGCTCAGGCAGTTCAGGGCAGCACGACCTGAGCGGTGTACTGGGGTCGAGGAGCGTGCTTTCCCCCCAGTTAGGACCAGTTGGGGTTGTCGGCCGTGCGGCCTGGCGATATGCCCGCAAGCCACGCACCACAGCAGCAAATCCATCTGGGCGGCGACGTCTGAGAAGGTGGTGACTCCCCTTCACTGGCCGATGGCCGGGATTCGGTGGCGGTGGCGGGCGCGGGAGAAGCATGTGCCGCCCTTCTACCCCTCCAGCAGCGCCCGTTCCAGGTCGCGCCAGGACAGGGCGGACGTGGCGGCAGGGCGGACGACGGTGAGCAGGCGGCCGTCCATGCAGGCGTCGAAGCGCCCCTCGGTCCGGGCCAGACGCTCGCGCACCGCAGCCTGTCGTGGCGGCTGCTCGGCGAGGACCCCCAACAGGACCTCATGGCGGGCCGGGCCCGTAGCATCCGCCGCCGCCCAGGTCCCCCCGGACGGGAATGCCGGCCAGCGCGGCGCCGTTCGCTGCGGGAGCCGTCTCGTACAGCCACTCCATCACGCCCGCGGCCTGCTGTGGTGGCGAGCCCGGAGGAACACGGGCGCCGCCCTCGTGCGTCTTGGGGACCTCGGGAAGCAGATTGCGTACTGTCCGCCGCCCGTGCGAACTGTCATCCGGTGCCTCTTCGGAAGCGAGGCGGTCTACCGCCAGCCCCGGAACCTGTGGCGTGCGCCGTCGCGCTGCCCGTTGCTCACGCGGCTCGTCCAGGGGGAACCGCGTCGCTGGTCCCTCTTCCCCGTGTTCCTTTATCCACTGGGCGTTCAGCACGTCGCTCCAGGGGCCATCTTCGGGCAGGAAGATATCGACCGCGATGCCGGAAGGGCCGATCCAGACCCAGCTCATGAATTAGGTGTGGTCCTGGTGCGCGGCGGACCACGAGGCCAGTTCGCGCAGCCGTTGCTTCTGGGTGGCAAGCAGCCGTTCGGGCAGCAGTTGCGCGGCGCGGCGGTGTCGGCCGCGGGCCTCACCGGCCACGGGGCCGGTGGGCAGATGGAACAGCAGGTCGGGGCGGACTCCGGTCGGTCGGTAGTGGCCGAGCAGGTGTTTGGGCAGCGCGTCGAAGTTGTGGAGGGCGTGCGCTCTGTCCTTCCAAGCGAACAGGGACTCCCCTGCCGCCGTCAGCATTCCGAGCTCCGAGCCCTCGTTGACGAAGCTGCGGATGTGCCGGGAGCTGGCCTCGAACGCTGGGTGGTCAACGCGAAAGCGAACTGCCGCCGCCTGGCGCGTGAAGGTAGCTGGCCATCAAGCTGTCCGGCTCTCCACCGAGAATCGCCATACCCGGGCCCGTACGGTGTTCACTGCTCCAGCTCCCTGACATCTCGCGAGACATGGGCATCATCTGCCTGGCTCATCATGCTCCCAGATCGCACTGACACCGGGGCAGCTGACCGGCGAGGAGCAGCAGGCGTCGTCGGGCTCGTGGCCGGCTAGTCGAGCGTTGCGAGAGCCTCCTTGCCAGCAGCGACACCCCTGCTGGATCCTGGCCGCAGCGAGCGATGGTCTACCTTACGTACTTCGGTCCGTGGATCGACAAGCCCACCATCGTGCCAACCAAGACCCTGGCGGGCCCATCCGCGCGTGCGCGGCGAGCAGCCCGACCTCGATCGTCCTCCGAATCCGATCTAGTGGTCCATCCCCGCACGCGCGGGGAGCAGGAGGTCACGCCGTCGCTGATCGCCGCCCAGCTGGGTCCATCCCCGCGTGCGTGGGGACCAGTCAGCAACGAGGTGGAAACCGTGCCCAGACACGGGCCCATCCCTGCATGCGCGGGAGCAGTTCACCCAGGAGACCGACGGCCGGGCGGCCCGGGGCCCATCCCCCCCGTGTGCGCGGGGAGCAGGCGTTCACGGCCGAGTTGAAGGTCAGGATGCGGGGTCCATCCCCGCGTGGGCGGGGAGCAGTCTCGCTGGCCTGCGCGTTCAGCGAGCGAGGAGTTCCTTTCGAGCATCTTTCAAAGAATCAGACATTTCCATCTCCCAGTTTATGAGACACCAGAGGCAGCCTACGGCGGCCTTCCGCCCTCATTCCGCCAGCGTCGGCGTCCCGAACCGGCCGGTAGCACACAGTGCTTGAGCACCTAGGCACGGAAAACTCCGACGGATGGCGCGCCTGACCGTGCCCGCCGACCAAACCGAACCGTCAGCCAACTGGCCCTCGCCAAGCAGCAGTACTGCCCTTTCTTCGACTCCCCCCTGCGCCTCGACGGCGCGCAACTGCACCTGGAAGCCCGCGCCGCCGCTGAAGGCGCCGATATGCTCGCCTACCTCTCCGTTACAGCGCGCTGGGCCCCATCCCTGCATGCGCGGGGCGAGTCTTCGGCGGCCATGTACTGGACCCACGCGTGGGGGGGAGCAGGACGGGTCACCGTTCGTGGCCTTGACGTCCCCCGGCCCATTCCCACGCGCGTGGAGCACAGGTATTGGACCGGCGCCACGTTCTCTTCCGTGCGTCCGTCCCCGTAGGTACGAGGAGCAGGCCCGGCACTCGACCATGTCCTTCTGCCGGGAGGATCCATTCCCGCATACGCGGGAGCAGCCCACTCCGTACGCGTTCGGCCGACGTCGTACGAGCACATCCCCACGCGCGGGGAGCAGGAGCCCGGCGTGTACGTCAGCCTGCGTCTACTGGGTCCATCCCCGCGCGCGCGGGGAGCAGTTCCGCGAGCACCGTCGGGCCATCGTGGCGTCGGGTCCATCCCCGCGTGCGTGGGAAGCAGCAGGCCGAAGACCCCCGGTGCCCGCGTGGGCAGGGTCCATCCCCGCGTGCGTGGGGAGCAGTGGATCAGCGACAACCGCAGGGTCCTTCTCCGAACTACCGGGGCGTCCCGTGATCCGGCGACGGGACGATCAGTCCCGAGAGGAAGGGCCGGAGAACGGCTGCGAACGGCGCGGGTGTTAGTTTCATGCCCGTGTTAAAACACCAGGATGAGACCAGGGCGGCCTACGACGGGGTCGTCGAGCTCTATGCGTCGATGTTCACTAGTCGGTTGGAGACGCAGCCGTTCGCGCGGAACATGATCGGCACCTTCGCCGAGCTCGTGCGCGATTCGGGGAACCTGCGGGTAGCCGACGTCGGGTGCGGACCCGGTCATCTGACAGCCATGCTGCACGACTTGGGGCTGGACGCCTTCGGGCTCGACCTCTCCCCGGCCATGGTCGACCACGCTCGGCGGGCCGAGCCGGCGCTGCGGTTCGACGAAGCGCGCATGGAGGCCTTGCCGGTCGAGGACGGCGCGCTCGGCGGGGTGCTGGCCCACTACTCGATGATCCATACCCCACCTGGAGAATTGCCCGCACTGCTCGCTGAGCAGGTGCGTGTCCTGGCACCAGGGGGTCTGCTCCTGGTGTCCTTCTTCGGGACGGAGGGGCCGGAACCGGTCCGCTTCGACCACAAGGTGGCGCCCGCTTATAGCTGGCCGGCGGAGCAGTTTGCCGAGTTGCTGGCCGGTGCCGGCCTTGTCACGGTGGCTCGGTTGCTCCACGACCCAGCGTCCGAGCGTGGCTTCCTCGACACCCACTTTCTGGCCCGCCGCCCGTAGAGCGTGCCCGTGGCCTGGGTCGGGGTGGTGTAGATCATCCGCGTGGATGAAGCTCGTCCGCGCCGCCGCGTTCTGTGCCGATGTCCACTGAGCATCGCCAGAGGTGACCACCGTCCTGGTCACGAAGGCTCCGGCGGTGTGGCCACGGTAGTGGTGTGAGCAACGATCTCCCGGAAGGTGGGAATTCCCAGGTCAACGGACTCCTGCTGCTGGGAGATCTGTACGTCGAGCTGGCTGAGTTTCTCCTCGGCGCCAGCCAGGCTGATCTGGAGACCTTCGACCTCGCCGAGCCAGCCTTCCGTCTCGGCTTCGGTGACTCGGGCGATCAAGTTGTCGCGGATCTCGGCAAGCCGTGCCCGTTGGGCCGGGTCAGGTCGGAGGAGTGAGCATCTGACACAAGCGTGTTCATGAATGCATGGGGTCCCGAAGGCGCGTGCGCAGGTACCGATGGACACCTTCCGTTTCTCGAAGTGGGCGAGGAAGGCGTCCCACTCCTCGTTCGTCGGGGTCCGGTATTCCTCGCGGGGACGAAGTGATCGACGGCGGGCGATGAACGCGCGGTGGGCTTCGATGGCGTCCGCCGGGTAGATGGCGTTGTAGCCCATCGTGGTGTTGATGTCGGAGTGACCTGCAAGAACTCACGAGTTAGTTCGGTTAACGGGCCGCGGATTAGACCGTGGGTGTGACAGTGGTCCCAGACAGTGGCAGGGCGGCCGGGTTCACAGGTCGCGCACAGGTAGTCCGCTGGGCTGGGGCCACGTTCCCGAACCCGGGTATACAGGGCGCCCTGTAGTTCTCGGTTGTAGCGGCGTAAACCTGCGACTGCGCACGCAGTGCAGATGATCTCCCGGCCCTGGGCCGTCGGGGTGCGCCAGTTGCCCTCGAGGGTTACGGCTCCGCAGCCCTCACACTGCTCAACGGCCGTTCGCAGCGTCCGCTCGGCCGCGTCTCTTGCGTCAAGGATGACGGCGAGGGCGCGAGGAACCGTCCAGGACGTGCCGCTCCATACGAGCGCACGCACCGGTTGTGTGCACGCGATGGTGTAGTTCTGATACGGCTGAAGAAGACAGTCTGAAACGGCGTGAGCGCACTGCTGCGTTACCGGTGAACGCAGCCGGTCGCCGCCGCAGCCACTTCCCGCGCCGGCACGGTCAATGACATGCGCTACTTCGGTGCGCCAGCCACGCAGCGTTCCGACCGATTCGAATGCCTCTTGTTCAGCGGGCTGGAGGCACACACGATCTTCGGAGTCCCAGGGGATCTGCACCAGTGTCTGCCCTGCTTTGGGTACCTCCGCCATGATGAACTGCCACTGACCGGCCCGCTTATACGTTCTGACCGGCACGTGCCCGAAGAAGACGAAATCATGCGGAGCACGGTCCTTACGTCGGAATCCTTCGGGCTCCAAGGGGATCGAGCAGCTAGCTGTCGCGCCGGCCATATACCACGCTGCCGTCTTCTGATTAATCATCCGGCCAGAATGACACTGGCCACTGACAGGTGATGGACGTTGGCTTGCTCCTTCGCCTCCGTCAGCCCCTCTTGAAGCGGCTTCTCCACCCTTCAAATCAAGATCAAATTTCCCCGCCCCTGAGCATTCCAATTCCAAAGAATTATCCGTGGATTTGAGACATTCTCGATAGAGATGCGACACCCCAGGTCACGGGCTTGCCGCAGAGGCTCCCGGGAGCCCTGATACTCCATCAGGGCAGGTCAGTCAGACTGAGGGCTCTGCCTCAGTCTGTGTGAGTGCAGTTGAGATGTTGCAGTTCACAGCGATGGTCATGTCTCAACTCTACGAATAACCGACACCCCGGGACGCGGCGACGATCGCGGCGTTCCTGCGCACCCGCGTGTACCGGCCGGAGAGCTTGGTGTGGCTGGAGGGCTACCAGGCCCTGCTCCGCTGGCGGGCAGAAAACAAGATCACCGGCCTGTACGCCGTCCCGTACGACACCGAGACCCAGGTCAGCGTCGCCAAGGACTTCCCGCTGGGCAGGTGGGTCCACCAACAGCGCAAGGCCTGGCGGGCGGGCGAGTTGGAGGAGCGGCGCAAGGAGCTGCTGGACGCCGAAGAGACCGGGATGGTGTGGGAGCCCGGCGAAGAAGCCTGGGAGAGCAAGCTCGCCGCGCTGCGCTCGTATCGACGCGCCGCGGGGCACCTCGCTCCGCGCCAGGACGCGGTCTGGGGCGAGGGCGAGGCGATGGTGCCCGTGGGGCAGCACATGGCCAATCTCCGCAGGAAGGGCGGCCTCGGGAAGGACGCGGAGCGGGCGGCGGAGCGCACAAAGCAGCTGGAGGCGATCGACCCGGACTGGAACTGCCCCTGGCCGCTCGACTGGCAACGCCACTACCGCGTCCTCGCCGACCTGGTCGACGCCGACGGCGCCCTGCCCGACATCGCCCCCGGCGTATTGATGGACGGCGACGACATCGGACGGTGGCTGGAGCGGCAGAAGCAGCCGGTCACATGGGCGCAGCTGTCGACCGAGCAGCAGGAGCGGCTGTCCAGGCTGGGTATCAAGCCCGCTGAGGCGCCATCTCCGGCTCCGACAGCAACGCGTGCGACGAAGGGCCCGGGCAAGGCACAGCAGGCGTTCCAACGCGCCTTGCGGCCCTCGCGCAGTGGGTGGAACGGGAAGGCGCGGACCGGCCCGTACCGCGCGGCCACAGCGAAGAGATCGTTGTCGACGGCGAGGCGGAGCCCGTGGCCGTCAAGCTGGGCGTGTGGGTCTCGAACACGAAATCGAGGTGGGACAAGCTCGCCTCCGAGCAGCAGGCCGCCCTGGGCGGGCCGTGGGCGAAGGCCGCACCGGTGCCGAGCCAACCCGACAACCCGGATGCGACGGTCGACCTCCCCGTCCAGCCCGCGCTGTCGGACGCGCCGGCGCAGGAACACCACGACCGAGGCGACACCGCGGCGGAGGAAGAGCGCCAGACTCAGGCAGCGTGGGGCACCGAGCGGGTGGAGCGCATGAGCGAGCTGATGCGCAACCACACCAAGGCCGAACTGCTGCGCATGGCCTACGCGGGCGGCCTGGTGAACCACAACTCCCCCGAGAAGTGGCGCAAGGACGAGATCGCCTCCGCCGTCGTGGATATCGAACTCCGGACCACCGCCCGGCACGCCGCAGACACCGCGCGGCCCGTTGCGGCGAAGCGCCTGCCGCAGCAGGCCCACCATGACGAGTGCGAAAAGACGCTGTACGAGGGCGCCACCTGCACCTGCGACCTCATCGAGCAGTACGGGCCGCCCTCCGAACGGGACGTCTACCGAGACGACCCCTGCCTGCGCCCTCCCCACAGCACAGGGCGCCAGACCCCTTCTTCAGGCCTGGGGCCTGTGCTGTCCGCGCGGAATCAACTCAGCTATGCGGATCAGTAGTTGACCTGGAAAGGAGGCTTCACCACCACGACCAGCCCTATGCACGGCTCGAACCCGGGCTAAGGGCTGTCCCGGAATCCGGTACCGGGCTGGTACGCCACTACCCCCAGAGTGGGAGGTGTCAGCTACTGGCCTTGGCGCTTGCGTTCGACGCC
>NZ_JBIBTX010000015.1:0-40345 GCF_043078805.1 Streptomyces sp. NPDC015345 | reverse complement strand
CGTGGCGAACACATCCAGCCCCACCTCCTCCGCCTTCAACGCGATCGCCACCATCGCCTTGATCCGCTCGTACTCACTCGGCGCGCGCCCCGTCGCCGGATCGACCGTCACGTCACCGACACTGAAAACCCCGAACTGCATGACCGACTCCCAGATTGTTTACGATTCAACCACACCCATGAACGACCCCCCGCTCCCGCCTATTCCCCCTCCCCCGCCGCCCCGCCACGCTTGTCAGACCCTCGCCCTACGGTGACCGCATGGAGCGATCAGAACAGCCGCACATCCACTTGGACCCCTGGCCGGAAGACGAGGGCCCAGCGCTCCTCGCCCGACTCAACACCCCGGAGATGACGGAGCACCTGGGCGGCCCCGAGATACCCGAGAAGCTCGCGGACCGGCACCGCCGCTATCTCCGCCTGGACGACAAGGGCCAGATGTTCCGGATCACGCTGGACGGCGTGACGGCGGGCTCGATCGGGTACTGGGAGACGACCTGGCAGGGCGAGACGGTCTGGGAGACGGGATGGGGCGTCCTGCCCGAGTTCCAGGGCCGCGGCGTCGCGGTGGGCGCGGCGCGGCTGATCATCACCGAGGCGAGGGCAGCGGCCCGCCACGCCCACCTCCACGCGTTCCCCGCGACGGAGCACGGGGCGTCCAACGCGGTGTGCCGCAAGGCGGGCTTCACCCTGCGGGGCGAGGCAACGATCGAGTACCCCAAGGGCAACTGGCACCCATGCCATGACTGGCGATACACCTTGACCGGGAAGTAGCAGACCCACAGCAGGGACGGCCCGCACCCGCGAGCGCGCCCGAGGGGACGTGGGGGTATGTGCGCGTCCCACAGCGGGGACGGCCCGCACCCGCGAGCGCGCCCGAGGGGACGTGGGGGTATGTGCGCGCGGAGCACAGTGGTGGTCATAAGGGCCCCGAAGCAGCAAAGCGCCCGCGCCAAGATGGCGAGCACGGACATACCCCCACGGCCCCGCCCCCAAAACGACCCCACGCACCCACCGGCACCCACCGGCACCGCATGCCACCCTGTCCCTCATGCTCATCGCCCGCTCCGCCGCCCTGTTCATCCTGGCCGCCCTCTTCGAGATCGGCGGCGCCTGGCTCGTCTGGCAGGGCGTGCGCGAGCACCGCGGCTGGGCCTGGATCGGCGCGGGCGTCATCGCACTCGGCGTCTACGGATTCGTGGCCACGCTCCAGCCCGACGCCGAGTTCGGCCGCATCCTCGCCGCGTACGGCGGGGTCTTCGTCGCGGGCTCGATCGCCTGGGGCATGGCCGCGGACGGGTACCGCCCGGACCGCTGGGACGTCATCGGCGCCCTGATCTGCCTCGCGGGAATGGCCGTGATCATGTACGCGCCCCGGAGCCGCTGAACGGCCCACATATCCTGACCCGCAGACGACCGACCACCCTCACCGCCCAGCCCCGAGGAGCGCCCCATGACCGTTGCCGCCGCCACCAAGCGCATCGCCATCGTCACCGGCGCCAGCAGCGGCATCGGTGCCGCCACCGCACGCGGCCTGGCCGCCGCCGGCTACCGCGTCGTCCTCACCGCGCGCCGCAAGGACCGCATCGAGGCGCTCGCCGCCGAGCTCACCGACGCGGGGCACGACGCGATGGCGTACGCACTCGACGTCACCGACCGCGCGGCGGTCGACACCTTCGCGACGGCGTTCAAGAAGATCGCGGTCCTGGTGAACAACGCGGGCGGCGCGCTCGGCGCGGACCCCGTCGCCACCAGCGACCCGGCCGACTGGCGCCGGATGTACGAGACGAACGTCCTCGGCACGCTGAACGTCACGCAGGCCCTGCTCCCCGCGCTCACCGCGAGCGGCGACGGCACGGTGGTCGTCCTCTCCTCGACCGCCGGGCACGGCACGTACGAGGGCGGCGGCGGCTACGTGGCCGCCAAGCACGCCGAGCACGTCCTCGCCGAGACGCTGCGCCTGGAGATCGTCGGCACCCCGGTCCGCGTCATCGAGATCGCGCCCGGCATGGTCAAGACGGACGAGTTCGCGCTGACCCGCTTCGGCGGCGACTCCGAGAAGGCCGCGAAGGTCTACGCGGGCGTGGCCGATCCGCTGACGGCCGAGGACGTGGCGGACACCATCACCTGGGCGGTCACCCGCCCGCCCCACGTCAACATCGACCTGCTGGTGGTCCGCCCGCGCGCCCAGGCCTCCAACACCAAGGTCCACCGGGAGTCATGACCGTGGCCCTCCCCGGCGACGACCCCGGCACCCCCGCCTACTCCGCGGACTCCCAGGACCCCCTCGAACGCCTCACACACGAGCGGGAGACCCAACGCCTCGCCGAGGAGAAGAAGAACGAACGGATGGTGTGGTGGTACCTCGCGTACTTCCTCTTCGGCATCCACCTGGTCGCCTTCGTCATGATCTTCGCCATCACACACGCGAAGTAGCACGACGTCCGCGTCTCAGCCCTTCACTCCGCGTCTCAGCCCTTCACACAGATGACCTGCTTGAGCTTCGCCACGACCTGGACGAGGTCCCGCTGCTGGTCGATGACCTGCTCGATCGGCTTGTACGCGGCCGGGATCTCGTCCACGACGCCCGAGTCCTTGCGGCACTCCACGCCCCGCGTCTGCTCCGCAAGGTCCTGCGTCGAGAAGCGCCGCTTCGCCGCGCCCCGGCTCATGCGCCGGCCGGCGCCGTGCGAGGCGGAGTTGAAGGACGCCTCGTTGCCGAGGCCCTTCACGATGTACGAGCCGGTGCCCATCGAGCCCGGGATGATCCCGAAGTCACCGCTGCCGGCGCGGATCGCGCCCTTACGGGTGACCAGCAGGTCCATCCCGTCGTACCGCTCCTCGCTGACGTAGTTGTGGTGGCAGGAGATCTCCTGCTCGAACACCGGCTTGGCCTTCTTGAACTCCTTGCGGATCACGTCCTTGAAGAGCGCCATCATGATCGCGCGGTTGTGCTTCGCGTACTCCTGCGCCCAGAACAGGTCGTTCCGGTACGCCGCCATCTGCGGGGTGTCCGCGATGAACACCGCCAGGTCACGGTCGACGAGCCCTTGGTTGTGCGGGAGCCCTTGCGCCACGCCGATGTGGTGGTCGGCGAGTTCCTTGCCGATGTTCCGCGAACCGGAGTGCAGCATCAGCCACACCGAACCCGCCTCGTCGAGACAGAATTCAACGAAGTGGTTGCCGCTTCCGAGCGTTCCCATCTGCTTTGTCGCCCGATCCTGACGGAATTTGACCGCCTCCGCGACCCCCTCGAACCGCCCCCAGAAGTCGTCCCACCCCGCCGTCGCCATCCCATGGAAGCGCCCCGGATCGACGGGGTCGTCATGCATGCCCCGCCCCACCGGAATCACCGCCTCGATCCGCGACCGCAGGCGCGACAGATCTCCCGGGAGGTCGTTCGCCGTCAGTGACGTCCTGACCGCCGACATGCCGCAGCCGATGTCGACGCCGACCGCCGCCGGGCAGACCGCGCCCTGCATGGCGATCACCGATCCGACCGTCGCCCCCTTGCCGAAGTGGACGTCCGGCATGACCGCCAGACCCTTGATCCACGGCAGCGTCGCCACGTTCTGCAGCTGTCGCATCGCGACGTCCTCGACCGACGCCGGGTCGGCCCACATCCGTATCGGCACCTTCGCGCCGGGAACCTCTACATACGACATATCGTCCTCTTTCCCCCGTAACCCACTACAAGTCTAGAAGCGCAAATACCGGAGCCAAGGTCTACGAAAGGGGTATCGGACCGGCGTCCACGGCGGCGCGTGCGATAGACATTGTGTCCACCGGTCGCCTGTCAGCGGCAACCGAATATCCCCACGAGAGGAGCCATCACGGTGCAGCGGAAGGTCTACGCGCCCGGTGTCGCCGCCGCGCTCCTCGCGGCACTGCTCGCCGGCTGCACCGGAGGCTCCGGCGGCGGCGACGGAGCCGACGACTCCAAGCCGGGGGACACCGGCAGCGCGGCCGCCCCCGCCGAGCCCGGCAAGTACCGCACGCTCCCTGAGCCCTGCGGCGAGGTCGAGCCGGGCACCCTCGACGCGATGCTCCCCGGCCTCACGGAGATGGGGGAGGGCGAGCAGCGCGAGAAGGCGTACGAGGGGACGCCCACGGTCACGTACGACACCGACCGGCGCGTGGGCTGCCGCTGGAAGGTCGAGTCGTCCGGCGCCTCCCACCACCTCCTCGTCGACTTCGAGCGGGTCGTCTCCTACGACGGCACGGTCAGCGACGACGACCGCGCCGCGGAGGTCTACTCGACGAAGCTGCGCGAGGCGGGCCTCCCGGTGCCCGCCTCCTCCGACAGCGAATCCCCGGACGCGGACGACGAAGACAAGAACGACAAGGACGGCAAGGACGCGTCGAAGGAGGAGAAGGAGAAGGACGGCAAGGAGGAGAAGGAGGGCAAGGAGGAGAAGGGCGACAAGGCCCAGGGCGGGACGAAGGACCGTACCGAGCCCGGCGACGACGACGCCGCCTCCACGACCGAGCCCGCCACCCCGCCCGCCGGCCTGGAGCCCCGCTCCCTGGAGGACCTCGGCGACGAGGCGTTCCTGGACGACGCCCTCACCACCGCCGCCTCGGCCACCCGACACCGCACCGTGACTGTGGTGTTCCGCACGTCGAACGTCATCGTCACCATTGAGTACGACGAGCAGCCCGGCCGCCGCACGGACGTCCCCGACAGCAAGGAAATGCAGGACAAGGCGCTGGAACTGGCCGATGGCCTCGCCGGGAAGTTCGACGAGTAGCCGGCGGACGGAGCGGGCGCGGGCAGGGGCCCCGCGCACGTGAAGCGGGGCCACCCGCCGCCCCATGCGCGTACCGTGGCCCCTCGGACCCGACGACGTCACGAGACGAACCGGACGTCACGAGACGAACTGAGTGAAGGAACCATGCACCGACCTGCACAGCGACAGCGCCAGCGTCTGAGCCGCATCCTCGTCAGCGCGGCCGCCGTACCGGTGATCCTCGTCGCCTCCGGCTGCTCATCCGACTCCGACTCCGGCTCCGACGGGGCCAAGAAGGAGGCGGGCGCCACGGCGTCGGCCTCGAAGAAGGCCGGGGGGGACAAGGCCCCGGCCGTGGAGGAGGCCGCGTACGGCAAGCTCCCCGAGCCCTGCAAGGTCCTGTCGAAGAAGACGCTCCAGGACCTTGTGCCGGAGGCCGAGGACAAGGGCAAGGCCGGCACGTCCACGGACACGGCGCTGCGCGGCAGCTGCTCCTGGGACAGCCTCGACAACAACGGCGTGGACGGCTCCCAGTTCCGCTGGCTGCGCGTCTCGCTGATGCGCTTCGACTCGGACGCCTCGCTCGGCAGTGGCGCGAAGCGCGCACAGGAGAGCTTCGCCAAGCAGGTCGCGGACGCCCAGGCCACCAAGGACGCGAAGAGCGTCAAGACGGAGCCGGTGCAGGGCGTCGGCGAGCAGGCGACGCTCGTGCGGTACGACCTGAAGAAGGACAAGGACACCTTCAAGCAGCAGACGTTCGTGACGCGCGTGGAGAACGCGGTCATCACGGTCGACTACAACGGCGCGGGCCTCGCGGGCGAGAAGTCCCCCGACGCCGGTGTCCTGTCGAAGGCCGCGCAGAAGGCGGCGAAGGAGGCCGCGGCCGCGGTCGTCTCCGCCAACGAGGGCGGCGCCAAGGCGCCGTCCGGGTCCGGGGACAAGCCGAAGTCGGACGACAAGCCGAAGTCGGACGCCGACGCGAAGAAGACCGACGCGAAGTCGGACGACGCCAAGTCGGACGACGCCAAGTCCGACGACGCCAAGTCGGACACCAGCAAGTCCAAGTCGACGTCCAAGTCCTGACCCCCGGCGTCTTCGACGCCGCCAACGCACCCCGCGGCCACCGCGGTTGACGGAGCCCGGCCCCCGAGGGCCGGGCTCTTGGCGTACCGGCCGACAGACCCCCCGCACACGTGTGCCAGGCTATCGCTCGCAACAAGCCGATCCAGGCTGAACAGGGAGGGGTTCGCGGGTGGCCGCGATGCAGCTGACACGCACGCACCGGATACTCATCGGGGTGGTCGTCGCCGGTGCGGTCGTCATCGCCGGGATCGGCTTCGCAGGGTCGTACGCGGCCGTGCGCGAGCTCGCCGAGCAGAAGGGCTTCGGCGGCTTCTCGGTGGTCTTCCCGATCGGCATCGACGCGGGCATCTGCGTCCTGCTGGCCCTGGACCTCCTGCTGACCTGGATCCGCATCCCCTTCCCGCTGCTGCGGCAGACGGCGTGGCTGCTCACGGCCGCGACGATCGCCTTCAACGGCGCGGCGGCCTGGCCGGACCCGCTCGGCACGGGCATGCACGCCGTGATCCCCGTGCTCTTCGTCGTCGCGGTCGAGGCGGCGCGGCACGCGATCGGGCGGATCGCGGACATCACCGCCGACAAGCACATGGAGGGCGTACGGCTCACCCGGTGGCTGCTCTCCCCGCTGCCCACCTTCCTGCTGTGGCGCCGGATGAAGCTGTGGGAGCTGCGCTCCTACGACCAGGTGATCAAGCTGGAGCAGGAACGCCTCGTCTACCAGGCCCGGCTGCGCTCCCGCTTCGGCCGTGCCTGGCGCCGCAAGGCCCCCGTCGAGTCCCTGATGCCGCTGCGCCTCGCCCGCTACGGCGTGCCGCTGGCGGAGACCGCCCCCGCGGGCCTGGCCGCCGCGGGCATCGAACCGGCCCTGCTGCCCCCGGCCCCGGCCCCGGCCGCCGCGCAGACCACGGCCTCCCAGCAGCCCCAGCTGCCGGCCCCGCGCAGGCCCCAGCCGGAGCCCGAGCCGGAGCCGGAGCCCCAGCCGGAGGTCCTGCCGCACGAGAGCCCGTGGTTCGCGAAGCACCCCGCTTCGTACGCCCCCGAGGAGCCGTACGACCAGTGGTACGAGGAGCAGGCCCCGTACGACAACGGACAGCACGGCAACGAGCGGTACGACAACGGCCCCTACGACGATGACACGCGCCACCCCGCCGCCACCACGCGCACCGAGCCCGAGCCCGAGCCGGAGCCGGAGCCGGAGGCGCGGACGGAGCCCGAGCCCGAGCCCGACATCCCCGGGCTCCCCGACGACGTATCCCGCATGGAGGCGTACTTCACGGCGTTCCGCAAGTACGTCAGCGAGATCGGCGACTACCCCAACGCCCGGCAGTTCAGCCTGTACCTGATGGACCTGTACGGCGTCACGGGCCAGGCGGGCGGGCCGCTCACCGAGAGCACGCTCCGCCCGTACCTGCGCGACTTCCGCTCCCGCTACCAACAGGATCTGGACGCGGGCGCGGACGTCGGCGCGGAATACATCGCGTGACCCGACGGAGCGTCAGGAGACCTTCGGCGGCACGAGGGTGACCTCGCGGCCGAGCTTCGCCGTCGTGTCGGCGTAGAGGCTGACCTCGCCGTCGCTCCAGCGCACGATCAGGTCGTCGGGCCGGCCGCCCGCGGTGTAGGCGCCGGCGGTCACCACCTTGGCGTGCTTCCACAGGGCGCCGGGGGCTCCCATGCGGGTCTTCTTGCCGGGTCCTGCCGGGCTCACGTCCTTGTGGACGGTGCGTTCCCCGTCGATCCAGCGGACGAAGAGGTCTCCCAGGGCGGTGCCGGTGAAGTCGCCGCCGGTGAGCAGGGCGGTGCGCTTCCACGTGGCGCCGGGCTTGTGGAGCCGGGTCTTCTTCTTGAAGCCGCGGCCGTCCACGTCGCTGTACAGGCTGACCTCGCCGTCGGTCCAGCGCACGACGACGTCGTCGGTCTTGTTTCCGCCGCCGAAGCGGCCCGCGGTGAGCTGGGCGGCCTTCTTCCAGCGGGATCCGGCGGCGGCGAGCTTGGTCTCCGTGCCGAACCCCGAGGCGGACACGTCCGGGTACAGGGTCACCTCGCCGTCGGACCAGCGCACCATGAGGTCGGAGAGGGCGGTGCCGGTGAAGTCGCCGCCGGTGAGGGCCGTGGCGTGCTTCCACGTGGCGTTGGGCTTCTTCAGGCGTCGTTCGCCGGTGAAGCCGCCCTTGCCGTTGCCCGGGTGGAGGGTGACCTCACCGTCGGTCCAGACCACGAGGAGGTCGGCCTTGCCATCCCCGGTGTAGTCGCCGGTGGCCATGTGCTTGGTGTGCTGCCAGGTCTCGCCGGTGCCGAGGGTGGCGGGCAGCGGGGGCCGCTCGACGACGGCCGCGTCGTGCACGGCGTCGGCGTAGAGCTTGAACACCTCGTCGTCGTAGAAGGGCGCGTAGGAGACGGAGTCGGTGGCTCCGCCGCCGCCCGCGCCGCCGAGGTTGCCGATGACCTTGCCCGTCTTGGTCCGCTCGTCGAAGTCCATCAGCCACGGGCTGCCCGAGGTGCCGCCGAAGAACCCGCCGCACTCCATGCGCAGTTGCTTGTAACCGGTGAGCCGGGTGGTCTTCGTGCGGCACTTGATCGCCTGGTCCTTCGGGGCGTTCCTGGCCGACGGGTAACCGATGACGGTGACCGAGAGGTCGTAACGGGGCGTGCGCGTGAGGGTGTTGGCGCCGGTGATGTCCTCGATCTGGCGGCCGTGCTTGCCGGGGCTGTCGGGCTTGACGGTCGCGAAGGCGAAGTCGAGGTCCGAGCCGGGGCCGTGGTCGGTGCGCCGCGGGTCCTTGAAGACACGGTCGACCGCCCAGATGCCGTGGGGCTGCTGCGCCGGGGTCTTGCCCGTGCGGTACTGGGGCACGAAGGCGTACTTGTCGCCGTTGCCGCAGTGCCCCGCGGTGAGGATGAGGTTGCCCTTGGGGCTGTGGACCACGCTGGCCGTGCAGTTGTGCTTGGCCATGCCCTTGTCGACGAAGTAGAGCACGCCGATGGTCTTGGAGCCCTCGTAGTCGGTCTGGGCCCTCGCCGCGGACGCCACCGACGCCCGCATCCCCCTGGGGGTCTCCACCGAGGACCGCAACGGCGTCGCCGCTTCCATGCGGTCGGCGGTCCAGAACCGCGCCGCCGCCGCGGCCCCCCATGCCGCGTCACTCTCCTTCGGAACCGCCCTGCTGTCACCGACGGGTGTCGCCGCGGTGGCGGTGGTGGCCGAGACGGCGAGGAACCCGCCGCCCACCCCCATGGCCACGGCGCGGGCCCAACGTGAAATGCGCACAACTGCCTTTCCGCTGGGCGCCCGAGGTCGGATGTGCGCCCAGACTCCCCCTGAATAAGATCCGGATAAGATCACCTTATGCCACACAAAACCGCCGTAACGGCTGGAGCGCTCGCCCTCGCCCTTTCCCTGGCAGGCATCACAAGCGCCGCCGCGCAGGCGGGCCGGGAAGGTGAACTCACCGTCGTACCGGGCTCGGTGAGGCCCGGCGAACGCGTCACGCTGTCCGTGCTGAATCCGGAACTGATGGACCAGATGGACGACGGCCACCGCGTCACCGTCCGCTCCGACGCGTTCTCGGGGCCGGTGAAACTGGAACCTTCCGGCAAGGTCTCCTGGAAGGGCCGGGCCACGATCCGCTGCGACGCGAAACCCGGCGACCACTCCCTCCGCTTCGACGAGCCGGTGCCGCCGGAGGAGGCGCGGACCAACGGCACGGTGCGGGTCGAGGCGGGCGGCGCGGCCCCCGGCGCCGAGTGCGCCGCCGAGGCCCGGCCGCGGTCCGAGGCCCCCGACTGGACGCCGGTGACCCTCACCATCGCCACCGGTTCGGTCGCCGTCCTGGCCGCGCTGGTCTTCTTCGCCGTACGCAGGCGGCGCCAGGCGTAGCGCCGGTCGTGGCGCTCACGCCCGCTTCTTGCCCAGCTCCCCGTATACGGCGAGCACGGCACCGGCGGCGAAGAGGGCCACGTACAAGGGCGTGGGCACGTCCCACCACTTGTGCAGCAGCCCCCAGGGGCCGTCCCCGAAGAGGCGGCCGGCGGCTCCGAGGGCGCCCTGGATTCCCGTGACCCATCCGACGATGGCGATGATTTCCTTCATGCCTCCACGATCACGGAGGGATCAGCCCGCGGCGTCCTGCCCCGGGTCGAACCCCGGGTAGTCCGAAGGGTGCAGAGACGCAGGGTGCGTACGGAATACGCGGAGGGGGCGGGCGGGAGACTCCCGCCCGCCCCCTCTGACAGGCCTACGCGCCGAGCAGCTTGCGCACCCGGTCCGCGCCCACGGCCAGCAGCAGCGTGGGCAGCCGCGGCCCGGTCTCCCGGGTCACGAGCAGCCGGTACAGCAGCGCGAAGAACGTCCGCTGCGCCACCTTGATCTCCGGCGGCAGCTCCTTGGCCGTCGCCTCCGCCGAGAACCCGGCCCGCACCTTCGGCACGCCGTAGACGAGGTGGGTGAGGCCGTCCAGGGACCAGTGCGAGTCGAGGCCCTCCAGGAGCAGCCGCAGCGACTCGCGGCTCTCCTCGTCCAGCGTGGAGAGCAGCTCGGTGTCGGGCTCGGCGCGCACGATCGTGCGCGCCTCGGCCGGGACCTGGGTGGTGATCCAGTTCTCGGCGCGGTCGAGCCGCGGCCGCACCTCGTCGAGCGAGGTCAGCGGCGCCGACGGGTCGAGGTCACCGAGGATGCGCAGCGTCTGGTCCTCGGCACCGGCGGTGATGTCGGCGACGGAGGCCAGCGTGCGGTACGGCAGCGGCCGCGGGGTGCGCGGCAGCTCACCGGCGGCGGTGCGCACGGCGCGGGAGTGCGCGGACGCGTCGGCGGGCAGCGCGGAGCCGTCGGCGACCTTGGCCTCCAGCTTGTCCCACTCGTCGTAGAGCCGCTGGATCTCCTGGTCGAAGGCGATCTTGAAGGACTGGTTGGGCTTGCGGCGCGCGTACAGCCAGCGAAGGAGCGGCGCCTCCATGATCTTCAGGGCGTCGGCCGGGGTCGGCACGCCGCCCTTCGAGGACGACATCTTCGCCATTCCCGAGATCCCGACGAAGGCGTACATCGGGCCGATCGGCTGCACGCCGTCGAAGATCTTCCGCACGATCTGGCCGCCGACGACGAACGACGAGCCGGGGGACGAGTGGTCCACGCCGCTCGGCTCGAAGATGACGCCCTCGTAGGCCCAGCGCATCGGCCAGTCGACCTTCCAGACCAGCTTGCCTCGGTTGAACTCGCTCAGCTTCACGGTCTCGCCAAAGCCGCACGCCGTACAGGTGTAGACCAGCTCGGTGGACTCGTCGTCGTACGAGACGACGGTCGTCAGGTCCTTCTCGCACTGCCCGCAGTAGGGCTTGTACGGGTAGTACCCGCCGCTGCCGCCGCTGCCGTCGTCCTCGGAGGCGGCGCCGGAGCCCTCGGCGGCCTCCAGCTCGGCCTCGTCGACCGGCTTCTGCTGCTTGGCGCCACCCTTGCCGCCGTTACCGCCCTTGGCGGGGTCCTTCTTCGTGCGGTACTGGTCGAGGATCGCGTCGATGTCGCCGCGGTGCTTCATCGCGTGCAGGATCTGCTCGCGGTAGGCGCCCGAGGTGTACTGCTCGGTCTGGCTGATGCCGTCGTACTCGACGCCCAGCTCGGTGAGCGCCTCGGCCATGGCTGCCTTGAAGTGCTCGGCCCAGTTCGGGTACGCGGAGCCGGCCGGGGCGGGCACGGAGGTGAGCGGCTTGCCGATGTGCTCGGCCCAGGACTCGTCGACGCCGGGGACGCCGGCCGGGACCTTGCGGTAGCGGTCGTAGTCGTCCCAGGAGATCAGGTGGCGGACCTCGTACCCGCGGCGGCGGATCTCGTCGGCGACGAGGTGCGGGGTCATGACCTCGCGGAGGTTGCCGAGGTGGATCGGGCCGGAGGGGGAGAGGCCCGAGGCGACCGTGACGGGTTTGCCCGGGGCACGACGCTCCGACTCGGCGATGACCTCGTCCGCGTAGCGGGAGACCCAGTCGGTGGTATCGGTGCTCTGAGCCACGATCGGCACGCCTTTCTGCTTCTTACGTTCTTAAGTGAGTACCGCTTGACCCAGCCATTCTCCCAGGTCGCCCCGTAACCGCGAAAACCGCTTTTCACCGCGTGGGATACTCGGTTTTCGCAGCTTCAGCAAACCAGGCACCCGAGCAGAACGGCACCCATTCATGGCCTCGGTCACGTCCCTCACCGCCTCCGTCCACCAGCGCCTCGCGGACGCCCTGACGGCAGCCCTGCCGGAAGCGGGCACCGCGGACCCGCTGCTGCGACGAAGCGACCGGGCCGACTTCCAGGCCAACGGCATCCTGGCGCTCGCCAAGAAGCTCAAGGGCAACCCGCGGGAGCTGGCCACGCAGGTCGTCTCCGGGATCACCGCCCCCGACCTGTTCAAGGACATCGAGGTCTCCGGCCCCGGCTTCCTGAACATCACGGTCACCGACGGGGCGATCACGAGGAACCTCGCGGCGCGGGCGGCGGACGGCGAGCGGCTCGGCGTGCCGTACGCCGAGAACCGGGGCACGACGGTGATCGACTACGCCCAGCCGAACGTGGCCAAGGAAATGCACGTCGGCCACCTGCGCTCCGCCGTCATCGGCGACGCCCTGCGCCACATGCTGGACTTCACCGGCGAGAAGACGATCGGCCGCCACCACATCGGCGACTGGGGCACCCAGTTCGGCATGCTCATCCAGTACCTGATCGAGAACCCCGGCCAGCTGGCCCCGGCCGACGAGGTCGACGGCGAGCAGGCGATGAGCAATCTCAACCGCGTCTACAAGGCCTCGCGCGCGGTCTTCGACGCCGACGAGGAGTTCAAGGACCGCGCCCGCAAGCGGGTCGTCGACCTCCAGTCCGGCGACAAGGAGACGCTCGACCTCTGGCAGCGGTTCGTGGACGAGTCGAAGGTCTACTTCTACTCGGTCTTCGCGAAGCTGGACATGGAGGTCCGCGACGAGGAGATCGTCGGCGAGTCCGCGTACAACGACATGATGGCCGAGACGGCGCGGCTCCTGGAGGAGTCCGGTGTCGCGGTGCGCTCCGAGGGCGCGCTCGTCGTCTTCTTCGACGACATCAAGGGCAAGGACGACAAGCCGGTCCCGCTGATCGTGCAGAAGGCGGACGGCGGCTTCGGTTACGCGGCCTCCGACCTCTCGGCGATCCGCAACAGGGTCGTCGACCTGCACGCCACCACCCTGCTGTACGTGGTGGACGTGCGGCAGTCGCTGCACTTCAAGATGGTCTTCGAGGCGGCTCGCCGGATGGGCTGGCTGAACGACGAGGTCACCGCGCACAACATGGGCTACGGCACGGTGCTCGGCGCGGACGGCAAGCCGTTCAAGACGCGTGAGGGCGAGACGGTGCGCCTGGAGGACCTCCTCGACGAGGCGGTGCAGCGCGCGGCGGAGGTCGTCCGCGAGAAGGCGCGGGACCTCACCGAGGAGGAGATCCAGGAGCGGGCCTTCCAGGTCGGCATCGGC
The DNA here is from genome assembly GCF_043078805.1 of Streptomyces sp. NPDC015345. Lineage (NCBI taxonomy): Bacteria > Bacillati > Actinomycetota > Actinomycetes > Kitasatosporales > Streptomycetaceae > Streptomyces > Streptomyces sp. NPDC015345. The sequence goes on along the minus strand of NZ_JBIBTX010000015.1, from coordinate 27,066 downwards.
GCGGTGAAGTACGCGGACCTGTCGACGTCGGCCAACCGCGACTACAAGTTCGACCTCGACCAGATGGTCTCCCTGAACGGCGACACGTCGGTCTACCTCCAGTACGCGTACGCCCGTATCCAGTCGATCCTGCGCAAGGCGGGCGAGGTGCGGCCCGCGGCCCACCCGGAGCTGGCGCTCGACGCGGCGGAGCGGGCGCTGGGCCTGCACCTGGACGCGTTCGGCGCCACGGTCACGGAGGCCGCCAAGGAGTACGCCCCGCACAAGCTGGCCGCGTACCTCTACCAGTTGGCGTCGCTGTACACCTCGTTCTACGACAAGTGCCCGGTCCTGAAGGCGGACACCCCGGCGCAGGTCGAGAACCGCCTGTTCCTGTGCGACATCACGGCCCGCACGCTGCACCAGGGCATGGCCCTGCTGGGCATCAGGACGCCCGAGCGCCTCTGACCAGCCCCGTCACGCCACCAGCGCGCTCCGGAGCCTGCGCAGTCCCTCGGCGATCTCGCCGGGGGACTGCGTCACGAAGCACAGCCGCAGGGTGGACACATCCGGCTCCGCCGCGAAGAACGGCGCCCCCGGCACATACGCCACGTCGTGCGCGACGACACTCCGCAGCAACTCCCCCGTGTCGTACCCCTCGGGCAGCTTCGCCCAGACGAACATGCCGCCCTCGGGCCGGATCCAGCCGGACCCTTCCGGCAGCGCGTCCGCGAGGCCGGCCAGCATCGCGTCCCGCCGCTTCCGGTACACCCCCGCCACGCGGGCGACGTGCGCGTCCAGGTCCGAGTCCGCCAAGTACCGCGCCGCGGCGAGCTGGTTGACCGTCGGCGTATGCAGGTCGGCGGCCTGCTTGGCGACGGCGCAGGCGCGCAGCAGCGCCGCGGGCCCCCGCAGCCAGCCGAGCCGCAGGCCCGGCGCCATGACCTTGGAGAAGCTGCCGAGCAGGACCGTGCGGTCCTCGGCCCCCGGGTACGTGGCGATCCACGGCGCCCGCTCGCCCTCGAAGCGCAGCTCCCCGTACGGGTCGTCCTCCACGATCCACAGCCCGCGCCGCTCGGCGACCTCGGCGATCGCGGCGCGCCGCCCGGCGGGCAGGGTGCGGCCGGTCGGGTTCTGGAAGGTGGGGACGGTGTAGAGCAGCTTGGGCCGGTGCAGGGCGACGAGTCCGTCGAGGGCGGCGGGGTCGATGCCGGCCTCGTCGCACGGCACGGGCACCACCCGCGCGCCCGCGAAGGCGAAGGCCTGGAGCGCCGCGAGGTAGCAGGGGTTCTCGACGAGGACGGTGTCGCCCGGCTCTATCAGCGCGGTCGCGAGCAGCGACAGCGCCTGCTGCGACCCGGTGGTGACCAGCACGTCGTCGGCGCCGGTCGCGAGGCCGCGCGCGGTGGTGCGCGCGGCGATGGCGGTACGCAGCGCGGGCTCGCCCTCGGTGGTCGAGTACTGGAGCGCCCGCTCGGGCGTCTCTTCGAGGACCGCGCGGAAGGCCGCCGCGATGCCCTCGTCGTCGAAGAGGCCGGGGGCGGGCAGCCCGCCCGCGAAGTTGATGACCTCGGGCCGCGCGGTGACCGCGAGGATGTCCCGTACCGGCGAGCCCCCGACCGCGGCGGCGCGCGCGGCCAGCGGCGGCAGGGGGGCGGCGGTGCGGACTGGCTCGGTGACGGTCACGGCGGCGGCTCCTTCGGCTGGGACGGCTCTGTCCGGCACCCTAAGCATGTGCCTGCCCTCTACACACGCCGTTCCGGGATGCGGACGCGGCCTCAGGGCGCCGGAACGCGGTCTCCGTCGAGCGGTACTTCCCACTTGGATCCGCCCAGCGGCCAGCCGTATGTGGGGCGTCCTACGTTGCCGCTGGTGCGGAACGGCTTGCCCTGGTCGTCGATGCGGAGCACGTTGTGCCGTCTGCCGCTCGACCACTCCAGCTCCAGGTACCAGCGGACGTCGTGCGCCTCCGTGTTGGCCTTGACGTAGAAGACCTCGGGGTCGCTCTCGCTCACCTTGTACGGGAAGTCGCGCTGCCCCGCCTTGGGCGAGAGGCGCGGCGTCCCGTCGTCGAGGTCGACCCCGAACGACTTGGTGGAGACGTTGCCGCCGCAGCCGACGCCCATCTGGAAGTCGTTCCAGGCCAGCGGCGAACTGGTGCTCTGCACCCGCACCTGCATGTCCTGGAGGACGACGGTGTCCTTGCCCATGCCCTGCACGGTGACCTCGATGAGCTGCTCACCGGCCGAGACGGCGCCGAGATCGGCGGCCCAGCCGGGGGCGTCCTGCTCGACGGCCGGCGGCTGCGGCACCTGGTTCGGCTTCCGGTTGACCAGGAAGTGCTGGCTACAGGGGCTCTCATAGACGTACGGCCTGGTGCGCGCGGTGATCGGCGCGCCGAGGTCCTCGCTCCTGCCCTCGCCCGCCGCCGCGGCTCCCTTGCCGCTGCCCTCGGAGGCGTCGGGCCGCCCCGGGGTGTCCTTGCCCTTGCCGTTGCCCTTGCGCGAGGGCGAGGAGGAGGGCTTGTCCTTCTTCTCCGCACGGTCGTCGGCGGCGTCCTCGCGTCCGCCATTGCCGGACGGGTTCCCCGGGGTGGCACTGGGACTGGCCGATGCCGAAGCGCCCGCGGCGCGCTCGCGCCCCCCGTCGCTCCCGTTCAGCGCGAGGGCGACGGAACCGGCACCGACGACGAGGGCGACGGCGGCGCCGACGGCGACGACACGGCGCCGCTTGCCGCGTTCCGCCTCCGGCGTCGGCTCCGGCTCCGGGTCGGGGTCCGGCTCCGGGTCCGGCTGCTCTGGTCCGGGCGGCGGCGCGGCCTCGGCGCCCACCGGCGCCTCGGGCTCCGCCTTACGCCCGCGCGCGGCGTCCGCCAGGATCCACCGCCGGTGGGCCTCCACCAGCTCCTCGGGCGAGGCCTTGCAGAGCCGGGCGAACCGCTCCACGGGCGCGAACTCCACCGGCACCGCGTCGCCGTTGCAGTACCGGTGCAGGGTCGACGTACTCATGTGCAGCCGCTTGGCCAACACCCCGTAGCTGAGCCCCGACCGCCCCTTGAGCTCCCGCAGCAGCTCCGCGAGCGAACCCATGTGCCGTCCTCCCCATTCCAGTACCGCGTTCCAGGAGGAGGCCATCCCCCCAGGTCAAAGCAGGCGCGGGTGTTCCAGCGTCCCCCGTTCCCCGCCGCCTCTGGCGACCGGGACACCCCGCCGCACAAGCTGTGGCCATCCAAGCACGCCGCTCCCGCCGACCGTCCAGGCGGACACGCCACCCTGCCCGTACGACGCCAAGGACTCAGCCATGTCCCGGACCACCGAGCCCCGTTGTGATCTCGCCGCCCGCCTCTTCGCCGCCACCGCCGTCGTGCTCGCGACCCTGTCCGTGACGGCGTGCGCGAGCAGCGACGGCATCGGCCTGCGCGACGAGGGCACGGCGACCCCGGTCGGCATCCGGCCGGTTTCCGATTCACGGGACGGCGGTGACGCTCCGTGGCCATCATGGGACTGTGCGCGCACCCGTGCGCCGAATCTGTACGGGTCCGCACGAGTGCAATCGCCACCGCACAGGGGGAGTTCGCCGCCATGCCACCCAAAAAGCGCCACAGGAGGAACGCCTCCGCGATGAAGATGCTGGGCGCCCAGGTCGGGGCGCTGCGGCGCGCGGCGGGCCTGACGCAGCGCCAGTTGGCGGGCCGTCTCGTGGTCGACGAGGAGACGGTCGCGTCGATCGAGCAGGGCCGACGGCCGCTGAAGGAGGACTTGGCGGCCGCGCTGGAGGAAATCGTCAACGCCAGAGGGGTGTTGACCGCAGGCCTGGAAAACATGCCTGAGGTCGACCTGTTCCCGAGGTGGGCCGAGGAGTACATGGATCTGGAGCGTGAGGCGATCGCCCTGTCCTGGTACGACAACCAGGTGCTGCCGGGCGTTCTCCAGACGGACCCTTACGCACGCGCGGTCTTCAGCAACGAAGTCCCGACGCTCCACGAGGACGACATCGCATTGCGCGTCGCCGCACGAATGGAGCGCCAGGAGATCCTGCACCGCAAGGCCCCGCCCACGGCCTCATTCGTCATCTCCGAGGTGACCGTGCGCGACCGCCTCGGCGGAGACGAGGTGTACTTCGGCCAGCTCCGCCACCTGCGCGAGGCGGCGGATCTCCCCGGAGTCACCCTCCAGATCATGCCGATCGGACGCGACGTCCACGCGGGCCTCTCGGGTCCCTTCACCCTGCTGGAGACCCCGGACCATCAGCGGATCGCCTACGTCGAGGCCCAGCGCGGCAGCCAGCTGGTAGCCGACCCCGACGAGGTGTCCCTGCTGGAACGCAAATATGCGATGCTGCGGACACAGGCCCTCAACGCGCAGGAGAGCAAGGGCCTGTTGGACCGTCTGCTAGGAGAGCAATGAGCACCGCACCCACATGGTTCAAGTCGACCTACAGCGGCAGTGAGGGCGGCCAGTGCCTCGAAGTCGCCTACGACTGGCGGAAGTCCAGCTACAGCAGCGAGCAAGGTGGGCAATGCGTCGAGGTAGCCGCGCACCCCACCGCCATCCACATCCGCGACTCCAAGAACCCCACCGGACCCGTCCTGACCGTCACCCCGGACACCTGGTCCACCTTCCTGAGCGGCTCGACCTCCGTCTGCTAGGAGAGCAATGAGCACCGCACCCACATGGTTCAAGTCGACCTACAGCGGCAGCGAAGGCGGCGCCTGCCTCGAAGTTGCCTACGACTGGAAGAAGTCCAGTTACAGCAGCGACCAAGGTGGACAATGCGTCGAGGTAGCCACGCACCCCACCGCCATCCACATCCGCGACTCCAAGAACCCCACCGGACCCGTCCTGACCGTCACCCCGGACACCTGGTCCACCTTCCTGACCAGCTCACACACCAATAGGTAAGTACCGCACTAATTAGTCGGTACTTGTCCGCTCCTCAGGGCCCCGCAAAGATCAGAGGCGTCCCCAGAACAACGCCTCTGAACGCCCCTGAAGGAGCCTCCGTGCCCAGCAGCACCGAACACCGCGCCTCCGTGACCGTCCTCGGCCTCGGCCTGATGGGCACCGCCCTCGCCGCCGCCCTGCTCAAGGCGGGCCACGACACGACCGTGTGGAACCGCACCGCCTCCAAGACGGGCCCCCTGGCCGCCCAGGGCGCGACCCCGGCCGAGACCGCGGCCAAGGCCATCACCGCCAGCCCCCTCGTGATCGTCTGCCTCACGACCAACGACAACGTACGCGGCCTGCTTGAGGCCGAGGCCGACGCCCTCACCGGCCGCACGGTCGTGAACCTCACCAACGGAACCCCGGCCCAGGCAAGGGAGTTGGCGGACTGGGCGGCCGGCCGCGGCATCACGTACCTCGACGGCGGCATCATGGCCGTCCCGCAGATGATCGCGACGCCCGCCGCGTACATCCTCTACAGCGGCACCGACGAGGAGGCGTACGAGACGCACCGCCCCACGCTGGCGGCGCTCGCGGACACCAAGTGGGTCGGCAAGGACCCGGGCGCGGCCGCGCTGTACGACCTGTCGCTGCTCACCGGCATGTACGGCATGGTGATGGGCGTCGCCCAGGCATACGCCCTGATCGGCAGCGGAGGCGTCCCCGCCCGCGAGTTCGCGCCGCTGCTCAAGGACTGGGTGAACGCGATGACGGACGGGCTCGTCCCCGGCATGGCCGAGGCGGTGGACTCCGGACAGCACCTGACGGACGTGTCGTCGCTGGCGATCAACCAGGCCGCGCTGCCCAACTTCCTGACGACGTTCGCCCAGCAGGGCCTGCGCACCGACCTGTTCGAGCCGCTCCAGTCCCTCCTGGACCGCTCGATCGACGAGGGCTACGCCGCCGACGGCCTCTCCCGCCTCGTCACCCTCCTCAAGAAGGACTGACGGCCGAGAGGCCCCGCGGTCGGATGGGACGACCTGTCCGACTGGATTTCTATTAACCCCAACGGGTGGCTCGAATTCAGATAGTCGGCACCGGTCCACAACAATGGCGAGCCTCACGGCCGTTGGAGGTCTCGTGCCCCGTCCCGTCCCGCCCCCGTCGAACATGACCACTCTGGGGTGCGCGCTCTTCGCGACCCGGTGGCTCCAAGCCCCCCTGTACTTCGGCCTGGTGGCCGCACAGGGCGTGTACGTCTACAAGTTCTTCAACGAGTTGTGGCACCTCATCCACCACGTCATCAGCGGCCAGGCGGACGAGACGCACGTCATGCTCGCCGTGCTCAAGCTCGTCGACGTGGTGATGATCGCCAATCTGCTGATCATGGTGATCGTCGGGGGGTACGAGACCTTCGTCTCGCGGATCGGCCTCCAGGGCCACCGCGATCAGCCCGAGTGGCTGTCGCACGTCAATTCCAACGTGCTGAAGGTCAAGTTGGCCACCGCCATCGTGGGCATCTCGTCGGTGCACCTGCTCCAGATGTTCGTCGACGTGCACCACACGCCCCGCCACGACCTGATGTGGGGCACGGTCATCCACATGGCGTTCATCGCCTCCGCCGCCATCCTCGCCTACATGTCCGGGCCCATGGCGGCCCACGAGGCCAGGATGCGCACCGTCAAGGAGGACTCCCGGGCGACCGTGGCCATCCCCGCCCAGCGGGGCCCCGGGGACACCGGGGCGCCGGAACCGGAGGCGACCGGCGCCGAGGAGCGCATCGAGGCCGCCGGGTTCCCTTCGCGCAAGCTCCTGGAGATGTTCGACGAGGGGCACCTGCGGTCGCCCGAACCGCAGGAGATCGCCCGGCTGGGCAAGGTCGACTTCGTCACCCGCAAGGCGAACGTCGTCCTGCTCGGCGGGCCCGGCACCGGCAAGACGCACCTGGCGGTCGCCCTGGGCGTGCGGGCCTGCCAGGCCGGTCACCAGGTGCTGTTCGCGACCGCCGCCGAGTGGGGCACCCGGCTCGCGGCGGCCAAGGCCGCGGGGCGGCTGCGCGAGGAGCTGGCCCGGCTGGACGCGTACCCGGTGCTCGTCGTGGACGAGGTGGGCTACGTGCCCTTTGACCCCGAGGTCGCCCACCTCCTCTTCCAGCTCGTCTCGCACCGCTACGAACGGTCCTCCCTGATCGTCACAGGCAGCCTTCCCCTGGACCGCTGGAACGAGGTCCTCGGCGACAGCGCGACGGCGTCCGCCACGGTGGACCGGCTGGCCCACCACGCGGACGTCATCACCCTCGACGCCGACAGCTACCGCACGCGTCGCCTCGAAGGCGCCGGGCCCGCCTTCTGACACGGCCTAGGCAGTGTCTTCAACTGTCCCGGCGCGCGCCGCGTTTCGGTGTGCCGCACCTCGAACGGAGCCGCCCCGAACCTGGCCTGCCCTCCGGGGCGGCGGCGGCCAGGAGGCCGCTCATGAGACCGGCGGCGAAGGCGGCAGACCGGCCCCATTAGGTTGAGGCAAGGATTCCGTTTCTGGTGGTTCACAGGTGTGCAACCCTCGCGTGACCTCGGCTGTCTCCTCTCTGCGGGCCCTGATCAACCTGATCCGAAGGGCCACCAGTCTCAGGAGGAACAGTGCGTCGCTCCCTCGTCGTCGCCATCGCGGCCGCCGCCATCGCCGCGCCGCTGGCGGTAGGCACCGCCACCGCGTCCGCAGCGCCCCGGGCGAAGGCGGCCAAGGCCCCGGTCGTCGACTTCAACAAGGACGGGTACGCCGACCTGGCGCTCGGAGCGGCGCACGCGACGGTCGGCGGGAAGCAGGAAGCCGGGTACGTGGCCGTGGTGTACGGGTCGAAGGACGGCGCCGACCCGGCACGCCGGAAGGTCGTCGACCGGTCCAGCGCGGGGGTGCCCGGGGACGTCAGCAAGTACGGGGCCTTCGGCCGCGAGCTGACCGCCGCCGACCTCGACGGGGACGGCTACACCGACCTGGTCGTCGGCGCCGGTAAAGGCGGCACCGTGGTGCTGTGGGGCTCCGCCGCCGGGCTCACGGACGCGGCCGCCCGACTGCCGGGCGCGGTCGGCTCCCTGGCCGTCGGCGACTTCGACGGCGACGGGCACCGCGACCTGGTGACGCATGATGAAAAGGCCACGCCCGAGAGCGGCCCCCCCGGCATGACCGTCTCGTACGGGCCGTTCACGCGCGGCGGCGAGGCGGCCAGGAAGGACGATATCGGGTTCGAATGGTTTCCCGAGCTGGACGGGTTCGTCGCGGGCGACATGGACGGCGACGGCGTCGACGACCTCGTCACCAGCCACAGCTTTGAGGACCGGGCGTTCGACAGCCGCTTCTGGAAGGGCGGCGCGTCCGGCCTCGGCCACACGTCCAAGGACCTCAAGGCCTCCGTGGGCGGCGCCGTCGCGGACGTGGACGGCGACGGCTACGGCGACTTCGTCACCCGCGACAACGGCCCCTTCGACGACGACAACGAGCGTGACAAGGGCACCGTCCGCGTCGACTACGGCAGCAAGAACGGGCCCGCCGCCACCCGCACCGTGAAGATCACCCAGGACAGCCCGGGCGTCCCGGGCGTGGGTGAGGACGGCGACCAGTTCGGCGCCTCGATCAGCGCGGGCGACGTCAACGGCGACGGCTACGCCGACATCGCCGTCGGCGTCCCCGGCGAGGACGTCACCGCGAGCGGCAAGAACGTCCGGGACAGCGGCAACGTCGTCCTGCTCAAGGGCGCCAGGAGCGGCCTCGGCGGCAAGGGCGCCCAGTCCTTCACCCAGACCACGCCCGGCGTCCCCGGCGCCTCCGAGAAGGGCGACAAGTTCGGCGCCGAGGTCTCGCTCGCCGACGTCAACGGCGACAAGAAGGCCGACCTGACCGTCACCGCCCCCGGGGAGGACGGCACGTACCGGGACTCCGGTGCCGCCTGGGTGTTCAAGGGCGCGGCCACCGGCCTGACGACGGCCGGGATCAGCTCTTTCGCCCCGGCCGCGCTCGGCGCCCCGGAGAAGGACGCCCGCCTGGGCTCGCGCCTGGCGCGCTAGGTCCTGTCGTCAAATGTCACGCCCACATCAGGAGCGATGCCACGGTGACGGCTGCTCCGTAGGACCGGGCGGTCTTGTCGTAGCGGGTGGCGATACCGCGCCACTGCTTGAGGCGGTTGAAGCACCGTTCCACGACGTTGCGGTGCTTGTAGACCTCACGGTCGAAGCCCGGCGGGCGGCCTCCACGGCTGCCTCGCCGGGCCCGGTTGCCGACCTGGTCGGCCCGCTCGGGAATCGTGTGCGGTATGCCCTTGCGGCGGAGCCAGGTGCGGATCACCTTCGAGCTGTAGCCCTTGTCGCCCAGGACGTGATCGGGCCGGGTGCGGGGCCGCCCCGGTCCGATCCGGGGCACCCGGACCGCTTCCATCACGGCGGTGAACCGGGTGCCGTCCCGGATCCGCCAGCGGTGATCATTTGAAGACACGGCCTAGGGCCTGTCTGACAATTCGCGTCGTCGCCCGGAGGCAGGCGGGAATTGTCAGACAGGCCCTAGGGGACGAGGACCACCTTGCCCGTGGTCTCCCGCCGCTCCATCGCCGCGTGCGCCTCGGCCGCCCGCGCCAGCGGGAACGCCTGCCAGGAGGCCACCAACTCCCCCTTGGCGGCGGCCTCCAGGGCCGCAAGCTCGCGGGCGGGGCCGCCCTCGGGGTCCCCGATCAGCTCCATCAGGGCATTGACGTACGAGATGCCGCGCGCGGCGAGGACCTCCGGCGCCGGCTCGAACGCCTCCTGCGAGGCCCAGCCGATGACGACGTACCGCCCGCCCTCCCCGATCAACTCGAAGGCGGCGGCGGCCTTCCCGCCCCCGACACCGTCCAGCACGGCGGTGACGGCACGCCCGCCGAGCCGTTCACGGACGGAGTCGGCCCACCCGGGCTCGTTGTAGTCCACGGCGATGTCAGCGCCGAGCGCCCGCACCGCCTCGACCTTGCCGGGGCCGCCCGCCGCCCCGACGACCGTGGCACCCAGGGCGTGCGCGTACTGCACGACGAGCCGCCCCATTCCCCCGGCGGCGGACGTCACCAACACCACGTCATCGGGGCGCAGTTGTGCGACGCCGAGCAGTCCCATGGCGTTGGCCCCCGTCACCACCATGGTCACGGCGTCCTCGAAGCCGAGCCCGTCCGGCACGGCGTGCAGCTCGCCGACGGCGGCGACCGCCAGCTCGGCGTACCCGCCGGGCGAACCCTGCGAGGTCACGACGGGCCGACCGAGCCAGGAGGTGTCGACGCCGGGTCCGACCGCGTCGACGACGCCCGCGACCTCACCGCCGAAGACAGCGGGCAGCTCGGGCAGTGGCGGCGCCATGTCGGACGCGTCGCCCGCCCGCATCACGGTCTCGACGAAGTGCGCGCCGGCCGCCCGCACCGCGATGCGCACCTGGCCGGGGCCCGGGACGGGGTCCGGCCAGGTCTCGTACCGCAGATTCTCGGCGGGCCCGAACTCATGCAGAACAACGGCGTGCATCTCGTCCTCCTCGGACGGGGCCCTCCCCGGGCCCCTCTGCACACCACCCTGCGACCTCAACCGGACTTCAGGTCAAGGCCGGCCGTGGATCACAGCTGCCGCGCCACCTCGGTCGCCCAGTAGGTGAGGATCATGTTCGCGCCCGCGCGCTTGATGCCGGTGAGCGACTCCATGATCGCCTTGTCACGGTCGATCCAGCCCCGCTCGGCGGCGGCCTCGATCATCGCGTACTCGCCGCTGATCTGGTACGCCGCCACCGGCACGTCCACCGCGTCGGCGACCTTCGCGAGGATGTCGAGGTAGGGACCGGCCGGCTTGACCATCACCATGTCGGCGCCCTCCTCCAGGTCGAGCGCCAGCTCCCGCAGCGACTCCCGGGCGTTGGCCGGGTCCTGCTGGTACGTCTTGCGGTCACCCTTGAGGGACGACCCGACGGCCTCGCGGAACGGGCCGAAGAAGGCCGAGGAGTACTTCACGGTGTAGGCGAGGATCGACACGTCCTCGTGGCCGACCTGGTCCAACGCGTCGCGGATGACACCGATCTGACCGTCCATCATGCCGCTCGGGCCCACCACATGGGCGCCCGCGTCGGCCTGGACCTGGGCCATCTCGGCGTACCGCTCCAGGGTGGCGTCGTTGTCGACGCGCCCCTCGGCGTCCAGGACACCACAGTGCCCGTGGTCGGTCGTCTCGTCCAGGCACAGGTCCGACATGACGATCAGCTCGTCACCGACCTCGGCCCGCACATCGCGGATCGCCAGCTGGAGAATCCCGTCCGGGTCGGTGCCCGCCGTGCCCACGGCGTCCTTCTTGGACTCCTCCGGCACACCGAAGAGCATGATCCCGGAGACCCCGGCCTCCAGCGCCTCGACGGCCGCCTTCTTCAGGGTGTCGCGCGTGTGCTGCACGACGCCGGGCATGGCGCCGATCTCCACCGGGGCGCCGATCCCCTCGCGCACGAACGCGGGCAGGATCAGGTCGGCCGGATGCAGCCGCGTCTCGGCGACCATGCGCCGCATGGCGGGCGTCGTGCGCAACCGCCGCGGCCGCGTCCCGGGGAAAGATCCGTACTTCGTCACTTGACGTCACCTGGATTCGTGCTGCGTGCTGCTGATGTCATTGTGGGCGGGCCGCGAGGCCCGCCCACAAGAACCTACGGCGCGGTGCGCCGCCGACGCGAACCGGGCCTGCGCTCGCTCGGGCGTGTCACCGGGTCCCCGGCGTCCAGCGCCGCGGCCCGCCGCCGCGAACCGAAGTCCGCCAGCGCCTGAGCCAGCTGGTGGACCGACGGCTCCGGGGCCATCACGTCCACCCGCAGCCCGTGCTCCTCCGCGGTCTTCGCCGTGGCGGGACCGATGCAGGCGATCACCGTCACGTTGTGCGGCTTGCCCGCGATGCCGACGAGGTTGCGCACCGTGGAGGACGACGTGAAGAGCACGGCGTCGAAGCCGCCGCCCTTGATCGCCTCCCGCGTCTCGGCCGGCGGCGGCGAGGCGCGCACGGTCCGGTAGGCGGTGACGTCGTCGACCTCCCAGCCCAGGTCGATCAGGCCCGCGACCAGCGTCTCGGTGGCGATGTCGGCCCGCGGCAGGAAGACCCGGTCGATCGGGTCGAAGACCGGGTCGTACGGCGGCCAGTCCTCCAGGAGCCCCGCGGCCGACTGCTCGCCGCTCGGCACCAGGTCCGGCTTCACACCGAAGGCGATCAGCGCGGCGGCGGTCTGCTCACCGACGGCCGCGACCTTGATCCCGGCGAAGGCACGCGCGTCGAGCCCGTACTCCTCGAACTTCTCCCGCACCGCCTTGACGGCGTTGACGGAGGTGAAGGCGATCCACTCGTACCGCCCGGTGACCAGGCCCTTGACCGCGCGCTCCATCTGCTGGGGCGTGCGCGGCGGCTCGACGGCGATGGTCGGCACCTCGTGCGGCACCGCGCCGTAGGACCGCAGCTGGTCGGAGAGCGAGGCCGCCTGCTCCTTCGTACGCGGTACGAGCACCCGCCAGCCGAAGAGGGGCTTCGACTCGAACCACGACAACTGGTCGCGCTGGGCAGCGGCGGAACGCTCGCCGACCACGGCTATGACGGACCGGCCCCCGTCGGGCGAGGGCAGCACCTTCGCCTGCTTGAGGACCTGCGCGATGGTGCCGAGCGTCGCGTTCCAGGTGCGCTGGCGCGTCGTCGTACCACCGATCGTCACCGTCATCGGGGTGTCCGGCTTGCGGCCCGCGGCCACCAGCTCGCCCGCGGTGGCCGCGACGGAGTCAAGCGACGTGGAGACCACCGCGGTGCCGTCGGACGCGCCGACCTCGCTCCAGCAGCGGTCGGAGGCGGTGCGGGCGTCGATGAAGCGGACGTCCGCGCCCTGCGCGTCGCGCAGCGGCACACCGGCGTACGCGGGCACACCGACCGCGGCCGCGACGCCCGGCACGACCTCGAAGGAGATCCCCTCGGCGGCGCAGGCGAGCATCTCCTCCGCCGCGTGCGTGTCCAGGCCGGGGTCGCCGCTGACCGCGCGCACGACCCGCCTGCCACCCCTCGCGGCCTCCATGACAAGATTGGTGGCGACTCGGAACGTCGCCGTGTCCGCGGTCGTTGACGCCTCGTCAGCGCCCGTCGGCCCAGGTGTGTCCACACCTCCCCTGGCGTGCACACGGACGACGTCGAGTACATCCGGCTCGGCGATCAGCACATCCGCTCGGGCCAGCGCCTCGACGGCGCGCAGGGTCAGCAGTCCCGGATCTCCGGGTCCGGCACCGAGGAAGGTGACGTGCCCGTGTGCGGGAGTGCCGGGAAGGTTCGAGGTGGGGCTCAAAGTGCTCGCTCCCCCATCAGACCGGCCGCGCCCTTGGCGAGCATCTCGACCGCGAGTTCGCGGCCCAGCGCCATGGCTTGGGTCTCCGTCTCGGGCACGGGACCGGTGGTGGACAGCTGCACCAGCGTCGAGCCGTCGGTCGTACCGACGACACCGCGCAGGCGCATTTCCTTGACAATCTGTTCGTCGGCATGGGGGTCCCCCCGCTCGAGCGAAGCCGAGAGTGGGGGAAGGTCGGCCAGCGCGCCCACAGGCGCGCTGCAACCGGCTTCCAGGGCGGCGAGCAGGGACCGCTCGGCGGTCACGGCGGCCCGGGTGAACGGGTCGTCGAGCTCGGCGAGCGCGGCGGCGAGTGACGCGTTGTGCGCGGCACACTCGATCGCCAGTGCCCCCTGGCCGGGGGCGGGCAGAACGGTGTCGACCGACAGGAAGTCGGTCACCTCGTCGGTCCGGCCGATGCGGCTCAGTCCGGCGGCGGCGAGCACGACGGCGTCGAGCTCCCCCTTGTGCACGTATCCGATGCGGGTGTCGATGTTCCCGCGGATCGGCACGGTCTGGATGGTCATTCCGTGGCTGCGCGCGTAGGCGTTCAGCTGCGCCATGCGGCGCGGCGAACCGGTACCGACGCGCGCGCCGTCGGGGAGCCCGGCGAAGGTCAGCCCGTCGCGCGCGATCAGCACGTCGCGGGGGTCCTCGCGCCGCGGCACCGCGGCGAGCACCAGCTCGTCGGGCTGCGTCGTCGGCAGATCCTTCAGCGAGTGCACGGCGAAGTCCACCTCGTCACGGAGCAGCGCATCGCGCAGGGCGGCGACGAAGACGCCGGTGCCGCCGATCTGCGCCAGGTGCTCGCGCGAGGTGTCGCCGTACGTCGTGATCTCCACGAGCTCGACGGGGCGGCCGGTCACCTGCCGTACCGCTTCAGCCACTTGGCCCGACTGGGCCATGGCCAGCTTGCTGCGCCTGGTCCCGAGCCTCAGAGCCCTCTCGGTCATGCCCGGCCTCTATTCGGGTCGTAATTCTCGTGGTTCTGGTGGTTCTCGCGGTTCTCGCCGTTCACATCGGCCGCGTCGTTCGCGTCGGTCAAGTGGTCGGCGCGGCTGACCGCCGCGACCTTCTGCGGGTCGAGGTCGAAGAGCGTGCGCAGCGCGTCCGCGTACCCGGCGCCGCCCGGCTCGCCGGCCAGTTGCTTGACCCGGACCGTCGGCGCGTGCAGCAGCTTGTCCACGACGCGGCGCACCGTCTGGGTGATCTCCGCGCGTTGCTTGTCCTCAAGGCCCGGCAGCCGTCCGTCGAGCCGCGCGATCTCGCTCGCCACCACATCGGCGGCCATGGTGCGCAGGGCGACCACGGTCGGCGTGATGTGCGCGGCCCGCTGCGCGGCACCGAAGGCGGCGACCTCGTCGGAGACTATGCCGCGCACCTGCTCGACATCGGCGGCCATGGGCGCGTCGGCCGAGGCCTCGGCCAGCGACTCGATGTCGACCAGCCGTACGCCGGGGATACGGTGCACGGCGGCGTCGATGTCACGCGGCATGGCCAGGTCGAGCAGCGCGAGGACGGCCGGGCGGGCCGCGCCGGCGAAGGACACGGGCTTGCGCCGCTCCGGCAGGCGCCCGGTCACGCTCGCGGCGGCGACCAGCGCGGCGATGGCGTCGGCCTCGGCCCGCGGGTCCGCCGCGGTGTCGCGCCGCTCGGCCGGGGCGTTGTCCACCCAGGCGGCGTGCTGCTCCAGGGAGGCCGCGTCTATCCCGGCGACGGCGGCCTCGCCCGCGACGGAGAAACCGCGCGGGGCGGCGGTGAGGTCGACGGGGCAGCCGTCGTCGGCGACGGTGGGCTGCGCGGCCTGCGCGGCGGATCCGCTCCTGGACTGCGCCGGTACGTCACCGGGGCGGCTGTCGGCGGGGACGCGCCCCTCGACGGCGGCGGCGACGGCGTCCGCCGTCAGCACCAGGCCGGTCGCGCCGGTGCAGGACACCGCCACATCGGCACGTGTCAGTTCGTGGGCCACCTGATCCATCGGTACGGCGCGCGCGCTCACGCCCGTGCCGCCCTGCTCGCTCAGGATGGCGGCGAGCCGCTCGGCGCGCTCCAGGGTGCGGTTGGCGACCACGACCTCCTCGACCCCGGCCCGCGCGAGCGTCGCCGCGGCGAGCGAGGACATGGAGCCCGCGCCGATCACCAGGGCGCGCTTGCCCTTGGCCCAGGTCTCGACCGGCCCGCGCGCGGCGAGCTGTTCGAGGCCGAAGGTGACGAGCGACTGCCCGGCCCGGTCGATGCCGGTCTCCGAGTGCGCCCGCTTGCCGACCCTGAGGGCCTGCTGGAACAGGTCGTTGAGGAGACGGCCCGCGGTGTGCAGCTCCTGCGCACGCGCGAGGGCGTCCTTGATCTGCCCGAGGATCTGCCCCTCGCCGACCACCATCGAGTCGAGCCCGCACGCCACCGAGAAGAGGTGGTGGACGGCGCGGTCCTCGTAGTGCACGTACAGATAAGGGGTGAGCTCTTCCAGGCCCACGCCGCTGTGCTGCGCGAGCAGCGTCGACAGCTCGGCGACACCGGCGTGGAACTTGTCGACGTCGGCGTACAGCTCGATGCGGTTGCACGTGGCGAGCACGGCCGCCTCGGCGGCGGGCTCGGCGGCCAACGCGTCCTGCAACAGCTTGGCCTGCGTGTCCGCGGGCAGCGCGGCCCGCTCCAGGACGCTCACCGGAGCGCTGCGATGGCTCAGCCCTACGACCAGGAGACTCATGCCGGCATCACGGCGGGGACGTCCCCGTCGGGTCCCTTGCGCTGCTGCTTGGCGGCGACCGGCGGCACGACGCCGTCGGCGGCGGCCTCCTCGCCGGCCTTGCGCTGCTCGTGGAAGGCGAGGATCTGGAGCTCGATGGAGAGATCGACCTTGCGCACGTCGACGCCGTCCGGCACGGACAGCACGGTCGGCGCGAAGTTCAGGATGGAGGTCACACCGGCGGCCACGAGCCGCTCACAGACCTGCTGGGCGGCGCCGGCCGGGGTGGCGATGACGCCGATGGAGACGCCGTTGTCCTCGATGATCCGCTCGAGGTCGTCGGTGTGCTGCACGGGCATCCCCGCGACAGGCTTTCCGGCCATTGCCGGATCGGCGTCGATGAGCGCCGCGACCCGGAAACCACGCGAGGCGAAGCCGCCGTAGTTGGCCAGCGCGGCGCCGAGGTTACCGATGCCGACGATGACAACCGGCCAGTCCTGGGTCAGCCCCAGTTCACGGGAGATCTGGTACACGAGATACTCGACGTCATAGCCGACGCCTCGCGTCCCGTACGAACCGAGGTACGAGAAGTCCTTGCGCAGCTTCGCGGAGTTGACTCCCGCGGCGGCCGCGAGCTCCTCGGAGGAGACCGTGGGCACCGAGCGCTCCGACAGTGCGGTGAGGGCTCGGAGGTACAGCGGAAGCCTGGCGACGGTGGCCTCGGGAATCCCTCGGCTGCGGGTCGCCGGTCGGTGAGTTCGGCCAGTTGCCACGGTGCTCCTGCGGGTAGAGCGGGGCTGTAGGCGGTCACTCGTCCCCAGACCGCCCCGTCGAATGCAGGCTATGTCTTTGTGAACGCGTGCACAAAGATTGTGTCCGATTTGCCCGGCCAACGTGACCGGGGTCACGCGCCCCCGGCGCACATTTTCGGAACCGGCGCGCGGGCAGCGTCGTTGATCACCTGATGGGGGCAAAACCGCACACTCTCCTCACGATCATCGCCCCCGAGACCAAAACCGCCCCAAAGCGTAGACGACTTCGCGGACGGTTTGGACTACCCGGTCAGTAGGTTCCGGGCCGTCACCCGGCCAGCTCGCGGCGCAGCCGCTCCTCGTCGACGCGCCAGAAGGTGTGCTGCTCCCCGTCCACCAGGACCACCGGGATCTGCTCCCAGTAGGCCCGGTGCAACTCCTCGTCCTGCGTGATGTCCTTCTTCTCCCATGCGGCGCCCACCTCCGCGCAGACCTTCTCGATCACCAGCTGTGCGTCATCACACAGATGACAGCCCGGCTTCCCGATCAGGGTGACCGTGCGATCCGCGGGCTTCTTCTTCTCCGTACGACGAAAAATCGGGCTCATGCCCCCATTCTCGCCCCGCCGACGCGCCCGGCGGAGGTACCGGGCCGCTCCCCTTCGGCGGGCCGGTCCCGAAGAGTTCACCGGGCCTCACCTCACCGACATCCCGCCGACTCCGGAACCTCCGAACGAACTAGCTATGCTCACGGCATGGCCGCTCTCGGATGGCTCACCCCCCGTAGGCGCTCCGCCACGGCGCGGAGCGTGTTGGCAGGCGAGGCCTCGGCCGAGGCCGCCCGCAAGACCTCCCAGGAGCTGGAGGCGCTCGCCGGACAGGCCGCGCCCGACGAAGGGCCGGGCGAACCGGAGTTCCCGGTCGTCGGCGACGTGCGGGCCGCCGCGTTCTTCGACCTCGACAACACCGTGATGCAGGGCGCCGCGATCTTCCACTTCGGCCGCGGCCTCTACAAGCGGAAGTTCTTCGAGCGCCAGGAACTGTTCCGGTTCGCCTGGCAGCAGGCGTGGTTCCGGCTCGCCGGCGTCGAGGACCCCGAGCACATGCAGGACGCCCGCGACAGCGCCCTGTCCATCGTCAAGGGCCACCGCGTCGCCGAGCTGATGACCATCGGCGAGGAGATCTACGACGAGTACATGGCCGAGCGCATCTGGCCCGGCACCCGCGCCCTCGCCCAGGCCCACCTCGACGCGGGCCAGAAGGTCTGGCTGGTCACCGCGGCCCCGGTGGAGATCGCCACGGTCATCGCCCGCCGCCTCGGCCTGACCGGCGCCCTCGGCACCGTCGCCGAGTCCGTCGACGGCGTCTACACCGGCAAGCTCGTCGGCGAGCCCCTGCACGGTCCCGCCAAGGCCGAGGCCGTGCGCGCACTGGCCGCCGGCGAGGGCCTGGACCTGTCCCGCTGCGCCGCGTACAGCGACTCGCACAACGACATCCCGATGCTCTCGCTCGTCGGCCATCCGTACGCGATCAACCCCGACGCCAAGCTGCGCAAGCACGCCCGCGAGCGTGACTGGCGGCTGCGCGACTACCGCACGGGCCGCAAGGCCGCGAAGGTCGGCATCCCCGCCGCCGCCGGTGTCGGCGCGCTCGCGGGCGGCACGGCCGCGGCCATCGCCCTGCACCGCCGCCGCCACTGACCCGCCGCTGACCGCCGCCGCCCCGCCGGATCCGGCGAAGACCGCCGGTCAGCGCGCATTCCCCCGGTCCTACCCCGCCCGGCCCCCGGCCAGTCCCGGTGGTTGAAGTCGGCCACAACACGCCCCGCGGCGCGACGGAATGTGAACCGTTCCGATCAACAACCGCTCACTCTCTGGTACTTGATGCGACTCCGTTCAGTAACAGAAGCGACGTAATCGGTGATTTGAGCAACTGGGTGTAGCGCTGCCTGTACGAAGCGTTATTCTCCTCAGACGCATATCGGACCCCACACGTCGCTACGACGAGTGAAAGGTTCCGTACTGCACGTGATGGAAGCTCTGCCTCTGGGAGTCCCGTGTACCCACACGTCGGGGTTGACGCCTCGGGCCTGGCTACGCTGCGCGCAACGGTCATCGACCGCTTGCGCGGCTTCGTCCCCACCGCGTACGCCGTCCCCGCCGTCCCCGCCTTCGCCGTCCCCGCACCCGCCGGGCCCTGCTATGCCCTGGCGGACGGCGGTGCGGCCGTCGGCAGACGGGCCCGTTCCGGCGCCGCTGCCGCCACCTCTACGCCCACCCCCCGCCGTCCCGCCGCGGACAGCGACAGCGCCCGCATGATGGACCTCGTCGAACGCGCCCAGGCCGGCGAGTCCGACGCCTTCGGCCGCCTCTACGACCAGTACAGCGACACGGTCTACCGCTACATCTACTACCGCGTCGGCGGCAAGGCGACCGCCGAGGACCTCACCAGTGAGACCTTTCTGCGCGCCCTGCGCCGCATCGGCACCTTCACCTGGCAGGGTCGTGACTTTGGCGCCTGGCTGGTCACGATCGCCCGCAATCTGGTCGCCGACCACTTCAAATCGAGCCGGTTCCGCCTCGAAGTGACCACCGGCGAAATGCTCGACGCCAACGAGGTCGAGCGCAGCCCCGAGGACTCCGTCCTGGAGTCCCTCTCGAACGCGGCACTGCTCGAAGCCGTCCGCCGCCTCAACCCCCAGCAGCAGGAGTGCGTGACCCTGCGCTTCCTCCAGGGCCTCTCCGTCGCCGAGACCGCGCGCGTCATGGGCAAGAACGAAGGCGCGATCAAGACCCTCCAGTACCGCGCGGTGCGCACCCTCGCCCGCCTCCTCCCGGACGACGCGCGCTGACCCACTGACTCACCGACACACCGCCGCACTTCCTCTCCGTAGCGGCCAACTCACCGACCGTGGCGGCCGGATGGCCGCCACGGCCCTTCGGCGATTCTTCGCGGTCCGATCATCCTGACGTCCGTAACCCAAGTGCCGCGACGCTCGTTGTGCGGGATGCAGGCTCCCTGTGGTCGCAACCTGACGTTTCCCGGACTCGCCATGAGCCGGGGACACCCCACTCGCTCACCCGATCGCGTGGACGTGGTCAGACCATGCAACCCTCAGGACCCCCTGGGGAGTCGACCGTCTTGACGAGAGGAGGTGCCGCCAGTGATCGCGAACGTATCGGCCCACCGGCGGGCGAACGCCTTCGCCCAGGCCCTGGAGGAGCATTCCGACCAGGACCCGGCGGCCGAGCAGTCCGAGGACTCCGCGTCCACCGCGCCCGCGGCCGCGTCCGTGGAGTCCCCCGAAACCACCGCGGCCCGCGCCGTACCGACCGAGCAGGGCCGCATGCTGGCCCTGGCGGACGGTCTCGACGCGCTGCCCAAACCAGCCCTCGATCCCGAGGTCAAGGTCGTCCAGCGCGCTCAGCTCGTGGCCGCGATGGAAGCCATGTTCCTTGAGGGCGGCAGTGCCTCGGTGCCCGAACAGCGCTCCCGCAAGGGCGCCCACCGCGCGGGTCCGCTGCACAAACTGCGGCCCCGCTCCCGGCTGTCCAAAGGCATCGCCGCAGGCGGTCTCACCGTCGGCGTCGCCGCGGGTGCCTTCGGCGGAGTCGCCGCCGCCAGCTCCGACGCCCTGCCGGGCGATTCGCTCTACGGCCTCAAACGCGGCATGGAGGACCTCAAGCTGGGCCTGGCCGACGGCGACGCCGACCGGGGCCAGCTCTTCCTCGACCAGGCCTCGACCCGGCTGAGCGAAGCACGCAGGCTCATGGAGCGCGACCGCGCCGGCTCCCTGGACCACGAGTCCGTCGGCGAGGTCAGGCGGGCCCTCTCCGGCATGCGGCACGACGCCACCGAGGGCCACCGCCTGCTCCTGGAGGCGTACGAGCGCGACGGGTCGCTCGGCCCCATCCAGGCGCTGTCCGCGTTCTCCCGGTCGCACCGCCAGAGCTGGAGCGACCTCCAGGGCCGCCTGCCGGTCCAGCTGGGCGACGTGGGCAAACAGGTGGACTCCGTCTTCGACGCCATAGACGAAGAGGTCGAACCGCTGCGCTCCCTGCTGCCCCGCGCCCCCGAGAACGGCGGCAAGCCCGGCCGGGCCCCCCAGGACCCCACGGGCTCCCAGGGCACGGACGGGCACCCCTCCGCCCCCTCGGGCAGCGGCGGCGGGCACGACGGCGACACCCGAGGCGACAGCAAGCCGAAGCCCTCCTCGCCGCGCGAGACGGGCGACGACGTCCTCGGTGGCAGCGTGGGCGGCCTCCTCGACCCGCCGGACGACAAGGCGACGCCGTCCCCGTCGGACGGCAAGGGCAAGCCCGGCAGGGGCGGCAGCCCCTCGGCCAAGCCGGACGTCACCCTCCCCCCGATCCTGCCCGGCCTGCTCCCGGAGCTCGGCATCGACGAGGAGGACGCGAGGTAATCCACGTCAGTACGCAGTTGAGGGCGCCCTCCCACACGGAGGGCGCCCTCGACCGTGCAGGACGTCAGAAGAACACCGAGCGCCGCTGCACAAGCAGCTTGTACAGCGAATGCTGGATCTGCTCGCGCACCTGGTCCGTCAGGTTGAACATCAGCATCGGATCCTCCGCCGCCTCCGGCGGATGACCGTCCGTCGCGATCGGCTCCCCGAACTGGATCGTCCACTTCGTCGGCAACGGCACCGCGCCCAGCGGCCCGAGCCACGGGAACGTGGGCGTGATCGGGAAGTACGGGAACCCGAGCACCCGCGCCAGCGTCTTCGCGTTGCCGATCATCGGGTAGATCTCCTCCGCCCCGACGATCGAGCACGGCACGATCGGGGAGCCCGTGCGCAGCGCCGTCGAGACGAAGCCGCCGCGGCCGAACCGCTGGAGCTTGTAGCGCTCGCTGAACGGCTTCCCGATGCCCTTGAAGCCCTCCGGCATCACCCCGACCAGCTCGCCCCGCTCCAGGAGCCGCTCCGCGTCCTCCGCGCACGCCAGCGTGTGCCCGGCCTTGCGGGCCAGTTCGTTGATGACCGGCAGCATGAAGACGAGGTCGGCGGCGAGCAGCCGCAGATGCCGGCCCTGCGGGTGGTGGTCGTGCACCGCGACCTGCATCATCAGGCCGTCCAGCGGCAGCGTCCCGGAGTGGTTGGCGACGATCAGCGCCCCGCCCTGTGCGGGGATGTTCTCGATGCCCTTCACCTCGACCCGGAAGTACTTCTCGTAGAACGGGCGGAGCAGCGACATCAGGACCTGGTCGGTGAGCTCCTCGTCGTAGCCGAAGTCGTCGACCTCGTACTCACCGGTCAGCCGTCGCCGCAGGAAGGCGAGGCCGCCCGCGACGCGCCGGTCCCAGTCGCCGCCGCGCGGCCGCGCCGCCCGCTCCCGGGGCCGCGCGGACTCCCGCTGCTGCTCTTCCTCCCGCCGGGCGTCCGGCGGCCCGCCCTGCCGGCCCGGCAGCGTCTTGACGGTCTCGGCCGTCTGGACGGTCCTGACCTCCGTCACGGACCCGGCATCGCCCGTGCGCCGCGGCGCGGGCCTGCGGCGCGGCGTGCGCTGCGTACCACCGCGTGAACGGTCGTCGTCGAACGGAATGACCTTGGCGTCCGCCATCGTTGACGCTCTCCTCAGTTGGCGCATCGGTTGCCGCCCACGAAGGGCAGCGCGGCGATCCGGTCGACTGCCCCGGCGAGGGCAGCGGGCGGCAGCAGTCCGGGACCTCGGCTGCGTACGAAGTCCGCGAAGGTCTCCGCGGTCGTGTACTTCGGCCTGAACCCCAGAGTCTCGCGCATCTGCCGGGTGGCCACGACCCTGCCATGCGTGAGCAGGCGGATCTGCTCCGGCGAGAAGTCCGTCGCGCCGAGCGTGCGCAGCGCCGTGCCGACCCAGGTGACGGCCGGCAGGAGCACCGGCACGGTCGGCCTGCCGAGCCGCCGCGAGCACTGCGAGAGCAGCAGCTGGCCGTCGCCCGCGATGTTGAACGTGCCGCTGTTGAGCGTGCCTCGCCGCGGTTCGTGCGCGCCCAGGCGCAGCACCTCGACCGCGTCGTCCTCGTGGACGAACTGCAGGCGCGGGTCGTAGCCGAAGACGGTGGGCAGGACCGGCAGCGAGAAGTACTCGGCGAGCGGTGACTCCGCGGCGGGCCCCAGGATGTTCGCGAAGCGCAGCACGCACACCGCGACATCGGGGCGGCGCCGCGCGAAGCCGCGCACATAGCCCTCGACCTCGACCGTGTCCTTGGCGAAGCCGCCGCTGGGCAGGGACTTGGGCGTCGTCGTCTCGGTGAAGACCGCCGGGTCCTTGGGCGCGGAGCCGTACACGCTCGTACTGGACTTCACCACGAGCCGCCGCACCGTCGGCGACTTCTGGCAGGCACCGAGCAGCTGCATGGTGCCGATGACGTTGGTCTCCTTGACCGAGCCCCGGCCGCCCCGGCCGAGCGCGGTGGCCGTGACGTCCATATGGACGACCGTGTCCACGTCGTACTCGGCGAGCACCTTGGCGATCGCGGGCTGCCGGATGTCGGCCCGGACGAAGTCGGCGCCCCCCAGATGGTGCTCGGGCGGGACCGCGTCGACGGCGATCACCCGTTCGACCTCTGGGTCGCGCTGGATCCGCCGGACGAACCGTCCGCCCAGCTGCCGGGCCACTCCGGTCACGAGCACGACCTTGCCCAAGATCAGCGCCTGCCTTTCCCCAACGTCGCCGCACACCGTGGACTGTGTCCTGGCCCACGCTAGCGGGTCGGTGTGGCGCTGTGATGACCGCGCGCTGCGTGAAGTGACGACGGACACAGGGGTACGTACGGACCAACCGCCCACCTCTCAAGTACCGCGAAGAGAGGCCCCAAACATGCCGAAGCCCTCCCACCGGGTGGTGGGAGGGCTTCGGGACGCGCTGTGCAGCGATCGCCTACTTCTTGTTGCGACGCTGAACGCGAGTGCGCTTCAGCAGCTTGCGGTGCTTCTTCTTGGCCATCCGCTTACGCCGCTTCTTGATAACAGAGCCCACGACTACCCTCGCTCACTTCTCTTCACTCGGTGCGGGGCAGCAGACTGGGCCCACACGACCTACGTCGGCCTAGCCTACCCGCACCCGCGTGAGGGACGTAATCGAGGGCCAAAGGATCCCGCGCCGACCCTGCCACGAGGGGCCCGCGAGCCCTTCGCTCAGCCTGCCTCGACCCCCACATAGGACTCGCGGAGGTACTCGTGAACCGCCTGCTCGGGGACCCGGAAGGACCTTCCGACCCGAATGGCGGGCAGATGACCGCTGTGCACCAAGCGGTACACGGTCATCTTGGACACTCGCATCACCGAGGCGACTTCCGCCACGGTCAGGAACTGAACCTCGTTCAGCGGCCTCTGGTTATCAGCCATGACACCCCACCTGAACCTTCCGCACATGACGGGCACCGGCTTCCCCTTCCGGTGACTCTTCGTCGCTGCGCGCTCACTCCCCAGACTAGGGGCGGATGATGCGAGTGGGGAAGAGGAGCAGCCATCGGCCGCCTACTGTGACAGACACGCTCGATTGAGTACATAGCGAGTAAGCGGTCGGTAGTAATCAGACCGCACAGCGTCATCAAGCGGAACGACGACGGACACCTGTCCCTCGGCCTCTCCGACGAACAGCGCGGGGTCGTCCGTATCCGCCAGACCGATCGCCTCAAACCCCAGCTGACCTGCTCCGCAGACCCATCCGTGGTCTCCGACGACAAGCCCGGGAAGCGGCCCGCCGGCCTCCGCGGCGGCCCCCAGAACGGCCCGAACAGGGAGCGGTGAATGGGTGTGTGCGCCGGTCTCACTCCCGGTGGGACGCACGCCGGGTTCGCGCACCAGCGCGACTCCTTGTACGTAGTCAAGGTTGTACGTGCGTAGGCCGAACCGGGTCGTTATGTCGACACTGTTGCCCTGCGCGGGGGTGAGGACGGTGCATCCGGCCGCCGACAAGGCGTCCGCCAACGCGGCGTAGAACCCCAGCAGCCGGTGCGGGTGGCCGGTCCCGAAGAGTACGGGAAGCCGCCGCCGAGCCGCCTCCGAGAGCCGCTCCGCGAACGCGTCGAGCGCCCTCAGTGTCCGCTCCGGATCGATGACGTCGGTGCCCGTGGTGTGCCGGGGGTCGGCGGACACCCCGCACTTGTCGGCCATCAGCCGCAAGAGGTCCGCCGGACCCCAGCTCCACTCGGGGTCGAGCCCCAGCAGTATCCGGGGATCCCGGGCCGCGAAGAGCCGATAACTGCGCAGGCTGTCTTCCCTGGCCGTGGCCACGGGTCCGGCCAGCCGAGCCGCCAACAGATGCGCACGCAGGGCGCCGGTGGTCAACACGGTGCGATGTTGGCGCATACCGTCCGCGTGCTCCCCGAAAACCCGGAAAACACCGCACAGTTGGCGTAACGCCCCGTATCCTCCCGCTCAGGGCAGCAGCCCCCGCAGCGGGAACGCCGCCCGCCGAGCCGCGAGCACCGCCTGGTCGAGCCGGTCCGCGGGGTCGTACCCCGACTCCCACTCCTGCCAGCCCACGGGCCACCGCCCGTCCGTCATCCGCGCCGGCGCCAACTGCCGCGTACGGGCGAACACTTCCTGCCGCCAGGCCTCCGGGATCGCCGCCGCCGGCTCCACGGGCGCCCCCGCGGCGATGCCGACCAGATGCGTCCAGGACCGCGGCACGACGTCCACCACGGCGTATCCCCCGCCCCCCAGGGCGACCCACCGCCCCTCGGCGTACTCATGGGCCAGCTCATGGCAGGCGACCTGCACCGCCCGCTGTGCGTCCAGCGAGACGGCGAGGTGCGCGAGGGGGTCCTCGAAGTGCGTGTCGGCGCCGTGCTGTGTCACGAGCACCTGCGGCCGGAACTGGGCGAGCAGTTCGGGCACCACGGCGTGGAAGGCCCGCAGCCACCCCTCGTCACCGGTCCCGGCCGGCAGCGCCACGTTCGCCGCGGACCCCTCGGCCGCGCCCGCCGCGCCGGTCTCCTCGGGCCACCCGGTCTGCGGGAAGAGCGTCCGGGGATGCTCGTGCAGCGAGATCGTCAGAACCCGCGGGTCCTCCCAGAACACGGCCTGCACGCCGTCCCCGTGGTGCACGTCGACATCCACATACGCGACCCGCTCGGCGCCCAGCTCCAGGAGCCGCGCGATGGCCAGCGCCGGGTCGTTGTAGACGCAGAACCCCGAGGCGCCGCCGGGCATGGCATGGTGCAGCCCGCCCGAGAAGTTCACCGCGTGCAGGGCCTCACCGCGCCACACCGCCTCGGCGGCCCCCACGGACTGCCCGGCGATCAGCGCCGACACCTCGTGCATCCCCGCGAACGCCGGGTCGTCCTCGGTGCCGAGGCCGTACTCCCCGCGTGCGGACGCCGGATCGGCGGAGGCCGCCTTGACCGCCGCCACATAGTCCTCGCGGTGCACGAGCCGCAGCGTCGAGTCCCCGGCACGCTTGGCCGCGACCACGTCCAGCTCCTTGTCGAGCCCGAAGGCACCGACGAGACTTCGGGTCAGCCCGAGCCTGACCGGGTCCATGGGGTGCCCCGGGCCGAAGTCATAGCCCGTTACTGCCTCGTCCCACATCAGCTGTGCGCGGCCGCTCATGCCCGTCACCGTATCGGTCCACTCCGGGGGCGAAGGAACGGGCGTACGACCGAGGGGCAGATGTCACGCCAGCAAACGCGGCAACTCCCGTATGTCCTCGAAGAGTCCGGTCGCGCCCGACAGCCGCTCGGCGGGCGTCATCGCGGTGAACCCATAGACGTCCATGCCCGCGGCCACCGCGGCCCGCACCCCGAGCGGGCTGTCCTCCACGACCACGCACTTCTCGGGCGCCACACCCATCCGCTCGGCCGCGTACAGAAAAAGATCGGGCGCCGGCTTCCCCCGCCCCACGTCCTGCGAACTGAAGATCCGCTTCTCGTCGAACCACGTGTCGAGCCCCGCCGCGCGATGCCCGACCCGAATCCGCTCATGGCTCCCGGAAGAGGCCAGACAGTAGGCGACCCCATCGCCGGCAAGCTTCTCCAGCACCTCGACGGCTCCCTCCACAGGCTTCAGCTCACGCTCGAAGGCAGCAAAGACCCGCCCGTGAAAAACCTCGTCGAAGTCCGCGGGAAGCCGCTGCCCACTCCGCTCGAGCACCAGATCGTGTACGCGATGGACGGCGCCCCCCATGTAATCGCGCAAGGAGTCCTCGTACGAGGTGGGATGCCCGAGCTCGGTCAGATACGCGGCGAGGATCGTATTGGAGATCGGCTCGCTGTCCACGAGCACGCCGTCGTTGTCGAAGATGACCAGGTCGTATCGCATATCCCGACCCTAAGCTCTCACCCATTTCCCCGGAACGCAGAAAACCCCCGCACCGTAAGGTGCGGGGGTTTCCCGTTCAAAATTAGTTCGGCGGCGTCCTACTCTCCCACAGGGTCCCCCCTGCAGT
>NZ_JBIBTX010000014.1:0-181841 GCF_043078805.1 Streptomyces sp. NPDC015345 | reverse complement strand
CGGCTCACGGGGTGGTTCTTCAGTGCAGTGTTGACGACACTGCACTTCTTTATGTTGTGGCTCCCCGAGAAGTGCTTCCAGCCGAGTTCACTGTTGCCCACGCGCGTGGGTATATCACGCCTTTCCGCGTCCTGTCGTTCACACTGCACGGATTTGTTCCAGGCGGGTGCTGCTTGTGCGGGAGTCGCCGTGCCGACGAAGAGAGCGGTAGCTCCGACGGTAGCTACAGCCAGCGATAAGGTGGCTTTCTTCATATCCCCTCCACTTGGATGGACCATCCGGTTCTCAGCGACGCAAGCGGCGCGCGGCCAGGGGATCAAGCGGAATGGACTCCGCTGTCCGGCCCCACGCCGACGACGCAGGGGCCAGCCTGCAACCGCTGCGTCGGATTTCCGTCTTTCCTGTAGATCCAGCCAGACGCCATGTCCGGCGTTCGGACGCAGTCGGCGATCAGCCGCACCTTGCCGCTGTAGACGCGGCACCACGTGTAGGCGTAGTTCTCCGTGGTGTGAATCCGGGGGCATTCGTACGATGCGGACGCCGACGCGATGAGTTTCACGCCACCACCGAGGCCGAGTTCCGTCCCAGATTGCGCAGAGGCAGAAGAAAGAGGCACCAGCGCGACTCCTGCGGCCATCACAGCCGCCACCGCGGTTGTCCTCGATCGTGTGCCCAGCATGACGCGAGCCATGGGCATACCCCATTTCCTCCGAGTGTGCTTTCCTTTCCCTGGAGCATGGACGGGGGAAATGGCATGCGCAAGGCTTTCCCTTGTCCGAGACAGTCCCGGACAGAGGCGCCATGTCCGGCCTGGTCAGCAGCGTGTCCGCGACACGGCGGGGACACACTGAGGCCGTTCTCCTCGTGCCGAAGGCGGTGGCGCGGCGGTCACCAGTAGGTGAGATCGATCGCATGCGAGGCATGCGGGTCCATTTCGTCGACCGTCATCCGTTCCTCCTCCGTGATCATGGAAGGAAGCGCCGCCAACAGGGCGGTGAGAGCGCCGGACGGCCGTACGTCCACAGCAGTCACGCCAGGGGTTCCCTCGGTTTCAAGGTAGAGACGCAGCAGGTCGGGTTCCCGGCAGAGGAATCCGAGCAGGCGTGGGTCGGGTTTCACCTCGGTGTACGGATGCACGAGCGTGCGCAGGATGACGAAAGCCCTGTCAGTCGGGCTTTCCACCGCAGTCTCTGCGACGGACGGGGCGACCTGGATCAGAGGCATCCCCAGAACGGTGCCGGCACGGACGCTCGGAACCATGTATGGGCTGGTGTGCGAGGCCCGGAGAACAGCTACGACTTCATACGCGGTAAGGAAGTCCTCCCCCGAACGCAGGCGGATCTCATGGACTGTCAGACCGGATGGCACATAGGCGTTTTGCGCACCTGTGACGACACGGATGGATTCGCTCGACGGGGCCGTGGGAAGAACTCCCCGCACGCAGCTGGCCCCGGCGAACGGCACTTGCGCGTAATAGATCAGCAGACGGGTGATCTCGGCCTGCTGGTCAACGACGTCTTCATTCATTCAGCACATTCTCCTTCACCCGGTCCTAATGCCCGGCGGTCCGCAACCGGCCTCGGGGAACATCGGTACAGCGGTTGGCGCTGAGAACGATCATGGTCAGACCGTAAGCCGGCCTCGGGGAACATCGCTGCGGAAGCGGGAGAGCCAGGTTCCGCCGGCCTTCTGCCCGGGCACGACCTGGCCCCGCTCCTGGTTCTGTTCCTGCTCCTGGTGCCGGGACCTGACCGTCCAGCCCTGGTCAATCCAGGACTGCTCGATACCTGCCTTCTTCTGCTGGTCGCAGTTCGCGCACAGAGTCAGATTGGTCTCGGGAGGGAGGCTGCCCCAGCTGACGTGCTCGACCGCCTACCACCGCTCGTCGGTGAATGCTGCCCCACACTCGGTACAGCTCGGACGACGGGCGTAGCGCAGGAAGGGCTTCTGCTTGACCCAGGCGGGAAGTGGCTCCGGGCGCTCCTGGCGGTCGGTCTCCTAGGCGACGGCGCTGGCCCTGTGCTTGCGGGCGTCGCACAGGTGCGGATGGGAGTTTTTTGGGCCGTCCCAGTCCGTCGCTTGTGCCGCCTCCCATCGTTCGTCGGTGGACTTCGCCCCGCAGCCGGCACAGACGGGGCGGCGGGCCTCACGCTCGGCTGCCTTCTTCGCCGCCTGCTCCCGGGCCGCCCGCTGCACCTGGGTCTGGTGCTTCTCCTGGCGGGCCCTGGCCTACTGAGCAACAGACCCGGCCGCCCGGGGGCACGGCCGACTGGTCTGGGATCTCCGTGACCCGACAACCTGGCAGGGCGGCACACCCTGCCCTGCCGACGCGACTCGTACGTGCGTGCCACTGTTCGTAAGCTGGCGGTGGCCCCTGATGCTGTGCTGCCTCCAGAAACAGGACCCAGACCATGACGACCTCGGCGCCCGCCGTATCCGAGCCGGACCCGTCCGCGCTGGCCTGCCCCGGTGAGCAGGTCGGCCCGTGCACGATGTGCCGTCGCAAGACGCACAAGTACGGGCGCGGCGGCGCGACGTTGTGCCAGTGGTGCGCGGCGCCCGTGCGGGAGCGGTGGGCCCGAACGTGCGTTTCGTCAGCACCCGCGCATAGCCGCCTGCTGGTGATGGGGAGGGTCAGGCGCCGTGCTTCTTGGCCGCCGGCTTCTGAGCTGGGGCCTTCTTCGCGGTCGTTTTCTTAGAGCCTGCTTCGAATGCGGCATGTGCCAGGGCCCCAGCTCCCCCATCCACCACTGCGAACTCTGCACCTGCCACCGGGGCATCGACGGTGGGGAACAGACCGGCCCCCCGCCGACCCGCAGAGGCAGGGCGCATGAGCAACCGCAGCAGGTGGGCTTTCTCCTCGGCAGACCAGACGTAGCGAGCCCCGCCTGTGCCCGCCCGTACTACGACCGTGTGACAGCCCGCCGCCCCCTTGGCTCCGGCCCGCTGGCCGCGCACACCGTCCACGCTGCCCAGGCCGACCTGATCGACGCTCTGCCCGGCGTCTACCTCCCGGATGTTGCCGAGCTGCGGGCGCGGGGTGTGCTCGGAGGCCCCATGGCGACGCCCCCGGTTCCGCGGCGGGCCCTCGGAGCCGGCAGCCGCGCCAACGATGAGCCGCCCGGCCTGGCGACCTGACCGCCGTGGGATCAGCGTGGGGCGGGCAGTCCCACCCGGGGAGCAGCCGTCACCAGGGAGTCCAGGCCCGCCGCCCGCTGTACCGATGTTCCCCGAGGCCGGGGCAGCTGTACGGCCACGCGGCGGGGGTGGGCGGCGGGCCCGACGTAGCCGACGACGTCCGCGTCAACCGTCTCCGCGTGCCGCAATTTTTGCCAGATCCGCCCTTCCCGGTACACGCTCCTCGCCCGCTTGGCGACCACACCCTCCAGCCCCTGAGCGGGCAGATGCTCGTACCAGGCGAGCGCGACGTCCGCATCGTCGCTCGCCGGCGTCACCTGGATCGGCGGCGGCACCCCGTCAAGCACCTCCAGGAGCGCGACCCTTCTCTCCGTGTACGGCCGCCCGCGCAGGTCGACACCGCCCGCCTGCAGACAGTCCCACACGACGTAGTTCGCCAGGTACTCCGCCGCGAGGGCGGCCGAGCGGCGCACGGTGGAGTTGCCGCGGGCCTGCGCAGCCGAGAAGGACAACCGTCCGTTCACCCACACGACCGCCTCGCCGTCCAGGACCGTCCCGGGGCGCAGCACCGCGCTGCCCGGCCACGGCGAGATCCATCCACGCGGAGGTGACGGTGCGCCCCGAACGGGTGTGGCAGCGCATGGTCTCTGCGGTGCGGTGCATCACGAGGCGGTGCCCGTCGTACTTCGGCTCGTACCACCAGCCCGGGCCGCGCGGCAGGACGGTGACGGACTCGGCGAGCGCGACGGGGTACTCCACGCTCAAACCCCTTCTCGGAACCCGCTTCGAGGGTTCCGAGAAGGGCTCTCATTCGGAGGTTCCAATACGGGTGGTGTGGGGCGTGTTGTTCTTCGGGCTGAGGGGCCCGTCGGAGTCCGGCCCGCGGGGACCGGACTCCGGCCGCTGTGGCGCTGCCAGGGTCAGACGCCGCTGCCCAGAATGCCGATGAAGGGGGCGATGCGGGGGCCGCCGCCGGGCGGACCGTTCAGGATATCCTCCACGTTCCTGAAACGCCGCCCGTCGATGCCCACGGGCTCGGCCTCGAGTCCCTGTAGGTTCCGGTGGGCCAGCGCGGACAGGGTGTGCCAGTTGTTTTGAAGCGCGGTGCCGAATCCGCCGAGGTGTGCCGGGCGATCGTTATAGCTGCGGTCTTCGTCGTAGATGAGGACGTTGCAGATGCGCTCCTGGATGAAGCCACCGAAGCGGGCAGCTTCGGAGGTGGCGCCGATGAAGAAGGCGAGCGCCCGAGTCACTCCGTTGTTGTTCATGTTGTTCGGTCTGGCGTTGCGCAGCTCGTTCAAGTGGCGCAGGAAGTTGTGCGCCGTGTACTCCTGCTCTCCCCGCCACAGCGGGTCGGCGTTCAGCGTCGCGTAGTTCCCCGTGGACTCCATCACGTGGACCAGGGGAGGCGGGGTGTTGGAGGCACGCCCGAGGCTGTCCGCCAGGTGATGGGTGTAGCTGGCGTTGAAGCGGTAGTGCTGGCCCCGGGAGGTAAAGCCCATCAGGTAGAGGTCGTCCACGGAGAAGTACAGATTGACGTCGTTCCTCGAAGCGCCGGTGTCGTCGCTCCAGAGCAAGATCTGGATGACGCGGTTGGTGCGAGGCTGATGACCGCGGACCGACGTGTCGTAAAGACCGGGTCTGCCCTGGGTGCCGGCCATCTCCTGGCTGGTCAGTGCGCGCAGCCGGTCCACCACGTACCGGTAGTTCGCCGACTGCCGGGTGGCAGCCGAGGTACCACGCTCTCTTTGATAGCCCTCCATACGCCAGTCGAGTTTGGTCCACAGGGCATTGGTAGCTGCGTAAGCCTGCGGTGCGGCCACCCCCTGCAGCGTCCCCAGGGCCGGAAGCGCCAGTACCGCAGCTCCGATCCTCGCGAACGATCTACGAGACAGTTCCTTTTCGCCCATGAGCGCGCCTTCGAAAGTGTGAAAAGTGAGGAGTGAGGAGGCGGCTCACAGCGGGACATCACCGCGGCCGCTCCTCCCGATGAACGGGACTCTGCCGGGCACCGCTCACGTCGGGCTCACGTTTCACTCACGCCGGCTGCCACTCTTCAAAGGGCAGGCTGTGGGCCACACCGCGGGACCGTGACCGCAGCGGGGCCAACAACCTGAGAACCACCCCTACGCCTACCTACCTGCACAACAGGGGTTCAAAGACGGGTTCTCTGTGCTCGCCGGCCAGCTGTCAGAGGGCGAGCTGTAGTAGTCGCCCAGCTCCAGAGTGAGGTAGAGGCCGAAATTGTGGGTCACGCTCCACTCGTACCGCGACGCCACCCCAACGCGGCAGCACCCCGGCCCGTGGCTGCCGCCAAGCAGCCTGAGCTGTTTCACCCCGGCCACTGCTCAGGCACCGGGCTGGACTCGACGACATCATCCAGGACTCGGTCCCGAAGCTGGTCTGTGAGCCGGTTGATCGCGTTGACCAGGGATGTCACGACGTCGATGGGCTCTCCTGCGTCGATTGCGGCTTCCGCGTCCTCAATGAGTTGGAGAGCATCGTCCGCGAGTTCCCTACGCGTGGCAGCCTCCTGCACGCTGAGACCGAGCAGCTCGTCGGGAGCCAGCGCAGAGGTGAGGCCCGCCAACTGGCCTTGGCAAGACGCCATTTGCTGGAGAGCAGCATCCAGGGGTTCGTACGGCACATCTCGGCAACGAATCACAGCACCCGAAGTCACCCATTCGGCGGCGTGGTCAAGGGTTCAGAGATGGGTTCTCAGTGCGCCCACACGTCGGGGCCGCCGCCGCGCCACTCGATGAGCGAGGAGCGGACCACATCCATTTCGTCGAAGTCCTGAAGCCCGGCCTCCTGCATGAACGCCGCGATGTCCCGGACGCTGTACGCGCGGCCGGAGATCTGCCCGTCGACCCGCACGCGGCGGCCGCCCTCCTCATCGGGCGGATACACGACGACCGGACGATCAGAAGCCATGCGACCAGCGTGCGGCCGTAGCGGATGCGGCGCGTGTGCTGATACTCCGCTCGCGCCAAGGAGACTGTCAGTGCCTCATGCCACCCTGGGTGGGCCCGGCGGTGCCCATCCTCGAAGACGATGCTGCCGCCGGGCACACTCAGGCGGCCGCGGTCACCGCCCCTCGCTTCCGGGCACCCTCGCCCCGGGCCACCCAGACACAAAGGCCGACAGCGCGGCACGCTGCCGCCCCTCCTCAGCCACCGCCTGCGCGAGCGCCTGGCGGTCGACGTGCCGCTCCACCGCCGCGAGGACCAGGCGCTGCAGCTCGGCCGCATCCAGCGCCTCGGCCTCCCACTACTGGGACAGCTCGCGCTGACGGTTCTGGCCTGTAGGCGCAGTCGGCGGCCGGGCAGGCACCAGCGTTACCTGCGTACAAGCGGGTCTCGCCTTCCGGCGAGCAGATGTTCCGGCGCCCCCTACCGTGCTACCTCTGGCGAGCGGAGGTCAGGCGGGGAGTGCGTCGATTGCGGCCTGCCACGGGTAGGCGTCGAGGTCGCCGTGCTTGGGCTTGTGGGGCACGAATCCGCCCTCCCCGAGTAGCACGGTGACGCCCGCTTCGCGCAGGAAGGCGATGTGGCCGGTGACGGCGGGGTGTGCGGCTTGGGCGTCGTTGAAGTGCGGCAGGGCGATGATCGGCAGGCCGAGGCCGATGCCCTCGGTGATGAGGCCGAGGGCGAGGGTGTCGCTGATCGCGGTGGCCCATTTCGCGAGCGTGTTGTTGGTGAGCGGGGCCACGAGGATCGCGTCCGGGGCGGGCAGGACGTCCGGCTGGGAGGGCAGCTTGTACTGCCAGCGGACCGGGTGTCCGGTCAGCGCCGTCAGGGACTGGATCTCGCCTTCGGTGTCCTCGCTGAGCCATCGGTACGCGGACGGCGTGAGGATCACGCACACGTCCCAACCGGCCGCCTGGGCGGCGCGGGCGGGGACGTGGAGGCATCGGGTGGGCGGGGCGGCGCAGGCGATGAGGTAAAGGATGCGTGTGGTCACCGGGGCAGTCCACAGCGATCAGCAAGTGCGCGCAAGCGCCCCTCCGCGGAGCCTGTGCCCAATAGGCGCAGATCCTCCACGAGTTGCTTGGTGCGGGGGCGGCACAGGAATTCCTCGGGGGCCTCTTCCTCGGCTTTGAGGAGCGTGGTGACCGCTTCGGTGCGAAGGCCGGCTTGCTTCTCGCCGATGGCGCGGTCGGTGAGCAGGTGGGCGCGGCGCTCGCGTGGGAGGCCGGCGAGGGCGGCAGCGGGGATGTCGGCTGCGACGGCCACGGCGTCCGCGCCTTCGCTGAGCTGGACGTGGGCGGCGACGCGGTAGAGCTTGCAGTTGGTCGGGCCGAAGCTGGTCCACAGTTCGTCCCCGTCGAAGCCGAGGCGTGTACTCCGCTCTCGCCCTTCGACTCCTTGATCTGGCACCGCTCCCGTATGCGGCGCCTGTTCGGCATCGAGTACCTGTTGGAGGCGTACAAACCCGCGGCCAAGCGCGAGTGCGGCTACTTCGGCATGCCCGTCCTCGTCGGCACCAGCCTCATCGGGCGGATTGCGGTCCGTGTCAGCAAAGGCACCGCCCACATCGAAGGCCACCAGCTCATCAAGGGCCAGGACCCCGCCCATCTCGAACGCGCACTGGCCGTCATTTGCGGGTGGGCCAACGCCACGAGCGTCCCCGCCCTGACCATGTCCCCGCAGTCCGTCGGAGTCACCCCGTGAGCGATACGACCATCAGCTACCGCGCCACCCTCGCGGTGCCCAAGACCAAGGGTGTCCTCGCCCTCGGTGTGCTCAGCCGTCTGCCCGCCGGCCTCGTCCCCTTCGTGGTGCTGATCTCCTTCACCCAGCATCACGGGATCGGCATCGCCGGCCTGGCCTCCGGCGCGATGCTGCTGGCCATTGCTGTCCCCGGCCCCGCCCGCGCCCGCTGGTGCACCGCCCGCGGGCCAGGAGGTGTCGTGCTTATGGCGCTGGCCTGTGTAGTGTTGTTCGCTATCGCAGCAGCCATGACCGGATACCGCTTCTGGCAAGTCCCCCTGGTGATCACCACCGCGGCAGGTGCCCTGTTCCCACCCCTGACACCGAGCCTGCGGGCCATCTGGTCCCGCCTGATGCCCAACAAACAGCACCTGCAGAGCATCCACGCGCTGGACTCGATCACCGAAGAACTCACCTTCGTGGCCACACCGTTGCTCGGCACGGCAGCCATGGCCCTGGCAGACTCCCGCTGGGTCACAGGCATAGGGGCCTTCCTGCTCCTGCCCGCGGCCCTGGGGCTTGCCGCCGTCCTGCGCACCCTTCCCACCGACGAACACGACGCCGCCGAGCACGGTGATAAGGCCGAGTCGACGGTTCGGCGTCGTTCACTCATCAGGACCCGGGACGGCCAGGGCATCACCGTGCCCATCATCGTCCTTGGCCTGTGCGGAGGAGGACTCAGCGTCATCATCCCGGCCGCCACCGAGGACTTCACCAACGTCATCTCCTCTGGCTACTCCTTCGCCGCCTTCTCCCTGGGCGGCGCCGTCGGCGGACTGCTGTACGGGCGAAAGAAATGGACGGCATCCCTGCGACACCGCTATGCGATCGCCACGGCCTCACTGGCCATCGGCGCCCTGCTGCTGGCCACGCTCTCGGCATCACCCCTGACTATCGTGGCCGTCTTTTGCGTCGGCCTACCCATGACGCCGATCTTCGTCATCTCCTACCTCCTCGTCGACGAACGCATCGACACCACCCGGCACGCAGAAGCCAACGCCTGGCTCGGCTCCGGCTACAACCTCGGCTCCGGTGCCGGTTCCATGCTCGGCGGCCAGCTCCTGGCCCTCACCGGCCCGCGCCTTGTAGCGATCACCCTCGCAGCGATCGCGGCCCTCGCGACCTTGACCGCCCACCGGCTGCCGAACAAGCCAAGCCCCGACAGGGAATCTCAAGCAGCAGGCGTCCCACCAGAAGCAGGGAATCTCTCCAGCGAAACACCCTAAGACGCCGGGTACCCATTACCGCCAAGGAGCCGGCCACAGTCCCCTACGCGGGCGCACCTCTCGGTCGCGCCATCGCGGTGCGCATCAGAGTGGCGTCCATCGTCATCCGGTGCGCACCACGGTGGAGTCCATCGGGTGGAGCCCACTCGATGTCGTGCATCGCCACTGGATGCTGAACATCGTCGGCTCCACTCGGTGAACACTCGCCTCCGTGCACGGGCGCGCGGAGTCCATCGCGTCTACTCATCCCCGGCGACGGCCCCGCGCGGTGCGCCACAGGTTCGGCCGGCCGCCGGGGTACTGCCGGGAGCGGCGCCGGACGGGTGGCGGCGTCGGCGACCGGTACAACGGTATATGCAGCCGGGCCGCGTCGGCGAGCTGCTCCAGGCGCTCGCGCTGCTCCGGTGAAAGGTGCGGCAGGGTCGGGGCAACCATAGGGGCCTCCGTACTTGAGGGAGCGGTCCCCGGCACCCTCCCCGCTCCCGGATGGCTTCGGGGGTGGGTGCTCGGTCGCGTCCCGGTGCCTGGCGTGGTGACTTCGTCGTCCGTCCCGCCGTGCGGGCCGCACGGCGCGGCACGGCTAGGTCCTGCCCGGCGGATCACCATGGACTGGCGATAGCCGCTCCGTTGGGCCATGAAGCATTGTCAGAGGCGCGCAGTACGGTCCTGCCATGGCAGCCAGAATCGATCTGACACTTGATTGCGCGGATGCACAGCTCCTTGCTGCATTCTGGAAAACGGCATTGGGCTACGTCGACGAGCCTCCGCCCGCTCCCTTCAGAACACGCGAGGAGTGGCTTGCGCAGTTCGACCTCCTGGAAGAGGACAGCGAGGACGATGGTGCGTGGCTCTGCGATCCCGATGGCGTCGGCCCTCGCCTGTCCATCCTCAAAGTCCCGGAGCCCAAGACGGCAAAGAACCGGCTCCACATCGATGTCCGGGTGCCTGGACACGGCAGCCCCGAGGAGCGGTGGGCGCGGATCAAGGCAGAGTCCGGGCGTTTGGTGAGGGCGGGCGGGAGGGTCCTGAAGGAGTGCGACGGACACCACGTTGTGATGGCCGACCCGGAGGGCAATGAGTTCTGCGTTGCCTCAGCGAAGCCATAGTCGCAGCGCGACAACGGTGACGTGCCGTGGAAGACGTATGCGCGCTTGTCGTATCTGGTGGCCACTGCCCGGAAGTTCTTGAGCGCGTTGATCGTCCGTTCAACTTCGTTGCGGCGCTTGTAGATCGTTTTGTCGAAGGCGGTGGGCCGGCCGCCACTGCCGCCGCGCCGTTGGTAGTTGGTCCGTTGTTCCTTTGGATGGTGTGCTTGATCTGGCGTCTTCGCAGGTAGTGGCGATTACGCCGCGACGAGTACGCCTTGTCACCGCCCAGGTGGTCGGGCCGGGTGTGGGGGCGACCGCCGCCCTGGCGGGCAACACGGATGCGTTCCAGGACCGGGATGAGCTGCGGGGCGTCGCCCCACTGGCCGGGCGTGAGCAGGAAGGCGGGCGGACGGCGGCCTCCCTCACCGGCGGTCCGCCATGAGGCCACTGTCCTCGTAGCGGCCATCGAGAGTGGCTGTGATCGTCGTTAGAGCTCGTAGTCCTGGGCCAGCTCGTCCCAGCGAATGCTGCGAAGAGCAAAATCAGCATTCTCGCTCGACGGGACATCCGGGGTGGCCTGGAACCAAGCCACGACGAGAGCGGAGCGGTGCAACACTGCGTCGAGTCCAGTATCGACCGCTGTCGAGCCGAACACACCGATGCAAGCCACGGAAGGCAGCACCTCAACGGGGCCGAAGGCGCCGGCGGCCTGGTCCGGGTACGCACGGGAGGGCGGAACGAGATGAACCGGCGCGAAGGAGAACGCATGCTCGGCCTGTCGCAGGAGCCCGCTGACCTTCATGTCGTTGATGCGCTGGCACGGATAGCCCTCCAGCATCCCCCCATAGGTCGTAGACATCCGCAGCTCGATGAGCTCGATCGAACGACCGGACGAGAGGGCTATGTGGCTCAGCGACATGCCGACAACCCTACGTGCATGATCCGCTTTCGATACACGGCCTAGGGCGCCACGCCACCACTTCACACGCCAACTCGTCCGTCCACTCGTCCTGGCGGGCCGAGCCCGGAGCCCATCGTGGCACCCGAGCACCTCAGCCCGGATCCGGCAGCAGGCCCAGAGGGCGGCGCCACCCGGCACAGGCAGCCGACAGACATCGGACGCCCGCCGCATCCAGGCATACTGCTTCAGAACCAGGGCACCAGCACATCAGACAGCTCGGCTCCCCCTTCCGAGCACAACGGGCCCGCCACCATCCCCCCGGTGACGGGGCCGCCCACTTCGCCCCTCCCCCAGAAGCAGGCGGCAACCGGCGAACGGCTCGCCACCGCACTACGTATGCTCCCGCGCCTCCTCCACCATGTCGTGCAGCCGCCATTGCCGACCGGGCCCGGTCACGTCAGCGCCTGCCGAAGCGGGAGAGCCAGGTTCCGCCAGCTTTCTCCTCGGGCACGGTCTGGTCCCGTTTCTGCTCTTGGCCCCGCTCCTGCCCTGCGGTCGTCATTTGGCCCCGCGACACCCTCCAAGAGCCGTCAGAACCGGCCTAGTACTCCAGCTGTAGATCGTGATCCTCATGTCTGATTCACGGCTTGTCGGCGGTAATGGCTGGCCTTGGCGCGGGCCTGGTGGCGACGTCGCCAGGCGGACCCTCAAGGCGGTGGGCCACATCGCTTACGGGCCGGGCGACCAGCGTCGTGAACAGGTGCTGGATCTCGTTGCAGGTGAGCGGGATCAGACCGTCCGGGACGGAATGGCGGGTGTGTTCGTCGGCGCGGACGACGGCGAGGAAGGCGTGGGCGAGCATGACCAGGGTGACCCAGCGAGACCACGAGGTGAAGCGGCGGAGTTGGTGCTCGTCCAGTCCGGTCAGGCCCTTTCCGGCCTGGAAGGTTTCCTCCACCCGAGGAGTCCCGATGCTGAGCACGCCTCCCGCCCTGATCGCCGTTGTCGGCCCCATCGAGCCCCCGCTGTTGGCCGCCTGGGTCCGCCACTACCGGTGGCTCGGCGTCGAGCGGTTCCTGATCGCCTTCCACTTCCCTGACCACGTCCCCGACACCCAGCGGCACGAGCTCCAGGCCGCCTGCCGCGAACTCGGCATCGTCCCCACCGGCACATCCGCTGGCCCCTGGCACGAGCACACCAACACCCAGCTCCGCGACACCAGGCCGGTCCCGGCTGGCACCTGCTCGCCGACGCCGACGAGTTCCAGCAGTACCCCGCCCCACTCTACGAGGTGATCGCCCAGGCCGTGAAGACCGGACACCGGGTGGTCGGCGGGCTGATGCTCGACCGCGTCGCCGCCAGCGGACGCCTGACCGGCTGGAGGCCCGAAGGCAGCCTCGACCTCGCCTATTCCCTCGGCGGCCACCTCACCCACCGGCTCCTGCACGGCGACCTGAGAAAGATCGCTCACGCCCGCCATGACGTCACCGTCTCCTCCGGCAACCACCGCTCCCCCGGCCACCGGCCGAACGCGGACCGCATCTGCGCGGTTCACCATTTCAAGTGGCGCTCGGGCGTCCTGGACGACCTCCGCCGCCGGGTGCGGTACTTCACCTCCGGCACCTGGCAGGAACACACCCTCGGCCGTCCGCGACGAGGCCAACCGCCTGCTGACCCACATCGGCCAGCACGGCGGCGTAATCAACACCAGCGATCCGCGGTTCGCCTTCCGCCAGGTCAGCCTGGACCGGATGCCCTTCGGCTGGCCCTGCGAGGCCCGCAACATCTTCACCACCTGGCGTCCCCACGCCCACAGCGCCCAGGATTGACAGGCAGCACCCGCGCTCGCGGTCACCACGTCGCGAAAGGATGACCACGTGCCCCTCGCCGTACTCCTGACCGGCCTCACCGGTTCCGGGAAGACCACCGTCGCCCAGGCCCTGGCCGACCGCGGCTACCTCCGGCTGTCCGTGGACGAGAAGGTCCACCGCCTCCACGGCCGCTACGGCGTGGACTACCCCGAGCACACCTACTTCGAGCGTGAACGGCCCGTGGTCGAAGCGACCCGGGACCGGTTCACCAAGGAGATCGAGGCCGGGAACGACGTCGTCCTCGACCGCGGCCTATGGCGCCGCAGCGAGCGCGACCTCTGGCGGCAGGCCGCCCGCGAAGCGGGCGCCCTGCCCGTAGTTGTCTACCTCCCCACCGACCGCGAAGAGCTGCTGCGACGCCTGGCCGAACGCAACCAGCGCAAGGACGCCAACGCGCTGACCGTCACCCACGAAGCCCTGGACGACTTCTTCGCCCGCTTCGCCCCCCGTCCGACGACGAAGACGTGATCGTCTACACCGGGGGACTGGACGCACTCGTGGCAGCCCTCACCGAAGCCCGGAGGCGGTAGGGCGGGGCCTCGGGTCCGACGCTCAGCTGCACGACCCCTACGGATGCGTGCCACTGCGGGCAGCGGGCAGGACGGCGGACGTTGCCGACCACAGCTGGAGGAAGCAAATCTCTGAGGCACCGCGGCCATGCTGCACTCCGAGCGGTGCGCCCCTATTACGGCGTAATAGGGGCGCCAGCAGCCGGACATGGGCATCTTCTGCTGGAAGCCCGAGAGACACCCCGGTTGGCCAAGACACACGGCAAGGAAGCCAACGATCGGCCGCCCGTAGCCCTCAGCCGACTTGTCGGCTGAGGGCGCTGCCCTTCTGCTGCTTCCCTCAGCCGGGAGGCACCGTTGCGCTTCAGGCGTGGATCTTGATGAGGCAGTCTGAGCACCAGCGCTCATCTGGGGCGTTCAAAGTGAAGGGAAGACGGTGCCTTTGTCGGTACAGGCGATGGCCTGGAACTCCTCTGTCACGTGGCCCGCGCGTTCTCGTACGGCGAGCATGATTGGCCCCCCACCCCCACATCTCGGTGGCGCGGTCGGAAAACCGCGCGAGGGTGACGTTTGCTCGGCGAAACTACCGTCCCGGTCGTAGGCGACCGGCTGAACTACTTGTATGGGGGAAAGGGAAACGATGCAGGAAGCGCTGGCACCCGAGCAGGGCCGACGATGCGGGAACGACGAGTGCGATCAGCAGCCACGCCCTAGCCAACTCAATGGACGCGTTCCCCTCTACTGCTCAAAGCCGTGCAGAGGGCAGCAGAGCGGAAGCGTCGCAGAGAGAAGGCGCTGCAGCAGACGCACAGATGGTGTCGTGAGTGCGACAAGACGAAGCCGATCGACCAGTTCACGCGGCCTTTAGCCTTCTGTTGTCAGGAGTGCATCAGCCTGCGAAACAAGGATCGGTATGTGCGGTTAGGAGGCACGGACACCGCGTACGACCGTAGCCTTCGATACCACTACGGGTTGACGCTGGATGAGTACAACCACCGATGCTGGGCGCAGAGAGACCGATGCGCCATCTGCGGCGAACAGCCCGAGACGCGGCTGTGTGTCGACCACGACCATGAGACGAATGCGCTACGCGACCTGCTCTGTACTCATTGCAACCACGCGCTGGGAAACGCACGAGAGAACCCGGCACCCTCCGAGCTATGGCCGACTACCTGGAGCGGCACTCGCAGCGGGACCCGGCCGCTATGAGGTACGCGCCCAAGCGACCGAAACGCGAGGGGCGAGCGCCTGGCCGGAGAATCGCTCCTGACGAACTTTCTGACTGAGCGTCAAGTCCGGTTCACGGCACATTCGACGGTTTTCGAACGCCACCATCTTCGATCACGGCTTCGGTGGTATCTGGTCGCCTGGTTCCGGATAA
Organism: Streptomyces sp. NPDC015345; assembly: GCF_043078805.1. Lineage (NCBI taxonomy): Bacteria > Bacillati > Actinomycetota > Actinomycetes > Kitasatosporales > Streptomycetaceae > Streptomyces > Streptomyces sp. NPDC015345. The sequence goes on along the minus strand of NZ_JBIBTX010000014.1, from coordinate 167,015 downwards.
GCCGGTTCGCCCGCACTTACCAACGCCCGCCCTGTCGATTCCACGCCCTACGAGCGTACTTGGCACCGGGATGACGCGAACGGAAGGGCCCCGGCCCCTCCTGTGGGAGAGACAGCGCACTAGAGGATCATCTCGTTTCGGCGACCTGCCTGTGGAGCGCCGCCAGCCTTTCGGGATTGCGGTTCCGCGCATGTCTGATCAGCAGGCGGACCAACTCGAAGAGGTCGCCTCCTTCCATCGGTCGAGGTGTGTGGCGATGAACCGGGTCAGCGTATGGCAGCCCTACTACCGATGAACTGTCAACCGTAGGCTGCTGGTCCAGGGGTACGCCGTTGTGGGCCCGCGGGTCGTCGGGCACGGCTGGCTCCTGCTCCGTATCGGCTGGGTCCGGCGCCGTAACGCTCGAAGCCGCTTTACGGCCGTAAAACGGGTCGGCTCGCGGCTGAGCAGGCTCACCTGGTGGTTAGTCCAACGCCTTGGCCAGGGAGACAGGGACCTTCTGTACGGCCGGTGGCTGGGCTGCCCTTTTCTCTTGGCTGCCGACCGCTCGGTGGATGCGGATGCTCGCCGCTGTTGCTCGTCTTGCCACCATGCCAGCTGCTCCGTGTCGCTCCACTCGTTATCCCTGGCCAGCTTCCCCAATGACCGCGTGGGGTCGAGCGGCATGTTCTTCTTCAGCACCAGCTACTGGAGCTTGAGGGCCAGGTGGGTAAGGAGGATCCGCCAAGTCACCCAGTCATCGGCCCTCTCCAAGTGCTGGGCTACGTCACGCCGTGCTCCTCAGCAAGACGGTACGCTCTCGATCTCGTCTTCGCTCACGATCCGGGACCACTCAACGCAGACGAAGCAGACCTATGAACCAGGCACCCTGGCTGGAACACGAGCCTCGTCGTACATACTCGCGACAGCACGAAGCCCCCGGACTTTTCGATCCGGGGGCTTCACTGGCTGGTGAGCATCAGCTCGTCTTGGCTGTCTCCGCACGCCGATGCTGCGCTCGCTCAGTCACCTCATCGACCATGGCGAAGAACTGGGTGTCGTCCATCCGCTGGTCCAGGTAAAGCGCGGCTTCCTTACCGTCGTGGTACGGGAACTTCTGGAGGATATGACCTCCGTCAGTGGGCGACTGGCGAGGCTCTGGAACGCCCTCGCCCTCTCCCCCGCTGGTGACGCGGTTGACACCGCCGTTTCGATACGGTTCGGCGCGCTCGCGCGCGTCGCCGGCCGCGCCGGGGTTGGCCTCGGAGTTTTGCACCGAGTGCTTCGGGGGCGTCGGAGCTCGTTGCTGGCCCTTCTTCTTCCTCCGTGCTGCCTTCTCCTGCTGTTCCAACGCCTGTTGCTGCTTCAGCTTGACCAGCGCCGCTTCCTGCTGCTCGGCTGGCTTGTTACCCACAGCGCGCAGCAGGTCGACCGGTTCCCGGCCGATGCGTTGCTTCAGCTCAGGTGTCAAGTTAAGCAGTGCCAGGCGCTGAGACACCCAGCCCTGGGATTTGTGCAGGCGTTTAGCCAGAGCGGTTTGGGTGCCGTGGATGGTAAGCAGTCGCTGCAGGGCGTGGGCTTCGTCGAGCGGTTCGAGGGCTTGGCGGTGGACGTTTGCGACGAGTGCTGACTCAAGAATTGCTTCCGGGTCACTGCCCTGGTCATCGTCGACCATGACTTTCAGGTGGGTGACTCCGGCTTCCCTTGCGGCTGCGAGACGGCTGCTGCCGTCGACGACGACGTGCGTCGTGTCCGGCTCCAGCTCCTTCTCCCGTTCCGGGTTGGCTGCCACATAAGCATCCCGGTTCATGACCGTGATGGCCTGCTTCTGGCCGTGCTCTTTCAGGCTTCCTGCGAGCTCGGTCAGGTCTCCGAGGCTGGTCCGCGGGTTGTCAGGGTTGAGGCTGATACGCCCGACAGGGAGGCTGGTTGGCGGGGCGATGCCCTCGGTCGGTACGCCCGTCGCTGCGCTGATCGCGGCACGTCGGCTGCTGATGCTGTGGGTGGCGCCGAAGCGGCCGGCTCCGAGCTGGTCTGCCTTGCTCATGCGATCTCCCGGGCCAGTGCACGCATGCCGATGGCTTGCTGCGATCTGGGGGCGTATGTCAGCAAGGGCCGCTTCATTCGGACGGCCTCCTTTTGTTCCTTGAGGTCTCCGATGAGGCCGACGACTCGTGGGTCCTTGATCTCGACCCACCCCTCGAGGGAGGACGTGGCGATGTATCCACGCCGCCCGTCGTAGAGATTGACTGCGATGCCGAGGTAGTCGATGTCCAGGGCGAGGTCGTTGCTCAGGTCGTCGATCTGTGTGGTGAGCAGGCCGTAGGCGTCGGCAGAGCTGTCTTCTGCCTGAACGACGATGAGGACTCCCGAGCGGCCGGGGCGTTCACCGTCGCGGCGACGGCCGTAGTAGGCAGCGGCGTCCATGCTGAGGCCAAGGCTGGGGGGACAGTCGACCAGGATGACGTCGTAGTCGCCTTCCAGGGGGGCCAAAGCCCGTTCCAGGGCGGCTTCTCGGGCGCGTACGGCCGAAAGCCGCACGTCGAGGAGGAAAGCGTCGGTGCAGGCAGGCAGCAAGTGCAGGCGCCCACCGAAAGACTCTTCCTCAACGGACACAATAAGGTCGCGCAGGTCGCCCTTGGGGTCTCCGGCCATGTGGTTGGTGAGGCTGTCGCCATTCATGGGCAAAGGAGTGGCGCCGAGCTGGTTGGTGAGGTGTCCCTGGGGGTCGAAGTCGACGAGGAGGACACGCAGCCCGAGCCCCGGGAGGTTCTCGACGTCCAGCGGATCGTCGGCTGGACGATCGTCCGCGGATTCGCCGTTGCTCGCGCGGAGGGCCTTGGTGAGCTGCTTGGCGACGCGTACCGGGTAGAGAGTGTTGGAGTCTTCCGCGAGCGCCTCGCCGGTGCCCGCCGTGATGGCTGTCTTGCCCACTCCCCCCTTCTGGTTGCAGACGACGACGCGCTGGGGGATGTCGGGCCGCTCGACATGCGGTGCCGGGTTGGTGTCCAGCCACAATTGCACGGACTGTGCGAGTCCCTGGATGAGGGAGACACCGCGCTCGGCGGCAGTTGCCCGGAACGTCTCCCACTGGCCTTCCGGCAGGAAAGTGGAGAAGGAGTCGGCGCCGGCGGTGTCGATCGTTGGCGGACTGGAGGCCAGGCGGGTCCAGGCGTGGATGCCCTGTTCCACGGCGACTTGGATCTCGACGCGGTGCTGGGCGGCTCTGATTTTGAGGGCCTGCCGGAGCGATCCCGGCAGTTTGGAGACGACCTTCTCGCGGTCGCTGGAGGTGGCTGGCGAACTCATGGAGGACACCTTACTAACGTCATAGATCGTTTTCTGCAACGACGCGCTAGTTAGCCTATGCTGGTGATGGCGCCCGACCTCCTCCACCTGGCTATTACGTCGTAATAGCGGGTCCGGGGGCTGGATTTGCCCTCCCACGACTGGAGCTATTACGACGTAATGACGCGTAGCCGCTCGTGCAGCAGTGGGTGGGGAAGGCGCTCACCCATCGGAAGCGACGACCATCTCAGCCCCCGCCCCGTGGGTGATGCCCCTGCGGCCCAGACCGTCTTGGTCGCGGCCCGAGGCCAGTCTCTGTCAGAGCCGGCAGCCCGCGATGAGTTGGCTTAGAACTCCCACCGAAATGATCTTCGAGATGGTTGGATCGCTCCGGGGCTGGCGATCTGGGGGTGTGGGGTGGCTCGGCCGAAGCTGTGGGATGTCGACGATGAACTGTGCTCGGTGATCGAACCGTTGATGCCGAAGGTGGAGCGCCAACATCGGCATCCTGGCGTAAGCGGGACCGGCTGGTGTTCCAGGGCATCCTGTTCGTGCTGCACACCGGGATCGCCCGGGAACACCTCCCGCAGGAGCTCGGCTTCGGCTCGGACATGACGTGCTGGCGCCGCTTGGCCGAGTGGACCAAGGCATGTGTGTGGCTGCGGCTGCACGAGGTCTCCTCGCGAAGCTCCGCAGCGCGGACGCCCAGGACTTCTCCCGGGCGGCGGTCGACGGCTCCCACATCCGGGCGTTAAAGGGGGCTCCAAGACGGGCCGAAGCCCTGTTGATCGGGGCAGGACAGGCAGCAAGCATCACTTGATCACCGATGCCACCGGCATCCCGCTCGCCGTCACCCTGACCGGCGGCAACCGCAACGACGTCACCAGCTCATCCCGCTACTCGTAGCGATTCCGCCGGTCCGGGGCAAGCGCGGCCGGCCACGGCGCTGCCCCGACGTCGTGCTCGGCGACCGCGGCTACGACCACGACAAGTACCGCCGCCTGGTCCGCGCTCTCGGCGTGAAGCCGCTGATCGCCCGACGCGGCACCGAACACGGCTCCGGGCTCGGAACCCAACGCTGGGTCGTCGAGCGCTCCTTCGCCCACTTGCACTGGTTCCGCCGCCTGCGGATCCGCTGGGAGATCCGCGAGGACATCCATGAAGCCTTTTTTACGCTCGAATGCGCACTCATCTGCTGGCGCCGCCTGGCAGCAGTTCAGCGCCGCCACTCATAGACACCCGGTGAAGACTGCAGGACCTCGCTCGGCCACTCCTTCCGCACCAGCCCAAGCAGCCTCCGCTGCTGGTCGATCCATCCCTCTTCAAGGCAGATGGGAAGGAACACGGAGACGCGCGAGCTGCCTAGATCTTCTACACGGACGGCGGGAGTCTCATGCTCTTCGTTGTACGGCTGGATCCTGATCTCAGGGCTGTGGTCGTTGTCCTTCCAGCAGATGTCCTGACCGGCAGCGAGCAAGTTGAGAGCCCGAGACCAGGCGTCCAGGTCGGAAGGGCTCAGGGACGTGTCGAGTCGACCATTGACGAAGCTACTCGTGATGAGGACCTCTGCGTCGAGCAGATCGTGAAGGTGCAACACGCCCGGCAACCGACGTCCGAGCACACGTACCCGGAAGCTGTTGTCGCCATCCGAGAGGCTAATCAGTTCCACCGTGCACCCTCGCTCTGCCCGCCCACCGCCTGTCACAGCTCATGGTGCTGAACCAGCCCTTCAGCCACAACCAGGTTGTCCCGGCCTCATTCCGTTAGGAGTTCTTAGACGGTGCGGCGACGCAGATCAGAGACGCACACGTGCTGCAGCCAGAGTGTGAATGGCCAGTGAGCCGTCGTACAGGCCGTCTCAGCCTCAGCGAAGCGCCGGGCACACAGACTTGCCGAGCCCTCAAAGCACTCCCTGGCCTCAACAGTGTGGCCCTTCACGCCAAAGGACGGGCACAGGCCACACTGCGCAGCAATGGCACCCGTGCTCCTGCACGTCGCCAACGAGGTACCAACCAGCGCTGCAATGCCAGACAGTCGGCTATTACGGCGTAATAACCGATGGCACCTTCCTCTACGGGCAAACCAGCATCAGCGCTTCACCTGCAGGGGGTCCCGTACGAGCGCATTGAGAGCGGCGAGCAGCTCCTCTGAGACCGTCTGACTTCGTGGCGAGCCAAGGGCCCATCAGCGGAAGACGCCTCGCCCATCCGGGACCTGCGCGGACCCCGAGAGGGAACGCCGCGGCGTGTACGGACGCGTCAGCAGATCATCAACGGTGAGGGGAAACGCCCGCCGGCCTCCGTGCCGTTGACGGAGCTGGCGCACAATCCGTTCAATCCGCGCGATGAGTACACCGACATCGAAGAGACGGCGGAGTCACTTCGCGTCCGAGGGCATATCCAGCCGATCACCGTCGCGCGGCGTGCCGCTTTCTTGAGCGCGCATCCTGATCAGGAGGAGCAGATCGGGGCAGCTGAGTATGTCGTCGTCGACGGCAACCGCCGCCTCAAGGCCGCCACTCATGCCGGCCTGGTCGAGCTGCGTATCGACGTCAACGACGAACTGTCGGCCAGCGCCGCCGACATTCTCGAATCGGCACTGATCGCCAACGTGCACCGGGTGGACGTACCTCCCTTGGACCAGGCCAAAGCCATTCAGCAACTGGTGGAGGTCCACGGCTCACAGGGCAAGGTGGCCAAGCAGCTGGGTAAAACACCGGCATGGGTGTCGCAGCGGCTGGCACTGTTGGAACTCACTCCGGACTTGCAGGACGCCGTGGTGACCGGGCAACTGAAGGTAGAGCCCGCACAGCGCATCGGGCGTCTACCCAAGGAGCAGCAAGCCCCCGCCGTACAGAAGGCCATGGCCGCGCCGAAGAAGCCTCGCCAGCGCACACCGCGTCGTCAACTGGCCACCGGAAGCGCTGCGCCAGCCGTTAACGGCGTTAACACCCCCGACTCCCCCGGTACTGATCCTGCGGTTCCGCCCCGGACCGTTAACGCCGTTAATACCCCGGCAGCGGCGGAGCCCGCTCCTGGCGCTGCTGTGGTCATCTCTGACACCTCCCCTCAGGGCATCGTGGCCGCGTTGACGGAGAAGCTGTCGCCTCACGATCTGACGGCAGTGGCGGAGTTGCTCATGGAGTCACTCACCACCACTGCGGACTGATCGCCTGCCACCGTTAACGGCGTTAATGGTGCAGCTCCCGGCCCGCCACAGAGCGCAGCGGGTCCTCACAGCGCCAAGGCCCTCAAGATCGTTCTTGCCCAATTGGGCAAGAACGATCTTGAGGGCGGCCTACCCACACGCAGCAGCCCCTCTGTTCGATCTGGCCGAACGTCTTGGAAACAATTGTTGCCAGCGATGGTCCCTCGGGCTCGCACTCAGTGCCCGAGACGCAGCAGGCCGGCGAGGCGAAGAAGGCCATCGAGGCCGCGAAAGCCCCTCGCCAGCTGTCCGTTCTCACTGAAGGGAGTTATTTCTCGCCCAACCGAATCGGGCGTCACCTGCTGTGACCGCACAACAAGCAGCTCGCGCGTTCGGTGAGCCCTGATGACGAGAGCGTCCCCGTCGGGTGGTGGAGGTGGGCACCCCTCGTGGTGGACGCGCGTCGCAGTGAGATGCCCAAGGCTGGGGTTCCTGCCAAGAAGGGAACATCCAGGTGGAACGCTGGGACCAGGTCGGTCGGTGCGCGGGGTATGGGGCTGCTCTGTCGCTGGCGCCGTATCCGTTGATCAAAGTGTTGTGGGTCGTCGGCTCGCTCCTGGGAGTGGTGCCGATCGGCGAGGGTTACAGCCAAGCCGGTTGGGTTCTGCTCAATACGGTGACTATCGGCATGGCGGGAATCGGTATCGCCCTGGCGCTCGCCCTGGTGCGGCCCTGGGGCATGCGGATACCGGGGTGGCTGGTGGCATTCTGCGCCTGGACGGGGTCGGGATTCCTTGTGTCGATCCTGCCGTACGCCGTACTCAGTACGCTGCTGGATGCCGCGCGCGGCAACTCGTCCGACAACGGCGGCGACAGTACCGCCATGCCCGGCTGGATGGGCGCCCTGCTCCAGTTCAGCTTTATGGGGATGGGGCTGGGGCTTGCCCTCGCACTCCCCGCCTACCTGCGTCGACGCTGGCCGCAGGCGTTCACCGGACGAGGCCGGGACAGCGCCGGTGCCGGTGCGCCATGGGCAGCTGTCCTCGCTGTCGTCGTCGGCCTGGTCTGGCTGTACTGGGCAGTGGGCGGCACCCTGGGAATCGCCCACCCCGAAGAGCGGCACAACAACGGAGAGCTGCTTACTGGCCTGGGCGCGCTCTGGGCGCTGGTCGGCGCCGCCGCCATCTGGACACTCACCCGGGCACGGCCAGCCCGGCGGCCCCACTGGCTTCTCCTGGCGCTCGGCTGGCTCGGGTCGGGCTCGCTCTTCGCCTGGAGCAGCTGGAAACTGCCCCTCACGCTGCTCGTGGCGCTGACCCACTCAAGCGATGTCACCCCGCCGGAGAACCCAGCCGTCGCCGCGGTGCTGCACCTCGCCGCCATCGCAGCGGGGGCCGGCATGCTGAGAACACTCCTACGCTCACGCCCGCGCATCCCGGCTGCCTAAGACCGTCTGACGCTCCCACGAGCTTGCACCTGTGGCGCGGAGACATGGCCCACTGTGATGCTCAGAATGGCCAACTGGGCCGCTCAGTCACAGCGACGCCGAGGCGTCGACTCGCTTCGAATCAGCGACTACCTTCACTGAGAACGGACACCAGCGGCGCAGCCTGCGTTGGAACAGGGGGCGAGGCCTCGACCGTTAACGCCGTTAATATCCCGAGGGCGGGGTGCCGGGCAGGATCCTCCGTGCCGTCGACCGTTAACGGCGTTAATACCCAGGCGGCTCATGCTCCGGCGAGCGCGGCGCCGTCTAAGGCGGAACAGCCGGACCAGCTGTCGTACGGCACGCCTCCTCCGTGGTCACCTACCTGCACGTGAAGTTGGAGCCGTCGGTCTTGGCTGACGGTGCTCGTGTATGGCGGGGGATCCTGCGCGGGACAGGCCCTGAAATGCAAGAAGGCCCGTACTTCCCTCCATCCTGTAGGGAGTACGGGCCTTCGTCGAACTTCACGAACGGGTTCCTATCTCGTCGGGGATCGAGGGGCGCATCTGGCGAGGGGCAAACAGCCGGACCCCGCGGTGGCGGCCGGGCGCGTGTGATGGGTGTTATCCGGCGAGCTGCGTCGTGAGTGCCGGATTAGCGGCCGTGATCCGATCCAGGAGCAGGCGGCTGGGCTTCCACCGGAGCTGGGAGTCGGTGGCGTGGACCGGTTCGCGCAGGGGTTGCACGTTGCGGAGCTCGGGTGCATGCGCCGTCGTCCGCGTGGATGCCCGCGACGGCGGCGTCCAGGAGCGCCACGGCGTCGGCCTCGTACGGGTCGGCGAACCGCTGGTGGTCGCTGACGTCGAACGGCCCGTAGCGCGCGGTGATGCGGTGGTCGGGCACGAGGGTGGTCTCGCGTCCGTCCAGTGCGGCGGTGAGCCGGTCGTAGTCCTGCTGGGTGTGCCGGGTGGGTGTACGGGCCGACGCGCAGCAGGGTGAAGCCGTCGAGGCTGTCGTCGCGCTTGCGGGCCTCGATGTAGAGGGCGTAGTGCGCAAGCTCCATGCCGACGTCATCGGGCAGGGGCAGGTTCGCGGCGGCGTGGGTGAGCATCGCGTAGCCGTGCTGCCAGAAGCCGAGGATCGCGGTCGTCTCGCAGCGCAGCCAGCCGCGTTCGGCATAGCCGAGCTGGTGGCCGTGGAGGTAGGCGGAGGCGTGGCCGGTTTCGGGGTGGACCAGGGCGATGGCGATCATGTCGGAGCCGTGGTCGTCGCCAGGTCGGGGGTGCGCGCGCTCGGTGAACGGGCCCACTATGACGGCGATGTCCCGGGCGCTGCCGGGCGTCCAGGGCTCGGGGTTGCGCAGGGCGGTGAGCATCGCGCGGAACTGGTCGACGACGGCCTGATCCTCGGGGGAGAGGGCGCCGGGGGCGTGACCGCAGCGGCGGAAGAAGGGGCGTTTCATCGGGCAGGCTCCAGTTCACGGATGGAGTGGGTCCAGGGGAGGGCGAGGCCGTCACCGACGTGGCGAGGAATCAGGTGACCGTGCAGATGGAAGACGGACTGGGTGGCGTCCGGTCCGCAGGAGGTGAGGTAGTTCCACTGGCCGCCCAGCTCCTGGGCGAGTTCGGCGGCGCGCAGCTGCACGGTGGCGGATACGACGGGGTCGGTCGTGAAGTCGGCGACGTGGCCGCGCGGGAGGACCAGGAGGTGGCCGTCGGTGCAGCCGCGGCGGCCGTGCTCGTCGGCGCGCGGCAGGATCGCTAGGGCGTCGGCCCATTCGCGGACGATCGTGGCCGGTGCGTCGTCGTGGATGATCCGGCAGAACGGGCAGTCGGCGCGCGGGTGTTTGCGGGGGACCGGCGGCCGGTTGATGTGGTGGTGGGTGACCTGGACCTGGGTGCCGGACTCCCGTATCCGGTGGGCGATGGCATCCGCGATGGCGGGGGCGCTTTTCCGGACTAAGGAATTGCAGGTCGACTGTGATGCTCCCCCGTGCCCTCTCACGGGGAGGTGAGCACGGAGGGTAGGTTCTGGCCATGGTTGATGGCTGGCGAATGGACCGGATCGGAAGTGCTCTTCGAGGCGAAAACCCTGCGGTGTTGCGGCGCTTGGAGGCGGGGTTCGCGGTGATCGGTGATGTGCAGTTCCTGCCGGGTTATTCGGTCCTCTTGGTGGACGATCCCAAGGTGGAGAGGCTGTCGGACCTGCCCAAGGCCAAGCGGCTGGCCTTCCTGTCCGACATGGACCAGCTCGGAGAAGCAGTCGAGCGAGCGTCCTGTCGTATGGATCCGGCCTTCCGGCGGGTGAACCTGGAGATCCTGGGCAACACTGACGGGTTCTTGCATGCGCACGTATGGCCGCGCTTCGAGTGGGAGCCAGCCGAGTTGGTGCGTATGCCGGTGTGGCTCTATCCCCGTGACAACTGGTCCGACAAGGAGTTCGTACTCGGTCCGCAGCACGATCCGCTGCGCAAGGCGATCGGGGACGAGCTGGACCTTCTGCGCTCGGCAAGCTGACGGCGAGCAGGTCATGAGGCGGTCCTCTTCAGCACGCGGGGAAGGTGGACGTGGAGGTGCTCGACTTCAACGTCGTGGCCGCGTTCGCGAAGTGCCCGCGCAAGGATTTCGACGAGACCGCTGGCCCTTTTCCGGACTAAGGGGACTCACCCTGGGGCCCTTGTGAGACCAGGGGAGCCGTCCCCTCCTGTACCGCAGTGCCTCAATGGATAGGGTCCTGCGGATGGACATCACAGACCTGACGCCTCTGGAACGTCGCATCTGGCAGGCGTTCTCGCTTGGTGTAGCCATCGACGTTCGCCGAGACGAGTTTGAGGACCCCGCGACTATTCAGGACGCGGAACGGACTGTGCGCGCTGAGGTCATCCGGACCCTCATCCTGGGTGGTTCATCCGAATCCGGCGAGGCGCCCGCTCTACGCGTTGCCGGGGCAGCGATCACCGGCGTCCTCGACCTCCAGCACGCAGAGATACGCCATCCGATCCGTCTGACCGCTTGCCACTTCCAGCACCGCTTGGAGCTCGACGGGACGCAGGCTCGCCAGCTCGACTTCAGCGGATCCTGCCTTCCCGCTCTGGCTGCCACGTCCCTTCGTGTCGACGGCGCACTCCGGCTGACGAACTGCCGGATAGCGGGGAGCGCGAACGGGGTGGCGCGAGCGGCCTCGAGGAGCGCTGCGGCCTCGCGGTGGACTCGTTCTGCTGTCTGGACCAGCAGGGGGAGGTGGGGGAGTCGGTCACGCACCCGCTGGTGCATACGGGCTGTGGATACCGTCCGCGCAGCATTGGGGACCTTGACCGTCGCCCCCAGCCACAACGCGAAGTCCCGCCCTTCGGCAGGAGTGGCCTGGTTCCACGGAACATCCACCACTCGCAGACCTGTTAACTGCACCATGTCTCAATCGTGAGCCAGGCGGATCGCCTGGTCTTTCCAGGAGCGTGGTGTGGTGGAGGACGTAAGACGTGCCCTGATAGAGGATGCGCACGCCCCTACTCGACACCTTGCCAGCATGAGCACGCCTGTCTGAGATGTCCCATGTCCAACATCAATCCGAAGATGCTGCCCCGCCTCGACAAGATCGAAGCCGACCTTCTGGCCCGCCGGGCCCGGGCCGAAGCAGAGGGGTGGCTCGGTGAGATCGAAGGGATCGATCTCACCCTGTCCTTCCTACGCCAGAAACGAGACCAGACCCGTCGGCTCGCCAGGGTCGCGCCGGTCGACCTCGGCATACCCGGCATCGCACCGCGATCAGCGGCCAGGCGAGAATGAGGGGATGTATTGCCTGCAGGTGGTCATCGCCGCCGAATCCGTGCTTCGCGAGTTGGCCGGCTCCACCACAGAGGCGTGCATCATTCCTCTCGGCCAACACCTCTGGCTCCTGCCGATGACCGACGCGCTGTTCGATGTCGTCACCGCCGCCGGAGCACCCGAACTCAATGGGTTCTGGAAGGCTCCAGCGGGCTATGACCGCTTGCTGACCGCGTGCTCGGAGACAGGACCGGTGGCCTACATCGAGGCCGACTACTTCGGCGGGGTAGGGACTCAGACCGCACAGGTCTGGGATGGAGGGAAGATAGCTCTCGGACCCTTGCACCTGGCCGAAGGGGAGCCGTCGCCGACGACCGGCACTCCGATCTCTCAGGCGCTGCGGCGACTCGGCGCGACCAAGGGCAATCACGTTGACGAGTTCGCCGCAGTCGGACTCGGCCGCCACCGCGACACAGACGACTGGCTCTCGCCCAGGAACCGGTCGAGCTCCGACAAGCACATCACTTGACTTGGTACGGGGAAGGGGCGCAAGTGCTACGGACCGACCAGCAGTGCGGCCAATTCGCCTCGGCTGCTCGACTGGTGCAGATCACTGACTTGGCCGTCACCGACTTCGACGACCCGCCACACCCCGTCCGAGCGAAGGGCCACGTCGGTTGTGACGAACCGGCATCCTAGGCGCCGCACTGCAGGCCCGATGTGATCAAGGTCGGGCACCAGCCCGCGCTCAAACGGGCTATCCGGATGGGGCGTCAGCAGCCTGGGTTCACCATCCAGCCACCAGACGCGCACTTCAGCCGCGACGGACTCAAGCCGCGAGAACGTCTCGAAGGCGCGGAGAACGATCCCACCAGCCAGGAACTCCTCCTGCAACTCCACAAAGCGCTGCACGACCCGTGTCAGACCCACGGCGTCGGCGAGATCGGGAATGAAGCACGCCTGCTCCCACTCGTGCTTGCGCGATTTGACGTAGTCCTTCACGATTCCCGAGCCTGGCAACAGAGGCTCGGAGAGAGCAGCCAGGTCGTCGGCGGTCAGCATCTCACCGGGCTTCGTGGGACGCCACACGCTCGCGGGCGTGACGTCGACGAACATTGCATGCCACCCTGGCAGTTCGTGAGCGGTGCGGTACTGCTCCGGTGTCACGAGCAGCTCGGTGCCACGTCGGCTCAGGGCCCCAGCCAACGCGGTGTATCGATCGCTGGGAATCATCCAGCCTCGGTACCACGCACTTCCCAGCCCAGCTGGAACTTGTGCAACTGCCTGCTGCGCGTCGCCCTGCAACAGCGCGTCGTGGTCGATCAGCCCTACTGCCCCGCCACAGGCGCGGACCTCCCGAGCTTCCAGCGCGAAGTGTTCGTCTACGCGTCGAGGGTTCAACGAATCACGGCAGTACAGGACGGGCATCGGCATGACCGACACGCTACGGAACCTCCAGCCCTCGGGCCACGGGTTTCGCGCTGCCAGGCACGGCAGCTTGCCAAGTGCAGAGAAGCCACCGCCACCACCGCAGCAGGTCGAATGCGTAGCTGCGTACGCTGCCGGGCCGGTTGTACCGGGCGACGAAATCGATCAGTTACCTGCGTACCGGCTCGACAGCCCGCCTCTCCTCATCGAAGACCAGCCACGGCACCACGCCCGGGTTCGCGGCCACATGCCCCCACCGTGGCAGGCGAATCGATCGGACATCACGCGAGTACTCGTCCAAATCCGTTGCGCTCCTTGCTTGTTTGGATGCGCAACGCGTCATGGAGCCTCCAGGCTCGAAGTCGTGCGGGGCGGCGCTCTGGCGTCGCTGGTGGTCTCTCAGAGGGTGGGAGCGGTGGCGGCGCGGAGGATGTCGGCGTGGTCAGGGAGTTGAAGGACACCAGAGCGACCTACGCCAACCAGATCCAGATCCTGGCCTTACGCAATGCCGAACTAGAAGAAGACGCCGGAAAGCTCAGGTCACAGCTCTCCGATTCCAGCGACGGAGTAGTCCGCGCACTGCGCCCGACCTGACAACCCACCCCGGTCCGGACCACCTCCGGGCCAGGGTGCGCACAGCCAGGTACAGGTGAACGTGCTCACTCCAGATCGGCCGGGAACAGTCGTTCTTCAACTGTTCCTGTGGGCTGTAGGACCACTCGACGGACACTCCCCGCATCAGCGATCAGTACGTCAGGGACTTCGGCCTCGTAGAAGCGCAGATGACCGATGGCGCCAACTGTCATCGCTCGTGCGGCAAGCCACGCCAAGAGGCGATGGAGATCACCGAATTCGTCAGGGTGCACTTCTTGCCGAGCGATCAGTGCCCAGCCTCGGGGGCTGCGACAGAGGTCACCCGACCATTGCCCCGCCGATGTACTTCGCCGGGCCTCTTGAGGACAGCAGAGGATACTCCTCCGCATCCCCCGCCCCATCCAGCACGGCATCCCCGTCCTCGCCCAAGTGCCAGCGCAGCAAGTCGAGATCAGCGGCCGACAGGGAGTCGGGGAAGTCAAGAGCAAGCTGGAGCTCGTAAAGATCACTCATGCAGTAAGGCTACGTCTCGTGGGGAGACTGAAGTTGAGTCGGCGTGGTCGAGAAGCCGGGCGCCCGACATCTCGCTGAGCACGTTCGTGTGTACCCGCCTGGGCGCTGACCGTCGGTGTCCCCGCATCGGCCTTCACCGGGCAGCTCATCGCCCAGGACACCCGGTGGCGCCTGGTCGACCGTCTCATCCACGACGACGAGATCACCGTCGCCGACAAGGCGGCTGGCCTGCTTGCCCTGTTGTTCGCCCAGGGTCCTTTCCGTATCACCGCCCTCACCGCCGCCCACATAGAGTTCCGCGGCGACGAGGTATCCCTCCGTCTTGGAAAGGTCCCGGTCCTGATGCCCCCGCCCCTCGACGGCTACCTGCGAACACTCCATGCCGAGGCGATGGCCCGGGACACCGCAGCAGAGCGGTGGCTGTTCCCCGGCCGATTCCCCGCCCAGCACCTCAGCTCCGGCCGGCTCACCAGCCGCCTCCGGTTGCTCGGCATCCGCCCGCGTATGGCCCGCAACACCGCCCTGATCGAACTGGCCTCCGAGCTGCCCGCGGTCGTCGTCAGCCGCCTCCTCGGCATCCACCAGAACACCGCCGACACCTGGCACCGCCTCGCCGGCCAGGACCTCATCTACGCCACGGAGATCACCCACCGCCAGCAGTCCACGGCCACCGCAGCACGGGACACTCCGTCCTGGCCACAGACTGCCGGACTTGCATCCGGTACTCAGGTACAGGTTTACCGTCGGAGGTGTCCCCGCCCTCGGGGACGTGACGACGGGAGTGAGCACGATGAGCGAGATGGCCAAAGGCCGTGGGTTCGAGTTTTCCGAAGAGGGCTCGTAGCCGAGCTCGAGGGTGGTGCGTCCAAAGCGGTACCGGATCCGGCTCGGGTTCGTCCGAGCTCGCCGAACCGAGGGGCAGGCCATGACACGCAGGGCGCACGCGAGCGGGGATGAGGCCCCGGACGTCGAGGGCCTGGAGAGCGGGCCCGTCCGTGTACGCTCACCCAGGTTCGCAGCATGTAACACGACTGCCAGTTGGGGGAGTTGAGTGATCTTCCGGATCAAGATCGACGGCGCCGACGCTGAGGACGAGATTCGCTCACTGCGCGAGTGGCTGGAAGCAAGCCCCGCTATGCGGCAGCACGCCACCATCGCCTGGCACACGGAGCCCACGACGCCCGGTCACATGTCGGGTGGCGCGATGGAGTGGCTGCAGTTCATCACGGACAACGCGTGGAGCGCCGCCAACTTCACCGTCGCCTACATCACCTGGAGGAGGACCCGCAGGAACCCGCGCACAGCGGTCATCGAGACGAACGGGGTCAGGGTCTCGATCGAAGGGGCTGACGCGGAAGTGACCGCCCGTATCTCCCAGGCGCTCAGCAGCAATGGGTAAGACCGCTGCGTCACTCCCAGACCCGTCGCGATCGATGGCCGTGTTAGTCGGCGTGAGCGACTACGGGACGCTGGACCCCCTGCCTCTGGTGCAGAACAACCTCGCCAGCATGCAGCGCATGCTGACTGACAAGGACTCCTGGGGACTGCCGTCAGAGAACTGCATCATCGTCCAGAATCCAGCCCGCCCCGCCGACGTCATCGAGCCGATCGAAGCAGCGGCTGCTGCCGCCAAGGACGCTCTTCTCGTCTACTACGCGGGCCACGGTTTCAAGGACTTCGACAACGGCGCACTCTGCCTGAGCCTTCAGGAGTCCAAGTCAGGTCTCGGCTATACGGCGGTGTACTACGACTGGCTGAAGAGCCCGATCCTGCGGTCGGGGGCGCCGAGGAAGATTGTGATCCTCGACTGCTGTTTCGGCGCACGGGCCTTTCCGGCAATGGCGGCTTCCAGCTCCAGCGTGGCAGATCAGGCCGAAGCCGAGGGGACGTTCCTGATCGCAGCCGCCGGCGAAACGGAGCTAGCCATGGCGGACGATGGCCACGGACACACTGGGTTCACAGGGGAACTGCTGCGACTGTTCGAGACGGGTGTGGAGCAAGGTCCCCCGATCCTGGACCTCACCACTTGCTTCAACCAGCTCGTCAGACGCCTGCGCGCGAAGTCGCGACCACTGCCCCAGCAGCGCACCTTCAACTTCGCAGGCAACATCGCGCTGGCACGGAATAGAGCACACGCGCGTAAGACCGACACCAGCAGGAAGAAGCCCCAGGGAAAGGGGCTGGGACTCGTACGCAGCGACGTCCTGGAGAAGCTGGAGGACACCGCACCTCTTGCACGCCAGCTGAAGACGGCCCCGGCCGCCACGGCCAAGAGGCTGATCAGCCTCCGAACCAACGGCCACGCTGAAGCACTTGCGAAGGCGATCCGTTACGTCATCGAGAGCCCTTCGCTCAATGCGGTACGAGTGGCCATGCACTGCCAGTCCCGCAACGGTGCCGATATCTCCTACGCCCTGTTCGCAGAGATGGCCTGGGGTTCCCCCAGTCGGATCCCTGAATTCCTTGGAGACATGCGGAACCTCCGGTGGGACAAGGCGGCCGGGCTGCTGCTGGCCTTCTTGGCCTTGGCGCCAGAACATTCCCGGCATCTGGCCGAGGAGTCGCTGCGCCGCAACGGCATGGCGGCCTACGCTGGCCGCATCACCCTCGAGGGTGTTCAGGAAGACGTGCCCGTACTGGCCCGCCTGATCTACGCGCTGGGCATGACGGGCAGGCACTCCGACTGGACCAGGCTGAGCCTCCTCTTGCCCAAGGACGCCAGATCGAAGAAGCCCCAGGCATTCCTTCTCTCGAAGCCAGAGCCGCCCCCGCCGCTCCTTCTACCCGCCGACGTCGGATGGAAGGACATTCCTCCTGAAACGGCCGAGGAGTTCTCTCGCGTGGCCGCCGCCATGCTTGGAAGCCGCGTGAGCCTGCAGGACGAAATTCGGGAAGCCATGCTGCGGATCGCCCTGCAGAAGCCGCAGGACGAAGACCTGGCAACGCTCTTCACCATCGAGCCACACCGCCTCGAACACCGGCCGCTCCAACCCTTGGTCGAACTCATGCGCCGGATAGCTGCCTCAGGCGGGTGACACGCCAAGCCTGTCAGTGCTATTCGGCCTAGTGGACGGTCCTTTCGTCCGCTTCTACTCGGGCCCTGGTCTCGGCGATCCGGCGTTGCGGAGGCTGTGTTCGATGAGGCCGGGCTGGTCGATGGTGCCGGTGTAGCGCAGGGCTGCGCCGACGGACAGTCCGAACAGGTCGCAGATGCGACGGGGGTCGCCGCCGGTGGCCTCGGCCCCTCGTCTGCCTCGCCAGCATGGCCGTGATCATGTACGCACCGCGCAGCCACTGATCTCTACCTCACGCCCAGGTGGCCCACAGCGTCACCGAGGCGGTCATTGCACAACTTCTGATAGCCGGAACTACCAGTAGTGCCGGCGGCGTCCTGATGACAGTCGGTGAGGCGAGCGACGCCGATGACGGCCCGGGTGTGCAGGGCGCGGCCGCGGATCGCGGCGGCGACCAGCGGGTCGCGCATCGGGGCCCGCTCGGTGGCCTGCCCGGCGTGCAGCAGCACCAGGCCACGCCAGGACCAGGAGGCCGACCTGTTCTCCACGTCCTTCCCGGCGAGGATGCAGGTCGTCCAGGGCTGGCGGATCGTGATGCCCCGGATCCAGGTGCCCGGGTCGACGGTGGGGGTCTCGCTCATGCCGCCCGCCCCAGGATGCTGGTGCCCGGCCGTCCGGCGCGGCGGCCGTTGATGGACGGCACCGTGGCATGCTGCGGTCCGGCCAGGACCGCGCGGCCGGTGTGCTTGCCCGCGTACATCGCGGCGTCGGCGGCCCGCTGGAGCAGACCCAGGTCCGTCGTGCCGAGGGCGTCGGGGGAGGCTGCGCCCACCGACGCGGCGATGTCGACCAGGACGCCGTCCTCGACCTCCACCGGCCGCGCGAGCAGCTGCGTGAGCTGGGCGAGGCGGAGCTCGCGGCGGGCGGGTCCGATCGCGACGGCGAACTCATCCCCTCCGAGCCTGCCGACCGCCCCGCGGCTGCCCGCCCACGCGGTGAGCCGGGTCGCGGTCGCGGCCAGGACGCGGTCGCCGGCGGCGTGCCCGCCGGGCCCGTCGTTGATCTGCTTGAAGTGGTCCAGGTCCACCAGGACGACCAGGGCGGCGTCGCCGTACCGGTCGGTGATCTGCCGGGCCCGGGTGGTGAAGCCGTCGCGCCCGAGCAGCCCGGTGAGCGGGTCCTTCCGGGCGGCGGCGAGCTTGCGGTGCAGCGCGAGCGCGTGCACGGTCCAGCCGGTCAACGGTATGGCGAGGGTGGTGATGAACAGGGCGCGATTTCCCGAAGGGGCCTGTACGCGCGCGGTGGAGGCCATACTGGTCTCTCCCTCTCGTCTTGTACGGGATGGGTAGGCCCGGGGCGGCCGACTGGTTTTCTGGCCTTTGGCGGCCGTCCCGGGGCGGATTCAGAACGTGCGGCGCGTGCCGAACAGGCCGTGGGGGATCACCCAGGGCGCGGCCGTCGCCTTGTTCCAGTCGAGGTCCCAGTCGGGCCGCAGCCCCCGGGCACCCCAACCACTGACGAACTCGTGCGGGATCTCCTGCCCGGCCTGGTGCAACAGGCGCGCCTTGTCGTACGCGTCGTGCGCGGCGTTGCGGGCAGCGAGGGGGTCGTCGGCCAGGCCGACGAAGATGTGGATGCCCGGCTGGTCGTTGTGCTTGGTCGGGACGTCAACCTCGAAGTAGCGAAGCGGCATGACGCCCTCTCCTTCCTGTCGCTGGTCGTGGCGGAACACCGCGACCGCCCCGGCCGGTGAGCCGGGACGGCACGGAGGCACGCCGCGCTCGCGCGGGAGGGATCAGCGGTTCGCGGCCGCCGCCACGATCTCGGCGTGGTCGAACGCGAGGTCGGGGAGCGCGTCCAGCTGGTAGCCGAGGTAGGCACCGGCCGCGCCGCCGATCAGCGCGGACGACATGCTGGCACCTTCGATCATCGAGTTGGCGACGGTGTTGGCCCTCTGGCGCAGGGTTGCGGTCATGATGTGGGGGCTCCTTCTTCTGTCAGTGCGCTCTGGGAGGGAGGGGGCGTTGCTCCGGGGCGGCCGGGTTCGATGCCTGCTGCCGCCCCGGGCACTCAACTGGCCGCGTGGAGCGCGGCGGTGGTGCGGACGGTGTCCGCGAGCAGCACGGTCAGCTCGTGGCCGTGGTCGACGGCGTCCTCCAGGCGCTCGATGAGTTCCAGGGACAGGCCGCGGTTGCGGGCGCCGGTCAGGACGCCCTCGAGGTAGAGGACGTCGGCCAGGACGCGGCCGCGGACGTCCAGGACGCCGGGCTGCACGGCCAGGACGTCGGCGTTCTTCGCGGTCGCCAGGGCCGCGTGGTCGGCGGCCTCGGTGTACACGCTCTTGGTCTGCTCGGTGAGCAGCGCGTCGACCTGTGTGGTGGTGCCGTAGGCGCGGCGCCATCCGAAGCGGGCGGCGGCGGCTTCCATCAGGGAGCGGCGGGCGAGGGACACGGTGACCTCCGGGGGAGGGCCGGTCGTCCGGTCTCGGCTGACCGGGCGGACACCGCGTCGTCCCCGGCCGCCGACGTGCGGCGGGCGGGGATGTCGCGGGGCAGCGCCCGGCAGGTCGTGGCGTGCTCGTTGGCCACCGTCGCGGCGTCGGCGAGGCTGTAGCGCGTGCTGTAGGTGCGCTTCCCGTTCTCGCGGGTGGCGTAGTGGCAGCCGAGGCAGGCGACGGAGTAGTAGGTGCCGGACGGGCCGTCGTCGGTGGTGTAGACGAGGACGACCGCGTGCGCCTGGTTGTAGTACCGCTGGGCGATGGTGACGCCCTCGGGCTTCCAGGTCTCGCCGGTCTCGGGCCACGGCTCGGGGGCCGGCGCTTCGACGGGCTCGGGGCGGCGGGCGAACAGGGTGAGTGCCATGGGTTACTTCTCCTTCTGGTCGGCCTGGGCGTGGATGCGGGCGGCGGTGCGGCGGGCGGCGGCGATCACGAACGGGATGGCGAGCGCGCCGGCGAGGCTGGCGTAGCTGATGACGTAGCTGGCGGCGGTGCTCACACCAGCACTCCGATCACGGTGACGGTCAGCAGGGCGAGCGCGGCGAGGATGACGTCGACCGCGAGGGCCAGGCGCCGGAACTTGCGGACCGCGAGGATCGACAGCGCCTTCACCCGGGCGGGGCGGTGGTCTTGGCCCATCGCCTCCTGGAGCTCGCTCTCCTCCAGGTGCGCCCACTGCGGGAAGGTGCCCGGCGCGGGGCGGCCGGGGACGCTCAGGCAGGGCCGGACGACCAGGAGGAGTAAGACCGCCGCGGTGGCGAGGGCGAGGACGGCCAGGCCGCCGACGGCCTTCGTGAACACGGGCAGGTCCTTGTTGGCGACGCTGGCCAGACCCGCGAGGACCGCGCCGTCGAAGGCGAGCAGCAGGCTGGCCTTGCTGTCGGTGCGGGCGATCTCGCCGCTCACGGTGGCGCAGGCGGCGTCCAGATTCCGGTCGCCGCTGATGGTGAGGGGGGCGGTGGTCACGTGCGACTCCCATCCGGGCCGGGCTGTCCGGCTCCCCGTCACCACCCGGCCCGCGTGGGCGGGGCGGGTGGATCAGGCAGCCGTCAGATCAGCGAGCCGGATGGTTGTGGTTGTGCAGGTGGATCAGCGGGTGAAGGGACAGGCCGCGCAGGGCGAAGAAGCTGCCGATTGTCCAGGCCAGGACCGCGAGGGCGGCGGCGCCGGGGCGGCCGGCGGCGGGGGCGGCGTTCCACACCATGAACACCGAGCTGGCGCCGTGTGCGGTCCAGGTCAGCCCGGGCACCGACGGCGCCGGTGATCCAGGACAGGATCAGGGAGGCGGCGCCGACGCCCTGCCAGATGACGAACGCGCTGCTCGCCGTGAGCGGCAAGCCGACCGTGTGCGCGCTCAGGTAGTCGTGGACGGGGTCGGCGACGGTGGCGGTCCACTGCGTGAACCACGCCCAGTCCTGGTGGTGGTGCCAGTCGATTCCCTGGGGAATCGTCTTCGTAAAAACGATCAGCAGGGCGGCCACGCCAATGACCGCAGCAACCGCGATGGCGCCGGCCGGAATGTCGTCGGCGGCTTTGATAGGGCGTGGCCGGGGCGGGGCGGGCCGCCGGGGCGGCGGGATGCGGTCGTTGTCGTCGATGGTGTTCAGCGGCGGGATGACGGGATCTGATTTGTCGGGCTCGTGCTTGTCGGGTTCGCTCACGGGGTTCTCCTTCACGGTGGTCGACGGCTGCGGGATGAGGTGGTGCTGTACGTGGGCGGGCCGGCTCACCGACTCCCCTTCACCACCCGCCGGCGGGCGGGTGGATCAGGCAACCGGCAGACGCGGGAGAGGGGTTCAGGCCGCGGCAGCGAGGTGCTCGCCGGGCGGGCGCATGTACGGGGCCAGCGAGGATTTCAGTGACGGCGCAAGAAGTGATCAGCAAAAAGCCCGAACGCCAGGGCGACTGCGGCAGCTGTGCCGATCTCCGGATTTCGGTAGGTGATGTAGCCAACGGCTGCAACCAAGGTGAAGACAAACGCGGTGCGCAGATCGATGCCTTCCAAGGTGTCCTCTTCTCTTTTCCGGCTGGGCCTCAGCCGTCGAAGTTGGCGTCTCGGATTGAGCGCCTTGAGCCACCTTCAATCCGGGCTCCGACTGTCCGAACGGCCAGCCATAGATCGCCACAGACGCGGACGGTCTGCCATGCTTGGCGGACGGTCCTGGACGGTTTTGGACACAGGGGGGATTGGTGGGACGATCAGGCGAGCTGAAGCGACCAGTGCTTGGCGCCGGGCCGCTGAGGGACCTCAACGAGGCTCTGCACGCGCTGCACTTGGACGCAGGGCTGCCGTCGCTGTCCTTGATGCACCGGGATGTAGGCAAGACGATTAGTCGGAGCAGTCTGCACGACGCTCTGACGGGAACGGCTCGGCCCCCGTGGGAGACCGTGGAGGCCCTCGTCGAGATCTTGGCCACCCGCTCACCGCGTACTTCGCCGGAACGGGAAGTTGACAGGTTTCACCGGTTATGGGTCGACGCCGCCCGCTCTGTTATTGCCTCTGGTCTGATCGAGAGTGCGCATGAGGGTGGTGCAGATGCTGCTACGAAAGCCGCACACTGGATCGTCGTCGTCGACATCGCTGGCTTCAGCGGGGCATCAGACTGGGCACAAGCGGGCTTGCATCAGAGGCTGTACACCTATGTTGAGGAAGCACTGGACTTCGCAGGCCTCAGGGGCGCCGCTCAGATTGCTGATCGTGGGGACAGTCTCTTCATTCTTCACCCCGTCGAGCAGGCCACGCTTGGTGCTCTGCTCGGATTCTTGCTGCATGTGCAGAGACTTGCGGCCGACCAACCCCTCGATGAGGCGAGAATGATAATGCGCCTCGCGGTCTCTCAGGGCGCTGTTACCGTCTCGCCGAACGAGGGCTGGTACGGCGCAGACTTGAACACTGCGGTGAGACTGCTGGACACGCTTCGCCAGGCCGTGCATGACCCCACTGTCTGTATCGCGGTAGCCATGGCTGAGCAGGTTTATGACGGCCTCCGGATCCTCGAGCCTCACGGATTCCGCCCAGATTTCCGCAGGGCGCACGCGGCTACGAAGGTCGGCAACATTCCCGTGTGGATCTACACCGCGGAAAGTGTGTAGCTGTCGCGCGACGCTGGCGTGCCGTCATAGCACTCCAAGCACGACCCCAAGGTCTTCAAGGGAAGGCAGTGGAAATAGCGCCGGCCACACGGGCCAGGACACGTCTGGCGAGCAGCCATCGCCTTGTCGAGCGCGGCCTCCTTCGCCAGCGTCATCGCGAACTTCGGCTTCGCCAGGTCGATCCGGTACAGCCAGGCCCACCGCTTCCCGCCGCGGCATTCGATCCGGGCGACGGGCTCGTGGCCGCCGGGGCGCAGTCCCATCTCCCGCAGCTGGCGGCGGGTCGCGAGGTTCTCCCGCCCGGCTTGCTTCCACCGGAAGACCGGTAAGGAGCCGTCGCCAGGGTCGTACGGGTCGACGTCGACCAGGTCCTGGTCCTGGCCGGCCATCACCTGCTCCAGGTACCGGGAAGTCGGCGCTGGGGCGCGGGGTAGCGGCGGGGGCCGGGGATGGTGGGGCGGGGGCGGCCGATCCTGCGGCGGGGCCGGGGGATGAGCACGATGAACCTTCCATGTCGTCGGTGGCGTGGACGTTCAAGCGCCCGCCGCCCCTGATGGCGGGACGGTCGGGCGCGGGCGAAGCTCAGCCCGTCGGCCTGTCCGGTCACCGGCAGCCGGCCCGCCGGGTGCGGGCGGGGCGGCGGCCGGTGGCCAGGCGGAGCGACCGGATCAGCGGCCCAGCTGGCGGACGTTGTCCGGGGCGGGGCCGTCGGGCTGGGCCGCGATGTGGATCTGCGACTGGACCGTGATCTGCGGGGCGGCGGTGTGCACGGTGGAGAAGACCCGCGGGCGCAGGTTCAGTCCGCGCAGGGCGAAGGCGGAGGCGACGGTGCACGAGGTATCCGGGGTCGTCGTCCAGACCATCGCAACGCCCGCGCAGCCCCATGCCAGCCACGTCAGCCGGATCCCGTTGCTGCGGGTGATGAACCCGGCGATCAGGGAGAACAGGCCGGTGACCTGCCACAGGGTGTAGACGGTGGAGGCGCTGATCGGCAGGCCGGACGGCCCGGCCCGCACCCGACCGTGAGAGGTTCGGGTGCGAGGCAGGTGGTCCGGAGCAGGGGTTCATAGGCCGCAGGCGTCGGCGAGGTGGGCGGCATGGTGCGGCGCTGGGCGGCGAGGGCGAGCCCGCCGCCGATGACGAGCGCGGCGGCGAGCAGCACCCCGGCGCCCGGGCGGCCCACCGCACCGAGGACGCTCACCAGGGCCGGGCCGGCCCGGTAGGACACGCCGTTGGCGAGGGCCTCCAGGGCGAAGGCGGTGGGCAGCGCGGAAGCCCATTCACGGCGTCGCTCCCGCGATGGCTGCGCGCACCCTGGGTGGCCAGACACCCTGGGCGGCCGGACACCCCTGGGCAGACCGCTGATCAGGGTCCTGGAGTTCCGGCTCAGGCGGCAGCCGCGACGGAGGCGGTGCCCCGCCTGCATCCGGCGCGGTGCGTGGATGCCCGACCGGCTCCGGTGGCAAAGCCGGCGCGAGGCGGCCTGACGTTCTCGACCGGGTCAGTTGAAGTCTGTCGGTTTACGGGGGCGTCAGTGCTGGGCGGGGCCGTTTGGGCCGGAGACGGCTCCGAGCTGGGCGAGCCCGTCCAGGATGTCGGTGCAGGTCCAGTACTCGACGAACTTGCCGTTGTCCACGCGCAGGATGTCGTGGCCGCTGAAAGCGATTCTCGTGCCGGCAGGGGCGGTGGCGTGGGGGATGCCGCCGGTGTAAGTGGCGCGCATGGTCCAGCGTGCGGCGATCAGGTCGCCGTCGACGATGGGGCCGAGGTCGACGGTGATGGCGATGTCGCCGAACGCGGCCATGGTCTGCTCGATCTCGGGCAGCAGCCGCGCTGGGCCGGTGATCGCCTCGGAGTCGCTCCCGTCGGGGCGTGCCTGATGGACGACGAAGCCGGGGTCGAGGATGTCCTCGGCGTGGCTGAAGTCACCGCGCCACATCGCGCTCCAGCGGTCGTAGAGGGCTCGTAAGTATTCCGAGGCCTGATAGGTCATGACGGTCTCCCGTGTGTCGTGAACATGAATGCCCCTGCGTCACGCATAATCTGTTTGACGCACACATTTGCCTCTAGAGGATAAGCTCATGTCAAACCGCACCCGCGCGGAGATAGTGGCCGCCGTCAATGTGGCCGCCCGGCGGCACCACGCTGCCTACACCCTGTTCAACCAGGCAATGGCCGAACGGCTAGGCCTGCACCCGACCGATCTGCAGTGTGTGAGCCTGCTCGGGCTGGAGCCCCGGCCGCGGCCTACCGGCGAAATCGCAGAGCTGACCGGGCTGACCTCAGGGTCGGCCAGCCGCCTGGTGGACCGGCTGGAACGGGCCGGGCTCGTCGAGCGGCAGCCCGACCCCGGTGACCGGCGCAAGATGCTCGTATCCCTCACGGCCCCTCGGACCCCGGAGGTCGAAGCCGCCTGGGAGGCACCCGGCCGGGCCTTCGCCCGGGCTCTCGACGATTTCACCGACGAGGAACTCACTGTGATCGAGCGGTATCTGCAGCGCATCACCGCAGTCGGCAGCGAGCAGACCGAACGCATGCACAGGGGCTGAGAGAGGGCAGCCGGGGAATCAAGCAGAGCATCTCCGAGGCGAAGCCGATCAGGGGTGGCCGAATTCCAAGGGCTCCATCACTGTTGCTGCCGAGCGGATTTCCCAGACGGTGTGGCGTCCGCGAATCGCACCGCTCTCGCGCGAGGGTCTCGCGCAGCGCGTCCAGGGACAGGACCTGCGAGGCGGGCTAGGTGCGCGCGATCCGCCCCCACCAGGCTGTGCTCGGGCACCGGCGGGCAGCAGATCAGCTCTGTCATGCGAGATCTCCTTGAGAGTGAGGGGGCCGGGCAACCCGGATGGGCGCTGCCCGGCGTGGTCAGTGAGGGGAGCGGGCGGCGTCGTGCAGCGCTGTCAGCGGACGATCATGTGGGCGGGGTGGCCATTCTTCATGTGGTCCACGCACTGCGGGCAGTCCTCACGCGGACCGAGTCCGGCGTAGGCCTCGCGGCTGGCGTAGGCGTGGAACCAGCACTGCGTGCACTGCCCCGGGGGCGGTCCGTTGCCTTCGTATTCGCCATCTCAGCTGTCTCCTTGTGGATGAAGAGTGCGGGCAGCCCAGATGAGGCGCCGCCCGGCGTCGTCGGTGATCAGTGCGGCAGCCTCGTGCTGCGGGCAGGAAGTGTCGCCGTCGCGGTCGGGCTCGATCCGCTCGGTATGGCGCGCGACGGCGGTGAGCAGCTGCGCCACCGCCGCCATGAACCCGCCGGGCGGGTCGGTGTCCTTGATGAGCTCGCGCAGGATCGCGGCGAGCTCCTCCTGGTCGATGTCGTCGCTGCTCAGGTCGTCCTCGATCTGCTGGAGGGCCAGCGAGGCGCTGCCGAGGCGTGTACGCGGTCCAGGCGCGTGCGGGCCGCGGCGGTCATAGCGCGAGCCCAGCGGCGGCCAGCGCGAGCAGGACCAGGGCGGCGAGTGACAGATCCACCGCGCGCCGCAGGTGGGTGAACTTCCGTACAGCCAGGGCGGACAGGACCCGGATGCGGGCGGCTCGGGTGTCGCCGTCCATGCAGGCGCGGATCTCGTCTTCGGTCAGACCTGCCCAGTACGGAAAGGAGGCGCGGTCGGCGCCGCTGAGGCGGGGCCGGACGACCAGGAGCAGCAGCACGGCGGCTGCGCCCAGGGCGAGGACTGCTGCCGCGCCGCACACCTTGGTGGACAGGGGCAGGTCCTTGTCGGCGACGGACGCGAGGCCCGCGAGGACGGCGCCGTTGAAGGCGAGCAGGAGCGAGGACTTGCTGTCCGTGCGGCTGATCTCACCTGCGACCGAGGCGCAGGCAGTGTCCATGTTCTTGTCGATGCCGGGAAAGGGGACCGTCGAAGTCACGGACGTTGCATCTCCTTGTCGGTCCCGGGCGGGCCACGCGGCCCGCCCGGCGGGTGGTCAGAACGGTGGCTCGTCCGGCCGGGCCGGGACGGGCAGAAGGCGGATACGCAGCTCGGGCCGGTTCGCCCAGCAGCCGCACGCCTCCATCTCCGGATTCGCGCCATCCACCCACCAGCCGCCGGCACCCTGGCAGTTGGGGCAGGAGCATCGGGGCTGGGGCGTCAGCTCGATGCGGTGCCGGTCGGCTCGGCGTACAGCTGCCAGTGGTCGGCTGCGAGGGCGGCCGCGACCAGGGCGGCGGTTCGGGCGCGCACGACTCAGTGCCGGGCGAAGGGCTGGACGGTGAAGCGGATGCCCTGGCCGGAGCTGGTGGGCGTCGCGGTGAGGAAGCCGGCGTCGGACTGCGTGAGATCGGTCAGCAGCGCCTTGATCCAGTCGGTGGGGCGCTGGAGGTCGACGCGGATCGCGTTGAAGTCGCAGATGCGCACCGGGTGCGGAGTCTTGCCGTAGCGGCGGGCCCACAGCCGGGTGCGGATCATGTCGGCGGCCTCGGTGTCATCGGGCCGGGCGGGCACGCCGCGCGGGATCGCCCGGCATCCGGCCGCGTGCGCGTTGGCGGCCTTGGCGGCGTCCGTCTCGGACATCGGGTTGTGCACGGCGTTCGTCGCGGCGCCGTAGGTGCAGCCGAGGCACGCGACGGCGTGCTTGGCCAAGGCCCGGTCGGCGTCGGCGATGTAGACGAGCACGATCGCTCCCTCCAGCGCCCAGTAGCGCTGGGAGACGAGCGTGCCCTCCGGCGTCCAGGTCTCGGCCACGAGAACGGGGGCGGGGGCGGAGGTGGGGTGCGTGAACAGAGCCACGGTGACTCTCCTTCGAGGGGTTCGTTGATCAGGCGGCCAGCCGGTGGATGACCGGGGCCGTGGAGGCGAAGTACGTGTCGGGGCTGGGCTCGTAGCCCCGCGCGCAGGGGTCGCAGCGGCCCTGGGTGCGCAGCGGTACTGGCGCAGAGCACTTGTTCCGCTGCTGTCGTATTCCTGGCCACGGTCACGGCTGGGGAACGTTCGCTGAACTCTGCGGCGAGACGGCGGAATTGGGGCCGAGGAACCTTGGGGCATAGGTTGACGGCATGGTGGAGGGGGCGAACTCCGCGGCGCAGACCATGCCGCAGGAGCAGCAGACGAGGGGGCGGCATGCCGCCCGGCGGAAGAAGGACAAGGGCGGGCTGGCTCGTTCGTCTTTGCTGATGGCTGTTGGCACGGTGGTGTCGCGGGCGACGGGGCTGATCCGTCAGGTGTTGCAGGCCGCGGCGCTGGGCACAGGCTTGCTGGCCAGTACGTACAACACGGCGAACACCGTGCCGACGAGCCTGTACACGCTGTTGATCGGTGGCGCGCTCAACGCAGTGCTCGTGCCGCAGCTGGTGCGGGCCAGGACGACGCAGCCTGATGGCGGACGTGCCTACGAGCAGCGTCTGGTCACGCTCGTGGTGTGCGTGCTGGGTGTGGGGACGGCGCTGGCGGTATGGGCGGCGCCGCAGATCGTGGGCCTGTACATGCGGGACACCCCGGGCAGTCATGAGGCGTTCGAGCTGACGGTGACGTTCGCGCGGTTCCTGTTACCGCAGATCTTCTTCTATGGGCTGTTCAGCATTTACGGGCAGGTGTTGAACGCCCGCGAGAAGTTCGGGGCGATGATGTGGACCCCAGTGCTGAACAACGTGGTGCTGGTCGGCATGTTCGCCGCCTATTTGGGGCTCATGACGGTTCCCGACCGGGTGGAGGACATCGCCGCCGACCAGGTGCAGTTGCTGGGGATCGGGACGACGGCAGGCATCGCCGTGCAGGCCTTGGCGCTGATCCCGTTCGCGCGGGCGGCCGGTTTCCGTTTCCGCCCGCGCTTCGACTGGCTGGGCACCGGCTTGGGCAAGAGCGTCCATGCGGCGAAGTGGACGCTGCTGTTCGTCCTGGCCAACCAGGTCGCTCTGACGGTGGTCACGAACTACGCCAATGCCGCCGACCAAGAGCTGCCGCAGGCCGGCGCAGGCTACTCGGCCTACACCTACGCGCAGACCATCTGGATGCTGCCGCAATCGATCGTGACGGTGTCCCTGGTGACGGCGTTGCTGCCGCGTATGAGCCGGGCCGTCGCTGAGGGGCGCATCCCGGATCTACGCGCGGACCTGTCCCGGGTGCTGCGGATCAGTGGCGTAGTCATCGTGCCCGCCGCGTTCCTCTTCCTCGCTCTGGGGCCGCAGATCTCCGCGCTGCTGTTCGCCCACGGGGCGGCGGACGCCAACTCGGTCCGACCGCTGGGGTACATGCTGCAGGCGTTCGGACTCGGGCTTATCCCGTTCTCCGCCCAGTACCTGCTGTTGCGTGGCTTCTACGCCTTCGAGGACACCCGCACTCCGTTCTTCATGGCGGCCTGGATCGCGGGCGTGAACATCGCCCTGGCCACCGCGTGTCATTTGCTGCTGCCGGCCCGCTGGGCGGTCGTCGGGATGGCCGGCGCCTACACCCTCTCCTACGTGGCCGGTCTCGCGCTCACCGCGCATCTGCTGCGCAGGAGGCTTGGGGGCCGCATCGACGACGGCGACCTGCGCCGCACCTACGTGAAACTGTTCTGCGCCGCGGGCCCGGCGGCTGGGCTGGGCTGGGCTGCAGCGCGTGGGTGTGCGGGCCTGGGAAGTGGAACGTGGCCCACGGCCGTCGCGCTGGCTACTGGGGCGCTGGCAACAGCCGTGGGGTACCTCCTTCTCGCCCGACTGATGAAGGTCAACGAGTTGCGTCGCCTGCCCGGGATGCGCTGAGTCCAGGCAGACGATGGAAGCAGGCGTGCTTCATGGACGGTCCTGCGCGCGCCTGGCGATGTAGTCGAGCCAGTCCCGCTTGGCATATCCGGTCCAGCGAGTGGAGTTGCTGATGCTGGTGCCGGTGAAGGCGGCGAGGACAGATGCTGGTAGATCGGTGGCAAGCGCGAGACGAGCACTGTTCCGGCTGGCGAGGGGTGCGATGCCGTGTCGGCGGAGCTTCAAGTAGAGGTAGGTAGCTCCGAGAGGGCGGGCGGGCTCCTGCCCGGGGAACACCCATGGTGTGGTGCTGGCCGTCTGGTCGAGGGGCCAGCGTTTCTGGCGCTGGTCGCGCAGTGCGCGGACTAGCTGGGCAACTTCGGGTGGCAGCGGAAGACGATGACCGTTGAGGTTGAGCGCCACCACCGTGTCGTCGTCGATGATGTCGTGCCGGTGAGTTCGAGCAGTCGGGTGTGCTGCAGCCCGAAGAGGAGTGTCAGGGCGCCGGCCGTGCGGACATCGAGAGGCAGTGCATCGTCGTCGAGACGCCGGTGCAGTTGTTCGGCCTGGTCCTCGTCCGTGCTGAAGACACTGGGTGCGGCGACGGGGGTCCTGGGGACTGCGAGCTCGCCGGCCAGGCCCCGGCCTGTCGCCCAGGTGATGAAGGAACGCACTTCACGACGTTTCTCAGGCCCTTCTTCCAGCCACGTCTCGAGTTCTGGTTGTGTGAGCTTCCCGAGAGGGATGCAGTGTTCGTCGAGCCAGTCGAGCAGTTCCAGGGCTCGGCGCAGCCGTGATCGCATCTGGTGCTGCGTGCTGGCGCGTAGCGGGCAGTGCCGGTGGGCCCGGCGGATGCGGTGCAGCAGGTACCAGTGGGTGAAGGGGGTGAGGAACTTGCGCCGGGGGAGTGGTGCCTGGGACAAGAGGGCGTCTGCCCAGCGGGGCAGGGCCTCCAGTCGGTCGTCCCTCGGTGGCAGCACCGCAGCGGCGACGAGGACGTCGCGGATGTAGCGAGTGGTCGGCGTGTTGGGCAGGCCGTCGAGCTGTTACTGGGTGAACTCCGCATGAGAAGCGCCTAGTTGGGGCAAAAGAGTCGACACGCCGTCGCAGGTCAGCCAATACGCCACTCGGCGGGGATGTCCGGCGGCGGAAAGAGCCGAGTAAAAGTCTTGCCGCTGTCTGGGGACTGTTGTGCCATCTCCACCGAGCGCCTCGGCCAGTTGCTTCGTGGCAAAGCAGCGGGTGCACAATCGCTCGCGGAAGGTCCTCTCGCTCGTGCCGCAACGCTGGCACGCGTAGGTGAGATCGACCCCGGCGCAGGGTCCGCAGATCCCGTTCCCCGCTTCGGAGAAACCGATGAGCGGACGTTGCTGTTCGCATTAAACGCAGGCACCGGGGTGTTTACGCACTGCCGCGTAGCAGCTTGTGCAGACCGGGCCCATCGGCCAGTAGGCGTGAACAGGACGGTCACGGAGACAGCGTGCGCATGGCCCCGTAGGGATGCAATACGGCAGCCTGGAGGCAGAAGTAGTACCGGCGCCTGCATTCCAGGCACGTGGACCTCGCGGCCATCGCCCGGTCCAGCGCCTCTTCCTGTGCGAGCGTCGGCACCCGCTTCGGCCGGGCGAGCTCCACGCTGTAGAGCCAGGCCCGGGTGGGATGGATGCACGACTGGTCGGGGCGGTAGGCGCACGCCTTGCAGCGCAGCACCGCGACCGGGCCGTGCCCGCCGGGGCTCAGTCCGCGCGCGCGTAACTGCCGCCGGGTGACCAGGCCCTCGGGACAAGCGCGCCGGTCGAACTCCGGCAGCGTCGTGTCGCTGCGCGGCACCCGTTTCACCTCACGGCGGCGCTTCTTCCTCGGGCGCGGCATCACCTGCTCCAGGCGCCGGGCAGCCGGTCCGGGCGGTGCGGGTAGCGGGGGCCGGGACGCTGCAGGCGGGGCTGGCCGATCCGGCGGCGGGGGCTGGGGATGAACACGAGCAGTTCCTCCAGTCGTCGGTGGACAGCGCTGCGCCCCGCCGACGTCGTGCTGGTGTCGGCGGGGCGCAGCGGGTGGTGCTGCTGAGTTATGCGGCGAGGCCGTGGGCCGTGCGCGTGGGGTGCTCACCGGGCGCGGTCGACGCGGGCGCGGTGTGACCCGGCCGGGGCGTGTCCGGCTGCTGCTCGGGGGCGCCGTGCAGGTGGGTGCCGATCAGGTAGCCGATCAGCAGCCCAGTGACGCCGAAGACCTTGTGGCGGTTGCCCTTCCACCAGGTCGGGGCCGGGGGCTCGGTGAGCACTCCTATGACGGTCGGGGCTTTCGCCAAGACGGGGTCTCCTTCTCTCGTGGGCGGGATGGTGCGTGCGGCCGGGCGGCCTGTCCGGTCCTCGCCGGCCCCGGGTGCGGGGCGGGCGAGGGCCAGGCAGAGCGTCAGGTCAGCGGGCGGTGATCAGGCGGGTGACCCACGGTCAGCGCTGGAGCGGGTGGACGTTGTCGGGGCCGTAGTCGTCGCCCGCCGGGGTGGGGGCGGGGATCGTGGCGTGCAGGTGGAGCGCGGGGCTGAACTGGTACTGCGGCGGGTGGTTGTGGACGATGGGCCGCAGGGTCAGCCCGCGCAGGGCGAAGATGCTGACCAGGGCCCACATGAGGGCGGCGAGCCCAGTGGCGGCGGTGCGGCCTCCGGCCGGGGCGGCGGACCAGATCATGGCGAGGCTGCCGATGCCGAACAGCACCCAGGCGATGCGGGCGCCGGCGTTGCCGAAGAACCCGCCGACCAGCCCGATCAGCCCGGTCAGTTGCCAGAACGCGTACAGGGCGGCCGGGGCGACGGCGAGGTGCGCGGCCTGGTCGCCGAGGAAGACGCGGATGGGGTGGTCGACCGTGGCCCACAGTCCGCTGGCGTCGCTGGCGCTGGTGGCCGGGACGGAGGACAGGCCCTTGAGCGTGGCGGAGGCGATGTCACCGGCGGCGTCCAGCATCAGCACGATGAGGATGAGTCCGCCGAACAGCGCGCCCGCCTTGATCCAGTTGGCGACCTCGTGCCAGCTGGCGTGTCGGGCCTGGCCGACATCCTCCCACCGCTGGTGGAGGAAGCCGCCCTCCTCCCACGACTCCTTCCACGCGGCACGCAGCCGCGCGAGCCGCTGGGTGCCGGGCTTGCCGTCCAGTTCGGGGCCCGGCGGCACGGGCGGCAACTGGTTGAGCACGTCGAGGAAGGACGGGTTTTCCTGACCGTTGACCGGCTTGTCGTGGTGGGCCATGGCGTGGCTGCTCCTTCTGTCCGGAGGGTTGTGGTGGGCGGGTCAGCGGATCTCGTTGCGGGTGCGGGCGAAGAACGCCCCGCGCGTGGTGCTGGTGTTGTGGATCTCGGTGTGGTGGGTGACCGGACCCTCGAAGACGTTCTTGGTGACCGCCGCGCGGACCTTGCTGATCGCGCCGCCGATGGCGGTGGCGGCCATGGCCAGGCCCGTGAACGGCAGGGTGACCATAAGGACGCCGTTCAACGTGACGGAGGACAGGCCCTGGAGCACGAGCCAGGCACCGCAGCCGATGCCGGTGACCCCGGCGCCGACGCCGATGGAGGCCATCGCGATCCCGGCCGCCCAGGCCGGGATGATCCTGTGGTCCTCCTGCTTCACGGGCGGGGTGGGGCCGAAGGCCGGCGGCTCGGTGTCGTCGCGGAACGAGGTGGGGTGGTGGCGTACGGGCCGAGCCGCCCAGTCGTCGAGCAGGCGCCGGGCTTCAGCCGCGGCCTCGGACTCGGGCATGCCGTGCTGGGTGGGCAGGGGGTCCATCGGTCGTCTCCGATCACGCGAAGGGGAGCACCCTCCTGGCCGTGGTGGCCGGGAGGGCGCGTGGGGGAGGGGCGCGCGACGGCGAAGGGCGTCGCCGGAGTGTGTGTCCGGCGGCGCCCTTCGGCGTTGCGTGCAGGGGGGTTGGGGCTGGCGGGTGGGTAGTCACCGCACACGCGCCCGGGGCATCCTCGGACCAAGCTGGCGCGGGGAAGGGGCTGGGGTGGAGTTCGTCTTCGAGTGCGGGTGGTGCGGGGGTGAGAACTTCTTCGTGGGCAAGCAGGTCGGCTTCTGGGTCGACAAGTGGGAGGTGCCCTCGGAGTGGGACTGCCGCTTCTGCGGCGGACTCAACTACACGCCCGATCCGCCGTGGACCGAGGCGTAGTCAGAAGCTGGAGATCAGTCCGGCGGCCGAGGTGAGGGCGCTGTTGATGGCCGGGGCCAGGCCGGTCGCGGCGAGGGTGAAGCCGAACAGCGTGCAGGCCAGCGCGGAGCCGACGCGGACGTAGCCGCCCTTGACCAGGACGAAGACGATGATGCCCAGCAGCACGGCGGTGGAGATCGAGAGGGCCACGGTGGGGGTGCTCCTTCACACGGGGTCGGGTGGGGCCGGCCGCGCTCGGCAGGCCGGCCCGGGGATGGGTGAGGTGATCAGGCGTCGGTGAGGCTCTTGATGGCCTCCAGTGCCTGGCGGGGAGAAGCGACCTCCGCAGGGCGGCGGCCGCCGCCCTTGGAGCTGCGGCCGCCACCGCCGCCGCTGCCGGCGCCTGCGCCGCGGCGACGGGAGCGGTCCTCGCCCTCGTCGTCCTCGTCGGGCTCGGGCCAGAACTCACCAGGCCGCACGGGCTCGTTCCAGTCGAACCACAGGCCACGCTTCTCCAGCTCGCTGACCTCGTAGTCAGTGAGCCGGTTGACCTCATCGGGGAAGAGGTGCGCGAGGTCGGTGTCGAAATCCGCGTACAGCGACCGCATCAGCACGGCGCGGCCGTTGTCGAGGACGATGACCGCGACGCCGCCCGTGCTGACGCCGTTCTCCGGGTCGGCCTCGCCGCGCATGGCCCGCTCGATCGCGGAACCCTCGCTGCGGGAGTAGCGTGCCGGGATGGTCGGCACGTCGTAGGCGTTCTCCATGGTGCCCTCCGCCGCCTTGCGGGTGGCGCCGGGCGAACCCATGTTGAAGATGACCGGCCTGGAGTTCTGGCGCAGGTTGTCCTTCATCTCCGTGGAGAAGCCGTTGTGCGCGAACGGCGACTGGCCGGCCGGGTTGAACCCGATGCCGTACTTCAGGCCGGTGACCGTGAGGTCTTCGCCGTCCTTCTGAATGAACTCGCCGAAGTCCCCGTCCTGGGCGGCGGTCATGAACTCATCCGCGTACACATTGAGCTGCCGGTAGGGGCAGCGGGTGTCCCCCGGCTTGTAGTCGTGCGGCTGGCCGTCGTGCGGCCAGGGCATCTCCGCCCGGATCTCACACAGCGCCTTCGCCGCCCGCAGAGAGCGGGCCATCCACAGCGCGTTCGAGCCCTGCCGGTCGATGTACCGGCCGAGCACGGTGGTCTTCTCGTCCTTGCGGACGGTGGACAGCCACACGACCTGGCCGTTCAGGGACTGGGCGGCCATGTTGACCGCGAAGAACTGCGTCTTGCCGGACCGGCTGACCCCGAGGGTGAGGCCGTGTGCCGGGGCATTCTTGTCGTGCTGGTACACCATCGTCTTCACCGGCTGGCCTGTGATGGTGAACCCGCACACGTACATGCCCTTGGCGTCCGGGGTGAGCAGCTCGCGGGTGGCGGGGAAGATCGCGCTGAGCGGCGGCTCGTCGAACGCACTGATCAGGAACTCCGCGCCGTCGATGAGGACGAACACGCAAGAGTCGTCCTCGGGCAGCCCGAGCGCGCGGCACACCTTGGCCAGGTCGATGCGCGGGGTCTCGGTGGAGTCGGCCATCTTCGCCCGGTAGAAGGTCACGCCGCGGGCGTCGTCGCGGGTCTTGTGGACCAGCTCGGAGCCGGGGGCGCCGCCCTTCGGGCTGCCGATCCGGTCCGTCCAGCGTTCCTGGTCGGTCGGCTTGGTGCGGCGGCGCTGGTTGGCATCGGGGGTGATGCGGGCCTCCATCCAGCCGGGGCCGCCCTGGCGGCCGGGCTGGATGGCGACCTCCGCCAGGACCACGTCGCTGGAGTGGACGCCGAACGGCGCGGCGACCGCAGCCTCGGTCAGGCCGGTGATCGGCCGTCCGGTCTCCGAGGCGCGCAGCAGGATCGTCATGTCGTGCTGCATGCCGGGGTGCCGGGTGGCCTTGACGATGTGGGTGCGGCCGGGCATCCCGGCCTGCTCCCACAGCGCCCGGGCGTCGCAGGTGAGCAGGTCGGCTCCGTCGTCCGGCACCACCGACTCCTCGAGGACTTCGGCGGGCGCCGGCCGCGGGGCCGGGGCGGCGAGCGCGGGACGGTGGCGGCGGCGGGTGTGCCGGGAGAACGGCATCACCAGGTAGCCGGCCGCCGCCCATCCGGCGGCGAGCAGCCCGTCCATCCAGTACGGGCCGAAGCCGCCGGTGTGCCCGGCGGCGACGTCGACAGCGGCGGCCAGGACCAGCGGGGACCAGCGCAGGATCTTGCGCCCGGCGCCGGGCTCGTCGCTCTTGGCGGCGAGGAACCAGGCGCCGATCCCGGCCGCGCCGGCGAGCTGCACGACCTGGTTGACGGGACTGTCGGGGTAGACGTTCGGGGCCACGGCCAGCACGGGCGCGGCGAGGGTGTAGGCGAGGCGTTCGAGCGCGACACTGCGCGGCGCGGCCACCGGCTTCTCCTTCGGCGAATGAGCACGGGCGGCCCCGCAGATCGCGGGACCGCCCGTGGCGGGGGTGAGTGGGGGAGTGGGGTCAGCGGTTGAAGAACCCGGGTTTGGGGGTCTTCTCCCGCCGGTTGGAGCGGATGTCATCCAGCGCGCCGTACAGCTTGGAGTGGGTGCGCCGGGCCCGGTACGTCAGGTCGGTCGTCTCATGCGCGGTGTCGCACAGCTTGCGGACCTCCCGTACAGCACCGTCCAGGGCGGTGGCGACGTTGTAGGTCAGCTCGACGAACTTCGGGTCCAGGTCAGCGTTCTCGATATCGATGGCGAGACTGTCGGTCTGTTCGGCGTTGCGCTCCATGCTGCGGCGCAGCGACTCCAGCTCGATGGTGGCGTCGTCCATCGCCTTGCCGAGTTTGTCCAGCTTGGCCTGGACGGCCTTGTACCGGTTGTCGTTGTCGGCCACGGCAGGGACCGTGTGGCTGCGGGGTGCGGGTGCGCTGCTCATCAGCGGGTTTCCTCCGGCTGTTAGTCGTGGTGAGCGGCGGCCGAGGTATGCGTGAGCCCGGCGTCTTCCTTGGCGGCCATGTCCAGTCCGTAGACACGGGCGACCATCGAGGCGGCGAGCTTGGCGGCCTCCTTGGCGAGGTCGCACTGCTCGGCGCACCGTTCGGCCTGCAGCTTCATCCGGGCCGCGGAGTCGGCGAGGTCGGTGATCAGGTCGGTGACTTTCGTGTCGATGTTGTGGTCGGCGACGAGGTCGCTGGCCATCTCCCGCAACGCTTCGGCGATCTTGCCGAGGGCCTCGGTCAAGGCTTCGGCGCGTTCTTGGTCCGAGGCGGCCTTGATGGCGGTGTTCGCCATGGCCATCAGGTACTGGTCGAACGTGGTGTCTGTACGGTGCCGGGCGCTGAGATTGTTCCGCCTGGACGACCTGTTGACCTGCGTGCTGCTCACGCTGCTCCCTTCCGTGCTGGTAGCCCGGCTGGTGCCGGGCCGTGCGGTGTGCTTCTCCGGCGCGGCCGGCAGGCTCTTGACACCGCTCGTCACGGCCGCGGCCGGTTCGGGGACGATGTCCGCGTCGACGATGTCGTCCTCGCCTGCGGCGGCGCGCTTGGGCGGGCGGGCATCGTGCTCAGGCCACTCCACCGTCGGGGTGGAGTCCTCCGCGCCGAACGGGCTGTCCGCCGCACGGCCGCGCCGACCGGCACGCCCTGTACGACCGCGTCCCGCCCGGCCGGTGCGACCGGTGCGCCGGGTTCGTCCGCGCCGACCGGCCCGGCCCGTGCTGCCGGTGCGCCGGCGCCGGAACCGGCGCCGCTTCTTCGCGCCGCCAGACGCCCCGTCACCGGCTGTGGAGTCCTTGCCCGGTTCATCGCCCGCCGTGCCGTCCTTCGCGGCGCTGGAGGCTCCATCAGGGGCGTCCTTGGCGGTCTTGGCGTCCCCGCCGGCGGTGCCCTTGGCCTTGGAATCCTTGTCGTTGGTCAGGTTCACCTTCTCGGTGCCGGCCGCCTTGGCGTCCTTAGCGTCCTTGGCGTCCTGCTGGGCGGCCTTCGCGTCGGCGCGGCGCTTGTCGAAGCGACGCTGGGCTTCCTCACCGACGGCCTGGCCCAGCGTGGTGCGACCGGCACCGGCCGACGCCGCGGCTTCCCGCTTCGCCTTCCGTGCCTCCGCCCGCTGCGCCTTCTTGGCCCGGCGGTCCTCCCACGCCTGCTGCTTCTGGGCGCGGGCCTGGTCACGGTCCTTGGACCGGTC
The DNA here is from genome assembly GCF_043078805.1 of Streptomyces sp. NPDC015345. Lineage (NCBI taxonomy): Bacteria > Bacillati > Actinomycetota > Actinomycetes > Kitasatosporales > Streptomycetaceae > Streptomyces > Streptomyces sp. NPDC015345. The sequence goes on along the minus strand of NZ_JBIBTX010000014.1, from coordinate 129,302 downwards.
CGCGACACCGGCCGCGTGCCCGGCGCTGCGCCGTTCCTGCCGCCCGGCCTGCCTGGCCCCGGCGCGCTCCTGGCGGCCGCGGGCCCGCTCGACACGGGCACCGGCAGCCGGACCGTTCTGCGTCCGGCCGCCGCCGTCACCCTTCGAACCGCCGCCCCGGCCGGAGCTGCCAGAGCCCGTCTGAGAGCCTTTCGGCCCCCCGGACGGACCGCTGCGCCCGGAACCGGCTGCACGGCCGCCAGAGCCTGACGGAGAGCTCTTCGCGCCGCCCTTGCCGCCCCCGCTCCCCCCGGTCGATCCCGACCCGGAACGCACCCCGGGGCCGCGGGAGTTGGGACCGCGTGAGCCGCCGGGCCGGTTCGCCGAGCCGGAGTTGGTGCGGGACGGCCCGCTGCCGCCACCACCGCGCGAGGACCCGCCCCCGCCGCTGGCCTTCGAGCGGCCCTTGTCCGCCCCCAGGCCGGAGGCGGACGACTTCGTACGGTCGGCATCGGCCTTTCCGCGTGCCGCCGCCTTGTCACCTTTCGCTTTCATCATCGCGGCGTGGAGCTTTCCGTTCTGCTCCATCATCGCGACTTCCTGCGCGGTGCGCCCCTCCAGCAGCGCAGCCTTCCGCGCTATTTCAGCCTCACGGAAAGGCGCTTCACCCTCATGAAGCGCCCGCGCCTTCTCCAGCCGGAATTCCAGCCAGTCACCGAGACGGTCAGCGAGAGAACGAGGCTGCTCGTATTCACCTTCCTCATATTCGTCTTCGTCTTCACCGGTTTCCGGCGCGGTAATTCCTTCGGAACGCAACGCCGTTTCCGGGTCCGGAGCAGCCGGGATCACGGGAAGTTCCGCCGTCGTCTCCTCCGGGCTCTCCGGAGGAGCTTCCGGAATGTCTTCCGGCGGCGGAATGGTGTCGATGAAATCCGGGGTCGGCGGCAGCGTGTAGGTGGAATCACCGCTCCAGGGACCGTGTACCAGGGTTCCGCCGCCGGTGTCGTCGGGGTCGTCGGACACGGGCACCCCCCCTCCTGGGGACTTGACAAACAGTGGGGTCTCGTGTGCACGCGCGTGCACGTGCACATGTGCACGCTTTACGCGCGCGAGGCCCCGCCGGAGCCCGGCGGGGCCTTCGTGGGTGACGCTCAGCTACGCGGGCCGTGCTGCTTCAGGACGGTGTCCGCGTACTGCATGAGGTGGTCGAACAGCCGCGCATCGCCCGCCTGCCGCTTCTCCAGAACCAGCCTGAAGAGGCGGCAGACCAGCGTGAATGCGGTGATGACATCGCCGCGACCGGCTTTGACTTCCTTGGCGATTTCAGACCGAGTAACGCGGAGCCAGAATTCCATCCGGCCGATTTCCCCGCGACTTTCGATCGCCTTGCGCTCTTCTTCCCGCAGCCATCCGATCCGCCCTTGAACCGAGCGTTCGACGCTGCTGAGGGGACGCGTCACGCCGACTCCCTCTTACCGAGGTCGTAAATCGACGTAGGGCCACCATAGCCGGAATTCCGGCTCCGCGCACCATCCTGTGGCGAATTGGGGGCGGCCTGGAGGGTCTGCGGATTCTTATTCCGCCGCCTTTCCAGCTCCTTTTCCTTCCTTCCCTTGGCCGTATTCACAACGGCCTCGTCGTGGGCGCGGCGCTTGTAGGCGCTCTTTTCCAGGCCCTCGGTCAGGTTGTTGAGGTTCTTGAGAACCTGCCCCAGGGCCTTTTCCACGGGCATCGCGCGCAGCCTGGCGTGGTACCAGCGGTCGCCCTCCACGTGCGTGTCACGCAGGTGCACGCGGGTCTCGTGCGCGAGGGTCTCCAGGTTCCTGCCGATGTCCAGCAGGACCCGCTGAACGTCGGCCAGGTACCGGGCGGTTGCCTCCGGGCTCTGCGCGACGTCGCGCAGAGGGGAGTAGTTCGGGTCGTTGTTGCTGTTCACGGCGGGGATTCCCTCCTGGTGTACTGGTGGGGCTGTGGACTGCTTCCGGCAGTCGCAGCGGGGGCCAGCCCGCTTCCTTCGGGCTGGCCCTCACTGGTGTGTGCCGGACGATGGTTCAGGGGCGGTAGCCGCCGGCGAGGAGCGCGACGGCCTCCTGGCGGTACTTGGAGGCGGTGTCGGTGGACGACACGTCGAACTCGCGCTGGATGTCGGCGATCGTGACGACCCGGCACAGCTCGCGGTGGATCCCGTCGGTGTCCAGGCCGACGAACACCGCGCCGGCCGCAAACGCCATGCGCGCGACCCTGCGGACCGCCCGCTCGCGCGGCGTCAGCTTCGCGGCGTCCTCGATTTCGACCGCACGCCGCTCGACTTCGGCGGCGGCGAGCCGCCTTTCGGCAGCGGCGTACTCGGTTTCGGCTTCACGCATGCGGGCCGCCTGCGTGTTCGCGTCGGCGGTCGCCTTGCGCTCGTTCTCCTGTGCCGTGAGCCGGTCGGCTTCGGCGGCGCGGCGGCGGGTTTCGGCAGCAGCCCGCTCCGTTTCGGCGGCGACCCGGTCGGCTTCGGCAGCACGCTGCCGGGCCTCCGCGATCTCCGCCGTCTCGATGGCCTGAGCCTCCACCGCGGTGACCCGGTCGGCCTCCGCCGCGAGCCTCCGCTTCTCCGCCGCCTGGCGCTCCAGCTCCGCCGCGCGGACGTCCGCAGCGGCCTTGGCCTCCCACTCCTGGGCCTCCTTGCGCTCCGCCTCCGCCTCGCGGGCGCGGGCTTCGGCGATGACAACCGTCTCCAGCGCGGCCTCCTCCAGCTCAGCAGCCCGCTCAGCGGCACTGACCTGCGCTCGGGCGTGCGCACGGGCCTGGCCGGTCTCGCCCTCCACCCTGGCGCGGACGGCCTCGAGCTGGCCCTCCGCCTCCAGCCGGTCGGCTTCGGCCTTCTTGCGCGCGAGCTCCCGGCGCGTCTCCGCGTCCAGGCGCCGGCGCTCCGCCTCCTCCGCGCGGGCCGCAGCAGCACGTTCCTGCTGCTCAGGCATCGCGAGGGCCTGCGCGACCGTGTAGCCGTGGGCGGCCATCTTCATCGGCAGCAGTTCGTCTTCAGTGGCCTTGCCGAGGTCGCCGTCGTACTTGCGCTTGAGCCACTGCTCGTAGCCGATGAGCTCCTGCTGGCGCCGGATCATCTCCGGGTACGAGGCGACGTTGTGCAGCCGCATTCGACGGTAGAACCGCGGCGTGGCGATGGGGGAGAGGATCCAGCGGTGCAGCGGGATCCGGTCGGTGACCGTCCCCGCCTCCAGCCTGGCCTTCTGGATGATCAGGCGGCGGGCGGCCTCGACGCCGATCACGAACAGGATCGGCATGACGCCATGACTGGCGGCCTGCACCGGGTCGGTGCCGATCCGGCCCTGTGAGCTGGCGTTGAACCAAATCGTCGCACCCGTCATGGCGTGCGCGGCCATCCGCAGGAGCGGCCAGGGGGTGCTCTTGCGAATCAAGTACAGGTCGAGCGCGAGGAACGCGATGATGCTGGCGTCGACGCCGACCGGGAACCAGGGGGCCAGTTCCTTGCTGAACCCCCAGCTCAGGGCAACCTTGGCCAGGGTGCTGTAGGACATCGCAAAGCCGATGACACCGACCAGCGTGCCGCCGACCGCGGCGACGAGCGACAGCGCGGTCATCAGCCGATCGCGGGTGGGTTTGATCATCTTCCGCTTGTCCGGGCCCGAAACGCCCCGAGCCGTACCCGAAACCTTCTCCGGTGTGTCCGAAGCGCGGCCCAGCGGGCGCGAAACGGGGGTGTCAGGAGCCGCAGTCTGCGGCATATCAGTGATCGTCATGAGGGCCTCCGAGAAGGGTCGTCCGGACGTCCGCGAAACGGCGGGGGCTGCTCCCGAAACGCGGCGACGCGTTCCCGAAGCGGCGGGTCGGTACGGTCGGTTGATCACGAAACTGGCACCGGCTCTGCCCGCCCCGCGCGCACGAAATGCACGGCGGCCCGCGGGGCGGGCGGCCGTGCTCTCGAAGCGTCACGGGGCGGGCTCGAAACTCGATGCGGCTCCCGCCGGGCAGGCGCGAAGTTAGCTCTCGGGGAACCGCGGGGCGTGTCGACGGAGGTCCAGCTCTCCGCCACCGCCCCCACTGGCCGCCGGGATACGACAGCCGCGGGGCGGGCAAGTGACAGTCACCTAGTGAGGCCGGGCAGGTCGGGATGTCATCCCCAGGAGCGGCCGCAGCCGCCACAGTTGCTCGCGGTGTCGGCGTTGTCCGTGGCGCCGCACCCGCCGTTGCCCTCGCACGTCCATCCAAGGGTGAAGGAGCGAGCCATACGACGCGAAAAGCGGGTGAGGAAGAAGAGCATGGTCATCGTCCTTACTGTCTGCGGGCCGGACTGTCCGACTCCCTGACATCGCCCGCACCGCCCACCGCGAAGGGCAGCGGCAGCCGGTGCGGGCGGTGCCAGGCAGCCGTCAGACCAAGGCGGCGATGGGGCGGTGCGGAGCGACGACCTGCCCGTCGGGCAGGAGCTCACCGGTGTCCTCAAAGAGCAGGACGGCGTTGCACAGCAGGCTCCAGCCCTGCTCCGGGCGCGCGGCCACGACGACGGCGGCCTCCCGGTCCGGGCTGGCGGCCGACGGGCACTTCGGGGTGTGCGTGCACAGCGAGTCAGGCAACATGGCGCCGGTCGTCGCGGTGTCGAGCGGGATGCTGCTACGCATGGGCTCTCCTAGGGGGAAGCCCGGGATGGTCTCCCGGGCTGGAGGAGTGCGAAAGGCCGGCCGCCCGTCATGCGGGCGACCGGAATGGTGAAGCAGCACTGCACGGGACGGGAGTTGGTGTGCTCTCCCGTCCGGCGGTCAGCGCTTCTTCTTCTGCTGGGTGAGGTAGGCGTCCTGAAGCCGGGTGAACGACTCATGCAGGCGCCGGCCGGTCGTGCACAGCGCGTCTGGCGAGCACTGCGTGCAGTCCCGGCGGTGCGCGCGGCTGGCGGCCGCAGCCTTCATGTAGCGGGCGTACAGGTCGTCAGCCACGAGAGCGGCGCCCAAAGTCGTACCGCCGGTTGATGCGGTGCAGCTTGTCGGCGAGCTGCTGACGCTCGGTATCACTCACGCCAGCCGCCGGGCCGCCCGCTTCCGGGCGGCCCGGCGCCTCAGCGACCTCCGCTCGTCCTCGGACAGGCCACCCCAGACACCCTCGTCCTGCCCGGCCTCGAGAGCCCACTGCAGGCACTGCTCCATGACCGGGCAGCGGCGGCAGACCGCCTTGGCCTCCGCAATCTGCAGCAGGGCCGGGCCCGTGTTGCCGATGGGGAAGAACAAGTCCGGGTCTTCTTCGCGGCAGACCGCGTTGTGTCGCCAGTCCATTTCCGTCACTTCCCGCCCCGGGCGCGGCGCAGGGCCTCGTCCATGTCCGGGTCCGAGTCGGTGGTGGCGATCGGGCGTGCGATGCTGGTGGGCATCAGGTCCTCCAGTTCAGGTCCTGGACAGCCCCGGGGGGTTCCAAGTCGCCGGGGCTGTCGCCTTGGTGGCTGGTCGTACGAGCAGCCACGGCCCTGGCCGCCCCTGTACCTCGGGGCGGCCAGGGCCGTGGTCGTTCGTGCCAGAATGCGGCTCAGGACGGCGACGTCACCGTGCTCTTCCAGGCGTACTGCCTGCCCAGTTCTGACTGCCGTTGGTCGTGCGCCTCCACGTCCTGCGGCAGCATCGGGAGGCCGGGGCCGCGGAACTCGGAGTGTCCCGGAGTCCGCGCCGTGCAGATGTTGTTCGCCTTCTCGACTTCCTCGCCGCCGTGCCGGGCCCACTGCGCCTTGCGGACGGTCGGTGCCAACTGCTTCCGTGCGGCGCGCTGCTCCTGGCGTTTCAGCTGCTCGCGGGCCTCGCGGCGGGCTGGCTCCTCCTGGAGGGCGAGGACGTACCGGCGAGCCAGGACGCCGCCGTCCGTGCAGTGCTGGCCGTCGACGCACCGGATGCAGCCCTTACGGTGGGCGAGGTAGGACTGGCGGGTCGTCTCCAGCGTGACCTCCGCGGTGATCCGGGAGACTGGGGCGGCCGGGGCCGGGAGCGGCTTGTAGAACTGGCGGGCGGCGCGGCGGTTGTCCTGCGGCATCGCGTCGCGCAGCAGGCGGTCCTGCTTGGCCTGCCAGCACTGGACGTCGATGTCGACGACCACGAGCTGGTCGCTGCCGGGGCAGGTGGTGTGCTTCTGGCCTTCCGCCAGCTTGTCGCTGATGCAGTGTTCGCGGATCTTGAGGACCGTGTCGCCCATGATCCGGCGCCAAGTGCGGCAGTCGGGGCAGGCGATCGACTTCGTCTCGCCGGGCCGGACATTGTAGTCCTCCGGGGCCATGCTGCTGAGCAGCAGTGGCTCACGGCGGTTGGTGTTCTTGGTCCGGACGCGGCCGGGACGCTTGCGGGGCATCGAATCCTCCTGACATGGGTTCGGGTGCGGGTGCTGCCTTCTCTGCCGCGCCAGGCCAGCCTTTCGACACGGGTAGTCCTGGCGGACAGACAGCGCAGCAAGCACTGTTCGCGGTAGATCAGGTGGAGCTATTCAGTACAGGCGCCTAGGCCGGGGGAGCTCGGCTCACCCCACTGCCGCCACCTCCGAAGAGGCAGTGGCTCCTGCTGTTTTGCGGTCAAGCGGTCGGTATCTGGCCGCTTCAACCGCCGCCACCGGAGGTGGCGACGATAGGAGCCGACAGAGCCGAGGCTGAGGTCAGGCCGCGAGCGGCAGAGGCGCCGCGACGGCCGGCCGTCGCGGGATGCGCAGCTGCGCGGCGTAGGGGAGGAGCACGTCGACCAGGCGCTCGCGCACCAGCTCGGTGGCGGTCGGGTCGGTGGCGAGGATGTCGCGGGCGGCGAGCATTCGGTTCTCGCGTGCCTCGATCGCGGCGACGGCGGCGGTGATGTCCAGGCCATTCAGCCGCTCGTGGGGAAGGGCGCCGACCTCGAACATCTCCAGCGGTGTACCGAAGGCGACGTCCAGGTCCAGGCCGGCGAAGTCGGGCAGCGACACCTCCACCGCTTCCAGGAGCGCGAGCGTCTCAGCGTCAAACTTCTCGGTGGCGAGGCCGACGGCGGGGCGGCGGGTGGTGTTCATGAGGTGGTGCTCCCTTCGAGTTCGGGCTCTACGTGATCCCAGGAAGTGGTAGGTGGGGGCCTTTACCGCCCCGCTCGCCTTGTCGGCATAGCCAACTTAGCTGATAGAGTTGGGGGCGTGTCAAGCACTTGATTGAGGAAGCTAAGGAAGCTAGCTAAGGCGAGGGGGTCGACCTACGATGTCGCTCATGAGCAACGAGGCCGTGCAGCCGTACCAGCGAATCGTTCAGGATGTCCGCGACAAGATCCGCTCCGGCCGCTGGACCGCCGGGACGAAACTGCCGAGCATCGGCGAGCTGGCAGAGGAGTACGGCGTCGCGGCCGGCACCGTCCAGCGAGCCCTGACCGAGCTGCGCACGGCTGGGCTCATCTACTCGCACCAAGGGCGCGGCTCCTTCGTCACGGAGACCGCCTCCGAGTCCAGCGAGGACTCGACTGCCCGCGCTCTCCGAGCACTTGAGGAGCAGGTCGCCGACCTCGCCGCACGCCTCGAAAGGATCGAGAAGGGCCGAAGCGACTGACGTCCTTCCTCGCGTCCCGTTGCGCATGTTCGTCCCTCCCTGGCCGGTCCAACTTCATTAGCAAAGTTGTAGGCCCGACCACGGAGCTGGTTCTAGGTCTGACATGTGTCCAGCCGCTGGACACACCGATAGGAGACATGGAGGGGGATCAGCGTGGGGCAGAAGCCGAACGTTCTGACCCCGGAGGCATCGCCCCTGGACCGCTTCGGCTACACGGTTCGAGACCTCCGCGAGCGCCGCGGCCTCAGCCTGCGGGGGCTTGCGGAAGCCACCTTCTGCTCATACTCCAAGCTGTGGAAATGGGAGAACGCGAAGCGCGCTCCGAGGTACCGCTCCGAGGTCGAAGAGCTGGACCGCGTACTCAACGCCCAAGGCCTGCTGATCGAGCTGTGGGAGCGCATCGGCGCGGATGATTCCCCGCGGGGCCATGTGTCCGTTTCAGGGCTCCATGTGTCCGAATCATCGGTGAACCTGGCCATGGCCGCATCCCAGCAGGCAACGTCGGACGATGAGGGGATCTTTGTCCCCGCTCGTCTACGGGATGGATCGGTGGTTTTCGTGGCGCTCGATCGACGCGCGATGCTGCGTGGCGGGATGGGGCTTGGCGCAGCAGCTGCACTGGGCGGGGGGACACCGGCAGCCGCCAGCTCCCTCCCGAGCCTGACACGGCCTGCCCGATTGACTTCCGCCTACAGCGGCACACCGGTGGAACACTTCCAGCGTGCGCGCCGCCTGCTGATCGACAGCGACAACCTCCTCGGCCCCGGCCGAGCCATCGCGGCCGCCCGCCAGCACATCGAGGACATCAAGGCCCTGCGCCAGGACGCGAAGGGCACCGACCGCCACGCCCTCATGGAACTCCAGACGCAGTACGCGGAATTCGCCTCCTGGCTCTACCAGGACCTGGGCGACTTCGACAGCGCGCAATTCTGGCTCGATCGGGCGTTCCAGTGGAGCCACACCGTCGGGGACAGCGACCTGACCTCGTACGTGATGGCCCGCAAGGCTCAGCTCGCCGGCGAAATGCGCGATCTGGTCGACGTCGTCGACCTCGCCGAAGCGGCGCAGCGCATGGCCCGCCCCCGCAGCCGGCTCGCCGCCGTCGCCCGGACCTACGAGTCGTACGGGCGCGCGTTGCGCGGTGAATCGACCGACAGCGCGCGTGCGATCGACGACGTACGCAACGCTCTCGATCGCGTCTCCGGCGACACGACCCCGTGGGGCGTGTGGCTGAACGAGCAGTATGTCCAGGTGCACCGGGCACAGAGCCTGGAGGTGCTGGGCAAGCACGCGGAGGCCGCCGAAATCTTCACCAGCGCCATCGAGGCACTGCCCGACGGCTACCACCGCGACCGAGGTGTCTACATGGCTCGGGCCGCCGTGGCACACGCCGGTGCTGGTGCACCCGACCAGGCCGCCGCGGTCGGCCTCCAGGCCCTGACCGTCGCCAACGACACGGGCTCGGGCCGGATCGTCCAGGAGCTCGCGCGTCTCGACAAGGCGCTGGTGCCCTGGCAGCGCCAGCCCGAGGTCGCGGAGTTCCGCGCGCACTTCGACGGCACCCTCTCCCACGAATCCTGAGCAGAACGGATCACATCACCTATGACCACGCGTCCGTACGTCATCCTCTCCGCTGCCATGTCGGTCGACGGCTACCTGGACGACGCCAGCCCCGAGCGGCTGCGTCTGTCCAACGCAGCCGACTTCGACCGCGTCGACCAGGTCCGCGCGGAGGCCGACGCCATCCTGATCGGCGCGACGACCATGCGGAAGGACAACCCGCGCCTCTTGGTCAACAGCGAGGAACGCCGGGCTCAGCGCGTTGCCGAGGGCAAGCCGGCCTACCCGCTCAAGGTCACGGTCACCCGGACCGGGGACCTCTCCGCCGACCTCAATTTCTGGCACCACGGCGGCGAGAAGCTGGTCGTCACCGTCGACAGCGCAGTGGAGAAAGTGCGCACCACGCTCGACGGCCTCGCCGACGTCGTCAGTGTCGGCCCGGACCTCGACTGGGGCCTGGTCCTCGATGAGCTCGGTCGCCGGGGCGTCGGCCGACTCATGGTGGAGGGCGGCGGCACGATTCACACCCAGCTCATGGCCGCGAACCTCGCCGACGAAGTACACCTGGCCATCGCGCCCTTGCTGGTGGGCCAGCCGGAGGCGGCGCGATTCCTGGGCGCCGCCGACTACCCCGGCGGATCGACAGCCCGGATGAAGGTGATGGAGATCCGGGCGATCGACGATGTCATCTTCGTCCGCTACTCCCCGAAGGAGCGCACCGCCTGATGTACGCACCCGACCGAGCCCAGGACTTGCGCTGGATACAGCGCGCGATCGACCTCGCTGCGCTGTGCCCTCCGGCCGCCGGCGCCTACTCGGTCGGAGCGGTCATCGTCGGCGAGGACGGCAGCGAGTTGGCGTCCGGCTACTCCCGGGCGACCGGCCCCCGCGAGCATGCGGAGGAAGTCGCCCTCGCCCAACTCCCGCCGAGCGAGCCGCGCCTCGCGGGGGCGACGATCTACAGCACGCTGGAGCCTTGCTCCCAGCGCAGCGCCTCCCGTACGCCGTGCGCGCAGCGAATCCTCGAGGCCGGCATCCCGCGCGTAGTCATCGCCTGGCGCGAGCCGAGCCTGTTCGTCGACAACTGCGTCGGTTACGAGCAGCTGGTAGAGGGCGGGGTGACGGTGGTGGAACTGCCCGAGCTGACGGCGGCCGCGAAGGCTGTCAACGCGCACTTGGGGGACCTCGCATGACGGAGCAGGTGTACGCCATTGGGTCGCCTAGCAACTGGACCGTCACCTGGACTCGTTGGTCACCAAGGGGTGCGCCCGCCAACGACCGCCTATTCGAAGTGATCGGCCCCATCAGCTGTTCACCGTTCGGAGGCCAGCATGACGGTCCGCCGGGCGCGGGCGCTGGCGGGGCTCGTGGGGCTGACAGCGCGTCAAGTAGTGGTCCGACACGTTGTCACCTGTCGTCACTCTGTGGGGTGTCAGGGGAGTAGGGTGGCTGCGGACTTGATCCGAAGCAGTACAGGAAAAAGCCCCCGGGACCTTAGGCAAGTCCATGGGGGCTCTCGGCCGGGAGAAGACTCCCGACCCGGCGACCCACCTTTTCGTGAGAAAGGCGGCCGCGTGATGCAGGGTACCCGTACCCGCGCGTGGACACACACCACCCCGCTGTTGCAGCGACACCCGAGCGTCGCTCCGGTAGGGCGCCCGCGTATGCGCGCCGTCACCTCTTCCACGCCGGCAGCGGTGATCTGCCGGACTCGTCACAGCTTCTGCGCTGTTCCTGACCTTCCGCGCCAGATCGGCTGCGGGTACACGACGCCCCTGAAGGGGGTCGCAATGAGTTAGCGGATACAAGCGGCCTACCTGCCGCTGGGCCCGGCCCCTCGGTGATGCCACTCACCGGAGCACGGCGCCCCTTCTGATCTCCGGTTCCGGCCTGCCACAGCCCTCCGGAGGAGTTGCCCGCCCCGGTGCCAGCCGGCTGCGAGCGATTCAATTTTCGGTTCTGCCAGAACCACGAAGCCCACGGTGGGGCTTCGTCATGCCATCGAGGCTCCGCCGCGACAACAGGAGCCAGTTTGCCGTACCGTCGCGCCGTTTTCCAGTCCAACTATGCCCGTTTCACCCTGGTTCGCCGGAGCCGTGCGGCCTATCCAGCGGGACATCACACGTCGGTTCACCCGGTTCGTCCCATGGGAGTCGTACCGGAAGCAGATATATCCCCCCGCTCTGTCACACCGGACTCGTTCTTCACACCTGTAGCGGATGTGACGACCTCTACCACTCTGCTCGCCGACTCCATTCCATCTGACGGGACCCACACCAAGATCAATAGCTGTCGAGCGGGAGCGCCGACGGTATTCACGGTGGCACGGCCTCTGGCCACAGGCCGTCCCGTGCATGGTCGGCGGATGGATCACGAAGCGCGCGTTTTGCCTGCTGCGGGGGGTGTCCGCTTTGGCGTGTACACCGGCCCGATGACGACACAGACGATGTTGGGATGTTCGGCCCTTGCGGTCTCCGCCGCTCCTGCCGGGGCGGTGGGCCGGTGAGTGCTGTCATAGAGCCGGTGGTTGCGTCGACGGGTCTGGTTCGTCGGCAGCGTGTTCGTGTGCCGATGAGTCTGGTCCGGTCGTCGGCCTATCAGGACGTGGCGCTGTCGGTGTACGTGAAGGTGAAGGCGCTGGCGTCGCGGCCGGAGGGCTGCCAGGCGCGGACGGAGACGATCGCGTCGTACCTGGGGCTGTCGACGGCGTCGGTGGAGCGGGGGATGACCCAGCTGCGCCGTCCGGGTCCGGACGGTGTGGTGGAGCTGCGTTCGGAGCGCCGCACGATGCCTGGCGGGACGGGGCAGTCGGCGGTGCGCACGGTGCGGCCGATGGCGCGGGAGGAGGCGTTCGTGTGGCTGCCGGTGGCAGCCGCGGAGGACCTCACGCCCCGGCAGCTTCGGGTGTACGCGCTGGTGGCGTACGCGCAGGCGCGGGGGATCGCGCTGACGGAGGCGGAGCTCGCCTCGTGCCTGCGGCACCACTCGGGCAAGAAGGCCGGCGAGGCGCTGTCGGTGACGGCGGCCTCGGCGGTCGTGGACGAAGTGGAGGCGGCGCGCTGGATGACGGTGCAGCGGCGTGCGGGGGCTCGGGGCCGGAACCTGTACATCGCGCACGACCTTGCTCCGGAGGCCCGCGCGGACGTCCCGGCCGACGGTCGCGGCGCTGCTATGGAGGCCGTTGAGGCGGCTGTGGACAGTGGTTTTGAGGAGACGGCCAGTTCCCAAGTTGGTGAGGGATCGGGTTCCCCGGTTGGTGAGGGATCCCTCGCGAATAGGGAAGTACCTATGACTGACTCACCTGATGACGGGCGCGCGCTCTTGTCGCCCGCCGTAGGCGAGGTACAGGTGGGTAAGGCAGCTAGGCCTGTGGAAAACCCGGCCGGTGGTGAAGATGCGGCCGCTGCAGGCGAGGGTGGTCTCGCGCTTCGCGCGGGTGGGCAGACCCAGTCCTCCCCCTCGAAGCCGAAGAACCGCAGCAGCAGGAACGGGGCCGCGGCCCGGTCGTACGACGGCCCACGGCTGGCGATGAACGCGCAGATCTACGCCGTGCTGGAGCCGGTCCACGTGCTACTGGAGCAGGTGAACGATTTCGTGGCGCGGAAGGTGGCCCGTGAGGTGGGCCGCCAGCTGCGTGAAGGCACCTCGCCCAAGCGGCTGCAGCACCGGCTGACCGCCCGGCTGGCCAAGGTAATGCTCTCCGACATCAAGGACCCGGGCCGCTGGCTGCTGGGGGTGGCTCTGCCCCGGTGGGGCTGCGGGTACCAGGACTGCGAGACCGGGGTGATCTGGCGGACCGGCGCCGCGTGCGAGATCTGCGCGGAGGTCGTCCAGGACAAGGCCGCCGCCCGGCAGCGTGAGCAGTGCCTCGCCCGGGGCCTATGCCCCGAGCACGGCACCCGTCTCGGCCCGTCGGGGCGTTGCACGGCGTGCGAGCTGGATGACGCGACCACCCGGCCGACCCTGGCCGTGGTGGTGCAGCAGCGGATGCCGGGCGGTCCGCCGCGCGGTTCCTGCGGCGACTGCGGTGCGCGGATCATATTGACCGGCCAGGCCCTCGAGGACGGGCTGTGCAAGCTGTGCCGCGAGGAAGCTGGCGCCCTGGCTGCCGACCATGCGCCCGTAGCCTCCGGCGTGTCCGAGACCCCGGTCTGCTCAGGCCGGGACGGGAACATCCCCTGCGGCCGTGAAGCCCTGCCGAGCCGCAGCGTGTGCGCCTGCCACCGGGTCCAGGCGCTCGCAGGAGTGGTGGCGTGAGGTCCCAGGAACAACAGCACCCCACGCCACCTGATGCAGCATGGGGCCATCCCCGCGCGTGCGGGGAGCAGACGTCTTGCACGTCCATGTTGGCCCCGCATTCGGGACCATCCCCGCAGCGCGGGGAACAGGCATGGAAGTCCTGGAGCCACTCGGTGAGCTTGGGACCATCCCCGCGGGCACGGGGAGCAGGATGAACCGGCCCTCGTCAAGTGCAGCCAGCCGGGACCATCCCCGCGGGCACGGGGAGCAGGCTCCTCGACCTGCAGGTTTGTTTACTGCTGGGAGCTGGTTTCGAGCAGTTTCATCGATTCGGCCATAACGCCTGTAAGGGGCAAAAGGGGGCTGGTCGTGCAGCGAGTATGCGCGCAGTACCTGAACACCCTATCCATGCAGGCGTAATGGCATGCCATCGTCAGGCCGGCAGGGGAGCCCCGGGCCGAGCCCGCGCAAGGCGTCGCCCCCCCCCGCGCGACACGAAGAGCACAAGGCGAGCCGGGCGACGCATTCGGGCGTAAGGAGCAGATCGCTCTGACCCTGGGCCTGGTCAACCTGGTGGGACCATCCCCGCGGGCGCGGGGAGCAGGACCCGCTCTTGGCGGTGTTGTCGCTCGTCGAGGGACCATCCCCCCACGCGCGGGGAGCAGGTGCGGGCCCAACTGCGGCGCTTGCTCAGTACGGGACCATCCCCGCACGCGCGGGGAGCAGGACCTCATCAGCCGCGGCGAGGCCAGCGGGCCGGGACCATCCCCGCGGGCGCGGGGAGCAGGCGATGGCTCGCCGCCCTCAGTGAGCTACAGCGGGACCATCCCCGCGGGGGCGGGGAGCAGTCTTTGATCCACCCGCCCATGGACTTGATCCCGGGACCATCCCCGCGGGCGCGGGGAGCAGATGATGTGGCCATCGTCCTCATCCGGGCCCAAGGGACCATCCCTGCGGGCGCGGGGAGCAGCCGCACGGCCACTAGCTCGCCGGCGCCGAGCAGGGACCATCCCCGCGGGCGCGGGGAGCAGGTGGAAAGGTCGTTCCATTCCCAGAACCGCAAGGGACCATCCCCGCGGGCGCGGGGAGCAGACCGTGGTGGTCTTCTTCGCTCCGCCCTTGTTGGGACCATCCCCGCGGGCGCGGGGAGCAGTCCCGCTCAGAGCGGACGTTGGGGCGCACGCGGGGACCATCCCCGCGGGCGCGGGGAGCAGACTCTTCGACCTGCAGGTTTTTCACTGCAAGGAGCTGGTTTCGAGCAGTTTCATCGATTCGGCCATAACGCCTGTAAGGGGCAAAGAGGGCTTGGAGTTCGTGCAGCGAGTACGCGCGCGGTGCCCGAACACCCTATCCATGCGGGCGTAATAACATGCCATCCAGGTCGGCAGGGGAGCCCCGGGCCAAGCCCACGCAAGGCGTCGCCCCCCCGCGCCACGAAGAGCACGAGACGAGCCGGGCGGCGGCTTCGCGTGCGGGGACCATCTTTCAGCCAGCCGCCCATGGACTGGATGCCGGGGCCACCCCCGCGCATGCGGGGAGCGGCGGGCGAGGTCCTCGGAGCCGCCGGAGGTGACGGGGGCATCCCCGCGGGCGCCGGGAGCAGTGGACCGTACGTAGGTGATGACCCCGTTGCCGGGGGACCATCCCCGCGGGCGCGGGGAGCAGCCGGCGCGGCAACCACACGGCGGCGTTCGGTGGGGCCATCCCCGCGCGTACGGGGAGCAGTGCAGGAACTCCTGCCAGGCGGTGGCGATGCTGGGGCCATCCCCGCGCGTACGGGGAGCAGGCGTCAAAGTTCCGGCGCATCAGCGGGATGAGGGGGCCATCCCCGCGCGTGCGGGGAGCAGCCGGCCGGGACCAACCCGGTGGGTGAGTGCGTGGGGGCCATCCCCGCGCGTGCGGGGAGCAGCGATCCTCTGGTCGATTCCACGAATGCGTACCGGGGCCATCCCCGCGCGTGCGGGGAGCAGGCCCGGCCCGCGTCGTCGTAGACGATGACCTTGGGACCATCCCCGCGCATGCGGGGAGCAGGGCAGGCAGCGCAGCGTTGAGGCGGTCGAGTTGGGACCATCCCCGCGCATGCGGGGAGCAGTCGACGCGGCGTCCGGCGACAGCCTGGAGTGCGGGACCATCCCCGCGCATGCAGGGAGCAGCCGTTCATGCTGGGCAGCGGGCCCCACATGTGGGGACCATCCCCGCGCATGCGGGGAGCAGTCGATAGCCGCGCCGCCCGCGTCGTAGTAGATAGGACCATCCCCGCGCATGCGGGGAGCAGAGAGCACCGGAGTGAAATCCCGGAGGTCACTGGGGACCATCCCCGCGCATGCGGGGAGCAGGTCTCCGGAACGAAGACCGTGACCAACTCTCCGGGACCATCCCCGCGCATGCGGGGAGCAGTTTCGTCACGTGACGAAACCGAGACGGGCCGCGGGACCATCCCCGCGCATGCGGGGAGCAGACTCCTCGACCTGCAGGTTTGTTACTGCCGGGAGCTGGTTTCGAGCAGTTTCATCGATTCGGCCATAACGCCTGTAAGGGGCAAAAGGGGAGGCTGGGAGTTCGTGCAGCGAGTACGCGTGGTGCCTGAACACCCTATCCATGCGGGCGTACTGGCATGCCGCGTCAGGTCGGCAGGGGAGCCCCGGGCCAAGCCCGCGCAAGGCGTCGCCTCCCCCGCGACACGAAGAGCACGAGACGAGCCGGTCGACGCATTCGGGCGCAGAGAGCAGATCGCCCTGCCCCTGGGTCTGGTCAACCTGATGGGACCATCCCCGCGGGCGCGGGGAGCAGCCGCACCTGCTACGACGGTTGGGTCCGGCATCGGGACCATCCCCGCACGCGCGGGGAACAGGCGGACCTCTTTCGATTCCGAGCTGGTGCGGAGGGACCATCCCCGCACGCGCGGGGAGCAGCGTCACTCGGTCCTGCTCCAGGCCCGGACCGTGGGACCATCCCCGCACGCGCGGGGAGCAGGTCAACGGGATCTACGAGCGAGGCCGCGGCCAGGGACCATCCCCGCACGCGCGGGGAGCAGTCGGCACATTGAGCCAGGGGGAAGATCGAGTGGGGACCATCCCCGCACGCGCGGGGAGCAGTCCCACCATTCTTTGGAGATGTCCGCGAATTCGGGACCATCCCCGCACGCGCGGGGAGCAGACGCCGGGCCAGATGGCGGGCGGAACGCGAGCGGGACCATCCCCGCACGCGCGGAGAGCAGACTCCTCGACCTGCAGGTTTGTTACTGCCGAGAGCTGATTTCGAGCAGTTTCATCGATTCGACCATAACGCCAATAAGGGGCAAAGGGAGCTGGGGGTTCGTGCAGCGAGTATGTGCGCGGCACCTGAACACCCTATCCATGCAGGGGTAATGGCATGCCATCGCCAGGCCAGCAGGAGGGCCCGGCCAAGCCCACGCCAGGCGTCTCTCTCCCCCGCGCGACACGAAGAGCACGAGACGAACCGGGCGGCGAATTCGGCACAGGGAGCCAGCCGCACCGGGCACCACCCCCGCGGGCGCGGGGAGCAGCCGGCGCGGCCAAGCACACGGCGGCGTTCGGTGGGACCATCCCCGCGGGTGCGGGGAGCAGTCGATCCGGAACCGGGCGACCCACCGGCGCCTCAGGCCGCGCTCGACCCGCCCGCCGCCAGTACCCGTGACACAGGCCCCCTTTCGCCTTCGGGCGGGAGGGAACCTTTCGTCATGCCTGCCATCAGCCGCTTTAGTGCAGCGCTTCGATCGCGCGCACGATCAGCTCACGTGCTTCGTCGCCGTACACGGCCATGCCACGCAGCCGCCCGAAGGCAGAAGCGTAGAGGGCGATCTCGGATGGCTGCGTGACGTTTACCTCGGCGCTTACCAGCTCGACGGAGACGTGGACGTCGTCGTAGATGTGGAAGGTCTCCTCAGGCCAGCATGTCCGTCGGGCCGCCATGGGGATGATTCCCAGGGATACCGCAGGCAGCGCCCCGACGGCGAGAAGAAAACCAAGTTGGGCGGCCATCGCCTCGCGGCCGGCGATTTGGTAGCGCAGCACCGGCTCCTCGATGACCACCACGAAGTAGTGGCCCTGCTCTTGAATGATTCGGGACCGCTCGACCCGGGCGCGGGCAGCGTCAGCACTGTCGTCAACCGGCAGATCGTGCACATTCGCCGCGATCCCCAGGACGGCCTGCGCGTATCCCTCAGTCTGCAGTAACCCCGGGACGATGCTCGATGAGTACAGCCGGAAGGACTCCGTCTTACGGAACGCCTGCACCCGGCTCTCTTGCAGATGACGGAGCCCTGCACGGACTTGCTCGCGCCACTGCCGGTACATCGACTCTGCACTGATGGACTGCACTACGAGATCGTTCGCGTGATCGCCCGCACCGACTGCAGAGCACCACCGGCGAATGTCGGTAGCGGTGGGCCCGGTGCGGGCGTTCTCGATGCGGGACGTCTTGGAGTGGTGCCAGCCGCATGCCGCAGCCAGCTGCACAACCGTGAGCCCGGCTTCCTTCCGGAGGTCGCGCAGCCGGTGGGCGACCGCTTCGCGCGCGGCCTGGGCAGAGGTCGACGGTGAGGCGGGCATGGGAGGTCTGCCGGTGCCCTCTCTTCAGCGGATCTTGTAGCGGTCGTGCGGAGTGGCAAGGGCCCATACGGCATCGAACGCCTCGGCGCACAGCCGTGCGCTCGCTTCGTCGGTGGATACCTCGTGGCCGACGGAGGCGCCGTTACCGGAGAAAAACCCCCACCGCACAACCTGGCCGTCGAACAGCCAGAAGTCGTTGCCCGGGAGCGCAATAGCGGAGGCGTTACGCCGGGGCAGCCATCGCACGTCCTCACCCGCGTGCAGGTTGACGCTCGTGGAGGCGTGCTCGTAGCGGATGTAGTCGGTCACCGGCTCAGAGACGATGCGGGCCCGCCTAACCGAGACGCCGCGAGCCACGGCTTGAGAGACGAGGTCGACCCACGGGGCCCAGTCCGGGGAGGAGGGGTCCGTGTCGAGATGGCCGGTGTCGAGCCACTCCCGGAAGTCGTCGGCTTCTGCGGCTACTCCGTAGTGGTCCCGCATCTCCAGGTGCACGGCGGACCGTGTGGCGCCAGCGAAGAGGTCAGCGATGGTCGGAGCGTTCGAGGGCATCACACGCCTCCCTGATCATGCTCACCATGCGGGCGGGAATGCGGACGACGGCCTCACCCTTCGGAATGCCGACGGCGTGACCGGGCACTTCGAATGCGGCTGCTTCTGCGGCCATCTCGAGGCCTGGCTCCCACCCTTGGAAGACGAGTTCCTGCGCATGGTGATCGACCCAAACGGTCGGAGAGTCCGCAGTCTTCGTCTCAGGGTCGATACCGATGAACGTCAACGGCACGTCAACCTCCTTCTATCGGTGTGCAGTTCTGTGCGCCACCGTCGTGCAGCAGTTCCGCCCGGTCAAGAGGTAGCGGTCGAATTGCCCGAGCGAGAAAGCCCTCCTTGCACACACCTGCACATCGCTGGCTGTGGCGCACACCGCGCTCCTAGCGTCGGCAGGTACAGCGAAACCCCGGCGGCCGCGTGAACGGCCCCGGGGCGTGGCCGACTGTCAAGGAGTCGACGTGGACGACATTACGTGCCCAGCCTCCGGCGCAGGAAGTGGAGCGGTAACTGTCCAGGCGCCGCCCCTCAAGCTGCCCGATCCGGGCGGCCTCGCCGAGGATCAGGTGTGCGGTCGGCGCTGCGTCTGGTGCGCGGCTTCCCTGAACAACAGCGAGGCCGTCGACCTGGGCGCGCGCCAGGTGGACGCGCACGGCAGTGGCGCCCGCTGGTTCCCCCGCGGTTGCCGCCCCTGCGCGTACATGCACCTCTCCGAGGCATCCCAGGAGCACCGGAAAACCTGCAAGGCGTGTTCCACCAGCCTTCCGTGGTGCCGCACAGGCCAGGCGTTGTTCGGCGCGGCCATGCGGGCCGCCCGGCCGGTGCGGCGATGAGTGAGGGCGTGCGGTACTGCGCCCACCGCGACGAGCCGATCACTAAGCAGCACCCACGTCCGCTGTGAAGGAGTCCATCGCGGTTGGGGGTGACGTCATCTGGCGGCACACAACGTGCCCACGGCTTCCCGCCTTCGTACGGCGCACCCAGCGGTAGGCCTCCGTGCCGCCCCTCATGAGCCCGAGGACGACGGAGGGGGACCATCCCCGCGAGCGCGGGGAGCAGATCACCCGGCCGCCGATCTTCTCCCGCCACTGGGGACCATCCCCGCGGGCGCGGAGAGCAGAGGAATACGACGCGCCGAACCCCAATCAGTGGGGGGCCATCCCCGCAGGCGCGGGGAGCAGCCTTGTATCCGATCAGGTGTGCTACCGACGCGGGGGCCATCCCCGCGGGCGCGGGGAGCAGTGGGCGGCGCGCGAAGTGCGGGCCCGGTCGGTGGGGCCATCCCCGCGGGCGCGGGGAGCAGAACGGCTGGACGTGGGGAAGGTGTGAGGAACAGGGACCATCCCCGCAGGCGCGGGGAGCAGGAAGTACTCGGGGTGCGCACGTGGGAGATCACGGGACCATCCCCGCAGGCGCGGGGAGCAGCCGTTCTTGCGCGGCACGTCCACGTATAGCTCGGGACCATCCCCGCAGGCGCGGGGAGCAGCGCTCCTCGACCTGCAGGTCTGTTACTGGCTGCACCTGATTCCGAGCAACTTCATCGATCCGGCCATAACGCCCATAAGGGCCATAGAGAGCTGTGGGTTTGTACGGCGAGTACGCCTGCGTCGCCTGAACACCCTATCCAGGCAGGCGTAATGGCATGCCATCGTCAGGCCAGCAGGAGGGCCCGAGCCAAGCCCGCGCCAGGCATCCCCCCCCCCGCGACACGAAGAGCACGAGACGAGCCGGGCGACGAATTCTCGCGCGGGGAGCAGCACGACGCGCAGGCGCAGCTCAACTCAGTGATGGGGCCGTCCCTGCGGGCGCGGGGAGCAGCACCGCGGGCTACGCCGACTGGCCGGTGGGGCCATCCCCGCACGCGCGGGGAGCAGGCCCTGTCGGACGGCGAGCGGATCGCCTGGACGGGACCATCCCCGCGCATGCGGGGAGCAGATACAGGCTGCTGATCGCGCCGTGCAGGGCGCGGGACCATCCCCGCGCATGCGGGGAGCAGGACATGCGGGCGTGGACCCAGCGCCTGCTCTGGGGACCATCCCCGCGCATGCGGGGAGCAGACTCCTCGACCTGCAGGTTTGTTACTGCCGGGAGCTGGTTTCGAGCAGTTTCATCGATTCGGCCATAACGCCTGTAAGGAAAAAAGGGAAGGCTGGGAGTTCGTGCAGCGGGTACGCGTGGTGCCTGAACACCCTATCCATGCGGGCGTACTGGCATGCCTCGTCAGGTCGGCAGGGGAACCCTGGGCCAAGCCCGCGCAAGGCGTCGCCTCCCCCGCGACACGAAGAGCACGAGACGAGCCGGTCGACGCATTCGGGCGCAGAGAGCAGATCGCCCTGACCTGGGCCTGGTCAACCAGATGGGACCATCCCCGCAGGCGCGGGGAGCAGGCGGCGTGCTTCAGTGCCGGCCACGTCACGCCCGGGCCATCCCCGCGGGGGCGGGGAACAGCTGAAGATCGGCGAGGACTCCGACGAGTTCAAGGGGCCATCCCTGCGGGCGCGGGGAGCAGCAAACGGCACCGACGAAGGCCCTCGGGCCCGAGGGACCATCCCCGCACGCGCGGGGAGCAGGCCCGGGCCGACAGATCGGCGTCGATCATCGCGAGACCATCCCTGCACGCGCGGGGAGCAGGACCCGGCACCCGAACCCTCCTACGAGGGACTGGGACCATCCCCGCACGCGCGGGGAGCAGCGAACCGGCAGCCGCGTAAACCTCAGCACCGTGGGACCACCCCCGCACGCGCGGGGAGCAGGAAACACGATCCCTGCGCTCGCTGGTGCGCTCGGGGCCATCCCCGCGCGTACGG
This sequence comes from Streptomyces sp. NPDC015345, assembly GCF_043078805.1. Lineage (NCBI taxonomy): Bacteria > Bacillati > Actinomycetota > Actinomycetes > Kitasatosporales > Streptomycetaceae > Streptomyces > Streptomyces sp. NPDC015345. The sequence continues at coordinate 108,051 of NZ_JBIBTX010000014.1, read as the reverse complement.
GGAGCAGCTTCGGCGTCCATCATCGGTGAGACGCAGGAAGGGGCCATCCCCGCGCGTACGGGGAGCAGACACCACGGACAACGAAGCCGCCAAGATCACCGGGGCCATCCCCGCGCGTACGGGGAGCAGACCAGGTGGTCACCCTGCCCCAACGGCCCGTTGGGGCCATCCCCGCGCGTACGGGGAGCAGCTCACCGCAACCGCCTACGCCGGCACCGCCACGGGGCCCTCCCCGCGCGTACGGGGAGCAGCCTTTTCATGCTCCCGCCCCGCCGATCAAACAGGGGCCATCCCCGCGCGTACGGGGAGCAGGTCACTTCGTCAATCAGAGTGATGTTCTTCGCGGGGCCATCCCCGCGCGTACGGGGAGCAGAGGAGCCACCGCAGGGGGGTACTCAGCTTCCGGGGGCCATCCCCGCGCGTACGGGGAGCAGACTCCTCGACCTGCAGGTTTGTTACTGCCGGGAGTTGGTTTCGAGCAGTTTCACCGATTCGGGCATAGCACCTGTAAAGGACAAAAGTGACAGCTAGAAGTTCGTGTAGCGAGTATGCATGCGGTGACTGAACACCCTATCCATGCAGGCGTGATGGCATGCCATCGTCAGGCCGGCAGGAGGGCCCAGGGCCGCGCCAGGCCCCCCCGGCCGTGACCTGGCTGCTGGAACGCTACGGCTCCCCAGCCGCGTTGCGGAAGGCCGGCCGCCGCAGACTCGTCGAAGTCATCCGGCCCAAGGCCCCACGCATGGCCCAGCGGCTGATCGACGACGTCTTCGACGCCCTGGACGAGCAGACCGTCGTGGTCCCGGGGACCGGCACCCTCGACGTCGTGATCCCATCTCTGGCCCGCTCGCTCACGGCCCTCCACGAACAACGTCGGGCCCTGGAAGCCCAGATCAAGGCCCTGCTGGAGGACCACCCTCTTTACAAGGTCCTTACCTCGATGCCGGGGGCCGCGGTCAGGACCGCCGCCGTGCTGCTGGTCACCGTCGGCGACGGCACTGGCTTCCCCACCGCCGCCCACCTCACCTCCTACGCCGGCCTCGCCCCGGCCACGAAGCCCTCGGGAACTTCGATCCACGGCGAACACGCACCCCGACGCGGAAACCGGCAGCTCAAACGGACGATGTTCCTCCCGCGTTCGACCCCGCCTCCCGCACCTACTACGACGGCTGTCGAGCTCGAGGGAAGACCCAACGCAGGCCCTTCTCAGCCTTGCCCGACAGCGGATCAGCGTGCTGTTCGCGATGCTCCGCGACGGCACCTTCTACGAACCCCGCCTCCCACAAGCAACGGCTGCATGAACCAGCCCAGGCAGGTCGATTCAGGTCAACACCTTGTGTCGCCTGTCCACACCGAGATTTCCGCGGCGCCCCGCCGGACAGCTTCTTCCTGGTCCTGGGCGAGATTCCTGCAGGCCGCTGCAACGTCCGGCACACCGTCCGGTCCCACGAGCGCGTCGTGCACCCCGGTCTGCAGCCAGTCAACCTGGTAGCCGTCAGCTTCGACAACCGCGAGAGCGATGAGTCTCACGGCGGCCACCGTCCCGATTCGGGCCAGGGCCTCTGCCGTCTGTCGCGTCACCGCCGTGTCCTCGGCATCCAGCAGCAGCCTCACCAGCACTTCCGCAGCCTCAGGAACATCGGCGAAGGAAGCGAGGTCACGCCCAGCACGAACACGTTGCGTCCACAAAGGAGACGACGCCTCAGCCAAGGCCGCCTCCAACCCACTCATCATCTCTGGCACGACGAGACAGTCTCATGCCCCACGAAGAAGCCCGAACCTCGGGCGGAAGCTACCCACCCGCTTGACGAAGGACATCGAGGCCCCCGCCACGCGAAGAGCCCGAGACGAGCCGGGCGGCGAGTTCAGGCGCAGGGAGCAGTCCTTCAGCCAGCCGCCCATGGTGATGCCGGCACCATCCCCGCAGGCGCGGGGAGCAGCTCGCCACCGTCCCAATCCTGCCCGGCCAGCAGGGACCATCCCCGCGGGCGCGGGGAGCAGGAAACACGATCCCTGCGCTCGCTGGTGCGCTCGGGACCATCCCCCCGGGCGCGGGGAGCAGACTGCGTGAGGATCGCCTGCACCTCGTAGATGTGGACCATTCCCCGCGGGCGCGGGGAGCACTCGAAGTCCGCCTCGAAGGAGACGTGGGCGGAGGGGCCATCCCCGCAGGCGAGGGGAGCAGACCTCGCATAGAACGACGAGGTAGATGGTCATGGGGCCATCCCCGCGCGTACGGGGAGCAGCTGTAGGCGACGCCGTCCACGTAGAGCTGGCCGGGGCCATCCCCGCGCGTACGGGGAGCAGGCGTCGTCCCAGGCGTCTTCTGCTGTCCATGCGGGGCCATCCCCGCACGCGCGGGGAGCAGACCAGCGAGGAGGCCGCCGCCGCAGCGGGCGCGGGACCACCCCCGTAGGCGCGGGGAGCAGACCAAGTTCGCTACCGCCTCGTCCCGGCCGTTGGGACCATCCCCGCGGGCACGGGGAGCAGGACGGCAAGCGCATCGCCACCGGCCAGCCCGTGGGACCATCCCCGCAGGCGCGGGGAGCAGCCGGCCGCCCCCAGAGAGCGAGCGGTCCGCAGGGGACCATCCCCGCACGCGCGGGGAGCAGACTCCTCGACCTGCAGTGGCCGAGTCGGGAACACCGGAAGGAAGTTGCTTCTTCCTACGGTTTCCAGGTGCGGAGGTATTCGGCGACCCGGCTGACCGTGCTGTGGGGGCTGTGCAGTTCGTGCGCGAGTGCGGTGAGTTGTTCGCGGGTGGGATTGACTGGGATGTTACTGGCCTCGAGGTACATCACGGCGACCGCGCAGGCCACGGTCAGGTTGGAGTTCTCCAGCCAGCGGCAACGGCCCAGCGTGTGCACGAGAGCCGCAGCCCGCGCGTAGGGACCGTCGTAGACAGGCCGTTCCATCAGCTCGCCGCGGTGACGGGCGACGGCCGCGATCGGCACCCCGTAATCATCCACAGCCGGGTCGCTGCGTGCGGCGCGTTGGGCGGCTTCCAAAATCCAGGACTCGTCGATGTGCAGGATCACGCCGCAGCACCCGGCTGCCGGCCTGCATACGGCTGGTCGAGCTGGCGCTCCAGGTCGTCGAGGAAGGTGCCGTGTTCATCGATGAGGCGCTGCGCGGCTGTCATGCCGGCCGCGCGTGCGCCGGTGGTGTCCTCCACGATCAGGGTTGCGATGTACCGGTTGAAGTCCAGGCCGCGTGCGGCTGCGGCTTCCTTGCCCGCAGCGAGGACATCAGGTTCGAGACGGAGCTGGGTCTGCTTCTTCGATGACGCCATAACAGTAAGGTAGCAGGGTGGTAGCCCGGGGCTGCGAACCATAGCCCTGTGGCCCAAGACGCCCTGGCGGCACTCAGGCGCTCTACGCGGCGGGACCATCCTCGCAGGCGCGGGAAGCAGAGCACGCGGACCGGGTGTGGAGTCGTCACGCGCGAGGAGCAGGAACGCGCGGCGATGTAGACGAGCATGAGCGAGGAGCCATCCCCGCAGGCGCGGGGTGCAGGACTTCGGACCCATGGGCGACTTCGTCGGCCTGGGAGCATCCCCGCGGACGCGGGGAGCGGGAGGAGCACGGCAACGCGGTGGCCGACTTGAAGGGGCCACCCCTGGCCTGACAGGAGGAGAACGCAGCCGGTTGGGCGCTGCGGTTGCCTTAAGCAGGTCCCTCCCGCCGGTAAGGACCATGTCAGTACGTCTACCCCAGCACTAACAGTTTGGGGCCATCGGTGAGGTCGGTTGCCCTGCCTATTACGTTGATGCACGATCATATCCCCGCCTTTGCGGGGATGGCTCGGTAGACGAGAGAGCCCTCAACTCGTCCCTGCTATGCAGGGTTTGCCGCAACTCGTTGGCTGTCAGTGCCGGTCTCTATCGTCTTCTCTCATGCTGATCACCGACATTTGTGTGGCTCTTGGCCTGGCTGAGCGGGAGGTGCGGTGCCTGGGCGTGGTGTGGGGGAAGTCCCGGGCGAGGGCTGGCGGGGTCACGAATCTCCTGATTGCTCATATGCTGGATACGGCGGCTGTCGCTGAGCTCATCTGGGATGGTTACCTGGCGCCCCATACCCGTCGTCAGATTGACACCGTTGCCCCTGACGGCGACGGGCGGCGGTTTTTTGCCTGGTTATGCGGCATCCATGACTGCGGTAAGGCGACTCCGAGCTTCCAGCGGGTGGATGGCACAGAGGCCGCGCTGCTCGCTGAGGCTGGTCTCTGCTGGGATACAGGGATGGTCAACCGCAGCACGTCACGGGCGTGGCGTCATGACAAGGCTGGCGGCGCGCTGCTGCGCAGTGTCCTGAAGTCTGCGGGGTGGGGTCGGGAGCAGATTGCGTGGGTGTGGCCTCTCGTTGCTGGTCATCACGGTACGGTCGCTGCTCAGCAGCCGTCGGATCGTACCTACGCGCAAGGTCATGCTCAGGGCAAGAGCCCGGAGTGGAAGACTGTCCAAAGACAGCTGGTGGAGGTTTTCACGCGTGCTCTGGGCTATGACGCCCTCTGTGCCGTGCAGCCCGCCGCAGTGCCGGCCAGGGCCGTGCAGCTCGGTCTCCTTGGGTATGTGGTCATGGCGGACTGGATCGCCTCCGACGAGACTCACTTCACCGGTCTCGATCGGCTCGAGGCGATCTCTTTCGATGGGGCGCGAGCCCGCAGTCGGGCAGCTTGGGCGGCGCTGCGTCTTGAGGGCGGTTTGCGCGGCCTTGAGGGGGCTGGGGATGTGTTCACTTCGCGCTTTGGTCACGGTCCGCGTCCATCCCAGAATCTCGTGGTCGATGCGGTGCGCCGTATGGATGCTCCCGGTCTCACCATCGTTGAGGGGCCGATGGGGGAGGGGAAGACCAAAACCCTTCTTGCCGTTACCGAGGTGATTGCTGAGCGGTTCGGCTTCAGCGGTCTCTTTCTCGGTATGCCGACGCAGGCCACTGCGGATCCCATGCTGGAACAGGTCTGCCGGTGGGCAGACGCTGTCTCTCCCGGTGCCGGTTCCGACGCTGTTCTGCTGCATGGCAAGCGGGCCTTCAACCCCGTGTGGAAGGCGATGATGGATGCCGAGCGCCGGGCTTCCTACGAGAGCGTTCAGGAAGACGGCGACGTCGACTGCTGCGAGCGTGAGCATCATGCGCCGGCGGACTGGTTCTTGGGGGCCAAGCGGGGCCTGCTGGGGCATCTCGTGGTCGGTACGATCGATCAGCTGCTGCATGCCGCTACGCGCACCCGTCATGTCATGCTGCGTCACGCCGGACTGGCAGGGAAGGTTGTCGGCCTGGACGAAGTGCATGCCGCGGACGTGTACATGAGCCAGTTCCTCAAGGAATCCTTGCGCTGGCTGGGACAAGCACGGATCCCGGTCGTTCTTTTGTCTGCCACGCTCCCGCCGGCGCAGCGTCAGGTGCTCACCGACGCCTATCTCTCCGGTGCCCGCAACGAACCCCACTTCACGGCCCCACTTCCCGACGCCGCGGGATATCCCGCCGTGACCTGTGCGTGGCAGGACCCCGCAGCCGTTGCTCCAGTCGTCACCGTCGATGCGTGTGCGCCCTGGCGCCGGGATATGCCGGTCAGAGTGTGTTCCCTTCCGGAGGCAGAGGATCCTGACCAGCCGGTCGTCGACACGCTGCGCGCTCAGCTCGCCGCGGGCGGATGTGCGTTGGTCATCCGTAACACCGTCAAGCGTGCGCAGCGAACGTTCCGGCGGCTGCAGGCCGAGTTCGGTGACGACACCGTCATCCTGCATGGTCAGCTCACCGTCAGGGAACGGGCTGAACGGAGCGAGGACATCATCGCCCGTCTGGGCCCTGGCGATGATCAGCCCCGGCCCGCCCGGATGATCGTGGTCGCCACGCAGGTCGCTGAGCAGAGTTTCGACGTCGACGCTGACGTGCTCATCACCGACATCACTCCCATCGACCTCCTGCTGCAGCGCATCGGCCGTATGTGGCGCCATGACGGCACCCTTCGCCCAGCTGCCATCACCGAGCCCGTCGTCTACGTCACCGCCTGGCACCCGCAGCCTGATAACGGGGTGCCCCGTTTCGAGCGCGGTGCCGAATACATTTACGGCACCTGGCTTCTCCTGCGCACCGCCGCCCTGGTCAGCAGTGCATCGGCCGGTGGCGGGTGGAGCATCCCCGGCGACGTGCCCTGGCTCGTCGCCGAGGTCTACAACGGTGACCCGCTGGTACCGGCGGCATGGCGGGCCGCCGAGCAGCAGGCCTGCGAGGCTTGGCGGCGTGAGCAGGAGCAGCGTGCTGTGAACGCCGAGCGTTATCTGCTGGCCCGTCCTGCGGACCGGGATGCTGTCACTTTGGCCGGCCTGCACTACGCCGCTGCCGATGCTCAGGATGAGCAGCGTCTTCGGGCTGTGGTGCGGGATGGGGAGGATTCTGTCGAGGTCGTGCTGGTCGTGCACACGGCAGGCAGTTACCGGACGCTGGAAGGCACCTCCTTGGGAGCGGCGGGCGAGCTGTCTGGCGGGCATGTCGATGAACTTGCCGGCGACATTTTGCGGCTGCCGGTGGCCCTGACCGGAAATCACGCGCCTGAGTCCTTGGGTCTTGTTCCCCTGCCGGGATGGTCGTCGCATCCGTGGCTTCGTCAGGCGCGGGCTCTTGTGCTCGATGCGGCCCTGGTGGGGCGGGCCGGGCCGTATCGGGTCTCCTGCGACCGTGACATCGGGCTCACCTACGAGAGGTGACTTATGGGGGGGGGGCCGTCGGCTGGGTGCTTCTTGCATGGCCGGTGACGTCATGCGGGGGGGGGCGTCTGGTGCGCATCGTGCGAGCTCCGGCGAGCGGGGCGGGGCAAGTCACCGCAGGTGGGGGGGCGTTGTCAGACCCTTCCGTCATGATGCGCGCAAAGGCGTGGTCTCGCTCCCGACTTGCACGATGAGTCATCTCTCTTCTACGTTGCGTGCTCGACCAGTCGGATTGTCAGACTTCGCTTCAACTGCCTTATCTGGAGGGGCACTTGTGTTCTCATCCTGCCTGATCGACGATCTCGGATGGCTCCAGTTCACCGCGTCACAGGAGCTGCCGCTGCGCGAGTACCTGCATCGCAGTCACGAACTCACTGGCCTGCTTGGTGACGTGCCGACAGTCGCGCCAGCTGTCCGCTCGCAGGTACTGCTTCCCGTCGTGCGGCACGCCCTGGCCGACACGCTCACCCGCGACACCTGGATCGCCACGCTGAACAGAGGGCGCTTCTCCGCAGAGCAGCTCAAGGCGATCGACTGCTATCTCGATGAGCGTCTCGATCGGTTCCGGCTGTTCGACGAGGTGCGGCCCTTCGGACAGGCCGCAGGCCTGAGCCACGCCAAGGGCGAGGCGAAGCCCTCATCGCTGCTGGTGCCGGTCATCGAGTCAGGCAACAACGTACCCTTGTGGAGCGGTCGGACCGACGGCGATCCGCTTCCGCTCACGCCTGCTGAGGCGGTGCGGTGGATGCTGCACGCACAGTGCTGGGACACTGCCGGCCTCAAGGCCGCCGCGGTGGGCGATCCGCAGGCGAAGGCCGGCAAGACGGCGGGCAATCAGACGGGCCCGCTGGGTGCGTTGGGCGTGGTCGAAGTGATCGGGCGAACCGAACTGGAGACCCTCCTCCTCAATCTTCCCTGTGGTCCTCTAGCCGCGGGGGATCTGCCCCAGTGGGACCGTGAGCCGCAGACACAGATCTGGGCTTCCCGCCCGTGTACAGGGATCCTCGACCGCTGGACATGGCCGTCCCGGCGCATCCGCCTCCTGCCCGAGCATACGGAGTCAGGCGCCCTCGTCGTCCGGCAGATCATCCTTGCCGCGGGAGACCGCTGCACCACCGCCCCCACGCCCGACACCGAACCGCGCACCTGCTGGGGCAAGAAGACCGAAAAGAAGAAGGAGATTGTCTATCCGCGGCGGCACCGGCCCTCCGTCGCCGCATGGCGCGGGCTGGAAGCCCTGGTCACTCTCCACCGGGACGGCAGCAAACACTTTGAAACCTCTCTGCTCCTGACCCAGGTCGCCGATGCCCTCGCAGACGAGGACCTGCCGGACGACTACCCTCTGCGGCTCGCCCTGTCGGGCATCGAATATGGCACCCAATCCTCCATCGTGAAGGACATCCTGGGGGACGGCATCCCCCTGCCGGTCGCGGCCCTCACCGCCGACAGCAACGTGCGTGAACACGTCCTCAAAGCAGTCCTCCAGGCCGAATTGATCGCCCGGGCCGTCACCAGCCTGCACCAGCATCTGCTGCAGGCCGTCGGCGGGGAAACACCGTCCACCGGCAAGGGTTCCCGGGCGGGGGACCGTGTCCTGCATGCCATCGACCCTCACGTGCGGCGCTTCTTGGCCGGATGCCAACGCGCGCCGGACAGTGACCTGCTCACCCGCGCCCATCACGCCTACGAAAAGACCCTTGACCGGATCGCCCGCGGGGAAAAGCGCACCATCCTGCGGTCCCTGCCCAGCCAGGCATTCACCGGCCGCACCCGCGTGAACCCGGCAGGCAAGACCGTCATCTTCCGGCAGGCCGAAGCGGAGCGGTTCTTCTACGCCAACCTGCGCAAAACGCTGACCTACCTCTATTCCGACAGCACCGGCCCCAAGGCGGAGGACGCCGCATGACCGACACCACCACTCCCGCCAGTTCAGCACGCGGCGTGAAACGTCGTCCCTGGTATTGGGAGGACTTCGCCCCAGACGGCGCCAAAGCGGGCGAGCTGCCGCCCGGCGGCGATCTGGCCGCCCTCTTCCTTGGGCTCACCCTGGCCGCCGGTACAGCGCCACAGATGTGGCGCTTCTACCGCACCCCCGTAGACGACCAGCACGCCGGTCGCGGCGAGGCGAGCGATGACCAGAAAGCCGAACATATGGCGCTCGCCCTGTTCGCCACACATCAGCAGTCCAAGACCACACTCATGCACCACCAGGGCATCCGCTTCGGCACCGCCGTACGCGCCCTGCACGAGCGCTTCCCCGAGGAGGCGGTCGCCAGCCGCATGTCCGCCGCCGCTCAGGCCCGCAGCCAAAACGCGGTCTTCTTCCACCTCCGCGGACTGATCAGCCAGCTCTCCGTCATCTCCCAGCCGATCGACTACACCCTCCTCCTCACTGACCTCAAGGCGTGGCCCTGGCCCGACGGCCGCTCCCGCGCCATCCGTCGCTGGGGAAGTGCCTATCACGCCTATGTCAAAGAGGACTCACCTTCCACCTGACCGCTCCGCAGCCCGTCAACGTCCATCAACTGCCCACTTCGCAAGGAACACACATGTCCGTCACGCCGACCCGCCGTGCCTTCATCGACATCCACATCCTGCAGACCACCCCGCCCGCCAACCTCAACCGTGATGACGCCGGAAGCCCCAAGGAAGCCACCTACGGCGGTGTCCGCCGCCCCCGCGCTTCCTCCCAGGCATGGAAGCGCGCCAGCCGCATGGCCTTCACCACGCTCGGCATCAACGCCGACGACCTCGGCACCCGCACCAAGCGCATCGCCGCGGACCTCGCCGACCGGCTCGCCGCGCGCACCGGCCTCAAGGAGGAAGCCGCCGCCCGCGTTGCCGCTGCCATGCTCATCCCGCTCGGGGTGACCGCCTCGACCAAGAAGGCCGCCGAAACCGCCTACTTGCTCTTCTACGGACAGCGGCAACTGGAGCAGCTCGTCGGCCTCGTCGCCGACCGTGCCCATACCCTCGCCGAGCTGGAGGACAAGCAACTCAAGGAAGAACTGAAGGGCCTCGACGTCCACAAGGCCATCACCACCGGGCATCCCATCGACGTTGCTCTGTTCGGCCGTATGGTCGCCGACGTCCCCGGTATCAACGTCGATGCCGCCTGCCAGGTCGCCCATGCTCTGGCCACCCATGCAGCTGAACTGGAATTCGACTGGTACACCGCTGTTGACGACCGCAACAAGAAATCCGAGACGGGCGCCGGAATGATGGGCCGCATCGGCTTTAACTCCGCCACCTTCTACCGCTACGCCACCGTCGGCCTCCACCAACTCGAGGCGAACCTCACCGATCCCGCCAAGGCCATCGAGACCGTGGCCGCCTTCGTCCAGGCGTTCACCCGCTCCATGCCCGCCGGCTACGGCAACGCCTTCGGACATCGCACCATGCCCCAGCTCGTCGCCCTCAACCTGCGCACCGACCAGCCCATCAACCTGGTCACCGCCTTCGAGAAGCCCATCACGACCCGCACCGGCGGATTCGCCGCACCCTCCGCACGCGCTCTCGCCCGCGAGTATCAGACCATCGCCACACAGTGGGGCGCCCCCGCCCTGTGGACCGGCATCACCCACAACTTTACCGACGACCCCGACACCACCACCGCGCTCGATGCGGCATTCGGTGAACCCCAGCCCTTCCCCGCGCTCCTTGACCAGCTCACCGACCGCCTGCGCACCCTCGGCCAGGACCAGGAGAGCAAGTGAGCACTCGCACCCTCCTGCTGCGCCTGGCCGCTCCTCTGCAGGCTTGGGGAGACCACCGCGGCCAAATCGAACGCCGCCACACGCAGCCCCTGCCCACCAAATCCGGCGTGATCGGACTGCTGGCCGCCGCACTCGGCCACGACCGGGACACCCCCCTCGGAGACATCGCCCACCTTCGGATGGGTGTCCGAGCCGACCTCCCCGGCACCCTCCTGCGCGACTTTCACACTGCCTCCGACTACTGCGGTAAACCCCTGCCCTCGGCAAAGGTCAACGCCAAAGGCATCCAGACCGCCACCTCACCGCCCAAGTACACCCTCACCTCCGAGCGCTTCTACCTCCAGGACGCCGCCTTCCTCGTCGCCCTCGAAGGTCCCGCCCAACGCATCGAAGAGGCTGCTGCGGCCATCGCTAACCCTGTCTACCCGCTCAGCCTCGGCCGTCGGTCCTGTCCCCCCACCTACCCCTTGTTCCTCTGCGTGGCCGACCTGTCCCTGGACGAGGCTTTGGCCCGCCAGCCCTGGCTCGCTTCGGCCTACGCCCGCCAGGTCTGGGCACACCAGCACGGCGGAGAAGAACCCGCAAAGCCCCCCATCATTCACCTGCACACCGAGGTCGAAGACGAGGCCGGTGACACCGACCGCACCGACCAGCCCCTCACCTATCAGATCAGCCACACCCGCCACACCACCCGGCGTGTGCGTGCCCTTCAGATCCCCATCGCCACCGGATGGGACCCCGACCCCGACACCGACCAACAGAGCGACCACGACCCGCTCGCCCTCCTCGGATGGTGACCCACCCCATGGCCTACCTCTCCCGCATCCCCCTGGCCCCCCTCCGCGAAGGCGCACGCCGCCTCCTCAGATCCCCCCAGGCCATGCACGCCGCCGTCGCGGGCGCCGTCGCCTGGCACACGGAACCCGGCCGGACTCTGTGGCGTGTCGACACCGACACCCCCCACCGCCCGTGCCTGTACGCCGTCACTCAGGTCCAGCCCGACTGGTCACACGTCACTGAGCAGGCCGGATGGCTCATCGATGATCCGAGCGTGAAACCTGCCACCGCCGACTACGCGTCCCTCCTGGGCAAGCTGAAAACCGGTCAGGAGTACGCGTTCCGTCTCACCGCCGCCCCCGTCCAGAACACCCAGACACCGAAACAGATGAGCCCGAACCAAATGAAGAAGGCTGCGGAAGCCGAAGCAAAGGGCGAACGCAGACGCGGCTTCCGCCTCGGGCATCGCACGGCGAAGCACCAGCTCGCATGGCTGACCGCCAGGGTCAAATCCCACGGCTTCGAGCTGCGAGAGCTCCCGGCACAAAGCCCTGCGACGCCCAGCATTCTGCCCCTTCTCGACACGCCGGATGACGACCTCCAGCCCGTCCTGGATGTCAGCGTCACTAGGGCGGAGCGGCGGGTCTTCACCAAGACGGACACCAGCAACGGGCAGCCTCTCTACAAGAACGGGAAGCCGGTCAAACGTCAGGTCACCATCCAAACCGCCACATACAACGGCACTCTCCGTGTCATCGAACCGATCGATCTTGCGCGAACCCTGATCTCCGGCATCGGTCCCGCCAAGGCCTACGGATGCGGGCTGCTCACCCTCGCCCCGCTTGCCGACAAGGCATAGACACCCGGGCCCGATATCTCCCCAGGACCTGCCGCGCGCTTCTTCTTGATCTGCCCCATCGGCGGTCTCTCTTGCTCATCGGCCGGCCCTCGCCGGTCAACGAGCAGTCGGCAACTGCGGACGCGACCTCGCCGCGCGGCCGGCTCCGCTCGTGCGCTGAACCGAACGCGGGTCACAGCCGGGTACGCAGCAGGTCAGGTACACGGCTGGTCGGGCCCAGCCAGACGGCGACATCCTGGTCGATGTACTCGATCAGGTGCAGGATCTCGGTGGGCGTCTCAAACCGAAATGCCTGTCGCCGTCGATCTGCGTCAGCGTGACAGGCGGCGTGACACCTCTGCGGGCACGGAACCTCGCACCCAAAGCGGACAGGCCCCCTGTGGGTGGTATCCAGGCCGGGACGTCAGGCGCCCGGTGGCTGGGCTCCGCCCCAAAGCGGGTCCTCGCCGTCGTGGAGGACGGCGCGGGCCTTGGTACGGAAATCGATCAGGGCGCGGTGCAGGCCCCATGTGGCGGCCTCGAACTGCGGGTCGCGGGGGCCGATGACACGTCCCTCGTGCACGCAGTAGCGCAGCAGTTCACGGGCCTGGTCGACAGTCAGCAGCTCGGCTCGCAGCGCCTCGGCGATGGAGTCCCGCGCATGGCTGAGTGCCTCGAGGAGCGCGGCCTGGTCGGCGGAGGACGGCGGAGGGGGCATGTTCGGACGGGCCGCCCACCGCCCGAGAGCCTGCTGCCGCTCGGGTTCTGCCGTGCTGTGGTGCGTGGCCAGGAACGGGCGCCACTGCGGATCGACCTTTTGCGCGGTGACCGCGAGAAGGCCAAAGGCGATCTCCAGGGTGTTCGCGGCGCGGACCTGCTCGGGGGTGAGGCCGTCGGGCGTCCGATTGGCGGTGGCGATGACGTGCTGCGCCCGCAGGAGATCACGGTGGTCGATGACGTACCGGCCGAGCTGTGTGGCGCACTGCAGCAGGTGTATGGCCGCGGATTCGAGGACGCGGGGGCCCTCCAGCTCGACCAGGGCAACCGCGGCTTCAACTTCGGCGGCGACGTCGTCGAGCGCGTCGGGGGTGGCACTCCCGTCGATGAGGAGTTCCGCGCGGGTCTTGTAGGCGCGTCCGGCCGCCAGCGCGCCGGCGTAGACAGGGCGTCGGGCTTCACGGGCCTGCTGCCGGAGGGTGGCGGTGGCCTGGGTCGCGGCGGCATCGCGCGCGGCCTCGCCGTGGGTCCGGGCTGCTCTCAGGGTTCCGGCTATGCCGAGCGCGACGCCGAGCAGGGCGCCACCGCCGCCGATACACGCGGATAACACTTCGGGCTGCATGCGGGTGATCGTGCCGCATCCCCAGCCCTGCCGTCGCCGGAATCCCGCTGGGGGCAAGCGGACACCCCCACCGGGACGAGGACCGCGACCGCCGCGGCGACGCAGCGCCGATGCCTGATCCCCCTGCCCCGAACATAAAACGACCTGCGTCTGTCAGTGCCCCGGGGCACACTGACGGGCCCAGGGCGGCAAACGGCCGTCCCGGTGAAAGGGGCAGGTCACGGCTGATGCAGTCGGCAGCGGAGAAGGTTCGGGTGGGCGCGGCGGCTGAAGCGGCAGTGGAGGCAGCCCTCGCTGTCGCAGGCTGGGAAGTGATCAACCTTAATGAGTTGGCGAAGAACTTCCGATTTGCTGACCTTCTCGCGAAGCAGGGTTCCACACGGCTCTTTGTCCAGGTCAAGGGCACAACGACTAGCGAGGGAAAGTTCGGGGCCTTGCCCGAACGCGCGCAGGGCTTGGACAGTCTCGCTGAGCACCTTGACGCGATCGCGCTCTATGCACTTGTCCATCTGACGCCGGATGGGCCAGTCATCCGATTCGGCCACGCTCAGCAAGTCGCCTCGCTTGCGGCCGAGCGGATCGCTGCCTACCACGGCACACTCCGCTACCACCTCTTCATCACAGACTTCACCTATGAGGCCGCGGACCTTGCTGAGTTCGTTGAGTGACCGATAGGCCAGGGCAACAGCAGAGACTTGAGCGTGTTGCCTCCCAGAGTCACCACAGTGGGCGTCTGGTCTGCAGGTCTTCATCCTGAGGCAGGCAAAAGAAGCGAGATAAGCCAGGACCTGGACGCCGTCCTGATCCTCTGGTTGATCGCTGGGCCGTAGCCACCGCTGCCCAGATCAGTCCCCCTTGGACGCCAAGGCGCCGGCGAGGTCGGTCCCGCCGCAGCCGACGAGGAGGTCCAGGAGCAGCCCGGCCAGCATCCAGGCGTACGGCTCCACCCAGGGACGGGCGGTGAGACAGGAGACGATAGAGCGGCAGGGCGGTGGTCCTTCGTCCAGTTCATGGGCCGGACCGTCACACCCGAAGCGGACACCCCGCCGAACGGGGGGGAGGACGTGAGGGAGACTGGAGCGCCCGGCGGTGCGCCCCGTGTCCGGCCGATGCTGCCACCGCCGGGCACCATCAGCAGTCAGCCCAGCGGGTCCATAACTGTGTCCCGCGCGGGCGCCGGTCGTTGGGCGCGATGACGTTCTCCGCAAACGTTCGGTGCCCGCTGCGCGGGTGGTGTCATGTGTCCCCGGCGGAGTCGCCTCGTGGGTCCGTCCCCGGGAGCGGCCCTCATGCGGAGCGGCGTCCAACCGGGCGCATGACACAGAAGGGGTTCTTTCCTCGGGAAAGAACCCCTTTGCTGTTCCCACAGGCCTTCAGGGGAATACCTGTACGGCACTCAAAGTCGCAGTTCTCCGTCGGAGGAGATGAGATCGCCAACTCCGCCCAGACGGAGCCAACCTGATAGGCGCAACAAGCGCCGCTAACCTGCACGCCAGCGGCAAGTTCGGCAACGCGCGGTAGCACTCCCTGCTCGCCAAGGATGAAGGCCGACGACGAGTTCACCAACACGAGAAGTGCTAGGCGCAGGTCGCCGCCCATCCTCCAGGTACGTGCCTGACCCACATTGCGCTGTGGGTTACGTCACATGGGTGAACGTGGTTATGTCTGCCCATAACCACGCTCTGACCTGGGCTTTTTGAGTGCCCGTCAGGGCAGGCAAGAGGATGGCGCAGACCATACACGAACACGCAAGCCGCCCCTTTCCTCCGTCCGGTTTGTCCCGTGTCCCGCCGTCCGTGCAGGGGCGACAGAGCGACCGGCTGTCAACGCCACTGAGTAACGTGGTCTCTCACCGAAAACCCTTCGGTACGACGAAGGGAGACCTCTTCGCTGGCCCTGGTTGGTCGCCCCGGCCGCAGGGAGGTCTCCCTCTCGTCACGTCGAGGTGGTCCGTCCTGCTGTGAGGAGAACTGACCGAGTGACGTCCATCGACCGTACCCCAAGCCCGCCCCCGGAATCGCGCCCGGACCGGCTGGCATGGGCCATCATCGTGACCGCGTGCCTGTCGATCGTCGCTGTGGTCGTACTGGCACTGACCGCTCATCCGGAAGCCGCCACCGCCGTGGCGGCCATCGGCACCGCCGTCGCCGGTCTGCAGGTCACCGCCCGCAACCGCCCGTAGGGCATTGTTGGACGCGGTTCCCGGACACCCGTGCCGTCCCGGCAGTCCGCCGGTCGCAGGGTGTCCCGGAACCGAGCGACTGTTACCGGGGCGGGGGCTACTCGTCCGTGCGCGTGCCGAGCAGCGGAAGCAGGGCAGCCGCAGCCTCGCACTCCTTACACGCCCGGGCCCCGGGCCGTTCCAGCGCGTCGAGCGCCTGGTCCAGATTCAGCTCCGCGGCACCTCCGGGGTGTCGGTCCAGTCATACAGGTGCACCACTGTTCCGGCCACCCGGCCCCGGAACTCGCTGTACCGGCCCGGGCCCACCGGGTGTCCGGCTCCGCCCGCGAGGGGAGCGGGTGCGTGGGCACGTCCGCGTACGACTCGCCCTCGACGGGCACCGCCTCGGACGCCGAGAGCCACACCCGGTACTCGCCCGGCACGTCGCCCCCGTGTCATCCGAGTACTGCCACAGGGGGATACCCACCCAGTACCGCTAGGTCGTGTTTTAGAAGTGGCTGCTGTGCCATGCCTTGGGCCGTGATGATCTCGGTGTGGGGCGAGGGGATCTTTCGGATGGCCAGTGGGCGGTGCTGGAGCCGTTGTTGGCGGTTGCGGTGCTGGGCCGGCCGTCGTGGCATCGACGAAAGCAGATCGATGGGATTCGCTGGCGGGTGCGGACTGGGGCACCGTGGTGGGACGTTCCAGCGGAATACGGGCCGTGGCAGACCGTCTATGGGCTTTTCCGGCGCTGGCAGCGCGGTGGTGTGTGGGCACAGGTGCTCACAGGTCTGCAGACCCGGGCTGACGCGGCCGGGCTGATCACTTGGGAGGTGAACGTCGACTCCACGATCTGTCGTGCTCATCAGCATGCTGCCGGTGCCCGGCGCGACGGGCAGAGGCAGAAGGAACCGCCGGGCGGCAGCAGTCCCGAGCCCGACGACCATGGCCTGGGACGCTCACGTGGCGGGGGGGACCACGAAGATCCATCTCGCCTGCGAGCAGGGACTACGGCCGTTATCGGTGCTGATCACGGCTGGACAACGCGGTGACAGTCCGCAGTTCATCGCCGTACTGGAAGCCATTCGCGTGCCCCGGCTCGGGGCGGGTCGTTCTCGCGTCCGTCCGCTGCGGGTGCGGGGTGACCGGGCCTACTCGTCCCAAGCCAATCGTGCCTATCTGCGACGCCGGGGCATCCGGTGCACCATCCCGGAACCGACTGATCAGGCAGGACATCGAAGGCGCCGGGGATCAACAGGCGGACGGCCTCCTGCCTTTGACCGCGAGGACTACAAGGCTCGTCATGCGGTCGAGTGCGGGATCAATCGCCTCAAGCGCAACCGGGCTGTGGCCACCAGGTTCGACAAACTGGCTGTGCGTTACCTGGCGGTCGTCCAAGTCGCAGCGATCGACGAGTGGCTGTAGTCCGCCCCATGCGATGCTGACTTGATCGGATGTCGGGCACAGGGAGAGGACCGTTCCGATGGGGGCCAGAGGCTATGGCGTGGTCAGCGAGAACGGTGACCGCATTGAGGGCGCCTCCGAGGACGCCTTGTTCGAAATGATCAGCGCACTCGACGACACGGACAACACGTTCATTGTCGTCGAGCCCGATACGGACGATCCAACCTGGTTCGCGTCTGTGGCCATCCTGGACGAAGGTGGATACGAGATCGTCCGCCGCGACTCAGCCCATCACGAGCACAGGGTGCACAAGGAAACGGACATCAGCCGCATCGCCCTCGACCTCATCGTCTGGCTGGCCGCACGCAACATTCCAGGGCGGCCAGCCAGACGGATCACCGACTTCTAAAACACGACCTAGGGACTGTCCCTTTGAACGGTCGGTGACCCGTGGTGGGGCTGGTTAGTCTGCTGCGATGACGGACAGCCAGCTGATCGTTGACCTGCGTGGTCGGCTGATCGAGACACTCAACGACTTCTGGGACGCGGTGAGCGAGCCGTGCGGGCTGCCAGAGTGGTTCGGCCGGAACCTGGACGCGTGGTCGGACACGATCGAGACCCGGGGCATCTCTGAGGTGATCGACAGCCACGACATCCTGATCGTGCACGTCGACCAGCAGGGTCTCTTCGATGGGCACCGGCAGGAGGCCAACGCCTTGGCCAGCATCTTTGACGGAGAGCAGAACCGTCTCGTCGTCCATGGGCTGGCCTGACGAACTCTTCGGACGCCTTGCTCAGCGCTGGGTCCAGATGAGGATGGCAGCGAGATGGAGTGCGGCCTGGTAAGCGATGGCGAGTGTCCGTGCGCATTGCGAGGCCGCGCCACTGCTTGAGTCGGGCGATGCACCGCTCGACAGCATTGCGCTCCTTGTATGTCTCAGCGTCGAAGCCGGGCGGGCGGCCTCCGGCGCGGCCTCGTCGCAGACGGTGGCCGATCTGGTCGGCGGGCTGCGGGATGACCGCACGGATGCCGCGTCGACGGAGGTGCCCACGGATCGCGCGGGAAGAGTAGGCGCGATCCGCAAGGACGATCGCGGGGCGGGTTCTTGGCCTGCCGAGTCCTCTTCGCGGGATCCGGATTCTGGCCATGACCGCCTCAAAGGCCGGGGCGTCACCGGCCTGGCCCGCGGTGACGTGGATAGACAGAGGCCGTGCCCGGCTATCACTGGCCAGGTGGACCTTCGTACTCAAGCCACCGCGGGAACGTCCGAGCGCGTGGTCATCGGGCTCGGAGCGGCCAGGCACCCCCTTTTCCTGGCTCCGGCCGAATGCTGGTGAGCCCGGCAGACGGTGGAGTCCACCGAGACTGTCCAGCCCACGTCGTCATCGGCGTCCGCCACAGCAAGGACGGCTGCAAGGATCCGTGCCCATGTACCGTCCACGGCCCACCTGATCAGGCGTTTGTGTGCGGTTTGAAAGGGACCGAGCTCTTCTGGCAGGTCGCGCCAGGGCGAGCAGGTGCGGTACTTCCAGGCGATGGCCTCAAGGGTCCGGCGGTGGTCGGCCCACCGTCGTCCACGGACCGGATCGGCCGGCACCAACGGCTCGATCCGGTCCCACATCGCATCAGTGATCACTAACCGGACAGGCATATCCGATCAACTGATCAACCCATCAAAGAGACACGCTCTAGCAGGCGGCCAGGCCGAGCCGTCCGCCGTGTGCGTGTTCTGCGGCGGCGCTGCCGGTAGCGGTTTGACGCCCCCTCGCCGTTTCCTGTCCGTTGCGGTCGCCATCACCGCGAGTACCGCGCGAGGCGCAGGCAGATCTGTCCAGCGCCAAGTCCCGCCTGTCTTCAGCCGATTCCTGGGTGGAGCGGGCGGGCAAGGAGGCCGACAAGTGCCGTCGGGCCGTGCCGCCCGTCTGGAGACCAACCGGCGGATCGAGGAGGCCTCGTCCGCGAAGTCGTGGAGGTTCTTGGCCAGGCCGCGGACCCGATGCGGGTCGCCCGGCGTCGGGTCCTTGTCGAGATCGAGGACATGCCAGTCCGACGGCCGGTGTGACACGGTTTGAACCCCCGGTTTTGTCGGCCCACCGGCGTTGATGGTGTGTGAGAAGTGCTGGCCGACCTGCCATTTGGTGGCGTCTTCGGGAGGGATGGCCTGTACGCGGATGTTCTCGATGCTGGAGACGTAGTCGACGCGGCGGCTGCCGTCGTAGGCGAAGCCGATGATCCACTGGTCGAACCAGAGCCGGCCGATGGACTGGCTGCCCCGCTTGTCGCGCAGGACCAGGTCGTAGGGGCGCTTCTGGCAGCTCTCGAAGCGCGACTTGATCCAGCCCTTGGCGCTTTTGGCCTTCTCGGCGCGCTCGGCGCACTGCTTGCGTAACTGATCGTTTCAGAATGAGTTCAGCTGTGGGTCTTGTGCTCCATGATCTTGGCCAGCAGGGTGTCCGGGGTGCGTGCCGCGGCGCCCCATACTGCTCGCGACCTCATTCTGAAACCATCAGTAACTGGCGCCCGAGCTACGAGGTTGGCGAGGCATCGCGCGAACTGACCGGTAACAAGGGGGGTGTGCTTATCACGGTGGTCGCGAAGTCCCCTCTACCTCGGCGTGGCCCGCGGCAATTGGCAGGTCCGGTGGTGGGCGCAACAGGGGCTCGTCCGGCGCCCGTTGTCGGTACGGTGCCCTGCATGAGCGAAAAGATAGAGCGGGTGCAGGCGGCGTGGGCCCGGCTGGAACAGTGGTTGGCCGAGCACGCGCCGCTGTCGCATCGCAGTCTGCTCCCGCCGGCGGCCGGGGAGGAGATCGGCGCGGCGGATGCGGCGCTTCGCCGGCAGCTGGGCTTCGGGCTTCCCGAGGAGTTGGTCGCGCTGTGGCGGCTGTGCGGGGGAGTGGACCACCAGGTCATTGAGGAAGACGAACAAGGCGAGGTCGGCTCCGGGGCGTTTTTGCCCGGCGGGGTCATCATGTCCCCGGGGCAGGCGCTGGGGCCCCGGCTGCCTGGCGTCGGCAAGCAGGATGGCTGGGGCAGTCTGGCCGCGGTGCCGTGGCTGACCCGCGACGAGGCCGGGCCTGAATCTGGTCACTGGGTGTCTGATGACGGGGTGGGCCACTGGTACCTGAGTGAGCCGCCGGACGGCCCTCAATTTGCGTCGATGGCTGCCTACTTCGACGAAGTGTTCTGCACCCTTACCGAGGGTCCGGCCGACCGGATGGGATCCGATGTGCCCGGTCTGGTGTGGGGCTGCCTGATCTGGGACGACCCGGCCCGGGAGCAGCCGTTCCGGGCTTTGGACGAGGCGTCCGCCCATTGGCGGCCGGTGCACTGACCGCACAGCCGGGGCCCCGCCGCCTGGTGCGGCGGCGGGGCCCGTGATGCGACGGTGCTGTTAGGGCTTGGCCATCGTGCAGACCAGGTCCGCCTTGGACGGGTCACAGCCCTTGAACCAGGCGTTGCCCGGATCCAGCAGGTACTTGTCCTTGTCGATGATGCGGAACTTCTTCAGGAACGGGGTGTAGAAGTTGTCCAGGCTCATCGAGCCGGAGTTGACCTTTCCTGACATCGACGACCGGCCGCACTTCTCGTTGAACGCGGGCGGGTCGTAGCGGGTGTCGTCCAGGAGATGCTCGCTGCCGTCGTCGGTCTTGGCCGCTACGGTCTGGATGCACTCGCCGCCGCCGTTGGCCCCGGCGGTGTTCTGGCCGCCGATGGCCGCCGGAACCCCGGGGGACTGGTAGGTGGAAGAGAACGGGAACTCGTCACAGGAGATCGTCTCCGGAGCGCCTTCAGCGATCTCCGGGTGCAGCGCGGTCCATGAGTGCTTAACGAAACGCTTCTTGGGCACCCAGCCGTCAGCGCGCGGGCCCGTGTACTTCGGGCACATCACCTTGTCTCGGTTGTCGTCGCGCTCGTGGGCTTTCTCGTTGCGTTCCTTGCGCGGCAGGTACTGCAACGGATCGGTCAGCGATGCGCCGCCGCCCTTGACCTTCGACTTGTTCTGGATCAGCCACGCGTGTGCTGCTGCCGCCGGGTACTTCGCGGTGTTGAACTTGTAGGTCGGGAAGTACTGGGGAAGGACGCAGCCCGCGTCGGCGCCGTTCGCGGCGACCTTGTCGCAGCGTACTTCCAGGCCGGGGGAGCGCCAGGGGCCGGAGTCCTGCTCCTTGTCGCCCTTGCCGTCCGGCGGGCCGGATTCGGTGACGAAATGCCCGACGAACCAGACCGGCAGGGTCTTCGATAGATCGGTGTCCCGGCTGCCGGAAGCCTTGTTGACGCTGCCATTCCACTTGTGGTCGGCGGTGCCGGTGGCGATGTGGCTGTCGGTCGGATCATACTGACCGCCGCCCTTCCAGCTCAGGTCGTTGTAGAAGTCGAAGTTCTTCACGCCCGAGCCGCCCTCGCAGCCGTCGCTGTAGCACATGGAGTCGATGAAGGCGTTCTCGCCGCCATCACCGAGCAGCACGGCACGCTCATCCCCCGGGAAATCGTTGTAGATCGGAACGATCTGGATCCACGTCTTGATGTCGCCGGTCTTCGGGTCGGTTTTCACCTGGAACGCGAACTCGAAGTCGGCCCGGTACTTGGCGACCTCTACGCCCTGGTAGGTGTAGATCGCCGTGAAGCCCACGTTGTAGAACAGGCAGGCCTCATTCCGGGTGATCAGCGACTTCTGTGCCTCGCCGGCCAGAGTCGGCTGGCACCAGTTGCCCTTGATGATCGGGTCCGGATAGGACGGGGCGCGGATGGCCAGTGCCCTGGCGGCCTTGTGGGTTCCCTCGACCGAGCGCTGTTTCAGCGGGGTGACGGTGACCGTGGCGCCGCCCTTGGTGAAGGTGCGGGGCTCCCAGCCCTTCCACCCCGACGCTCCTTCACCGGCCGGGGCCTGCGGCTCGTCGATTTGGGTGGGAGCGGCCGCCGACGGATCGAGCTTCGGCAGCGCGATGTCGATCTTCTGCTTGCGGTTGTAGTCACGGTTTCCGGCGGTGAAGCCGTAATCCTTGATCGGGCCCACGTTGTCGGCCCGGTCCACCGAGCGTGCCTCCAGGGCGTGATTGCCGTCCTCGGCCGGGGTCGCGGCGAACGACGCGGTGGCTGCCGACGTGACGGCCCTGGGCATGCTCGTGGCTACGGTCGACCAGTTCGCGTCCGCGGCATCGTCCTCGTAGGGGTCGAGCCGGTACTGGACGTCGCGAGCGTCGGACACGCCGGTGTCGACGTTGAACGTGCCCTCGATGCCCTCACCGCCGCCGCCGTAGTTCTCCGGATAGGTGGCCGAGGCGATGGACTTCGGCTCGCCGGGGGCGGTGGTGTCGACGACGAACTCACGCCACGGGGAGAAGTTCAGGTTGTAGTGGGTGCCGTCGTAGGCGTTAGTGCGGAACTTATACGTCTTGCCGTCGACCAGCTGGCCCGCTGGGACCTTCACGCTCGCCCATGCACCGGGACTGACGAAGTCGGAGACGATGACGCCGTCGCCGGCCGGGGTGGTGATGGGCTTGTTCGTCGCCGCGTCGTAGACCTGGAAGGTGCCATTGACGCTGTCACCGTCGGCGTCGGTAAACTTGTCCCGCAGCGTCGGTGTGGTGGAGTTGACCGCCCAGACGCCGGCGTAGGACTTGAAGGGGGCGCCGGCCTGCTGCGCGGTGCCGTCACCGGGACGGTAGTTGTAGTTGACCGTCAGCTTCGGCTGGTTGGCGGTGGCATTACGGGAGTTGACGATCTTCCACGCCTTGGTGTCGTCCTCCGCGGCACGGATGCCCATGTGGCCGCGGGTCTGTTTCGCCGACGCCCACGTCTGCACCAGGTCCTTCACATCTGCCTTGATCCAGCCGTCGGCGGTGGAGGGGCAGCCCTGGGCGTTAGCCTTGGTCTCGGTGGAGGTGGCGTACTTCTGCATCCAGTCCGGCTGTGCTGTCCACCGCGATGCGGAGGAGCCGGCAGTGGTGTTCCACACGTCCCAGCCGTGCGGTTTGCAGTCGGTGTTGCCGGAGTGGGTGTTGTAGAACTCCACCTTGGCCGACGAGATCAGGGCGTCGGCAAAGGGCTCGGTGTTCCACGTCATCAGCGATCGAGCCAGACGGGTGGTGCCGTCGGCGTTCTTGGTTCCAGGGTTGCCCCAGTCGAGCTCCGTCTGCGATCCGAGGTCAGTGGTCTCGCCGCGCTGCACGTAGGTATCGAAGGTGTTGCCCAGGGCCGAGGTGGAGGGATCGATGGTCACCGGATACCGGGTGTCCTCATCGGCCAGCCAGGCGATGTCCGGGGTGACTATGAGGTCGATGTTCCCGCTGCCGTGATCGACGATCTTCATCTGCACACGATGGCGGTTCTCGTGTTTGCCGGACACCTTGTCCACGGAGGCGTCCCACATGACCGGCGCGGGCATGGTGGCCTTCCGTGCGCCAGTCTTGGCGTCGGTGAAGGTCACCGAGCCGTCATCATGCGCCTTGGCCTTCAGGCCGTCGGTTTTGAGCGGCAGAGTGTAGGAGTACGGGCCGTGGGGCCGCTGGTTGAGCTTGGTGTACTGCTCGAAGCCGGTGCGAGTCGCCTCGACGATCACGTCCGCGCCGGGCACGGCGTCCTTGTAGGTGGCGGTGGTGCCCTCCAGCTGCGGGTCAGGCAAGCCGCCCTTCCACTGCAGCGTGACCTGCTCGCCATCCTCACCGCCGAGGGTGACCAGATCGCGCGGGGTGGCATCCCGGGTGGCTTTGAGGGACGTCGCCGGTGTGCCGCCGCCCTTGCCCAACGTCAAACCGCTCGGGTGCGCCTTGGCCCTGATGCTGCCGTCGGCGGCCTTGTGGAAGGAGGCATCGACATCGACCCACTTGCCGTCCCTGGCGATCCGTTCCGGGCCGGCGGTCAGTTCGGAGGTGAGGCTGCCGTCGGCGTTGGCGTAGGTGAGGCTGGTGGCGGTCGTCTCGTCCGGGACCAGGGTCTTCTTCCCGGTCTTCTTCGCCTGAGCCAGCGCCCAGGGGATGCCGCCCCTGGAATGCTTGGCGGCCCACCTCAGGTCCGAGTCCTCGGTCTCGGCATCCGAGGGCTGTAACGAGCGGGTAGTCGAGGATGTCACCTTGTCCGTGCCGTCGTCGGACGGTAGGGCCGTGGACGTGGCGGCGACCGCCAGAGGTGCCACGGTGAGTAACAAGGTGGGCATGGCTATGTGCCGAAATCTTCGCTTATGTCGTTTGCCGGTAGACACATTCGTCCCTTCAACAACAAGATGGTTGTCGCGCCGAAGTCATGCCTACGTGGCTCTGAGATCGGCGCGCAACCAGTCATGAAGGGGCACCAATGGCCTTAACGGCCATGCCGGTTGTGAGCGTAATCACGGTTGTACAAGAAAAGCTCACGATCGCGTTGCGTTCCTCAGGTCGATCACCAATTAGCCGGCGCCGAGGAGTATTTGACGAGAAAAAGTTGGAGTTGGTGCGTACTCCTGCGAACCGGGGGAATCTGCAACGCCACCGGGTAGCGCCTCGTGAGCCTGCCGACACGGCCTGCGGGCAGTCAGGGACCACATGGCCTTGCGGCCGCTGCCCGAGACGCCCTATGTCGTCACCCAGCGGCACCTGCGGCCGGTCGGCAAGGACTGCCTCGTCGCCTTCGCCGGAAACCTTTACTCGGTGCCGGCCCGCAAGGTCCGTCCCCGGCAGGTGATCGAGGTCCGGGCCACGAAGTCCCAGGTCATGCTGCACTCCACCATCGCCGATGCCGACGGCTCCACATTGCTGGCCGCCCACCCGCGAGCGGTCGGCAAAGGCGTCCGGGTCGTCGACGAAGAGCACTGGGACGGTCTGCCCGACGGCAGGAACCGCCGTGTCACCACAGGCGACATCATGCCGCTGCCCCGCCACGAGGCACCTCTGGACGAGGAAGCCGGGCCGCTGCAGGCCCTGCTGACCCGTGCCGCGGCCGCCAGCATCCCAGTCGGCCGCCGTCCGCTGTCGGTCTATGACGAGCTGACCGGCACGCGACCGTTCACCACCGCCCCCACGAAGAAGGAATCGTCTTGAGCGAGCTGGTCTCCACCCGCATCCGCACCACGGCCGGCAAGCTCGGCCTGCCCCACCTGGCCGAGGCCCTGAACCAGTACGCTCAGCGCGACGAGGCCAAGATGGGCTATCTCGACTTCCTCGATCTGGTGCTGTCCGAGGAGCTGGCCGTCCGCGACGACCGCCGCTTCCGCCAGGGCCTGAGACTGTCGAAGCTCCCGCACCACAAGACGCTGGATGACTACGACTTTTCCTTTCAGCCCGACCTCGACCCGCGCAAGGTGAAGGACCTGGCCACCTTGTCGTTCGTCGAGGCCAAGGCGAACGCGGCCCTGCTCGGCCCGCCCGGAGTCGGCAAGACCCACATCGCCGTCGCCCTCGCCGTCGCAGCCTGCCGGGCCGACTACTCGATCTACTTCACCAGCCTCGACGACATGGTCCGCAACCTCACCGCCGCCGAAGCCGCAGGCCGCCTGACGAGTAAACTCGGCACCTACCTTCGCCCGAGTGTTCTGGTGGTGGACGAGGTCGGCTACCAGCCTCTGGAACGAGCGGAGGCCAACCTCGTCTTCCAGGTGATCTCCAAGCGTTACGAAAAGGGCTTGATCATCCTGACCTCGAACAAGACCTTCAGTGAATGGGGCCAGGTCTTCGGCGACGAAGTCTATGGACAAGGGATGCACTGTGCACCGACGGGGGCTGGGCTGTGGCCCGGCGGCTGGCCCGCCGGGTTCTCGTCGCCGGAACTGGGTGAATGGCAGCAGCCTCTTCTGGAGATCTCTGTCATCCGGTGACGGGCTCCGCTGTTCTGGCTGGTTAGGCCACCTGGGTGTCCTGCTCGATGGCGGCGAGCCGGTTCTTGAGTCGGTAGCTACTGGCCACCGCGATCCTCGACCGGCTCCTCCACCACTGCGACGTGATCTCGATCAACGGCCCCACCGCTCATCCTGCTGAGGATCCCGTCGATCTCCTGCAGGTCAGCCATGACTCCGCGGGCGAGCTGTCCATCGGCCACCAGGGCCTCGGCCATGCGGAAGGCGTGATCGAAGTCCAGGGCGATCTCGTCTGTCATTACCGCATGCCTGGCCAACCAGGCCACCTGGGTCTGGGCATCAGCCGCCAACACTGCGAGCGACTCCATCAGCAGGCACCGACGGAACGAAGGATCGGGACTCTCCATCGCACGATCCTCGCACGCCAACTTCTGACGAGCCCACAGGCGAACATTCGACTGAGCACATTTATCCGTACTTACCTGAGCGCTTTCGCGAGTACGCCGACAGCCGGTGACGTTACCGAGCCGGGCAACAGTTATCTCTGGGGCGAAATCGACCTCTGCATCCTATGCCGACGCTACTCCTCGATGTCCCCCAGCCCGTGGCTTCGGCGCGGCCTGCGGGTTGTGGCCATGGGACTGCCCTGCGACCTCGTTTACACGCGATGTCGCGCGGCCGGCATCCTCGCCAGCCAGTTTGGTACCACCGGACAATGCCTGGGAATGGCTCGCCCCCATCTCCGTCACGGCCAACGGCCTCATCAAGGACCATGTCCGACTGGGGAGAACATCTCGTGTTGGTGGCCTCGACCCTGAGTTTCCTGGCGTGGTCGAGGATGCGCCAGCCGTCTTCAGATTCGTGCTTGGTTCACGCGCGCTCGTTGGCGGTAGGAGCGGCCTGTGCTGGGCCGACGGTCGCGACGGCTATCGCTGTTCCACCCCCGGGGCTGAGAACACGTCTACGCGTCCAGCTCGTCGTGATGGGGGGCGCTTCTGCGCTGAGGGCGGTTGATGAGTATCAGGATGAAGCAGACGGTGGCGCAGGCCAGTCCTGCGTAAAGCAGGGGCGTGGTCCAGAACGACACACTGTTGGTGCTGTGTCCGCTGCTCCAATGGCAGGTAACGGATGGGGGTAAGTGGTGGATGCTCGCTGATGTCAGGTTGTAGTCCCGCCCGACGTCCACGTAGTCGCCACTGGCGGTCTTCGTTGCGCAGAGGTCGAGGGGATGCGTGTAGGCGAGACCATAGAAGGTGCCAGCACCGTAAGCGGCGAGAGCTGCTGCACTTCCGACCGCAGCCAGGCGAGCTGTCCGTGTGGGCTTCTTCCGGGTCACCCACAGCGCGTATGGGAACACTGCGATGACGAAGAGTAAGAGCGTGATTGCGGGTGGGCCGAAGAGTGCGAAGAGTTCCATGCGCCCTGACGCTACTTCGATCCAAGGAGCCGCTGCTCTGGTTGGGCACCTGGTCATAGTGCGGCTGAAGCAGCTGCGCGAGCAGGTGGCGGCACGGACCGAGCACGCTGCGGTCACACCGTGGACGGACCGGCTGCCGGAGCTCGCCGCGCGTCCCCTGGACGGCGAGGCGGCCGGGGCGGTGCTCGCGTGAGCACCGAGCTGAGCGGGGTCGACCTCGCGCGCCAGACCCTGGTCGCGGCCCGGGAGGCGGCGAAGACGAACGGCGGCGCCCAGACGAAGAGGGTGAAGCGGCGCACTGGCACCGTCGTCGGCGTGACGGGCGTAATCCGATCGGGCTCGGTGCGGCGATCGGCATGATGATGACCGAGCGCGGCGTGGTCGCCCCGGCCGCCGACGGCAGCGTCCTCGCCCGGTTCGACGACATCCTCGCTGCGGCCGAGCCCGAGTTCGCCGGACACGTCCAGGCCGTGCGCTTCGACGCGGATACCGGCCGCCTGGACATCACCCCCGATTCTCCCGCACACGGCACGAAGCTGCGCTGCAGCGAAACATGGCCCGACACCATGATAGGCACCAGTTCTGGTGGCTAAAGTGGTGGCATGACTGTGATGACGCTGCGTATCCCTGACGATCTGGATCCCTCGATCCGCGCCGGTGCCGAGGCTGCGGGCCTGTCCCTGAACGCGTACATCGTCCGGGCGGCTCGCCGCCAGGCCACCTTGGATGCCGCGCGGCAGCTCGCCTCGCTGGGTCTGGGTGAGGACCTGGCGGGCGAGGGCGACGCTCTGTGAGGCGCGGTGAGGTCTGGACTCTGGCCGATGGACGCAGCGTCCTGATCGTCTCCCTGGACGGTCTGGAGACATCATTCAAGGCGGTACTCGTGATCGTGCTGCATCCGAGCGGGCGCTACCCCGACACGGCGATGAGCGTGGTGATCGGTGACCCGATGCCGTGCACAGCGGTCGCCGTGAACCTCCAGCAGCTGCGCATGACACGCTTTACGGACGCGACCCGCGTCGGGGTGGTGCCCGCCGAAACGATGGCGCGGGTGGACCATGCGCTGCGCGCGGTTCTCGATCTGTGAGGCGCGTTCTCAGCTTGTCCTTAAACCCCGGGTTGGTGATGCCTCGACTCTGGTAGCCCCTTCATTCCGTCCGCACATGGGACACTGGTAGGCGATCGAGGAGGACACCGTGGAGAACCTGCCGCTTCACGAGCTGGGGCTGTTGCGCGGGGCAGTGGAGGGGCACGACACCCGTTACTTCGGCTCGTTGCTGGCACTCGACTGGCATGCGCACTCGGTGCTTCAGGCTGGACTGATCGTCCCGATGCCGGCAGGCGCGCAGCGACACGATGACTGCCAGTTCTACGAGGCCACCGCAGCAGGCTGCGAGTTCTACGCCGCCCACCTTTCCGGGTTGGACGAGCGCGCCATTGGCCGAGCGAGCTCCTGGGGCGACCATCCTCGGCTTGCGGCTGCGGCGCGGGAACTGGGCAGGCTGTTGGACGCAGTTGAGCACTCGGCTGATTCGGCCGCGGTCCCCAACGCGAGCACTGAGCTTGTATTCAGCACTGATGCCGGTTCCGCTCGACGATAGTCTCGGGTCGTCTGACCGTTTTGCCGACGTCGTAGCGGGTGGCGGAGTGCCGGTTCTTCGAGCCGAGCGGCCTGCCGGGACCAGGTCTGGCGGGTTGGTGATCGTCGACCCGATGCCGTGCACCGCGGTCGCCGTGAACCTCCAGCAACTGCACGCGACACGCTTTACGGACGTCACCCGCGCCGGGGTGGTGCCCGCCGAAACGATGCCGCGGGTGGACCAGGCGCTGCGCGCGGTTCTCGATCTGTGAGGCGCGGTCGTCGTACGACCACCGCAGTTGACGATGAGCTCGCTGCTACGCCGTGCTGGAGCCGGTGCACCTGCTGCTGGAGCGGGCGCGGCTGGTCAGTTCCTCCAGGCCGCGGCCGGCGCGGGTGGGTGGCGGCTGGGTGACGTACCGGTCGATGAGCTTACGGGTGATCGCGGGCGCGAGCAGGGCGTCGCTGCGGGCGGCGACGCGCACGGCGTGCAGGAAGTCCTCCGGCACGATGTCCTTGACGAGGAACCCGGCGGCACCAGCGTGCAGCGCGTCGAAGACGTACTCGTCCGACATGGCCAACGACATCCGCAACAACCGTATCGACCACACGCTCCACGACATCAAGATCTTCTGCATGGAGGGGTACGGCAAGACACCCAACCAAGTCGTCACCGGCGCCGTCCCCGACACCAGCCACCACCCGCTGCCCTGCGACGGGGACCGCGAGGTCCTCAAGGCCGGGTGGCACAAGCTCGCTCTGCACACCCATCCGGACGCCGTCGCCGCGCTCGAGGTCGCTGTCGGCCGCGAACCGGACCTGCTGCCCTTCGGGGCCGTCACCGAGATCCCTGTCCAGCCGGGCATCATCAGCGACCGGTGGACCCACCGGCTGACGATGTGCGATCCGACCGCCGCCCACGCCATCCTCGCCCAGGACGCCAAGGCGGAGGCATTCTTCATCGACCCGCTCACCGACATGCCGGTCCTGCGCACGCCCGGCGACGACGGCAAGCAGGTGTGGCGGTTCTACGCCCCGCTGTCCCTCCCGGCCAGCGGCACGGAACTCGCCTCGGTCGTCCTGCACCACACCCTGTGGGTGCTCACCAGGGACGGCCACGTCCACCCCGCGCCCTGCACGCCGACCGAGCACCTGTGGTGGGGCGACGGCTGGGGCGACCGGGCCAGCGAGGCCGCAGCCGTCGTCGACCAGCTCCTGAACGACCTCGGCGCCACCGTCGACCTGCACAAGCACTGGGACGCCCCCAAGGGGCTGACCGCCCTATTCAACGAGAAACACAAGGAGGGCGCCGAACTCACCCGCGCCGCCCTGCTCCACGCCCGCATGACCCCACACCGCACACGCTAAGCCGACCCCTTGCGTGCTCCGGCCCCACTCGGGCCCGGGCCCGCACCTGTTAATACATGGCACGGAGCGCGGCTTGGGGCGCTACTCCGCCGGATCCTCGTCGCCGTGCCGCACCGCCTTCTTCCCTGCTCGACCTCGTGGCGCGGCTGGTAGGTGGCTTTGGCGCGCGCGGTGACGGCGGATTGCCTGAGACCGTAGGTGGTCGCGTCACAAGGCCAGACGCCGCAATTCCACGCCACCGTCCGTGGGCCGTGCACGGTCAGCGGCGGCGGCCGAACGGCCACCAGTTCCGGCGCGTACGGCGCCGAGGCGTGGCAGCCGACCGCGGCGGTGACGAGTGACTGCAGAGGTCTGGGCGTAGGCGGTTTCGGCGCGGTCCGTACGGTCTTTCCCTTGTGGCCGAAACTCACGCGAGTTACGTGTGCAGTGCAATCAGACTGTGACCGGGGGTGGCGCAACCATGTGCAGCGTCACATCCGGCATCGGACGAACGGGCCGTGATGTCCGCTTAGTTGATGTTGCTGCATGTGTGGCGCGGGGCCTAGGAAGGTCGGCGGCGCGACTAACCGCAACCACATGAGTGAGGACGACGACTACGTGTCCAGTTCCACCAGACGAAGAGGTACCCTCGCCCGCTTAGCCATGGGCGTCACCGCTGCCCTGCTCCTGGGAACCGGGATGGCTACCGCCGCCCCCGTACCCGACCATACGTCGAACCCAGGCCCCGATTACGCCCCGTCCTCCCGGCCCGCCGCGGGGGTGGAGAGGGCCCTCAGGGCCAACTCGCACCGCCCGGAATCGGGCAAGGACCCCTCTGCCGGCCCGGCCTGGAAGCAGGTCGACGGAGGGCTTGAGACCTGGAGCGTAAAGACCACCAAGGTCCAACTGCGCAACAAGGTCACCGACAAGGACAACGACACGGCCAACCTCACCTTCGAGGTCTGGACCATCGGCACGGACGGCAAACCCAAGACACAGGTCAAGCTCACCGATGAAAATCCCTACGGCGTCCTGGTTTCGAAGTTCGTCCCCAGCGGTTCACTGGCGACCGTGACCGTGGACCGTTGCTGCTGAAGCCGAACGTTGACTACCTCTTTCGCACCAGCGCCTATGACGGCGGCCTGTACGAGACGGAGTGGTCCCCGTGGGCCCGGATGCGCATCGAACTGCCGGTTGACCTGACCCTTCCCAACCCGGACCACAATGCGCCGCACCCCAGCTTCACCACTCCACCCAACAGCCAGCAGACCAAGCCGCTGAAGTCTGCCACCGCCCGCAGCACCTACAAGGCCGACAAGCGGCAGTGCGGCCGGCCGACAAGAACGGCGTCCAGGCGTGCGTCAAGACCAACCCGGTGCCGGACAAGCCAGCTGCCCTGAACGGCTACACCGCACTGGTTCCTTGGCGACAAGCACAGTGCGACCCTGACGACGAAGTACACGTGGGATGACTCCGTGGCGGACAAGCAGTACCGGTTCAAGCCCGACGTGAAGATCGAGGGCACGGTGCACTCTCCCGGCGTCGGGCAGCGGGTCGACTACCAGTGGTCCAAGGGCTACTGGGAGGAGAACCCCGACCTGGACGAGATCCGCTGTGACACCTTCACCATGCAGTACGACGGCACGGGCTGTGTCTTCGTCAACTCGGCCCCCAGCTACGTCTTCAACGCCAAGAGTTACCCTCAGGCCGCAGCGCACGCCTGGCTGATCCAGGAGAAGCTGAAAAACCAACCGGGACGGTACGACAAGCCCCTCTACTACATGGGGAACAAGGCTCAGAACGACAGGAACCGGGACCGGATATGCCCAGACAGGTGGGCTGCGGAGAATGGTGACCAGAGCGCTCGAGACGATGCGAACGACACGTTGAACTGTGACGAGCTCGCCTTCGCGTCCTCCTACAACAGCGGCGGGATGAAGAAGAGCGAAGGCGGGCTGAATGAGGCCGTGCCCGCGGACTCCACCACGGGCACCCCGAACGGGAAGGCCTGCGTGCAGACCTTCGCGAAGAAGCAGGGCACGAAGATCCACCTGTACAACGTCGACTTCGGCGGCGGATCGGGCAAGGTGCCGCACTTCAACGAGGTGTGCGGACGTTCGGCGATCTCCGGTGTCCACAACCAGGAGTCCATGGGCGGCAACTTCGTCAGGTTCAAGAAGCAGATGCGGATCATGGACAAGGACGCCTACTGGCTCGACACCCGAATGAGCGGGAGGTGCGATCCCACGGACGGCACCGGGAAGCCGTTCCGGTGCACACTGACCGCGAGGTAGCCACCAGCGCCTGACTGCTGGTGCGGGCAAACGTAGGCCCGCACCAGCTCACCTCATGGGTGGACAGGCCGCCAGGGAACCTCCAGCCCATCATCGGGATAGATCCACGCCAGGCACCCCAGCGCCAGTGCCGGTTGTTTCTCGGGAGCTGTTTCCAGCAAGGGCCCACCGCCCGTCTGAAGCAGCTCATAGACCGCCTCCAGATAGGCAGTCACGGACGGCCAGGCCGGGGGCGACAGCTCGGGGCCCGTCATGGTTGACCATTTGCCCACGCCCCGCAGGGTTGGATCCGTCGACCATGAGGCGTACATGCCGCGTTCGCCTGAGCCACTGGGATCCTCGGCACCGAGGAACGACACGAAGTCGGCCCCCTCCCACGGATCATCCTCACCCGGGCCGAAGCGCAGACGCTGCCAGAGCGAGGCCTCGGGGCCGAGGAAGATCCCCCCGGGCAGGAAGCTGCCTGCCCACACCGCAGAGTCCTTATTGCCCGACACCTCGACATCCTGGACACCCCCGCACACCCGCCACAGCGCTTTCAGCTCGGGCGGGAAGCCGAAGTCGAGCGCATGCATCAGACGGGCCTCTGCCGCAGTGACAGCGTCCGCAGCCGCCGGAGGAAGCAACGAGGCGTACGAGGCAGGCGCCCACTCGGCCAGCCAACCAGCAAGCCGATCCCACACCGCAGTGACCTGCTCTATCTCGCTCTGATCAGACATTCAGCCAACCTACAAGCAGCCAGCCCCGCTTCGCCCGCATACAGATGCACTCCGTGGTCACCGCCCACGAGCAGCTGCAGCCACCGTGTGCAAGCGACGTCGACAACAGCGAGATCGGCCGTCTTTTCGTCCTCCGGCCAACGGCTGGTCCCAGAAGATCGGCAGATGAGCAGACCAGCCCCGAACCAGACGCGGGAGGAGAACCCGCAGTGGCGGCAGGACGGGTGGCGGCGCGGCGGCCGCCGTGGTGGCGGCGGTGCCGACGGGGCAGCGGAGTTGTCGGAGCGGCGGGCGCCGGTGCCTCGCGGGAAGCGGGTCGGCCGCCGCGGGCGCCGTCATGCACCTGTCTGCCCAAAGGTTCCCTTGGGGTCTTACAGGTCATGTAGTGGCTGGCGGGCCGGCCGGGGCTGCAGCGCACAAAACCCTAATCCGTAGTTGTGAGCGTTCCGCAGGAGCGGGTGCTTCTCGGAGCGTTCGAGTACCAGACCGTGACATCCAGGTGCAGCCGGGCCGTGGAGGCCTCAACGTAGATCGGTGCGCGGTCTGGTGCGAGTGGTGACGGTCACGTGGGCGCCGGGCGGATGTCTTCACTGAACCCGGCTCCTGAGGCCTCGGTCAAGAGCGGCAGCGTTCGGCGTCTTCCTACCGCCACCACCAGTAGTCCTGCGTGCTCGTTGGAGTTGGTGGTACGACCCCGCCTTGCGGTGACCTCTCGATACGCCCGAGCCATAGGAGCTCCCGGTGCAGACCGAGGCCCGTGGGGTGCGCTGGTGCCACGAACGGCTAGTGAGGTGGCGGCTCGACCGCGACGCGGTCGAGGCCTGGGATTAGGTCGCTGCGTGGCCCGCATGCGCTCGTGACCAGCGCAAACGCCGAACTCTGGGGAGGGGAATCTTGATCTACTGCGGAATCGACTGGGCGGAACGCACCCACGACGTCGCCCTGGTCGACGACACCGGTCAGCTGCTGGCCAAGCGGCACATCACCGACGACGCGGCCGGCTACAAGATCCTGCTGGAACTGCTCGCCGAGTACGGCGACACCGCCGAGAACCCCATCCCGGTCGCGATCGAGACCTCCCGCGGCCTGCTGGTCGCCGTCCTGCGGACCGGCACGCGTAAGGTGTTCGCGATCAACCCGATGGCCGCCGCCCGCTACCGCGACCGGCACAGCGTCTCGCGCAAGAAGTCCGACCCCGGCGACGCCCTGGTCCTCGCCAACATCCTCCGCACCGACATGCACGCCCACCGGCCGCTGCCCGACGACTCCGACCTCGGCCGCGCGATCACCGTCCTGGCGCGTGCTCAGCAGGACTCGTTGTGGAACCGGCAGCAGCTGGCCAACCAGCTGCGTTCCCTGCTGCGCGAGTACTACCCCGCCGCGTTGGCCGCCTTCGCCGCCTGGACCAACGGTCTGTGCCGCCACGAGGCCCGCGAGCTCCTCAAGACCGCTCCGACCCCGACCCGGGCCGCACGGCTGACCCGCACGCAGATCCAGGCCGCGCTCAAGCGAGCCGGACGCCAGCACGGCATCGAAGCCGAGGCCGAACGCCTCCGCGAGGTCTTCCGCGCGGAGTGGGCCCACCAGCCGCCTCTGGTCGAGGACGCGCTCGGCAAGCAGATGCTCGCCCTCCTCATCCAGCTGGATGCCGCCTGCACCGCCGCCGACCAGCTCGCAGAAGCGGTCGAAGAGGCCTTCCCCCAGCACCCGGACGCCGAGATCCTGCTGAGCTTCCCCGGCCTCGGCATCCAGCTCGCCGCCCGCGTCCTGGCCGAGATCGGCGACGACCGCACCCGCTTCGCCGACGCCCGCGGCCTCAAGGCCTACGCCGGCTC
Organism: Streptomyces sp. NPDC015345; assembly: GCF_043078805.1. Lineage (NCBI taxonomy): Bacteria > Bacillati > Actinomycetota > Actinomycetes > Kitasatosporales > Streptomycetaceae > Streptomyces > Streptomyces sp. NPDC015345. The sequence continues at coordinate 73,152 of NZ_JBIBTX010000014.1, read as the reverse complement.
CTCACCCATCACCCGAGCCTCCGGCAAGAAGGCCGCCATCACCAGACGCTGGGTGAAGAACGACCGCCTCAACCACGCCGGCTACCTCTGGGCCTTCGCCTCACTCCGGGCCTCCGCCGGGGCCAACACCCACTACCGGCGCCGACGCGAACAAGGCGACTGGCACGCGGCCGCCCAGCGCAACCTCTTCAACCGCATGGTCGGCCAGCTCTACCACTGCCTCCAGAAGCGAGAACTCTTCGACGAGCAGTCGGCCTTTCCCTCACTGTCGCTCGCCGAGGCAGCGGCAGCCTGACCAACCAAGACGCCTTGCCCGCATTGGTGAAGGCAGCCGATCATTCGGCCATGAGACCCGAAGTGCAGATGTTCGTTACCGACGGCCCGCTTCCCGACTGGGACGCGAGCGAAGAAGAGATCGACAGGCGTGTCGCGCAACTAGAAGCGATTGCGAAGCCGGTCACGGGAGAGGAAGCCAAGGCTCTCGTCTCCTGCTTCGGCCCGGACGACTGCTACGGCGTCGCCTGGACGCTCCTGCACCTCATCGAGACAGGTCCCAACTTCCTCCTGACGGCTGCCCCTGGGCCCGACGCCAACGAGTGGCACCAGCGCCTCTACGACCGCGCCGTGAACGGAGGACTCATCCCCTGAACTTGACGGCATAGCAACGTGAGGTGTCTTGACCTAAAACGCACTTGCCCCAGCATCTTTGCTGCGAGGACACGTATGTGGTGAAGCGAGGCGAAGCACTATGCAGAGCTCGAGATCCATCGGCAGCAACCAGTCGAGCTTCGCTGTGTACGCCCGCAGTCTCGACCCTGCCCTTCTGGCAGCGCTCAACGTCGATCAGTCTGTCGTTGTCCTCACAGAGACCCTTGTAACGGTCTGCAAGGCTCTCACTGACTCAGATGACTCCAGGCCGCGGCACCAACGGCTGGAGGACTGCCTCACCAGCTTCGACGAAGACAGGTTCCGTGAAATCTTCACGGCCTGCGAGGAACAGCTCAAAGTCGACGGTCCAAAGCACTGGGTCGACAAGTTCAAGAACGAGAGCTACAAAGGCTTCGCAGAACGCCTCCTGGGCGCCGCACAGTACCGGCTGCTCGTGATCGCCTTGAACAAGGACGCAGCCGTGGTGGCCTTGGCCGTCCGGCGCGGCGTCCGCGCACTCGCCCCCTTCGCCGTGGCCTGGAACGATGCCCTCAGTCTTACGTCGAAGAGCCAGTTGAAGGCGGCGAGCATGACAGAACTGCTCGCCGTCAATGCCATCCAGTTGGTCATCAGCCTGGACGACTTCCTGGGTGCCAAGGTCCTTGCTGCTTTGCCGATGGAGACCACTGCGGCGACGAGCTCCGACCTTGCCGCGTGGGCTCCGGACGGTCCCGACTTCCTCGCCGCCCAGTGCCGGAACCTGGTCACAGAAGCATCTGCACGACGCGTCGAGCGAGCCAACTCGCCACTCGTGAGGAAGATCCGTGGCGCGCGGGACGCTCTTAAGTACTCGGAGGACGGCGTCTCACAAGTACTCGGAGGACGGCGTCTCACAGGCGGCGAACTCCCTCATTGAGCTGCTCGACAGAATCATGCGCGAGTCCTTCGCTCCGAAGAATGTGCTGCTCTGGGTGGATGAGAACCTGCCTGAGGAGCCGGACCTCATTTACCTTGACGAGGGCGGCCAAAGGAAGCCGACGAAACGAGCCGAAGCCTTGTGCTTCGTCTACAGCGGTGGTCCGGTGAGGGCCCGCGAGGCCAATCCGTACGACGATGGAGAGGGCCCCGCCTTCCTCCACGACATCCTGGCTCTCGCCCTGGTCTCAGCGCGGAACAAGCTGCAGAAACTCAAGCAGACAACGGCACCCCTGAGGAACGCGAGCAGCTCACGGTGATCCTGTCAGCGCTTGAAGGAGCCCTCATGCTGGGCCTCACGATCGGTGGCCTCTCCGCTGAATCCGCAGGCCTCGGGGAACTCGCTGCCGCATAAGGCGGAGACAAGCCCACCCCCACCACGGACGAATCATCCCGCGACGCAAGTGCCAGAAATCGGGTCCGCCCCGGCCCGCTCGGGCGGTGTCCGGGACGGGCCCGCCCTTGGCGCTCGTGTCGGGCGGGGCGAGGTCACCTGCGCCAGCGGCGGGACAGCAGCCGGCGCCAGAGCAAGCGCCGACGGGGAGCAGGGACGCGGGGGAGGGGTGCCTGGGCGGGCGGTGGCGGCAGGACGGGTGGCGGCGCGGCCGGTGTGGGCGGCGGTGTTGCCGGGGCGGCGGGCGCCGGTTCCTCGCAGGGAAGCGGGTCGGCCACCGCGGGTGCAGGTGGGGCGGCTTGGCTGTGTGCATGTTCCCGGGCGAGGCGGCGGCGGTGGGCCTCGCGGCCGTGCTGGGCTTTCTCCAGGGCGGTCATCAGGGCGAAGGCGGGCGCGGGGCGGAATCCGGTGTGCTGTCCAAGGGCGATCAGCGGAAGCGGGATCAGGCCCCACCAGGCGGCGTCGTCGGCCGGGTAGGGGTGGGAGATCTTCCAGTCCTTCGCCCAGGAGGCCATCTCGCCGCTCCAGTCCTCGCCCTCGAGGGCGGGGTAGGTGCCGGGGTGGCCGCCATACGGGATGAGGACGGTGTCCTTGGTGATCCAGCAGGCTGCGCTGCCCGCCTGGATGAGCTGCCGCTGGGCGGAGGTGGGGCACACCTTGGCATGGGTGTCGGGCTTGCCGTTGGGGCGGACCTTGACGGTGCTCTCGGGGGGGGGTACTGCTGGGGGTCGTCGCGGTCGAAGAACCACCAGTGGGTGGTCTTCTCGCCGTAGGTGGTGCGCACATGCTGCAGGCGGGGGCCGGCCACCGCTGTGGTGAGCGGGCGGCGGGGCCGGTCGATGACGACGACCTGGTCGTCGTGGCGGATGACGAGCGCGGGTGGCAGTTCCCAGCGCTGTCCGGCGAGTTGGGGGTCGATCTGGAGGCAGACGGTGGCGCCGGGCAGGGCGCGCTTCAGCTGGTCGCGCAGATCGAGGATGACGGTGAGGTCGGCCTGGACCGCTCGAAGTCGGATCAGGACCCGGCCGAATGGCAGCCGCCGCTCGCCGATGCCCGCTGTACCCACACCACCCACTGGGTGGCGACCAAGCTCCGCTGGGGCCTGACCGTCGACACGGCCGAACGGCAGGCCCTGCGGGAGCTGGCCGCCGGGTGCGGGCAGGAGACGGTGGAGTACGAACCCGCCGGCTGACGCGTCTCGGCCCCGGGCGCCGGGGCGGACATCCGCATGGCCATCTGGTGGTCCGCCCCCTAGGCGCCGCGCTTCTTGGCCGTCGTCTTTCTCGCCGGGGTCTTCTTCGTGGTCGTCTTCTTGGCGGCCGCCTTCTAAGCGGTTCTCTTCGGTTTCATCTCGTGCACGGTCGCGTGCTCGCCCTCGTCGCGGCTCTCCTGGGCGCGCGCGGGGGCTTCTTGCCGTCGGCCTTGGCGTGGATGACTTCCTCCAGGGCCGCGGTGTAGCGGTCGGTGGCCCAGTCCTGGCCGGTGATGTCGTCGACGGTCATGGAGTCGATGAGGAGGGTGGCGCGCTTGATCTCTGCTTCGTCGATGTCGACCGGCTTCGGGGTCACGGCCTCGGGTGAGCGGACTTCGTCGCCCCACTTCATGGCGTGCAGGACGATGACGTCGTCGCGGACGCGGAGCAGGCCCAGGCGCTCGCGGCCGTGATTGTGTGCTTGTTGACCTCGTATGGCGATACCTCCATGGTCAGCCCCGAGACGACCAGCCTAGGAAGGCTCGCCGCCGCACGCATGCCCGGCCGCACCACGGTTGCCTCCGTGCCACCGCGCGCGTCTGGCCCGCGGGCGGGGCTGGCTTGCTCCACCGGCAACCTGATGCTGACCGCCACCGACTTCTCCATCGCGGGCGTCGGCCAGGAGCTGACGTTGGCCCGCACGTACAACTCGCTGGACGCGCCGTGGGGCAAGGTCTCCCAGCGCTGGTGGCAGCAGTACGAGCGCTACCTCCAGGTCCTCGAAGGTGAAGTGGTCCTGTACGACGCCTCCGGTGACACCCTGCGCTTCAAGAAGGCCGCGGACGGCTCCTTCACCACGCCCAAGGGCTACTCCAAGGAGTTGAAGAAGAACGCGGACGGCACCTACACCGTCACCAACTGGAAGTCGCACACCAAGGACACCTACGACGAGCACGGCACCCTGACCAAGGTCACCGACAAGAACAAGGGCACCATCACCGTCACCCAGCACGACGAGCACAAGGGCTTCAAGCTCACCGAGACCCGCTCGGGCCGCTGGATCGACCTGCTCAAGACCGACGCCTCGCAGTGGCAGGCCAAGGACAACTCCGGCCGCACCGCCGTCTTCGACCTCGATCCCGACGGCAACCTCCACAAGACCACCGACGCCGAAGGCAAGACCACCACCTTCGGCTACGACACCTCCGACCGCCTGACAAAGATCACCACGGCGGAGGGCCGGGTCACCGTCTTCACCTACGACGACGCCAACCGCGTCACCTCCATGCTGCGCGCCACCGAGCTCAACGGATCCGGTCACACCGGACCCACCTGGACCTACGAGTACGACGCCAACTCACCCACGGCGGCGGGCACGACGAAGGTCGCTGACCCCGAAAAGCACGTGACGCGTTACAAGCATGACGGCGACGGCCAGGTCGACGAGGTCACCGACGCGCTCGGGCACAAGCGGTCCACGAAGTACGACGCGAACCACAACGTCGACACCGCTACCGACGCCATGGGTTCGGGCTCCACACCCGGCAACGTGTCCGACTACGGGTTCAACACCCGCAACAACCTGGAGTCGGTGAAGTCACCGACCGGCGGGAAGTCGGTCACCAGCTGGCAGACGATCGCCGGCGGTGACAAGCCCAAGGACTCCACCAACGCCGACGGCGAGAAGACCTCCTTCACCTACGACACGGCCGGTAACACCAAGTCGGTCGCGCAGACCGGCACGGGGGGCGGCAGCGTCTCCTATACCTATAACCCCGCCAGTCCGACGTGCGGCGGCTTCGAGGGCCAGCGGTGTGCGGCCGAGACGAAGATGTCGTCGACCAAGACGGTCAAGACGTCCTTCACCTACGACGGCAAGGGCAATCTGACCAAGGCGGCCCCGCCCAAGCCGCTGGGGGAGACCACCTTCACCTACGACAGCCTGGGCCGCACCGAGACCCTCACCGACGGCCGGGGCATCAAGAAGGTCTTCACCTACGACAACCTCGACCGGATCAAGACCGTCTCCACCACCAACGGCACAGTCCGCTACTGGTACGACGGCGACGGCAACCTGCGCCAGCGCGACGACTCCACCGGCACCATCACCTACCGGTTCGACCCACTGCAACGCGAGACCATCCGCACGCTCCAGGACGGCTCGCAGACGCTGCTGGCCTACACGCCCGCGGGCAACGTCGACTACTACCAGGACCCGGCCGGGAAGATCGACTACACCTGGAATGAGGTCAACAAGCTCAAGGAGCTGAGGGACCCGGCGGGCAAGGTCACCACGTACAAGTACAACAACAACGACGTCCGCACCGAGACCGCCTACCCCGGCGGCACCGTGCAGACCGTCGACGTCGACAACTCCAGCCGCCCCGAGAGGATCATGGCCAAGTCCGCCAAGGGCACCCTGGTCGACCTCGCCTACACCTACGGCTACGGCACCGACGCCAAGACCGACGGCAGCAAGATCCGCACCAAGACCGACGCCGTCGCGGGGATGAAGACCAGCTACACCTACGACGGCGCGGGCCGCTTCTCCTACGCCGCCGAGAACAAGGGCTCCACCCTCAACTCGTCCTGGCAGTACTGCTACGACCTCGCTGGGAACCTGACCAGTCAAGGCACGGCCGAGGGCTGCCCCCGGGGGACGACGTACAGCGTCAACGACGCCCAGCAGATCACCGCGAAGAACGGCTCCTCGACGAACTGGTCCTACGACCTCGAAGGCAACGAGACGGCAGGCGCCTCCACCCCGGAGGGCACCCGGACCGGCGAGAAGTGGTCGGACCACAGCCAGCTCACCTCGCTGACCGTCGCGGGCAAGACGTATGCGGGCCAGTACGGCTCGACCGACCAGAGCGAGCGCGTCAAGCTCGGCGACACCTACTTCCACAACGGCCCCCTCGGCCTCTCCGCCACCTCCACCGGCGGCATCGACACCGGCTTCAACCGCGAACCCGGGGGCACACTCAACTCCATGGCCCGGGACGGGAAGACGTACTTCTACCTCACCGACGCGATCGGCTCCGTCGTGGCGGTTGCGGACGAGTCCGGTACCAAGGTCAACACTTACAGCTACAGCCCGCGAGGCGTGGAGCGGTCGACGACCTCGGAGAAGATCAGCCAGCCCTACCGGTTCGCCGGCGGCTACCAGGACCCCACCGGCCTGTACCACTTCTCGGCCCGCTACTACGACCCCAACATCGGCCGCTTCAACAATCCCGACCCTTCCGGCCAGGAACAGAACCCCTACCTCTACGCCGAGGGCGACCCCGTCAACCGCATCGACCCTAGCGGCCTGGCCTCCATAGGTATCAGCGGCGAAGTATGCGCCTTCGGCGGTTGCCTTGGAGGAAGCGTCTCCGTCAATGACGACGGATCCGTGCACCCCAGCCTCTCGGCAGGCGTGGGAACCCCAGGAGCCAGCCTTGGTGTCGAGGCCAGTGGCAGTGACGTCGCCCCTGGCGCGTCCGCTAACGCTGAATGCTCGGCAGGGCCTTACAAGGCGTCAGTGAGCCACGAGGGCGATACGACGGCCAGCCTCGGCACTCAATTCTCGAGTCCTGGATGCTCTGCGAAAGCCCAATACACCTGGTAGAAAAGGATAAAGATAAAATGGTGACGCTATATGCAGCGCGTGGCGGAGGGTCTGAATTCCCCGTATGGGGTCAAATTATCGTCCTCGTCGTCTTCGTGATTCTCTGTGTCGCCATGGCAACAAAACTAGTGCGCCACCGCAGGAAATGAGTGAAAGGGTGCACTGCCACACGGCAGTGCACCCTTCGCTGTTCGATCACCTTGCCGAAGGCCGGCAGCGTGGCAGAACCGTACGACGCTGCCAGAAGCGGAGATTATCCATGAAGGGCCTGCTGACTATCGCATTCTTATGTCTTTTCATAGCCGCTGGGCTGGTTCAGACCATAAAGCCACAGCTGCTGTGGAAGATGAATCGGCCCCTTCAGGAGCCCTTCGTCAAGGATTACAAATCCACCGAGCCTTCTCCTGCTGGTTACGTGATGATGCGTGTGGTAGGCGGGATCGTGCTGATGGTTGCGCTGACTATGCTGATCCTCGTTCTCCGTTAGGCGTGCTGTAAAGGCTTCGGACATGCCTTTGAGAGGGGGCGTGTCCCGCAGTCGCAGAAGCCCAGGCACTGGACCAGCACGAGGGATTCCTCCTGGGGGGAGGAGGTCGGTAATCGCGTCGACAGGCCCGGCGCCGGAACTGCCGATCACCCTCGACATGCCGGGCAAGGTCGCCGACTTCCTCCGCTCCGCCGAGCTGGACCCCGGCGAGCCGCGCTCGCCCAGGGGGTCACCGTACGGCGCGGCCAGGGCTACACCCTGCGCGTCACCGCCGTCCCGGCCGTGCACCTCGGGCTCCTCGCCCGCTGCCAGCCGCTCGACGGGGGCCATGGCGCCCCTGTCGTCCCTGCCCAGCGCAAGGCTCGACGTGAGTACGAGAACCGCGTCACCGGCCTCGGGGCGTCGACCTGACCGAGATCATCACCTTGGCGTTGATCGCTGTGCCGATGTTCCCCGAGGCCGGACCGGTGGCTGTGAGGTCAGCCGTTGACCTTGTCCACGACGGGCTTGACCTTGTTGTGGACGCTCACGTAATTCCCCAGCTGCTGACGTGAGCCGACGATGAGGCGGTCCGTGTCAGTCCCACCAGAGAACGACGAGAAGCTGCCGTTGGGATGCAGCACGGTAGAACTCACGCAGGGCGTTGAAGTGCCCCAGCACGTACTTCTTCGGGCCACCGACGATCTTGTCTGCGCCGTTGCCGATCAAGGAGGCGGCCTCTGCTTCGTCTGTCGGCAGGGCGGCCAGGAGGGCCGGAAAGTCGATCTGCCCGAGCAGTTCCGCAGCGCGAGCCACTTGACCTGCAGAGAGGGCAGTGGGGGCTGCCCGAAGGGGCCGATGGCATGGGGATGGGTGTTGAGGAAGGCGAGGTCGATGGCAGTGTCGCCGTCGAGAGCCTGTCGGAGAGCACTCCGATGGACGTCATTGAGACCTCCCAGCTCGCAGACCCGTTCGAGCAGGAACGGCGCCCAGTCCAGGTCCAGGACATCCGCCGACGGTGGATCCCAGAGAGGATCTCCATCCTTCGATGCCTCGGCTGCCTGGCGGCAGGAGGCGAGATACTCCGCCGGGATGCGGGCGAGTTGCTGAGTGACGGCCATGACGGCAGTATCCCGACGACGTCCACCGGTTTTCCTACTTGGTCTTGTCGGTGGGGTTCCTGGGCCGCTTGTTCGGGCGGTAGCTGGGCCCGTTCATGATTACCTGGTGGCTGGTGTTGATGAGCCGGTCCAGGAGGGACTCAGCGACGACGGGGTTGGGGTGTTCACGAGTGTGTCTGGCCAGCGAGGAGCCATAGCTCCTGAAGATCGTTTCCCGGCTGGCCGTAGATCGCTTCCCGGCAGGTGGGCAGCCTGCCTGAAATGGCTGATCACACGTAACTGATGGGGCATTGCCGCCGGAGCGAGTGTTCGGCAGCACGGAGGTAAAGCGCCGTGTAGTACGCAGCGTCCAGGTCCTCGGCCCAGGGGCCGGGGTGGCTGACGGCGGCCTCGGCCGTGGCCGGACCGTCGAACCAGTTGCCGAGGTCGAGGTTGTCGCAACGGCGAGGAACGTGCGGTGGCAGAGCGAGCTGGACGGCGAGACGCTGCGCTGCCCTGAGCGCGCGATGGGCGCTGAGGACGGTCGTGTTCTCGCTGTAGGGAGCCGGCACAGGAAGGGTCAGGGAGCCCTCGAAGTCGACGGGTACCAGCAGGTCCCATCCGAGCAGCGCGTCGTAGGAGTCCTGCCCGTCTGGATGAGCCCGACAAAGATCCTCGAAGGTCTGTACCGGCCGGTACATCTTCTCTTCGAATGACATTCCGGACCGCGGGACGAACTCCACGGCGGCCGGCGGGTTGCAGGACGCATAGCCACGCTTGGAGAGTTCGGCGTCGAGGGCCTGAGCAGTGGGCCAGAGAATGTCCTCGTCCGACCAGTCGTCCGCATCGACGCTGCATACGTAGATTCCCATACGGTGAATCTACGTTCCGGCTCGGACAGTGCAGCAGCTCGGCTGGCGGGAGCACTCAGACCCTGCAAGTAGCCGTACGCTTCCATCCCATGGGAGGCAGTCATGAAAGAGCGCGACGTCCTGCTCAACGAGCTCGCGCAGGGGCTGCGCCCGGTGTCCCAGGGCATCGATTGGTTCGACAGCCTCGGCCAGGAGGAGCAATCCGAGGTGCTGCTGTTCCTGCGCCATCACTGCGTCCAGGCGCGCGCTGTCGCCGAGGACACGCAGGAGGCCATCCGCCGTGCCGGGCTGCGCCTGACCCATACGCCCGCAGTGCTGATCTCGCGAGGCCGGATCGACGAGCAGCTGGGGAAGATTGCCGGTCTCACCCCCCTCGACGAACGCCGTAAGGCGTTCAGGCTGCTGATCGCGGTGCTCACGATTGCCGATGCCCGACGCCGTGAGCGCTTCTGCTCCGACGGCTGCAGTCACTGGTGGCACAGATTGTCCGTCGCCTGAAACCCGAGCACCGCAGCTCTGAAGGCACTTCACAGCTGAGCGTTCCTGAGGAATGAATCAGTCCTACCAGGATCCCCATCGTTTCCCGAGGACGGTGGCTGTGGATGATGGTGCGGTGACGAGCATCAGGGACAACCACGTGAAGCTCCACTTCCGCCTGGAGGTAGACGAGGACGGCTGGCCGCCGGCGAGCGTGGAGAGTTTGTGGGCGGTGGACCTCGGCGACGGAACCGTGCGGTTGGACAACACTCCCTGGTTCGTACGCGGAGTCGCCACCGACGACATCATTCGGGTGGAGGTCGACCACGAAGGTGTCCGCTGGGCTGGAGAGACGGTGCGGGCTTCAGAGAACTGCACCATCCGGTTGATCGTCATGAAGGACGGCGGCTCAGCTGCCGCTCGGCAGACCGTGCTGGAGACCTTTCACCGGCTCGGCACGACCGGCGAGGGGATCGAGCAGTTCCGGATGGTGGCGCTCGATGTGCCACCGGATGCGGACCTGCCGCGGATTCGGAAGCTCTTGGCACATGGAGAGGCCAAGGGGTGGTGGCACTGGGAAGAAGGGTGTGTCACCGCCGTGTGGCAGGCCACGGCAGCTGCGTGACTGCCATAGAGGCCCACGCTTCTCCTCGTGAGGCAAGGAGGAAGACGCTATGACCATCTTTCACTGCGTCAGCTGTCAGCAGCTCCTGACAAGGGAGGTGGCTCCGGGAGAACCACTGAGGGCGCCGGAGCGGCCGGTGGGCCATGAGGTCGTCTCGCCTCGGATGGCCCCGGGGACCTTCAAGGTCAATTTCGACGCCAGTCTGCTGATCTTTCACCCGGATGACCTTCCGGGGACTGCACTGCACCCCGATTCTCGGCGTCTCGTTGGCTGCTGCGGACTCGCCGGCCAGGACGGCCCCAACCTTGTGTGCAGCGGCTGCGGTGTCGACGTCGCGACCAAGGAGTCTGACTGCTGGACCGACAACCTAGTGGCGTTGATCGTCTCCGCCGTCACGGAGAGTGACTCCTCGCGCCCCAGCCTCTAGTGATGGGAGCGGAGCATGCGGTCGCGGTACTGCTGGAAGCGGTGCCATCCGGAGGTTTCCAGTGGAGTGATGAGTCTCCTTCGGCGCAGTCCAGAACCTTGCAACGTAGGGCGCCTGCGAGGCGAAAGACAGGGGTGAGGACGTCGTCGCCGCCTCCGCGGATGTGGAACATGATCGAGTCGACCGGGTCTTCTGTGCCGATGTTGAGTTCCATGGACCAGGTGGGCCCGAGGAGTTCGCCCCAAGTGGGGTCGGAGAGGTCGGTGTCGGGGATGGCCTGGGTGATGGCTGCGAGGACGTCGTGCTGGCTGCCGAGCGGGGCGGGGATGTAGTCGTCGGGGATCTGCTGCACCGAGGTGACGTCATCGGGCAGGCGGAGGAGGAGCACATCCCAGCTCATGGTGACCTTTCGGGGATAACTCGTAGAGGGTGCGGTGGTTCAGATCAGGCTGAGCTGTTCGCCGGAAGGCTGTGGCGTGAGCACGTCCCGTAGGTTGCGGATGTGCGCGCGCCAGGGACCGCCATCCGATTCATCCCAGAGGTCCAACAGCTCGGACTGCTCGGTCATGACGCGGTCGAGGGCCTGGAGGGCGAGGTCGCGCAGGCTGGTGAGGTCGGGAAGCGGCTGTTCAGGGCCGTAGACGGGATCGGTCGGCTCACCCTCAGGGCACTGTGCGGCGATGAGAACGGTTGCGGCGACGGCTTCCTCGGATTCGGATGCTTCGAGGTAGCCGGCGGTGTCGATCACGCGTGTGAGGGTGCCGTGGATGATGCCCGCGCGTGCGTCTGCGGCGTCCTCGTCGAGGGTGTAGCTGAAGTCCGCTGCGGTGTCGTTGTCGAAAGGCCCGACATCCCAAGTGCCCATGCCGGGTGCTCGCCTAGCCGGCGATGACTCGGTCGGCGACTGAGAAGTCGGTTTCGCAGTCCGGGCAGGTCGCGTCCCCGAAGACGTAGGTCAGCACGTGGGCGACTTCGTGTTGGCCGTCGGTGAGTGCGAGGTTGTGGAGACGCGAGCCGATGCCTTCGAGGTTTGAGGGGTTCGTCGCGCGGAGGGGACGGGTCTCGAGGGTGTCGTCCGACAGGGCGTAGTCCTCGCTGGTGCAGAAGAACCCGCGTTCACCAAGGACGATGAACAGGTTGGTTTCGCATCCGGGGCAGGAGACTTCGTATTCCTCGTTCCCGAGTCCCCAAGCCAGATCCTCGCTCCATCCCGCGACGCCCTCGAAGCCGAGCATGGATTCCAGGAGGTCGACGTACTCGGCGCGGTCGGTTGCGGTCCGGAGATGACGGTTCACTGATGCCAGCAGGATCGCGATTTCCGCCGAGTGTTCCGTGCGGACATCGCCTGCTCCATGCGGCTGCTCGGTGCCTGCCATGATGGCGCCCGCCAGGCCCAGAGCGTTCACCGCTTGTCCCCGGTCTTGGTTCTCGGCCATGTCGGCCAGCCAGGGGAGCGCTGCGAAGCTGGCCGAGTAGACGCTGCCTTGATGGCAGAGCGCAGACCATAGGTCGTTCCAGAGCCCTGACTCGGGCTCGGACGCGATGCGCGCCAGCAGGGCGGGTATGTCTTCGGCGGAGCCGTAAGCGTGGCTGAGTTGCGGCCAATCCGTCATGCCACGGATCCAATCACGCCCGTTGCTGCCAAGAGTGGTGAGATGGCCGCTCTCCTGCCCCTTGCACTCGATCGTCACCGACCAACTTGGTAATAGCTGTCTCCGTTTGGAGAGAGTACGTGTCTCCGCATTGGGTCCCGACCGCATCCACGATGTCGGTGACGTTGACCCGGGTGGATGGCCAGTTAATGAGCCCGGCCCAGCGGCCCCGTCAAGCCTTCTCGGTCGGAACGGGTCTCGCAGAGCATCGTGTGGCCGCGCCTGCCACCCGGCCAGCAGCCATTCGTGAACGCGCATACCGGAGCGACGTCCTCGAACCTCACGGCCCGGGTATCCACCAGCGAGCGACGGAACTCAGACCCGTCCCGATCGGCGTACGCGACCTCGAGTCCCTCCGCTGGCGGCCCAGTGGCACCGCCGAGCACCACCCCTAACGCACGTGCCATGACCTGCTAACCCGAACCCGCGACGAAAGGTCACTCCGCAAAACGAAAGACCAAACGAAAAGTGAAGCTGCAAAACGAAGAGATCTACGTCGAAGGACAGCTCGCCGAACTCGCTGTCGGTGGCTTTGTCTATGAGAACGGGTCCTGGCTCAGGTTTTCTGGTGCGTGCACGCTGAGTTACAGCTGAGGTCGTATGGGCGGCTCGGAAAGTTGCCTGAAAACGAGCAGGGGCCGGTGCTGTGTGGCTGACAGTCCGGGGCCATGGATGAACTCGTGCTCCGTGTGAAGGAGCTGCTGCTGCCGTCCGTCGGTGACGTCGTGGTGCGGTCGGTGGACGTGAATATCACGATGGTGAACGTCGATCTGTGCTGCACTGCGGCGGGTGCCGAGCGCCCGGAGTGCGGGACGTGGTCGAGCCGTGTTCACGGCTCCTACCTGCGGTTTCCCGCTGATGTGCCCAGCGCCGGTCGAAATGTCGTACTGCGGCTGCGGGTCCGGCGGTTCACCTGCCCGAAGGCCGTGTGCGGGCGGCGGACCTTCGTGGAGCAGATACCTGGGCTGACCCGCCGGCACGGTCAGCGAACCGAACGGTTGCGGTCGGTGCTGGCCGCGATCGGTCTCGCGCTCGCGGGCCGGGCTGGCGCCCGCCTGACCGGTTTTCTCGGGGAGTCAGTCAGCCGCAGCACGGTTCTGCGGCTGGTCGACGCACTGCACGGGTCCCTGCTGCCCAACGTCATGAACTGTTCGATTTCTGCAGAGCTTCGAGTGCTGCCCAAACCCCTGCACAGGTGCTGTCGGCTCTCGTGAACAAAGCCAGGGTGCCGCTGCCGCCAATGTCGTCCGCGAAGATCTGCAACGACTCCGCGACGGTGAACAGATCCTCCGTGCCGTGGGGCATCGACCCGCCCACCGGGCGCATCGGCTCGATCTCCAGCGCCATGTCACCCAGGGCGAACTGAGCGCGGGAGACCTGCGCGATCAGGTCCTTGGCCTGTGCCACGAGCTGCTCGTAACGCTGCCGGGTGACGTTCCCGACCCGGACCTTCACCTCGGTCATGACGACCACCGCCCTCACGGGACCCGACCCGGCCGCCCAAGATGCGGCACAAAGGCACCGGCCCCGGTCACCCACCACCCTCGCGCGAGCCCGACCGGCGCAGGCAGATCAGGGCCAAGGCCAAGGCAGCGTCCACGGGCGGCATCGTCATCGACACCACGCCCGCATGGGCTACACCGCGCCGATCGGGTCGACGGACCAGGACCGCATCCGGCACCTGACCGTCCCCTGCCGCCCGTCTACGCCGCCCGCCTCTTCGACGCCCAGGAGCAGGGGCCAGCGACGCCCAGCTCCAGGAGATCGCCGCCGAAGCGCTCAAGGAGGTCTACTTCCAGGACGGCGGCCGGTGCCGGCCGAGCGGGCCAGGTCGATCCGTACGGGCACGATCGTGTGCCCGGCGCTGCGCCGGCAGTTTGGAGGAGGTGCGGTTCACGGACGTGGAGCACCTCGAGTTCGAGCTGTAGCCACCGGCCCCGAAGACAGCGGGCCCCGGACCATCGACGGTCCAGGGCCCGCTCGCGTATCCGCGAAGATTGGTTGTGCATGCACGCGATGCCGTGCCCACGATGGCCTACAGCTCTACCGGTTACGTGCCACAGGTCTTCTCCACGCGCCCGCCGCCCGCGAAGCTGCCTCTGACTGGATACTGCGATCTCCGTCGCGCGGTGCGCGGGCGTGCCCGCCCCGGGCTGATGGCTGGCCAGGTCGTCGGGCAGGTGGCTCGCGAACGAGTTGAGCAGCGCTGACAGCGGTCACGCCCAGGCCCTGGTAGAGGGCGGGGTCGCAGGTGAGGACGATGTGGCCTTCGGGGTGTTCTGTGGCGGGGCGGCGCAAGATCGCTTACGTGACAAGCCTTATTCGGAGATTTCGCTGTAATCTGCCAGAATGAGCAGGGCTTCGTCCTGGGTGATCTTGCCGGATGATTCTTGGGCCGCATCGAGTTCTATCGATACTATTCTGCCAACCTGGAATCCGTCGCCGGTACCACTCTTGTCCGTGATAAGGACTTGCAGGGGAAGGTCATCCTCCACATCGGTCAGAGCTGCACGCAGCTCGCCCACGGTCCAGTCTCGACACTCTCGCGTGGCATCAGTCGTCACGATTCCTCCGTTTTGTATGGACTCGCACCTCGCCTGATTCAATGTTTCAGCAGGTGCCATACACCTAGACGAACGAACACCATGGATCGTACCCCCATCAAGGGAGTTCAGGGCCGATCGTCGAGAGTTTGCCTGTTATTTAAGTCGACGCGCAACGTATATGCACTTTCCCAGCAAATCGTCACTGACTGTGGTTATCAGTTTTGCTTCGCTGGCAGGCAGGCCATAGGTTTCTACGTGATCAAGCCTCGCCGCTTCGATGGCATGCAGGATCGCTGCGTCACTGAAATGAGATTCGTCTACAATGCCGGAAGTTTTCTGCCAAAGATTCTCGCCAGATTCCCGGAAGGCTGTCACCTTGGCCCTTGCGGGCCCGTCCGCCACCAGCGTGGGAGTTAGTCCTTCCCAAATGAAAACAACACCTTCGGACTCGACAACGTACTGCTTCTTTTCTTTGAAGTGGCTGCGGAATGTCTGCAGGGTGTTTACGTCGAAAAGTAATATTCCGTCAGGGCTGAGCAGGCCGGCACTGCTGCGGACCGCGGCACGCAGCGCTTCGGGGCCTGGTAAGTGATTGGCGACATCGTCCATCCAGTGGATTACGTCGTAGGTTCCAAGATCGGAAGGGAGATCACACATGTCTTCTTCGTGAAAAGATATTGCCCTGCTTCCCTTGTTCTTGCTCCGTGCCACCTCCAGCATCTGCGGTGATATGTCACATCCTGTGACTTTGAACCCTCTGTCGAGGAATACGAAGCTACTGTTGCCGGTCCCGCATCCGACGTCTAGTAAATTTCGTGCCGCAGGCCTGTGCGTATGGATGACATCGAGCAGGAGATCTGCCCAGACTTCGTAATTGTCCCCGGCTTTCCAGGCGTCGTACAGGAGGGCGAGTTCGCCGACATAGGTGGAATCCAAGTCAGTCACAGTCTTACACCTTTCGCGTGAGACTCAAAATGCAGCATGGGGCGGCGCGCCAGGGGAAAACATGCGGCTATCAGGCCTGTCGCCAAACAGCCGATGCCGCTGACTATGAACGCCACGTCGAGCCCGAATTTCGCCGCCAGAAAACCGAAAGCGGAAAGTGCGACAGGCGTGAGACCGAAGGTGGAAAAACTAGCCAAGGCCATCACTCGTCCCAGCATGTCCCGGGGAGTAATGGCCTGGAGGAATCCAGTGAGGCGTGCTGCGGCTGGGCCGAGGGAAAAGCCGGAAAGCGCTAGCGCACTCCCGGTGACCACCGGGTCATCGGTAAATCCGAGCGCGATGAAGCCCACGGACGAGACCGCCATCCAGCCAGCTGCTGAAAGGATGGGGCGGGCGGGAGTGGCAATGCGTGCACTCATCACCCCACCCAGAACTGACGCCGCACCGAAGACGCCGAAGACGATGCCGAGTGAGCCGGACCCCCAGCCTGCGGTCTCACTTCGCAGTACGACTCCGATGTTGAGTGGTCCGAGGAGGGCGAGGTTGAGGAACGTGGCCGTGATCAGCGCCAAGACGAGAGCTGGCTGGCCTCTGACGTATTTGAGCCCTGCCCTCACGGAGGATTTCTGTTGCGGGTCCGCCGTTGCGGCCGCGAGATGAGTACGCAGGCCTCGAAAGGAAAGAAAGGCTGTCAGGAACAGGGCCAGGTTTGCGCCGGCTGCTACGGCCAGGCCTCCGACGGCAAGAGCTACGCCCGCCATGGGCCCGGACACCACAAGGGCCAGCCGGGCACAGGCCTGAACCAAGCCCTGCCCCCGCACACGGACCTCCGTGGGCAAGAGCAGACCGGGGATTGCGCCGGCGGCAGGCAGCCGCGCAGCGTCAGCAATACCGAACGCCACTGCTGACACTGTCAGCACGATGAGGGGGAGCTTCCCCGTTGCAGCTGTCGCACAGGTAGCTGCCATGACTAAGGATCGGGCCACCTGAGCGACCTGAGCGACCCTGAGCGCACTCACTCGGTCAACTAGAGAGCCCATCCAGAGCATGAAGAGCATCCGCGGCACGGATCCGGCAGCGACGACCAATCCGGCGGCTTGAGGACCCCCTACATCAGAAGCGGCCCACGCAAGGGCCAGAAACCACACTTGATCCCCGATCAGATCAAGCGATAGTCCTCCCAGGAAGCGCCGAAAGCCTGGGATTGTCCAGGGAGACAAGGCGCGTAATGGGCGCGCCTCTACATCCCCTGTCACGAACGCTTCCCCTGTCCGCCTGAGACCGGTTCAACCTCTCCCTCCGCCACCGGGAAAGCATTGATGAGCACGAACACGTGCTCCTGTTGGGACTGCGTGGCGGCGTCCTGCTCCTTCGCCCGCTCCGCCCAACGCCGAATCACTGTATGCAGTTCTTCGCCCATCTGCGCGAGGTCTTGCGGCGTGAGCTGGAGGACAGAGTCCGACCCCATCGCGGCTTCAATCCAGTCCCGGTCCCACTCCGTCCAAGACTCTTGCCAGCGAACGAGACGCCGAATCCGGCGCTCGGTCATTGCCTGTTGCGCCAAGGAGGAGATCTCCCGTCCGCTGTGCGACTGCAAGAAATCCGCCGGCGACCAGCGCAATCCGCCGGGTACGGCTTCCCACCAATGCTGCCGCCTGTCCTTGTCGGAGGGGACCTCCTTGACAAGGTTGGCTTTGAACATCTGCCCGAGGTGATAGCTCACCGAGCCGACGGCCAGGCCGGAGCGGGACGCCAACTCGGAAACCGTGCTGCGGCCGTGCCGCCGAAGCAGCTCATAGAGGTTTATACGGGCCGGGTGGGCGATAACTCGCAGTGCTTCGATGCTGGTCGCCTGGCTGGTCGTCTCGTCCATACCCCCAGCGTACGGGGCTCAAGGATGCTTGTACATGAGAAGTTGTGCGACACCTCTTGTACAACTGGGCTCGTCTACCTATGGTCAGTTGCAGGCACTAGCTGTGAGGGGAGGTGCACGATGAGCGAGATCCTGATCTTCGACGCTGAGACCGAAGAGACCATCTGTGGGGCGAACTCCTGACCAGGCCGCTGCTGCCGTGAGGTGGCGCATGGCGTACCAGCCCATGCGCCACCTCGCGTCCAGGCCGCTACGAGAACGGAGCAACCCGCATGCGGCAACCCCGCCTCATCCCCTCGGAAAACGGCTGGTGGTACGTCTCTCCCAGAAAAGTCGCACTCCTGCCGCCGGAAGCGGCACGTGAAGGTCGCCTGACCCAACAGGCCGAGGAGGAGCTGACCAAGCGCGGCTTCTTCACCACCGCGGAGCCCCCCTTTGCGGTCACTGTCCTCACCGCGACGTCGTGCAACCTCGGTTGCTCCTACTGCTTCCAGAACACAGAGGCGAGCCAGACAGCCTCGAACCCGTTCGCCCCAGCCCGCATCCCTCGCAGGCTTCTTGTGCAAGAGGGGGTGGAGCGCATCGCGGACTTTGTGCAAGAACGCATGTCCGCCATCGGAGCTGACCGGCTCTCGCTCGTCCTCTTCGGGGGAGAGCCCCTCCTCAACCCCAGCGCATGCACGGAGCTCCTGCGCCGGCTGAAGCCGCTGGGGCTCTCGAATGCGCAAATGATCAGCAACGTGGTACTGCTGACCCCTCAGATCGCTTCCGAGCTGTCACACGCCGGCCTCCGACGAATCCAGGTCAGCTTCGACGGACACCGTGCCGACCACGACCGGGCGCGCGTCGACCACAAGGGTAGCGGCACCTATGACCGAATTCTTCGAAACATCACCCAAGCGTCCCAGGCCAGCGGCATGAAGTGGCAGTTCAGAGTAAATGTCTCCCACCGCAACCTCAAAGGACTCGACAGGCTAATAGAGGACCTATCCAGTCTTCCCTTGCGGCAACCAGCCGACTTGGACCTCGCTCTCATCGACGATGTCGGCGTTGGATACGACAACGATCTGTCCTATGGTGACGCACTGGCCGATCGCTTCATTGAGCTGATCGACCTAGCCATCGACAGCGGTCTTTCCGTCCCAGTCATCGGCACGCCCCTGTCCAGTTGTCCCTTCTGCAGCGGATTCGCCGGAACGACGGGCGCCGTCATCAACGCAGACGGAACCCTCTACAGCTGTTGGGAAACAGCGGGCAGGGCCGAATGGGCAGTCGGCACGGTGTCAGATGGCTATCTGCCGGACGAGAAGATCAAGAACAAGTGGGTTGCCTGCGACTACGCAGCAGAATCCCATGGGTCCTCGGAAAAGGCAAAACGCTTCTTCCAAAAGATCGACAGCCACATCCTCAACCGCACTTACAGCCCCGGAATTCGCCAATGATCTTGCTCATCGTGCACGAGCGGTACCGTCAGACGCTCATGCTCGCGAAAAGATCTGACCCGCCGACGACCACAAACTGCCCGCGCAGGAGAGGCCGGTTGGCCCTTCTGCGGTGCGGGACGATGAGGCCGGTGCCCAGGCCACGTAGGGAACCGACCGAGAAATGATGTAGCCATGAATGAGATCGCGATCTTCGAGAATAGGGCGTGTAGGGCCGCGCGGGCAGGGCAGCCACCGCGGCGGGCCCGCGCAGCCGGGAGGGCAGTAGGTGCTCGGGCATCAACAAACGCGCCAGCTGGGCGATCTGCTCCAGGTCGCGGCGGTAGTGCGGCAGCTGCGCGCGCAGCCGCCGCTGGATCGCCCAGAACCGGGCGGCCTCCCGATCGCTGTAGGGGCGGCGGTGCTCGGCGACCAGCGCCTGGAGCGCACCCGCCAGCCGCGCCCACATCCCGTCGGGCGCGCGCTCGCTGCGGGACAGCACGCTGCCGTCCCGCCGCATCACCGTGACCAGGTCGGCGACCACGGTCCGGACTTTCGCCACCACGCCTCTCGTCAACCCAAGCCGTGGAGCGCACCATCCGTTCCTGTCATCTCCGGCCTAGGAGCCCGCCATGGCGCCGAGGCCGTCGCCAAACTCGCGATCGTGACCGACCTGAACATCCCCGGTGCCGCCCCCGAGGACTCTCCCGACGGGATGTGCCGGACGACAGCCGGCACCGGCCGCGTCCGCATCTCGCTCGTGCGGTGGGTCCTCGCCCCGCGTACGACGTGGCAGGCACGCCGCCTTGCCGCCGACTTCGGTGACGGGATGGACGCCCGGACCGCGTGGGTAATGGCCCGTCTGGCCCGTCATCCGGATGAGCGCGGCTACGCCATGGGCCACCTGGACGGCGATCGGGCCACGGACTGACAGAGCTCAGGGTGCCGGTCTCGGTACGGGCAGAGCGGCGCCCCAGTAGCCAGGTCTCGATCAGTGCCGCCCGGCTGTCAGGTAGTTGGTCCCCGGTCGGAGTCGTGTCTGTCATCGGGACTCGTAACAGCCCTGTCAGGCATCATGATCTGGCGGCCTATCAGGGCCGTCATCAGGGCTGGTTCCTCCCGTAGACCCTTTCCGTGAGTGGCTCGAACGGCTCGAGGGAGAACAATGCCTCCACCGGCAACTCGAAGTGCTTCGAGATCTTCAGCGCTATATCGAGGCCCGGGTTGAACTCCTCGCGCTCGATGTAACCAATGGTCTGGTAGTGCACACCCACCGCTGCAGCCAGGCTCTGGCGCGACACTTTCCGTTCCGCGCGCACCATCGCCAGCCTGTTATATACATTATCGCTCACATCTAATAATTACTACATCGTGAGTAGATATACAACGAACCGTTCCGCCAACCGGGACATGCCTCCGCGAGGTGGGCTCCGACACTCGCACCGCCGCCTCAGTCCGCGCTATGGCCCCCACAGCCTCGCCATCAGCATCTGCCGCCCGTGGCGAGGAGGTCACCATGGCCGCAGCTCTCCGCCGAGTAAGACGCGATGAGCGGCCCTTGTGGGCCATCAGGCCAGCTGAGCAAGCCGACCAGATCTCGATCTTGCACGACCCTGGACAGTCCTTATGATCAAGATTCCATCAGGGTGAGCGGCCGGGCCTCTGACCAAGGCCCCGGTGCTGCCTGGAAGTGAGCCGGGGGATTGAATGCGTGCTTGTGCAGTATCCGTACTTGGACTATCAGAGGTGGAGGAAGAGCTCTACCGGTGCCTGCTGAGAATCCCGGGTACCCGGGCGGACGACGTACCCACGCTTGTGGATGGTCCACCTCAGGAGGTGGAGAGAGCTCTGGGCCGGCTCATCGACCTCGCCGTTGTGGTGGTGGGAGCGGACGGCGGATGTTTCCCAGAAGCGCCCGAACTCGTAGTGGACAGGCTGGTCGATCTACGACTGCAACAACTGCACACAGAGATGCGAGCGGTTACTCAGGCTCGGCACCTCGTCGCCTCGCTCCGGGCGGAACAGGAACTCGCGCCGGACGAGGCGCCGGTAGTAGAGAAGATCGTGAGTCTCGACGCGATGCGCACCAAAGTTGAGACACTCGCCCTCTTCGCGCGTGAGGAGATCCTTTGTGCCGAGCCCTACATCGCACTGACCCACGAGGACATACAGCACGCCAGACCGACCGATCTCCAATGCCTCAGACGGGGCGTAAGGATCAAGAAGGTTGTGCTGGCTAAGGCACTGGAGGACCCCGTCACCTCCGGATACCTGTGTGAACTGGTCTCGAAGGGGGCGGAGGTCTGCGTGGTGGACGACATGGCCGTGCGCACCCTCGTCTACGACCGGCGTACCGCGTTGACGTCGGTAGATCCTGCAGACGGTTCGCGTGGGGCACTGGTGGTGCAGGAAGCGGGACTCGTCGCCAACATCGTGGACCTGTTCGAGAAGGTCTGGGCTGATGCGCCACGGCTGTCGGAGTTCTGCGGGGAGAAGGCCAGAGCTCGGCTACCGGCGATCGAGCAGCGGGTGTTGGAGACCATGTGCCGTGGTACGAAGGATGAGATCGGAGCCCGCGACCTCGGCATCTCGGTCCGCACCTACCGTCGATATGTGGCCAACATCCTGCACATCCTGGAGGCTGCCAACCGAGCGCAAGCAGCAATCCTGGCCCGAGAACGAGGTTGGATATGAGGTGATTTTCTATGGAAGGCCCACCTTCCTCCTCGGTGCGCCACTTGCAGATCTGCACCACACCTGCCCTGCTCTCACGGAAGAGGGCTGGCTTTACCTATGACGGGCACGATGAGCAGACGCCTCCCGGGGCACCACCCGGCAGGCGTCACGACCGTGGTGAGACGGCGGCGGCAGTTGTGGCCAGGTCCGGGCTGATGGCGCCGAGCAACACTGTGTCCATGGACGAGGTAGCGAAGAGCTCGCGGCCGGCGCGGGCGACTTCCTGAGCATTTACCTCGCGAAGGAGCTGCGGAAGACAGGACAGCAGGTGGGGGTCCCGTCCGGCGGCGGTGATCTGGCAGAGCAGGTCCGCCCGGTTCGCTGGGGAATCGAAGGCGCTGAGCGACTGAGCCGCACAAAACTCGCGGGCGGCTTCGACTTCGGCTTCGGTGAAAGGCTCATCGCCAGCCCGCCGCAGCTCCGTGCGGATTCCGGCAATCGTCTCGTCCGCGAGCTGTGGCGTGATGCGAGCCCGCACGAGCACACGAGGGACGTCCAGCACGACGTCCCGGCCGGAGTACGCCTCGCAGCCTTCACCGAGCACTCCGCGCAGGCGCGCCGTCAGTCGGGAGCCGAAGTAGCCGCCGAAGGCGGCAGTTGCTAGATAGCGGGCCGCCTCGTCCGTTCCAGGGCGCTCTTCTGGGGTGGCCATTTCCGGCTCAGACGCGCAGACGGTCAGATGCAAGTTGACTTCCGTAGTGGAGGGCAGGAACAGCGTCCGGCCGTTGTTGGGCCGCGCGCGGCTGGCCCCTCCGGGGCACGGGAGGATGGACCGCCATGCCGACAACGCCGTCTCTGCAGTTGCTGCCGCAAGTTCGGGGTTAATGTCGCCGAGCAGGACAAGCACGCCACCTCGGGGATCCCAGAGCGGCACCCGGACATTAGCCGCAGAACGGCAGGTGGTTGACCCCGAATGTTCCGCGGACCAGCGGCGGCGCACCGCGTCATCCATGAGGCGCTGCGCCGATAGACGTGGGGACTGAAGCTCGGTCCCGGGCTCGGCGGATGTCCCCTGCGGTGACACCAGTTTGCCCAGAAGCGCGCACCAGGTGGGCAGCTCCTCTGATGGCAGGTAGCCGGTGACGTTTAGCCACTGTCCGTCTACGGATGCCGCAAGACTGCCACCGTGGTCGGCTGAGTATGCGCCCGCCCGCGTTTGTTCCAAGCGGCGGCGCAGCAGTGCATCAGCTGCTGCAGGGGCTCTCCAACCGAACGGCCCCAGGGGCATGCGCAGCCGTGCCTCCACGCCCGGGGCCCGCCGGTCGGAGACCGCGACCACGCGCAGGCCGTTGCCCAGAGTTGTCTCGTAGACATCTCCCGCGTCCGGGTCGCAAGGGGCCCCATACGGTGGAAGGGAACGGGGAGCCGGCGATGCCTTTGCCTCATCGGCCGGTGACTCCCAGGATTTGACAGTCACCTCACTGTCCGCTGCGAGAGGCGGCTCCGGGCGAGTGCGGCTGGAACCTGGTCGAATCACCAGAACCGACGCTGGAAAGCGCGTGAGTTCACTGGCTGCAGCGGCTACTTCGGAGGGGCCTACAGCCGCCAGGTGGTCCGGGATCCGGTCGAGAAGGCCAGCGTCGCCAAAGAGGATTTCCAATCGGCCCAAAGCGCGGCAGCGGGTCTCCAGGTCGCCGTGGCGTCGGTAGTGCTCGCCCAGCATCAGCCGCACCGTCCGCCGCACCGCCTCTGCTGGAGGGTCGTGGGACCAGTCGGCCCATCGCCGGGAGACCGCTGCCACGCATTCCTTCGGCTCGGCACCGGGTGGCAGCAGGGCAGTGACCACGAGTGCGTCGGGGTCCCGTGCATCTAGTGGGCCGAAGAAGCCGCAACTGGTGCTGACGGCCGGCAACCCGCGTGCAAGTGGGCCCTGCTCGCTGGTGAGCCTGGCCAGCACGGCATGGCCCAGGTAACCGGGAAGGTCTGCGGCTGGGTCGGGCAGCCGGTGGCCGATCGCCAGCGCGGTCGCCTTGACCCCCGCTTCAGTGCACTCCACCCACCGCATCCCATCGGGGCGGGGTTCTGCGAGAGCGGGAGTCGGGGCGGTCAGGCGGGCGGGTATGTCGCCGAAGTGGCGTTCTACCAGAGAGCGGGTCTCTTCAGGGCTGGCCGCGCCGACCACGGTCAGTACGGCATTGCCGGGCGCGTAATGCGCCGCGAAAAACTCCGCACAGTCGGTCAATGTCGTGGTGCGCAGCCGGTCGACCTCGCCGTAGCCGTCATGCGCGTTGGTGAAGGTGCTGAACAGTACCTGGGGCATCAGGGGCCAGGGGAAGCCTCCGTATGGCCTGCAGTGCACTGCCTGATGGATTTCTTCTTCAACGCCGCGTAGCTGTTCCGACAGCGATGCCTCTGTGAAGCGGGGGGCCCGCATGCGGTCTGCCTCGGCGAACAGGGCACGTTCCAGGGCCTGGGCCGGGACCACTTGGTAGTAGTCGGTGTAGTCCTGGTGCGTGGTCCCGTTGGCTATGGCGCCGAAACGGTGCACATGGTCGTAGAAGCGACCGCCGGGAAGGCTCGCGCTGCCACGGAACATCAAGTGCTCGAAGAGATGAGCGAACCCGGCGCGGCCTGGCCGTTCGGACCGGAAGCCGGTGCCGTAATGCACGGCCACAGCCACCCGCGGTTGCGGAAACCTGCTGTCCAACACCACCCGCAGCCCATTCGGCAGGGTGAACCGGTGCTGCCGCTGCAGTTCGCCGGTGCTCATGACGTACACCTCCCTTTTGGTGTCCAGGAGTTGGGTGCGCCCCTCAGAGGTCGATGAGAAACGCCAGGAATGATGCGTACTGGTTGAATCCGGATGAGTGCCAGCCCACGTAGGCAGCGATGTCATGGACATGCAGCAGAGTTCGCAGTGCCGCCGCCTGGTTCCACCACACCCCCAAGTCTCGGCCGTACCCCTCGAACAGAGCGTCGACGAGCACTTGCCAGGCTTGCTGGTCGCCGCCCAGGTGCCATCTCAGCTCGACCAGTTCCCCCAGCACCCAGCCCAGGTCGTAGTACCAGGGAGCCACCGCAAGATCTTCACCAGTCAATATCGCGGTGCTCTCGGGGCTGGCACCGGAGACCAGTGAGCCAAGCCCGGGCGCGCCGTGCACCAGGGTCACGTCGGTGTCCTCGGTGATCGTGCGGTACCACTTGTTGACTCGAGCCCAGCGTTCGGCGCCGAGGCTGCGCTGCATCTGGGCGCCCACGTACGCGGCGCGGACAACCGGCGAACGACCCGCCAGCCAAGTGTCGAGCCGGACCAGGCTCCGAGGCGGTCCCAGCCGCTCGGTTACAGGAGGCGGACCGCCCGCGTGCAACAGCCGTAGTGCAACTCCAAGCCTGCGGATAGGTTCCCGCAGATGCGGCAGCGGGCCGCCTGACAGTATGTGACCCGCCACCGATTCGTCGTTCGCGACCGTGTAGACCCTGGCCGGGCCCTCCGCATGGCCTGTCGTGCAGAGGGCGCCCCCGTTTCGACCGACTGCGGCCAGACGAGGTCCGAGGCCGGTGATCGGCTGGAAGGCTGCGGGTGCGAGCGGGCCGGTGGTCCTGGTCCATTCATGACCGTCGGGAACGGCACGGATAGAGGTGCGCAGCAGATCAGTGCCGTACTCAGTAATATCCCGGTCTGCTGTTCGTTCCACAACGGGAGTGCTGCGGGCACCCACCTCATCCAGGCCACTCACGGGCGGGCCAAGTCAGTGACGAACGACGCCGGCGTGGTGAGCGGCCGTCGGGCCGCTGGGCTGGTCTCCAACTCGGCGCGGCGGCGTTCCAGCAGGCTGATGACCTCTGGTAGCAACGGGGGCACCCAAGCCTCACTCCGACCGGTGGTCAGACTGACGCCCGGACCGGGCGGAACAAGCACGACGTTGGGGCGGGCAGCCAGCGTTGCCCAGTGGCTCTGGAAGACAGTACTCTCCAGCCCACCCGGTGGAAGCGCCGGTGCCACCACCACGGGAACCGCGGTGCAGTGGCAGGCGAGCAGCGAGGGTGAATCGGCCAAGCCCAGAGCCAGCCGGGCAAGGAAGTGGAAAGTCGCGGGATAGACCACGACCGCCTGCGCCCACTCGGCCAGTTCGACGTGCCGGGCCGTTGCCTCATGCTCGGGCCATTCATCGAGCATTACCTCGCCATTGCGATGCAATCGCCCGGCCAACGCTTGCTGCGTAACGAAACGCTGAGCGCTGTGGGTAAGGACCATCTTGATGTCCAGCTCCGGGTAGGACAGCCGCAGCCATTCGGCCCAGTACGGCATCATGGCCGCAGCGGCAGAACCGGCGGTAACCACCAGCAACCGCTCGATGTTCAGAGCGGGAACCTCCATCGGGTTGGGAGCCTCTCCCGTCCTCGGGATGCCACCTGTCACGGCGCCACCTCCGCGAGTATCGCCTCAAGCTCACGCAACGCAGCCTGACTGCCATGCATACCGTTCACCCCAGCCACGTTCAGCACAATCTCGTTGACTCCCGCCTCCTGGTACGCCGCGAACTCCTCGGCGAGAACCTTCGAGTCCCCGTACAGGAAAGCCCGCCCCTCGATGAGCGCGGCGGCGCCCGAGGCGAGGTCGGAAGAGTCGGTGTCGATTCCGGATCGGCGCAACATGTCGGTGTAATGCGGAAGTTGGAGATGGCCGGAGCTGCTGGCCAGCGCCAGCGCTGCCGGGTCACGGTCCGGGGCGGCTAGAGCGACGGGCACGATGGACACCAGCCGCGGAACGGGACGCCCCGCGGCCTCAGCGCCCTCTCGCAGTGCTGGGACTATGATGTCCCGTAGATAGGTGGCGGGAGTGAGCCAGGTCACGGCTGTGTCGGCAACCTCACCCGCGAGCCGGGCCATCCCCGGACGCAGCACCCCCAGACCCACCTCAATGGGGGGCCGGGGCCCGGGGGGCATTTGGGCATGGCAGGTGAAGTACTCGCCGTTCTGCTCAACCGACTCACCGTCGAGCAGGCCGCGGACGATCGTGAGGTATTCACGCGACGCGGTCAGCGGGCTGCGATAGGGGGCACCGCGCATGCTGCGCTGCGCTACTGCCCCGCCCGGTCCAAAACAAGCCGCCACCGGATGACCGGTGGTGAGGGCTACCGTCTGGGCCTGGAGCGCGGCCTCGTAGGGATGGATGAACGGCATGAGCGTCACGGCGAGTCCGGCGGGGACCCGGAAGCCGGATGCCGCCGCGTAGGTGAAGGCATGATGCGGTTGATTGACCATGGACTGGCCCTGCCACAGCCGGTGTGCTCCGCTCCACTGAGTGAGCGCGGCGTACGGGAGGGTGGGCTCAGGCCGTGGCAGTCCGAACGGCATCAGGATGGAGTACTTGATCGTCGGCCGGTCTCTGGGTTCAGTCATGGCGTGGCTCCTGGGTCGGTGTGTCATGCTCCGCTGCCGACGATCCGGGCCGACTCGCTGGACGGGGCGTGCATGCGGGACGAGGTACTGAGGGCCTGGCCGCTCACCAGATCGGCATAGTCACGGCAGCGGTCCAGAAGATCGTGATGGGTGCCCTGGTCCACCACCCGACCCGAGTCGAGCACGATCACGTGGTCTGCGTGCTGGACGGTGGAAATACGGTGGGCGACAACCAGGACGGCACGGTCCACAGCCAGGACGTCCACCACATCCCGCAGCTTCTGCTCATTGACGGAATCCAAGTGCGAAGTCGGCTCGTCGAGAACCACCAGCGGGGCGTCGGACAGGACCGCCCGGGCCAGAGCCAGCCGCTGACGCTGGCCGCCGGAGAGGTCGGTCGCACCGGCCAGAACCGTGTCCAGGCCCTGAGGCAACCGCCGGATCTCCTCCGCCAGGCCGACACTGTCGAGTGCGGCCATCAGCACCGAGTCGGCCGGCGCGTTCTCATGACCCAACAGCAGGTTCTCCCGGACGGTGTCCTGCAACAGGGTGCAGGACTGGTCCACATAGGCGATACGGGCCCGCAGCTCGTCGAGTGGCCAGTCGTACAGGGAGCGACCCAGCACCTCGATCTGGCCCGAATCCGGCTCCATGAAACCCTCGATTAGGCCCAGCGCAGTGGTCTTGCCCGATCCTGAGAGCCCCACCATCGCAGTGAGACCGTGCCTGGGAACAATCAGTGCGACATCACGGAGCGCCGGGCGACCGTCGTAGCCGTAGCTGACATCCTCAAAGCGTACGGCCGCGGGTTCAGCAGCAAGAGCTGTCCGCCCGGAGCCCGGCGGGGTGGCGCGGGCAGCCATCTCCGTCGGGAGCGCGAACAGCTCGTCGAACCGCTCACGGGCAACCAACCCCGTCTGCAGCCCGCTCACACCCGACGCTGCCATGATCAGGGGGGCGGTGAGCTGGAGCAGATACAGCAGAAACGCGACGAAGTCGGCCAGCGACAAATGACCGTCGAGCATCCGACTACCGCCCCCGATGACTACACTCACCAGTGCGATCTGCTGGCCCAGGGTAATGATCGGGACCATCAGAGACTCCATCCGCGCCGCCCCAACCTCCAGCCGCGCTACCTCTGTGGCGCGGTCGGCCAGTCGGTCACCCACGATCTTCTCTGCGCGGCATGCTTTGATGATGGCCAGCGAGCCGAGTGCGGCCACGAAGTGTTCGGCGAGTCCACCGACCTCCTCCTGCACCGCCGCGTACTGACGGCGCAGCCCTTTGATGACCAGGGTGACGAGCCCGACGGCGATAAGGAATGCGCCCACCGCGACCAACAACAGGACCCAGTCCAGTAGGCCCATGATCACGAGCGTGCCCAGCACTGTGACGCCGGCCATGGGCAACTGAATGGGACCTATGTCGATGAGGTTCTTGACCATGGCCGCGTCGGCGGTCACCCGAGCCACCAAATTGCCGGGGCCCTGGCCAGCGGCATCGCGCAGCCGCAGTTCCAGAGAGTGCCGCATGGTCCGGATGCGCAGCCGACGTATCAACTGCTGTCCCATCCGGCTCAGTAGGTATGCGGCCAGCGCCCCGGCCGCGGCTGAGCCGAACCCTGCGCCGACCATTGCCAGTACCCACCAGAGAGGGTTGTCGCCCTGCTGAATGACAGTCAGCAGCCGGCCCACCACCATCGGCAGTGCCAGCGTCGCCGCTGTGGAGACCAGCGCGAGCAGGCCGACGAGAATGACCTGGGGGCCCTTTCCGCGGGTCAGTTCCCGCAGAATGCGGGTCTGTGGTGGTGCATTGGTGTGTGAGGGCGCGTCAGTCCCGTGTGCGGGCATTTCGCTTTTCATCTGCCTTCTGTCTCTCATGCCCGACTCACTGTCCTGGGCCCACCGTCAGCACGCCGAGAACTCCAGAACCGAGCGCACGGGGGTCGCCGGACCCTCCCACGACACCCGCAAGCCTGCGGCGGCGCCCAGAGCCTTCAGCTGCTCGACGGTACGCACGGGGGCGGGAATCGTGGCCCGCATCCACAACTCTACGGACGCCGACTCAGGGACCTCTTGCGGTACTTGGAGGTTTGCCTCCGCAAGCAGGACCTTTCCCGAAGGCCCCCCTGCCTCGGCGCAGCGGCGCAGAATCGTTATGGCCTGCTCGTCGGACCAATCGGAGAGGACTGCCGACAGCAGGTAGACGTCTCCGCCTTTGGGAAGCGGTTCGAAGAAGCTTCCCACCACTGCCCTGGCCCGGTCCGAGAAGCCAGCCCTGGCGAACCTGCGCCCGGCGACCCCGGCCGCGTTCTGTAGGTCCACCAGCGTGCCGTGCAAGTGGGGGTTTTGCCGCAGCAGTTCCATGAGGATGGCGCCAGTGTGGCCGCCCACGTCGACGACCCGCTCGACCCGGCTCCAGTCATAACTTTCGAAGATCAGCTCGGCCCCCCAGCCCGGGTGGGGCTCGCTCTCGCTCTTCTCCAGTGCATCGAGGAAGGCGGGGTCCTCGTTGATGCTCTCCCAGTAACTGTGCCCGAAGACACCCACGTGGGCGGGCTCGCCGGTGCGAATGGTGTGCAGGATATTCACGAGGGCCAGGTCGCACCTGCCGTAGAGGCCATCCATGGTCAAGTGGCTGCGCAGACTCTCCGGATGGTGCTCGCACAAGCGTTCGCCGAGCTTGGTCACGGCATACCTACCGCTGCTGTCCCGTGTCAGTACACCGTTGATCGCCAGATGACGCAGCAGCAGTTCCAGCAGGTCCGGGCGGCTAGCGGTGACTTCTGCAAGCTTCTCCGGCTCATTGATACCGGCGCCTATGTGGTCCGCAATGCGGAGTGTGGCCGCCGCGCGGATCACAGCGGGTGTAAGGAGGTCCGCCATCTCCAGCAGATCTCGGCTGTCCGAATCAGGCGCCATTGGGCGGGTTTCCATCTCATGTGCAGGGTCGGGGCGAGGAGAACAAGGTAGAGAGGGAGACTGCCGGCCGGCCGGCCGCGGATGGATAGGCACAAGTTCCACGGTCGGCCGAACGGCGTTCCGCGATCAGCAGAATCCGCCCTTGGTCCTGGCGGGAAACTGTCTGGTGCCGGAGCCGAGACTGGCGTCGGCGACGCGGGCGGGCCAGTTGGCGGCCGCCTTGGCGGTGGCCGTCACATTCAGCTCGCGAGCGTCACTGGACGGTTCACAACCGTCCGTCAGCTCCGTGTTCGCGGTGATCTTGCTGACCGATCCTCCCCCTGCCGGCTCTCTCCTTGCGGGGAACTCCCAGCAGGCGCCGGCAGATGCAGGGAGGAATCAGCAGCCCGCCCTAAAGGTCGCCTGGCTGACCGTCCTTACCGAGGCGGCGCAGGCGAGGGAGCTCGCGGCGCTGACCGCGCATACGGGGCTGGTCGCAGGAGCGTCCGCAGCCGCCGTGATGTTCAGCTCGTCGACGTCCGCGTAGACGTCATAGTTCGAAACGAGCTCCATGATCGCCATGGACTTGTCCATCGTATTTCCTCTTCCTTTTTTGGTCGGCGTTTGCGCCTACGCTCAAACGCGATCGGTGTGAAAGAAACAGGGATTCCTGGGTCCAGCAGCGACCGTCGATCTGCATGGCGGCGGTTGGCCACCGATTGGACTGGCCGAGGTAGCGGCCACCTTGATGGTGTCCCTCATTCGGCTCGCTAGCGCCGCCGTAGCCTCCGACGGGGCGTAACCATCCTTGATAGCGGTGGTCGCCTCCGTGAATCCCACTTCTTTCGGATACTGCCGGCGATCGCCGACAGGTCTGTTGGGGCCCCGGGTCAGCAGCCACCCTTGACGGTGGCGGTGCTGACCGCGGTTACCGAGGCCGCGCAAGCGGCGGAACTGGCGGCGCTTACGCAGATAGGGCTGGTTGCAGGAGCGTCCGCAGCCGCCGTGATGTTCAGCTCGTCGACGTCCGCGTAGACGTCGTAGTTCGAAACGAGCTCCATGATCGTAAGAGACTTGTCCATGAGATTCTCCTTGGGGCGATATCTGGGGACGTTATCCTTCGAACCCGTTGGGTGCTTCAGGCAGGCACGGGTTCTTATTTGGGCGCGCCATTGAGGGGCACCGGGGAATCAAAGAGAATGCTGTTCTTCGCTGGATTCGCAGGGTCGATTCCCGCCTCGGCGAACCGTGCAGCGACTGCCTGCTCCCTGGGCGTTCCATTCGCCGCGCTGTCGAGCAGGGCATGGGCCAGAGCGGTGGCGCGGTGCTGTCCGAAGCTCAGGCTGGCCATGCCGGGGCGGTCGTCCTTGGGTTCCCAGGCGAGGGCGATACCGGGAGCCAGCCGTTCGGCGAAGACGGAGGTCTCCCGCCCAAGGCCCGGAACCCCGCTCAGCGCATCTGCCAGCTCGGATACCCGCTGCCGCGACTCTTGGCCCAGGTAGACCACTAGGGCATCCCGCCGAGGATATAGCGCCTTGGACGAGAGGATCTTCGAGCGGTAGGCGATCTTGTGCGTCTCGAGATAGCCGAGGGCTCTGGCCCACACAGGAGCAGCATCCTCCCAGCGCGTGACGTGGACGTAGACGCGCAGGAGCTCACCACGCAGGTCGACTGGCAACGAGCCGTCGACGACGAAGAAGCCGGGTGAGAGGGCGGGCCGACGCGCGGGGACGTCCAGTGTTACCGCCTGGCCCACAGTGAGCGGACGGCTCTCCCGAACGCATTCCTCGGGTACCCACACCCGTACCCCGTCCCGCTCGACCAAGATTTGTTCCGCCGTACCGTGACTCTCGGCTGGTAGTGGCTGCACCCGCGCGCGGCTGGTGCTCCACTCGTGAAGGATCGCGGTGCCGAGGAGGTCTTCGAACGCCTCGTCGCGCAGACGGAAGGACAGCTGTCCCTCTTTCACATCCTGTCCTGCGTGCAGGACGTCGTACAGAGCTCCGGCCAGTAGCCGACGCAGCTCTCGTGGACTGTCCGCCTTGACCTCGCGGTCGTCGACCTTCGCCCAGGAACGGTCGGGGGCGATGGTCACCCGGGCGAGTGCGTCCCGCAGCCGCGGTGACAAAGCCCGGAGCCCGGTGTGCGTCGTGACCTCACTCATGCGGCTGCCTCGCGTTCGCCCAGGCTCGTGCCCACGGCTTCGTTGCGCTGGCCAGGGCTTTCACCCGCAGCCTCCGGAAGTTCCTCGAAGCCGAGCGTGGTCACGAACTGTTCCGGACTGATCAGCGCCGCTCGTCCGATACCTGCGGCTGCCCGCTCGATACCGGAGAGCCGCGTCGCCCTGGATGCGCCGGCCAGCAGCCGGTCCAGCAAGTGCCAGCCCGCGTAAGCAGTGGCGCGGGTGGCGAGCGTGACGTCCATGCGGGGTCGGACCTGCCGGTAGCCGTGCCAGAAACGGCGCACGAGGGGCAAGAGGCGCTGCATCTTCTCCACCCCGCGACTGAGTACCGTCTCGTGCGTCAGTTCGATATCCGTGAATGTCGAGTCGCCGCGGGTAGTGGCGATGTCGAGGATCGAGCGGTGCAGCCATTCTCCGGCGAATGCGCCGACGTCTCGGGCCGGGTCAGCCAGCCGGAACTCCTCCCAGTCCGTCACCAGGAAGTTGTCATCTGCCACCAGGAACTGGTCGACACGCAGATCGCAGTGGGACGGCACCCGAGGTGCCCCCTGTTCCCGCTCCCGCAGTTCCTCGATGGCTTTGCCCAGCGCCGCGTCGGTCTGCATCAACCGCCATGCCTGCAGTTCGGCGAAGCTCATCGACTCGAACACCGACATGGGGAGCCCTTGCAGCAAGCCCAGCGAAGGATGCGGTGGCGGCGATTGATCGAACTCCGCGAGGCCAGTGACCGGGGCCTCGTGCAGCATGCCGATGGCCCTGCCGATGTTCTCGGCCAGTTCGGGGCCGAATGCCTCATCAACCATCAGCTCCGCCCCGCTGCGCGCGTTGTCGACGTAGTCGTACGCCACCAGGGCTGACGCCTCGTCGGCGCCGAGGAACGCCGGGCCGCGCAGCGCTGCGGTCGGCAGTCCTTCGGCGAAACACTCGAAGGACAGCAGCCGGTGCATCCGCACCCTGACATCCGCCTCAGGGCCGATGAGATGCTTGACGAAGACCTTTCGCCCACTAGTGGTGGCGCCCGCCCAGGAGTCGTTTCGTCCGACCGGTGCCGTCAGGGAGTCCTGAACAAAAGGCCCGGTCCCCAATTCGATGAGGAGCGCGTCTACCGACGGGACTTCTTTCAGATCTCGCGGCTTGAACGCCACCGCAGTGCTTTTCCCCACAAGCCCTCACAGATTTCAAGTGTCCTAATTGGTCAGGGAGCTGAATGACCGTTACTTCCCGTTGCCTGGGCGGAGGGTGCTTGGAGCGGCGGTCTCCTGAGTTCCGGTGGACGAATTCTCACGACACCGAAAGAATGATCGATGAAGTCGCGCGAAAGTTAATTGCACCTTTCGCGTTTCTTGCTCAAAGGAGATTCTGTCCATTGCTCTGTTCGCGGCCCCTGAGTTTCTCTGCTCAAGATCTTGCCAGCCTCTGCACGCTTACTCCACAGAAACGGATGACATGTTGTTGCAGGCGGCATTCATCTTGATGCCGTCGAAAGGCGGGTGGGCCTGAAGAGTGGTTGAACAATCCAGCGTCTCCGTCGCCGCATCGGGCATGGCGTCGTGCGCCCCGGAAGCACGTTCGTGGTGTTATCAGGTTCCGGCTCTGGTCGATGCCTACCTGCGCAGTCGATCGTCAAGACTCGACGGTCAGGCTCATCACGTGCATCAGACCGGCTCCCTTGGCCGACGTGAGCAGCGGGTTCCCGGCGTGCAGCCGGGGGCTCGCTGCTGGTGTTGGGCTGGGTGTCTACCGCGACCGGTGCGGACGAGGCATCGGCGGTGCGCCGGCGGCAGTGGTGTCCGTGGCGCCCAGCGGGGTGGCTCGGTGCGCGGACGGCGTGTGCCGCTGGCTGGTGCGGCGCGCGCCCGGAGCTGGGAGCGTGTGTGCCCGAGGGCTTTACAGCGGCTAACACAATGAGTTGATCTGTCGGTGGGTGATGAGGCAGCAGGCGAGTTTGAGGAGGGCTTCGTGGATGTCGGCCCGGCGTTCCCAGCGGATGCGGAGGCGTTTGAAGCCGTGGAGCCAGGCGAAGATGCGTTCGACGACCCAGCGGTAGGTTCCCAGTCCGGTGCCGTGGAGGGTGCCGCGGCGGGCGATGGCCGGGACGATGCGGTGCTGGCGGACCTGGTCGCGGTAGATGTCGTGGTCGTACCCGCGGTCGGCGAAGAGTGAGTCCGGCTTGCGTCGCGGATGCCCCGCCCGGGCTCTGACGGGTTGGATGGCGTCGATCAGTGGCATGAGCTGGGTGACGTCGTTGCGGTTGCCGCCGGTGAGGATCACGGCGAGCGGTGTGCCGTGTCCATCGGTGATCAGGTGGTGTTTCGATCCGGTTCGGCCACGGTCGACCGGACTCGGTCCCGTGTAGCTCCCCCTTTTTATGGCCCGCACGTGGCTGGAGTCGACCACGGCACGTGACCAGTCGAGGCGGGCCGCCGCGTTGAGCTCGGCCAGCAGCACTTCGTGCAGCTGCTGCCAGACGCCGGCTTCGTTCCAGTCCCGCAACCTCCGCCAGCACGTCATGCCCGAGCCGAAGCTCAACTCCTTGGGCAGGTACTCCCACTGGATGCCGGTGTGCAGAACGAAGAGGATGCCGCACAGCACCTGCCGGTCCGGCAGCGGCCTCCGTCCAGGGTGCCGAAACCGTCGTTCCTTGCGCGGCAGCAGCGGCTCAATCCGCTCCCACAGGTCATCCGACACGACCCACGGCGAAGTCCCCATGCCCGGGCCACGCCCAGCTCCTGACGCGGACACGGCCAACAGGAGCGAACCACCTCATTGTGTTATCAGACCCCGGTCGTTCGTGTTGAACAGTGCCCGCAGATCCCGGCCTGCCACGTACCACCCCCGAAACGATGATCACTTGGGCCCAACCTATGCCCGCGCCCCAGTGCTTGGAGAAGCATCCCTTGCGTGCAGGCGGGGTGCGAAGGAGTTCGGCGCCTTCTCTGATGGTGTGTCGCATCGCTGGGCCGGTGGTCGCGGCCAGGGCGACAATGACTGTTTCGAATCAAGATCAACACGAAGGTGGTGGGCCGTGTCCGACACTCCCAGCTCTGACTTCTCCGGTCTGGAAGGCGGCGTGGAGGCGCAGGCCGCGGATGCCGTGCGGGCGGTGGTGAGCTGGTACAACGACCAGCTCCTCGCCGAGCAGCGTTATCCGGTGCCCGATGAGGAGCCGGTTGAAGAACTGCGGGCCGGCCGTCAGGCCGCGCTCGCCGACCAGCAGCAGCTTGCGACCGCCGACCCGGAGGAAGCGGCCCGGATCAAGGAGGTCTACGCGGCCCGGCTGAAGGAATTCGACACCTCGTAGGCCGCTCCTTGGAGCGTGACGGGCAAAGACCACAGAGAGGGGTGCGGCCGGTTGATTCGGGCCGACTGCATCCCGGGCGGCATCAGCGGGCGGGCGAGTGCGAGCATCTCCTCCAGTTCGTCGCGGTGCCGGCGGAGCGCTCGCCACAGACCGTGGTGGAGGCGGAAGAACGCGGCGGCCTCCTGCTCGGTGTACGGGCGTGCCCGTTCTGCCGCCAGGGCCCACGACGCGCTCCCGGCGCCGCCGGCCTCGTGACGCAGCAGGGCCCGGCCGTCCCGCCGGACCACCGTGATCGCGGCGATCGCCGGATGGCGCTCGGCGGCGGCGACGACCCCGGTGAGCGCGTGGAAATAGGTCTGATGCCCCGACCTCGTGGCGAACCTGGGGGTGAGACTGATCTGCAGGGACCGGGCGTAGCGCAGCGCGGTAGCCTGACGGCTGTCGGCCTCACGGACGGCCAGGACCACGAGCTCGAACGGGTAGCCGCTGGCCGCATACGGCAGTGCGCTGTCGAACAGCTTCTCGACGCTACCGGGCGCGCCCTCAATCAAAACGTCACCACGCCGCTCCCGCACATACTGCTCGGCCTGGGTGAACCAGGCCCCGTAGTCCGCCCGGATCACCGCTCCGGCACCGCGGGGGTCCTCGCGCAGCAGCCGCAGGTAATCCGCGTGCTGGGCCTTGAAGTCGTCGCCGATCAGGTGCGTCGTCCCCGGCCGCATCGCGCGCCGCACCATCCTCGCGGCCAGGAGCTTGCCCGCCCCGGGCTGCCCCAGCACGTAGACGGCGTGCGGATCGGGCCGAGGGATGATGCCGCTCAGGTAGGACGGGGCGATCAGCTCCTCGAAGACCCACCGGTGCTCGGCGGTGGAGAGCCGGTGGTAGTCGACGCCCCTCACAATGGAACGCGGCTGTCTCCCCGGCCGTCCACGGGCGCGAGCGCCCGCGGGCGACGGCCTTGTCAGCGGCAGGCCAGCGCCGCCACAGACCGTCGACGAGCTCGTTGCCGTACAGCACCGTGCTCTCGCGGGTCACCACGGTGATGCGGTCGGCGAGCTGTTCGGCCTCGATGACCGCGAGCGTTGCGAGCATCGCGTCTGCGCACGCGTCGTGGTTGGCCCATGACACGTACCGGCCGCCCGCACCGGTGGTGGCCTGGGTGAGGAAGCGGTCGAGGATGCCGAGCTGGCTCAAGGCCTTAGCGGTCGCGAGTGCGACCACCTCGATCCGGTGCCGGGAGCGGCGGTGGGCCGCCGACGACGTACGGAAGTCATCAGCATCGGCGAGGGCGGACTCCACGACCGCATCCAGGCTGTGGTCGCGGACGTACTCTTCGACGGCGCTCGATCAGAGGCCCGTACACGTACAGCGTGTGCGGGCCCTGTGCCACCGGCCACCTCCGGCACCTGGGCGCAGACAAGGCCCCGAGGGTTTGTTGGTGGAAGTCACCGCCGACGACCACGAAAGAGCCTCAGCCCGGATGTTCTTCAAGGATGCGGTCGCTGTCTGCTGGGAGAAGGCGATCCTCGCCAGCTGCTGCGGCGGACGCTACCCGCGTCCTGGCCCTGACTCGCTCGTGCGGCCTCGTGGAGAGTGCGACCGCTCCAGCCGGTCCTCGGCCGAGTGCTGGGAGGAGCCCGCTAAGCGGAAGAGGACCGAAGTCCGTCCCCAGCCATGGAATCTCCAACGTCGTCGCTACGAGGGCAAGCCGAGTCGGGCTCTGGAATGCATCTGGCGCGGTAAGAGACCCGGGCGTAGCCGATGCGGATCTCGCTCGGCCGCGCGGGGAAGGCGGCCAGGAGGTCGTCGTCGGCGTCGAACACGTCGGTCAGGCTCGTCGTCACGTACGGCAGTGTGCCGTCAACTAACCATCGTTTTATGAGGAACGGCCGGACACCCCCCGAAGGGGGCCCCAGAGCTGTGGCCTTCAGGGCTTCACGGCGCCGAATCTTCAGCGGTATCTGGCACAAGTGGCCCCAGCGAGGGCAGCCGTCACGATCAGCACGGGGACGAGCACGAGCGCCGTCGGGCTTCCTTTCGCATCGGCGAGGTGGGCGAACACGGCTGCCCCTGCTGCACCGCCGACCATGTCCGTGGTACTGAGCCAGGACATGGTCTCGGTGACCTGCCCAGCCGGGGCCAGATCGCCTCCCGTGGTGCGCAGGACGGCAAAGAGAGACCCGATGACGAGGCCGGCGACCGGGCACACCACAAGGACCGCCATCGGGGAGAGCCGTGCGGCTACAGCCAGAGCGGCACATCCGAGGGCGAAGAGGCCGAGCAGGACGGGAAGTGCGAGCCCGCGAGGCAGCCGCTTCGTGGCCGTGCCCAGAGCAAGGCTCCCCACAACGCTGCCGACTGCAAGGCTGCCCAGATACAAGCCGGTCAGTTCGGCCGCGTGCTCCTGGCGCGCGTAGACCGGAAGCACTACGTCCACGGCTGTCACCGCCATGACGAAGAGCGCATCTGCGGCCAACAGCCGTCGCAGCGGCGACGACGCCAAGGGCCCCAGCCAGTGCCCAGCTGCGGTCGAAGGTGCGGGGGGAGCAGAGGAATTGACCACCACGAGTGTGACGGTGGTGACCGTCATCGCCACGATGGCCGCATACGGCAGGAGAGGCGAGAGCGACAGGCTGAGCCAGCTGGCGAGCACTGGACCGACGATCAGCGCGGCACCCATCATGGAAGCATCGAGCGCCATGGCCGTGTTCAGGGTTGTACGGGTGGTGACGCTGTGCCAGACGGACCGCATCATGACGGCGACGGGTGGAGTAGTCGCGCCGATGGTTGCAGCCAGTGAGCAGATCAGCGTGGCGTTACCGCCGCTCCGCACTGTCAGGATCACGGCGGTGATGGCGGTGAGATGGGTGGCAAGGCAGCTGAGCAGGACCGGGCGGACCGGATATCGGTCGATGAGCCGTCCGCGTAACGGCGCGGTCAGCCCCTGGCCGAGGGTGGAGCAACTCACCGCCAGCCCGGCGGTCCCGTACGAGTAGGTGCTGCTGACCAGGAGCAGCAGACTCAGGCTGGTCATGCTCGCGGCCAGTTTCGACGTTATGCCGATGGTGGCCAGCCGCCAGAAGCCGGGCACGCGCATCAAGGTCCGGTAGTCGGTAAAGAACCGATACGGGGCCGGGCGGCCTGATCTGGTGGCGTCGGGCGTGCTGTGTGCTCGGCTCACCGCTGCGGTATTCGGGTACGGAGTGCGGCGGCGGCCCAGGTGAGCGCGGGCGCCAGGCTCCCAGGGGCTGGCCAGCCGTTGATGACGGCCAGCAAAGACAGGTACTGGTCCCGACGCGGGTCGTTCATCTGCTCCAGCCGGGCAGCAAGGCGCAAGTAGAGGGCATGAGGATCGTGTGGGGACGAGCTGCCAAGGATGCGTGCATAGTGGGCCGCGAGTGCGGTGACGATCGGCTCCGCTTCGGCCGAGTCCGGTTCGACGCCGTCCTCCACTGCCGGTGCCACCTGGGCCCGGACAGCTTCGGCGAGGATCCGGGGCAGGCCCGTGGCGTCGTCCGGGGCCCGATCGGCTGCCAGATCCTGGGCCATGCCGTGCAACGTGGCGCGGAAATCGCGGTCCTGGAACAGCTCTGCCAGCTCCACCCACGCCTCGATCTGCTCGGGTTCGGGCTCCTCGGGCAACTCGGGGGTCAACGAGCGGGTGACCGCCGCGAACGCGGGGTGATCTTGCAGGCCGTCGAACACGGCACCGAGAAAGTCGTCGACCAGACACTGCCGTTCGGCTTCCGACAGACGCGCCAACTTGTGCATGAGGTCCAGCTCCTGAGGAGTCGAGCCGCGCCGGGCCACCGCCATGAGCACGGCGCGGCGCTGCCGGAGGACGCGGATCTGCACGTCCAGTGCCTCGGCGTGCGTGGCCGCGACGTCCGTCAGCGAGACCTCCCGGTCCATGACCTTGCGGATCGTGGCCAGGTTGATTCCCAACTCACGCAGAGTGCGCACGAGTTCGATGCGCACGATGGCATCGACACCGTACCGGCGGTATCCCGCAGGGGTGCGGTCGGTCGGTGGCACGATCCCCGCGTCTGCGTAGAACCGGATGGCCTTCACCGTCAGACCCGTCCGCCGAGCCAGGTCACCGATCGAATAGAGCGTCTCGCCGTTCATGCCCCTACCCTCACGTCTCCCCCTACGGGAGACTCAAGCCTCACTGCCATCGAGCGTGTAGCGGACGCGGTAGCCCTTCATCGCGGCCTCGGTGCCCAGGGCGATGAGCATGTGGGACTTGCCGGTGCCGGAGTCGCCGATCAGGTAGAGGGGCTGGCTCTTCTTGATCCATTCACAGCTGGCGAGGGTGTGGACGGTGGCCGCGTCGATGTTCGGGTTGGCTTCGAAGTCGAAGGCCAGGGACTTCTCCGGTGGGAAGCCGGCTGCCTTGATCCGTCGTTCCGAACGGCGTCGGGCCCGGTCGTCGCACTCGGTCATCAGCAGTTCGGCGAGGAAGCCGCGGTAGGTCATCTGGTCCTTGACCGCCCGATCGGCGATCTCGTTGAACTCGTTGCGGATCGACGGCAGCCGCAGTAGACGGCAGGCGGTGTCGATCGCGGCGTCGGCGGCCTGCTCGGTCAAGCCTCGCTGGCGGGGCAGGGTCACTGTGCTTCTCCCTCACGGTGGACGCTGCCGCTGGTGCGGCAGCATCGGAGCAGTTGGTCATAGGGGGCACCGACGGCAGCGGCCTGGTGTCCGGCGGAAGGTGAGCGAGGCGCCACTCATGCAGCGACGTGACGGTTGCCGACGCCTGCCCGGAACCCGCCGGGACGGACGCGCCGATGGGCGGCTCGTCCTCCGCCTGGGCGGCCTTGCGGGCCTCCAGGGCGACCGCGTCGGCAGTCAGGGCGACAGCCCGCAGCGCGGTGGCCAGGCCCGCGACCACGTGCTCGTGGGCGAGGTGGCGGTTCAGCAACAGGACCTCGATCAACGCCCGGGTGCCGTCCCGCTCACCGTGAACCTTGCGGGCCTGGGCCCACCAGGCGTCGTGGACCGGGGTGAACCGATCCTCCGGTGGCCGTCGTGCAGGTTCCACTGGTCGACCACCGGTGGCCGCGCGGCCACCCTTACCCTGAGCCGCCGCCGGATGGATCCTCCGAAGAATCCGGAAGGGTTAAAAAATGGGTTAAATAACGGAGTAAACAGTGTTAGGGTGAGGCGCGAGAGGAGCTCCACATGGCATCCGAGGAAGAGCTGTTCGCGAACATCGACGCGCTGCTGGAGGAGGAGCCTCAACTCCCGCCCCCGGCGGAGCGCGCCCGCCTTCGTGAGGCCGCCGGCATCACCCAGGCCCGCCTTGCGCAAGCTCTGAAGTCGTCCGTGCAGACGGTCAAGAACTACGAGAACGGCCGGAGTGAGCCGAAGTCGCCGCGCCTGGAGGCGTACCAGCGGCTGCTGAAGGGGTGGGCGGCGAGGTACCCCGCCCACGGCACTCCCGCCGCCCCGGCCCCCGTGGCCGCGCCGCAGCCCGCCCCCGTGCCAGACACGTTCACCGGCCCGGCCGTCTCGGAGCAGGCGGAGACCGCCGCGCCGGTTCAGGCCCCGGCTGCCCCGGCCGCGCCGGAGCGTCCCGCCCGGTCGGCCGGGCGCCCGGCGACGTCGTCCCGGCGCCCGGCGGCAAGGAAGGCATCCGCACCTGCCGTCGACCCGCGCTTCCCGCACGGCCCGCTCGCTGTCCTGGACGGTGACGGTTCCGCGTACGCGGTGGGCGGCGTCGTGCTGGACTGCCCGGCGACCACCGTGGTGGAGCTGGTGGAGTGGACGCTGCGTGAGTCCCGTCTCGGCGCGCCGAAGCTCAACCGGTACGGCAAGGACAGTGATCCGCTGATCGTGCTCACCGCGGCCGCCGCCGTGAAGCTGGGGTTGCCCGAGCGCCTGGAGGGCCACGAGCAGCGCCGCTCCCTGCGCCTCCCGCAGGACCACCCGGTCGTCAAGCAGGTCGCGAAGGCCAAGTGGCAGCTCACCCAGCTCGGGTTCGGGCCGTGGGCGCGGATCTACCGCAAGGCGCAGGGCCGCGACCGCCAGTGCGTGCAGCTGGCGATGTTGTCCTGGGACGCCCTCGACGAGCGGTCCTGGCCCGGCGTTGCCGAGATGGAGCCAGCCGACATCGCCCGCGTCCTGGGCGTGTACGCGACCCGGGTCATCACCCCGCGCGGCTCCACCGCCGTCTCCGGCCTCGAGCTGATGACCGCGCTGCGCCCGCCGACGAAGGCCGTGCAGGACCCGGCCACCGGGAACTGGGTGTCCGGCTACAACCCGGGCAGCCTCGGCACCGAGCCCATGGACCCGGCGCCGCCGGAGGCCACCCCGGAACACCCCGTCGTCGTCAACAGCGGCTGGACCGGCGGCTTCCTGAACGAGGAGGCGTATCAGTGGGTGCGGGACGTGGACACACTCTCCGATGAGGAGTGCACCCTGCCGTGGGCGGTCGGCCTCGACCTCAACACAGCGTTCCTCGCCGCCGCGGCCCGCCTGGTCGTCGGCCTCAGCGCGCCCGACCACTTCCACGCCCCGGCGTTCAACCCGAAGATCCCCGGGAGCTGGCTGGCAGACGTCTCCCACATCGAGCTGGACCCGCGCCTGCCCAGCCCGTTCACGCCGGACGGCTCCCGCCCGACCGGCCCGGCCTGGTACCAGACGCACACCCTCGCCTACGCCCAGGAGCTCGGCTACGACGTGCACCCGATCGAGGCGTACCTGCGCCGCGAGACCGGTGCGTACCTGGACCCGTGGCACGACCGCCTCAAGAACGCCTACGTCGACACCCTCGCCGACATGGGCGTCACCCGGGACCTGTCCGACGCCGAGTTCCTGGCGGCGATGGAGCACCACAAGGAGAAGGACCCGGCGCTGGCCGCCGTCCTCGCGGCGATCAAGGCCACGGTCAAGGGCGGCGTCGGCAAGCTCCGCGAGCGCCCCCAGGGCAAGCATTACAAGGAGGGCGAGACGTGGCCGGCCCTGTCCCGGCCGACGTGGCGCCCCGACATCCGGGCCGCCGTCATCAGCAAGGCCCGGGTCAACATGCACCGCAAGCTCCGCAACATGGCGGACATGACGGGCCTGTACCCGCTGGCCGTGCTGTCCGACTGCGTCGTCTACCCGAGCCCGGGGACGTCGCCGCTGGACTTCCTCCCCTATGCCGCCTCGGGCAAGCCGCAGCCGGGCGGGTTCCGCCTCGGGCCCACCCCGGGCCTGGCGAAGCTGGAGGGCGTCCAGCAGATGCTGTGGGCGGTCGACCTCATGGAGAAGGGCCTGAACCCGGCCCGCCACATCAAGGGCGGCGACGCCGTCCTGGACGAAGGGGAGTAGACCGTGGGGGAGATCGACGACGCGATCGAGCGGCCCGACCGCGAGGCGTACACCAAGGACCCGCCCAAGACCCTCAAGGGCCAGATCGCCTTCCTGCTCAAGCAGTTCGGCAGTGCCAAGGCCGTCGCGGCGGAGCTCGGGGTCACCGCCGACTCCGTCAACCGCTACCGGCGCGGCGCCCGCAAGCACGCCCGCGCCGACGTCGCCGCGAAGATCGATGACGCCGTACGGCAGCGGTGGCAGCCGCTGGTGCGCAAGCGCCGGTAGAAGCAGGCCGCCACCACCGGCGGCATCACGGTGGAGACCCGGGCCTGGTTCGGCTACACCGCCCCCATCGGCACGACCGACGACGGACGGTTCCGCCGCCTCACCGTGCACCTCCCCCCGCAGTACGCGCAGCGCCTCTTCGACGCCCGCAACGCGGGGGCCAGCGACCAGCAGATGCGCGGAATCATCGCCGAAGGTTTTAAAGAAGTCTATTTCCAGGACGGCGGCGGTCGCGCTATGGGACTGTCGGACGTAGAAATCAACGACATCGATTACCTCGATCTGGACTACTGACCGCCCATCGACCGCGACAAGAGCCACCTGACCGCCTGAGCCGAAGCACGATAGCTGTCACATAGGCAGGCTGGTTGTCACCGACGGTGCTGTGGGCGGTTGAGCCTGAGTGCGACAGGTCGACAACTGTGGTCATCCGTGTCCGGCCTCCCAGTTCCGGTTCTCCTGGGTCGGCCTCGGCGGGCTCGGAGAAGCGGCGTTGTCAGTGGGCTCTGCCAGGGTGTGCGTCGTGGATGAACTGGTGGAGCGTGTCGACGGTCAAGATCGTGTGCTGGGGATGGTGGTCAGCCGCCGGCAGGCCATCCAGGAGGGTTGGCTGCACCGAGTCGCCGTGACGGTGTGTCGTGATGAGCATGGACGGGTCCTCGTCCATCGACGGTCGGAGCAGGTATCGCGCTTCCCCGGGCTCTATGAGG
Organism: Streptomyces sp. NPDC015345; assembly: GCF_043078805.1. NCBI lineage: Bacteria > Bacillati > Actinomycetota > Actinomycetes > Kitasatosporales > Streptomycetaceae > Streptomyces > Streptomyces sp. NPDC015345. The sequence continues at coordinate 29,173 of NZ_JBIBTX010000014.1, read as the reverse complement.
TCGGGGTCGGTGGTGCCGCAAATGTCGGCGAGTCCTATGAACAGGCCGCCGCGAGGGAGCTGGCCGAAGAACTGGGCATTCGTGCGCTGCCGCGCCTGCTGTTCACGTTCATCAACCGCAGCGGCTTGAGCCCTCACTGGCTCGGTGTGCACGAAGCCGTGGTGCCGGACGCCGTGGTCCTCGATCCCGATGAGGTCGCCTGGCATGGTTGGCTGACCGAGCCGGAGCTGCGGTCGGCCCTGCTGGAGTGGCGCTTCACCCCCGACAGCCACGAAGCCTTCAGTCGGTATTTGGCGTTCCGGACCGCGCGGTCCTGACCTTGCCCATCACGCTCAGGTTCAGCGTCTGTCGATCGCCTTGGTCAGGTGCTCGGCGTGGTCTTCGAGCAGGGGCTTGAGGGCGCCGTAGTAGGGCTGGTGGTCTGCTTTGTGGAGCCAGTGGAAGACGTTGTGCCGCTCGCGGGTCCAGACGGTGCGTAGTGCTGGGTCGGGTGCGATGTGTGGTGGGCAGGGGGCGAAGTCGGGCTCGCCTTCGGTGGCGCGGGTCCAGATGTAGGCGCTGACGGCCAGGCGTCTGCGGTCGTCGCTGATGGGTTTTCGGTGGCTTGTGAGGACCGGGAGCTGAGCGAGGATGTGCTGCCAGTTCTCGGGTTCCAGGGTCCAGGTGGCGAGGGCCTCGCGTCTGCGCTGGTAGTCGATGACAGGGCTGGCGAGAAGTTCGGCGGTGATGGCGTCGAGGGCCTGTTCGAAGTCGCGGGCCGTGCCGCTGGTGCGGAGATGGCGGTTCAGCAGCTGTGTGTAGCCGTTCCTCTTGCCCTGGGGGTTGATCCCGAGGAACTGGGCGGCTTCGTCGAGGCTGCCGCCGCGTGCGCGCCGGACGAGGAAGACCGAGGCACTGCGTCGGCGCATCTTGGGGGCGATGGCCGAGAGAAAGTTGAGGTGTTGTTCGGCGAGCGCTTGGGGCAAGAACGCGGGGATGTGTTCGGGGCGCAGGCCGGTGCCGGTGGAGGGGAGGCGGAGTCCGCCTTTGCCGGTGCGTCGGAAGGTGGGAACGATCGTGTCGGCGGCGTGCTGGAAGCGTTCGGAGCATGCGCTGCGGTGCTTCTTGAAGTTCTTGTCCCAGATCAGGTGCCGTGTGGGTGGGATCCCGCTGCGGGTCCGGTTCTCCTCGGGGGCGAGCGGGGAGAGCGCTTCGCGCAGGTCGTCGGCGGCCAAGAGGCGATCGGTGACCTGGAGGAGGCCGGCGCAGGCGAGCGCGTCGACGGGCGCCCCGGTGGAGCGGTAGGGACGAGAGTCGGTTCCTTCGTGGATGGCGAGGTGCTGGGCTACGGCTTCGGCGAGTTGGCGGGTGGTGCCGACCGGCTGGATGCGTGGCCAGCAGATCATGACCAGTCCCGCGAGCAGGATGAGCTCGGTGAAGTACTGCTGTGCCGGCTGTTTCGGACCGCCCGGCCGGAGTAGTCGAAGGATCTTGTGCTGGAGCGCGAGAAGGGCGGGGCCGGGCCGGTGATGGTGCAGTGGGTCGTGCGCGAGCGGTGCGCCGCAGGGGGCGCCGGGCCGGCTGGTCGGGATGTCCTGATCCGTCGAAGACCGGCAGTGGGCAGGGTGGACTCCGGAGGCGGCAGGACGGGGAAACAGCTGGGCTCTGCTGCTGAAGTTGACCGGTTTGTGGCAGTGGGGGCAGAGGGTGTTCCAGGAACACCTCGTGGAGCGGGCAGGCGAAGACGACCGGAAGGCGCCAGAGGATCTGCCAGGGCCCGCCGTGGGCGTTCTGGATGTCGGAGCCGTCTCCGGCGAGGCAGCGAGGGCAGTAGCGGGCGGTCGTGGCGAACAGCCATCCGTCCGTGTGCATGGAGTAGACCTTGCCGACCCGCACGTTGGCGACGCTGCGGGCCGCCGGCGGGTAGCGGGAGGCGAGAGGTTCCAGCGTCATCGCGCGGACCTCGCGGGGGTCCAGGCGGGTGGTGGTGGCGAAGTTCTTGATCTCGGCGGGGGTCAGCCGCGTGGAGAGTGACGCCCGGGCCCGGCCGAGCCGATCCTGTTCGGTCAGGCCGGTCAGCCGGGCGAGCTCGTGGGGCGAGATGTGCAGGCGGTGGGCCAGCCGCAGGACGAAGCCGGTCAGGGACTCGCCCTTGAGAGGGTCGAGGCTGAGTCCGAAGGGGCGCCGCCCGGAACTCATGGCCATGTCAGTCACCTGCGGCCGGCCTGTTCCCGCGGTCGTCGAGGACCGTGTTGCGTCCGCGTCGGCGGCGGGGCTTGGACTTTGTGGGCGGGGGGGGTGTTGTGCGGGATGTCGGGGATCTCGCCGGCGCTGGGGTCGAGGTCGTCCAGGTTGCCGAGGTGGATCGTGGTCTTCGCGAGCAGTTCGAGGGTGAGGCGTTCTTCGCCGGTGAGGATCGCCTCGGTGCAGCCGTCCTCGATCAGCCGCCGCAGCAGGCCGACGACGCCGCGGGTGCGGCCGAAGAGGTACTCGGGCATTTCGCCGCTGGTGAGCATGCCTTCGAAGGACCGCAGGAGCCGCAGCTGGTCCTCGATGCCGGCGAGGTGGTCGAGGAAGGCGGTGATGCCGGCCGGGGTGGAGTAGGCGAACGGGTCGAGACCGACCATGTCGAACCGGCGGCCGGCCTGCGTGGCAGCTGCGGTGCTGTGCCGCCCGCCTCGCCCGTGGTCGGGGAAGACCCACTGTCCGGTGCGCTGGTCGACGTAGGCGCCGCGCAGGAGTCCGGAGCCGGGGATGTCCACGCCGATCAGGATCAGGGTGACGTTGAGGTCCATCAGTTCGCGGATCAGGTCGAGGGTGTCCTGGTCGTCCTCGCGGTGGAGTCGGAGCCGGGTGATGTCGTCGATCAGCAGGGCGGTGGTGTGATGGTCCCGGATCGCGTCCCGCACTGCTCTGACCAGGTCGTCCAGGGTTCCGGGGTGCGGGTTGCCGTAGACGTTCAAGATCGCCTTGCAGAGTCCCTTGGGTGTCGCGCGGACCGGCAGGCGGCAGTAGGCGACGGGGACGAACACGTCCCGGGAGCCGGGGGTGGGGCCGGGCAGCAGCTGGTGGTGGACCTCGCGCCAGACGTCCTCGAAGGACGCGGCCGCGTCGCAGGCGGTCTCGGTCTTGCCCTGGAACCCGCCGCCGTTGATCATCAGGCCGTCGCGGGTGCCGGGCATGAACTTCACCGCGTTGTTCTGCAACCGGCCGCGCATCAGGTTCGCGACCCGCGCGCTCATCGGCGTCTCCTGCAGCCGCATGTTGACGTGCGTCGCGGTGCGGTGCAGATCGTGCAAGGCCCGACGCCGGGGGCTCAGGCTCTGATGCTCGGCCAGGCTCAGACGCGGAGCGGGCACGAAGGTGCCGCGCATCTTCCGCCACTGCTGCCAGCCCTCCCAGCGGGTGCGGTCCGGCGGCGGGCCGGCCCGCAGAAACGGGACGACCGCGTGCTCATCCGGCGTCGTCTGGTCCACCACGGTCCTCCTCCAGGTCGTCCTCGGGCAGGACGAACACGCTGCGGGCCCGGAAGCTGTGGCCCAGCTCGGGCGGCGGGACGGGCGCGGGCCGGACTGCCTCTCGCCGCCGGCGCCGTTCCCCGGCGACCGCTTCCTGCGTCTGGCGGGCCCGGCCCGGCCAGCTCAGCACCGTCGCCGTCACCTCCCCAGCGGGATCGGGAGCGGGGGCGGGTGGTGGGGCCGGTGCGGGCGTGCTCGGCGGCCGGTCGGCCTGCGCAGCCCTGGCCTGATGCGTCTCGCGGGCGTGCTCGGTGCGCTGGGACTTCTTCAGCTGGGTCGGCCACTTGCTGACCGGGATGTTCGAGCCGATCAGCTCCAGCAGCACCGGCAGCAGTTCGGCGTCCGACTTCGGCTTCAGCCCCGCCGCCGCGGCCTTCGCGAGCAGGGCGCTGGCCCGCGCGTCCCCGAACGCCGGCATCTGCCCGGCCCGGGGCATACCCGTCCAGGGCAGCGGGTGCCAGGCATGGCTGATCGGGTCCTGGAAGAACACCTGGCGCCGATCCCGCGGGTCGCGGCGGATGAGCCACTTGCCCTTGTGCTTGCCACCCCGCGTCGACAACTCGCAGCGGTAGTCCCGCAGGACATCGGCGTCGTCATACCAAAGTCCGCGGATCTTCACCCCGCGGCGCTTGTCGATGCGGACATAGTGGGCGGGCAACAGCTCGTAGAACAGCTCCGGGGAGGGGATGTCCATCGCGAAGCCGGTCTGCGCGAACGACGCCGCGAACAGCGAGTTCGGGCTGTGCGAGCCGTCCGGATCCCAGGCCGGGGCGTACTCGCCCAGCTTGCGCTTCTGCCAGACGCCGACGATCCAGGTCGCGATCAGGTGCTTGAGCTGGTCGGCGGTCAGCACCGCGTCCGCAGCCGGGTCGGCCCTGCGGTCAGCGACGTCGACGCCGGTGTAGCCGACCAGGTGCTCGAACAAAAGCTGCCGGATCACGCCGAACGCCCGCTCGACGGCGGCCTTGTCGGTCGGCCGCAGCACCCGAGCGGGCAGGACCTGGCAGCCGAGCACCCGCTCGACCTCGACCAGGTGGTGGTTGCGATAGACCGATCCGTGGTCGGTGGTCACCGTCTCCGGGGTGAAGAACGGCAGGCCGGCCACCGCGTGCCCGGCGAACTCGGCCACCACCGCGGCCGGCACGCCGGGGTAGGGCCATTCCAGGTCCTCGCCCCAGTCCGCCCGCATCGGCAGCGGCATCGTCACGTCCCGCAGCACCATCGCGACGTCCACCGAGGTGTCGGAGACCAGCGTCAGTCGGAAGGCGACCAGCGAGTGCGTGCAGACGTCCAGGGCCAGGGTGAGGTGCATCTTCACCGGATCGCCGAAGACGTGCTCGCGGACCATCACCGGCAGCACCGTGGTGTCCAGCGCGACGACCTGGCCCGGCCGGTGCACCAGGACGTGCCCCTCCGACTCCGGCAGATCGGCCGAGCGCGCGTAGCGCTGACGGGCGCCGCCGGGGCCGAACCACTCCTGCCAGAGCCGGCGCAGGGTGTCGTAGCTGGGCACCTTCGTCTCGGGCCCGAACTCCTCGCGGACGTACTGGCGGATCATGCGGTCCTTGGTCCGCATCGACACCTTCGCCATCCGCTTCGTCTCCTCGCGGACCGCCAGGACCGCCTCCCGCACTTCTTCGGAGACCGCGCGGGTTCCGCCGCTGCGGCGCAGCCAGCGGTCGTCCGCGCAGCCGACCAGCCCGAACCGGCGGCGGGCGTTCTCCCACCGGATCAGCGTGCGGTAACCGACCGAGCCCAGCCCCAGCAGCTTCGCGTGAGCAGGGTCCAGGGCCGCGAGCTCCGCCACCTTCGCGTGCCGGCGCTCGGTGAGCGTCGTCCTCCTCGGGTCGTACTCGGCTCTCGGCTCACCCGGTCCCGGGTGGAACGGGTCGCCGGAGCGGAACCCGGTCGCCACTTCCAGCAGGTGGCCATCCGCAGCTCGGTCAGCTCCAGCCGGCCCGCTTTCAGGTCCTCGGACGCCTTGCGCTGGCGGCCCCGGTCGGCCCCCGCCGCCGACGTCCGCGACGAGGACCGGCACTGCGGATGGTTGGCCAGGAACCGGAAGGTCACCCGCTCGCGGGTGCCGTCGTCCTTCACCAACTGCACCCGGCCCAGGTGCGGTTCGCGGCGCTCGACCGTCCACTCCGTCCCGTCCAGCACCAGCCCGGCGCCGGGGGAAAGGTCCAGCACCGCCGCCGCGGTCACCGGCTTGCCTCCTCGGCGGGCAGCACGAGCGAGCGGTCCTGGAGCGGGCCGGCCAGGTCGATGCCCAGTTGCCGGGACCACAGCAGGTGCAGCAGCTGGGCCCGGGCGACCGGTTCGCAGCCCGTCGCCGCCGCGAGCTCGCCGAACCTCCGCCCGCCGCCGGCCTCGGCGAGCAGCACCGGCCGCAGCCCCAGCGGATCGGACCTCAGCCGGCGCCGCGACGCCATCGCGTCCAGGCCGGCGAAGGCGTGCTCTCGCCAGCGGGCGGCCACCGCGTAGCGCCAGCCGCAGGCGACGGCGACCTCGGCGGCCGCGGCGAACGACTCCCGGTCCGCCTCCTTGATCAAAGGCTCGGGGCGTACGTCGATCAGCCAGACGCCGCGGCGGGTCACCGCGAGGTAGTCAGGGGTGTGGGCACGGCGCTTCCCGCAGGTTGCGAAGGAGATCTTCAGCGGCTGCGAGACCACGTCGCCGGCGAAGTCCAGGGCCAGCAGCACCCGGCTCTCTTCCAGGCTCTCCGCGCCGTGATGCCGACCGGTGCTGGTCAAGAACTGCAGGCCAGGACGGTGCCGTTGGTCCCGGCGCCAGGTGAAGTGCCGCATCGGGTCGCTCGTGAGCACCGGCTCCTGTACGAGATCGTGCACCGAGCAGGACGCATCGTCCCCGCCTGTCCGCCACGAGACCGTCCACCGTCTCGTCCAGCCGTCCCCCAGCTCCAGATCGGACCTGCCCGCGTCGACGTCCGTCGGCACGAAAAGGTCCTCCCAACTGCACTGATGCGACCAGACGGACCCGGTGTCAGCGGCGTCGACTACCCTTCCCGACCCAGCACGTGTAGCGGCCATGACCTCATGGAAGCGCCGTGGAAATCCTCAGGCTCCCGATCTTCGTTTCTGGTGACAGAAAGACTGCTGAATGAGCGTCTGTGACAAGTCGGATGCCTCGTTGGTGACAACCGGGCTGCTTCGACCGCCCCGGTTGACCAGCTCAGCCGGTCCTGCTGGTGACAACTCCTGAGCTTCGGCTCACCGCCGTGGACGAAGAGGCCGCGCGCCTGGCCGACGTCCTAGAGGCGCACCCGGACGCCAGCGACGTCACCGACTCCGGCGTTCAGGGCGACATCGTCTTCACCGCGGCCGGGAGCACCTGGGTGCTCGACTTCCAGCACGGCCCCGACGGCGAGGTCTTCCAGTCGACCGGCGCCCCGGCCCCTGCCGACGCTCCCGCCGCCGACGTGCTCCGCGACGTGATCGTCCCCGCGCTCCTGGCCCACCCCGCCTACCGGGCCGCCACCGCCGACGACGACACCCTCACGGTCCACCTGGCCACCGGCCGCCACTACGCCCTGGCCCTCAGCCCCGCCTGACCCCACTCGGCACGCCACGGTCCGGGCCCCGGCATCGCAACTGCCGGGGCCCGGCCCTCGTGCCACCCGCTCCCCCCGTAGGAGGGATCTGCTCATGACCGCATCCACGGCGATCCGGCGCGCGTACGGTGAAGTGACGACCCGCCGGGAGGACCAGATGAGCGCGCAGCCCGACCACGCACCCGTCACGCCGTACGCCCCCGCGCCCGGGGCGCCGGCCGAACTCCTCGCCCAGCTGCGCGCCGACAAGCGCGCCGACAGCTGGGTGCCGGCCTTCGAGCGCGAGTGGTCGGCCGCCCTCGAGGAATCCCGGCGCACGTTCTCCCTCGCCGGGCTCTACGAGGTCGTCCAGGACTGGCAGGGCCGCATCGCGCACGCCCCGGCCGTCGACGCGTTCATCGCCTCCGGCTACGACGACAGCGACGCCATCGACCTGGCGGAGCTCCGCCGCCGTCGCGGGTGAGCCCCGCGCCGTACGCGGTCCGCGTCTCCGCCCCGGCCGCCAAGGTCCTCGACACGCTGCCCGAGCACGCGGTGGACACCGTGTGGGACATCCTCGCCGCGACCGCCGCCGAGCCGTGGGGGTTCCGGCAGTTCGACACGACGACGACGAGGGCGAGGACGTCCGCTAAGCGGCCGTCGGCCAGCTCTCCGTCACCTTCTGGATCAACCGGCCCCTGCGCAGCCTGACGGTCCTGAACATCGTCTGGCTCGGGTAGCCACCCGTGACAACGCCCTGACCCCGGCATCGCAACTGCCGGGGTCAGGGCGTTTCCGATCGTAGCCACGGCCGTATCCAACCGGCGGCAACGCGTATCCGGACGGCAGTTGTCACCAGGCGCCGCGCGGGCGGTCGGCACCGAGCTGCACTTCGCGCCGTCACTCCAGGCCCCTCCATCCGGCGCGGCCTGTCGACCTTCGCCCAAGTGAACCCGCACAGCGCCTTGTGCGTGACGCCCCGGAACGATTCGCCCTTGGTGGCGTGCGAGCCGTAGCCCGGCACCATCCAGGTGAACGTCGCCTCCCCGTCGTACGGCGCGCCCTGCGGCCAGTCGTAGACCGGCTCGGTCGTGGTGCAGCGCATCCGCAGACCAGGGCCCGTCCAGCGCTTGCCGTACCGGATCTCCGAGCTGGCATCGACCGCGTCCGCGAGACGCTCGAAGGACAGGTCGTAGTCAGCATGTGCTCCCACGAGCCCGGCTTCTGCTCACGCATCAGCGAGCGGAACATCAACAGCAGCCGCGCCAGGTCGTGCTGATCGACACGGACCGTGTGCGTCTCCGGGTCGTAGCCATACGTCGGGTCATGGGCGGTCTTCTTCGGCATCGGTCCTCGTTCGCGTCGCTACGGCGGTTAGCCCACCGCGGGGCCTGCGGTGCGGCCGGATACCCAACGACTCTGGCCCGCCGGAGCCACGCCGACCTCCGCCGTCCGTACTGCGCACGGATTGAGTCAGGCGGCGGGCCAGCCAACCAACTCCGGCGATCAGCAGAGCCGCAGTGACGTTGCCACCAACGTCATGGATCAGGAAGCGCGCAATGTGCGCCGACATCTCGTTCATGGCGGACAGACTCCCGCGGACTCAGGGCTCTCCTGACACCGCAGCGAATTTCATGCAACCTCTGCCTGGCCCTGACGAAGTTGGGATCATTTGAGCCGAGCGCGAACAGATGCGAACGTTTCTGGAAGGCGGGTTCTGTGGGGCGAGCTGGAGAACTAACGATGCCTGACCTTCACCCGGGCGCGAACCGCGTCTTTAGAGTGCATCTCTTCTTGCTGCATGTTCGGGCTGGCGCCCCCTCGCCAGGAACCCTCGCCGCAGAGATGCCCTCGGAGAGACGGTGTTCACGCACCACTGTCTATGCGGTCTTCTGCCAGCCCAGAGTCACTCGGCGCGACCCCGTGATGGCAGTGGCCGACGTCCTGACACGACGGATCCGCGGCGCTGACATGGAGGCTGAGCTCGACAAGGTGGACGAGCTTTGGCAGGCGGCATGGAGGGAGCAGTCCGGGCTCAGTCGGCTGGCGCCAGCCTGTGAGGAGGTTCCGGCATCGAGCGCAGGCCACGATGCGGGGCCACTCGACCACGAGCCCGTCAGCTGCCAACTGCCCACAACTGCCTGCACACCAACGGCCTCTCCTGACTCGTCAGTACCTCAGATGGGGGACCTCAATGTACGCAACTGCCCGACGTGTGAGGCAGTCCTGTTCGTGCCTGCGAACCTCAAGGGAAGGCCGCCAGTCTACTGTTCAGTACAGTGCAGAAGGAAGGCACGGGCAGCGCAGAGTCAGCGCGGTAGCGCTTGATCACTTCAGGGACGTCGCCCGCTCCCTCGCCGTGATTCTCGGCGCCGTCGAGGCCGACACCGAGACGTCTCGCTCGTCGACGACCTCGCCGCCAGCACCCACGGAATCGGCGAGCTTATGCCCGAAGTCGCACCGCCCTACCGACCAAAGCGGCGAACCCCTCAAACGATCTCGCCGCCCGCCACTACGCGATCACCGGAGGCCCGCCGCGCCTTGTACGGCACCGTCGGGTAGAGCACTGCTCCCGGCTCTCCTATGAGGCTCACAGCCCGTTTCCCCAGGTGGGCGAGGTGAACTGTGAGGTTGTGAGGCTGTGTGGTGGAGCTCGCGGGCCGTGCTCCCGTACGCCCTGGTGGTGCCCATCGACGCGGAGGAAGATGGAGTCGTGGGCGAGCACACCGAGGACCAGGAGCACGGCGTCAAACCCGCGCGGCCGCCGCTCACCGCGGCCCGCGCCCGAGGGATGACGGCCGGGCTGCGCGAGGCGATGGACGACGTCCGGCGCTCCGTGGCCGTGCTCGCCGCCCGGGCCCGCGACGCGCACGCCGCCCGCGTCTGGCTCCCCCTCGGGCACAGCAGCTGGGAGTTGTACTGCGAGGCGGAGGTCGGCATCAGCCGCGCCCAGGCGTACCGGATCCTCGACATCGCCCGTGCGCTCGCCGCGATCCACGAAGCGGTCACCGCCGGCCCCGACCTGTCTCGCACGCGAGACACCGGCCCGGCCGCCGCAGCGGCGATGTCGCGGAACTGAACCCGCCGCCTCACCACACTCGCCCACAGCGGCCTCCAGGCCCTCGATGAGCCGACCGTGCGCGCGGTGGTCCGCCAGGCCATCCGCGGACATCCGCACCGCACCGCCTCCGCCACTCACCGATCCACCGGCGGACCCGACCGTCGCCGCGCTGCGCCGCATCGTCGACGACCTCGCCGCCAGCACCCACCAGATCGGGGAGCTGATGCTCGAAGTCGCCCCGCCCTACCTCTCCGACACCGAGGCCGCCGACGTCCTAGCGCTGCTGTGCGACCACATCGGCGAACCCCTCGAACACGGCCTCGCCGCCCGCCGCTACGACATGTCCGGCGACCGCCGCGCCCTGCACGGAACCCGTCCTGTAGGACACCCGATCCCGCCTGCTCCTATGAGGCGTACAGTCCGTTTTCCCAGGTGGGCGCGGTGTGCGTGAGGTGTTAGGCGCGGGCCTGCGGCGACGGGACGCCGCTGCTCCTGGTCGTGCTGCTCGCCGTAGTGCGCAGCAGGTTGCTGCTCGGTGGATTCTGGTGGGCAGCAGTCGTCGTCACCGGGGTGTTGCTCGTGGCCCTGGTGGTGGTCCTCAGAGTGCAGGAGGGCGGTGTCGCGGGTGCAGCGCAGCATTTACATGGGCCTGTGCGACGCGATCGGCGAGACCCTCGACAACGGCCTCGCCCCCGTCGCTACGCGACCGCCGTGCACTGCACGGCACCATCCTGTAGTTCACCGGTGTGAGGCAAGGGCCTTGGCCTCCAGCAACGGGATGTCGCTGCTCCTGCCCGTGCTGCTTACAGGGCGTCCGGCCGTGGCAGAACGATCCTCACCACCGTTCGCGTGAGGGGAACGAGCGGGCCGGTGACCTGCTGCAACGCGACTTTGCCGCGTCCGGACGACCGAACGAACGGTGGGCCGCCACCGACTTCACCTACGTGGCCGCTCGAACCGGAATCGTCTACGTCGCGTTCGTCGTGGGCACCTACTCGACCCCTCATTGACAGGCACCACGCTTGTGATCAAAAGAAGACGAACTCTGAAAATAGTGGTTCAGCGACTACTTTTTGGGGCTGGTTTTTGTGCGGAATGCTCGCTGTAGCAGGATGCGAAAGCAGGAAACGATGCCGCCGGGCCCAAGGGTGAATGAGGCTACAGCGAACAGGCCAGAATTGCTTGCATACCCGTAGGCTATCGTCGCCGCGCTGATCCCGGCGTGACCATACGGAAGCAGTACCCCGATCCGGCCTTCACGGGTACTGATGAGCGGAATAGTGATCCACAGGAAAAGCGCACCCAGGTAGAGGAACGGGATAAGTATCAGCGCCATCGGGCTCCCTTCGCCTTCCTCGCTGGCGAGGGTGGGGCCACAGCTTAGGGGTGGCCCCACCCTCGCCAGCGCCCTCACATGAGGACTAGTAGCTGTGGTGACTAGCTACTGTACTCAGGATCCGGCGCGGTGCTGGGCCAGGAGCAGAAGTGGCCGCTGGGATTGGTTCCGGTACTGTCTTCGACGCCGATGTTCCACGGGTTTCCGCTGTGCCCAGATCCCGCGTCGCAACTGCCATAAGGGAGCCCATGGCCGGTGAAGTCGAAGATGGCGCTAAACGGCACAAAGTCCCCTCGATAGAGGGGGCTTGCGCTTGAGGTGTAGTTTCCGGCTTGATCGATTGCTTTGTCGTCCAGGTACAGGTACTGGTTCGGCATGTGGCTCGACCGCAGGATCGGATCGCCGTCGTAAGCGCGAACCTTCCCATCCGCGCAGAGCTTGAAGCTCAGTTCCTGCCAGATCGGCGGGGCGTTGTTCATCAGCGAACCAAGCTTGCCCGGCTTGAAGAAGGCGTTGTAGATCTCACCGACCAAGTCGGCAACCTTGTCGTCGACCACGGGTGAGTTTGCGACTTCATTCTTCCACCGGGTCGCAGAATCAGTCACCTTCTGGACGCCAAGCATGGGCCGGTACCCAATCGACCCCCCGGACGTGTTAAGGGCCCTTACGCAGGTGCCGTTCTCAACCACACTGGGCTTGAGCCCCATGGCTGCATAGGCCCGACCCGGCAGCACTCCCGTGCTGTTGGTGTCCGTGGTGGTGTCCCTGCCGTCGTGCTCGTTAAGATCCCGAGCGGTGTAGTTCAGGTCCGGCGGTGCAATCTTGTAGTCATCCTTGATGGCCGCGAAAGTGTCCGTTACGAACTGTGGCAGGTGGGTATCGGCTGTGCGATCGTCGTACTCGACAAACTCGCTGCCTTCCACCACCTTTCCATCATCTGCTTTGACGAAAGAGACAGTCGCCTTGTTGCGGATTTTGTAGGAACTGTCGTCGCGATCGAACTGGGCAGGCTTGCTGTCACTGGTCGGCCGATCAGCCACCGGGTTTGAATAGTGCAGCCACCCCGCCATGCTCTTGCCATCGGGATGATCGACTGGATCCGTTCCAGCTTCCTCAATGGACTTTTTCCACTTAACCATAGCGGCGCCTGTCTTGGGCATGACGCAGCCGGGCGCTGGTAGGTCGAGACAGCCCGGCAGGGCCGTCACTGCACCGGATGTCTTCATGGCCCAGTCGTATATATGCTGCCGGTCCTTGAAGGGTGTGTCGAGAGGCAACATGCTCTCTTTATCGGCATCGAGGTTCTGATCCTCGTCGAAGAAGCCCACCGCCTGCACAGTACGCTCTACGTATGTGCCCTTAATGGGCACGACCGCGACAGCGTCGAAGGCAATATCCTGGTCTCCTGTGCCGTCCGGCGTTGTGGTGCTCAGCGTGACCTGGGGGGCGGCGTCAAACATGAAGGAGCCAAGTGTCGCCCAACGGTTTCCGTCTCCGGGCTGAGAAAGCACCCGATTTCGTATACCCTTTGCGGTCTTGATCTTGTACATGGCCTTCTTGGTGTGCGCTCCATGGTCCGGGAGGTGAACCATGATTTTGGCTGGACCGTTAACCGCTTTGCCTAGCTTCCACAGCGCAGTGGCCTCGAGCCGCTGTCCCTTGGTGTCGTTCTGTCGAGTGTGTCCAAAGTAGAAGTGCCCGCCAAAGCCTGCACCCAGTTGATGGAGGTCGACCTTGGCCGGCCAGACTTCACCGATGGTGCCGCCTGGCTCGACTCCGGCTTCGGCTTCGCCGAAGTCCATGGTGAAGCTGCCCTGATTGGTCCAGCCGCCGTTGACGCAGTTGGGTCTCACCGACGGGGTACCGGCGGGGAGATCGTCGATGATCATCGCGTTGGAAGGGAGGCCGACTGTTGTGCAGTTCGGAGGGTAGGCGGTGCCGTCAGATTCCTCAGGGTAAGTGTCATCGAACCGCATGAACTCGTTGCCGCAGTAGGTCTTGCATTCCTCCTTCCACCGGACCGACTGGTGCCACCAGCACTTGAACTTGTTCTCGCCGTTCGTCAAAAGGCAGGGGCCGCTGCCAGTCTCGTTCTCGGCCCCGTCACCTATCTTCGAGGGATCGCAGTTGTTGTAGGGGCCGCAGAAGAGGTCCTCGGGCGGTTTGGATTTGGCCCGGTAGTACTTGGCGCTGCCCTTGACGGTTGCATCGCCCTCTGTGCCGTTCCACCAGGCTCCCCGGAAGGCGGGGACGAGCTTGCCCGGAGACTCCAGGAACGAGGGCGGGTGCGCGGCGAATCCGAGAACCTTCTCGGGGTAGGGCCAGTCCTGCGGGTGTGCGGCGTCGGAGGCTTCCTCGTTGCCCAGGCGGTCCTCCATGAAGGGAGACCGGCCAGCGTCCCATTCTGGATTTGCGGGGTTATTGGTCCAACCCAACCCCCAGGGTTCGTTACCGTTGGTGTTGGCGTGGAAGCCTGAGTTGTAGGCCCACAGGGCGAAGAACCAGTTCTCCAGCTGCTTGGGGTCGCCGTCGTGCACCTCAATGCCGGCTTGCTTGATCTTGTTCCACTTGTCCACCAGGATCTGCAGACCCGCCGCGATATTGACGGTGTAGTCGAGGGCGACCGCCCGCTGCTTCTGATACTCCCAGGCAGCTCCGCCGTGGTCCTTGTCGTCACCTCGTCCGGCTAAACGCATGTGGTCGGTGACCTGTGTGATGCCGTATCCACAGTCAGCGTCGCGGAAGTTGACATCCCAGTCGTTGGCGCTCTCCCCGTCATACAGGTCGATGCCGTAGTAGTTGCCGATAAGCGGGCTCCCTGTGACCCCGGGCACGGAGCTGCGGGCTGCCTGCCACATGTTGGACTCTTGAGTCGCCACGCCGAGGAGTATCTGAGCGGGAACACGTCCGCCCCCGGTCAAGGTGGGGTTGGGGAAGAGGGACTGAGGCTGGTAGGCCGGCATCCCAAGGCTCTTCCAGTTGGCGGGACGCGAGATGTGCTTGTTCAGCTTGCCGTTGACCGCCTGGTCCACAGCCCACTCAACCTGGCGGGGCTTGGGCTGCAGCGCCTGATTGCGTGGGTCGTTGCGCGGGACCGAGCACACCCGGTTGGACTCCACGATCTCCGTACGGCTGCTTGCAGTCCCTGCCGATGGCGCTATGCGCTTCTGCGTGCCTTTACCGCGCGAGCCGCCGGAAAGGGCCGGGGAAGGTGACTGGCTCCGGTGCCATTTCGCCGCCTTGTCTGCTAGGGGCCGCACCGTGAATCGGACCCGGCTTCCTGTCCCGACCACAGCCGCTGCGACCTTCACCCACCGTGGGTCTGATCCCTTATTTGGGTGAAGGGAACGCGGTGACGACTTTGCATCTGCCCACTGAGGCCTCTCTACCAGAAGGCCGGCACGAGTTGAGATCGTGACGTCCTTCTCCGTACTGGCTAACAGGTGCACATGCGAGGGCATGGCAGCGGATACTTGAGGCCGGCCGGTGAGGTAAACGTCGCCACCCGTACGGGTCAGCCCAGTCTGAGTGACCGGACCCGTCCCGATGACGGAAACCTTCTTGTTGCTGGTGACCCGCTTGATGCGGTTTGTAGCCTCGTGGCCCTTGCGGGCGGATTTCCTGTCCAGGAAGACAATTCCACCATCGGCATCCGGGGTCAGCCGGTACGGCACTCTGTTAGTTCTCGCCAGGACTTCCTTGTTTCCCTCCCCGTCGATGCTCACGACTCGGGCGCCACTTGCCGCGGCGATGCCACCTGTAGTCGGAATGGCGGAAGTGACCTGACCTTGAGTGACGACTGCCCGACTGACCTTGCCGGAAGCGGCATCGATCGTGACCAGACGCGTGGCCGTCTTGTCCTCTCCGGGAGACTGCGTCAGCACCGCCGTCTCTCCTGAACCGCAGCCCGGATTGTAGTACGACAGGGAGACTGTCAGATCAAGCTTGTTCACCTGACCGCTTTCGAGGTTCACGACTGCGGCAAAACCGCCGCGGGCCATGAGACGAGACTTGTTGGTGAACGTGCGCGGCGCGTACACCACGACGGCATGTTTGCCTGACCCGGTGACGCATGCGTTGCCGATCCAGGCATCTGCTTCAAAGCCTGGCTCAGACATGGTGGCTGTCGTCTGCCACGCGTAACCGTCCCTCTTACGCGCGGTTAGCAGGTGAAACCCACGGCCATCGCCGGTAGTGGTCCACGCCACATCGCCAGACTCGTTCCAGTCTTTCCCTAGGACCTCCGTGCGTTTCCTGGGCGGAATGACGTTGGGGTCGACCCTGTGTTCTGCGCGTGGCGTAGGAGCGGATAGCTCCTTTTCTTCAGCCGTGGCTGCGGTTTGCAGTAGACCAGCCAATACCGCCCCGGCCGCCAAAGCGGCAACAGTGGCTGTGGATCTTCGACGTAAGAGCAACGTGTCCCCTTACAGGTAGAAGGAGTCATGCCTGGGCTGGCATGGCAGGCCGCCCCACCGGGCGGGAAAAGGTGCAGCCCCGGCCAATATGGGAGAGTCATCAATCCGAGAAGGTGTTGATGAATTCGGGAACAGCGGGTGTCGACCCCCTTTCCACCGTCATCGACGCCGACAGAAACGCGCAGGGCGATTCAGGAAAGTCGGGTTGCGGCAACATTACGAATGTGATCGGAAGAGGCTCCAATTCATAACCGTTTCCCTCGCTCACGCCGGCCACAGCACACACTGGTGCTTCCCGCTGCAGGAAAGGCGGAGAATATCGACAGGCGCAGAGGATCATCTATCCAGATGAGCTAGGCTTCGGTCAGCAGCCCCGGGGAGTCCAGGGCTAGCTGACCGAAGCGCAGCTGGGTAGATCGGGCGGCCTGACCACACGAATCAGTCGCGCCCTACAGGTTCCTGGAGTGTCTACGAATTGCGTAAATTCTTGGGGTAGCTCCACAGGCAGGGGCTTAGGTAACGTTGCCTCGTGGTGACGCAGCTAATGCACGTGCTCAGCTTGAAGGTCATCCAGCGGTTGCCGATGGGCAACCTCAGCGTGATCGTGCAGGGCAGAACTTAACTGGACATAATGCTCAGTTGAGTCCGAGAAGAGACCGAGCCGCTGCGCCTGTGCGCCCAGGGCTACTCTCCCCCTGGCTTCAAGGCTCGACATCAGCTCCTGGACCTTACGTTGAACAGTTCGATGGCCCATGCCTAATTGTCTCGCCACCGCAGCGTCATCCAGGCCCCTTCGAAGCAGGGCGAGAATCTGCATACCAGTAGCGTCAATGACCGGAACCGTGCTCACTACTCCACCCCCAGTGGACACTGCTGATCCGATAAGCTCCGCAATGATATGTGAGACGGATTCTCTGCAACAGGTGCAGAACTTTCGCCAAGCTCTCGAAACGGGGCATCCAGGGTGGCGTAAATGCGCCATACGGCCACAAGGGGTGCCGTGCTCTCGAGAAGGTTGCGTCGTTAATTTCTTCGGCGATTTCACCCAGTGAAATTGGATCGGCGTACCATCCGGGGCCCTAGAAGCCAGCCGCACACGAGTCCTTGAGACGTGGGCCACGTTCAACGCCTTTGTTAGGAACACTAAGAGAGCATCTGGTCTGATAGTTGGTGTTCTGGGATGATTTTGTGACTGGTGTTGTTGGTGTTCCGGGATGAGGCGTGAGTGCTCGTCGTCCATACCGCGTGACGTGTCCGACGCCCGCTGGGCCTTGATCGAACCGGTCGTCAATGCCTGGCGGGCGAGACGGACCGGACCCGGAACGGCGGCTCGGTCCATGATCTGCGAGAGATCGTGAACGCGATTTTTTACGTCAACCGCACCGGCATCCCGTGGGAGTACCTGCCGCACGACTTCCCGCCGTACAAGATGTCTATGACTACTACGCGAAGTGGGAAGCCGACGGCACCACCCAGCAGGGCCAGGACCTGTTACGCGACAAGACCCGCCGATTCCATGGCCGTCGTGCACAGCCGACCGCGGCCGTGGTGGATGCGCAGAGCGTGAAGACCTCGGCAAACGTCGCCGACACTAGCCAGGGCATCGACACCGGCAAGAAGATCAAAGGTCGCAAGCGGCACCCTGATCACGGACACGCTCGGTCTGGTGCCGGCCGTTGTGGTCACTGCCGTGAACGTGCACGACACCACCTGCGGCAAGCTCCTCCTCGACGACCTGGCCGCGGCACATCCCAGCGTGTCCAAAGTCGGGGCCGACGGCGGTTACCAGAAGAGCATCTTCAACCACGGCGCCGGTCTGGCATTGGTGTCGAGGCGGTGCAGCGGCCGCGGGCGAAAGGGCGGGTGATCGAGCGGACCTTCGGCTGGCTGATGCAGCACCGCAACTTGGCGCGGGACTACGAAGCCCTGCCGCAGATCCCGGACGATGGTCCACTGGGCCATGGCTAACAATGTCCGGCGAACTGACTGGAGAACCCGCACCAACCTGGGCCAATCTAAACGAATATTTCCACTCATATCAGTGTGAACGCTGAACAGATGCTCTCTACTGACCTTGAATGCGTGATGCCGTCATGGCAGTGAGGGAACGAGTGCGGTGCCGGTGAAGCAGCCGTCGAGGACGTCGCTGCGGTATTGGAGCTGCCGCAGGCCCCACTTGACGGCGGTGATGAGGTCGCGGGGTCGGCGAAGACGCGGTTGGCCATGGTGGATCGCCGCAGGACCAGACGCCTTCGACCGGATTGAGATCGGGTGCAGAAGAGGGCAATTGGTAGACGGTGAGCCAGTCACGGGCGGCGATATATCGGCGCATGCCTGCTGCCAAGTGGGTGTTGAGGTTGTCCCAGGCCAGCACGATCGGACCGCTGAGCTGTTTGGTGGGCGGTCTGTAGCAGATCCCGGTAGTCGGTCCAGGCGAGGCTCATGCGGCCGTCCGCGCGGGTTTCGGGTCGCAACCGGTAGATCAGCCGAGATGGGCTTTCGGGTCGGTAGCAGGCCAGGGCCGCGATGGACAAGCGCCGGCGGGAGCGGCCACGGACCGTGTGACCACATCGGGGCCGGGGCGGGTGGTGGGCGGCGTCATCGCGAACCCGGTCTCGTCCTCGAACACGAGCCAGGCGCTGAGCGCCGCCGTTGTCATTCCACGTGTAGCCAGGTCTCCTTCACCCATCCCGCCACCGCCGACTCGTCCGGCTCGACGGCCCGCTCGGCAGGGACTTGGCAGGACCAGCCATGCTGCTTGCGCAGAGAGGCCACGCCCTGGACGGTATAGCTCTTGTGGAAGCGGCGTCCGATCAAGGTCGTGATCCGCGACAAGGTCCAGGTCTGGTCCGGCCAGTCGTGCGCCACCGGACCTCTGTCCAACTCGCATTCCAGCACTGTGAACAGCTCATCGCTCAGGGCCGGCAGTGTTGATTGCCCGGTCCAGCCGCAGACTCGTTCCTGGGGCGACGGCGACGAATCTCCTGTCCGAGCTGGGCCTCGGATCCGCAATGTGATGCAGATGCATAAGTTGTGCTACGCAGTTCGCAGGGCGGGCCGAGTCCCCGCGTGTCCTTCTGGCGCAAATGCGCCAGAATCGCCAAACGGCTTCACGGTTTTCTTCGCTGCGCCTACAGTCCAGAGTGCTTCGACCGGTCGCCGGGAGAATCCGCTAATCGACTAGCTATTTCGCTTCCTTGGCGTTCCAACCGAAGATACGCTCCGTTTCCTCCGTCAGCATCGCATAGGCCGCTGGGGGGGGTGTCGGATTCGTTATCTAATCCAGGACGGGGACTTTCTATGCGCAATATTGCGCTGTCATATATGGGCGTTTCGACTTCCCTCGCCGCAATTCTTTTCTCGTCGGTTGCAGGTGCGACTGCGTCGCAAGCTGATTCCGGTCCGCTAGATGCCAATCCGACCTCGTATTATTACATAGACCCCCCTCTGCAAGCGCAAGCTCAGGTCGATTGGTGGGATTTCGATCCGGACACGCTTGATGATCTGGATGATTTCTATCTCTACGACATCCTCAGTGACGGCCACGGCGTTTACGCTTCGTTTCGTCACCCGAATGGTGAAACCTATTCGGAAACAAACACTAACGGGGTGGGCGGCAACGGGGTTCACTTGGGTATCCCTAATCTCAAAAACGACACAACAGGGAAACTCAAAATCTGCCTTACGAACAATGGCAGGCCAGTTCCTTCTCTGTGCAAGTCGTGGGATATTACCGAATAATTCCAGGAGGGAGAGATGGGCGTGAATAACCGCATCAAGACCATCATCACGGCGGTCGCAGGAATATCCCTGGCTCTAGGTTTGCAGGGTTCCGCATTCGCAGCAGGGGACACCCCCCACGACGCGTGGTTCCAACCATTAGGCGGCGGTGGGAAAGTTTACTGGAATGACTATTACCACCCTCACATCAGCGAGGATGCAGACAGTTTCACCGTCGCCGACACACGCGAAGACGGACACGGCGTCTTCCTGAGAGTCGACCATCCCAACGGTAATACTTACTTCGAAGCATTCAATCAAGGTGAAGGAGGCGGCGGCATTGAATTCAAGCCTCCGAACCTCGCAAACGGCCAGAGCGAATGGATTGATGTCTGTCTAAGCGAGCGGAGCAGGCCCATCGAATCAACATGCGCAACATCGATGATAACTGAATAGTCGGAACGCTGACTGCAGCCTGAGTCGCCTTTTCTAACCCGTCGACGCTGATCACGAGTTGAACAGCGATGTGCAATGACGAAGCTCCTGGTAGACGGATATCCACCAAGATCATCCTTGTGCCAGGGGCTTCGCGGGCTTATCTGTTCGTCCTCGTTTAATCTATCCAGTCGCACTTCCCGGTCCCTGGCCGGGCAACTGACAGCCGGACGCCTGGAGATCGGGTCGCGGTGGCGGCGCCGGTCCGCCCACATCAGGCACTGCTCGCCCCGGCCGTCTACAGCACGGTGACACCTATGCCCAGCTCACTGCAGGATTCGACATCGGCATCACGACCGGCTACCGCTACATACATCAAGCCGCCGAGGTACCGGCCGACCTCGCACCATCCCTCCTACCCGAGTAACTGTCATGACCGGGGTGCGGCTGCGTCAGCCCCAGGTGCTTCCTTCGGGGGCCCCGGGTGAAACCCACCTTATCCTCGAAGCAGACATAGCCTCCGTCAGGGCCGCCCATATCGTGGCCCCAAGACGCTGTAGGCAATGCGGTTTCTGCCGATCAGCGTGGCCGCTCTGGCGGCGGTCCACACCTGATCCTCTACCCAGCCGTGCGCGGCCCGACCGTGCTCCAGGTACGGGGCCAGTTTCCAAGTGGCGAGGGGATGGACGATATTGCGATCAATTCGGGTCACGGAATCCAGCACCTGCGCACCGTCGTCCCGCCGCAGCTGATTCCATTGATAGGCCGACTTCGGGCTCACCGCAGGCGTTGCGTCATCTCCGACGGCTCGACTTTCTGCTCGAACAGCTCAGCTGCCTACATCCGTATCGTCTTCCGGCGCCGCCGTCCCGCAGCGGTCAGCCCGCCCGCATCTGTATATGTCACACACCACGTATACACACCGCTCCGGCCCAACAGGGACTTCAGGGAAGTTCACCCTGATGATTTGAAGTCAGTAAAGCCTGGCGCGGGCTTGCCGACCAGGGCGCCAGTCATGGCATCCTTCCAGATCGGGCCCGGGACCCGGCCGCCGTAGACCTTCGGGTGGAACCGGCCACCGATCGGAATGTCTCCATCTTGATCTTCTGGGAGGCGCTGCCCACCCAGGCGGCGCCAGACATGTTCGGCGTATAGCCGACGAACCAGGCGTTCCTACGAGAGTCGGTGGTACCCATCTTGCCCGCGTTTTCCCGGTCGGTGAGGCCGGCTTGCTGGCCCGTCCCGGAATCGACCACGCCGCGCAGCAGGGTGTTTATGGTGTCTGCGGTCTTCTTCGACATCGCCTTCGAGCAGGTTGACTTGGGCACCTGAAGGCTCTTTCCCTTCGAGTCCTCGATCGCCGCGATGACTACGGGCGAGCAGTAGGTGCCCCGATTAGCGAAGGTCGCGTAGGCGGACGCCATGGTCAGCGGCGAGATGGAGTCGGAGCCGAGGGTCAGCGGGGAGGGCTGTTCGGTGATCGGTTTGCCGTTGCCTTGCGTCACATGGAGCTTCTTGGTCATATCCAGGACCGGACACATTCCGATGTCCGCGATCATCTGCACGAAGTAGGTGTTGACCGATTTGGCCATCGCGTCCTTCAGCCTGTACGGGCCGACCTCGGACTCGTCTTCGTTCTCGACGGTGGTCCCGTCAGGGTTCTTGTACGCCGAGTTGCACCCGTGGATCGGGCTCGGGTACGGCATCTTGAAGGGCGCCGGATACGACTTTCTCGGTGTGAGCCCTTCCTCTAGGGCCGCAGCCGCCACGAACGGCTTGAACGTCGACCCCGTGGGGAAGCCGATCGCCCGACCGTACCGCTCGTCGACCGAGTAGTTGATCTCAGTCTCGTCCTTGCCGTAGCCGTACGGCTTTGATTGCCCCATCGCCAGGACCTTGCCGCTGCCCGGCTCGACGATCGTGGCGGCACCGGCCACCAGATCGTCCTTGTACACGTGCTTCTTCAGCGAGGCCCACACTGCCTCCTGGGCCTGCGGGTCGAGCGTCGTCCGAATCTTCAGGCCGCCGCGGGTCCAGATCTTCGCCCGCTCCTCGCGGGTGTCACCAAACACCGGGTCGTCGAGGAAGACGTTCTTGACGTAGTCGCAGAAGAACGCGGCGCCCTTCACAGCCGTGATGCAGCCGTTCCTGGGCTTGCTGACGTTGAGGGCGATGGGTTTCGCCTTGGCCTTGCTAGAGGTTGTCCCGTATGGGGTCTGAGTTATTTGGTGAGGGCGAGGTTGTGAAGGCGGGCGATGCCGAGCATGGCTTGATGAACGCCGTTTCCCTTGAGCCGGCAGTCCCGAAGGATCTTCCAGTTCTTCAGCCGGGACAGGGCGTGTTCGACTCTTGCTCGCGCCCTGCGGTGGACGGTGTTGTCTTCTTCCTGTTGCGGACTGAGGTGCGTCTGGCCTCGTCGTTTTCGGTGCGGGATGAGCAGGCCGGTGCCCTGGTAGCCGCCGTCGGCGATGGTCGGTACGCCGCGGCAGGCCCGGTCGACGCCGGACTCCGTGAACGCACGGCAGTCGTTGTGGCTGCCGGGCAGCGGCACGCCGATCGCCACGACCAGGCGGCTGTTGGCATCGATGACGACCTGCAGGTTGGTCGAGTAGCGGTAGTTCTTGCTCGAGGCCGCGATGCTGCGATCACGGGTGGGCACCAGGGTGCCATCGACGATGTAGACGGTGGCCTTGCGCGGCCGGCGCGCAGGCGAGATGGCCAGGAGCGGTGCGAGGTGGTCGAGAATGCGGTCGGCCGCAGACTTCGAGACCCCGAACAACGGCGCCACCTGCCGCAACGTGAGGTTCGTCCGCCAGTACGTCGCCACCAGCAACACCCGGTCTTCCAGCGGCAGCCGCCAGGGCCGGCCACGCTGTACGTCACCACCACGACGCCGTACCAACGCCACCAGCCTGGCGAACTGCACTTCCGTCAGTCCCGAGAACGGCTCGATCCACTTCGGATCGTCTGCTGAAATGACCCCACCCATGCCCAGCCAACGCACCAACCGCCCCAACGGTTACGGGACAACCTTTAGCCTCCTCCTGCGAGATGTTGCGCTCATCGGCCATCCGCTGCAGCACAGTGTTGCGCCGCTTGGTGGCCGCCTGCGAGGCATTGACAGGGTCGTACCGGCTGGGTGACTGCACGATGCCGGCGAGCAGCGCTGCCTCTTCCAGCTTCAGGTCCTTGGCGGACTTGGAGAAGTAGCGCCTTGACGCCGACTCGACGCCGTAGGCCTGCTGTCCGAAGAACGTGATGTTCAGGTAGTTCTCAAGGATCTTCTTCTTGCCGAGTTCCCTCTCGACCTGGATCGCGTACTTCAGCTCGCGTATCTTGCGGCCCAGCGTCTGCTGGGTAGCCTCGACGGCCTTCGTCGTGTCGTTGCCCGCCTCCTCGACGAAGACATTCTTCACGTACTGCTGGGTCAGCGTGGACGCACCCTGCGAGACGCTGTCCGACCGCGCGTTCTCATTGAGGGCGCGCAGGATGCCCTTGAGGTCGACCGCGCCGTGCTCGTAGAAGCGGGCGTCCTCGATCGCGACGATCGCCTTCTACATGTACGGCGAGATATCCTTGATGTCCACCAGCATGCGGTCACGCGAGTAGACCTTCGCAATCTCAGCTCCTTGGGAGTCCAGGATGGTGGTGCGCTGACTCAGCGGCGGGCGCTGGAGGTTTGCCGGTATCTCCTCAAACTCCTCAGCCGACCCCTTGGCGGCCAGGCCGGCTAAGCCCACCACAGGCAACGCGATCCCGGCCAGCGCGACGCCGGAGAGCACACTGACACCGATGAACTTTGCGGCCTGCTGAGCAGGAGACGGGCCTCCGCCTGAACTCTTCTTTCTCATGGGTGCACCCTGACTACTGATTTCGGCTCGTTAGGCTGAAGTACCTTGGCTACGGCGGTCAGTTGGGATTCTGTTCTCTTCGTGTGGACTTAGAGGTCCTAACAGAAGTTGTTGATCAAGTGACCGTCGGCTTGTCTGCTCGTTGGTCGAGGCGTGGGGAAACGTCAGTCACGGCCGTGAATCGTGTCGGACGAACTGTGGTCGCTCATCGAGCCGTTACTGCCCGAGCCGGGGCCGAAGCTGGTGGCGGGCCAGCCGCGAGTGCCGGACCGGCAGGCCCTGTGCGGGATCCTGTTCGTGCTGCACACCGGCATCCAGTGGGAGTACCTGCCGCAGGAGCTGGGCTTTGGTTCGGGCGTGACGTGCTGGCGGCGCCTGGCCGCCTGGAACGAGGCCGGCGTGTGGGACCAGCTGCACTTGGTGCTGCTGAAGAAGCTGCGGTCGGCGAAGCAGCTGGACTGGCCGCGGGCGGTGATCGACTCCTCCCACGTGCGGGCGGCCCGCAGGGGCCCAAAAGCGGTCCCAGCCCAGTCGACTGCGCACGACCGGGCAGCAAACACCACGTCCTTGTCGATGGCCAGGGCGTCCCGCTCGCGGTGTCGCTGACCGGCGGAAACCTCAACGACGTCACCCAACTTCTTCCTCTGCTGGACAAGGTCCCGCCCGTGGCCGGTGCCGCCGGACGGCCACGCAGGCGACCGGACATGCTCTTCGCGGACCGCGGCTACGACCACGACAAGTACCAGCGGCTGTTGTGAGAACGCGGTATCCGGCCCGTGATCGCCGAACGCGGACAGCCGCACGGCGGACGCTTCCTGGCGTAGTCGGTTCCGGCAGACGAACTGCACCGTCCGGCCTCACGAAGGAGTTTGAGCCAACTGCTGCTCGACACGCAGCAAATCCTTGGCTGCTGCAATCCTCGTCTACTTCACTGTGTTGGCTACGGCGACTCCCTGCATCTTGGAGGCATAGGTTGAACCGAAAACGCCCGTTACGCACCCTGATCGCTCTCACCGTCACGGCCTCAGTCGCAACGGAGCAGGCCGGCCTTCCAAAGGGGGCCGTCCTACCGGAAGGGCAGCCTGTAGCGGCGCGACACCACCCCAGCAGCCCAGCGGCGACGGTGACTTCCTCGGTGTCCTGTACCGGATCGCTGGACAGCTCTCTCCAACCCTGTGAAAAGGCGGACGGCGCGGGGCTGCTGCGATGCTTAAAGGGCAGCGCTCTTCGCACCGAGGTTATGCATCTAGCAGCGACGCTAGCGACTCTAGCTCCGGCATGTGCTCACAAGATGCACGCGACAAAAGAGACCAAGACCGAGACTCAGTCGCTTTGGTCGCTTGCGTCGCTCCCACCGCGGAGGAGGGTTCGCTGCGAGCGGCTGAAAGGCCAGCGACTGTGGAGAGGTTCGGTCGCTGAGGTCCTCTGTGTAAAAAGATGCAGGTCAGAGGCTTGAAGTCGGAACTGGAGCGACTGAAGCGACTCTGGGTCGAGTATGTGAGGACATTCCCGTGCGCGCGCCTGCGTCATATATAGAGGCCTTCAGTCGCTTCAGTCGCTGTTGGATGCCCAGTGCCCCTGCTGAGCTGGGCTTTCTTCGGTCCTCAAGGGATCAGCGACCGAAACGCTTCCGTCGCTGGTTTTTCCGTTCCGTCACTGAGAGACCGGGGTGTTGGTCTCATCATCGACACGGCCAGCCGTTTTTTGGCGGGGGCTCCCCCGCAGAGCAGAGGACCTTCGCTAATCTATGTCCGTCGTTGAGTCGCTTCGGTCGCTGTGAGGGGAACTACATGCCTGCTGAGCTGCGGATTCTTCGCAGCGACTCACAGCAGCTGCCTCTCGACGCTTCGGTCGCTGCCCAGTCGTTGACGACAGCGCGGCAGTGTGCCGTGCGTGGCTGGCCAGTCCACCCGCTGGCCCCCGGCCGTAAAACGCCGGCCGCGAACTGCGCACGCTGCCGTCAGCCAGGCCACGTCCGTACCAACTGCCCATGTGCTTCCGCCGGTCGCTGGTGCCACGGTTTTCACGCCGCCACTCTCGACCAGCAACGGATCACCCAGTGGTGGAACCCCCGCCCCGAGTACGGCGTCGGCGTCGCCTGCGGCCCTGCGGGCCTGGTCGTCATCGACATCGACGCCCACCAGGCCCAAGTTCCCTCCCGGGACCGGATTCTGCCCGGCATCCCCATCGGAGAACAGGTCGACCTCACCGGGCTGGCGAACGGCTTTCACACCCTCGCTGTGCTGGCCGCGCTCTGCGGCCAGCCGTGCCCCGCCACCGACCGGACGACGCTGCGCGTGCGAACTCCCTCCGGCGGGCTTCACATCTGGTACCAAACCACCCCTGATCTCGGATGGCAGTGCTCAACCGGCTCAGGCCGCGCCCGAGCCCTAGCCTGGCAGGTCGACGTCCGCGCCCATGGCGGCTACATCATCGCCCCCGGCACCACGACCACCGCAGGCGCCTACACCCCGCTCGACGGGGCCCGCGAACCCGCCCCCCTGCCGCTGTGGCTGGCCGGTGAACTCGAGCGCACCGGCCACCGGACCACCCCCTCCGTGCCCGCCCCGCGCCCGGTCCCGCCCCGCGCCCGCCAGGCCGGACTGGCCGCAGGCGGCGGCCGCGAGCACATCCAGCGCACCCTGACAGCCGCCCTCGCGGAGATCGCCGACTGCGGACGCGTCGCCGCAGGCGCAGGCTTCTCCGACCGCCTCAACCGCGCCGCCTACACCCTCGGCGGCCTCATCGCCGCCGGATACCTCCCCCACGACGCCACCGAGCGCGCCCTGCGCGATACCGCGGCCGCAGCCCGCCCCGGACAGGAACGACGTGCCGAACAGATCATCCGCAGCGGCCTAAGCGCCGGCCTGCAGCGCCCCCTCCACCCGGGAAGGCGCTCATGACCACCCCCGAAGAACCCGGCGTTCTCTTCGACTTCGACCCCGAAGCCGTCGCCGCCCAGATCCGCGCCCAAATGACGCCGGCTACCCTCCCGGCCCAAGCTGCCAACACCACACCCCCTACAGCCGGCGAAGCGGCCCCCAACGGACTGCTGCCGGACACACTCACCGACCGCGGCAACGCCAAACTGTTCGTGAAGCTGTACGGCACCGACTACCGGCACGTCCCGGGCCTTGGCTGGTACCGCTGGCAAGGCACCCGCTGGCAGTTCGACGAAGACGACACCGTCGTCTGGGCCGCCGGCGACCTCGCCGAAACCTTCGCCACCACCGACCCCCGTGGCATCTTCACCGCCTCAGCGCTCAACCAGCACATCCGACGCGCCATGAGCACCTCCGGCATCAACGCCATGCTCACCCAGGCCAAAGCCGCCCCCGGCATGGTCCTCAACGCCACTTCCCTGGACGCCGACCCTTACGTCCTGTGCACCCCCGAGGGCATCGTCGACCTGCGCACCGGCCTACTGCGCACCCCCGACCCGAACAAGGACTTCCACTCCCGCTCCACCACCGTGGGCCCACAGCAAGTGCCCACCCCCCGTTGGCAGCGCTTCCTCACCGACACCTTCGGCGACGACGCCGAAGGACAGGAAATGATCGCCTTTCTGCAGCTGCTGCTCGGTTACTCCGTCACCGGCGACGTCGGCGGCCAGGTCATGCCCTTCCTCTTCGGCTCCGGCAAGAACGGTAAATCCGTCCTCCTGGACGTCCTGATGAAACTGCTGGGCGACTACGCCGACGCAGCCCCGCCCGGTTTCCTCATGGCCCGTCCCTTCGAAGGACACCCCACCGACCTCGCCGAACTCCACGGCCGCCGTGTCATCGTGTGTTCCGAGGTAAAGCCCGGCGACAAGTTCGACGAGGCCCGCGTCAAACTCCTCACCGGCGGTGACCGCATCAAGGCCCGCCGCATGCGCCAGGACTTCTTCTCCTTCGCGCCCACCCACAAACTCTGGCTGCTGGCCAACCACCGGCCCGAAGTCGGCACCGGAGGCTTCGCGTTCTGGCGCCGCATGCGCCTGATCCCCTTCGAACGCGTCGTCTCCGACGACCGCAAAATCGACAACCTCGCCGACATCCTCGTCACCGAGGAAGGCCCCGGCATCCTGGCCTGGCTCATCGAAGGCGCCCGCCGCTACCTCGCCGGCGACAAAGACCTCACGGGCCCCGCCCGCGTGCGCATCGCCACCACCGCCTATGCAGAGACCGAAGACCACATCGGCCGGTTCTTCGACGAATGCTGCCTCCTTAGCCCCGACTCCCGAGCCGAGCAGGCCCGGCTGTATGCCGAGTACAAGGCCTGGTGCCAAAATGAGGGCGCCCCGGTCATCTCCTCCCGCGCGTTCGCCGCGCGCGCCCGCGAGCTGGTCGGCCTGGCCTCGCCCAAGGAGATGATCCTGTCCAATTCGCGTAAGTACTACCCGGGCATCGGACTGCTCGCCGACGAGGAGAGGGCATGAGCTCCCTGATCACCGAAGACGAGATCCGGCACGAGAGCGAACTCGTCTGGCTCGAGGACATCACCGATCTCGACTACGTACGCCAAAGCCTGGACCGGCTGCCCACTCGCCGCAGCAAACCGGCCTATCACCGCCCCGGCCGCATGGTCGGCTACGCCATCCTCGCCCCCCAGGCCAAGGCCTCCCGCTCCTCGGGCACCTTCCGCCGCCGAGTCTTCTGGCTGCTGCCCCACGACCGCGACACCGAACCCGAAGGCCTGTACGAGACCGGCGCCCCAGCCGAGGCCGTCGACCCGCGCACCCTGGAAGCAGGCACCAAGGGGTACAAGACCGAGCGTTCCGAAGGTGGTCCTCCCTCAACAGCTATGCAAGAACTCGGCATAACGTTGCCCCTGTGAGCCGCTCCCTGGTGCGAGGCCAGCAGCGCCTCGACGGCGGCGCCATCGCGACCGGGCCAGAGGCGTTGGAACCGGTGCGATGCGTTACAAGCGGGTGTGGGGCCGTGATGGGCGTTCCTCGCACCACCGCAGCCGCGCCACCTGCGGTCCGGCCTGCGACGGCGGCCGCGCTGCAACGCCGCCCGGCCGCCGTCCTGTCCGATGGCACCGAACCGTGGTGCTTTGCGGTAATGGGCACTCCGGAGCCCGCAGGGGGCTGCTCTACGGGGACCGCCTAGGGTTCTGCACTCTGTGGGAGGGCCGCAGCACGTCCATGGCGGCGTAGTGCCTGGCTTATTCGCTCGCGGTAGATCGGACAGCGCTCGTGGTCGGGGACGTTCCCACCACCTTGCTGTGCGGGAGGGCTAACGGGTCAGCCGAAGAGCGCGGACCAGCCCTCGGCGTCCTGGTCGATGTCGGCGATCCGTACCCCGTAGCCGACGAAAAAGTT
>NZ_JBIBTX010000013.1:0-195451 GCF_043078805.1 Streptomyces sp. NPDC015345 | reverse complement strand
CGTGTGCCGGTGCTGCGGGCGGGGAGTCGTCCGGGGCGGTTGCCGTTGTCGTTCGGTCAGCAGCGGTTGTGGTTCCTGCATCAGTTGGAGGGGCCTGGGGCGGCGTACAACGTGCCGTTGGCGTTGCGGTTGAGCGGCGGGCTGGACCGGGAGGCGCTGAGGTTGGCGCTGGGTGATGTGGTGGCGCGGCACGAGAGCCTGCGCACGGTCTTCGCGGAGGATGCTGAGGGGGCGTATCAGCGGGTGCTGGATGCGGGGGTCGCGGTTCCGTGGTCTGTTTCCTCGTGCGGGCGGGAGGAGCTTTCGGAGCGGTTGGAGGAGGCTGCCCGGTACGGCTTCGATCTGACGGTCGACGTTCCGGTCCGGGCCACTCTGTTCGAGCTCGGTCCCGATGAGCACGCCCTGCTCCTGCTCGTGCACCACATCGCGACCGACGCGTGGTCGCTACGGCCCTTCGTCAGCGACCTCGTCGCCGCGTATGGGGCGAGGGCGAAGGGTCAGTCCCCGCGGTGGCCGGTGTTGCCGGTGCAGTACGCGGACTTCGCGGTGTGGCAGCGGGAGTTGCTGGGCTCGGAGGACGATCCGGAGAGCCTGGTCTCGGCGCAGGTCGCGTACTGGCGGGAGCAGCTCGCCGACCTGCCCGCGGAGATCGTCCTGCCTGCTGACCGTCCGCGTCCACCGGTTCCCTCGCAGCGTGGTGATCGGGTGGAGTTCACCGTGCCCGCGGCTGTGCACGCCGGTGTGACGAGGCTGGCTCGTGAGTGCGGTGCGAGTGTGTTCATGGTGTTGCAGGCGGCGTTGGGTCTGCTGCTCGCGCGTTCAGGTGCGGGTGATGACATTCCGATCGGTACGCCGGTGGCCGGGCGTGGTGATGACGCGGTGGATGACTTGGTGGGGTTGTTCATCAACAGTCTGGTGCTGCGTACGGATGTGTCGGGGGATCCGACGTTCCGTGAGTTGGTGGCGCGGGTGCGGGAGACGGATCTGGAGGCGTACGCGCATCAGGATCTGCCCTTCGAGCGGCTGGTGGAGATCCTCAACCCCGAGCGGTCCCTGTCCCGCCACCCCCTCTTCCAGGTCATGCTCACCCTCAACAACACCACAGGCATCACCGGCGCGGCCGCCGCCGACGGGGGCGATTTGACGGTCAGGCCGTTGGCCGCCGAAACCGCCACCGCGAAGTTCGACCTGCTGCTGTCCTTCGGTGAACTCCGCACGGCCCAGGGCGAGCCGGACGGGCTGAACGGAGCGCTGGAGTACGACACGGCTCAGTTCGACGCGTCCACCGCCCACCACCTGACGCTGCGCCTGGTGTCCGTACTCGAACAGGTGACAGGCGACCCGAAACTGACCGCGGGGGCCACGCGCATCACGCTCCCCGACGAACTGGAGGCGATGCGGGCCTGGAACGACACCGCGCGCGACGTGCCCTCCACCCCATTGCCGGAGCTGTTCGGCGCCCAGGCGCGACGCCGCGCCGAGCACCCCGCGATCCTGCACGAGCACGGCACCCTCACCTACGCCGAGCTGGACGCGCAGACGAACGCGTTGGCCAGGGCCCTGCTCGCCCACGGTGCGGGCCCGGACGCCGTCGTGGTCCTGGCGCTGCCCCGTGGCGCCGACTTCGTCCGAGGGGTCATCGGCACGCTCAAGGCGGGGGCCGCATATGTTCCCCTGGACCCGGAACTGCCGGCCACGCGGCAGGAGTTCGTCCTGCGCGATGCCCGACCGACGGTGCTGCTCACCACTCGGGACATCGCCGCGCGGCTGCCGCGGCACCACAGCACGCTCCTGCTCGACGACACCACGCTCGCGGCAGCGCCGCCGGCTTCCGTGACGGACGAGGAACGCGGCGGCCCCCTGCTGCCGGAACACCTGGCGTACGTCATGTACACCTCGGGCTCCACGGGGGAGCCCAAGGCCGTCGAGATGACCGTCCGCGCCGTGCAGAATCTGCTGCACTGGCACCAGGAGGCGCTCCCCGCCCCCGACGGGTCGGTCACCGCGCAGTTCACCGACACCGGCTTCGACGTCAGCGTGCAGGAGATACTGTCGGCCCTGCTCTGCGGCAAGACCCTCGCGATCTGCCCGGAGGACGTCCGCCGCGACCCCGACCGCATGGTGGCCTGGCTGAAGGAAACCGGCGTCCACGAACTGCTCGCCCCCACTCTCGTCATCGAGGCGGTGTGCGCGAGTGCCCTGGAGGCGGGAGTGGAGCTGACGGCGCTGCGGCACGTCGCGCAGGCCGGTGAGGCCCTGCTCACGGACGGCGCCATCGGACGCCACTGGTCGGCGGCCACCCACCGGCCGAGGCTGCACAACCACTACGGGCCCACCGAGACCCACGTGGTGACGGCCGAGCCCCTGCCCGTCGACCCCGCGCACTGGCCGGCCGCCCCCGCCATCGGCAGTCCGCTGCCCAACGTGCGCGTCCATGTGCTCGACCACCGGCTGCGGCCCGTCCCCCCGGGCGTACCGGGGGAGCTGTACGTGTCGGGGGCGGCCGTCGCCCGCGGATACCGGGGGCGCCCCCGGCTCACCGCGGAGCGCTTCGTCGCCTGCCCTTCGGGTGCGCCGGGGGAGCGGATGTACCGTACGGGCGACCGGGTCCGCCGCTCCGCCGACGGACGGCTGCACCACCTGGGCAGGGTCGACGACCAGGTCAAGATCCGGGGCTTCCGGGTCGAGCCCGGCGAGGTGGCCGCAGTGCTGCGGAGCGACCCCGAGGTGAACGCCGCCGCCGTCCTCGCCCGCGACGCCACCTCGCTGATCGCCTTCGTGACCCCCGCCCCCGGTGGCGCTCCCGACCCGCGCGAGCTGCGGGCCAGGATGCTGCGTACCGTGCCCGATCACCTCGTGCCCGCCGACTTCGTCGTCGTGGACGCGCTTCCGCTGACCCGCAACGGCAAACTCGACCGCCGGGCGCTGCTGGGCATGGACATCGCCAGGCCGACGGCCCGTGCGGCGGCCACCGAGGCGGAGAAGCGCATCTGCGCGATCTTCGCGGAGGTACTCGGCATCGACCGTGTCACGCCCGACGACGACTTCTTCCGCCTCGGCGGGCACTCCTTCCTCGCGACCAAGGTCACCGTGCGGGTCAACGAGCAGCTGGAGGCCGAGCTGGGCGTCCGCGACCTGTTCGAGGCGCCCACACCGGCAGACCTCGCCCGGGCGGTGGAGAGCCGCGGCACCCGCGACTCCTTCGCCCCGCTGCTGCCGCTGCGGACCAAGGGCGAGGGACGACCGCTGTTCTGCGTGCACCCGGGAGGCGGCGTCGCCTGGTGCTACTCCGGCCTGCTGACCCACCTGGACAGCGACATCCCGGTCTACGGGCTCCAGGCCCGCGCGCTGAGCCGGCCGGGGGAGGCGCCGGCCGACGTCGGCGAGATGGCCGCGGACTACCTCCAGCAGATCCGCGAGATCCAGCCGGAAGGCCCGTACCGGCTGCTCGGCTGGTCTTTCGGTGGGGTCGTCGCCCACGAGATCGCGGTACGGCTCCAGCACGAGGGAGAGGAGGTGGAGCTGCTCGGCCTCGTGGACTCCTACCCCAACGTCTCCGACGGCACGGACGTCTCCGGGGCATCCGGGGTCTTTGAGCAGGACGTGCTGGAAGGCGCCCTGCGGCAACTGGAGGACAAGCTGCTGGTCGACAATCTCACCGCAGCCGGCTTCCCCTTCGAGGAGGCGGAGTTGGCGGGCGACCGGAGCGGACTCGTCGCACGCTACCTGGAGTTCCTGCACGCCCGGCAGCATCCGCTCGCCGCCGTCGGCGACCGCACGCTGCTGGCCATGAAGGACGCGTGGATACACCACAGCAGGCTCCTCGCGACCCACCGGCCCGGGCACTACCGCGGGGACCTGCTGATGTTCTCGGCCGTGCACCTGCCCCCCGAGCTGCGCGGCCGGGTGGACGCCACGGCCTGGCGGCCCTTCGTGGACGGCGTGATCGAGGACCACCCGGTGGACGCCGAGCACGAGCAACTGCTCACCGTGCCCGCCCACATCGCCACCATCGGTCGCTCACTGGCCGCACGGCTCTCGGCGAACGGCGCTCAGGAGCCGTCCGAACGGCCCGGCAGCACGTCCTTGGCGACGAGCCGGGAGCCCGCGTAGCAGAGGCGGTACACGTCCACCTCCTCCAGGAGGTTTCCGTTGGACCGGTAGAACGCGCAGGTGGCGCCGGAAGGTCTCGGGGCCGCCCGCATGTCGTCGGTCGGATAGGGGAAGTGCCGGTCGGGAAGCCGCTGCTGGATCTCGGCGCGCTCCTGCCCGACGCGCAGCGATTCGTAGACCCCGGGCCGCAGGACGCACGTGCTCAGCTGGTACGCGAACACGACCGCCGCCGGGAGCGCGGTCAGCGCCACTCCCGCGGGCACCACGAACGCGGCTGCGAAGCGCAGCCGGGCCCGCCGCTGCGCCACCGCCAGTTGCCGCGTCGATGCGGAACCCGTCGCCCGCGCCAGGCCCCCGGCTGCGTGCGACCGGTCCGCGCTCACCCGGTCGGGCACCGTGGCCCTCACCTCGAAGCCGTCCCCGCGCGGGCCCGCCCGGAGCGTTCCGCCGATCACCGCCACCCGCTCCCGCATACCCGTCAGACCGCGGTTGCCCGGCGTCGGCCGGCGACCGCGTCCGGCCGAAGCCGCACCGGGCGGCGCCGAGTTGACCACGCGCACCTCGGTCACTCCGGCCTCATGCCGGATCCGGACCTCCACCCTGCTGCCCGGCGCGTGCTTGGTGGCATTGGTCAAGGACTCCTGGACCACCCGGTACACGGCGCGGTCCACCAGCGGTGCCAGCGAGGGCGCCGCGCCCTCGCGCACCAAGGACACCTCGACACCGGACGTGGCGGCCCGGTGCACGAGGTCCTCCACCGACTCCGCCGTCGGAGCCGTCGACACCGGATCGGTGCTCTCGCGCAGGACGCCGATGGTGTCCCGCAGGTTGTCCATCGCGTCGGAGACGGCCGTCCGCAGTTCAGTCAGATCGGCCCGGTGCCGGTCCGACAGGTCGGGCTCCAGCTCAAGGGCGCCCGCGCGCAGCGCTATCAGGCTCAGTTCGTGCCCCAGTGAGTCGTGCATGTCGGCCGCGATCCGGGTGCGCTCCCGCAGCCGGGCCTCCTCCGCCACCGCGCGCTGGCGCTGCTCCAGGCTCATCGCCCGCTGCCAGCCGTCCCTCACCAGGGCCGCGCGTGCCTGGCGGTACCGGCCCACGAGCCAGGGCAGCAACAGCGCCGCCGGCACCATCGTCACCACGTAGAACCACCAGACGAGGGGGACCCGCAACGCGGCACAGAGCGCCAGGTCGACGGCCATGGAACCGCCGAACGCCAGCAGCGACGTCCTGGTCGTGGCGGAGCCCGCGCCCAGGAGGTAACTCGACACCGCGAGCGCCAGGAGGTACGGGTTCGCCGGACTGGTCCCCTGCATTAGGCCCAGCGCGCACAGACCGTTGACGGCCAGCAGCGCCGCACCGGGGCGCTTGCGGCTGCCGGGCACCGCCACCGCGAGGACCAGCGCGGGCACCACCACGTCCAGGAGCGCGGAGGAGGCCGTGTCGTTCTCCAGGAACCACACGAGCCCGACCCCGGAGAGCAACAGCCACAGCGCCACGTCGCGCAGTACCGGCCCCGCCGCCACCAAACGAGCCGGGACCCGGCGGCCCGCACTCCATCCGCCCTTGTCGGTACGCCACATCACCCGCCGAGGCTACCCAATGCCCACACGTGGTCCTCAACCCCGTGGAACCAGCTGTGCGCAGGCACTTTCCGCCTCAAGTACAGCTCGTTGACACCGCTGAGGCGTCACTGGCACCGTTGATCCACAAGCGCGTCGTCCCATTCGGGCATTCCGATCGATGTGACTGGGGGCCAGTGGTGGCACCGTTCGGCAATTCGGCGAGTACCACCGGCTCGACCTCCTGGCCGCCGACGAAATCGGCTCGCCGGGCGCGCAGTTGACCACCGGCGGTCCGCGTTGAACGCCGCGCGACACCACGAGGACGTTGCTGTGGAGTACCGGCTCGACGAGGGCGGACACGTTGCCCGCCCGCTGGGGGCCGGGGCGATGGCGGGCCAGGAACCGCCCGGGGACCGCGCCCGCATGGCGCGCCGCGCCGACCGCACACGGGAGGCCCGCGAGACGCGGATGGGCCGCGGCGCCGCCGAGCCGGACCAGGCGCTCGCGGACATCACCTGGGCGAGGACGCCTTGCTGACCGAACGCGGCCGGGGCGGGCCTCCCTACCGCGGCATGACGGGGGTCAGCACCGCCTTCGGCACCTTCGGCGAACTGCTCCAAGGCGTCCTGCCCGGCGGTGAGGACTTCCTGGTGACGCTGCCCATCGCGCGCTGGAGCGTGGCGACCTTCCGCAGCGACCCCGCGGCGCGCCGGCTGCGGGTCGTGCCGGACCACAAGCACAAGGCGCGGCGCCTGCTGTCGATGATCCTCGACGACCATCCGGTGCCCGTCGGCGGAGTGCTAGTCCTGGAGAGCACCCTGCCGGAGGGCAAGGGGTTCGCCAGCTCGTCGGCCGACCTGGTGGCCACGGCACGGGCCGTGGGCAACGCACTGGGCATCGCCATGCCGCCGGCGAGGATCGAGTCGTACCTGCGCCGCATCGAGCCCACCGACGGCGTCCTCTACGACGGCATCGTCGCCTTCGACCACCGCCGGGTGGAGCTGCGCCGCGCGCTCGGGGCGCTGCACCCCATGTCCGTGGTCGGGATCGACGAAGGCGGCACCGTCGACACCGTCGCCTTCAACCGGCTCCCCAAACCGTTCTCCGACGCGGACCGCGGGGAGTACGCGCGGCTGCTCGCGCGCCTGACCGAGGCGGTACGCGTCGACGACCTCGCCGAGGCCGGAGCCGTCGCGACCCGCAGCGCGGTGCTCAACCAGGCGCTGCGGCCCAAGCGGACGCTCGACCGGATGATCGAACTGTGCGAGGAGACCGGCGGTCTCGGTGTCGTCGTCGCGCACAGCGGCACGTCCCTGGGCATCCTGGTCGACCGCTCGGACCCGCAGTGGGCCCGCAAGGTCGTGCACGCGTCACGGGGCTGCTTCGCCCTCGCCGGAAACGTGGCCACCTACGTGACGCTGGGATTTTCGGCAGGACCCCTGACGGGCAGGAACGGGCGCAGGAGGGTGTCCACGACGGAGTGAGGTCGGTGTGGGGGCGGAGAGCCTGATCGGCCTAGGGCCTGTCTGACAATTCGCGTCGTCGCCCGGAGGGCGGCCTCGCGGCGTCAGGTGCGTGCTCTCGGCGTGCCGGGCGTAGGGCCTCGTACTGGATGTACTTGGCTCTGCGCCCGGTGCGGCGAGAGTGCGTGCATGGCGTCGCGAGGCAGGCGGGAATTGTCAGACAGGCCCTAGGGCCCGACGCGCGCCAGCGGATCGCCCAGCGCCACGACGACCCGCCGTTCCCCGCGGTAGGGCGCGCGGCTGTGCGCGGCGGCGATGTTGTCGATCAGGAGCAGATCGCCCTCCCGCCACGGCACCGGCACCGTGTGCCGGTCGTACACCTCGTTGATGGTGTCGACGGTGGCCCGGTCCAGGGCGGCACCATCGCCCCGGAACGTGGTGAAGGGCAGGCCGTCGGCACCGAACTCGGAGAGCAGCAGCTCGCGTACCGCCGGGTCCATGGTCCACTCGTTGAGGAAGGCGATCTGGTTGAACCAGCAGCGCTCACCGGTCTGCGGGTGCTCGACCACCGCGGGCAGGGTCTGGCGGGTGCGCAGCCCGCCCGCGTCCGTCCACTCGTGGGTGATGCCGTGTGCGGCGCAGTACGCGCTCACGGCCGCCCGGTCGTCCGTGCCGAACGCGTCGGCGAGCGCCACCCCGAGCAACGGGCTGTAGTTGCGTACGAGTTGCCAGCCGTCCCGCTCGAACGGCGCGACGACGCCGGCGGGCAGGTCGGCGAGGACCGCCCGCGCGTCGGCGACGGACACCGCTCCGCCGCTGCTGCCCTGCTCCAGGCAGGACAGGACGAGCCACCTCGGGTAGCGGGCCGCGCTCGACAACTCGTGGTGCATGCACATGGGTTGGTCCGGAGGCCACTGGGAGGACGAGTACACCCCGCCCGGCAGCGCCGTGCGCGGGGCGAAGCCCTCCAACTCCGTCATCAGCTCCGAGGTGAGGGCCCGGCTCGCCCCGGCCGCGTCGGCCGGCTCGCGCAGTCCCAGCCCCCGCACCAGGACCGCGCCCCGCTCGACCGCGACGGACCGCAGCGCGTCGGCGTGCGCACGGAGCCAACCGGGGCCGTCCCCGGCCGCCGCCTCCGCGTCCACGACCGGCACCGCATCCTCGGAAACGGGTATCGACTCGCCGGCGAATCGGTCGACATCGCTGTACGGCATTCATTCGCCCTTTCGGTTCCGCGGGGTCGGAAAATGACGGGGGAGCGCTGCCGCGACCCCCGCAGCGCAACGTAACAGCGATCGGACGAAGCGGAAGTCTTTCAGTCTGGGGTAATGGTTCTTGCCCATCGGCCGGGATTCCGGAAACTGTTCAGGCAGTCCATCGGAAGCGAGGAGTGCCATGCCCGTGATAGCCGTCAACGGCGTACGGCTCGCATACCAGGACCTCGGTCACGGTCCTCCCGTACTGCTGGCCATGGGAGCCGGCGCCACCGGCAGCGCCTGGCACCTGCACCAGGTCCCCGCCCTGGTCGCCGCAGGCCACCGGGTGGTCACCTTCGACTACCGCGGGTTCGGTCCCGACGGTCCGGGTGCCCCCGGCCTCACTGTGGACGACCTGGTCGCCGACATCGCCGGGCTCGTCACCCGGCTGGACCTCGGACCGTGCACCGTCGTGGGCACCTCGTTGGGCGCACGCCTCGCCGCCGAACTCGCGCTCGCCCGCCCCGACCTGGTCGACGCCCTCGTCCTGATGGCCACCAGGGGCCGCAGCGACCCGCTGCACACCGCGCTCAGCCTCGCCGAACAGGAACTGGACGACCGGGGCATCGAACTGCCGCCGCGCTACCGCGCCGTGGTCAAGGCACTGACCGAGCTGTCACCGCGCGGCTTCGCCGACGAACAGGCGCTCACGGACTGGCTGGAGGTGTTCGAGCTGGCCCCGCCCCCCGGCCGCGCCGCGCGCGACCAGCGGCGCCTCTACCCGATGCCGGACCGCCTCGACGCCTACCGGCGCATCGACGCCCCCTGCCACGTCATCGCCTTCGCCGACGACGTCATGGCGCCGCCCGCCGCGGGCCGGGAGGTCGCCGCCGCCGTGCCCGGCGCGGGCTTCGAGGTCATCGAGGGCTGCGGACACCTCGGCTACCTGGAGCGGCCCGACGCGGTCAACCGCGCGCTGCTAGAATTCCTGTGGGCATCCGCACCGGCGAGGACCGACCGGTCCCTGAAGAAGGAGAACCGCCGATGAGCGGCCCGAGCGCGTCCCTGCCCTACGGACAGGTGCTCCGACTGGACGAGTTGTTGCAGGCCGCGCGCGTGCACGACGACGACGTCGACCACGTCCTGTTCCTGGCCACGCACCAGTCCTGCGAGATCTACTTCGCCGTCGTGCTGCGGCACCTGGAGGCGGTACGGGCCGCGCTGGACGCCCGTGACGGTGCGCTGGCGGTGCGCCGCGCCGCGCCGCTGCCGGTGCTGGTCGCCACCCTTGTGCACCAGTTCGATGGCCTGGCGACGCTCCCTCCCGAGGCGTTCCACGCCATCCGGGACGCACTCGGGGACGCCAGCGGCTTCCAGTCCGCCCAGTACCGCGAGATCGAGTACCTCTGCGGCCTGCGCGACTCCCGCTTCCTCAACACCGCGGGCTTCACCGACGCCGACCGAAAGCGGCTGCGGGCACGCCTGGACGAGCGCTCCGTCCAGGAGGCGTACCGCGACTTCGCCGCCGACCAAGCGGAGCGGGAGTCCGTCGAGCGCGTACGCGGCGCGCTGCTCGACTTCGACGAAGCCTTCGCCGTCTGGCGGGCGCGCCACGCGGTGCTCGCCGAACGGTTCCTCGGGGGCGGCACCGGGACCGCCGGGTCCGACGGCGCCGCGTACCTGTGGCGCGCCGCGCGCCGGCGCCTCGTGCCCGACGTCTGGCCGGGCGGATCGGGCGGATCGGTCGGGCCGGACGTGGCGGGCGAGGCCTAGCGCGGCACGCGCGGGCGCCCGCCCCAGGGGCCGTCCCCAGGGCCCATCCCCGGGGCCGAATGGAAACGGCGGAAGGCCCGTCCGTCAGCCGTGACTGAAATGCTTTCCGCCTCGGTGGCCGCCCGGCTAGCGTGACCGGAGGTCCGATTCCGAGCACGCATTCTCCGATGTCTCCGGTCTCCTCCACAGGACCATTGGACCTCCTCAAAAAGGCTCCTTCAGCGAACCCGCGCACCGCATCACTTCTGAAGGCCGCGGAATTCCGCGGCGCGATCTCATCCCGGGGAGTGCATTCTCGATGGCACAGCAGGGGCAGGGCGAAACCACAGGGCGCATCGGCAAGGTCGTCATCGTCGGCGGCGGCACTGCGGGCTGGATGACCGCGTCCTACCTCGTCGCCGCCTTCGGCGACCGCGTCGACATCACGCTCGTCGAATCCGGACGGGTGGGCACGATCGGCGTCGGCGAGGCGACATTCAGCGACATCCGGCACTTCTTCGAGTTCCTCCAACTGGAGGAGAAGGACTGGATGCCGGCCTGCAACGCCACGTACAAGCTCGCGGTCCGGTTCGAGAACTGGCGGGAGCCGGGCCACCACTTCTACCACCCGTTCGAACAGCTGCGCTCCGTGGACGGCTTCCCGCTGACCGACTGGTGGCTGCGCCATCCCACCACCACGCGGTTCGACACGGACTGCTTCGTGATGGCCTCCCTGTGCGACGCCAACCGCAGCCCCCGCTACCTCGACGGCACGCTGATCGACCAGGACTTCGTGGAGCGCGGCGACAAGCCGCTGGCCCGCTCCACCATCGCCGAGTTCCAAGGTGCCCAGTTCCCCTACGCGTACCACTTCGAGGCCAGCCTGCTCGCCGAGTTCCTGCGCGACTACGCCACCGAGCGCGGCGTACGACACGTCGTCGACGACGTCCTCGACGTCGAGCGCGACCACCGCGGCTGGATCGAGCGCCTGCGCACCGAGGAGCACGGCGCCGTCGGGGGCGACCTGTTCGTGGACTGCACCGGCTTCAAGGGGCTGCTGATCAACAAGGCGCTGGGTGAGCCCTTCGAGTCCTACCAGGACTCGCTTCCCAACGACAGCGCGGTGGCACTGCAGGTTCCCCTGGACATGGACCGCGAGCCCCTGCGCCCGTGCACCACCGCCACCGCGCAGGACGCCGGCTGGATCTGGACCATCCCGCTGATCAGCCGGGTGGGCACCGGATACGTCTACGCCCGCGACTATCTGGACCCCGAGGAGGCCGAGCGCACGCTGCGCGAATTCGTCGGCCCCGAGGCCGCCGACGTCCCCGCCAACCACATCCGGATGCGCATCGGCCGCACCCGGCGGTCATGGGTGAACAACTGCGTCGCCATCGGGCTGTCCTCCGGCTTCGTCGAGCCGCTGGAGTCGACCGGCATCTTCTTCATCCACCACGCCATCGAGCAGCTGGTGAAGTTCTTCCCCGGCGGCGACTGGGACCCCTCCCTGCGCACGCTCTACAACAACTCGGTGGCCCACGTGATGGACGGCGTCCGCGAGTTCCTCGTCCTGCACTACCGGGGCGCCAAGCGCGCGGACAACCAGTACTGGCGGGACACCAAGACCCGTGAGGTCCCCGAGGCCCTGGCCGAGCGGATGGCACGGTGGCAGTCCAAACTGCCGGACTCCGAGACCGTCTTCCCCTACTACCACGGGCTCCCCCCGTACTCGTACAACTGCATCCTGCTCGGCACCGGCGGCATCCCGGTGCGGCCCTCACCCGCCCTGGACATCGCCGACGAGAAGGCGGCCCTCCTGGAGTTCCAGGCGATCCGCGACAAGGCCCGCCGCCTGGTCGAGGAACTCCCCACGCAGAACGAGTACTTCGCGGCCATGCGGGCGCAGGTGCAGAGCTAGGCGAGCCGGCGGGGAAGCGCCGTGCCCAGCAGCCAGCTCACCGTCCTCTTCGTCGACCTCGCCCTGATCGTCGCCCTGGCCCACCTGGCCGGGGCCGTCGCCAGACGCTGCGGTCAGCCGGCCGTCATCGGCGAGATCGTCGTCGGAATCCTGCTCGGGCCGACCGTGCTGAGCGGGCAACTGTCCCAGCATGTCTTCCCGTTGGAGGTGCGCAGCGAGCTCGGGGCCTTCGCCGACCTCGGGCTCGCCCTCTTCATGTTCAAGCTCGGCACGGAGTCCGAATGGGCCGCCGGGCGCTCGATGCGGCGGGCATCGGCGGGCATCGCGACCGCCGCGATGGTGTTCCCGTTCATGGCGGGCGCGGGGCTCGGCCTCTGGTGGCATCCGGGTGGCTCCTCGACGCGAGGCGTCGCCCACGTGCTGTTCATGGGGGTCGCGCTGTCGGTGACCGCGTTTCCCGTCCTGGCCCGGATCATCGAGGACCGGGGTCTCTCGCGTGCCCCGCTCGGCCAACTGGCCGTGGCCAGCGCCGCGCTCTGCGACGTGCTCGCCTGGTCCATGCTGGGCGTCGTCATGGTGCTGTGCGGCGTCGACACCCCCTGGCGCCTGCTGTGGTTCGTCCCGTACCTGCTCGTGATGGTGGCCGTGGTGTGTCCCGTGCTCCGCAGGCTCACACGCTCCGGACACACCTCGCTCGACCTGTCCCTCACCTGTGTCGGCGTTCTGGCCTCAGCGGCTGCCACCGAGTGGATGGGGCTCCACTTCATCGTCGGCGCCTTCGTCTTCGGCGTCGTGCGGACGCACGCCCTGAGCGGGCGGGGAAAGGAACACGGGACGGAGGCCGACGCCGAACTCCGCCGTGGCCTCGGCTCCCTCGACAGCCGGGTCCTGATGCCGGTGTTCTTCGTCGTCGCGGGTTGGCAGGTGGACCTGTCACGACTGGACGCGTCCCACCTGCTCGACCTCGTGATCCTGCTGGTCGCGGCCGTCGGCAGCAAGTTCCTGGCCGTGATGGCCGCGGGGCGGCTGCTGGGGCTGAAGCCGCGGGACTCCGCGGCGCTGGGAGCCTTGATGAACACACGCGGACTCACCGAACTCATCGTGCTCACCGCGGGCCGGGAACTGGGACTGCTCGACGACGTCAGCTACACGCTCCTGGTGACTATGGCGGTGCTGACCACGATGTCCACGGGGCCGATCCTGCGGCGCCTGCTCAAGGAGGGGACCGCGACCGGCCCCGCGCACGCGAACGCCCCCTCTCCCGACCACCCGTCCGACCTCGCCCCCGAGCGGAGCGGCACCGGAGGCTGAACACCAGTGAACTCGCTGAGCCGACTCGCGGAACGCTTCGGCACACCGCTGTACGTCTACCGGCTGGACCGGGTCCGGCGCGCTGCGCTGGACCTGCTCGGCGCACTGCCGACCGGCGCCCGTCTCTACTACTCGCTCAAGGCCAACCCCCATCCGGCCCTCGTGCGCGAGCTGAGCGGACTGGGCCTGCACCTGGAGATCAGCTCGCCCGGCGAACTGGCCGTCGCGCAGCACGTCCGCCATCCGGCGGAACACTGCCTCTACACCGGCCCGGGCAAGACCGCCGCCGAGGTGTCCGCCGCACTGCGGGCCGGGGTGCGCCTGTTCTCCGTGGAATCGCCGACCGACCTGCGCCGCGTCACGGAGCTGGGCACCGGGGCCGGAGTCCCCTTCGACTACCTCGTCCGCCTCAACGCCCAGGCCGGGGCGGTCGGCACCGGCCTGCGCATGACGGGGCGCTCCTCGCAGTTCGGCACCGACCCCGACACCGCCCTCGCGGCCGGCATGTTCGAATCCGCGCCCGGTGCGCACGCCGCCGGTGCGCATTTGTTCTCCGCCACGAACATCGTCGACGAACGGGCTCTGGTCGAGGAGTTCCGGGCGGTCCTGCGGACGGCGCTGAGCACGTTCGAGGCCGCGGGGAGCACCCCTGCGCTGATCGACCTCGGCGGTGGCTTCGCCGCGCCGTTCGCCGCACCGGGCGAGCGGCCCGCGTACAGCGGGCTGCGCGCGGTCCTGGAGGAGCTGCTCGACAAGGCGGTGCCGGGCTGGCGCGAGGGGAGGCCAGGGATCGCCTTCGAGTCGGGCCGCCATCTCGCCGCCGACTGCGGCTCGTTGCTGACCACGGTGCTTGACGTCAAGCAGAGCCGGGGCACCACCTACGCGGTCCTCGACGCCGGGGTCAACGTGCTCGGCGGCATGTCCGGCATCGGACGGCTCCTGACCCCCGCGGTCCGGCCCACGGCCGACCCGGACGGCGGTGCCGCGGCGGGCGGCCTGGCCGAGGTGACACTGGTGGGCCCGCTGTGCACGCCGCTCGACGTCCTCGCCCGTGCCGCCAAGATGCCCCTGCCCCGCGTCGGCGACGTCCTGCGCATCGACAACACGGGCGCGTACGGCCTGTCGGCGAGCCTGACGGGGTTCCTCAGCCATCCCGTCGCCACCGAGGTGGTCCTCGGGGCCGACGGAGCCGTGGTCGACGTACGGGACCACCGGGCGGCGTACGCCGCAGACACCGCGACCGGCCCGGGCGGCTGGTGATCCCGGACCGGCCGGCCCCGCGTGCGGCGCGCTCTCAGTGCTGGATCAGGTCGCCGACCGGGACGGCGGGGACGTGGCCGGTCGCGGGAAGCTCCCGCGCGAGGGCCAGCCCCACGTCGACGAGCGAGGACCGCCGCAGCCCCGTGACGTCGGGGACCGGAGTCCAGCGCGACTCCGAGGTGTCGCCGTTCGGCTCGGGCCTGAGCCGGCCACCGGTGAGGCGCACCTGGTAGAAGATGCCGATGTTCTGGTGCGGGCCGTCACCGGGGCTGTTGCGCTCGGACGCGGGGATCACCCGCGAGTCGACGCCCAGCAGCCGCTCGACCACGGCGTCGCAGCCCGTCTCCTCGGCGACCTCGCGGATCACCGCGTCGAACGGGTCCTCCGCGTGCTCGACCCTGCCGCCGGGCAGCGTCCAGTTGCCCGACACGTGATGGGCGAGCAGGACCCGCCCGTCCTTGATGCACACGGCGTAGGCCGCCAACCGAAAACTCATCCCCGCACCCTATCCTTGCCGCCAAGTCCGTTCCCACTGAACGGAGTTACGAACAGCTCGAAGGCTCGCGTCA
The DNA here is from genome assembly GCF_043078805.1 of Streptomyces sp. NPDC015345. Taxonomy (NCBI): domain Bacteria; kingdom Bacillati; phylum Actinomycetota; class Actinomycetes; order Kitasatosporales; family Streptomycetaceae; genus Streptomyces; species Streptomyces sp. NPDC015345. The sequence goes on along the minus strand of NZ_JBIBTX010000013.1, from coordinate 180,307 downwards.
GCCGCCGACGGCCCCGGCCTCCAGTGCCGCTTTGTCGATCTTCCCGTTCGCCGTGAGCGGCATCCGCTCCACCGGGACACAGCGATCGGGTGTCTTGGCCGCGCCGAGGCGTGCGCCGATGCCGAGCAGCACCTCGTCCGGCGCCGCGGCCCCGGTCGTCCAGACGGTGAACGTTCCGTCCGGGCCCGGCGGGACGCACGCCGCCTGCTCGACCCCCTCGACGTCCAGGGCGGCGCTCTCCACCTCCTGGCAGCTCACCCGCCAGCCGCGCCGCTTGAAGAGGTCGTCGCGCCGGCCGTGGAAGTAGAGCCTGCCGCCCTCGTCGACCCACCCGAAGTCGCCCGTGCGCAGGGCCCTGCCCACGCCGTCCGGCGCGGCGACGAAGCGCTCGCGCTGCTCCGCGGCTGCCGAGGGCCCCCAGTACCCGGCCATCACGTGCGGCCCGGCGACGACGATCTCACCGACGTCGCCGCACGCGACCGGCTCGCCGTCCCGGCCGACGACGAAGAGCCGCGTCCCCCGCAGCGGTCGGCCGACCGTGCCGGGGAACGCCAGGTCCTCGTCCGGCGCGGCGATCGAGATCCGCTTGCACTCGCTCATGCCGTACATGCAGATCAGGGCGGCGTCCGGGAAAGCGGCCCGGACCCGCTCGGCGTCCCGGCCGATGAGGGCGGCGCCGGTGTTGGTCAGCAACCGCACCGATGTCGGGCGCGGGTCGCGCTCGCCGAGCCGCGCCAGGAGGAGGGCGAGCGTGGGCACGACGGGCACCACGGTGGCCCCCGCGCCGCGGATCGCGACCAGTTCGCGCGCGGACGCCGCGCCGTGCGGGTAGACCACCTCGGCCCCGGCCAGCACGGCCAGGAACAGTTGGTACAGGCCGTAGTCGAAGGAGACCGGCACCCGGCAGTACACGACGTCGGTCGGCAGGTACCCGACGCGCTCGGCGACGGCACGTGCGGCCCAGACGACCGCCCCGTGCGGGCACACGATCCCCTTGGGCCGGGCGGTCGTCCCCGACGTGTACACCAGCAGGGCCGGATCGTCGGGCGTCGCCGCCGGCCCGGTCGCCGCCGCGGGCGGCACATCGGCGTACGCCGGGGCGAGCACCGGCACCGACGTGACGTCGGTGAGCTCCGCAACCCGGTCCGCGGTGGTCACGACCGCGGCCGGGGCCGCGTCCGCCAGCAGGTGGCGCAGCTGGTACGCGGACGCGTGCTCGGCCACCGGAACGAGGATGACGCCCCGGGACATCGCGCCGAAGAGCAGCGCCGCGAAATCACGGCCGCCGGGGAGCAGACAGAGCAGCCGCATCCCGCGCCGCAGCCCGAGACCGTCGAGCCAGCCGGCCGCGCGGTGGGCGTTCTCGTGGAGTTCCGCGTACGACCAGGCGCCGTCGCGGTCCCGGACCGAGGGGCGGTCCCGGTGGACGTCGGCGGCGTGCAGGAGCAGGTCGTGGACCAACTCGGCGGAGGCGAGGGCCGGGACGTCGACGGTCATGGGTCCTCCAGACTAGGAGCGGTCAGCCCGGACCGCGCCCGTGCGTTCGAGGTGCTCGGCGAGCCGGGTCACGGCCGGCAGGACGTTGTCCCGCACCGTGCGGGCCCCTTCCGCCGTCCACCGCAGGTACCACGTGAGTGTGGCGGGGCCGGTCTTCGCCATCTGCCGCACGTAACGGGCCGTGGGGACGCAGTACAGTTCGAGAACGGGCACGATCGCCCGCAGTTCGTCGGGTCCCGGCGGGTTCGCCGCCGTGGCGCGCAGCACCAGGTCGACGGCGAGATCCCGGTGGACACGGAAACTCCCCCGGCCGGTCCTGGCGAGGAAGAGCACCGCCCGGGCGAGGTCGTAGACCCGGGGCCGTACGTCCACACCGTCCCAGTCGAGCAGCGAGATCAGCCGGTCCTCGTCGTCGAAGACGAGGTTGGAGCCGGCGATCTCGCCGTGCGTGAGCGTCACGGGCAGCGACTGGTACGCGGGCAGGTCCAGGGTGGCCCGCGCCCGCCGGTAGGCGGTGCGCCAGGCGTCGTTCACCTCGTCCCACAGCGCGGGGGACGCGACCGCGGACACCAGCTCTCCCAGCTCGTCGACGGCCGACTCATCGGCGCCGAGCCAGAACTCCATGTCCTGGATCGGGTTGGCACCGGCCTCCGGCAGACCGTCCACCGGTACCGCGTGGACGGCGGCGACCGTCTCGGCAGCCGCGCGCAGGTCCGCCGGGTCGCCGTCCCTGAAGTGCCGGCCGGGTACGTAGCGGCGCAACTGCCACAGGGCGCCGTCCGCCGCCGCGGTGGGGGAGCCGTCCGCCGCCCGGATCAGGGGTTCGGCCGGCACGCCGTACCGCGCGGCGCGCGCGATGGCCGCGTCCTGGAAGGCCAGCCAGCGGTCCTGCCCCGGCCGGCCCAGCCGTTTCAGTGTGTACGTCCCGTCGGCCGTGGTGCACCGCCAGAGCTGGTTGGGGCTGTCGCGGGTCAGCCGCTCGACCGACCGCGGCCTGATGCCGTACGACGCCTCGAGAACGTGGCGCGCCTCGCCCGCGACGTCCGCCTGCCAGTCGGCGCTCACGGGCGGGCCATCCCTTCCACGACGGCGGAGTCCCGCGCGAGGGCGTCGGCCTCGTCCATGAGCTGGGGCAGCCGGGCGTCGCAGTGCCGTGCCGGGTCCCAGCTGAGCCGCACCACGGTGTGCCGGCCGAGCAGCTCGGCCAGGCCGGACAGCGCACGCTCCGGCGTCTCGGGCGCCGCGTCGCGCGCCAGCCACCGCGAACGGTAGTCGGGGTCCGGGGCCAACAGGTGCGGGCGCAGCGCGGCAGCGGCGTCCGCGGCGTCCAGGCGCTCGACGCGGGGCTCGGCACACGCCGCCCGCTCCAGGACGACGACGGTGTCGAGGCGCGTGGCCGCGGTGAACGGCGAGCCGACGATCTCCCTCATCTCGCCGTTGCTCAGCCAGACCTTGTCCATGGGCATTCCCGGTTCCGACCGCGGCGCCGGAGCGGCGCTCCCGCCTGTCCTGAAGGGGTTGATGGCTCGTACCGGCACGCGGTCGCGCACCGCGTCGAGGATGCCGAGCGCCTCCACCGACCCGGCGCCGAGCCGCGTCGAGACCGGCAGTCCGACGGCGAGCCATCCGGTGCCGGTGGGGGCGAGGAAGGTCCGGTCGGTGCCCACCAGTCGGCCGCCCCGCCGGCCGAGCCACACCGCCGACGAGGTCTTGCCCGCTGACGATGCGCCGGCCAGGAAGACCCCTCGCCCGTCCGGACGCTGGGCCGCGGCTCCGTGGAACATCAGGGCGCCGTCGGCGACGACCGCCTCCCTGACCAGCTCCCGGACGGTGCGGCCGGCCAGCAGTCCGACGCTGCCGGACTCGCGGGCCACCACCGCCCAGGACCGGAAGTCCGGTGTGACCAGGACGTGCGGGTGTTTGTCGGTGTCCTCGGAGACGAGCACCGTCTCGCCGCCGTGGCCCGCGTGCTGCGCGTACCACTCGCCGGTGAACGCCTGACGGCGGCCCGTCGGGGCGCCGAGGCGCAGTCCGGCGATCAGCTCCGGGTCGGCCACGGCGTGGAGTTCGGCCACCGGGTGGGGCCCCGGCACCCGGTGGGTCGGGGCGACGAGCTGGTGCTGGCTCGCGATGTGCCGGTGCGCGGCGGGGTCGCAGGTCCACACCCGCAGCCTCGTGCGGTACCAGTCGACGGTGAGCGGCGGGAGGGTGCCGATCCGCTCCGACCTGGCTATCAGCGACGCGTACAGACCCATGGGGTGGCCGACTTCCTTCGTAGGCGTTCGGTCGGGCTCGGGGGCGGGGCTCAGATGATTCCGGCGTCGACGAGCTGGGCGCGGATGGCGTCGAAGTGCTCGACCGTCATGCGGCGCCGGGCGACGTCGGCGTCCGTCTGGTCCTTGCGGCCGAGACCGAACCACAGCTTCCCGGTGTTCGGGTCCATCCGGCGCGAGACGTCCTTCTCCGCCGGTCCGCGCACCAGCAGCGAGATGGTGTTCGCCTTCGTGGTCGTCGCGTGGACCGTCTCGTGGTGGATGGTGTACGAGTCGCCGGCCCGTTCCGTGGACTGGAACCGTTGCTCGAACGCCGGGGCGACCGACGCGTCGGCGTCCTCCACGACGTGGTAGAGCACGTGGTCGTAGGACCCGGTCAGCAGCCGCGTCGTGAACGACCAGCGGTGGTCGTGGGGCGCGGCGACCTCCATGTTCGACCACACGTGCAGTCGGATCCGGAAGTTGCGGTCCGGGGCGTCGTGCAGCACGAGCTTGTCGAACAGCCGGTTGTGCTCGCACATGTCCCACAGGCGCGGTTCCGCGCGCACCCCGTCGACCAGCTCCCGCATGGCCTCCTTGTCCGCCGAGAGGGCGGTGAGGAACTCGGAGTTCTGCAGGTGGACTTTGCCCAGGTCGGTCCAGTCGACGCGGTAGCGAGCGAGTTCGGACAGCATGTCTTGCCCTCCTGGTGGTGGCGGCTCAGGGCGTGCGGCCCGGGCCGCCGAGCGAACACATGAGGATTTGAGTCGTGGAGTCGGCCGTGAGGGGGCCGCCGTCGAAGTCTCCGAAGGTGCGTTCCACCCTCAGACCTGCCCGGCCCAGAAGCTCGGCGAGGTCGTCGGCGGAGTACATCCGGCTCACGCGGGTGGCGTGCTCGGTCCTGCCGTCCTCGGTGAACGTGTACTCCATCTCGTCCGTCAGCAGCCGGGACGCGGGGCTGTACGTCCGACGCCCGCGTACCGTCACCAGGTGGCCGGTCGCCGGGTGGTCGTAGGAGAAACGGCTCTTCCATCTGGCGTCGGCGCGTGCGGTCTCGTGCCGGGGGGCCGCCACGTCGATGGCGAAGGTCCCGTCGGGCCGCAGGTGCCGCGCGGCGGAGGTGAAGCAGCTCAGCGCGTCCTCGTCGGACAGCAGGTGGCAGACGCTGCTGCACGCGATCATCACCAGGCCGAAACGCCGGCCGAGCTCGAAGCGGCGCATGTCACCGACGAGGAACGTCGGGGTGGCCCTGGACGGCCCGCGCTTGCGCACGGCCTGGTCGATCATGCTCGGGGCGACGTCCACGCCGACGACGTCGATGCCGTCTTCGGCGATGGGCAGGCTCAACCGGCCGGTGCCCGCGGCCAGTTCGAGTACGGGTCCGCCGTTGGACCGGGCCGCCTCGCGCCAGAAGCCGATGTCGTGCGTGTACGTCGCGTAGCGCTGGTCGTAGTGCGGGCCCTCGTAATAGACGTTGTCCACGTGGCGCAGCGCGCTGTCGTCGCCCCCGCGCAGCCTCACCACGCCACCGCCTCGTCGAGGACGCGGGCGAGTTCCGGACGGCGTCCCAGGTGGTCCAGGCGCTGGCGCAGTTCGAAGGCGGGGACGGAGGCGGCGATCCGGCGCGCCCGCGCACCCAGTTCCGCCGCGTCCGGCAGCTTGAACCAGGACGTGAGCTCGTCGTCCTTCACGGGCGGCGCCAGGAGGTTGGCGAAGAGCCGCTCGGCCGCTTCGTCCGGGGCGACGCGGGTCAGCGCGGCGCTGCCGTCCGCCGCGAACGAGGGGAAGACCACGGCGCGGAGCGGTGCCTTCGGCGCCACCCGGCCGTCGAACATCCCGCCGATCTCATGGGGCATCAGCAACCGCGCTTCGCTGCGGTGCGCGTTGGCCGGGTGGACCGGCCGGGCAGGGAGCGCGATCCCGAGCGGCTCGACCGTGTCGAGGCGGATCGACACGGAACGCGGCCAGCCGACGCCGATCGGTCCGCCGGGTCCCTCGTGCAAGGACAGGTCGTCGTTGCCGACGAAGTGCGCACCGGCCGCGGTGGCGGCGATCACCGTGGACGTCTTCCCACTGCGCTTGTTGCCGACCAGCGCGATGCCGAGACCCCGCCACGCGACCATTCCGGCGTGGAGGAAGAGGGCCGACGGGTCGTGCTCGGCCGCGTCGAGGCGGAGCAGCGTACGGACGATCCGCACCACGTGCACCGGTGCGTAGGCCGACGCCGTGGAAGCGGTGAGCCGGACGGAGCGGTGCGCGCCGTCGACCTCGCGCCAGACGCCGGTGTCGTCGTAGTCGCCGTAGTGCGCCGCCGTCGCGGCGCGCGTGCCCTCCGGTCGGACGGCCAGGGCGACGCGCCAGCGCCCGTCCTCGGGGCCGGCGGGCCCGGTGGTGACGAACCCGGACAGGTACTCCTCGACGACCGGCCAGACGCCGACCGGTACTTCGACCTCGACCGTTCGTCCGCCGGTGCCGACATCGGCACCGGCGCATCGGGCGACGATCCTGCCCTCCGAACTCACCCGGTCTGCCCTCCGTTTTAAACGAATCCCGAATGCGGCGCGCTGCACGACAGTTGCGGTGTTCTTTATGCGGGAGCGGCGTCCGCCGAACGAAAGCGAAGAAAGGAATGGTCAGTTCCGGGCAGCCTAGGATCGGCCGCATGGGCTGTCAACAACATTTAGTCACAGCTGGATGACCCTGGATCTCGTTGCCGCGTATCCGAACCCGCTGCTACGATCCGTGATCGATCTTACCGGTGCGGTGAAGCGAGCGTCATGACGCGACATGACCCGCCGAATCCGAATTCAGGGAATGACGTCGGCTTTCCGGTTTTCCCGGCGGAATTCATTTGAGGGGCATTCATTGGCGGCACTGAACTGATGGAACACACCCACCTCGGACGCACCGGGCTCGTCGTCAGCCGACTCGGCCTTGGAACCATGAACTTCGGCTCGCACACCAGCGAGCCGGACAGTCACGCGATCATGGACGGTGCACTCGACCTCGGCATCAACTTCTTCGACACGGCCGACATCTACGGTCGCAAGTCCGGCCCCGGCGGCACCGAGGCCCTGATCGGGCGGTGGTTCGGCCACGGCGGCGGCCGGCGCGACAAGGTGGTGCTCGCCACCAAGGTGTACGGCAAGACCGGCGACTGGCCCAACGACCGCGGCCTCTCCGCACGGCACATCATCAAGGCCTGCGACGCCTCCCTCAGACGGCTCGGCACCGACTGGATCGACGTCTACCAGATGCACCACGTCGACCGCTCGACCCCGTGGGACGAGATCTGGGAGGCGATGGCGACGCTGGTGGCGCAGGGCAAGGTGCGCTACGTGGGCTCCTGCAACTTCGCGGGCTGGCACCTGACCGCGGCCCAGGCCGTGGCACGCGAACGTCACCTCCTGGGCCTGGTGTCCGAGCAGTGCCTGTACAACCTGTTCGCCCGCTACGTGGAGCTCGAAGTCATCCCGGCGGCGTCCGCCCTCGGCCTCGGCGTGCTGCCGTGGTCCCCGCTGCACGGCGGTCTGCTGTCCGGAGTGCTGCGCCGCCAGGCCGAGGGCTCCACGGCGCGCTCCACCGGCGCCCGCGCTGCCGACGACCTCCGGCGCGGGGCACGGGCGATCGCCGGGTACGAGAAGCTCTGCGCCGAGCTGGGCCAGGACCCCTCCGTGGTCGCGCTCGCCTGGCTGCTCGGCCGTCCCGGCGTCACCGCGCCCATCATCGGACCCCGGACCGCGGAACAGCTGACGGCCTCGACCGCGGCGCTCACCTTCGCACTCGACGACGCGGTGACCGCCCGGCTCGACGAGCTGTTCCCACCGCCGGGAAAGGGAGGACCGGCACCCGAGGCGTGGGCATGGTGACCCGCGGCAAGCCGACACCGGGCAGCCCGAGCTGCCGCCATCCGACACAAGGAGACTTCGTCATGCGCGGGTTGGACGGGAAGGTCGCCGTCGTCACCGGCGGCGCCCAGGGCATCGGCCGAGCCGTCGTCGACCGGCTGGTCCACGAGGGCGTCGCCGTGACCATCGCCGACGCACATCCGGAGTTCGGTCCCTCGGCCGCGGCCGAGGTGACGGCCGCGGGCGGCACCGCCTGGCACGCACTCACGGACGTGTCGGACGAGGAGCAGGTGGCCGCAGCGGTGGAAGGCACGGTCCTGCGGCACGGCCGGGTCGACTTCCTCGTGAACTGCGCCGCCGTGTTCATCATGCGCGGCGTGAACGCCACGGTCGACGAGTGGCGCCGCAGCAACGACGTCAACATCATGGGCCAGGCGCTGTGCGTCAAGCACGTGGTGCCGCACATGGCCGACCGGGGCGGCGCGATCGTGAACATCGCCTCGATCTCCGGACACATCGCGCAACCCGACTACGTGGTGTACAACGCGGCGAAAGCGGCTGTCGCCAACATGACCCGCTGCATGGCCCTGGACCTGGCGGACCGGAAGATCCGGGTCAACGCCGTCAACCCCGGAACGGTGTGGAACGCGAACAATGAACGTTTCCACCGCGACGTACTGGGAATGACGCGGGAAAACGCTGAAAAGGACCCCGAGATCGGCGGTCGACACATGCTGAAGCGGGTGGCGGACCCCGAGGAGATAGCGGGTCCGATCGCATTCCTTCTTTCCGATGACGCCAGTTTCATCACCGGGGAGAATCTCATGATCGATGGCGGTTACACCGCCATGTGATCCGGCTGGGCCTTTGAGCGGCCGGCCAGGCGTTCACCCTACTTATGCGGACGGAAGGACCCATGGGCGAAATCAGAGTTGCTCTCGCGGGAATAGGATCGTGCGCTTCGAGTCTCGTGCAGACGGCCGGTCTCACCCCGCCGGGCACCGGACCGATGAACGGCATCATGTACGCGCGCATCGGCGGGTACCAGGTGAACGACATACGGTTCGTCGCGGCGTTCGACGTCGATCGCCGCAAGGTCGGCCTGGACGTGGTGAAGGCGATCACCAGCCCGCCGGTGGCCGCGGTGCTCCACGTCGACGTCGAGCCGACCGGTGTCATCGTGGAGCCGGGCCCGCTGTTCGACGGCGTCGGCGGCAACCTGGAAGGCGTCGTCGAGCCGCACCCGACGAGCCGTGAGGTGACGGTCGACGACGTGGCCGACCGGCTGACCGAGGTCGCGGCGGACGTACTCGTGTGCCTCCTGCCGACCGGTTCCACCCGCGCCGTACAGGCGTACGCCCGCGCGGCGGTGAAGGCGGGCGTCGCCTTCGTCAACGCGACGCCCGAGCCGGTGGCCCACGAGCCCGAACTCGCCGCGGCGTTCGTCGCGGGCGGCGTACCGCTTCTCGGCGACGACCTGCGCAGCCACCTGGGCGCCACCACGTTGCACACCGCGCTGATCGAACTGCTCCAGTCGCGTGGGCTCTCCGTCGTCAACACCTATCAGCTGAACGTCGGCGGCAACACCGACTTCCTCAACCTCTCCGATCCGGGGCGCGCGGCCGGCAAGGTGCGGACGAAGCGCAGCGCCCTGAGCGCGGCGGGCATCGACGCCAGCACCGTCTCGGCGGGCCCCAACGGCTTCGTGGAGTTCCTGGGCGACGAGAAGACCTGCTTCATCAACATCGAAGCGGCTTCGGTACTGGACTCGAACCTCGTGCTCGACGTACGCATGCGGGTCGAGGACAGCCCGAACGCGGCCGGGGTCCTGGTGAACGCGGTGCGCGTCGCGAAGGCCGCCGCCGAACGCGGACACGCCGGTTGTGTCGACGAGGTGTGCGCCTTCCTGTTCAAGAACCCGCCGCAGGGCGCACCGGAGTCGGTGGGCATCCGCAGGTTCCGTGAGTACGTCGACAGCGTCGCCCGGGACTGATCGCGGATGTTCGACCTCCACACGCACCACGACCGGTGCGGCCACGCGCGGGGAACCATGCGCGACTACGTGCACGCCGCGATCGACGCCGGGCTCCACACGCTGGGCTTCTCCGACCACACTCCCTTCTTCGCCGAGCCCGAGGACCACCACCGCCCCTGGGTCGCCATGGCGAAGAGCGAGTTCCCCCGGTACGTCACCGAGGCTGAGGAACTGCGCAAGGAGTACGCGGACCGGATCCGCATCCTGGTGGGCGTCGAGTCGGACTTCTTCCCCGAGCACGCGGGCCTCTACGGCGACACGTTGCGCCGCTACGACTTCGACTACGTCATCGGGTCGGTGCACGTCATGGACGGCGTCGACCTCTTCCGGCCGGAACGCTGGCAAGGCGCCACCGACGACGACCTGAAGCGGGCGAAGGAGAAGTACTGCGACCTGGTCGCCCAGTCGGCCCGCAGCGGGCTGTTCGACGTACTCGGCCACGTCGACGCCGTGAAGGCGGCGTGCCCCGCCATGTCGTCCATCGCCACCCCGGCGACGGAACGGATGGTGCGCGCCTTCGCCGAGACCGACGTGGTGGTCGAGGTGAACACGTCGGGCAGCACCAAGGAGTGCGGCGGCTGGTACCCGGACCCGGACATCCTCGAGATGGCCGCCCACTACGGCGTCAGGATGACGTTCGGGTCCGACGCGCACGACCCCGAACGCGTCGGCGAGGAGCACGAGGAAGTACGCCGGACGCTCCGGGAACTCGGCCACCGTCACTGGTACGTCTTCGAGCGGCGCCGCCGGATCGAACTCCCCCTGTAGCAACAACTCGTTCCCGTCGGACCTACTCACGGAGGAACCCGGTGACCGGGACCTTTGTCTCCATCGTTTCCGCCTCCCACGGCAGTGCGGCGACACCCGCCTACGAACTCGTCGAACGGAAAGGGGTCGGTCATCCGGACACGATGTGCGACGCGATCGCCGAACGCGCCTCGCGCTACTACGCGCAGTACTGCGTCGAGCACTTCGGCCGGGTCGCACACCACTGGTTCGACAAGGTCGTGCTCTTCGGCGGCGAGGCCACCATCGACTTCGGTGAGGGCGAACTGACCAAGCCCTACACCGTGCTGTACGCGGGCAAGGGCGCGTACCGCTACGCCGACCAGCCGATCCCGCTCGAGGAGATCCTGTTCCGGGCGGCGGCCGACACACTCTCCGAGGTGACCACCGGGTTCGACCCGAAGCGCCACCTCACCGTCCAGTGCGAGGTGGTGGACCACCAGGGATCGGGGCGCGGGCACTCCCGCTACCGCCCGCAGGTCATCGACGACCTGATCGAGATCGGCGACACCGACCTGGTGTCGAACGACTGCAACCTGCTGCACGGCTACTACCCGCTCAGCACGCTCGAAGCGATGGTGATGGGTACGGAACAGCTGATCAACGGGGCCGGGTTCAAGGAGAAGCACCCGGACACCGGGTGGGACGTGAAGGTCTTCGGCAGCCGCCGCGAGGACGAGTACCGGCTGATCGTCAACATGCCCTTCCTCGCGCGCCACATCGATTCGATGGAGACCTACCTGCGGCGCAAGGCCGAATGCCGGCAGCACGTGGCGGAGTACCTGCGCGAGACCTTCGGCCTGGAGCCCGACCTCCTGTTCAACCCCACCGACCGGAACAAGCGGCCCTACCTGACCGCGCTCGGCTCGGTCGCGGACACCGGGGACGTCGGTGTCGTCGGCCGCGGCAACCGCCTGAACGGCCTCATCACACCGATGCGTTCGATGAGCATCGAGGCCCCGGCGGGCAAGAACCCGCTCGACCACACGGGCAAGCTGTACGGCGTGCTCGCGCACCAACTGGCCAGGGAGGTGAGCGAGGCCATCGGCCTGCCGGTGGACACGCACATCTTCACCTCGAAGGAAGCCCGCCTGGACCAACCGGACGAGGTGGTGGTGGAGGCGCACGGCGAGCTGAGCGAGGATCAGCGCTCGGTCGCGGACGCCATCATCGCGAAGCGGCTGGCGAACATGGGCGACGTGACCAGGGAACTGATCTTCGACGGGATCACGATGTGGTGAACGAACTCGCCGCCACGATCGCCGCCGCCGTCCGGCGGTGCGCCGCGCAGCCGTTGGCGGAGACCGAGGCATGGGTCCGGCCGTACGCACCGGGCGGCCATGCCGACCGGCACCAGTTCCTGGTGATGCTCAAACCCGAGCTGGTGCTCCCCCGGGGAGGTGACGGCGCCAGGCCGCTCGCCCGGGTGCTTGACGTCCTGACGGACCGCGGCGTCGAGATCGGCGCGGTCCGTGTCCTGTCGAGCGGGTTCGTCGCCCGGCACGCCGTCGTCGAGTCGCACTACCCGGCGCTCAACCGCATCGCCCGCACGGGCGAGGCCGGCATGTCGCCCGCCGCCGTCGAGCGTCTGGACGAGACCTACCCCGGGTTCCGAGCCGCGAGCGGCCGCGTCGTGGGGGGATTCCAGCTGCTCGACGAGATCCCGGAACTGACGCCCTACGCGCTGGAGTTGCTGACCCGCAACACCGCGGTCGCGAAGCTCGGCACCGGCACCTACGCGATCCGGGCGTCCGTCGACGGCGAAGACCTGATCGTGCTGAATCCGTTCCACCCCCAGCAGGTCGCCCACTTCACCGCGCCGGGCGGGGCGATCGCGCTCCTCGAATGCTGGTCCGAGCTGGCGCTGCCGGTGATCCGGCGCGACCTCATCGGTGCGACCGACCCGAGGGACGCGGAGCCGCACTCGATCAAGGGCATCCTGCTCAGGGAGCGCGGGTCGCTCGGGCTGGACCGGGTGTCGACCCGCTGCAACGGCGTCCACGTCTCCCCGGGCGCGCCCGAGGGGATGGCCACGATCGTCCGCTACTTCTCGGTCGGCGGTTCCGCGATCCGTCCGCAGGACACCGCGTTCGGGCGGCGGCTGACGGAGGCGGGCCTGTCCGCCGAGGCGGTCGCGTGGGTGGCGGGCGACCCCGATGTCGCCAGCGGGGAGCACACGGGTCCGCTGTTCGAACTGACCGAGGACATGGACTGGGCGGACGCCGTGAAGTTCGTGGCCGCCCTGGACCGGATGTGAGCGCTGGAGTGAACGTCTGGGTGGTCGGTACGCCGGCCGCGGGCAAGTCGACCCTCGCGCGACGGCTGGCGTCCGCGCTCGAACTGCGGCACATCGAATTGGACGACGCGTTCTGGGCCGCGGGATGGGTGCCGGCCGAGACCGCCGAGTTCCTGAACGCGGTGGCCGCGCGGACCGACGAGCCGGGATGGGTGGTCGACGGCCAGTACGGCGCCGCGGTCCAGGCGTACGCCGCTCGGGCGCACGTGGTCGTCTGGGTCGACACCCCGCTGCGGGTCGGCCTGCCGCGCCTGGTCCGGCGGACGGTGGCGCGCGCCCGGCGCCGCCAGCCGCTGTGGTCGGCCGGCAACGTCGAGACGTGGTGGCACGCGATCGGCCCCGCTTCGATCATCTGGTACGCGATCTCCGTCCACCGCGAACAACGCCGGGCGAACGAGGAGTTGTTCCGGCGCCTGGCACCTCTTGGTGTCCGGCTGATCCGCGTCCGACACCCGGACGCGGACGCCCTGGTCCGTGCGCTGCGCACGGCGGACGCCCTGGAAAAGGAGCCCACGCATGAGTGAACTGGCCATCTTCGGTGGTGAGCCGACGGTGCGCGAACCGGACCGGACGGTGTGGCCCGTCGTCAGCGAGGCCGACGTGGCCCGCGTCGCCGACGCCGCCCGGCGGGGCGAGATCTCGTACGACGCCAGCGAGGGCATGGTTGCCGAGCTGGAAGGCCTGTTCGAGACGAGGCTCGACCGGCCCTACGCGCTGGCCACCAGTTCGGGCACGGCGGCCCTGCACTCGGCCTTCTTCGGGATCGGGCTGGCCCCGGGCGACGAGGTGCTCGCCCCGACGTACACCTATCTGGCCACCGTCATGCCGATCGTCGCGTGCAACGCGACACCGGTCCTCGTCGACGCCGAACCCGACACCGGCAACATCGACATCGACGACGCGGAACGGCACGTCACCTCGCGTACGCGCGCGATGGTGGTGACCCATCTCTCAGGACACCCGGTCGACATGGAGCGCGCCCTGAGATTCGCGCGCCGCCACGGCCTCAAGGTGGTGGAGGACTGCTCCCAGGCGCACGGCGCCGCGACGTCCGGGGCGGAGGTCGGCACCAGGGGCGACGTCGCGGCGTTCAGCCTCCAGGGGCGCAAGCTCGTCGCCGCCGGCGAAGGGGGGATGCTCGTCACATCGGACACCACCGTCTACGAGCGTGCGGTCATGCTCGGCCACTTCGCGGCGCGGTCCGAAACGGAGGTGCGCACACCGGACCTGGTGCCCTTCGCGAAACTCGGCTACGGCCTCAACTACCGCATGCATCCGCTCGGCGCGGCGCTGGCCATCGGGCAGATGGAGCGGCTGGACCAGTACCTCGAATGGCGTGCGGACAACTTCCGCGCGTACGACGAGATCCTCCGCGACACCCCGGGACTCGCCCCGGCGCCCCGGCAAGACCACGTCTCCCGGCACGGCGGCTACAGCTATCAGCCGCTGTACGACCCGGCCCAGTGGGGCGGGCTGCCCCGCTCGGTGTTCATCGACGCCCTGCGGGCCGAGGGCGTACCGGCCACCGTGCCGACGTCGCTGCCCCTGCACAGGGAACCGTTCTTCTCCCGCGCCGAGACCGGCATCACCACGTACCCCGTCGACCCGGACCGGCGGCTGTACCGGGCCGGTGACCTGCCGCGGAGCGAGGAGTACGTGAGATCGGCCTGGCGGCTGCCCGCCTATCCGCAGCCGTTGTCGACACGGATGCTGACGGGCATGGCCGAGGCGTTCCGTAAGATTGCGGCCGGTGCGGAGCGACTGCGCCGGCACACGCGTGCCGCGGCTGCATGAGGAGGGACGGACACATGCGCGTACGGCCCTCGGCGCGGGGTCTGGTGCTCAACGAATCCGCTGAGGTCCTGCTCCTGCGGGCCGAGGACTCGACGCCGGTGGACCCGGCCAATCCGCACCTGCTCCACTACTGGGTGACGCCCGGGGGAGGAGTGAAGGAGGGGGAGACGGCCGAGCAGGCGCTCATCCGCGAACTGTACGAGGAGACCGGTCTGGTCGGCGTCGAGATCGGCAGGGAAGTGTGGCTCCGCGAGCTCGAACTGGACCTGCCGAAGCACGGACGGGTGCGCAGCCACGAGCGCTACTTCCTCTGCCTCAGCCGCGAGACCCGCACCACCGGCGAGTTCATGACCGACAGCGAGCGCGAGGTCATCAAGGAGACCCGGTGGTGGTCACTGGACGAACTGGCGGCTTCGTCGGAAGTGGTGCGCCCGCCCGGATTCGTGGCCCTCGTGCGCGCGGTGCTGGCCGACGGCCCGCCCGCGGTTCCCCTCCGCATCACCTGAGCGGCCGGGTGGCCGGGGCCGTGCGGAGCTCATCGAGCGGTGAACACGAACTCGAACATGTCGTTCATGCCGCGCCGGAGGAACTCCGCGCACTGCGCGTAGTGCGCCACCTGCTTGTCCACTTCGACCTCACCCGCGAGCGCGACCGCCTCCGCCCTGTTCCGCCGGAGGTTCTCGACGAAGAGCTCAAGGGTCCTCGCGTAGTGCGTGCTCAGGGAATCGGAGACGGCGACATCGAACCCGGCGCTCTCGCCGAGCGTGACGACCCGGCCCTTGGGGGTGACCCGGAAGATCGGCCGTTCCGCGGTCACCGCGAGCATGACCATGACCCCGCCGGGCGGCAGCAGGGCACGGCAGTGCGGCAGGAACGAGTCCTTGTTCTCGAAGGTCTCGAATGCGTTGACGCAGATGATGCGGTCCACCGGCTCGTCGAATTCCTCCCACCGCTGCAGGCGGAAATCGACGCGCCGGTCGGCCGGTCGGCCCGTCTCCCGCGCGACGGCGTACGCGTGCTGCTCACTGCTCAGCGTTATGCCGGTCACCTCGGCCCGGTACGCGTCGGCCGCGGCGCGCGCGGTCGAGCCCCAGCCGCAGCCGATGTCCAGGAGGCGCATCGACGGCCGGATCCGGCAACTGCGCAACACCGCGTCGGTCTTGGCCCGCTGAGCGCTGTCCAACGACATGTCGGCATCGGTGAAATACCCCGAGCTGTGGTTCAACTGCGTATCCATGTACAGCTTGGCGTATTCGGTTCGGATGATCACGGAGTGCTTACCTCTTTCTCGCCCGAAAAGGTCCGGTTGTGCCGATGGCACGCGAGCCGATCGTGGATCGTAGCAGCGGACACAAACCCGCGACAACGAAATGTGGGGTCATCCAGCGGAGACTGAATGTCGTTGACGGTGACCGAGGCCGATCCTAGGCTGATCCGAAATGGCTGCCCATTTCGCGAGGCTGTGAGGACTCCATTGGAAAGAAGCGAGATAACCGAGAAGGTCCGGAAAAATGTCGGTGCCCTGCTGAACTCGCCCACCGATTTCCCGGAGACCGATCTGCTCTCCGCGCACGGCCTCGATTCCCTGACCAGTGTCCAGTTGACCCTGTACCTGGAAGATGAATTCGGTGTCCTCTTCGAGGACGACGAACTGAGCATAGAGAACTTCGCGACCCTCGAAAGCATCGTCGGCCTCCTCGACAAGAAGGTGCAGGAATAGGCGCCGCGCTGCCCGACCGCGCCGAAGGCGGGCTGCGGTATGCCGCCTTCGACCTGGACGGCACGGTGCTCGACGCGGGCGGCGCGACGACCGCGTCGGTGCTGGCCGGGACGTCCAGGCTGCGCGACCTGGGCCTGCTCCCGATCGTCGTGACCGGGCGATCGCGCCCCGGGTTCCTGCGGCTGGCCGGGGCCGACCCGCTGCTCACCCTCTTCCACCCCGAGGTGCTCCTTGAAGACGGTGACGTCGTCCTCGACCGAGCGGGCGGGCACTGCCGGACGGCGGCCACGCTGCCCCTGTCGGCCGTGGACCAGGTGGTGCGGGCCTGCGCGGACGTCGTCGCCTCGTGCGGCGAGGGCCGGCTCGTCGCCTCCAGTCGCCGCGCCGCGGCCGCGTACGCCATGGCGTACCGCATCCCCCGCAGGGACATCGACGTCGCCGCACCGGCGGGACCTGTCAGTCGGCTGGTGGTGTTCGACGCCGCACCTCCGGACGTCGCCGGCACGCTACGACGGCCCCTCAACGCCTTCGATGCCACGGTGTTCACCGCGGCCGGCCGGGGCAAGGCGACCGGCCTGGCCGAACTGCTCGCCGAACGCTTCGGCGAGCAGGACCTGAGCCGAGTGGTGGCCTTCGGGGACGGCGACAACGACGCCGACCTGCTCGCGGCCAGCCGCGTCGGCGTCGCCGTCCAGGGCTGCTCCACGGCTGCCCGCGCGGCTGCCCGCGTCTGCCTGGACCGGCCTCTCGGCGCCTACCTGGAGACCGTGGACCTGCGCGATCTGCTGCGGTGCGATGCGCGTCGGGCGAGGTAGCCCGCCGTGTATCAGGCGAGGTAGCCCGCCGTGCGTCAGGCGAGGTAGCCCGCCGGATTGCGCTGCTGGGCCCGCCAGGCGTCGCGGCACATGGCGGCGAGGTCCCGGGTGGTGGTCCAGTTCCACGCCCGGGCGACCGCGGTCGGATCGGCGACGAGGACGGCCACGTCCCCCGGGCGGCGCCCCGTGACCCGGTAGGGAATGGTGCGCCCCGATACCCGCTCGAACTCGCGCACCAGCTGGAGGACCGACGTGCCCTGACCGGTGCCTAGATTGAAGGTGCGCATGCCGTTCGCCTCGCCGATGCGCTCCACGGCCGTGCGGTGAGCCTCCGCGACGTCCACGACGTGGATGTAGTCGCGCACGCCCGTGCCGTCAGCGGTGGGGTAGTCATCCCCGTACACGTCGAGCCGGTCCAGCCGGCCGACCGCGATGCGGGTCAGGAGCGGCATGATGTTGTTCAGCGCGCCCCGGGGCTCCTCGTTCAGCAGGCCGCTGGCGTGGGCACCGATCGGGTTGAAGTAGCGCAGGGCCAGCACCTGCCAGTCCGGCAGACGTCGGCAGAGATCGGCGAGCACCTGCTCGCAGATGAGCTTCGACGCGGCGTACGGATTCGTGGGTCCGACCGGGTCCAGTTCGCTCAGAGGCACCTTGGTCGCGTTTCCGTAGACCGAACAGGACGACGAGAAGACCAGGCGCCGCACATGGTGCTCATGCATGACGGACAACAGGGTGAGCGTTCCGGCCACGTTCGTGTCGTAGTACTCGACAGGCAGGGCGACCGATTCGCCGACCGCCTTTCGAGCGGCGAAGTGGATCACCGCGTCCGGGCGATGGCGGGTGAACACGTCGGCGAGAGCGGACCGGTCCCTGATGTCCACCTGGTGGAATGCGTGGACCGGCTTCCCTGCTATCTGCTCCACCCTCGCAAGGGCCTGCGGTGAACTGTTGGAAAGGTCGTCGACCACGACCACGGAATGGCCGTTCCTCAGGAGTTCGACGCAGGTGTGGCTGCCGATGAAACCGGCTCCGCCGGTCACGAGTGCTGTCGTTGGCATGAAGGGCTCCAATTCCCTTTGACTGTACGCGTGCGCAGCGGCCGCTCGCCCTTGTCGGTGGAGCGTGCTTTCCTCGTACCCGACCCGTGGGGCCCGTCATGCCTCGACTTCGTCCGATTCTGCCTGCGGCGTGGGACTTTAAACGGAAACTTGAAGTCGGTGCCGGTCGGTTAAACCGCTGCTAACCTCGGCCCGCAAGGAATCGAGTCCGAACCGTTTCGACGGGAAGGCGGCGGCTCAGATGAGTGCGGCACCGACGGAAGAAACCCTGGAAGCTCATGTGGAGCGGTTCGCCGTCCAGGGATACACAGTTGTCCGGGACGTGTTCGCTCCCGAAGAAGTAGCCGGCATGCTCGCCGCGAGCGAGCGGGTGGTCGGCAAAGTGCGGGCTGATCCGTCGGCCTTCGGCGCGCCGACCGTACCCCGATACACCAACAGGGTCGAGGGCGCCGTCGATACCTGGGGCGTCGACAACATGTTCGCGCCGAACCTCTACGAGCCGGAACTGGGCGCGGTGTTCGGCCACCGGAAGTTCATGGAGTTCAGCCATGCCGTGCTCGGCCCGAACCTGCGCTTCTGGGCGGCCCACTTGCTGTGGTCGCCGGAATTCATGCCCTACGAGCTCAACTGGCACAAGGACAACCACGAGCACGAGCACTTCGAACCCAACGGCAAGCCCCGCCACGTGCAGTTCAACGTCTGCCTGACCGATGACAAGTCGTTCCGGGCGATCCCCGGCTCCCACCGGCGGCCCCTCACCGAGGTCGAGCGCGAGGCCGTCTACGCCCGGAGTACCGGCCCGCTGCCCGGTGAGGTCCAGGTGGAGTGCGGCCCCGGTGACGTCATCTACATGAACTACCACATGCTGCACCGGGGATCGTGCGCACCGGACCAGTTCCGCAGGACCCTGCACATGAACGTCCAGTCCATGGAGGAACCGACCGGCGGCCAGACCTCGTACTCGTACATGCGCCACCCCGGATATCTCGACGGCATCGACCCGGCGCTCGCCGCGCTGATGCGCAATTCGATCGAGTGGGACGACAGCCACCCGATCGACCGCGCCGAGGCCCGCCGACGCATGCGCGTCTCGCACGATCTGCGCCGTTCCACCGCCGGGCCGGTGGGGGAGCACCACGGATACGGCGCCTGATGACGGTGCGGTACTCCCCGGACCGCCTCGATCCGCTCGGCGGCCACGACACCGCCTGGGCCGTGCTCGAACTGGTCGCCGAGCACCAGGGGTTGGACGCCGAACCGGACGCCCGCGCCGCTCATCTGCAGCGGCCGGACTTCGACCACGGAGAGCTCATCCAGCAGGCGATGCGCCACAACCTGCTGCCGGCCCTTGCGGACTTCCTCAACCGGCACGGACTGCGGAAGGCACTGCCGCACCGGTTGCGCACCCCCGTGCTGAACCAGCTGCGGCTGAGCGAGCACCGGGGCCGACTGCTCACCCGGGAGGCGGCCCGGGTCTCCGACGGGCTCGCCCGCGCCGGGGTGCGAGCCGCCTGGACCAAGGGGGTGACGCTCCAGTCGACCCTGTACGACGACACCGCCGTGCGCTCCTTCAACGACATCGACCTGATGATCGCTCCGGAGGACCGCGAGCGGACGAGGACGGCACTGATCGACCTCGGTTACACGCCGGACGCCGTCTTCGACCCCGAGACCGGGCAACTGAAGGAGATGCCCCGGCTCGACCGGCGGTCGTACCGGATGTCACCGGACCACCTCCCGCACTTCAGGCTGCTCACCGAGGACATCTGCGTACCGCATGTCTCCGTGGACGTCGCCAACAGCCTCACCTGGCACGGCAGCGCGTGGCAGGTGCCGATGCGCCGCGTGGTCGAGCAGATCGCGCCCGTACCCGTCATCGGCGGCGTCCTGCCCGCGCTGAGCACACCCCACGCCTTCCTCTTCCTGTGCCTGCACGTCTTCCGGGAGGGATGGCTCCAGCGGACGATCGTGACGAAGGACCTCGCGCTGTCGCAGTTCGCCGACATCCTGCGGCAGTGGCGGCGCTCGTCACCGGAGGTACGCCGTGACGTCGGGGCCGCCGTCGCGGAGTTCGGCCTGGCCGAGCCGATGGCCTGGGTCAGCGCGCACACCGACGCCCTCTTCGGGGCGGGCATCCTGGAGGAACTGGGTCTCGCGGCACAGGCGGACCCGGGGTGGCAGGCGAGTGCCCAAGGCGCGGGCGGCCGGCGGCTGACCTGGCACGGCGACATGCGCAGGCGCCTGCGCGAGGTGACCGCGCCGGCCCTGACGCCGCTGCCGTAGAAGAGCGTGCTCACCGCGCATGTCCGCCCCACCGCCGAGAACGGCGTCAGATGTACAGTGAAAAGCGCACCTGACCTGCACAAAGCAGGCAGGGAGCCGTCATACAGGAGTCCAAAGTGCTGCGTACTCTCTTCAAATCCAAGATTCACCGCGCCACGGTGACCCAGGCCGACCTGCACTACGTGGGGTCCGTCACCATCGACGCCGACCTTCTCGACGCCGCTGATCTGCTGCCCGGCGAGCTCGTGCACATCGTTGATGTCACCAATGGCGCCCGCCTGGAGACGTACACCATCGAGGGGCGGCGCGGGAGCGGTGTCATCGGTATCAACGGCGCGGCCGCGCACCTGGTCCATCCCGGCGATAAGGTGATCATCATCAGTTACGCCCAGGTCGAGGACGCCGAGGCGCGGGCGCTGCGGCCGCGGGTCGTGCACGTCGACGAGGCCAATCGGGTGGTCGCCCTCGGTGACGATCCCGCCGAGGCCGTGCCGGGGGACCCGGAGACGGCGCGGAGTCCGCTGAGCGTCTGAAGCGGGGCTCTCGCGTCCCGCGTCTACTGCGAGGAGAGGCGATGAGCGTGGAGATCCGTGACGACCGGGCCCGCGGAGTGCTCGAAGCGTCCGACGGCGGTGAGGTCGTCGGGCACATCGACTACTTCACGCTGGACGTGCCCGGCACCGAGTCCGACGAGGTGCCCGGCGGCGCGGCCGAGACCGCGCTCGTGCCCGTGCACACGGAAGTGGCGTCCGCCCATGAGGGCAAGGGCATCGCGGGCGAGCTCACCGCGGAGCTGTACGCCATCGCCGCACGGGAGGGCGCCGCGGTCGCGCCGCTGTGTTCGTACGTCGTGAAGTGGGCCGAGCGCCACCCGGAGCAGGCCCCGGCGGCCTCCGACGCGCTGATGCGGGCCGCGCTGGACAAGGTCCGGACGGACCCGTCGGCGTGGTGACCCTGGGGCTGCTGCATACGTCGTCCGTCCATGTGCCGGTCTTCGACGGCCTGCGGGACGCCCACCACCCGGGGCTCGCGCTCCGGCATCACGTCGACGAGTCCCTGTTGGAGCGGGCCGGGCGGGAAGGGCCCGAGGCGGTCGCTCCGGCGGTGCGGGACGCTCTGGTGAAGGCCGTGGGGGAGGGGTCGCAGGCCGTTCTGTGCACCTGTTCCAGCATCGGGGCGGTCGCCGAGGCCCTCGGCCCGCGCGTGGGTGTTCCCGTGCTGCGGGTCGACCGGCCCATGGCGGCCGCGGCCGTCGCCGCCGGGTCGCGTGTCGCCGTACTGGCCACCGTCGAGTCGACCCTGGCGCCGACCGTGGCGCTGGTCGAGGAGGAGGCGCGCACGGCCGGACGCGAGGTCGTGGTGCGCCCCGTCGTGGTCGACGGGGCGTGGGCACGGTTCCTGGCGGGGGATGCGCAGGGGTACGCGCGGGCGGTGGCGGCGGCGATCCGCGGTGTGCGGGACGCCGACGCGGTCGTGCTGGCGCAGGCCTCCATGGCGGCGGCGTCGGAACTCGTCCCTGACGGGCCGGTGCCGGTGTTCGCCAGCCCTCGGGTGGGGCTCGCGGCGGCCGCGGCCGCCGTCGTCGCGGACGGTTCGGGCGAGGCGCCCGGGGCGACGGTGCCGAGTGCGGCGGGTCCGGCCGGGGTCCGATAGCGGCCCAGGGGCGGTCGCGCGTCTGCCCCACCGGCTGGGCGATGGATCCGGAATGGTGTCAGGCTTGGGGCCGGGGGTGTCGGGTAGGCGGGGGAGAAGCCGACGAACCACTGGCTGGAGGATCGCAATGACCCATCCGTTCCCTGATCCCGTACCGCCGGCGCCGCCGTCTCCGGGACCGCCGTCTCCGGGGCCGGACAGGCCCTTCCCGGACCCGGAGCCCGTGCCGCGGCCGGAGCCCCGGCCCGCACCGGAGCCGTCGCCGTCCCCGATCCCCACACCGCCGGGACCGGAACCGACGCCGCCCGAGCCTCAGCCGGGGCCATTGTCCTGACACATGCGCACAGGGTGTCCTGACACGCGCCCACAGGGGCGGGACCGACCGGTCCCGCCCCTGTGGCGTGTCAGCGGCCCTGCCGGGCGCGGGACGACTGGCATAGCGTGAGGCTCCGACGCCGTGTACGAAGGAGGAGCCGTCCGTGCCCCAATTCGATCTGCCCCTTGACGAACTGCGCCGCTACCGCCCCGAGTTGCCGGAGCCCGAGGACTTCGACGCCTTCTGGGAGAAGACGCTGCTCGAGGCGCGGCAGCACGACCTGCACGCGCGGTTCGAGGCGGTGGAACTGCCGTTGGAGGGTGTGCGGGTCTTCGACGTCACGTACGCCGGGTTCGGCGGGCATCCCGTGAAGGGATGGCTGGTTCTGCCCGCCGACGTGAGGGAACCGCTGCCCGCCGTCGTCGAGTACATCGGATACGGCGGCGGACGCGGCCTGCCGCACATGCATCTGCTGTGGGCCACGGCCGGATACGCGCACTTCGTCATGGACACCCGTGGGCAGGGCAGCGGCGGGTGGGCGCAGGGCGACACCCCGGACCCCGTGGGCAGCGGGCCCGCCCACCCCGGGTACATGACGCGCGGCATCGAGGACCCGCACGAGTACTACTACCGGCGGCTCTACGTCGACGCGGTCCGGGCCGTCGAGGCCGTCCGCGCCCACCCCCTCGTGAACGCCTCGCGGGTCGCCGCGCTCGGCGTCAGCCAGGGCGGCGGCCTCGCGCTCGCGGTCGGCGGTCTCGTGCCGGACCTGGCCGCCATCGCGCCCGACGTGCCGTTCCTGTGCGACTTCCCGCGCGCCACGACCCTCACCGACCGGCCGCCGTACAACGAGATCGGGCTGTATCTGAAGGCCCGGAGGGGCGGGCAGGAGCGCGTCTTTCGGACACTCTCCTACTTCGACTGCGTGCACTTCGCCGCCCGGGGGCGGGCGCCCGCCCTCTTCTCCACCGCCCTGGAGGACCAGACGTGTCCGCCCTCCACGGTGTTCGCCGCCTTCAACGCGTACGCGGGGAGCGAGCGTTCGATGGAGGTGTACTCCTTCAACGATCACGAGGGCGGTGGCCCCTACCAGCAGGGAGTCCAACTTCGTTGGATCGAGGGGTACTTGAAGGGGTGATTTGTCAGCGCCCCCTCGGTGCCCGGCCCTTGTCATGGATTGGTCCGACCGGCTAGCTTGCGGGCTTGTCGTGTGTCCGATGTGTGCAATCCGTGATGACGTGTGTCCGAGGGGGCTCGCAATGGCCGTACGGGGCCGGCACCGCAAGTATCAGCCGAACCGCATCAACCGTGCGTCGCTCACGGTCACCGCGGGCGGCGCGGGCATGGCGCTCCCGCTGACCGTGGCGGGCACCGCCGGCGCCGCCGACGTCGACACCTGGAACAAGGTGGCGGCGTGCGAGTCCGGCAACAACTGGAGCATCAACACCGGCAACGGCTACTACGGCGGCCTCCAGTTCAAGCAGTCCACCTGGGAGGCGTACGGCGGCACGGCCTACGCGTCGCGTGCCGACCGCGCCACCAAGCACCAGCAGATCGCCGTGGCCGAGAAGGTCCTCGGCACGCAGGGTCCCGGCGCCTGGCCGGTGTGCTCCGCGAAGGCGGGCCTCACCAAGGGCGGCGGCTCGCCCGACGTCGCCCCGGCCCGCGCCCCGAGCAAGCCGAAACCGCCCAAGCGCGACGTCAGGGACGTCAAGCCGGAGGTGACCCCGCAGTCCACCGCCGGTACCGCCGAGATGTACACCGTGGTGCGCGGCGACACGCTCTCGGGGATCGCCGACGAGCGCCGGGTCCGAGGCGGCTGGCAGCAGTTGTACGACGCGAACCGGCGGGTCATCGGCGCCGACCCCGACCTGATCACGCCGGGGCAGCGGCTCTCCGTGCACGGTCAGGGCGGGCGCGTCCCCCATGGCACGGACAAGGCCGATCGGCGCGCCGAGGACCGGGCCGGGGCTCCGGCGCGACAGAAGGCCGCGGAGAAGAAAGCTGCCGAGCGGAAGGCCGCCGAGCGGAAGGCCGCCGAGCGGAAGGCCGCCGAGCGGAAGGCTGCCGAGCGGAAAGCCGCCGAGAAGGAGCGCGAGAAGCCGCGCCCCCCGAAGGCCTCCTCGACACCCACCAAGCAGGCCCGGCCCGCCACCTCGTCGGCCGCCTCCGCCCCGGTCGCCGCGTCCCCCAGCACGCCCTACCGCGCGGCGGGCGGCTCGTGGTCGAAGGGCTATCACACCGGTGTCGACTTCGCCGTGCCCACGGGGACGTCCGTGAAGGCCGTCGCCGCCGGGCAGGTCGTCTCCGCGGGATGGGGCGGCAGCTACGGCTACCAGGTGGTCATACGGCACACCGACGGGAAGTACAGCCAGTACGGGCATCTGTCGGCGCTCTCGGTGAAGGCCGGGCAGCAGGTCGGCGCGGGCCAGCGCATCGCCCGGTCGGGGTCCACCGGCAACAGCACGGGCCCGCATCTGCACTTCGAGGTGCGGACGGGGCCCGGCTTCGGTTCCGACATCGATCCGCTCGCCTACCTGCGGGCCCGCGGCGTGCGCATCTGAGGCGGGTCGGCTCCGGGGCGCCGCGGTGCGGCGGTGCCGCTCAGGACCCGATGCGTTCCCGGCGCTTCGGGCGCCGGTGCGACACCAGGTGGTGCGTCGGCGCCGTCACCGGCGGAACGAGCTGTGACGGCACGGCGGGAAGCGCCGCCTCGGGCCTGAACCGTGGCTCTACCGGGGCCGGGGCCGGGACCGGCGGCGCGGGTGCCGGCAGCGCCGGTGCGGAGGGCTTCAGCGACCCCTGGGACCCCGGAGCCCCCTGGAACCACGGTGACGTCACAGCCGCCGACGGCGCCACCCGCGCCGATGGCAGCCGCCCGGCCTCCGCGGCCCCGGCCTCAGGGGCGGTCGACGTCTCCCGGGCGATCCGCTCCGTGGTCAGCAGGATCAGGCCGCCCGCGGCGACGACACCGCAGCCGAGCGCCAGAACGGTGCCCATGGTGCCGTAGCGGAAGGTTTCTCCGAAGAGGGTCAGGCCGACCGCGGCCGCGACGACGGGATTCACGACGGTCACCGTGGAGAGCGGCGCCGCGAGACCCGCGCCCCGGTACGAGGCCTGCGAGATCAGCACCCCGGCCGCCGCCAGTACGGCGATGACGCCGAGACTCGGCAGCTGCCGGCCGAACGCCACGCCCTCCTCCCAGTCCACCGCCACCGTCTTCGTGAAGACCGAGGCGATGCCGAAGGCGGCGCCGGCCGCGCAGGCCAGCAGCACGCTGCGCACCACGGGGTGCCGGTGCACCGCGTGTGCCACCACCATCAGGGCGAGTACGCCGCCGCCCGTCGCCAGGGCCAGTACGACGCGCTCGGCGCTGTCCAGGGACTGCGCGCCGGACGTCGAGGTGAGCGAGAGGAGCCCGGCGAGCCCCACCGTCGCCATGATCGCGCCGCGCCAGGCCGTGGCCCCGGCCCGGCGGCGTACGAACAGCGCGGCCATCGGCAGGGCGAAGACGATGGTCAGGGCGCCCAGCGGCTGGACGAGGCTGAGCGGGCCGTAGGCGAGCGCCACGACGTGCAGGAGGGCGCCCAGGCCGTTCAGCGCGACAGCGGTCCACCAGGTGCCGCGGCGCAGCGGGGCGTACCGCTGCTCCGGCGTGGTCGCCGCCACGCGCTCCTGGAGGATCGCCCCGCCGGCGTACGCGACGGCGGAGACGAGCGAGAGCAGCACGGACAGCGCGAGGGCACTCATGAGGTGCTCCCCGGCGTGCGGTGCGTCCGGTGGTCCCGGCGAGGCGAACGGTCGGCTTCCATGGTTACCACGATGCCGCGCGGATCGCCTCGCGTCGTCGTACCTGAGCAGGCAATCGGTCCTACTGCCGATGGAGTACGCCCCCGCCCGTGTCCTCCCCAAGGCGTGCGGCCCCTACGGGCAGAGGCGGAGACCCCGCGGAGCACGGGCGGCGCGGGGCTTGCTGTACTGCTCTCGTGAACACCCCCATCGACCTGGCAGAACTCGCGTCCGTCGGCGGCTTCTTCGCGCTGCGCCCGGCTCCCGGGCCCGTCGGCGCCGTACCCCTAGCAAAGGTGTACGACCCACCGACCGGCGCCGACCCGTTGGCCTTCCGCGTCGGGAAGGTGGCGCGGCGGCTCGGCGCCCCCGAGGAGCGCATCGCGGTGTCCGTGGCGCAGCTGGGGCTCGCCGCCCGGCTCTGGTCCGTCGCGCTCGGCTCCGCGGCGCTGTACGGCGCGGTGCCCGACCTGGACCCCGCCCTGCTGTGCTGGGACGCCGACGGAACCTCGCCCGACGACCTGTGGCTCGGCGGCAACCGCACCCTGCCCGCCGACGCCGGGACCGTGCGGGAGGTCGTGCAGCACGGGCATCTCGCGCCGCTCACCGACGCGTTGCGCTCCCGGTACCGGATCTCCGCCGGGCTGCTGTGGGGCAACGCGGGCTCCGCGCTCGCGGGAGCCGCGAGGGAACTGCACGGCTGGGCGGCGCGGGAGGGGCGCGAGGACGTGGGGGAGCGGGCGCTCGGCCTGGCCTCGGCGCTCTTCGACCACCCTGACCTGCGCGGCAGCGGGACCCTGGACGGCACCGCGTTCCGGCGCCGCAGCTGCTGTCTGTACTACCGGTGCCCCGGCGGCGGCGTGTGCGGCGACTGCTGCTTCGACCGGCCGCCGCAGCGCTCTTCCCCCGGGGCCGCGTCTGGGTGACCATGAGGGGGCGCGGCCGACATCAGGCGGACGACGGAGGGTTCTGCGTGCGAGTGGGACTGCTCACCCGGGAGTACCCGCCCGATGTGTACGGCGGGGCAGGCGTCCATGTCGAGTTCCTCGCAAGGGAGTTACGCTCCCTCGTCGACCTCGACGTGCACTGCTGGGGCGACGGCGCGTCCGACGGTCTGGTGCGCCACCGGGCCTGGTCCGAGCTCGACGGCGCCAACGACGCGCTGCGCACCTTCTCCGTGGACCTGGCCATGGCCGCCGCGCTCGCCGGTCGCGAACTCGTCCACTCCCACACCTGGTACGCCAACCTCGCGGGCCACGTCGGCAAGCTCCTGCACGGCATTCCGCACGTGATGACCGCGCACTCCCTGGAGCCCCTGCGGCCCTGGAAGGCCGAGCAACTGGGCGGCGGTTACGCCCTGTCGAGCTGGGCCGAGCGCACGGCCGCCGAGTCGGCCGACGCGCTGATCGCGGTGTCCGGCGCGATGCGTGAGGACATCCTCGCCTGCTATCCGGCCGTCGACCCGGCGAAGGTCCACGTCGTGCACAACGGCATCGACACCGGCCTCTACCGTCCCGACCCCGCCACGGACGTCCTGGAGCGCCTCGGCATCGACCCCGGGCGCCCGTACGTCCTGTTCGTCGGCCGCATCACCCGGCAGAAGGGTGTGCCCCATCTGCTGCGCGCCGCACGGCGGTTGGACCCGGGCGTCCAGCTGGTCCTGTGCGCCGGAGCCCCCGACACCCCGGAGATCGACGCCGAGTTCCGCGTGCTCTTCGAGGAGCTGAGCCGCGGCCGTGCGGGCGTCCAGTGGATCCCCGAGATGCTGCCGCGCCCCGAGGTCGTCCAACTCCTCAGCCACGCCGCGCTGTTCGTCTGCCCTTCGGTGTACGAACCACTGGGCATCGTCAACCTGGAGGCGATGGCCTGCGGTACGGCGGTGGTCGCCTCGCGCGTCGGCGGCATTCCGGAGGTCGTACAGGACGGCACGACGGGGCTGCTCGTCCCCTACGAGCCGAAGGACCCCGAAGGCTTCGAACGTGACCTCGGGCTGCTCCTGAACGAACTGGCCACCGACCCCGGACGGGCCGCCTCTATGGGCGCGGCCGGACGCCGCCGGACCGTCGGGGAATTCGGCTGGGACGCCGTCGCCCGGCGCACGGTCGAGGTGTACGAGGAGATCCTGCACGCCGACAGGTAGGAGGCTGGTATGCGCGGTGGACCTTCGGTGCTCGGAATCGTGCTCGCCGGCGGGGAGGGCAAGCGGTTGATGCCGCTCACCGCCGACCGGGCCAAACCAGCGGTCACGTTCGGCGGGACGTACCGCCTCGTGGACTTCGTCCTCTCCAACCTCGTCAACGGCGACATCCTGCGCGTCTGCGTCCTGACGCAGTACAAGTCCCACTCACTGGACCGGCATGTGACGACGACCTGGCGGATGTCGAGCCTGCTCGGCAACTACGTCACACCCGTGCCCGCGCAGCAGCGCCTCGGTCCGCGCTGGTACTCGGGCAGCGCCGACGCGATCCTCCAGTCGCTCAATCTCGTCCACGACGAACAGCCCGACTACATAGCGGTGTTCGGCGCCGACCACGTCTACCGCATGGACCCGCGGCAGATGCTCCAGCAGCACATCGACAACGGCGCGGCCGTGACCGTCGCCGGGATCAGGGTGCCGCGCGTCGAGGCGCCGTCGTTCGGCATCATCACGCCGGCGCGCGACGGGACGCGTGTCGAGAGCTTCCTGGAGAAGCCCGCCGATCCTCCCGGCCTGCCGGGCGCCCCGGACCAGGTCTTCGCCTCGATGGGCAACTATCTGTTCACCACGAAGATTCTCGTCGACGCACTCCAACAGGACGCGGAGAACGAGGAGTCGGCGCACGACATGGGCGGTTCGATCCTGCCCATGCTCACCGAACGGGGCATGGCCCAGGTGTACGACTTCGACGGCAACCACGTGCCCGGCGAGACGCCGCGCGACCACGGCTACTGGCGTGACGTCGGCACCCTGGACTCGTACTACGAGGCCCACATGGATCTGATCTCCGACCACCCGGTCTTCAATCTGGACAACCGGCGCTGGCCGATCTACACCCACTCCGGCGGGCTGCCGCCCGCCAAGTTCTGCGCGGGCGGCATCGCGGGCGAGTCCATCGTGAGCCCCGGCTGTGTCATCCGCGGCCAGGTCACCCGCTCCGTCCTCTCGCCCGGCGTGACGATCGAGCAGGGCGCGGTGGTCCAGGGCTCGGTGCTGCACGACAACGTACGGGTGGGGCGGGGTGCGGTGGTGCGCGGCGCGGTCCTGGACAAGAACGTCGACGTCCCGCCCGGCGCGACGATCGGCGTCAACCCCGAGCGGGACGAGGAGCTGTACACGGTCTCGAAGGGCGGGGTGATCGCGCTGGGGAAGGGGCAACGAGTCGAGTGAGCGGCTGTTGAGCGCGGGTCGGGGGGAGTGGCCGCCGAGGGGCTCCAAGGCTACGCGTGACCCGCATCGCGGGGCGTCCCCCGGCCGAACCCAGAAACGCCGTTTGCTCCCGTTTGTCCTCGCAAGCGCAGGGAACCCGACGCACGTCACGATCTTGGCCGGCCGTGCGGAGCGCGGTGCGGCCATGCCCGACTTTCGCAGGAGGCCTTCCCATGGCACAGGGCCGGCACGACACCCGTGCAGGCGAACCGGACGACACTCCGCAGGTGACGTCAGAGCCGACGCCTCCCTTCCCCGGCAAGAAACACGACCCGCCCGGCATCGAGGCGGACATGACGCCCCGGCCCCGCTACGAGGCGGCGAAGTACAAGGCCGCCGGCAAGCTGATCGACAAGGTCGCGCTGATCACCGGCGGCGACTCCGGGATCGGCAGGGCCGTCGCCGTGCTCTACGCGCGCGAAGGCGCCGACGTCGCCATCGTGCACCTGCCCGAGGAGCAGCGGGACGCGGAGGAGACCCGCAAGGCCGTCGAGGAGGCGGGCCGCACCTGCCTCCTGCTGCCCGGCGACGTCCGCGACGCCGCGCTCTGCCGCGACGTCGTGGCGCGCACGGTGGCCGAGTTCGGCAAGCTGAACATCCTGGTCAACAACGCGGCCTATCTGAACAGCAAGCTGGAGCTCGACCAGCTGACGGCCGAGGACTGGGACCGGACGTTCAAGACGAACGTCTACGCCTACTTCCACCTGGTCATGGCCTCCCTGCCGCATCTCAAGGGCGGCGACGCGATCATCGCCACGGCCACGGAGGAAGCCCTGAAGGGCAGCACCACCATGATCGACTACGCGGCCTCCAAGGCGGCGCTGATCACCTTCACCAAGTCGATCGCGCCCCACCTGGCCAAGCAGGGCGTCCGCGCGAACGTCGTCGCGCCCGGCCCCGTGTGGACGGTCCTCAACACCGCCGACCCGCACATGCCGAAGGACGGCCTCTCCCAGGTCGGCAGCGAGACCCCGCTAGGCCGCCCGGCCCAGCCCGAGGAGCTCGCGCCCGCGTACGTCTATCTGGCCTCCGACGCCGACTCCAGCTTCACGGTGGGCGAGGTCATCGCCGTCACGGGCGGGGAGACGGACACGCGCTGAGCCGTTCGCTTCCGGACCACACGCGTCACATGAAGACCCGCCCGCGCGGACTCCCCGGCCTCGCCCGCGCCGCCGTCACGGAACTGGGCCAGGCCCTCGGCATCGGCGCCTCGGTCGCGCGCGCCGGCCTCGGCGTCCGCTCCTGCGCCGCCCTCACCTCGTCCGCCACCGGCACCCGCCGCACTGCGGGGATCGTCCTGGACCTGGACGACGTGCACCAGGTCCGCAAGGCCGTGGGCGGCACCGTCAACGACGTACTGATCGCCGTGGTCGCCGGAGCCCTGCGGCGCTGGCTCGACGAGCGCGGCGATGGCAGCGAGGGCGTCGAGCCGCGGGCCCTGATCCCCGCGCAGCCTGGCCAGAGGGTCATCATCGCTGACGGGGAGCCGCACCAGATAGCGGCTCGGCGGCAGCCCCCTGGCCGAGTTCTACCCCTTCGCGCCGCTCGCCCGGGGCCAGTCGCTCGCCGTCGCCGTGTCCACGTACCGGGGCCGGGTGCACTACGGCCTGGTCGCGGACGCCGCCGCTGTACCCGACCTGGACCTCCTCGCGCGGAGCGTACGGGACGAGCTCGAGGCCCTCGTGGCGGTGTGCGCGAGCCCACGGGACGGTGTGCGCCAGGTCACGGGTTTGGTGACGGGGCCCTGAGCTACGTAAAGTTCCGCTTTTGAGAGCTTGCGGACGACCGGACGGACCGCGGCACGGAATGACACGAGGACAGCGGCGATGACGGTGACAGACGAAAGCCACGAGGGGACCGTCGCGTACGGCCCCGGCATCGACCCGGACCGTCTCGCCGTCTGCCTCAGTGTGCTCGACGAGCTGGACAAGCTGGACGTGGACCACCCCGACGCGATCGCGGTGCGCCGCGCGACGGCCGGGATCTACCGCACGGTGAAGCAGCGCCGCCGCCAGGAGCGCCGCGCCGCCAAGACCGCCCACGACCGCGCGGTCACCGAGGCCACCGCCACCGGCTCCGCCGAGCGCATCGACGACGAGACTGCGGGCGTGCTGCCCTCCTCCTCGGTGAAGGGCGAGATCGCGGGGATACTCCAGCGCCCGCGCTCCTGCTACACCTGCAAGACGAGGTACGTCGAGGTCGACGCGTTCTACCACCAGCTCTGCCAGACCTGCGCCGCCGAGAACCGCGCCCGCCGCGACGCCCGCACCGACCTGACCGGCAAGCGCGCCCTGCTCACCGGCGGCCGCGCCAAGATCGGCATGTACATCGCGCTGCGGCTGCTGCGCGACGGCGCGCACACCACGATCACCACGCGCTTCCCGAACGACGCGATCCGCCGCTTCAAGGCCATGCCCGACAGCGACGAGTGGATCCACCGGCTGAAGATCGTCGGCATCGACCTGCGCGACCCCGCCCAGGTTGTCGCGCTCGCCGAGTCGGTCGCCGCCGAGGGCCCCCTCGACGTACTGATCAACAATGCCGCGCAGACCGTACGCCGTTCCCCGCAGGCCTACAGCGAGCTCGTCGCCGCCGAGTCCGCCCCGCTGCCCGCCGGTGAGCTGCCCGCCTCCGAGGTGATCGGCACCTTCGGTTCCGGCGCCGTGGCCGCGCTGCCGGTCGCCGGGGGCGGCGCGCTGACCGCCGACGACGTCACCGGCCTCGCGCTGGTCACGGGGTCGGCCTCCCTGGAGCGCATCGCGGCCGGCACGGCGATCGACGCGGGCGGCCTGGTGCCCGACCTGCACGACACCAACAGCTGGATCCAGACCGTCGAGGAGGTCGGCCCGATCGAGCTGCTCGAAGTACAGCTGTGCAACTCGACGGCGCCGTTCATCCTCATCAGCCACCTGCGCTCCGCCATGGCGGCCGCCGCCGCGGCGCACGAGGACGGCCGCGCGTACGTCGTGAACGTCTCCGCCATGGAGGGCGTCTTCGGCCGCGGCTACAAGGGCGCGGGCCACCCGCACACCAACATGGCCAAGGCCGCCCTGAACATGCTGACGCGCACCAGCGCGCAGGAGATGTTCGAGAAGGACCGCATCCTGATGACCGCGGTCGACACGGGCTGGATCACCGACGAGCGCCCGCACCCCGACAAGATGCGCCTGGCCGAGGAGGGCTTCCACGCCCCCCTGGACCTCATCGACGGCGCGGCGCGGGTCTACGACCCCATCGTGCGCGGCCAGGCCGGCGAGGATCTGTTCGGCGTCTTCCTGAAGGACTACGCGCCCGGTAAGTGGTAGTACGCGCCGGCGCTCGGCCGCTGGAACGCCCGCGTCCGCTCCGGCACCCTTGTCCGGAATTTACACAGCTTTGATATTCCATCGAGCGCGGGCGCGCTCATTTGGTTAACCTGGGGTGAGCGGGTGGCCACGAGAGATCCACGAACGTCTCTCGGTCACCCCGGGGACAGGCCGGCAATCACGGCCGCGGTCCCGCCAACTACCGGCGCCACCGCGACCGAATCTTGCCCTTGTCCTTCCGTTACGCGACACAAAGGAGTGCGCGGTGACACCAGAACTGACGAAGCACGAGAAGCGACCGGCGGAACGCGGCGGCGAACGGGCCGGCAGGCCCCCCAAGCTCCGCAACCTGGAGGCGTGGGCCAAGGCGGCCCCCATTCGTCTGGCGGGTTACGAGGACGACCTCGCCGAGCCGCACATCCTCCCGGGCATCGACTGATCGGTACCGCCGGTCGTCGGCTTCGCACTGTGCCCCCGCCCGTGGCGGGGGCACAGGTGTATCCGGTGTGGCGCGGACGACCGTCCCCTCCACGACCGTCCGCCCCCCGTCGCCATCTCACGCCAGTACCCCTGTGGGGCCGGGAGATTCACCCACAGGACACCTCGGCGCGGGATGCGCGTGACGAAGTGTCGAGGAGGTCGCGGAGCGACGTGCGGGCCTGTTGCAGGTCGGCGATGCGCGTGTCCAGCTCGGACAGGTGCGTCCGGAGGTGCTCCAGGACGCAGGTGTCGAGTTCCGGTCCGTCGCCGAGGAAGCACGGCATGAGGTCGCGGATGATCCGGGTGGGGAGCCCCGCGGCCAGCAGCGTCCGGATCCGCGCGACGGTCGTCAGCGCGCCCTCGCCGTAGTGCCGGTGGCCGCCGTCCGTCCGGGACGGGACGAGCAGGCCCTGTTCCTCGTAGTAACGCAGCAGGCGCACGCTCACGCCTGTCGCGCGGGCCAGTTCGCCGATCTTCATGTGGCGCACCTCACGTGTCATGAACTTGAACCTCACATGGATGTGAGATCGTAGCGTCGCCTTCATGACGACGGCACAAGCACCCATCTCCCTCTACGGTTTCCTGCGCCCCCGGCCCGAACGGGCCGACGAGGTCCGGCAGTTCCTCGCCTCCCTCGTGGAGCCCACCCGGCGGGAGGAGGGCAACCTGGAGTACCACCTGCACGCGCAGGACGACGGCCGGCTCTTCCTGTACGAGGTCTGGCGCTCCCAGGAGGACCTCGACCGGCACAACGCCACACCGGCGCTGCGCCACTTCCTGGACCACCTGCTGGACTTCCTCGAAGAAGCGCCCGACGGCTACTTCGACACCATGATCAGCCCGTATCCGAGCGAGTCGGGCGAGTCAGGTGAGTCGGGTGAGCCGTTCGTGGGCTCGAAAAACCGGTGGATCGGCGCCGCTGAACGCCACTAACGTGCTGCCGGACCGAGTCGCCTGACCAAGGACGGGCCGTTGTACACCCTGTGAGACACCCCGAGAGCTGATCTGTAGCGCGCCGCGCCTCCGCGTCGCGCTGCCCTTTGCTGCGGACTTCTCACTGAAACCGGTGTACTTCTGTGCTTGAAAACTGGGTGGTCATGCCCACCTGCCTGCCCGTCGTCCTGCGCCGTTGCCACACGTGCGCGTCCGAACGGTTCCGGGCCAACGGCAAGTTTCGTGTCAACGCGAACCACAAACTCCTCGATGCCTGGCTCCTCGTGCTCTGTACCGCTTGCGGGGAGA
Source organism: Streptomyces sp. NPDC015345 (assembly GCF_043078805.1). Classification (NCBI taxonomy): domain Bacteria; kingdom Bacillati; phylum Actinomycetota; class Actinomycetes; order Kitasatosporales; family Streptomycetaceae; genus Streptomyces; species Streptomyces sp. NPDC015345. The sequence continues at coordinate 145,732 of NZ_JBIBTX010000013.1, read as the reverse complement.
CCGCGAAGCTCACGGTCCTGGAGCGGATGAATGTGCGCTCCGTACGGCCCGAGCTGCTGGACCGGATGCACGACAACGACCCGGGCCTGGCAGCCGAGTTGCTCCAGGACCCGGGCGTGCGGCGCCGCAATCGCATCGCTCTCGACTGGGCGGACGCCTGGCGTCTCGACACCGGCGGATCGGATCACCTGGACCGCGAGGTGATCGACGTATCGGTCCGCTTCGCGGCGCGGATCCCGGTCCGGCCGGTGCGGCTGATCGCTGAAGGCCGCGGTCTTCCGCGGGCCGAGGTCGAGAGGCTGATCGGCGAGGGCAAGGTCGTCTCGGCGGTCCGGCTGAGCGGCAAGCTCTCCGGTGACTTCACCTTCATGCTCAAACGCTGAGCCCTGCCAGGCCCGGGGCCTGTCCGGCGCGATCCGCCGGGCAGGCCCCGGGCCGCGGGCGGCCACCTTCAGGTCATGCGGCGGCTGCTTGCCGCCGGTCCACGAACTCCGTGACGGTACGGGCGAACAGCTCGGGCAGCTCGAAGGGCAGCGCATGGCCGCAGTCCAGCTCCAGGAACTCGGCGCCGGCGATGGACGCCGCCAACTCCCTTTGGTGGTGCGGCGGGACGATCAGGTCCTGGGACCCCGACACGACCAGGGTGGGGGCGGTGATCCTGGCCAGCGCCTCGGTGATGTCCACCCGGATGTTCAGCTCCGACTGGCGGGCCATGCCGTCCGCGTCGAACAGCGCGTTGCACGCGGCCACGCTCTCCTCGAAGTCCTCGGTGCGGCGCCCGGCCAGCGTCTTGGCGCCGAAGGCGGTGACCTGGAGCGCCCGGGAGAACAGGTCCTTGTCGACGCGCAGCAGCCGCTGCCACAGGTCGAACTGGAACTCCTGCCACGGGTCGGTCACCGCCCAGCCGGCGTGCAGGAAGAGGGAACGTATCCGCTCGGGGCGGGCCCCGGCCGCGGCGGCCGCGACCGTGGCCCCCAGGGAGTGCCCCGCCAGGTGGAAGGTGTCCAGACCCGCCGCGTCCACGGCGCCGAGCACCTGGGCGACCAGGTCGTCGACGGTCAGCGGGCCACCGGCGTCGGTGGTGGCACCCGACCCGGACAGGGTCGGGGCGACGATGGTGCAGCGGTCCTTGAGGGCGTCGATGACCGGGCCCCAGTTGCCCTCGGGGGTGGCGCCGGTGCCGTGCACCAGCACCAGGGCCGGACCCGATCCGGTGATCAGGCAGTCGACGGCGCTGTCGCCACCGGAGATCGGGACGTGAACGGTCGTATGGCTCATGGTGGTTGGGACCTTTCGGGGGAAGGCGCGAGGCGTACGGCGAGTTGTACATACGCCGCCGACAGGCCCGCCCAAACGTCAAGAACGTCAAGGCATGAGTGACCTCCGTGCGTTGACAGGCGGGGGCCGGGTGACTGTAATGGTGCTCGTGCCGCGTGGCGCCGACCAAAGAGCAGTGGGCAGGTCGGCGATCGGGCGAGCACCTTCACTCAAGGACGTCGCCGATGGACACGTCGTGAGTTCACACCGCCAGGCCTTCGCCTGATCCGCGCGCCTTCGCGCGCCCCGGTCACGCCCCTCACGCGTGGCCCCACCTTTCACCGCGTACGACGCGAAACCCGCACAACGCGAACCGCGCCCAGCGCGGTAACCGAACATTCCGTACGGAGACCTGACACCGCCATGCCCACACCCGCCACATCCTTCAACCAATCCGTCATCGACGAGTTCCGCGCCAACGGCGGCAAGGTCGGCGGCCCCTTCGAGGGCGGCGACCTGCTCCTGCTCACCACCACCGGAGCCAAGTCCGGCAAGGAACACACCACCCCGCTCGGCTTCGTCCGCGACGGCGACCTGCTCCTGCTGGTCGGCTCGAACCTCGGCGGGCCGCGCCATCCCGACTGGTACCACAACATCCTGGCCCACCCGACGGTCGGCGTGGAGCTCGGCACCGAGGAGTTCCAGGCGATCGCCGTCCCCGCCGAGGGGGAGCGGCGCGACCGGCTCTTCGCGCGGATCACGGCAGCCGAGCCCGGATACGGCGACTACCAGGCGCGGACCGGCCGGATCCTGCCCGTCGTCGTCCTTGAGCGGCCCGCGCACGAGGCCGGCATCCCCCACGAGGCCGGCAACTTCGCCGAGAAGATGCAGCAGGTGCACCTGTGGCTGCGCGGCCAGCTGCGGCACGTACGGGACGAGACCGAGGCACACGTCGCGGCGACAGCGGCGCACCAGGGCCCCGGAGCGCCGCCGGCACCGGGGCTCGGGCTCCAGATCCGCCAGCACTGCCTGGCGTTCTGCGAGGCCCTGGAGTTCCACCACACCAGCGAGGACGCGCAGCTCTTCCCGACGATGGCGGGTTACCACCCCGAACTGCGCGAGACCTTCGACAGGCTCGCCGAGGAACACCGGGCCGTCGCCCGCATCCAGGGCGAGCTCGCCGGGCTCCTCACCGGTTTCGATGGTGCGGACCCGGATCGTTTCCGGGCCGAACTGGCGCGCATGTCCGAGGAGTTGACCCGCCATCTCGACTACGAGGAGGAAGCGCTCCTGCCGATCCTGGCCGAACTGCCGTGGCCGCCCGGCCCGCCCGTCCCGCCCGGACAGCCCGAGGCCGTCAAGTAGCCGCGGTCTGTTCGGTGCCGGGCAGCCGCGGCCCCCGCGCGGGGCCCGGTGTCCGGCTCGCGGCCGTGCGGGTGGCCAGGTCGTCGACGACGTCGAGCAGGCTGCCCGCGCGGGCGCGGATGGAGCGCTGCCGTTGCGCTCCGCCGCCATGCGTGACGAGATGCCGCAGCACCTTGGTGACCTGCGACAGCTCGCGGTGTTCCGCCAGAGCCGGCCGGACGTGCTCCAGCAGGCGGCGTACCTCGTGTGTGGTCGGCACCAGCCGGCTGGTCCGCGGATCGAGGCTGTGCCCGGTCAGACCGTCGCGGGCACACCGCCAGTACGCCGCACGCAGCAGCGCTTCGTCCATCGCGGGCCCGGGGTCGCCGCGCCGTACCCGTTCCAGCGCACGGACGACCAGTGCCCGTACGAGGACGGCGAAGACCGCCGCTTCCTCGACGGTGGTGGGGACGTCCATCGCCCTGATCTCCACGGTGGGCAGGTGCGCGCACGGACGCACGTCCCAGTACAGCGAGCGTTCGCCCCGGATCGCGCCGGCCTCCTGGAGCGAAGCCGCGAGCGCGTCGTAGTGCGCGGCCGAGGAGAAGTACGGCGGCGGGCCGGACACGGGCCAGCGCGTGACTCCCAGGGTCCGCCAGCTGCAGTAGCCGCTGTCCCGCTCCTCCCAGAAGGGGGAGTTCGCCGCCAGTGCCACCAGGACGGGCAGCCACGGCCGCAGGTGGTTGCCGACCAGGACGGCGTGCTCCCGGTCCGGGACCTGGACGTGTACGTGCAGCCCGCAGAAGGCGAAGGTGTCGTACAGGGACCTGAACATCTCGAACTGGGGAAGGTAGTGGGCATCGTCATTGAGCGGCATCGGCGTCCGCATGCCCAGCAGCGGTGTCCCGGAAGCGAGAGGGCGCACCCCGTCCCGCGCCGCGGCGGTGACGACGGCGGAGCGTACGCGCCGCAGTTCGTGCCGGAGTTCGCCGAGGGTCCGGCAGGGCGGAGTCTTGCCCTCCACCTGATACCGGGACGCCTCGCCCGTCACCAGGTCCCCGAGCACCGGCTTGACGCGAGCCAGGATCCGGGGCGCCGCCGCGACCACCGTGCGCTGTGCGGCATCGACGAGGAAGTACTCCTCCTCGACACCGACGGTGGGGATATGGTCCGCCATGCGCCGTGTCCTTCCGCCGACGTGCATGCCTGTCCCTCTGTGCCTGTCCCTCTGTGCACCTTCCTCGTCCGGAGGGCCGACAGCGAGTCCGGCGCGGCCGGGAGCATGACAGGACCCGGCAGAGGGGCACTCCAGGATCCCAGCGCCCGCGTGGGTTCACACGTCCCGTACCGGCCCCGTGCTCTCCCGCTCGATGAGCCGCGGCAGCGGCACCTGGACGGTCGCCGCGGGCCCGTCGTCGAGGAGGGCGAGCAGCTCGCGGGCGGCCGTGCGGCCGAACGCCACGGTGTCCCGGGACAGGGCCGTCAGCCATGGGTGCACCATGCGGCACAGCGCCGAGTCCTCCCAGGCCACGACCGACACGTCGTCCGGGACGCCGAAGCCGAGGGAGGACGCGGCGGCGACCCCGGCCACGGCCATCACGTCGTTGTCGTACACCAGCGCTGTCGGCGGTTCGGCGGACTGCAGGACGCGCCGGGTCACGGCGGCGCCCTCCGCGTCGGAGTAGTCGGTCGTCACCGAGCGCACCCCGGACAGGCCGCGGCTCGCCGCCTCGGCCCGCAGGGTGCGCATGCGGCGCTCGGTGTGCGCGAGCCCTTCCATGCCCGCGATGTGCACGATTCGGCGGTGCCCGAGGGCGTGCAGATGGCCCACGACCGACGCCATCGCCCCCGCGTCGTCCGCCCACACCGTGGAGAGCCCCGGCGGTCCCGCCTCCGGGTCGGGCACGCCGCCCGTCACCACCGCGGGCAGCCCCAGCTCGTCGAGGAGCGCGGGCCGGGGATCGTCCGTGCGCGGGTCGACCACGAGCACGCCGTCCACCCGGTGCTCGGCCCACCAGCGGCGGTAGACCGCGCACTCGGCGGCCACGTCCTCCACCACCTGGAAGAGCAGCCCCAAGTGCCGCTCGGCCAGCACCTCCTGGACGCCGGAGATGAGCTGGAGGAAGAAGGAGTCGACGCCCAGCGTCGCCGCGGGCCGCGCCACGACCAGGCCGACGGTGGCCGAGCCCTCGCCCGACAGGGCGCGCGCCGCCGTACTGGGCCGCCAGCCGAGCTGCTCCGCGACCCTGCGCACCCGGTCGCGGGTGATCTCGGAGACGCCGGGCCGGTCGTTGAGCGCGAAGGAGACGGCGCTCTCGGAGACCCCGGCGCGGCGCGCGATGTCCTTCATGGTCGGCCGGCGTGCCGGTGACCGCTTGCCTTGCACCCGTAGCCCCTTTCCTGACACCGCGCACTAAAGCGCTTGAGCGCACCGACTCTAAAGCGCATTAGTCATCCGCCGCAAGACCCGTAACACACGCGCCTGACCTGGGAATTGCCGGGCGGAACCAGAGATCTTCGCTATCGATTCCCCGAATCCATTGACTTTGCGCCACGGTTGGATGCAGGGTCTGCCTCGGCGTGGATTGCCCGGCTCGGACGGCCGCAGTCACCGCCGTCTCACGCTGGGCCGAGCAAAGGAGCCGTTTCACCGTGCGTATCTCCCGTATTCCCCGCAGAGCGGTCGCCGCAGGCGCCGTCCTCGCTGTCCTGCTGCCGCTGAGCGCCTGTGGCGACGGAGGCGACGGCGGCGGTTCCACGGACGCGTCGGGCAAGATCGAAGGCAAGATCACCTTCCAGACCTGGAATCTGAAGGCGAACTTCAAGCCCTACTTCGAGGGCCTCGTCGCCGAGTTCGAGAAGAAGTACCCCGGCACCGACGTCAAGTGGATCGACCAGCCCGGCGAGGGCTACGCCGACAAGATCAGCGCCGACGCCGCCGCGGGCACACTGCCCGACGTCGTGAACGTCTCGCCCGACCTGGTCGCCCCGCTCGCCAAGGCCGGCCTCGCGCTCGACCTCGACAAGGCCGCGGGCAAGTACGAGAAGGAGTACCTCCCCGGGGCCTGGAAGAGCCACCAGATACCGGGCACGGAGGGGACGTACGCCTTCCCCTGGTACCTGAACACCGGGCCGCTCTTCTACAACAAGCGCCTCTTCAAGGACGCGGGCCTCGACGCGAACAAGCCCCCGAAGACATACGACCAGCTCTTCGACCAGGCACTGCGGCTGGCGGAGAAGAGCGACGGGAAGATCGCCACGCTCGCCAACGTCCCCACCATCGAGGACTTCGGACGCTACGGCGTCCCGCTGATGAACAAGGAAGGCACCGGCTTCACCTTCAACGACGCCAAGGGCGTCGAACTCCTCACCAAGTACAAGAAGTTGTACGACGCCAAGGCCCTGGACGGGCAGGCGCTGACCGCGACGCCCGAGTCGACCGGCAAGAAGTTCCTCACCGAGGCCGTCGCGATGAACCCCGGCAGCGCGCTGGACCTGGAGAAGTTCAAGAAGGACGCGCCGAAGCTCTACAAGAACATCGGCATCACCCCGCAGATCAGCAACACCGGCAAGGACAACATGTACGTGATGGGCGTGATGGTGAACGCCCGCACCAAGCAGACGCCGGCCGCCGTCGCCTTCGCGCACTTCGTCACCGACGCCAAGCACCAGATGGAGTTCGCCAAGCAGGTCGCGATCTTCCCCAGCACGCAGGGCTCCCTTGACGACCCCTACTTCACCGAGCAGGACGGCAAGGAGGAGACGCGGGTCCGCGTCGCCGCCGCGAAGTCCATCAGGACCGCCGTGAACTACACGCCCGTGCTCTTCACCGAGCAGATGAAGGTCGAGCTGCGCAACTCCGTCGCCAAGGCACTCCAGGGGAAGGAGAGCCCCAAGGAAGCGCTTGACAACGCTGTCAAGAACTGCGACCGGCTGCTGAAGCAGAGCTGAGACCGGGCGCCGCCGAGCCGAGCCGAGCCGTGCCCAGCCGTGAAGTCATGACCAGGGAACGCCAGCCATGAAGACCAGTACCGTCACCAGAACCCCGGGCGCGGGCCGCGCCGCCGCCTCCCCGGGCGGCGGCCGGACCGCCACCCGCGGGCGCGCCAGGATCCGGCGCCAACTGTCCACCAGTCCCTGGCTGTTCGCCGCCCCCGGGCTCGCGATCGTCGGCGTCTTCAGCCTCTATCCGTTCGTCAGTACGATCATCAACTCCTTCACCGACAAAAGGACGTTGATCCCCGGCGAGTACGTGGGGCTCGCCAACTTCCGAGAGCTGCTGCACGACGACATGTTCTGGATCGGCCTGCGCAACAGCACGCTGTACGTCCTCGTGGTCGTCCCCGCGCTCGTCCTGCTGCCGCTGCTCCTTGCCATGCTCGTCCAGAAACACATCCCCGGCATCACCTTCTTCCGGTCCGCCTTCTACACCCCGGTGGTCGCCTCCATCGTGGTCGTCGGCCTCATCTGGGTGTGGATGCTCGACGAGCGCGGCCTGGTGAACGCCGTGCTGGAGGCGGTGGGCGTCGGCAAGGTCGGCTTCCTCAGCGACCAGTGGCTGCTGCTGTTCAGCGCCATGGCCGTCACGGTCTGGAAGGGCCTCGGCTACTACATGATCATTTACCTGGCGGCCCTCGCCAACGTGCCGCGCGAACTCCACGAGGCCGCGGCGGTCGACGGCGCGGGAGCGGTGCGCCGCTTCTTCAGCGTCACCGTGCCCGCCGTGCGCTCCACCATGGTGCTGGTCGGCGCGCTCTCCTCGGTCGCCGCCTTCAAGGTCTTCTCCGAGGTCTATCTGATGGCGGGGCCCACCGGCGGCCCCGCGGGCGAGGACACCACGCTGGTGATGCTGGTGCAGCGCACCGGCACCGGCCTGACCGGGCGCGTCGGCTACGCCTCGGCCATCTCCGTCGTCATCTTCGTCGTCACCGTCGCGCTGATGCTGCTCGTCCTGCGGGCGGACCGGAAGGAGGACGCGTGAGCATCACCGAGCACGAGACGCGCCCGAAGACCCGCCGCCGGCCGCGCGTCACCGACGAGAACGGCCGCCGGATGCCCGTGTGGGAGATCGTCCTGCGCTACGGACTCCTGCTCGCCGTACTGGCGCTGATGATCGGGCCGTTCCTCTGGCAGCTGTCCACGTCCCTGAAGGGGCCGCACGAGGACATCTTCAGCTCCCCGCCGAGGTTCCTGCCCTCCGACCCGACCTTCCACAACTACGAGCGGGTCGCCGACACCATCCCCGTCTGGGACTACGCGCTCAACTCCCTGAAGGTGGCCGCCGCCAACGTCGTCACCAACTGCGTGGGCGCCGCCCTCGCCGGCTACGCCCTGGCACGCCTGCGCTACCGCGGCCGCAGGGCGGCCACCCTCGTCTTCATCCTGGCCATGCTGGTGCCCGTCGAAGGCATCATCATCGCCCAGTTCACGACGATGCGTGAACTCGGCCTGAACAACACCCTCATCGGGGTGCTGCTGCCGGGCTGCGTCTCCGCGCTCAACGTCCTGCTCATGCGCAACGCCTTCCTCAACGTGCCCTACGAGATCGAGGAAGCCGCGTTCGTGGACGGCGCGAACGTCTGGCAGCGCTTCGTCCGCATCGCGCTGCCCGCCGTCAAGGGCACCCTCGCGGTCGTCGCGATCTTCGCCTTCATGGGCGCCTGGGACGACTTCCTGTGGCCGCTCATCGTGCTCAGCGACCCCGAGCGCTTCACCCTCACCATCGGCCTGAACTACCTGCACGGCACCTTCGCCAACGACGAACGCCTCGTCGCCGCGGGCACGGTCATCGCCGTGCTCCCACTGATCGTCCTCTTCGCCTGCCTCCAGCGGTACTTCTTCCGCGGCGTCGGCGAAGGCGCGGTCAAGGGCTGAACGGCGCCACCCCGCACCCACGAGGAACCAGGACCCGCATTGCCTCTCGCATCGCCCTCCGCAACGCCTTCGGGCGCGCCGCGCTTCGGCGCCAACTACACGCCCGGCCAAGGGTGGTTCCACCACTGGCTCGACTTCGACCTCGACGCCGTGCGCGCCGACCTCGACGCGGTCGCCGCACTCGGTCTCGACCATGTGCGGGTCTTCCCGATCTGGCCGTACTTCCAGCCCAACCGCACCCTCATCCGCCCGCGCGCCGTCGAGCAGCTCGTCCAGCTCGCCGACGCCGCCGCCGAGCGCGGCCTGGACGTCAACGTCGACGGCCTCCAGGGCCACCTGTCCAGCTTCGACTTCCTGCCCGCCTGGACGCAGACCTGGCACCGGCGGAACCTCTTCACCGACCCGGACGTCGTCGCCGGGCAGGCCGCGTACCTGCGTACGCTCGCCGCCGCGCTCGCCGACCGGCCGAACTTCATCGGCATGACCATCGGCAACGAGATCAACCAGTTCTCCGCAGGGCCGCACCCCGACCCCGACCGCGTCACCGAGGAGCAGGCCGAGACCTGGCTGCGCACCGTACTGGCCGCCTGCGAGGAGGGCGCCCCCGGCAAGCTCCACCTGCACGCCGAGTACGACGCCGCCTGGTACCAGGCCGACCAGCCCTTCACCCCCGGGCAGGCCGCCCGGCTCGGCGCCGTGACCGCCGTGCACTCCTGGGTCTTCAACGGCACCGCCCAGCGCCACGGACGCACCGGCACCGCGACCCGCGCCCACGCCGCGTACCTCATCGAGCTGTCCAAGGCCTGGGCGCTCGACCCGCACCGCCCCGTCTGGCTCCAGGAGGTCGGCGCGCCCGCACCGCTGATCCCCGCCGAGCACGCGGCCGCCTTCACCGAGGAGACGATCGAGGCCGCCCTCGACTGCCAGGACGTGTGGGGCGTGACGTGGTGGTGCTCCCACGACGTCTCGCGCGACCTCGCGGATTTCCCCGAGCTGGAGTACAGCCTCGGCCTGTTGACCAACGACGGGCAGGCCAAGCCCGCGGGCGCGGCCGTCGCCCGTATCGCGAAGGAGTGGCGTGGCCGTACGTACGCGCCGGCGCCCCGGACCACGGCGGTGGTCGTGGACGACGCGATGGAGCGGCGTGTGGAGTGCGCGCCCGGGGGAGCCGTCTTCGAGGCGTTCGCCCGCCTCACGCAGGACGGTGTCCGGCCGACGGCCGTCCTCGCGAGCCGGGCCGCCGACGCGGAGCATCTCGCTGCGCGGGGCATCACGGAAGTGGTGACGCCGCAGGAGGTCCGCTAGGCCCGTAAGACTTCCGTAGATCGCGCCGCGCGCTCGTCCCCGATCGCCGGACGGGCTCACATTTTCCACCCCGGGAGATTCTCATGCATGACGACCGCACCCTGGTCGAAGGCCGTCTCAAGCGCGTTCTGGACGAGCGCATCAGGCCGGCCGTGTACCCCGCCTCCGTGCCGCTCGACGTCGCGGTGTGGAACGCGCCGGGCGAGCCCGTACCGGTGGCCGAAGGGCTCGCCGCCGAGCCGTCGCCGACCGCCGTCGGTGAGCGGTGGGGCGCGCCCTGGGGGACCAGCTGGTTCCGGGTGACCGGGACGGTGCCCAAGGAGTGGGCGGGCAGGACCGTCGAGGCGATCCTCGACCTCGGCTTCGACGAGAACATGCCGGGCTTCCAGTGCGAGGGCCTCGTCTACCGCCCCGACGGCACCCCGGTGAAGGGACTCAACCCCCGCAACCAGTGGGTGCGGATCGCCGCGCCCGCCGAGGGCGGCGAAGAGGTACGGCTGCACATCGAGGCCGCGTCCAACCCCGTGATCCTCGACTACCACCCCTTCCTGCCCACCCAGTTGGGCGACAAGGAGACGGCGGGCAGTGAACCCCAGTACAAGCTGGAGCGCATGGACCTCGCCGTCTTCGACGAGACGGTGTGGCAGCTCGTCATCGACCTCGAGGTCCTCGGCGAGCTGATGCGGGAGCTGCCCGAGGACTCCGGGCGGCGCTACGACATCGTGCGCGCCGTCGGCCGTGCCCTTGACGCCGTCGACCTCCGGGACGTGAACGGCACGGCCGCCGCGGCCCGCGCCCTGCTCGAAGGGGTCCTGTCGGCCCCCGCCGAGCCCTCCGCGCACCGCATCAGCGCCGTCGGCCACGCCCACATCGACTCCGCGTGGCTGTGGCCGCTGCGCGAGACGGTGCGCAAGGTGGCGCGTACGACGTCGAACATGACGGCGCTCATCGAGGACGAGCCGGACTTCGTCTTCGCCATGTCGCAGGCGCAGCAGTGGGCCTGGATCAAGGAGCACCGGCCCGAGGTGTGGGCGAAGGTCAAGGCGGCGGTCGCCGACGGGCGGTTCGTGCCCGCGGGCGGCATGTGGGTCGAGTCGGACACCAATATGCCGGGCTCGGAGGCGATGGCCCGTCAGTTCGTGCACGGCAAGCGGTTCTTCCTCGACGAGTTCGGCGTCGAGAACGACGAGGCGTGGCTGCCCGACACCTTCGGCTTCGCCGCCGGACTGCCGCAGATCATCAAGGCGGCGGGCTCCAAGTGGCTGCTCACCCAGAAGATCTCGTGGTCGCAGACCAACCGCTTCCCGCACCACACCTTCAACTGGGAGGGCATCGACGGCACGCGGATCTTCACGCACTTCCCGCCCGTCGACACGTACAACTGCTCGATGAAGGGCAGCGAGATCGCCCATGCGGCGAAGAACTTCAAGGACAAGGGCGTCGCCCGGCACTCCCTCGCGCCGACCGGCTGGGGCGACGGAGGCGGCGGCACCACCCGCGAGATGATCGCCAAGGCCGCGCGCCTGCGGGACCTCGAAGGTTCGGCGACCGTCCGGTGGGAGACGCCGGAGCAGTTCTTCGAGAAGGCCGAGGCGGAGTACCCGAACGCCCCCGTCTGGGTCGGTGAGCTGTACCTGGAGCTGCACCGCGCGACGCTCACCAGCCAGGCGGGCACCAAGCAGGGCAACCGCCGCAGCGAGCACCTGCTGCGCGAGGCGGAGCTGTGGGCGGCGACGGCGGCCGTGCGGTGCGCCGAATTCGCGTATCCGTACGCCGAGTTGGACCGCATCTGGAAGACGGTCCTGCTCCACCAGTTCCACGACATCCTGCCCGGCTCGTCCATCGCCTGGGTGCACCGCGAGGCCCGCGCGACCTATGCGGCGCTCGCGGCGGAGCTGAACGGCATCATCGAGGCGGCGCAGCGCGCGCTCGCCGGTGAGGGCGGCGGCGACCTGGTCTTCAACTCCACGCCGCACACCCGTGACGGCGTGCCCGCGGGCGGCGCGCGGCCCGCCGTGATCGACGGGCAGTCCGCGATCGCCACGCGCGCCGAGGGCGGCTTCGTCCTCGACAACGGCCTGCTGCGGGTCGAGATCGACGGGCGGGGCCTGGTCGTCTCCGCGTACGACCTGGTGGCCGACCGTGAGACGGTCGCGCCGGGGGCCGCGGCGAACCTGCCGCAGATCCACGCCGACTTCCCGAACATGTGGGACGCGTGGGATGTGGACGAGTTCTACCGCAACACCGTCACGGACCTCACGGAGGCCGATGAGGTCGTGGCGGGGGAGGGCGCGTCGGTCCGTATCGTGCGCAGCTTCGGTGCCTCGCGCATGACGCAGGTCCTGGCGCTGGTGCCGGGCGCGCGGCGGCTCGACATCGACACCGAGGTCGACTGGCACGAGACGGAGAAGTTCCTGAAGCTGGCCTTCCCGCTGGACATCCACGCGGAGCGGTACGCGTCGGAGACGCAGTTCGGCCACTTCTACCGGCCCACGCACACCAACACGAGCTGGGAGGCCGCCAAGTTCGAGGCGTGCAACCACCGCTTCGTGCACATGGAGGAGCCGGGCTGGGGCGTCGCGCTGGTCAACGACTCGACGTACGGCCATGACGTGACCCGCGCGGTCCGCACCGAGGACGCGGGCACGACCACGACGGTACGCGTCTCGCTGCTGCGCGCCCCGCGCTTCCCCGACCCCGAGACGGACCAGGGCGTGCACCGCTTCCGGCACGCGCTGGCGCCGGGCGCGGCGATCGGCGACGCGGTGCGGGAGGGCTACCGCATCAACCTGCCCGAGCGGAGGGTGAGCGGCGGCGCTGAAGTGGCCCCGCTGGTGACCGTCGACAACGACGCGGTCGTCGTCACGGCGGTCAAGCTCGCCGACGACGGCAGCGGCGATGTGGTCGTCCGCTTCCACGAGGCATACGGCGGCCGGGCACGGGCCACGCTGACGGCGGGCTTCGAGGCCGCCTCGGTCACGGTGACCGACCTGCTGGAGCGGCCACTGCCCGACGCGTCGGCCCCGGAGCGGACGGGTGATGCGATCGCGGTGACGCTGCGGCCGTTCGAGCTGATGACGCTGCGGTTGGGGAGGGCCTGAGCGAGGCGGCTGTTCCTGGAGGGGCCGGTCTCTGTCAGTGCTCGAAGCGCGCCGGAGGGCAGGGGCCGCCGCCCTTGCGCGCCGTGGCGCGTAGTCCGCGAGGGCCTCTGCCCCTGCCGGGCGGTCGGCGGTGCTCGAAGCGGCGGGCGGGTGGAGTGAGCCGGGGTGCTCCGCCCGGCCGGCGAGTGTGAACCAGGCCATGCTGGTCACGAACTCACCGAACTCACCGAACCCGCCGAACCCGCCGACCGAGCTCCCGCCCCAGCTGTGCGGCCGACCGGTCGGCCCAGGTGGAGGTTCCGGCCGACCTCCCTCCCCATCGGCTGAATCGGCGCGGCGCACCGCCGGGTGACTTCGCCCCGCCCGGCGCTCCCGCCGGGCGTCGGCCTAGGGCCTGTCTGACAATTCCCGCCTGCCTCGCGACGCCAGCACGCACTCTCGCCGCACCGGGCGCAGAGCCAAGTACATATCCAGTACGAGGCCCTACGCCCGGCACGCCGAGAGCACGCACCTGACGCCGCGAGGCCGCCCTCCGGGCGACGACGCGAATTGTCAGACAGGCCCTAGCCGTCCAGCTGTGCCCGTAGCCACTCCTCCACCTCGCCCACATGCGCCGCCGCCGCGGCCCGTGCCGCCTCCGGGTCGCGGGCGAGGAGGGCCCGGTGGATCCGGGCGTGCTCGCGCCGTGTCCGCTCGAACGCGCCCTCCTCCTGATAGCCGCGCCACACCCGCGCGCGGAACGTCCGGGACGACAGGCCCTCCAGGATCGCGGCCATCGTGTCGTTGCCCGCCGCCAGGGCGATCGCCCGGTGGAACGCCAGGTCGTGGGAGAGGATCTCCTCCGGGTCGTCCGTGGCGTTCATCGCCGCCAAGTGCTTCTCCACCTCGGCCAGTTGGCCGGTCGTGATGCGCGCGGCGGCCAGGGCAGTCGCCGTCGACTCCAGGACCCGCCGCACTTCGAGCAGCTCCACGAGCCGGGGCCCGCGCGACAGGTCGGCCACCACGCCGAAGGTCTCCAGCAGATCGCCGGCCTCCAGCTGCGTGACGTAGATGCCCGAACCGTGCCGGGCCTCCAGTACGCCCATCACCGTCAGCGCCCGGATCGCCTCCCGCATGGAGCTGCGCGAGATCCCGAGCCGCGTCGCCAGGTCCCGTTCCGTGGGCAGCCGCTGGCCCGGCTCCAGCCGGCCCTCGCCGATCATCGCCTTGACCTCTTCGATGGCCCGCTGCGTCACGGTGCCCTTCTGCGGGGCGGACTGGTCCACGTAGCGCTCCTCCACTGGCCTGGTGCGGCGCAGTCTAGCCAGCGATGTGGTCCGACCACTACGGCCTGAATACGGGAAGATTTGGCGCCGAGGGGTGTTGTGCGCGCCAAGTGGTCTGATAAATATTCGCGTCATCAGGTTCTGCAACACCTCCGATCCCGACTGATCCCGACCGAACCCACCGTTCCCGCTCGATGAGGAGCCGTCAGATGGCCCGCAGAACAGTGCGCAACCGGCCCGGCAGGATGGGGACTTCGCGGACGGCGCGCGCCGCGGCGGCGGCCGCCTGCGCGAGCCTGAGCCTCGTGCTCGCGGCGTGCGGCAGTACGAAGGACACCGCGGCGCCCGGCGGCGCGGGCGGCGGCGAGGGCGAGGTCGGGGTGATCCTGCCCCTGCTGACGTCGCCGTTCTGGCAGTCGTACAACGACTACGTGCCGAAGATGGCGAAGTCCGAGGATGTCGACGCGAGGAAGACCGTCAACTCCAACAGCGACCCCTCGCAGCAGATCACCGACATCAACAACCAGCTCAACCAGGGCGTCAAGGGCCTCGTCGTGGCGCCGCTCGACAGCGCCGCCATCTCCGCCGGACTCGACCAGGCCGAACGCAAGGGCGTACCCGTGGTCGCCGTCGACGTCGCGCCCGAGAAGGGCGAGGTCGCGATGGTCGTACGGGCCGACAACGCGGCGTACGGCGAGAAGGCCTGCGACTACCTCGGCAAGCAGGTCGGGACCGGCGAGGTCGTACAGATCATGGGCGACCTCGCGTCCGTCAACGGCCGCGAGCGCTCCAAGGCCTTCCGCGACTGCGTGAAGAAGAAGTACCCGAAGCTGAAGGTCCTGGAGATCCCCGCCAAGTGGGAGTCCGACACCGCCGCCTCCAAACTCGACACGCTGCTGAACTCCCACCCCGGCATCAAGGGCATCTACATGCAGGCGGGCGGCGTCTACCTCGCGCCCACCCTCCAGACCCTCAAGTCCAAGGGGATGCTGAAGAACGCGGGGGAGAAGGGGCACATCACCGTCGTCTCCAACGACGGCATCCCGCAGGAGCTCGACGCCATCCGCAAGGGCCAGATCGACGCGACCGTCTCGCAGCCCGCCGACGCCTATGCCAAGTACGGCATGTACTACATCAAGGCCGCGATGAACGGGAAGAAGTTCAAGCCCGGACCGACCGACCACGACTCCGAGATCGTCGAGCTGCCCAGCGGCATCCTGGCGGACCAGCTGCCCGCGCCGCTGGTCACCAAGGAGAACGTCGACGACGCCGAGCTGTGGGGCAACTCGGCCGGATGAGTACGCCGATGACCGAGCCCCCCGCGCGCGGCCGGACCGCGACACCGCTCGTCGAGGCGTCCGGGGTGGCCAAACGGTACGGACCCACCGTCGCCCTGCGGGACGGCCGCCTGACCGTCCTGCCCGGCGAGTCCCACGCCCTCGTCGGCCGCAACGGCGCGGGCAAGTCCACCCTCGTCTCCCTGCTCACCGGGCTCCAGGCCCCGGACGCGGGCACCATCCTCTTCGACGGTGAGCCCGCGCCGCCGCTCGGCGACCGCGACGCCTGGCGCCGCAAAGTGGCCTGTGTCTACCAACGGCCCACCGTTGCGCCGGAGTTGACCGTAGCCGAGAACCTCTTCATCAACCGGCAGCCGGCCGGCCGCGGCGGGTTCATCAGCTGGCGCAGAATGCGCACCGAGGCAGCCGAGCTGCTCGACACCTGGGACGTGCGCGTCGACCCCGGGGCGCGCACCGCCGACCTCCTCGTCGAGGACCGGCAAATGGTGGAGATCGCACGGGCGTTGAGCTTCGGCGCGCGCTTCATCGTCCTGGACGAACCGACCGCCCAGCTCGACAACCGCGAGATCGAACGCCTCTTCACGCGCATGCGCGCCCTCCAGGACTCCGGCGTCACCTTCCTGTTCATCTCGCACCACCTCCAGGAGGTGTACGAGGTCTGTCAGACCGTCACCGTGCTGCGCGACGCCCACTGGATCACCAGCGCACCCGTCACCGAACTGCCCCGCGCCGCACTGGTCGAGGCCATGGCGGGCGAGGTCATCACCGGCCAGGCCGAGGCCGAGGCGGCCGTCACGCGCACCGAGGTCCCCGCCGACGCCCCTGTGATGCTGGAGGCGCGCGGCCTCACCGGCGCCTCGTACACCGACGTCGACCTGACCGTCCGCGCGGGCGAGGCCGTCGGCCTCGCGGGATCCAGCGGCAGCGGCAAGACCAACCTCGCCGAGAGCTTCGCGGGCCTCCACACGCCGACGGCGGGCACGGCCCGGCTGGACGGCCGGATCCTGCCGTTCGGGGACGTCGCCGCGGCCCTGCGGGCCGGGGTCGGCTGCGTCCCGCGCGACCGGCACGGCCAGGGCCTCGTCTTCGGCATGTCCATCGGTGACAACGCCACGATGAGCGTCCTCGACCGCCTGGGCCGGTACGGCTTCATCGGCACCGACACCAGGCGCCGCTTCGCCGACGGCCTCATCGACCGCCTCGACATCCACGCCGAGGGCCCCGGGCAGCCGGTCTCCGACCTCTCGGGCGGCAACGCCCAGAAGGTCGTCATGGCCCGTGCCCTGGCCTCGGACCCGCGTCTGCTCGTCCTGATCAATCCCACCGCGGGTGTCGACGTGAAGTCGAAGGAGTCCCTGCTGGCGCGCGTGGACACCGCCCGCGAGGACGGCACCGCCGTGCTCGTCGTCTCCGACGAACTCGACGACCTGCGCCGCTGCGACCGCGTCCTGGTCCTCTTCCACGGCCGGATCGTCGCCGAACACCAGGCGGGCTGGACCGACCACGACCTCATCGCGTCGATCGAGGGGGTGGGACAACCGGACCCTGCCGACAGCCCATCCGGCGGCGCGGGGCACCGCGCGACCAGCCACACCGCACCCGCAGCCGAATCACAAGGAGACCACCGTGGCTGACCTCAAGGCCGCGGCCGCGACGGCCGCCGCCCCCGCCCGACCGGGCCGGGACGCGGCCTCGGCCAAATCCGTGCTCCTGCGACGCGCCCGCGAACTCGCCCTTGTGCCCGCCCTGTTGCTGCTCATGCTGCTCGGCGCCCTGCTCAACGACTCGTTCCTGACCGAGCGCAACCTCATCTCCGTCCTCGGCGCCTCCGCCGCCCTCGCGATGGTCGTCCTCGCCGAGTCACTCGTTCTGATCACCGGCAAGTTCGACCTCTCCCTGGAGTCGGTCGTCGGCATCGCGCCCGCGCTCGGCGCGCTCCTCGTCCTGCCCGCGGCCCAGGCCGGGTTCGGCACGGACATGCCCGCGGCCGTCGGGCTCCTCGCCATCCTCCTGGTCGGCGCGGCCATCGGCGCCTTCAACGGCGTACTCGTGGTGAAGCTCAGGCTCAACGCGTTCATCGTGACGCTCGCCATGCTGATCGTGCTGCGCGGTCTCCTCGTCGGCGCCACCAAGGGCAAGACCCTCTTCGGCATGCCCGACGCGTTCTACACGCCGGCCACCTCCACCTTCCTCACCATCCCCCTGTCGGTGTGGGTCGCCGCGGCCGCCTTCGGCATCGCGGGCTTCGTCCTCAAGTACCACCGCGTGGGGCGCGCCCTGTACGCGATCGGCGGCAACCCGGACGCGGCGCGCGCCGCCGGCATCCGCGTCGAGCGCGTCATGCTCGGCGTGTTCGTCGTCGCCGGGAGCCTCGCCGCGGTCGGCGGGCTCATGCAGACCGGCTATGTCGGCGCCATCAACGCCAACCAGGGCCAGAACATGATCTTCACGGTCTTCGCCGCGGCCGTCATCGGAGGCATCAGTCTCGACGGCGGCAAGGGCACCATGTTCGGCGCCCTCACCGGCGTACTGCTGCTCGGCGTCGTACAGAACCTGCTCACCCTCGCCCAGGTGCCGTCCTTCTGGATCCAGGCCATCTACGGCGGAATCATCCTGGTCGCCCTGATGATCGCGCGCGTCACGACCGGCCGCGCACAGGACTGACCCCGTACCGGTCCGCGGCCCGTACCGGTTCCCGGCCCCTACCGGTCCGCCGCTCCCCGCTCCTTTCCGGAAAGGCCTGCTGTGTCCCCGACTCCCGCCCGCATCACCGCGGTCGACACGTACGACATACGGTTCCCCACCTCACGGGAACTGGACGGGTCCGACGCCATGAACCCAGACCCCGACTACTCCGCCGCCTACGTGGTGCTGCGCACCGACGCGGGCGACGGCCTGGAGGGGCACGGCTTCACCTTCACCATCGGCCGCGGCAACGACGTGCAGGTCGCGGCGGTCCAGTCGCTGCGCCACCACGTGATCGGCCGCGACATCGACCGGCTCTGCGCCGACCCCGGCACCCTCAACCGCGACCTGGTCGGCGACAGCCAGCTGCGCTGGCTCGGCCCCGAGAAGGGCGTGATGCACATGGCGATCGGCGCGGTCGTCAACGCCGTCTGGGACCTCGCGGCCAAACGCGCGCGCAAGCCGCTGTGGCAGCTCCTCGCCGACGCCCCGCCCGAATGGCTCGTCGCGCAGGTCGACTTCCGCTACATCGCCGACGCCCTCAGCCCCGAGGAGGCGCTCGATCTGCTGCGGACCGGCCGCAAGGGGGCGGCCGGGCGTGCGGCCACCCTGCGCGAGCGCGGCTTCCCCGGCTACACCACCTCACCCGGCTGGCTCGGCTACAGCGACGAGAAGCTCACCCGGCTGGCCCGCCAGGCCGTCGCCGAGGGCTTCACCCAGATCAAGCTGAAGGTCGGCGCGGACCTCGCCGACGACGTCCGCCGCTGCCGCACCGCCCGCGAGGCGATCGGCCCCGGCATCCGCATGGCGATCGACGCCAACCAGCGCTGGAACGTCGGCGAGGCGGTGGAGTGGACACGCGCCCTCGCCGAGTTCGACCCTTACTGGGTGGAGGAGCCCACCAGCCCCGACGACGTCCTCGGCCACGCGGCGATCCGCGCGGCCGTCGCCCCCGTCAAGGTCGCCACCGGCGAGCACGTCCAGAACCGCATCGTCTTCAAACAGCTCCTCCAGGCGGGCGCCATCGACGTCCTCCAGATCGACGCGGCCCGCGTCGGCGGCGTCAACGAGAACCTCGCGATCCTCCTCCTCGCCGCCAAGTTCGGCGTCCCCGTCTGCCCGCACGCGGGCGGCGTCGGCCTGTGTGAACTCGTCCAGCACCTCTCGATGTTCGACTACGTGGCCCTCTCGGGCACCACCGAGGACCGCGTCATCGAGTACGTCGACCACCTCCACGAACACTTCATCGACCCGGTCGTGCTGCGCGGCGGCCACTACACCGCCCCGACCGCGCCGGGCTTCTCGGCGACGATGCGGGCCGAGTCCGTCGCCGAGTACACCTATCCGGACGGCACGTTCTGGGCCGCCGACCTCGCATCGGACAAGGGAGCAGCCGCATGAACGATTTCGAGGGACTCAAGGCGCTGGTCACCGGCGGCGCGTCCGGCATCGGCCGCGCCACCGCCGATCTGCTCGCCGCTCGCGGCGCGGAGGTCGCCGTCCTCGATCTCGACCCCGGCGGCGTGGCGAAACCGCTCCGCGCGTACGCCGCCGACGTCCGCGACGACGCCTCGGTGCGAGGGGCGGTCGCCTCGGCGGCGGCCGGCCTCGGGGGCCTCGACGTCCTCGTCAACAACGCGGGCATCGGCGCCCAGGGCACCGTCGAGGACAACGACGACGCCCAGTGGCACACCGTCCTGGACGTCAACGTCCTCGGGATCGTCCGCACCACCCGCGCCGCCCTGCCCCACCTGCGCGCCTCGGCACGGGCGGCGATCGTCAACACCTGCTCCATCGCCGCCACCGCGGGCCTGCCGCAGCGCGCCCTGTACTCGGCTTCGAAGGGAGCGGTCCTCTCCCTGACGCTCGCCATGGCCGCCGACCACGTACGCGAAGGGGTACGCGTCAACTGCGTCAATCCCGGCACCGTCGACACCCCCTGGGTCTCCCGCCTCCTGGACGCCGCCCCCGACCCGGCGGCCGAGCGGGCCGCGCTCCAGGCCCGCCAGCCCACCGGCCGCCTCGTCACGGCGGACGAGGTCGCGGCCGCCATCGCCTACCTCGCGAGCCCCCTGTCCGGCGCCACCACCGGCACCGCACTCGCCGTCGACGGCGGCATGCAGGGCCTGCGGCTGCGGCCGGTGGGCCGGTGAACGCCCTGGCGCGGCGCCCCCTGGGAGCAGGCGGCGTCCAGGTGACCGAGCTGTCCTTCGGCGCCGCCGGCATCGGCAACCTCTACTCGCCGATCACCGACGCCCAGGCGGCCACCGCCGTCGACCACGCCTGGAACGCGGGCATCCGCTACTTCGACACCGCCCCGCACTACGGCCTCGGCCTGTCCGAACGCAGGCTCGGCAAGGCCCTGCGCGGCCGCGACCGGTCCTCGTACGTGATCTCCACGAAGGTCGGGCGGCTCCTCGAACCGGTCGACGAGGTGCGCGGCGACGACCTCGCCGACGGCGGCTTCGCGGTGCCCGCGACGCACCGCAGGATCTGGGACTTCAGCGCGGACGGCGTACGCCGCTCGATCGAGTCCAGCCTGAGCCGTCTCGGCACGGACCGCGTCGACGTCGTCTTCCTGCACGACCCCGACGACCACGGGGAACAGGCCTTCCGCGAGGGCTACCCGGCGCTGGAGAAGCTGCGCTCCGAAGGCGTCGTCGGGGCGATCGGCGCCGGTATGAACCAGTCGGAGATGCTCACCCGCTTCGTCCGCGACACGGACGTCGACGCCGTGCTGTGTGCCGGCCGCTACACCCTCCTCGACCACGGTGCCCTCGCCGACCTGCTGCCCGCGGCCACCGAACGGGGCGCTTCGGTCGTCATCGGCGGCGTCTTCAACTCCGGGCTGCTCGCCGACCCGAAGCCGGGCGCGCGGTTCGACTACACCGAGGCGCCGCCGCGCCTCCTTGAGCACGCCAGCGCCCTGCGCGCCCTCGCCGAACGGCACGGCACGACGCTGCGGGCCGCCGCGCTGGCCTTCCCCTTCGGGCATCCGGCCATCGCCAGTGTCCTGGTCGGCATCCACGCCCCGGAGCAGGTCACGGACGCGGCCGAGCAGTTCGCGGCCGAGGTGCCGGCCGCCTTCTGGCGCGAGGCACGGGAGGCGGGGCTGCTGCCGGAGGAGGTACCAGTGCCGTCAGACCCAGGAGCTCTACGAGGCCCACGAAACCCGCGAGGCCCACTAACCCCGCGAGACCCAGGAAACCCGCGAGGAGGGAACCGCCCGTGAGGGTCGCCCTGCACACCAAGGTCCGTGCCGACCGCGTCGAGGAGTACGACGCCGCCCACCGCGAGGTCCCCGCCGAACTCACCGCCGCGATCCGCGCGGCGGGCGCCACGTCGTGGACGATCTGGCGCAGCGGCACCGACCTCTTCCACCTCCTGGAGTGCGAGGACTACGCCCGCATGCTCGCCGCACTGGAGAAGCTGCCGGCGAACATCGCCTGGCAGGCCCGGATGGCCGAACTGCTCGACGTCGCGCACGACTACTCCGCCGGGGGCGCGCGGGCCGGGCTGCCCGTCGTCTGGGAACTCCCGTGACGGGCCCTCGCGCGGCCGGCCCGCTGGTCGACGCCCACCACCACGTGTGGGACCTCTCCGTCCGGGACCAGGAGTGGCTCAGCGGCGCCGCGCTCGCACCGCTGCGCAGGAACTTCTCCCTGGCCGACCTCGCGCCCGGGGCCCGCGCGGCCGGGGTCGGCGCCACCGTCCTCGTCCAGACGGTGACGGCGGCGCAGGAGACCCCGGAGCTCCTCGCCCTCGCGGCTGACAGCGACCTCGTCGCGGGCGTCGTCGGCTGGACGGACCTCACCCGCCCCGACGTGGCCGACGCGCTGGCCGGACTCCGTGAACTCCCGGGCGGCCGCCATCTGGTGGGCATCCGCCACCAGGTGCAGAGCGAGCCGGACCCCGCCTGGCTGCTGCGTCCCGACGTCCGCAGGGGCCTCGCCGCCGTCGCCGACGAGGGGCTCGTCTACGACCTCGTCGTGCGGCCCCAGCAGCTCGCCGTCTGCGCCGAGGCCGCTGCGAGCCTCCCTCAACTGACCTTCGTCCTCGACCACTTGGGGAAGCCCCCCATCGCCTCGGGGGCCCTCGAACCCTGGGCCTCGGCGGTCCGCGCGCTCGCCGCCCGCCCCAACACCGTGGGCAAACTCTCCGGCATGGTCACCGAGGCCGACCACCGGACCTGGACGGTGGACGACCTGCGGCCCTACGCCGACACCGTCCTGGACGCCTTCGGCCCCGGCCGGCTGATGTTCGGCTCCGACTGGCCCGTCAGTACGCTCGCCGCGTCCTACGCCGAAGTCCTCGACGCGGCACGGCTGTTGACGTGGGAGCTGGACACGCACGAGCGCGGGGAGGTGTTCGGCGGGACGGCGCGCCGCGTCTACGGCTTCTGAGCGGGCGGGGCGAGCTTCGTCGGTGCCAGGAACTCACGGACGTGGCTGCGTTCCCAGCAGGCGCCCGTCTCGCGCAGCTCGCGCCAGGTCGTGTACCGGTAGCGGTACAGCCGGGCGCGGATGTGCGTGGGCGGGGAGCCGGGCGGGAAGGGCGAGTGGCGCAGCAGCCGCAGCGTGTCGCGGTCGTCGTCCAGGAGCCGCTCCACCAGCGGGCCGAACCATGTGCGGGCGTACGCGGGGGAGAGCGCGGCGAACCACATCAGCCAGTCCAGCCGCAGGTGGTAGGGCGCGAACTGGCGCGGCCAGCGGCGCACGTCGCCCGGCTTGCCCTTGAATTCGTAGGCGAGCCACTCGGAGTCCTCGCGCGGCCGCGGATCCGCCGTGCCCTCGATGACGATCTCCTGGCGGACACGGCTGACGCTGCCGAACGCGCCGTACGCGTTGACGAGGTGCAGCGGGTCGAAGGAGCAGTTCATGACCTGCCGCCGGGACAGCAGGTTCCGCACGGGACGGTAGCTGAGGGCCAGGAGCCCCGCGGTGACGGCGATGACCAGCACCTCGTACCAGAGCGGGACCGGCGCGTACCGCGTCGGCGCGAGCCAGGGGGAGAAGTCCACGGCGGACACCGCGACCACGATGGTGATCCAGTTGAGCCAGGCGAAGTTGCCGGACAGGACCAGCCACAGCTGGGTCACGATCATCAGGCACGCCGCGCCCGTGGCCACCGGCTGCGGGGTGAACAGCAGGAAGGGCACGAAGAGCTGGGTGACGTGGTTGGCCGCGACCTCCACCCGGTGCACGGGCTTCGGGAGGTGGTGGAAGAACCAGCTCAGCGGGCCGGGCATCGGCTGCGTCTCGTGGTGGAAGTACAGGCAGGTGAGCTCGCGCCAGCACGCGTCGCCGCGCATCTTGATCAGCCCGGCGCCGAACTCCACGCGGAAGAGAACCCAGCGGAGCAGGAAGAGCACGAGGACCGGCGGCGCGACCTCGTCGTTGCCGAGGAAGACCGCGAGGAAGCCCACTTCGAGGAGCAGGGACTCCCAGCCGAAGCCGTACCAGGTCTGCCCCACGTTCACGATGGAGAGATAGAGCGCCCATGGGATCAGCCACAGCACCATCGCGCCCCACAGCGGGAGCAGGCCGTCGGCGCCCGCGAGCAGCGCCACGGCGACCGCGCAGCCAGTCCACGCGCAGAGCGCGAAGAACCGGTCCGAGTAGTGGAGCTGGAAGAGGCTCGGCGCCCGCCGGAACGGCACCCGCTCCACGTACCTCGGTACGGGCAGCATCCCGCGCTCGCCGATGAGCGCACGGAACTGGAGGGCGGCGCCCAGAAAGGCCACGAGATAGAGCGCTGCCAAGCCTCGCTGGAAGACCAGCCGGCTCACGCCGTACGCGTCCGCGGTGAACCAATCCACGCCTCCATTGTGCCGCCGGGTGATCCTTTCGGCTCGCGCGGCCGGGTGCCCGAGCGGACGGCGGAGCGGGGCCCGTGAACCAGTCAGCGGGCGTCCGCGGGAGCCACGCCGATCGGGCCAATCGTTCCCCGGCCCTCGCGTCGCTGCCGCCCCAGGCGTCACCGCAGTCCATTGCGCGGAATCGCAACCGCGTTCTGAAAAGGCCTGTCGAACTCTGTCAACAGTCGCATATTCGAGTGTTTTTGCGAGATGTGGAACGTGGCTCTCCGATCGCTTGAGGCATGGCGCATTCGCGACGGTAATAGGATGGCATCGAGTCAAATAGTGCTGGTGGTTGATTTCCATATATGGCAGAGTCGACTCACGGGTGGCAGGTCAAGTCAGGGGAATTGATCCAGCCGACCGTCCGGCCGGTCAAGGATCAGCCGTCAGGCACGGGGGAGACGTCGACTCATGAACTTGGTGGAACGTGGTGACGAATTCTCGATCATGGAAAGCATGCTCGGCTCGTGCGCGGGCGGGCATGGCGGAGTCCTTCTGGTAAGCGGCCCGGTGGCCAGCGGCAAAACCGCGCTCCTGCGTGCCTTCGGTGCGCGCGCCACCGCCGCAGGAGCCCTGTACTTGCAGGCCACGGCGTCGGAGGCGGAGAGCGATCTGACCCTTGGCGTCATGGGGCAGCTGCTGCTCGGCGCCGGGCTTCTGGGCGCGGACGCCCGGCGCGCGCGCCGCCTCCAGGGTCTCGCCACGGAAGCGGCACAACCGGAGTGCGCGGGCGCACTGTCCGCCGCGGCGATGAACGAGATTCCCGAACTCTGCGGGATTGTGCTTGAAAAGGCCAGAGAAAGCACGGTGGTGATCGGAATCGACGACGCGCACCATGCCGACAGCGCGTCCCTGGAATGCCTGCTCTACCTGGCACGCCGACTCGACGTGAGCCGCATTCTGGTCGTCCTCGCCGAGAACAGTGGTTTCCTGGCCCGCAATACGCGATTGCGCGTCGATTTGGTGCGCCTGCCGGGCTGCCGCAATATCAGGCTCGGTCCCCTCCAGCGGCAAGGAGTGGCCGAAATGATCTCAGTATTCGGTGAACCCGGGTGGCGCACGCGCAAGCTCGTCTCGCAGCTCCACCAGATGGGGGGCGGCAGCCCGCTGCTGACCCGCGCGCTGATCGAGGACCACCACACCTCGGCCACCGCACGGGGCGCCGACACCGATCTGGTGCCCGGCGAGGCCTTCGTCCAGGCCGTGGCGACCGGCCTCTACCGCAGCGACATCGCCACGCGGCGCACCGCCTGGGCGCTCGCCGTCGCCGGCCCCGACGTGTCCCTCGCCGAACTGGTCGAAGTCCTCGGCGGCACCCGGGAGTCGCTCCACCGCAGCCTGCGCGCGCTGAACGACGCGGGCCTGCTCGACGCCGGCTGGTTCCGCCACGAGGCGGGACGCGCCGCGGTGCTCAGAAGCATGGACCCCGCCGACCGCGGCCGCCTGGAGACCCGCTTCGCCCGCGTCCTGCACGAGCACGGCGCCGCCGCGACCGTCGTCGTCCGGCATCTGATGGCGGCCGGGAAGGTCGACGCACCCGACGCTCCCTGGGCGGTACGCACCCTCATCGAGGCGGCCGACCGGGCCCTCGCCGATGACGACGTCGAGCTGGCCCTCAGCCGCCTGCGGGTCGCCCGCGACTCCCGCACCGACACGCGCCAGACACTGGAGATCCGGGCGGCGCTCACTCGGGCCGCCTGGCGCGTCAACCCCGCCGGCGTCGCCCAGCACCTGCCCGAGCTGACCGCGGCCGCGCTGGACGGGCGGCTCGGCACCCGGCACGCCGACGAACTCGTCGGCCACCTCCTCTGGTTCGGCCATGTGGAACGTGCCCTGGACGTGCTGCGCGCCGCCGAGCGCCGCGGCGAACCCTTCGGACAGCCAGGTCCCGGCGCGCCCCACCGGCATGACTGCCCGCGCCGCTGGATGGCGTACGCCTATCCGGGCCTGCCCGCCTCGGCCCGCGCCTGCCTCGGCGACGACCCGGAACCGGGGACACCCGAGCACGCCGCCCCGGAACACGCCCCGTCCCGGGCGCGCAGCCCCCACCAGCGCGCAGCCACCCTGATGAAGGCGCTCCTCGCGGGGGCGGACGGACAGGACGGGGAAGTCATCGGTCTGGCCGAGCAGATCCTCCAGAGCACCCGCCTCGACGACAGCACCCTGACGGCGCTCCTGATGGCGCTCAACGCCCTGGTCCTCGCCGACCGCCTGGACATCGCCGCCTTCTGGTGCGAGACCCTGCGCAGGGAAGCCGCCGAGCGGCGCGCCCCCATGTGGCAGGCGCTCCTCGCCTCCGCCAAGGCCCGCATCGAGCTGCGCACGGGCGCGCTCACCGCCGCCGAGGAGTCGGCGCGCTCGGCGCTCACCCTGGTCCCGGCCGACGGCTGGGGCGTCGCCGTCGCATCGCCGCTCGCCACCTCGGTGTACGTCAAGACCGTCCTCGGCCGGCTCGACGAGGCCGCCGCCCACCTGGGCGCCGCCGTCCCCGACCCGGCGTTCCAGACCCCCGACGGGCTGCTGCACCTGCGCGCCCGCGGCCACTACTACCTCGCCGCCAAACGCCCCTACGCCGCGCTCGACGACTTCCTCACCTGCGGGGACCTGATGACGCGCTGGGAGTTCGACCTGCCCGCGCTGGTGCCCTGGCGCACGGACGCCGCCGAGGCCCATCTGTCGCTGGGTGACAGAGACCGCGCCCGGGCCCTGGCCGAGGAGCAGCTCGCCCTGGTGGGCCGGGGCTACCGCTGGGTGCGCGCCGCCACCCTGCGCGTGCTCGCCGCCACCCTGAGCGCGGCGCACCGGCCGCCTCTGCTCGCCGAGGCCATCGAGATCCTGCGGGAGCGCGGGCACCGGCTCGAACTGGTCCGGGCGACGGAGGAATCGGCGCGCACCCAGCGCGAACTGGGCAAGAGCGGCCAGGCACGCGCGCTGGCCCGCAAGGCGCAGGAACTGGCCGCGGAGTGCGGCATGCCCGTCCCCCGGGCGCCGGCCGCCGACACCAGCGGCCCGCTCCCCGCGGAACAACCGTGGTCGTCCGGGCACCGACGACATCCCGAGGAACTCAGCAACGCCGAACTGAGGGTGGCCACGCTCGCCGTCCGCGGCCACACCAACCGCCAGATCGCCGACAAACTCTGCATCACGATCAGCACCGTCGAGCAGCACCTGACCCGCGCGTACCGCAAGCTCGCCGTCCAGCGGCGCGCCGACCTCGCGGCGAAGCTCAGCCCCTTCACGGACCGGGGCGGCCGCGAGGGGCCCGCGACGCACGACGCCTGCGACCGGATGCACGTGGGATAGACGGTGGAGGAGCACGGTCGTCTTTTCTACGCGGCGCACGGTCACACCACGGTCCGAAGATCTGTGACCCGCGCACAGGTACGCTCTTTCCACAGTCCGGGGGCGAGGGGCAGAGCCCGGTACGGGGGCGGCGACCGGCGTTGTGACCGGTGCGTGACGGGGTTTCGGGCACCGTGGTCTTCATGATCAGTTCTCGGATCCCCTTCCCGCCGCCCGTGCCGCGCTCGGCGAGGGGTGGACGATGAGGGTCTTGGTGGTCGAGGACCACGCCGAACTCGCCCAGTCGGTGGCGCGGGTGCTGCGCCGGGAAGGGATGGCGGTCGACGTCGTCCACGACGGCTCCGACGCCCTCGAACGCACCTCCGTGACCGACTACGACGTGGTCGTGCTCGACCGCGACCTGCCCGGCGTGCACGGCGACGAGGTCTGCCGCAAGCTCGCCGAACAGCCCATGCAGGCCCGTGTGTTGATGCTGACCGCCTCCGGCACGATCGCCCACCGCGTGGAGGGCTTCAGCCTCGGTGCCGACGACTACCTCCCCAAGCCGTTCGCCTACGCCGAACTGGTCGCCCGCATCCGCGCCCTGGCCAGGCGCTCCCAGCCCGCGCTGCCCCCGGTCCTGGTCCGCGGCGACCTCAGACTCGACCCGGCGCAGCGGGTCGCGTCGCGCGCCGGGGAGCGACTGCCGCTCACCCCCAAGGAGTTCGCGGTCCTGGAGTACCTGCTCGCGGCCCAGGGCCGGGTCGTGTCGGCCGAGGAACTCCTGGAACGGGTGTGGGACGAGGCGACCGACCCGTTCACCACCACCGTCAAGGCGACGATCAACCGCCTGCGGCCCAAGCTCGGCCACCCGCCCGTCATCGAGACCATTCCTCGGGGCGGCTACCGGATTTGAGGGGTCCATGCGCCTGCCCTCGCTCGCAGCCCTGGCGCCCGCGGCCCGGCGCCGCCTGACGCCCCGGCGCGTGGGCGTACGCCTCACGCTGCTGTACGGCGCGCTGTTCGTGGTCTCGGGGGCGGTCCTGCTCGCGATCACCTACCTGCTCGTCGCCCGGTCCCCGGTCAGCGGCGTCCTCGTCGGGGACGCCGGGAGCGCGCCGCTCCCCGCGCCGGGCGGCGGCATCCGGGTCGACGAGGGACTGCCCGGCGCCCACGCGCCGTCCGTGCCCGGCGACGTCACGGCGCAGCTGCGCGAGCAGGCATCCCGCCAACGCCGCGCCGACTTGCGGCAGTTGCTCGTCCAGTCGGGGACCGCCCTCGCACTCATGCTGGTCGTCTCCGCCGTGCTCGGCCGGTTGATCGCCGGCCGGGTCCTGCGGCCGCTGCGCGCGATGACAGGCTCCATCCAGCGCATCTCCGTCCGAAACATCCATGAACGGCTGGCCGTGGAGGGCCCCGCGGACGAGTTGAAGGTCCTCGCCGACACCGTCGACGGGCTCCTCGGCCGCCTCGAAACGGCGCTCGACGCCCATCGGCGCTTCGTCGCCAACGCGGCACACGAACTGCGCACCCCGCTCACCCTGGAGCACGCGCTGCTGGAGGAGTCGCTCATCGACGGCGAGGCCACCACCGAGTCGTTCCGGGCGAACTTCGAGCGGCTCCTCGCGATCAGCGAACAGCAGGCACGGCTCCTGGAATCGCTCCTCACCCTCGCCGGCAGCCAGCGGGGCCTGGACCACAGGGAGCCCCTGGACCTCGCCCTCGTCGCCGAATGGGTCCTGCACGCCGCACGCCCGGAGATCGAACGGCGGAATCTGCGGGCCGACTCGGCGATCGGGCCCGCGGCCACCGTGGGCGATCCCACTCTTGTCCAGAGCCTGGTGACCCACCTCGTGGACAACGCCGTACGCCACAACGCGCCCGGCGGACAGGTGGAGATAGCGACCC
Organism: Streptomyces sp. NPDC015345; assembly: GCF_043078805.1. Taxonomy (NCBI): domain Bacteria; kingdom Bacillati; phylum Actinomycetota; class Actinomycetes; order Kitasatosporales; family Streptomycetaceae; genus Streptomyces; species Streptomyces sp. NPDC015345. The sequence continues at coordinate 116,553 of NZ_JBIBTX010000013.1, read as the reverse complement.
GCACCCGGGGCGGCCGCGCCGTCGTCGCCGTGGCCAACACCGGCCCTCCGGTGCCGCCCGAGCGGGTGGATCTGCTCTTCGAGCCCTTCCAGCGGCTCGGCCGCACCGCGGGCGGGGGCCACGGGCTCGGCCTCGCGATCGTCCATGCCATCGCCACCGCCCACGAGGCCGCGATCAGCGCCCGAGCCCGCACCGGCGGCGGCCTCGCGGTGGAGGTCGCCTTCCCGAGCGGAGTCGCGCAGTTGGACAAGGGCGCGGGACTCCATTGAGGAAAATCCGCCGCCCTCCTACGGTGGAACCCCGGTGAATAGCCCCGAATTCCGCGCCCGCCTCTCAAGGTTTAGGGGCTCCCGGGGGCCCGGGGTCCCGGATATCGCATCGATCCACCCGCACGCACAGGACCGCACGGGAAATCCGCGAAGGACCGGTGCGCACCGCGGACGGGGACGCCACCGTGAGCCGCGGCGTGACGCGTACGATCGTCGGCCTCGCGCGGTCCGCGGCCGAAGTGCGGGCCGGTAGGGGTGACTAGGGGTGGTGGAACCTGTGAGCGAGCTATTAGTGAGGGGTACCAGCGCAGAAAGCGCGTTGTTAGGGTAAACGTGTCCGGTCGGGCGGAAATTGCCCCCCGATCGCACATTCGGCGAAATGTTCGACTCGGCTTTCTCATCAGGTGATTGAACACGTCGCCGCGATCCGGGAGAACCACCGCTGCGGAGCGCGCAGCGCATTCGTTTCAGGGGCCCTCGGCGAAGGGCGGACGCGTACGGGGCGCGACCCACGAGGAATCGTCGTACTCATCCGGGAGACGTGGCCCAGCCGGGTCCGACCGGCGGTCGCGGGAGGGGCGCGGCGGTGAGGCGTGAGTCGTTCAGTGTGCCGGGACGCACACCCACGGGGGACATGAAGAGCTTGAGGGGGAGTTGAGTTGGCAACACCTGGGCACGAACCGTTCGACCAACTGATGGTCGTCGAGGTCGAGATCGGCTCGCTGTCGACGACGGATTCACCGCGTACGTCCGGAGTGGACCCGGACCACGTGGAGGCACTGGCGGTCGTTCAGACGCCGCTGCCGCCCATCACCGTGCACCGGTCCACGATGCGGGTCATCGACGGCCTGCACCGGCTGCGTGCGGCCGAGCTCCGCGGGCATCGCAAGATCGCGGTGAAGTACTTCGACGGAGCCGAGGACGACGCCTTCGTGCTCGCCGTCGAATCGAACATCACACACGGCCTGCCCCTGTCCACGGCTGACCGCAAGCGCGCGGCCACCCGCATCATCGCCTCGCACCCGCAGTGGTCGGACCGGATGATCGCCTCGGTGAGCGGCATCGCCCCGGGCACCGTCGCGGACCTCCGCAGGCGGGAGCCGGGCGGCGCCGCGGCCGACGGCAGCAGGATCGGCCACGACGGGCGGGTGCGGCCCATCAACGGCGCCGAGGGGCGCAGGCTCGCCAGTGAGCTGATCGCCCAGAACCCGGGCCTGTCCCTGCGCCAGGTGGCCCGCGTCGCGTCCATCTCCCCGGAGACGGTCCGCGACGTGCGCAACCGCATGATGCGGGGCGAGGACCCGGTGGCCCGGCGCGGCAGGCAGCCGGGAGGCGAGCACCGCGTCATCGCCCCGCGGGTCGCCCGCCGCCCCTCGGCCGTGCCCGCCCGGGACGCGGCCCAGGACCGGGCCGCGGCCGTCAAGCGCCTCAAGGCGGACCCGGCACTGCGCTTCAGCGAGATCGGCCGCACGCTGCTGCGGCTGCTCAACATCCACACGATCAGCATGGAGGAGTGGGACCAGATCATCGACAAGGTGCCGCCGCACTGCCGGGGCGTCGTCGCGTACCTGGCGGGCGAGAGCGCGGAGATGTGGACGGAGGTGGCGGTGCGCGTGCAGGACAAGGTCGCCGAGTCGGCGTAACCCCGCCGACCGATCAGTGGGCGACCGGTCAGCCGACCGCAGCCGAGGTCACCGAGGCGGCACAGCGCGCCCCGGCCGTCCAACCGGGCACACTCTCCGGTTGGACGGCCGGGCACGCGGGCCCGCCCGGCGCCCCGCGCGCCGCTTCCCCCACGTGCGCGCACCCGGGGCTCCGCCTAGCGTGGCCCCATGGACGCGGGTACCGGTTGGCACGACCCGACGGGGCACTGCCGCTGTGCACAGCCGGCCGCGGAGCCGACCGGCTGCTTCATGGAGCTGTACGGCGCCGCGCTGCGCATGGGCTGCTTCGACTGGGACCTCGACACAGGCCTCATGTGCATGGACGCCACCGCGCACGAGGTCTTCGACGTACGTCCCGAGGAGTACGACGGCCGGCCCGAGACCCTCGCCGCACGCGTCCCGCCCGTCGAGGCGCACCGCCTGGACCAGATCGTCGCGCACGCCCTGAAGGACGGCAGCCAGACCTACGGCGCCTACTTCCGGGTGCGCTGCCGCGGCGGCCCGCTGCGCTGGACCCACACCCACGGCTGCATCCGGCGCGACGCCACCGGCCGCCCCCGCCGCATCGTGGGCATCGTCAGGGACGCCACCCGCGAGCTCGGCGACACCCCGCCCGCCGCGCGAAAACCCGCCAACGAGGACGACGAGGACGCCGAGCGGCGCCGCACGACCAGCATCGTCCAGGGCACCACGGCGGCGCTCGCCCACGCCCGTACGGTGCGCGACGTCATCGACGTACTCAAGGACACCCACGGCCTCGCGCACCTCGGCGCGTCGAACCTCGTCATGGGCCTGGTCGAGGCCGGGCGGATCCGCCTGGTCGCCGAGGGCCCCGCGGGCAGCTTCGTACCGGGCACCCGGGTGACCCGCATCGACGAGCCGTACCCCATGAGCGAGGTCGTGCGCACCCTCGCGCCGCGCTACATCGAGAGCGCCGAGGAATTCGCGCGGTCCTATCCGCTGCTGTGGCCGCACATCGCCGGTCTCGGCATCACCTCGGCCGCCTACCTGCCCCTGATCGCGCAGGCCCGGCCCATCGGGGCGCTCGGCCTGCTCTACCAGCACAAGAGCGGCTTCACCGTGGAGGAGCGCAACGTCCTGGTCGCGCTCGGCAGCAGCATCGCGCAGAGCCTCCAGCGCGCCATGTTCTACGAACAGGAGAAGGACCTCGCCCAGGGCCTCCAGCAGGCGATGCTGCCGCGCACCATTCCCGGGGTGCCGGGCGCCGAGATCGCCGTGCGCTACCGCGCGGCGGCGCTCGGCCGGGACATCGGCGGCGACTGGTACGACGTGATCCCGCTGCCCGGCGGCCGGGTCGGGGCCGTCATCGGCGACGTCCAGGGCCACGACACCCATGCGGCGGCCGTCATGGGCCAGCTCCGCATCGTGCTGCGCGCCTACGCCGCCGAAGGGCACATGCCCGCCGTCGTCATGGCCCGCGCCTCCGGTTTCCTGCACGAGCTGGACACCGAGCGCTTCGCGACCTGCCTGTACGCGGAGGCCGACCTGATGACCGGCGTGGTGCAGTTCGTCCGGGCCGGTCACCTCGACCCGCTCCTCCAGCTCGCCGACGGCTCCTGCCGCCGGGTCCCGGTCGACGGCGGCCTGCCGCTCGGCCTGTCCGCCGAGTTCGGACGGCTCGACTACCCCGTCACCACCCTCGAACTCGACCCGGGGCAGACCCTGTTGCTCTGCACCGACGGCCTCGTCGAAGTGCCGGGCGCCGACCTGGACGACGGCATGCAGGCCCTCGCCGAGCTGGCCGCCACCGGCCCCCGCGACCTGTCCAAGCTCGCCGACCGGCTCTGCGGGATCGTCGACGGCAGGGGCGGGGACGACGACGCCGCGCTGCTCCTGCTGCGCCGCCGCATGATCGACGCGCCCCGCTCGGGGGGCCGCCTCCAGCAGCACGTGGCGCCGAGCGACCCGGAGGCGCTCACCGAGGCCCGGCACATGATCAGGGCCGCGGTGCGCGCCTGGGGCGCGGGCGAGCGGGCCGACGAGATCGAGCTGGTCGCCGACGAGCTGATCACCAACGCGCTGATGCACACCGACGGCGCCGCGGTCGTCACCCTGCGCGTCCTGAGCGGCGCGGACCGGCGGCTGCGCGTCGACGTGGAGGACTCCTCCAGCGCCCTGCCACGCCGCCGCGAGGCGGGCGAGGAAGGGGTCTCCGGCCGCGGCCTGCTCCTGGTGGACCTGCTCGCGGACGTGTGGGGCGTCGACGCGCGCGGCGGCGGCAAATGCGTGTGGTGCGAGTTCGTCGTGCCCGCGAGAAACGAGCGGGTGTGAGGGAGAGCGGGTGTGAGGGAGAGCCATGCCGGAACTGCCCGAAGTAGAGGCGCTCAAAGCCTTTCTGACGGACCAGCTGGTCGGCCGCGAGATCGTACGCGTGCTGCCCGTCGCGATCAGCGTCCTCAAGACGTACGACCCGCCGCTCACCGCCCTCGAAGGCCGCGCGGTCACCTCCGTGGCACGGCACGGCAAGTTCCTGGACATCGACGCCGACGGCTTGCACCTCGTCACGCACCTCGCCCGCGCCGGCTGGCTCCAGTGGAAGGACCGGCTGCCCGACGGCACCCCACGCCCCGGCAAGGGCCCGCTCGCGCTGCGCGTCGCCCTGGACACCGGGGAGGGCTTCGACCTCACGGAGGCCGGCACCCAAAAGCGCCTCGCGGTGTACGTGACCGAGGCACCGCAGGAGATCCCGGGCATCGCCCGCCTCGGGCCCGACCCGCTCGCCCCCGACTTCGACGAGGAGCGGTTCGCGCGGCTCCTGGCGGGCGAACGGCGGCAGATCAAGGGAGCGTTGCGAGACCAGAGCCTGATCGCCGGCATCGGCAACGCGTACAGCGACGAGATCCTGCACGCGGCCCGCATGTCCCCGTTCAAGCTGACGTCACGTCTCACCGAACAGGAGGTGCGCGGGCTGCACCAGGCGCTGCGGACCACGCTGACGGAGGCGGTGGAGCGCTCGCGCGGTGTGGCGGCGGGCCGTCTCAAGGCGGAGAAGAAGAGCGGGCTGCGCGTGCACGGCCGCACCGGTGAGCCGTGTCCCGTGTGCGGCGACACGATCCGGGAGGTGTCCTTCGCCGACTCCTCCCTCCAGTACTGCCCCACCTGCCAGACGGGCGGGAAACCGCTGGCGGACCGGAGGCTCTCGCGGCTGCTGAAGTGAGCGCCCTCCGCGGCGTTGTGCCGCTATGGCCGTAGCGTCAGCAGCCGCTCCCCGTCCGCCGTCCGCACCTCGTACCGGTCCGTCCGCTCCGGCCGCAGCGCCGCGGCGGCCGGCACCTCCACGGTCCGCGCCGCGCGGGTGTGCCAGGTCGCGGCGGTGTGCTCCGCGCCGTCCCTGCCGACGGCGACCAATGCGCAGACCCGCGCTTCGGGGGCCGGGACCCTGACCGTGAGTGCGAGCTCCGTGCCCCAGGCGCGGTCGCGAGCCGTCAGCGTGCCGGCGACCCCGCTGCGGGCGTCCCGCGCGCTGATCCGTTCCGGACCGGAACCGGCGGCCGCCATCAGCGCCACGGCGGGCGCGCCGAGGACGAGTACGACGGCGAGGACGAGCGCGCACCGCCACGCCCCGCGCCGCACCGCGTGCCGCCGGCCGACCTCGCGCAGGGCCCCCTCCAGGAGCGCCGCGCCGGGTACCGCGCACGGCGCCACCGCGGCGGGCGTCGCCCGGTCGTAGCACGCCAACTGGCGTGCGGGAAAGTCAAGTTCATCGAGCGCGAGGACGCACGCGGGACACCCCACGAGGTGGTCCTCGAACCGGAACGCGTCCGCCTCGTCCAGCACGCCGAGCGCGTAGGCACCGGCGTCACGGTGCCGCTCCAGGGACCTCATGGCGTTCCTTACGTGAGAGGTGCTGCTTGCCCTCCGGTACGCAAGGGGCCGCCGAATCACTCAAGGGGCGCTCCTCAGAACAGGTGGATCGCGAGGTGTCCGAGCGGCAGCCCGAGCCGCCAGGCGGGCGTCCACACCTTCGGCCCGTCCTCCTCGCCGCCCGGCAGGGCCCCGCCGCCCGGCACGGCGTCCAGATCCGGCGCGAGCAGCTCGGTCTCCTCCAGCCACCGCCAGGCCAGCTCGGCCAGCTCCACGTCGGGGCCGGGCCCGGCCTGCCCCGCGGCCTCCTCCAGGAGCAGTTCCATGCGCTCACGCACCCAGTCCTGCCAGGCCTGGTCGTACTCCGTCAGGGAGAGCCACGTCTCCAGCTGGGTGATCACCCGGATCCCGGAGAGCTCACCCCGGCTGTCCGACAGGAAGATCGTCAGCGCGAGCGCGTCACGCCCCGCGCGGTACTCGAACGATGTGGGCGGCATCAGATCGCCCGTGCGCAACAGCTCGTCGGCGATGTACTCGGCGTACAACCACGCCATGGGCACCGTCAGTTCGCCGCCGCCCTGGGGGCCCTCGGTGTTGCCTCTGCTCTCGTGCAGCATCCCGCTCCGCCTTCCTCCGGTCCGTGCGCGTCACCGGCCTCTGGCCCCCCAATTCCGGAACACGGACGAGGACAGCCGATTACTCAACGGGGGTGCTGAGCAAGGCGTTTTACGGAGCCTTGACCCGGCGGACGGTTTCCCCGCAGGTGAGCAGCCTTGTGTTGTTCGCGTCACAGGGCCTAATGGTTTGACTCCCTTTCGGGGACTGCGGCGGTATAGCTGCCTGTTTCATCGCCAACTCCGTACATCTATTCATATCACCTGACATCCACCCTTTCGCGGAGCTTGATCGATGACGCAGCACGCAAGGAATGCACAGCTCACAGGGGTCGCAGGCACCCCACGGGCCACACCTCGTCCGAGGCCGAGGCCGGCGCCCCGGGCCGGGCGGCGGCCCGTGGCCATTGCCGCGACGGGCGCGGCCGCGGCTCTCCTCATCACGGGCACCTCGTCCTGCGCGCCGCAGCCGGAACGGCGGCCCGCCGAGTCCGCCGCCCCCCGGGGCGACTCACACCGCACCGGCCCCTCGGACCCCGGCCCGGCCCACTCCCCGGCGAGCGGCAGCGCGGTCGAGCGGCGCGGCTTCACCCTCGTCGCCTCCGGGGACGTCCTGCCGCACTCCTCGGTCATCCGCCAGGCCGCCGCCGACGCGGCCGGCAACGGCCACGACTTCGTACCGATGCTCAAGGGCGCCAAGCGGGTCGTCTCCCGGGCCGACCTCGCGATCTGCCACATGGAGACGGTGTACGGCGAGAAGGGCGACTACAGCGGCTACCCCGACTTCAAGTCCCCGCCACAGATCGCCCGCGCCCTCAAGGCCACCGGGTACGACTCGTGCTCGACCGCCTCCAACCACTCCCTGGACGACGGCGCGGCGGGCGTGCGCCGCACCCTGGACGCGCTCGACGAGGCGGGCGTCAAGCACGCCGGAACGGCCCGCTCCGCCGCCGAGGACAAGAAGCCGGCGTGGCTGCGGGCCGGCGGCGCCAAGGTCGCGCAGCTCGCGTACACGTACGGCACCAACGGCTACCCCATGCCGAAGGGCAAGCCCTGGTCGGTCGACTTGATCGACCGCGGCAAGATCGTCACGGACGCCCGGGCGGCACGGAAGGCGGGCGCGGACGTGGTCGTCGTCAGCCTGCACTGGGGCACGGAGTGGCAGGACGCGCCCGACCGGAAGCAGCTGAGCCTCGGCAAGCGGCTCACGAAGTCCCGCACGGGCGGCCGCCCGGACATCGACCTCATCATCGGCACGCACGCGCACGTCCCCCAGGCGTACGAGAAGGTGAACGGCACCTGGGTCATCTACGGCATGGGCGATCAGATCGCCGGCAGCATGACCAACTACGAGGGTGCCCGTGACCCGCGCGGCAACCAGAACTCCATCGGCCGCTTCACCTTCGCGCGACCGGCCGCGCCGGGCGGACGGTGGAAGGTGCGCAAGGCCGAGTTCATCCCGATGTGGTTCGACCCGGCCGCGGGCCGCGTCGTCGACCTCAACGCCGCACTCGGCCGCAGGGCGGACGTCCGCGGCGTACGCGACCGGATCCGCCGCGTGGTGCTGAGCAGGGGAGCGGGCAAGGACGGCCTGGTGATGGGCGAGTAGCGGGGACTACTCGACGGCGTCCCGCTCCGCCTTCGCCAGCTCCGACTTTCGGTAGGAGTAGCCGAAGTACACGACGAGACCCAGGCCGAACCACACGGCGAACCGCGCCCAGGTCTGCCACTGGAGGAACGTGATCAGCCAGAGCGAGAAGACGACGCCGATCGCGGGCACGAACGGCATGCCGGGGCAGCGGAAGGTGCGCGGCAGATCGGGGCGCTTGTAGCGCAACACGATCACCGCGACGCACACCACGACGAACGCCAGCAGGATGCCGATGTTGGTGAGTTCGGCGGCCTCGCCGATCGGCAGGAACCCGGCGATGGCGGCCGACGCGATGCCGACGATCCACGTCACGCGCGTCGGCACGTGCCGGGTCTCGTGCGTCTTCGCGAACCACTTGGGAAGGAGACCGTCCCGGCTCATCGAGAACCACACGCGCGTGCAGCCGAGCATGAACGTGAACATCACGGTGAGGATGCCGATGATCGCGCCGACCGCGATGATGTCGGCGAGACCGCCGAGCCCCACCGACTTGAAGGCCGTGGAGAACCCGCTCTCCGGATCGACCTCCGTGTAGCTCTGCATGCCGGTCAGGACCAGGCAGGCGAGCACGTACAGCACCATCGAGATGGCGAGGGAGTAGAGGATCGCCTTCGGCATGTGCCGCTGCGCGTCCTTGGACTCCTCGGCGGCCGTGCTCATGGCGTCGTATCCGAAGACGGCGAAGAACACGGTCGCGGCCCCCGTGAACGCGCCGCTGACCCCGTAGGGGAAGAACGGGTCGTAGTTGCCGGTGTCGATGTGGAAGAAGCCGACCGCGATCACCACCAGCACCACGAGCACCTTCAGCACGACCACGACCATCTCGAAGCGCGCGGCGTTCTTGATGCCGAGGGTGAGCAGATACGCGATGAACAGGCACAGCACGGCGGCGAAGAGGTCGACCTTGTGGCCGTCGCCGGTGCCGGGCGCCCCCATCATCCACGCCGGCAGCTCCGCGCCCATCTCCTCGACGAGGAAGCCGAAGTACCCCGAGATGCCGATCGCGACGACCGCGACGATCGCCGTGTACTCCAGGAGCAGGTCCCAGCCGATGAACCAGCCGGTCAGCTCGCCGAGCACCACATAGCCGTACGTGTACGCGGAACCGGCCTTCGGGATCATGCCCGCGAACTCGGCGTAGGAGAACGCGGCGGCCGCGCTCGCGACCCCCGCGATCAGGAAGGAGATCAGCACCGCGGGCCCCGCCGTGCCGTTCGCCACGGCTCCCGCGAGGCTGAAGATGCCGGCGCCGATGATGCCGCCGACGCCGATGGCGGTGAGCTGCCAGAGACCGAGGGAACGCGACAGGCCCCCGCCCGCCTCCGTCTCCTCGATGTGCTCGATGGGCTTGCGGCGCAGCACGCCCTGCCCCATACGGAGTCCCGCCATGAGCTCCACCTCTTCGCAGAAGCCGATCGGCTGATGGCGGATCATGATGGCCCAGCGGGCGACGGGACGGAAGACGCCACACCCCTATGTGCACGAGGCGTTCATCCGGAGCGGGGCCGTCAGGGCACCACGGTGACCGGCCAGCGGCCCGCCTTCACCAGACGCACGGCGACCGAGCCGACGATGCGGTGGCCCGCTTGCTCGGAGGCGCCGACGACCACGGCGTCGGCCTTCAGCTCGTCGGCGGCGGTGACGAGGCCGCTGTAGGGGTCGCCATGGAAGGTGTGGAACTCCCATCTGACGTCGAATATGTCCTTCACCCGCTCGGCCGCGGCCCTGATCTCCGCGATGAGCCCCTCGGCGATCTCATCCGTGGTGTCGGCCACCGGCACGCCGAGCGCGGCGCCCGCCGCAAGGACCGGCTGGATGTAGACGACGGCGAGCAGGGCCCGCTGACGCCGGGCGAGGCCGGCGGCGTACGCCGCGGCCCGCAGCGACGAATCGGAGCCGTCGACTCCGGCGACGATCACCTTGGGCCCGTCGGTGCCGCGTTCGAATTGGTGGGACTGGTCTTCGCTCACGCCGAGAGGTTAACGGAGGCACACCGACCGCTTGTGGGCAGGCGCGCTCCGCTTGTGGGCAGGCGTTCCGCGCACTTGCCCTGGAGCTGCTCGGGACGCTCGCGGCTGCGGCGTTCTTCCGGTCGGTCGCCACGGGCCGTGTGTGGCTGGTCGCGCAGTTCCCCGCGCCCCTTCGGGGCGCTTCTCGCCCGCCGCGTCTGATCGGGTGCTTTCGGGGGCCGCCCCGGTGTTGTTGTCCCGCACGGGCCTTCGGCCGTGCGACGGATTAGTCATGAAAGACGATCAGCTGACTCCAGGGCGCCGGATGGTGCTCCGCGCCGCCGCGGCACTCGGCCTCACCGCGACCGCCGGCTGCGCGGGCACGGACCCCACGGCCGCCCCGGGCCCCACCGCGCCCAGCGGCGCCGCCGCCGCGGGCCCACCGGCCGCGCGCCCCCTCAAGCCGTCCGCGTACCGCCTCCAGCCCATGGCCGGCCACGGCCCCCCACGTGCCGCGCGCGCCCTTCCGCGCGTCCGCAAGGCCCCGATCCTGCGCCTGGACCGGCACGACCGCTCGATGGTGCTGACCTTCGACGACGGACCCGACCCCCGCTACACCCCGGCCATCCTGCGAATCCTGCGCCAGTACGGCGTCCGCGCCATGTTCTTCGTGTGCGGCGAGATGGCCGCCGACAACCAGGACCTGCTCCGCGAGATGGCCGACGACGGGCACGTGATCGGCAATCACACCTGGAACCACCCGCTGCTGCCCAAGCTCAGCCGGGCCGCCATGCGCCGGCAGATGGAGAGCACCTGTGACGTCATCGAGCACGTGACCGGCGAAGCCCCCGCGTGGTTCCGGGCCCCCTACGGCGCGTGGAACCGCAACGCCTTCCAGCTGGGCGCCGAGTACGGCATGGAACCGCTCGCCTGGACCGTCGACACCCTCGACTGGACGGAGCCGGGCGCGAGGGCCATCGTGCGCCGCGTGCACGCGGGCGCGGCTCCCGGTGTCGTCGTGCTCTCGCACGACGCGGGCGGCGACCGCTCGGGCACCGTCGCCGCGCTGCGCACCTACCTCCCCGACTTGCTCGCGTCGGGCTACCGCCTCACGGTGCCGAACCGCTACGCGATGTGACGCCGCGTCCGCCCGTCCGTCCATCCATCCGTCCGCCCGCCCGGTCCGCGTGCCGGCGCCCTGTCAGGGCAGTGTCAGCGCACCGCGGTCAGGCGGGCGAAGACCACGACGTTCCCGTCGTATCCGGACTGCTCGGAGAAACCGCCGCCGCAGGTGATGACCCGCAATTCGGGAGTTCCGCTGTTCCCGTAGACGCGCTTTCCCGGGAAGTCGTCCTTCGCGAACACCTCGATGCCGTAGATCTCGAAAATCGCGGTCTTCTTGTCCTTGCGCCTGACCTCGACGTGGTTTCCCTTCTTCAGGGAACCGAGGCCGTAGAAAACGGCGGGGCCCTGCTGGTTGTCCACATGGCCGACGACCACCGCCGTGCCCTTCTCACCCGGCGAGACGGCCCCCGTGAACCAGCCCGCCAGGTTCGGGTCCTCGGGCGGCGGCGCGTCCACCCAGCCCTCGGCGTCCAGGCCCACCGGGATGACCGGGGCGTCCACCTGGATGCCCTTGATGCGGATGCGCTCGGCGGGCGAGTAGATCAGCGGTGCCGGGGCGTCGGGGCCCGCCTCGGGCGTGTGATCGGCCGCCGCGGCGGAGGCGGGCTGCGGCGGGCCCACGTCGAATTCCCCCGAGCCGTTGCGGATCAGCGCGAGGCCGGTCAGCAGGACAAGCGCCATCACACCCCACGGGGCGCGCTTCTTCTGCTTTTCGTCCTCCTGGGCATCCTGAAAGTCGAAATCGTCGGCCGGATGGGACGAAGGCATTCTCTATCCCCTCTCAACGCGGCGGGCGCGCCGCGTCCGTAGCGCGTACGAGAACGCTAAGCGCGGGGCGAGCGGGGTGCGAAAGGGCGGGAGCGAACGGGTGGCGGCCCCCGTCGGGTGCGCCATCCGGGTCGGCCCCCGACAGGAAATTTCTGACGGTCCGTGACCTGCGGTGATGCCCGCCGACGCGGACACGTCCCGGCGTGTCGTCTCACCAGGACGGCCGATTCCCGAAATGCGGGCCCGGCTGCCGCATCTGAGGGTCTGTCTGGGAGGCGCTCTCACCGATCGACCGGGGACGGTACCCCCGGGGCGCCTTTCGCGGAGGATTGCCATGCGTACTTCTCGTATGCGTACCACTCGTGCCCTCGCGGTCGCCGCCGCGGCAGGCGCGGTCGTCGGGCTCGCCGCCCCGACCGCTTCCGCGTGGGCCGACCCGACCAACATCGTGGCGATGCCGAGTGTGATCCCGAGGGGCGGGCACCTGACCGTCACGGTCGACGGATCGTCGTGCCAGCACGGCGGCAAGATCACCTCGCCCGCCTTCTCGGACGCGCACCTGCACGCCATCCACGGCGGCACCACGTCGAGCGCCACCGCCGTCATCCACAAGCACGTCACTCCGGGCGCGTACGACATCACGGCCCACTGCGGCGGCAAGACGCTCATGCGCCCGGCCGCTTTCACCGTCATCCACGGAGGTGTGCGCGGTGGCTTCGGCGGCACCTCGCAGTCGGGGGCGAGCGGTACCGACATCGCGATCGGTGGCGCGCTGGTGGCCGCGGCCGTCGTCGGCGGCGGGGTGTTCTGGATGCGCCGCCGGTCCGAGAACCGGGTCTGAGCCGGCGGGCGGCCCGGCGCGCCCCCCTTCCGCGCCGCGGCCCGCCCGTGACACCGCTTCGCCCCCGGGACTCGGACGTCCCAGGGGCGAAGCGGGTCAGGAGTTGCTCTCGCCGGTGCGGCGGCGGGCCTTGTAGTACGCGGTGCCGACGGCACCCAGGATCAGGGCGCCGCCGAGGGCGATCTCGTGCAGGTCGAGTCCGCCGAAGCTGCCGCCGACACCGGCCTTGACGCCCTTGTGGACGGGGTTCTGCTGGTTCGGGTTCCGCTGGTCCGGGTTCCGCTGGTCCGGGTTCTGGTGGCCGTTGTTGTCGGGACGGCCGGTGGCGATGGTGAGGTCCGTCTTGCCGATCTCGCCCTTGCAGTCGAACGTCACCTCGTACATCGCCCCCGGCTTGGCGTCCCAGAACACATGGGCCGTGGTGGACGTCTGGCCCTTGGGGATGTGGGCGTCGTCGAAGATCCCGGAGGTGACCTTGGTGTCGCCCTCGCAGCCGTCGACGCTGAGGGTGACCTGTCCGCCCGCGGCGATCGTCGAGGGGGTCACGCGGAAGCCGAACGAGGTGATGTTGTTGTTCTCGTCGCCCGTGACGGCCGCCGACGCGGGTGGGATCGTCAGGGTCAGGACGGTGGCGGTGAGCAGAGCGGCGGAAGCGACGCGTATCGCGTGCATGGGTGGATCCTCCGGGTCTCCGAGGAGCGGCCGCGGACCTTCTTCCGCTGACGCCTGGAATGCACCTCGATGCCGGAAACGCTAGGTATGCTCCCGCGCGGCCGCGATCGGTGTCGTGCGAACGGGGCAACCTGGTACGCCTATCGGGCGAACGGCCCGGCGTGGCGCACCGGTCGGGTCCGGCGCGCATGGGAACGGGCAGAGCCCAGGGTTCAGGGCCATACGTGGGGCTCGCCGCGCCACTCGACGAGGCACGGGTCGTCGAGCGCGAGGTCGGCCTCGCCGAGCCCCGCGCGCCGCAGGAACTCCTCCAGGTCGCGGTCGCCGTGCGCGACGCCCACGTCCTGTCCGCGCACGGTTACCCGCCGCCCGCCGTCGGCGGCGGGCGGATGGACGACGATCGGTGTCTGCCAGGCCATGGCACCAGAATGCGCCGGACCGACGCGCGGCGCAGCAGGGTTCACGGCCATCGGAGGCCGGTACAGGCCTGTGCTCCGCCCGCCCCGCCTTGCCGCGGCACGGATACGCCTCACCTCAACACCGCCCGGTCAACGGCGAGTTGGCGCGGGCTTGGCGGGCGGCTGGGCCGCCCACTGCGGCGTCCAGATGCCGTCATCGGGGCGGCCGGGGTAGGCGGCGGTGAGGTGGTCACGCAGCGCGATGAGCGCCGGGTGGGGGTTGTCGGTGCGCCAGATCAACGAGTGCGGGTAGACCGGGGTCGGGTCGCGCAGGGGGATCCGCCGCAGGTCGTGGCCGGCGGGCCAGACCAGCGGAGTCTGCTCGCTGACGAAGGTCGCCAGCGTCGAGGAGGCCGCGATCGTGTCGAGGAGGGCTTCGATGCCGAAGTCGGGGCCGACCGCGTCGACGGTGAGACCGAACGAGGCGGCGAGGTCGTCGTAGTAGGCGGCCCACTCGGTGCCGGGCAGGTTGCCGGGCATCCAGATCCGGCGCCCGGCGAGCTGCGCGGGCGAGATCGAGGGGGCCGCGGCGAACTCGTGGTCCGGTCCGGTGAACAGGTACAGCGGCTCGTCGAAGACCGCGGTGGCCGCCACCCCGTCGGGAAGCGGCCGCCCCGGCATGGTCACGGCGCGGAAGGTCGCGTCGATCGTCCCGGACCGTACGGCGGCGATGGCCGTGGCGGAGTCGAACAGGGTCACGACGTCGAGCTCGGTCTCGGGGTACGCGCGATGGAAGTCGCGCAACAGCCCCGCCACCGAGACCCGGCGGCCGATCACGTCCACCCGCAGCGCCCGACGCCCCGGCCGCACGGAAGCGGCGGCCCGTTCCTCGGCCTGGAGGAGAGCGCGGGCGTACGGCAGGAACGCCTGCCCGTCGATGGTGAGCCGGGCTCCACGGGCCGTCCGGCTGAACAGCCGCACGCCGAGGTCCTTCTCCAGCGCGGCGATGCGCTTGGAGACGGCCTGCGGCGTGATCGACAAGTTGACGGCGGCTTCTTGGAACTGCCCCGCGTCCACGGCGGTGACGAAGGTGCGCACGGCGATGAGATCCACGGCGGTCATCCTAGCCGGACAACCAAAAGTTGCCTTCGGCCCAGCCGAGCAGGTGTTGATTACGGTTTTCGGCGCTCAATTGGACGATGCTGAACAACGCAGGGTTGATCGAGTTTCCATCGTGTCCGAAGTGAAGGGCACGTTCTGAGCCGAGGCCCGTGGACGGGCCCGGCATGAGCGGCGGCATCAGCCGCCGAGGTGTGGGAAGAGCGCCCTGAACGGTTCCGCCGTCGCCGCGATGCCCCGGCTGTACGGGGCGTCGAAGTCCCAGATCAGGAAGAGCAGGAAGGCGAACAGGGCGGAGAAGAGGCCGGCGAGGAGCAGTTCGCGCGGCGTACGGCGGATCTGTAGCGCGAAGATCATGCCGATCGTGACCAGACCCCCGATGATCAGGCCGAACCACACCACGCCCGGCATGGTCGCCCCCACGCTGTCCGCCCGTGAGCTGCGCGCGTCGTCCGCGGCTGCCACCTCGTCGACCAGCGGCTGGTACGCCTGGGCCTCGAAGTCCGATTTCGGTTCGTAGTCGGTCACATCATGGCGGATCCGGGCCAGGAGATCCGCACCGCGATCGGTGAGTTCCCCCTTGGACTTCATGGCGTCCCACTCCTTGGTGACGACATGGCTGACATATGTGTGGACATCGGCGCGAATACGGTCCCTGACGTCCTCCGGATACACCCGGGCGCGCTCCGAGACCTCGTGCAGGGCCTGGGCCTCGACGCGGACGTGTTCCTGGGCGGCGCCGCGCGCCTCCCAGACGCCCGCGATGGCCAGACCGAGGACAATGGCGTACACGACACCGATCATCATGGTCATGTACTCGATGACGTCCGGGGTCTCCGACGCGTCGTAGTCCGCGCCGGTCCTGCGGTGCCGCAGCAGGGTCACGACGAGCACGACACCGCAAGCGGCCGCCATCGCGAGGGTGAGAACAAGCCATTCCGACAAGGAAACCTCCGGCGGGTCAGCGCGGGCGGAGCGCGGCGACGGCGAGCACCGCGGGCGCCGTGATGAGCAGGGTGAGCGAGACGAGGGACGGGCCGCTGCGGCGCGGCTGCTTACGGGTCGGGGCGTGGTACGCCGGATAGGTCACGGGCGGCGGTGGCTTGGACGTTCTGGTGCGCGCGGGAGGCTTCGGCTTCGGCTCCGCCGTCGGCTTCGGTTCCGGCGCGGGTGGTGGCGGGGGCGGGGTGAGGGACGGCGCGGGCTCGGGCGCAGGCTTCGGCGCGGGCGGCGGTGCCTGGGCCTTCGGAGGAGGCGGCGGCTCGGCGGGCGGCGGAGGAGCGGGTGGTGAGGGAGGCGGAGGTGGCGGCGGGGGAGGCGGAGGTGGCGGTGGCGGCGGGGGCTTCGGGCGGTGCGTCGGCCCCGCCGAGCAGTCACCTCCCCCCGCCACGGCCACCGCGCCGCCCCCCGAGGACGAACCGCCCTTGCCGATCGACGCGTACGCGCAGTCGGCGGCCACGGCCGCGCCGGTGGTGACGCAGGCGCCGATCAGCAACGCCAGTGCCAGGAGCGTGAGTACACGCGTGGCGACGGACGACAGGACCCGCGAAGTTCCATGCACGACGGAGATCATGGGCGCCGTCCACCTCATGCATGCCGCAAGGCGGCGGAATGCCCCGAAGGGAGGAGGCGCCACCGCCCCCCGGTTGACGCCGCCCGGCCCGGGGACGCCCGCCCTGTACGCCCGGACCACGCAAAAAAAGTTTGCGGACCGATTGAACGCGACGGCCGCCCCCGCCCGTACCTAGGGCCATGTGTGACGCAAAACGGCGCCACAACACCCAAGCGGACAGCGGGAGTTACAGATGCGGCATCCAAGTGGGCGAGCCCCTCGGGCCAGGCGGAGCGCCTCGCTCGTAGCGACGGCTGCGGCCCTGCTGGCGCTGACGACGGCGTGCGGCCAGGAGAAGGGCGACCAGTCCCCGAACGGCCAGAACGTGGGCAACGAAGCGCCCGCCAAGGGTGACGGATACGGCGCGGGCGACGGATACGGAGCCGACTCCGGCGCCGCGGACGACGGCGCGGGCGCCAAGGCGAAGCCGGCCGGTCAGCTCGCCGTATGGGACAGCAAGAAGCTCGGAAAGGTCGTCACCGACAGTGCGGGCTTCACGCTGTACCGCTTCGACAAGGACACCGCCCAGCCGCCCAAGTCCAACTGCGACGCCGCCTGTCTGAAGCTCTGGCCGGCCGCGCCCGCCGAGGGGGCGAAGGCCGCACCGGGCGTCGACGGGTCCCTGCTCGGCGAGGTCACCGGCGTCGACGGCACCAAGCAGCTCACCATCGACGGCTGGCCGATGTACCGGTACGCGAAGGACACCAAGCCCGGCGACGCCAAGGGCCAGGGCGTCGGCGGCGTCTGGCACGCGGCGGCCCCCGACGGCAAGAAGGCCGCGCCCGCGGTGGCCGGAACCGCCCCCACCGAGAGCGCCCCGGACGGGGCCGCCCCCGCCGACCCCGCGGGCCTGTCCACCCGCAAGGACCCGAAGCTCGGCGAGATCGTCGTCGACAAGAACGGCATGACCGTCTACCGCTTCACCAAGGACTCCGCCTGGCCGATCAAGTCCAACTGCGTGGGCGCCTGCGCCGAGAAGTGGCCCGCCGTCGCCCCCGTCGACAAGGCCGACACCAAGGGCATCGACAAGAAGGGCTACATGACCTACGACCGTCCGGACGGCGGCAAGCAGCAGACGATCGACTGCTGGCCGCTGTACACCTTCGCCGGCGACAAGAAGCCCGGCGACACCAACGGGCAGGGTGTGGGCGGCACTTGGTACGCGGCGAGCCCTGACGGCAAGGCGGTGGGCGCCCCCCGATAACCCCCCAGACCCCCCACGGTGCACGGCCGGCCGGTCCGTTCCCCCTCCTCCCCCACAGAAGGGAAGGGGAACGGACCGGCCTTCGGTGTGGCGTACGGCACTTGCCAAAGGCAGTGACCGAGAACGGACGGCCAATTTCCGTTTTGACTCGCTCCCTTGGCGGACGATCAGTAGCCTCACCCTCGAACAACGGATCGCCCGCGTCACCCCCTATGCCTTGGAGTCTTGATGGAGCGTCCCGCCTGGGCCCCGCTCGGCATCGACATCTCGATGCCCAGCGTTTCCCGCATCTACGACTATTACCTGGGCGGTTCGCACAACTTCGAGGTGGACCGGGAGGCCGGCCGCAAGGCCATGGAGTTCATGCCGGGCCTGCCGAAGATCATGCAGGCCAATCGCGCCTTCATGCGGCGAGCGGTGCGGTACGCCGTCGGCGAGGGGGTCACCCAGTTCCTCGACATCGGCTCCGGCATCCCGACCTTCGGCAACGTCCACGAGGTGGCGCAGCAGGCCAGCGACGAGGCGCGCGTCGTGTATGTCGACCACGACCCGGTCGCCGTCGCGCACAGCGAGGCGGTCCTCGACGGCGACGAACGGGCCGCGGTCGTCGCCGCGGACCTGCGCAAGCCCCGGGACATTCTGGGCAGTTCGGAAGTCGACGCGCGCCTCGACCTGGACCGCCCGGTAGCCCTGCTGCTCGTCGCCGTCCTGCACTTCGTCGAGGACGCGTACGATCCGTACGCGGCGGTCGCCGAACTGCGGGACGCCCTCGCGCCCGGCAGTCTGATCGTCGTCACCCACGCCTCGTACGAAGGGATCCCGGTTCCCCCCGAGCAGGCCGACGGCACGGTCGGTGTATACAAGGACATCCGCAATCCACTGATCATGCGCTCGCGCGACGAGATCGCGCGGTTCTTCGAGGGATACGACATGGTGGAACCCGGCCTGGTGCCGATGCCGCACTGGCGGCCCGACACGGCGCCCGACGAGGAGGACCCGTACTCCTTCTCGGGGTTCGCGGGCGTGGGACAGAAGCGTTGAGCGCCGAGCCGGACGGGCCGGAGGGAAGACTCCGCAGGTTCGCCACCATCTGGAGCCGTGCCATCTTCCCGGTGACGGCGACCTCGCTGACCCGTCCCGAGTTCGAGGAGCAACTGGTGCCGCTCGCCCGGCGGTTGCGCGACGCGCTCCAGGAGCGGTTCTTCGACGCGACGCAGGGCCACGCGGTCGGTGCCGCCCTCATCGACACGCACTGCACCGACCCCGAGGCGCTGAGCCGCACCCTCGACTGTGTCGACGCCTACCTGGTCCTGTACTGCGGCGGCGACGGCTCCCAGGAGGAGCTGCGGGCCCGCAGCTCACGCATCCAGCACGCGGTGGCGGCCGGTTTCGCCCAGGCGCTGCGCGAGCGCACCCTCGCCGAGCAGGAGGCGATCTCCCGCGCCGCGCTCAGCGCGCGCAGTGCCGTCGCCGAAGCCCTGCACGCGAGCGAGGCACGCTTCAGGGCGGTCTTCCACGGGGCGGCGATCGGCATCGGCATCGCGGGCCTGGACGGCACGATCCTGGAGGTCAACGACGCGTTGGTGCGCATGTTCGGCGGCCTGGAGAGCAACCTGCGCGGACGTAACGCGGCCGAGTGGACACACCCCGACGACTCGCCCCACGTATGGAAGCTGTACGAGGAGCTGGTGCGCGGCGAGCGCGAGCACTACCGCGTGGAGAAGGCCTTCTACCGCCCCGACGGCACGGTCCTGTGGACGAACCTGACCGTCTCGCTGCTGCGGGACGCGGACGGGCTGCCGCAGTACCAGCTGGCGTTGATGGAGGACACCACGGAGCGCCGGCTGCTCAACCTCCGCCTGCGCTACGAGGCCACCCACGACGCGCTCACCGGTCTGCCCAACCGCACGCTGTTCTTCGAGCGTCTGGAGAAGGCCCTCTCGGCGGGTGAGAACGCCCGGTTCGGCCTCTGCTACCTCGATCTCGACGGCTTCAAGACCGTCAACGACAGCCTCGGGCACGCGGCCGGCGACCGGCTGCTCGTGGAGGTCGCCGACCGGCTCCAGTCCTGCGCGACCGCACCCGGCGAGATGGTGGCCCGGCTCGGCGGCGACGAGTTCGTGGCGCTCACCACGGGCCCCGACACCGAGACCGAGGTCGACGAGCTCGCCGGGCGCATCATGAACGCCCTCTCCGCCCCGATCCGCGTGGACGGCCGCGAGCTGACCGTGCGCGGCAGCATCGGCATCGTGGAGGGTCCCGCGGGGGAGCGCGGCGCGGCGGAGGTGCTGCGCAGCGCCGACATCACGATGTACCGCGCGAAGTCCGCGGGCGGCAACCGCTACGAGGTCGCCGACCCGGAGGCCGACGCCCGCGCCATCACCCGGCACGGCCTGACCACCGCGCTGCCCGCCGCCCTGGAGCGCGGCGAGTTCTTCATCGAGTACCAGCCGCTGGTGCACCTCGGCGACGGCAGCGTGCGCGGCGCCGAGGCGCTGGTGCGGTGGCTGCACCCGCAGCACGGGATCATCGGCCCCGACCGGTTCATCCCGCTCGCCGAGCACACCGGCCTGATCGTGCCCCTTGGCCGCTGGGTCCTGGAGGAGTCCGTACGGCAGGCCCGCCTCTGGGAGTCGCGTACGCAGGGCGGGGCGGACGCCGCGCCACTGCGGGTCAACGTCAACCTCTCGCCCATGCAGCTCACTCATCCGGGTCTTGTCTCCGACACGGTCGACATCCTGGAGCGCGAGGGCCTCGCGCCGGGCGCGCTCTGCCTGGAAGTCACCGAGTCCGCGTTGATAGGAGCGGACGACGATCTGCTCAAGCCGTTGCGCAGGCTCGCGGAGATGGGCGTCGACATCGCGCTCGACGACTTCGGCACGGGCTACTCCAACCTCGCCAATCTGCGCAGGCTGCCGGTGAGCGTGCTCAAGCTGGACCGCTCCTTCACCCAGGGCATGCAGCACTTCCCGGCCGACCCCGTCGACCTGAAGATCGTCGAGGGGATCGTCGCGCTCGCCCACAGCCTGGACCTCGCGGTCACGGTCGAGGGCGTCGAGACGGGCCACCAGGCGGACCAGTTGCGGGAGCTTGGCTGCGATACGGCTCAGGGCTGGTATTACGCGCGTCCCGGTCCGCCGGACCGCCTGCATGAACTGGCACTGGCGGACGCGGTCGGCTGACCGCCGGGGGGAGCGTAGGCGGACCAGGGCTCGGGGGTGCGCCTGATCCGCCGTCCGCGGGTCTCGTGTGGTTGCGCGCGCAGTTCCCCGCGCCCCTGACGGGGCACGATGGGCGCCCCTTAAGGGGCGCGGGGAACTGCGCGACCAGCCACCACACACCCGCACCCGGCATGCGACCCGCACCCCCGAGCTCTTACCCGCCCCCTGCCAACAGCATCCGCTGAAGCTCCCGCGCAGCCCGCGGCGGCGCCACATCACTGCGGTGCGCCAGCGCGATCGTCCGATGCAGGCTCGGCTGCGAAAGCCGCGTCACCCGCAGATCCGACCCCGACCGCTCCGCCACCATGCGCGGCACGACCGCCACCCCGAGCCCGGCCCGTACGAACCCCAGCACCGCGTCCATCTCACCGCCCTCCACCGCGAACTCCGGCTCGAACCCCGCGGCGCGACACGCGGCGACGGTGAGCTCCCGCAGGTCGTATCCGTGCCGGAACATCACCAGGCGCTCACCCTGGAGGTCGGCGATCCGCACGGACTCGCCGAGGCGGCGCCGCGCCCGCGGGGAGGACACCACCACCAGGTCCTCGCGCAGCAGCTCCACCGTGGTCAGCGCCGGTGACGGACTCGGCAGCGGCAGCACCACCAGCGCCAGATCCAGCGCCCCGCGCGCCAGCTCCCGTACGAGGTCGTGGGAGCCGCCCTCCTCGATGAGCAGCTGGATCCCCGGATGCCGGTCGTGGAAGGCGCGCAGGACCTCCGGAAGCAGCCCCGTGCACACGCTGGGGGTCGCGCCGAGCCGGATCCGGCCACGCCGCAGCTGCGCCAGCTCCTGCACCTCGATCCGCGCGGTGTCCGCGTCCGCGAGGATGCGGCGGGCCAGCGGCAGCAGCGCCTCGCCCGCGTCGGTCAGCGTGATGTTGCCGCGGGCCCGGCTGAACAGCTCCGCGCCGAGCTCCTTCTCCAGGGCCCTGATCTGCTGGGAGAGGGACGGCTGGGAGACATGGACCTCCTCCGCCGCCCGCGTGAAGTGCCGCGTCTCGGCGACCGCGACGAAGTAGAGGAGCTGCTGGAACTGCATGCAGGCACCCTACGCCGCACGATAGGCCAAGGCTATCGAGATGAGCCGAACCATCTCTTGGACCGATCGGGACTTCCGGCCGTAGCGTCGCTGACATGGCTCTGGCAACGCGGACGGACAAACGGCCGTCCATGACCCGCACGCTCTGGGACTCCACCATCGGCAAGAAGACCGTGATGGCGGTGAGCGGTCTGATCATGCTGCTCTACCTGGTCGCGCACATGGTCGGAAACCTGAAGATCTTCTTCGGCCCCGAGGAGATCAACCACTACGCGCACTGGCTGCGCACGGTCGGCGAGCCGTTCATGCACTACGAGTGGACGCTGTGGCTCGTCCGCGTGGTCCTCGTCGCCGCCGTCGTCGCGCACGCCACGTCCGCCTACCAGCTGAGCCGCCTGGACATCAGGGCGCGCCCCACCAAGTACGTCCACAAGAAGGCGCAGGCGACCTTCGCGACCCGCACCATGCGCTGGGGCGGCGTCATCCTCGGCCTCTTCATCGTCTGGCACATCCTCGACCTGACGACCGGCACCGTGCACCCGGGCGGCTACGAACACCTGCACCCGTACCAGAACATCATCGACACCTTCTCCACCTGGTACGGCAACGTCATCTACATCGTCGCCGTCGTCGCCCTCGGCTTCCACGTCCGGCACGGCCTGTGGAGCGCCGCGCAGACCCTGGGCGTCGGCACCGCCACCCGCGACCGCGTCCTGAAACCGCTGGCGGGCGGACTCGCGCTGGTGCTGACCGTCGGCTTCGTCTCCGTACCCGTGGCCGTCATGACCGGACTGGTGAGCTGAACCATGAACTACTCCAGTGAGTACGCCGCCTACGCGACCGGCGAGCCGCTCGTCGACGCCAAGGCCCCGAGCGGCCCGATCGCCGACCGGTGGGACACCCGTCGCTTCCAGGCGAAGCTGGTCAACCCCGCCAACCGCCGCAAGCACACCGTCATCGTCGTCGGCACCGGCCTGGCCGGCGGCTCCGCCGGGGCCACGCTCGCCGAACAGGGCTACCACGTCGTGCAGTTCTGCTATCAGGACTCGCCGCGCCGCGCCCACTCGATCGCCGCGCAGGGCGGCATCAACGCCGCGAAGAACTACCGCAACGACGGCGACTCGGTGCACCGCCTCTTCTACGACACCGTCAAGGGCGGCGACTTCCGCGCCCGCGAGTCCAACGTGCACCGCCTCGCGCAGATCTCCGTCGAGATCATCGACCAGTGCGTCGCGCAGGGCGTGCCGTTCGCCCGCGAGTACGGCGGACTGCTCGACACCCGCTCCTTCGGCGGCGTCCAGGTGTCCCGCACCTTCTACGCGCGCGGCCAGACGGGCCAGCAGCTGCTGCTGGGCGCCTATCAGGCGCTGAGCAGGCAGATCGCCGCCGGAAACGTGGAGATGCACCCGCGCACCGAGATGCTGGACGTCATCGTCGTCGACGGACGGGCCCGCGGCATCATCGCCCGTGACCTGATCACCGGCAAGATCGACACCTACTTCGCCGACGCGGTGGTCCTCGCCTCCGGCGGCTACGGCAACGTCTTCTACCTGTCGACGAACGCCATGAACTCCAACGCCACCGCCGTCTGGCGGGCCCACCGGCGCGGCGCGTACTTCGCCAACCCCTGCTTCACGCAGATCCACCCCACCTGCATCCCGCGCACCGGCGACCACCAGTCCAAGCTCACGCTGATGAGCGAGTCGCTGCGCAACGACGGCCGGATCTGGGTGCCGAAGGCGAAGGGCGACCAGCGGCCGCCGAACGAGATCCCCGAGGACGAGCGCGACTACTACCTGGAGCGGATCTACCCCTCCTTCGGCAACCTCGTGCCCCGCGACATCGCCTCCCGCGCCGCCAAGAACGTATGCGACGAGGGCAGGGGAGTGGGCCCCGGCGGGCAGGGTGTCTACCTCGACTTCGCCGACGCCATCCGGCGCATGGGCAAGAAGAAGGTCAAGGAGAAGTACGGCAACCTCTTCGACATGTACGAGCGGATCACCGCCGAGAACCCGTACGAGGTGCCGATGCGGATCTACCCCGCCGTGCACTACACGATGGGCGGCCTCTGGGTCGACTACGACCTCCAGACCACCGTCCCCGGACTCTTCGCGATCGGCGAGGCCAACTTCTCCGACCACGGCGCGAACCGGCTCGGCGCGAGCGCCCTCATGCAGGGCCTCGCCGACGGCTACTTCGTCCTGCCGTCCACCATCAACGACTACCTCGCACGCAACCCGCACAAGGACGAAGTCGACGCCGAACACCCCGTCGTACAAGAGGCGTTGGCCGAGACCGAGGACCGCCTGAACCTCCTCCTGTCCGTCGACGGCGACCGCACCCCCGACTCCTTCCACCGCGAACTCGGGGAGGTCATGTGGGAGTTCTGCGGCATGGCCCGCACCGAGAGCGGCCTGCGCAAGGCCCTGGAGCGCATCCCGCAGATCCGTGAGGAGTTCTGGCGCCGCATCAAGGTGCCCGGCACCGGCGAGGAGTTCAACCAGTCCCTGGAGAAGGCCAACCGCATCGTCGACTACCTGGAGCTCGCCGAGCTGATGTGTCTCGACGCCCTGCACCGCGCCGAGTCCTGCGGCGGCCACTTCCGCGAGGAGTCCCAGACCCCGGACGGCGAGGCCGCCCGCCGCGACGAGGAGTTCTCCTATGCCGCCGCCTGGGAGTTCACCGCCACCGGCGAAGCCCCCGTCCTGCACAAGGAAGACCTCGTCTTCGAGTACGTCCACCCCACCCAGCGGAGCTACGCATGAAGCTCACCCTGCGCGTCTGGCGCCAGAAGAACGCCGACGCCGACGGCGCGATGTCCACGTACGAAGTGGACGGCATCTCGTCCGACATGTCCTTCCTGGAGATGCTCGACACCCTCAACGAAGAACTCATCGTCCAGGGCGAGGACCCCGTCGCCTTCGACCACGACTGCCGGGAGGGCATCTGCGGCGCCTGCTCGCTCGTCATCAACGGCGACGCGCACGGTCCCGAGCGCACCACCGCCTGCCAGCTCCACATGCGGTCCTTCGCGGACGGCGACACGATCGACATCGAGCCGTGGCGCGCCGCCGCCTTCCCGGTCGTCAAGGACCTCGTCGTGGACCGCTCCGCGTTCGACCGGATCATCCAGTCCGGCGGCTACATCAGCGCCCCGACCGGCTCCGCGCCCGACGCCCACGCCACGCCCGTGCCCAAGCCGGACGCCGACTTCGCCTTCGAGCACGCCGAGTGCATCGGCTGCGGGGCCTGCGTGGCCGCCTGCCCCAACGGCTCGGCCATGCTGTTCACCTCGGCCAAGGTCAACCACCTGAACGTCCTGCCGCAGGGCTCGCCCGAGCGCGAGACCCGCGTCCTGGACATGGTGGCGCAGATGGACGAGGAGGGCTTCGGCGGCTGCACGCTGACCGGTGAGTGCGCGACCGCCTGCCCGAAGGGCATTCCGCTGCCGTCCATCTCCGCGATGAACAGGGAATGGTTGCGGGCCACCCGCAAGGTCAGCCGGTAGCTCCGCTGAAGGGGCCGGTGGGGATCTGCGGGTCCGATGTGGCCGGCCGCGCCGTTCCCCGCGCCCCTTCGGGGCGTCTAGCCGAGCGCGCGGGCCAAGTACGGGGCGGTGCGGCTGCCCTCGGTCCGCGCCACCTCCGCCGGGGTGCCCGCCGCCACGATCAGGCCGCCCTGGTCGCCGCCGCCGGGCCCGAGGTCGATCACCCGGTCGGCGCCCGCGACCACCGCCATGTCGTGCTCGACGACGACCACCGAGTTCCCGGCGTCGACCAGTTCGTGCAGGCGGTGCGTGAGCACCTCCACGTCGGCGGGGTGCAGCCCCGCCGTCGGCTCGTCGAGGAGGTAGAGCGTGTGACCGCGCCTCACCCGCTGCAACTCGCTCGCCAGCTTGATCCGTTGGGCCTCGCCGCCCGACAGCTCCGTGGCCGGCTGCCCGAGCCGCAGATAGCCGAGACCGACGTCGAGGAGCGTGCGCAGGGTGCGGACGACGGACGGCGTGTCCGCGAAGAACTCCGCGGCCGCCTCCACCGTCAGGTCGAGCACCTGGGCGATGTTCTTCCCGTGGTACCTCACCTCG
The DNA here is from genome assembly GCF_043078805.1 of Streptomyces sp. NPDC015345. Lineage (NCBI taxonomy): Bacteria > Bacillati > Actinomycetota > Actinomycetes > Kitasatosporales > Streptomycetaceae > Streptomyces > Streptomyces sp. NPDC015345. The sequence goes on along the minus strand of NZ_JBIBTX010000013.1, from coordinate 90,498 downwards.
AGGGTCGCCGGGTTGTAGCGGGCGCCCGCACAGTCAGGGCAGGGCGCGTACGTGCTCGGCAGGAAGAGCAGCTCGACGCTGACGAAGCCCTCGCCCTGGCAGGTCTCGCACCGCCCGCCCGCGACGTTGAACGAGAACCGGCCGACGCCGTGACCCCGCTCCTTCGCCGCCTCCGTGGCCGCGAACACCTTGCGCACGACGTCGAAGAGGCCCGTGTAGGTGGCGAGGTTGGAGCGCGGTGTGCGGCCGATCGGCTTCTGGTCGACGCGGACCAGCCGGCCGACCCCCGGGAGATCCTCGGTGATCTCGCCGACGAGCGTGGACTTGCCCGAGCCGGAGACGCCCGTGATCGCCGTGAAGGCGCCGAGCGGGAGCTCCGCCGTCACCCCGCGCAGGTTGTGCCGGGTGACCGGACCGACCTTCAACCAGCCCCGGGGCGCGCGCACTTCGCGTACCGGAGCGGTCTCGCGGTCGAAGAGGAAGCGGGCGGTCGCGGACTCCTCGACGCCTTCGAGCGCGGCGACCGGGCCGCTGTGCAGCACCCGGCCGCCGTGCTCGCCCGCGTGGGGGCCGACGTCGACGAGCCAGTCCGCGTGGCGCACGACGTCGAGATGGTGCTCCACGACGAAGACGGAGTTGCCCGCGGCCTTGAGGCGGTCCAGAACCGTCAACAAGGCCTCCGTGTCCGCCGGATGAAGCCCCGCCGACGGCTCGTCCAGCACGTACACCACCCCGAACAGACCCGAGCGGAGCTGCGTCGCGAGCCGCAGGCGCTGGAGCTCTCCCGCCGACAGGGTGGGCGTGACACGGTCCGGACTGAGATAGCCGAGGCCCAGTTCGGTGACGGTCGCGATGCGGGCCAGCAGGTCCTCGGTCAGCACGCGCGCCGTCTCGGACGTGTCCACGCCGCCCGCGAGGACGTCCGCCAGCTCGGCCAGGGGCAGCGCGGCCAGCTCGGCGATCGTCCGGCCCGCGAACGTGACCGCCAGCGCCTCGGGACGCAGCCTGCTCCCGCCGCACGCCGCGCAGGGCGCGCTCGCCAGGAACCGTTCCGCCTTGGCGCGCAGCGTCTGGCTCTTGGAGTCCGCGAAGGTCTTCATGACATAGCGCCGGGCGCTCATGTACGTGCCTTGGTACGGGCGTTGGATGCGGCCCGCCTCGCGCACCGGGTGCACGGTCACCACCGGCTGCTCGTCCGTGAAGAGGATCCACTCGCGGTCGGCGGCGTCCAGCTCGCGCCACGGCCGGTCCACGTCGTAGCCGAGGGTGTCCAGGACGTCCCGGAGGTTCTTGCCCTGCCAGGCGCCCGGCCAGGCGGCGATCGCGCCCTCGCGGATGGACAGCGAGGGGTCGGGGACCAGCAGCTCCTCGGTGGTCCGGTGGACACGGCCGAGGCCATGGCACTGTGGGCACGCGCCGGCCGCCGTGTTCGGCGAGAAGGCGTCCGAGTCGAGCCGCTCGGCACCCTCTGGGTAGCTGCCGGCGCGGGAGAAGAGCATCCGCAGGGAGTTGGACAGGGTGGTCACCGTGCCGACGGACGAGCGCGAGGTCGGCGACGAGCGGCGCTGCTGGAGCGAGACGGCGGGCGGCAGGCCCGTGATCTCACCGACCTTCGGGGCGCCCACCTGGTGGATGAGCCGCCGGGCGTACGGGGCGACGGACTCGAAGTATCGCCGCTGCGCCTCGGCATAGATCGTCCCGAAGGCGAGCGAGGACTTCCCCGAGCCGGAGACGCCGGTGAAGACCGCCAGCACGTCACGCGGGATGTCCACGTCGACGCCCCGGAGGTTGTGCTCCCGGGCACCCCGGACGCGTACGAACGGATCGTGAGGGCTGTGCATGGGTGCTCCGTACGCGGCTCGGGGACAAACCCCACGATTCTAGGTCGTGGGCCGGAGCGCGAGCCGGGCAGGTGTCCGGAGGCACAGGGGGTACCTGGAGATATGCGTCCTTGTTAAGGTGTGGTCTCTTGTCAAGGGCGTCGGGTGGTGGGGGAAATGGCATCGGGCACGGGCACGATTCTGAAGTTCGACGGGATGCGCGGTTTTGGTTTTATCGCGGCGGATGACGGCGGCGAGGACGTCTTTCTCCATACATCGGTTTTCTCGGGCGATCCCGGGACTCTCGTACCCGGTGCGCGCGTCGAATTCCAGATCATCGAGAACGACCGCGGGCGGAAGGCGTTCGCGGCGCATCTCGTCGACGGCGACGGCACGGCGGCGCCCGCGCCCGCGGTGAACGGACACGTCGCGCCGTCGGGGCGGGGCGCGGCGCAGGGGGCCACCGGCGACGATGGAGTGTGCGACGTCCTGTCGCGCGACGAGTTCACCCATGACGTCACCGAGGTCCTGCTGTCGGCGGCGCCGGACATGACCGGCGACCAGATCGTGCGGGTGCGCGCGAGCATGCTGGAATTCGCCGAGAAGCGGGGTTGGGTCGATCTCTGAGGCCGGACGGGGAGCGGCCGCGTCGGCTCATCCGTGCCGTACGGTGCGCAGTTCCCCCGCGGCGGACACGTCCGCGCAGCCCGCGAGCCCCAGGGCGTCCCCGAACTCGTCGGCGAGAAGGGCGAGGACGCGTCGGACGCCCGCCTCCCCGCCCATCGCGAGCCCCCAGAGCGCCGGACGCCCGACCAGGACGCCGCGCGCGCCGAGGGCCAGCGCTCTCAGGATGTCCGTGCCGCTGCGGACACCGCTGTCCAGCAGGACCTCGCAGCGGCGTCCTGCCAGGGCCGAGACGACCTCCGGCAGCGCGTCCGCGCTCGGGACGGCGCCGTCCAGCTGACGCCCCCCGTGGTTGGAGACCACGACGGCGTCCACCCCGCACTCGGCGGCCCGTACCGCGTCCTCGGCGGCCAGCACGCCCTTGAGGACCAGCGGCAGCCGCGTCCGCTCGCGCAGCGCCGCCACCGACGACCACGTCAGGGCCGGGGAGAACGCCGCGTCGGTGTGGGCTGCCAGCGCGGAGACGGCGTCGCCCGGTGCCTGGTGCGCCCGCGTGGGCCCGATGGCGAGGTGGGCGGCGCGCACGTGGTCCGGCAGCGCGAACCGGTTGTGCATGTCCCGCAGCCGCCGCCCCATCCACGGCACGTCGACGGTCAGCACGACGGCCTGCGCGCCCGCGTCCTCGGCCCGGGTGACCAGGTCGAGCGAGCGGCCGGGCTCGCGCAGCCAGTAGAGCTGGAACCAGACCGCCGCGCCGGTCGCCGTGAGCCGCTCCACCGGCACACTGCTGAGCGTGCTCACGATGAACGGCACCTCCGCCGCGCCCGCCGCCCGCGCGGCGGCCAGCTCGCCCTCGGGGTGCACGAGCCGCTGGTAGGCGACCGGCGCGATCGCCAACGGCAGGCGGACCGGATGCCCGAGGAGGGTGGTCCGCGTCGTGCACCGCGACACGTCCCGCAGGACGCGCGGGACGAGGCGGACCCGGTCCAGCGCGGCACGGTTGGCGTCGAGCGTCGTCTCGGCGCCGCTGCCCCCGGAGATGAAGTCGCGGACCTCGGCGGGCAGGACGGCGGCCGCGGCGCGCTCGACATCGGCTAGGCACAAGGCGTGGGCCGGGTCCGCGTGCGCAGCCCGCGCCGTCGTCGCCTCAGCGCTGGTGGAATCCACGCTGCTTCGTCCGCTCCATCTCCACGGCCTCGTAGAGCGCCTTGATGTTCGCGCTGCCGAAGGTCTCGGCGCCCTGCCGCTCGATGATCTCGAAGAACAGCGTGCCCCGGGGGTGGTCCGAGGCGGTGAAGATCTGGAAGAGCTGCCCGTCGTGGTCCTCGGCGGCCAGCACGTTCGTCGCCCGCAGGTCCTGGAGCCGCTCCGCGCTCAGGGCGACCCGCCGGCCGAGCAGGTCGTAGTACGACGACGGGGTGCGCAGGAAGGAGACCCCCCGTCCGGACAGGGCACGCACGGAGGCCACCGCGTCACCCGAGGAGAACGCGAGGTGCTGGACGCCCGCGCCCTGATGGCTCTTGAGGAACTCGTCTATCTGGCCGCTCGCCGCGGAGGTGTCGGGCTCGATCAGCGTCAGCGTCACCGTGCCCGACGGGCTCTGCACGGCCGTCGACTCCATCGCCTGGGCGCCGACGACGATGCGCTCCTCGAAGATCTCGCGGAAGCCGAGGGCGTCGCGGTAGTAGCCGACCATCGGGGCGAGGTCGCCCGCGTTCAGGCACACGGCTATGTGGTCGAGCTCCAAGAGGCCGACGTCCGCGACCGGATCGTGGTCCGGGGCCGGCACGGGGACGTGACCGACTGGCAGCCCAGGGCCCTCGCCGGGCTCACGTCCGACGAGTGTGTGGACCAGGTCCCCGAAGCCTCGGACCGCCGCCGTGACGGTGGGCCCGCCGTCGCCGTGCCGCCGCGGACGCCGGTGCGCCGTGGCGCCCCGCGCGAGCGCCACGTGGAAGGCGGCCTCCGGGTCGGCGGTGCGCAGCGCGATGTCGGCGACACCGTCCCCATGGGCCAGCACGTACGCGGACGCGGGGTGCTCCTCCGACGTCGCCTGTGTGAGGACGAGCGTGATCCGCCCCTGGCGGAGGGTGACGCCTCGGTGGTCCGCGGAGGTGTTCGCGCCGACCACCGTGAAGGCGTACCGGTCGGTCCAGGACGACGTCGCCGCCGCCAGGTCCGCCACATACATCTCGACGTAGTCGATCGACAGATCATTCAGCGGATTTCCCGCCGGCGTTAAAGAGCTCATGAATGTCTCCAGTTCCGGAGAGAATCAGTTTCTGGGACTCTACGATCCCGGCCCACCTTTGGCTATGAACGATATGGACGGCCGACTTTGCCGTCCGGAACCGTCCAGAATAAAGTGGGCGGCCTTTCGGTTAATGGGCGAAGGTCTTTCGAACGGGTGATGTTCAGTGATGCGCACCATGACCGTCATCGGCACCGGTCTCATCGGCACCTCGATCGCACTCGCCGTGAGCGGGCGCGGCGTGAGGGTGTTCCTGTCCGACCGCGACCCCGCCGCCGCGCGGACGGCCGCCGCCCTCGGCGCCGGCCTCGCCAGGGACCCCGGGGAAACCGTCGACCTGGCCGTGATCGCCGTCCCGCCCAGCCACGTCGGCGCCGTCCTCACCGAAGCCCAGGAGCGCGGTCTCGCCCGGGCCTACACCGATGTGGCGAGTGTGAAGGCGGGGCCCGAACAGGCCGCGCTGCGCCGCGCCCCGGATCCGGCCCGCTACGTCGGCGGCCACCCCTTGGCGGGGCGCGAGCGGTCGGGGCCGCTGGCCGCCAGGGCCGAGCTCTTCCGGGACCGCAACTGGGTCCTCACGCCGTCCCGGCTGACCTCGGACGAAGTCTTCGAGCGGGCCCTCGAACTGGTCGCCCTGTGCGCCGCCGTCCCCGTCGTGATGCGCAGTCAGGACCACGACGCGGCCGTGGCCGTCACCTCCCACGTCCCGCATCTGATGGCCAGCCTGATGGCGGCCCGGCTGACGGAGGGCCCCGCAGGCCTTGCCCGCGTCGCGGGGCAGGGGCTGCGTGACGCCACCCGGATCGCCGCCGGCGACTCGCGGCTGTGGGGCGACATCCTGCAAGCCAACGCCCCGGCCGTCGCGGGCGTCCTCAAGGACCTGCACGCCGACCTGTCCCGCCTCGTACCGGCGGTGGACGCGCTGACCCGGGCGGGGGGCGCGGACCGGGACCTCGGCATGCGGACCCTGGTGGACCTGCTCGACCGGGGCATCTCGGGGCTCGCCGAGATCCCGGCCGCCGGGGCCGGCCCGCAGGAGGGCGGCCAAGGGGTGCGGGTCGCCGTCGCGGAGCGCCCCGGAGAGCTGGCGCGGCTCCTCGCCGCCGTCGCGGACCTCGGTGTCGCAACGGAGGACGCCGCCGTCGAGACGGCCGCCGCGGGGGCCGGGTTCACCGTGCGGTTCGGCCTCCCCGCCCGGACCGCGGAGAAGGTCGCGGACGCGCTCGACGCCGGCGGCTGGACCGTCGTACGGGAAGACGACGAGAGGCTGCCGCAGATGGGGGAGGGGCAGGCGGTGCCGGGCGTTCCCGGCGTGTGAGGTGACGACGTGTCCGCTTGCGTCCCAACATGTCCAAGTGCGCGAACCGGGCGGTTGGACGGCGTTGTTGGACCGTCGCCATTTGTGTGACTCTGAGCGCCGGTCGCCGAATTACCGATAACTGATAACTACTGCCGGACGCCTGGGGGAAATCCATGGCGGAACAGATCGCCGATGATCCTGCGCGCTCCGCGCACCAAGCGCGACAAACGAGCCTGGGCTCAGATTTCGTCCCGCACAATTCCCCCGACGAGCGCGCCCGTGCCGCGAACCGCGACGCCTTCGACCGGATCGGCCTACGGCAGGGGCGATTTGGCGGACAGGGCTCAGGGCGACGGGAGCGGACGGGCGCAGAGGCGCGGCGGACGAGCGCCGGGCCGCCCGAGACCACCGTGAAGATCCTGGACCGAAGCTGGCCGGCGCCGCTGGTCGTCGGCCCGCTGGACGCCCCGGCGCGCCCCGGCGGCGAACTCGCCGTCGTCCGGGCCGCCGCGGCGGCGGGGCTGCCCGCCGTGGTGAGCGCCTTCGCCGAGCGGAGCTTCGCCGAACTCGCCTCCGCGGCCGCCGACGCACCGCCATGGCTGCGGACCTACGCCTTCCAGGACCGGGAGACGGCACGGCACCTCACGGGGCGGGCCGAGGACGCCGGGTTCGGGGCGCTGCTCCTCACGCTCGGGGACCGCGACGACGTCCGTGCCCGGCGCGTCGCCGCCCCCGCCGACCTCGGCGTCCGGGGCCCCTTCGACGACGTGCGTACGCTGCTGAGGGCCCGCGCCGAGTGGTCCGACGTGGCATGGCTGCGCGCCGCCACCGCCCTGCCGCTGCTGGTCGCGGGCGTACGCGGCCCCGCCGACGCGCGGCGCGCCCTCGACACCGGCGCCGACGGCATCGTGGTCACCGACCTCGACGCGCTCCCGGAGATCGCCGCGTCCGTCGCGGGCCGCTGCCCCGTCCTGCTGAGCGGAGGCGTCCGCCGCGGCGCCGACATCGTCGCCGCCCTCGCCTCGGGCGCCGACGCCGTCTTCGCGGGCCGCCCGGTCCTCGACGGCCTGCGGGCGGGCGGGCGCGCGGGCGTGACGGAAGCACTGGACGGCCTCCTCCGGGAGCTCGGCGACGCGATGGCGTTCACCGGGGCCGCCACGGTCACGGACCTCGGCCCCGACATGATCCGCACCGGCCCTCACCCGGCGGACGCGCCGCCCACCCGGGCGGCCGGGCGGCCGCTGCGCAAGACCGAGCTGCACGCCGCCGTGTCCGACCCGGTGCTGGACACGATGACGTTCCTCAACGAGATCACCACCCGCTATCCGGAAGCGATCTCCTTCGCGCCGGGCCGGCCGTACGACGGGTTCTTCGACAGCGAGCAGATCTTCACCCACCTGCGCCGGTACCTGAACCACCTGGAGGAACAGGGAAGTTCACCGCAGCAGGTGCGCACGGCCATGTACCAGTACGGCCCCACCGCCGGCCAGATCCGCGAGATCATCGCCGACTCGCTGCGCGCCGACGAGAACATCGACGTACCGGCCGAGTCCATCGTGGTGACCGTCGGCGCGCAGGAGGCGATGCTCCTCGTGCTGCGCGCCCTCATGACCGGGCCCGACGACGTCCTTCTCGTCTCCAGCCCCTGCTACGTGGGGATCACCGGCGCGGCCCGGCTCCTGGACGTCGCGGTCACCGCCGTGGAGGAACGCGAGGACGGCGTCTCCTGCGCCGATCTGGAAGCGGCCATCCGGACCGAGCGGGCGCGCGGCCGGCGGCCCCGCGCCTTCTACGTCGTACCGGACCACTCCAACCCGTCCGGGACCACGATGGGCGCGCGGGCCCGCGCCGAACTCCTCGAACTCGCCGCCCGCCACGGCATCCTCGTCCTGGAGGACAGCCCCTACCGTCTGGTGAGCCCCGGCCGACCGCTGCCGACCCTGAAGTCCCTGGACCGCACGCACACCGTCGTACACCTGGGCTCGTTCTCCAAGACGGTGTTCCCCGGTGCCCGGGTGGGCTTCGTCATCGCCGACCAGCCAGTGGTCGACGACACGGACGACACGGACGACACGGACCGCACGGACGGCGCGGACGGCGCGGCCCGCGTCGGGCTGCTCGCGGACGAACTCGCCAAGATCAAGAGCATGGTCACGGTCAACACCTCCTCGCTCAGCCAGGCCGCCGTGGCGGGCGCGCTGCTCGCGGCGGAGGGGCGGGTCTCGGAGATGAACACCGCGGCCGCCGCCTACTACGGCGACGCCATGCGGGCCACACTCCGGGAACTGGACCACCGGCTGCCGCCGGAGCGGCGCGAGGCTCTCGGCGTGCGCTGGAACGAACCCACCGGCGGTTTCTTCCTCACCCTGCGCGTGCCGTTCCGTGCCGACAACGCCGCGCTGATCCGCTCGGCGCAGGACTTCGGCGTCATCTGGACGCCCATGACGTACTTCCATCCCGGCGGAGGCGGCCTGCACGGGATCCGCCTCTCCACCAGCTATCTGACGCCCGCCCAGATCGCGGAGGGCACCGCGCGGCTCGTGCGCTTCATCGAGGCGCAGAGCGCGGCACCGCACACGAGCTCAGGAGGAGCGGCACGATGACCGGCACCAGCGCCATGCGAGAACCGCTTCGCAGCAAACCACGCATGTGGGGGTGGACCTTCCGATGACCGTCGACACAGCACTGCCCGGGGTTCCGGACGAGACCCGGGCCCCGGGGCGCCGGGAGAGCGGATTCCTGGCGGCCCCGAGGCTGGTGGGCGTCGGCACGGCCGTGAGCGCCACCTCCTACTCCCAACGCGAGGTGCTCGACGCCTTCGGGATCACGGATCCCAAGGTGCGGTCCGTCTTCCTCAACAGCGCGATCGAGCGGCGCAACCTCACGCTGCCGGCCGAGGACGCCCATGGCGTCCGCGCCCCCGAGTCCCAGGGCGACCTGCTCGACAAGCACAAGGCGTTGGCCCTGGGGATGGGCGGCGAGGCCCTGCGCGCCTGCCTGAAGGACGCCGGGGCCGAACTCGCCGACCTGCGCCACCTGTGCTGTGTCACGTCCACCGGTTTCCTCACGCCCGGCCTCAGCGCCCTGCTGATCAGGGAGTTGGGCATCGACCGGCACTGCGGCCGGGCCGACATCGTGGGCATGGGGTGCAACGCGGGAATCAACGCGCTGGGCGTGGAGGCGGGCTGGGCGGCGGCACACCCCGGTGAGCTGGCCGTGGTGCTCTGCGTGGAGGCGTGCTCGGCTGCGTACGCGATGGACTCGACGATGCGCACGGCCGTCGTCAACAGCCTCTTCGGTGACGGCGCGGCAGCCGTCGCGCTCCGTGCCGAGCAGAGTCCGGCGCGTGGACCGGAGCCCCAAGGCGGGCCTGTGCTGCTGAAGTTCGCGAGCTGCATCATCCCGGACGCCGTCGACGCGATGCGCTACGACTGGGACCGCGATCAGGGCAGGTTCAGCTTCTTCCTCGATCCCCGGATCCCCTACGTCGTCGGCGCGCACGCCGAGATCGTCGTCGACCGGCTGCTGGAAGGCACCGGTCTGCGCAGGAGCGACGTCCGGCACTGGCTCGTGCACTCCGGAGGCAAGAAGGTCATCGACGCCGTCGTCGTCAACCTCGGGCTGACCCGCCACGACGTACGTCACACCGTCGGTGTGCTGCGCGACCACGGCAATGTGTCCAGCGGCTCCTTCCTCTTCTCCTACGAACGTCTCCGCGAAGAGGGCGTCGCCCGGCCCGGCGAGTACGGGGTGCTCATGACCATGGGGCCGGGCTCCACGATAGAAACGGCGCTGATCCGATGGTGAGGACGGACGGGACCATGAAGTCGCCGCGCGCTCTGGAGTTGGACGGTTCCACGCCCCTCTCCGCCAGGGCCGTCAAGGCCGTCGCCGACCTCTGCGACCGCGCGGAGGACACCTGCGGCTCCGGTCACGGCACCGTGGTCGTCCGCGTCACCGGGGCGCCGGCCGGTGATTGGACCGGCGGCCTCGACGTCATGCTCGTCACCAAGTGGGAGCGCGCGCTGCGCCGCCTGGAGCGGCTGCCCACCGTCACCGTGGCGGTGGCGCGCGGCGACTGCGGCGGCACCGCGCTCGACGCGTTCCTCGCCGCCGACCTGCGGGTGGCGGCCCCGAACACGCGCCTGGTCGTGCCGCGCGACGCCACGGCCACGTGGCCCGGCATGGCGGCCTACCGCCTCGTGCACCTCGCTGGAGCCGCGCGGGTCCGCAAGGCCGTCCTGTTCGGCCGCGCCATCGAGGCCGCCGAGGCGTTGGCGCTCGGCATCGTCGACGAACTGACCGACGACCCGGCAGCGGCGATGAGCGGCGCGGCCGAACTGGCGGCCGGCCTCTCCGGCAAGGAGCTCGCGATCCGCCGCCAGCTGCTGTTCGACGCCGCGACGACCAGCTTCGAGGACGCCCTCGGCGCCCACCTCGCGGCCTGCGACCGGGCCCTGCGCCAAGGCGCGGAGAAGGAGGCGGCGGCCTCGTGACGACGATCTTGCCCGGGCCCTCTGAAGGGCCTGGACGGCCTGGATGGCCTCGACAGCCGGGGCAGTTCGGACGGCCTGAGCAGCCCGAACAGCCTGGACAGTCTGGATGGCCTGAGCAGCCCGGACAGCTCGGTCACCCCGAACAGGATGGGCAGCTCGCACAGCCTGGACGGCCCGAACAGCCTGGACGTCTTGAGCAGTCCGGACAGTCTGGATGGCCTGGGCAGTCCGAACGGCCTGAGCAGTCAGGACGGCCCGAACAGCGTGGACGGCCCGAACAGGGTGGCCACCCCGGACAGCCCGGCCACTCCAGCCACCCGAGAGAGCCCGGCCACTCCAGCCACCCCGAACAGCCCGGACGCTCCGCCGAAGCCGAGCCCCCGAACCCCGCCGCTCACCGTGACGTCCGGGACATCTGGTCGGCCATGGCCGCCTCCTCTGGAGTCGTCGCCCACGCCGAGAGGCTTATGGCGAGCCTGCCGGCGCCGCCCGAGCGTACGTCCGGCCAACGGGCCGAGACGGACGCCGCCAAGGACGCGGCCCGCGCGCTGCGGGCCGCCTTCCTCGACACGTACGCCGACGCCGTGTACGACCTGCTGACCGCGGGCCGCACCGTGCCCCTGCGGATCGGTGAACTCCTCGACGCCGCCGCCACCGAACTGCCCGGCCTGGTGCCCGACGAGGACCGGCTCGCGGCGGAGCGGCGCAGGCCGCAGGCCGCCAAGGAGGGGCATGAGATCGACCAGGGCGTCTTCCTGCGGGCCGTGCTCCGCTCACCGGCCGCAGGCCCACATCTGCTCGACGCCATGCTTCGGCCGACTCCCCGGGCCCTCGCGCTCCTCCCGGAGTTCACGCGCACCGGCGTCGTGGAGATGGAGTCCGTACGCCTCGAACGGACCGACGACGGCGTGGCGCGGCTGACCATGTGCCGGGGCGACCGTCTGAACGCCGAGGACACCCGCCAGGTCGACGACATGGAGACCGCCGTCGACCTCGCCCTGCTCGACCCCGCCGTACGCGTCGGGCTGCTGCGCGGCGGCGAGATGAGCCACCCGCGCTACCGCGGCCGGCGCGTGTTCAGCGCGGGCATCAACCTCAAGAGCCTCAGCTCCGGCGACATCCCGCTGGTCGGCTTCCTGCTCCGCCGCGAACTCGGCTATCTCCACAAGATCGTGCGCGGCGTACCCGCCGACCACCCCGGCCAGTGGCACTCGCCCCGCCTGGAGAAGCCGTGGGTCGCCGCCGTGGACGGCTTCGCCATCGGCGGCGGCGCCCAACTCCTGCTCGTCTGCGACCACGTGCTCGCCGCGTCCGACGCCTACCTCAGTCTGCCCGCCGCCAAGGAAGGCATCGTTCCCGGCGTCGCGAACTTCCGGCTCAGCCGCTACGCGGGCCCCCGCGTCTCCCGCCAGATCATCCTCGGCGGTCGCAGGATCAGGGCCGCCGAGCCCGACGCCCGGCTGCTCGTCGACGAGGTGGTCGAGCCCGAGGAGATGGACGCCGCCGTCGAACGGAGCCTGGCCCGGCTCGACGGCGCCGCGGTCCTGGCCAACCGCCGCATGCTGAACCTCGCCGAGGAACCACCGGACGCGTTCCGTGCGTACGTGGCGGAGTTCGCGCTCCAGCAGGCCCTGCGGATCTACGGCAAGGACGTCATCGACAAGGTCGGCCGATTCGGCGCCGACCGGCCGGACGCGGCGGGGAACGGCGCCGCGGCCGCCCGCGGATGAGGGGAGAGCACGATGCCGATCGCCCGGGCCAACGGGGTCGGACTCGGCTACGACGAGTACGGCACCGGAGAGCCGATCGTCATGGTCACCGGCACCGGCGCGCCCGGCCGGATGTGGCGCACCCACCAGGTGCCCGCCCTCACCGCGGCGGGCCACCGGGTCATCACACTCGACAACCGGGGGATCCCGCCGAGCGATCCCTGCCCGGAGGGGTTCACCCTCGACGACATGGCGGCGGACATAGCGGGTCTCATCGAGTACCTCGACGCGGGACCGTGCCGGGTCGTGGGCTACTCGCTGGGCGCCATCGCCGTGCAGGAACTGCTCCTGACCCGCCCAGGTCTCGTACGCCAGGCCGTCCTGATGGCGACCAGCGGGCGCTCGGACACCCTGACCGCCGCCATGACGGCCGCCGACCGGGACCTCGGCGACAGCGGCGGCACGCTCCCGCCCCGCTACGCGGCGTACGTGCAGGCCCTGCAGAACCTCTCGCCGCACACCCTCAACGACGAGGAGCGGCTACGGGACTGGCTGGCCGTCTTCGAGCTGTCGGCCGCCGACCCGTCATCCGCCCGCGGCCTGCTCGGACTCCAGCTGATCCCGGACCGCCGCCACGCGTACCGGCGCATCAGGCGCCCGTGCCTGGTCATCGGATTCCAGGACGACCTGGTCGTCCGCCCGCACCTGTCACGGGAGGTCGCGCGGAGCATTCCCGGCAGCGTCTATGCAGAGATCCCCGGCTGCGGCCACTACGGATATCTGGAGAGGCCCGCCGCCGTTAATTCCGCGATCATCGACTTCTTCACGACCTGAACCGGGCGGCCGTCCTGGACGGCCTTGTAGGCCCTCATTGCGCCCGGCTAGCGTAAAACACGTCCTGCCGACGGAAATTGAATTGATCGGAGTGGTCATGCCGAACCCGTTCGACGACGAAAACGGCACCTTCCTGGTTCTCGTCAACGACGAGAACCAGCATTCGCTCTGGCCCTCCTTCGCCGAAGTGCCGGCCGGTTGGCAGACCGTCTTCGGCGAGGACACGCGCCAGGCCTGCCTCGATTACATAGAGGAGAACTGGACCGACATGCGGCCCAAGAGCCTCATCGAGGAGATGGACAAGTACGAAGCCGCCGGCTGAGCGCGCCCGGACCGAAACGACAACGGAAACGGGAGGTTTTCGTGGCCATGATCGGCGGCCCGGGGCCGGTACTGATGAGCGGTATGGGACCGGACCAGCCGGTGACCAAACAGCGGATCAAGCCCGGCACGGCGAAACGCGTGATCCCCTACACGAAACCGTATCGGCTCAGCATCGTTCTCTTCCTGGTCATCACCGCGCTCAACGCGGGAAACGTGGTGGCCACGCCCCTTCTCTTCATGTACCTCATCGACAACGGCATCGTCGAAGGCGACACCTCGGTGGTCGTGTGGATCTCCGTGGCGGTCGCCGGCATCGCGCTCCTGAGCACCGTGCTGGGGTTCGCGGAGGCCTGGTACTCGGGCCGGATCAGCGAAGGGCTCATCTACGACCTCCGCACCAAGATCTTCGACCATGTGCAGCGGCAACCGCTGGCGTTCTTCACCCGCGCGCAGACCGGGTCGCTCGTCAGCAGGCTCAACACCGACGTGGTCGGCGCCCAGCACGCGGTCACCACACTGCTGTCCACGGTGGCGTCCGCGGGCCTGACGCTGATCCTCGTACTGATCACGATGTTCTATCTGTCCTGGGTGGTCACCCTGATCTCCCTGGTGATCATCCCGCTGTTCATCCTGCCCGGGAAGCTGGTCGGCGGGCGGCTCCAGCGGATCATGCGGGAGCACATGCAGGTCAACGCCGAGGTCGGCTCCTTCATGAGCGAGCGGTTCAACGTGACCGGCGCCCTGCTGGCCAAGCTGTACGGCCGTCCGTCGGGCGAGACCGGCATGTTCTCCGGGCTGGCGGCCAAGGGCCGGGACCTCGGCATCCTGACCTCCGTCTACGGCAAGATGCTCTTCCTGACGATGATGCTGGTCGGTTCGCTGGCCACCGCGCTCGTCTACGGCCTCGGCGGCAGCCTCGTCATCGAGGGCACCTTCCAGATCGGCACCCTGGTGGCGCTGGCCACCCTGCTCACCCGGCTGATGGGCCCCATCAACCAGCTCGCCGGCGCGCAGACGAGCGTACTGACCGCCTTCGTCAGCTTCGACCGGCTCTTCGAGATCCTCGACCTCAAGCCGTTGATCTCCGAGAAGCCGGACGCCGTGCCCCTGCCCGCCACGAGCGAGGGCGGCGGGACGGCGCCGGACATCGAGTTCGACGGCGTGTCCTTCCGCTATCCGCGGGCCGCCGACGTCTCGCTCGCCTCCCTGGAGTCCATCGCCCTGCCCACGCAGGAACGCGCGCAGAACGCCTGGACCTTGAGCGGCGTCAGCTTCACCGCGCCCGCGGGCAAGCTGACCGCGCTGGTCGGCCCGTCCGGCGCGGGCAAGACGACGATCACCCACCTGGTGCCGCGGCTGTACGACCCGGTGGAGGGCGCCATCAGGATCGGCGGCCACGACATCCGCGACGTGACGCTGCGGTCCCTGAACGACGCCGTCGGCATGGTCACGCAGGACGCGCACCTCTTCCACGCCACCATCCGCGACAACCTCACCTACGCGCGCCCCGACGCCACCGAGCCGGAACTGGTCGAAGCGTGCAAGGCGGCCCAGATCTGGCAGCTGATCGAGGCGCTGCCCGACGGCTTCGACACCGTCGTGGGCGACCGCGGCTACCGGTTCTCCGGCGGCGAGAAACAGCGCGTGGCCATGGCGCGGCTGCTGCTCAAGGCCCCGCCCATCGTCGTCCTCGACGAGGCGACCGCGCACCTCGACTCGGAGTCCGAGGCGGCGCTGCAACGGGCCCTGAAGACCGCGCTGAAGGGGCGCACCTCGCTGGTGATCGCCCACCGCCTGTCCACCATCCGCGACGCCGACCAGATCCTCGTCGTCGACCAGGGCCGGATCCAGGAGCGCGGCACCCACGAGGAACTCATGGAACTGGACGGGCTCTACGCGGAGTTGTACCGCACCCAGTTCTCCCGCCAGCCGTCACAGAACGGCGCCGCGCCCGCCGGGGCCGAGTCCGAGAACGGCGCCGCGCCGGTGCCCGAACCGGTCGGCGGCCCGCCGGGCGGCCCGCCCGGCACCATGTTCACCGCCGGTCCTGGCGGCTCCTTCCAAGGCGGCCCAGGAGGTCCGGGCGGCCCTGGCGGGCCCGGTGGTCCCGGAGTCTTCATCACACCCGGCGGCCCCGGCCCCGGACCGCACGGCCCCGGACAAGGACCCGGCGGTGTGCCCCCGGGCCACGGGTGAGCACTCTCCCGTGGCGGGACCCGGGCCGGCCCCTTCGCGGCGGGTTGCGCGGGAGCGGCCCGGGGTCCGCGCCGCGGGAGTAGCCTGACAGACGTCCGGGTGCCTCCGTGGGGGTGAGCGGTGAGGGTGCTGCGCAAGGAAGGCACGACGGCCGAGGACGCCGCCCGCCGGGCGGCCCCCCGGCGTTGGAGCCGGATCGTGACCCGTCTGACGCCCCGCCGGGTCCGCGTCCGGCTCACCCTCCTGTACGGGGGGCTGTTCGTCGTGTCGGGCGCCGTCCTGCTGACCATCACCTATGTCCTGGTGAACCGTTCGAACGGCATGCTCGTCTTCAGCCGTGGCAGGTCGGGCCCCTCCGGAGACGCCAACGCCCGCATATACACGGGTGACGGCGCGTCGCCCATCCTGGACCGCTTCGCCGAGGCGCAGCGACAGCAGGCGCAGCGCCAGCACACACTGGAGATGAACCGCCTGCTGTTCGAGTCCGGCGTCGCCCTGGCGATCATGTCGGTGATCGCGATCGGCCTCGGCTGGTTCGTCGCGGGCCGGGTGTTGCGGCCGCTGCGCACCATGACCTCCACCATCCAGCGGATCTCCGCGCACAACGTGCACGAACGCTTGGACGCCGAGGGCCCGGCCGACGAACTGAAGGACCTGGCGGACACGGTCGACGGGCTGCTCGGGCGCCTGGAGGGGGCGTTGGACTCCCACAAACGTTTCGTGGCCAACGCCGCGCACGAACTGCGTACGCCGCTGACCGTCGAACACGCGCTCCTTGAGGAGTCGTTGATAGACCGCGACGCGACCATCGAGTCGTTCCGGTCCAACTTCGAGCGGCTGCTGGCGCTGAGCGAGCAGCAGGCACGGCTGCTGGAGTCGCTGCTGACCCTGTCCAGCAGCGAACGCGGCCTGGACCGCCGCGAGCCGCTGGAGCTGGCCGAGCTTGCGGGCAAGGCGGTGCTCGGCTGCCGCGAGCAGGCGCGGCGGCGCGGGCTGCGGGTGGAGGCGGTGACCGAACCCGCGGGCACCTGCGGCGACAGCGCGCTGGTCGAACGCCTGGTGGTCAACCTCCTGGACAACGCCATCGGTTACAACGTGCCGGATGGGTGGGTGAAGGTCGTGACGCGCGTCGTCGCGGGCGAGCACGCCGTCGTACGGGTGACCAACTCGGGCAGGCGGATCCCACCGGAGCGGGTGGGCCGCTTGTTCGAGCCGTTCCAGCGGCTCGACCGCACCGCGGCCGACGGGCACCACGGCCTCGGCCTGTCGATCGTGCGTTCCATCGCCGCCTCGCACGACGCCACCTTGAACGCGCACGCCAGGCCGGAGGGCGGTCTCGTCGTCGAGGTCGCCTTCCCGTTGCGGACGGCGGAGAGCCCGCCGGCCCGGCATCACGACGGCGGACACCGCCTGCCCCGCACCGCCTCCGTGACGGCCGCGGGCGACTCGACCTCCCGGTAATTCCTCTGCCGGATGATTCCGGCTCCACCGCGTGATAGCGCCTTCCGCGGTCACCGTGGACGGTCGCCTCCATTCCCTCTCGGCCATAACATCGAATCAACCGCACGTGTTCATGTGCCTGCCCTGTGTCCAAGTGCGCGAAGTGCGCGGTTGGACGGCTCGGCGAGGGAAACAGCCGACGCGGATCGCGCGGCGAGGGGGAATGATGAACGGCACCGCTGGTCGCACTCTGCCCTTGTTTGATTCCCAGGAAGGAATCTGGCTGGCGCAGCGCGTGGAAGGCTCCCGCCGGATGTACGGGGTCGGCCAGTACGTCGCGATAGCAGGGCCGGTCGACCCGGGGGTATTCGAGAAGGCGTTACGGCACGTCGTCGCCGAAACGGAAATACTGCGCGTGCGATTCGTGGCGGACGGCGACAAGGCGACGCAGGTCGTCGCTCCCGAGCATCTCCACGCCTCTTCTCTCCGCCTCCTTCACCGCGTCGATCTCAGCACCGACGACGATCCGACGGCGGCCGCCGAGAAATGGATGCGGGCGGAACTGTGTCAGGAGACGGGCCCGCATTCCGGCCGCCTCTTCTCTTACACCCTTTTCCGTCTGGCCCCTGACCGATACGTGTGGTTCCAGCGCTACGACCACCTGTTGATGGACGTTTTCGGCTGTTCCCTCGTGGCCCGCCGTGTCGCGGACGTCTATACGGCGATGCTGCGGGGCCGGACACCGGAACCGGCCGGACACGCCTCGCTCGACGACCTGCTGGAGCGGGAGGCCGCGTACCGCGTCTCGGAGCGTCATGCGCTCGACCGGCAGTACTGGCTCGACCACTTCGCCGACCGTCCCGACCCGGTCGGCATCCCTGGACACGGCCCGGCCGCACGGCCCGAGGGCGAGCGCAAGAGCGTACGCCAAGGCGAGCGGGAGAGTGTCTGGGAGGGCGAGCGGGAGCGTGTCTGGGAGGGCGTCGGCGAGAACCCGCACGAGGTGCTGCGGGAGACAGGGCAGCTGCCGCCGTCCGCCGTGGAGGCTCTGTGCGCGGCGGCCGCCCGGGCCGGGGTCGGCTGGCCCAGGCTCGTCGTCGCGGCGGTCGCGGCCTTCACCGGCAGGCTGACGGGATCGGCCGAAGCCGTCCTGAGCCTGCCCGTCTCCGGCCGCGTGAACGACCAGGCGCGACGGACCCCCTGCACGATGGCGAACATGCTCCCGCTGCGGCTGCCCGCGGCCGCCGGCATGAGCCTGCTCGACCTGGCCAGGGAGGCGGGCCGCGAGATCAGCGGCCTCCTCGCTCACCAGGGCTTCCGGGGAGAGCGGCTGCGCCGCGAACTCAACTGGCCGACGGGCGACCGCTGGCACTTCGGGCCCGCCGTCAACGTCATGCCGACGGCCGGCGAGGGCCTGTGGTTCGGCGAGCACCGGGGCATCGTCCGCGACCTGTCGAGCAGGCGCGTCGAGGACTTCGGCGTGCTGGTGAGCGGCTGGTCCGAGGGCGAGGGCATGCGGATCACCTTCGAGGCCGACCCCGCGCTGTACGACCGTGTCTGGGTCCGCGCGGTGCACCGGTCCTTCCTGACGTTCCTGGAGCGGGCGGTGCGGGAGCCGTCGGTGCCCGTGGGCCGCGTCGAGGCGCTGGACGGGGCCGAGCGCGCCGCGCTGGTGAAGGGGGGCGACGTCACCGGGCGGCCGGCGGCCGCGGAATCCGTGCCCGCTCTGCTCGCCCGTCGGCTCGCCTGGTCGATGGACGCCGTGGCCGTCGTCGACGGCGAACAGATCCTGACCTACGACCAGTTGGACGCGGCGGCGGGCCGGCTCGCGTCACATCTGGCGGGCGCCGGAGTGCGGCGCGGGGACCGCGTCGCGGTGGTGATGGAGCGCTCCGCCGAGCTGATCGTCGCCCTGCTGGCGGTGTGGCGGGCCGGCGCCGCGTTCGTGCCGGTCGATGTGGCGTATCCGGCGGAGCGGGTGGCGTTCCTGCTGGCCGACTCGGATCCGGCGGCGGTGCTGTGCACCAAGGCGCACCGGGACGCGATACCGGCAGGCACGGGGCCGGAGCCGATCGTGCTGGACGACCCCCGGGTACGCGCCGCCGTCGCCGCGTGCCCGGTCGACGGCCCCGCGGTCTCCGTGGGCGGGCAGGACCTCGCGTACGTGATGTACACGTCGGGGTCATCGGGGTTGCCGAAGGGCGTGGCGGTGCCGCACGGGGGTGTGGCCGCGCTGGTGGACACCGGCGCGGGTTGGTCCGTGGGCGCGGGTGACGCGGTGCTGATGCACGCGCCGCACGCCTTTGACGTGTCGTTGTTCGAGGTCTGGGTGCCGTTGGTCGCGGGGGGCCGGGTGGTGATCGCCGGGGCCCGCGTGGTGGACGCGGGGCGGGTCCGGGCGGCGGTCGTGGACGGGGTGTCGGCGCTGCATGTCACGGCGGGGATGTTCCGGGTGCTCGCGGAGGAGTCCCCGGAGTGCTTCGCGGGGCTGCGTGAGGTGCTGACGGGTGGTGACGTGGTGCCGCCCGGCGCGGTGGCGCGGGTGCGGGAGACGTGCCCCGAGGTGGCGGTGCGGCATCTGTACGGCCCGACGGAGATCACGCTGTGCGCGACGTGGCATGTGCTCCCCGCGGGTGTGCCGGGCGGCCCGCAGCTGCCGATCGGCCGCCCGCTCGGCAACCGCAGGGTGTACGTGCTGGACGCGGCGCTCCAGCCGGTCCCGGCGGGTGTGGTGGGTGAGCTGTACGTGGCGGGAGCGGGCCTGGCGCGCGGCTATGTGGGACGGGCGGGGCTGACGGCGGAGCGGTTCGTGGCCTGCCCCTTCGCCGCCGCCGGCGGGCGGATGTACCGGACCGGGGACCTGGTGCGATGGACCCGCGAGGGCGAGTTGCTGTTCGTCGGGCGTGCGGACGACCAGGTGAAGATCCGTGGGTTCCGGGTGGAGACCGGCGAGATCGAGGCGGTCCTCGCCGGGCACGGGTCGGTGGGCCAGGCGGTCGTGGTGGCCCGCCAGGACGGTCCGGGAGACAAGCGGCTGATCGGATACGTGACCGCGGACGGACCGGGTGCCGACGCGCAGGAGCTGCGTGCGTACGCAGCGGATCGGCTGCCCGAGTACATGGTCCCGGCGGCGGTGCTCGTCCTCGACGCGCTGCCCCTCACCGTGAACGGGAAGCTCGACCGGGCCGCCCTGCCGTCGCCGGACTTCATGGGCACGGGAGGCGGCCGTGGCCCCGCCACGCCCGTGGAGGAGGTCTTGTGCGGGCTGTTCGGCGAGATCCTCGGCCTCGGGCGGGTCGGCGCCGATGTGTCGTTCTTCGAACTGGGCGGTGATTCGCTGCTCGGGATGCGGCTGGTCGCCTGGGTGCGGGGGGTGCTGGAGGTGGAGGTCGGGATCGCCGAGTTGTTCGGCGCGCCGACCGTGGCGGGTCTTGCGCGGCTGATCGACGAGCGCGAGGACCGGTCCCGGGAGCGGGTCGTGCTGCGGTCGCGGGTGCGGCCGGATGTGGTGCCGTTGTCGTTCGCGCAGCAGCGGATGTGGTTCCTGAACCGGATGGAGGAGTCGGTTCCCGGGGCGGCCGCCGCATACAACCTGCCGCTGGCCATGCGCGTTTGGGGTGCGCTGGACGTGGTCGCGCTGGAGGCGGCGCTCGGTGATGTGGCCGACCGGCACGAGAGCCTCCGTACGGTGCTGCCCGACCGCGACGGTGTTCCGTATCAGCGAGTGCTGGACGGCGAGGAGGGCCGTCCGCCCTTTGCCGTGACGTCGATTGCCGAGGAAATGGTGTCGGAGGTGCTCGCCGAGCAGCTGGGGGAGGGCTTCGACCTGAGGGTGGATGTGCCGTGGCGGGTCCGGCTGCTGGTGGTGGGTCCGGGGGAGTTCGTGCTGTCGGTGGTGGCGCATCATGTGGCGGTCGACGGCTGGTCGATGGGGGTGCTGGCGCGGGACCTGGAGGTGGCCTACGCGGCCAGAAGAGAGGGCCGCGCGCCGAGTTGGACGCCGCTGCCGGTGCAGTACGCGGATTACACGCTGTGGCAGCGGGAAGTCCTGGGCGAGCTGGACGACCCGGCCACTGTGCGCGGCGGCCAACTGGACTACTGGCGCCACACCTTGTCGGGAGCACCGCGGGAACTGACGCTTCCCGCAGACCATGGCCGTCCCGCGGTGCCGTCGTACAAGGGGCGCCTGGTGACGATGGCGGTGGGCGCGGAGACGCATGCGCGGCTGGTCGAGATCGCCGGTCGGGGCAGGGCGACGATGTTCATGGTCGTGCACGCGGCGGTGAGTGTGCTCCTTGCCCGGATGGGTGCGGGGGAGGACATCCCGCTGGGGACACCGGTCGCCGGTCGCGGTGACGAGGCTTTGGAGGACCTTGCCGGGTTCTTCGTGAACACGCTGGTCCTGCGGACGGACCTCAGCGGCGACCCGACCTTCGTCGAGTTGCTGGAGCGGGTGCGGGCCACGGACCTGGCGGCGTACGCGCACCAGGACGTGCCCTTCGAACGCCTCGTCGAGGAGCTCAACCCTTCCCGCTCCCTGGCCCGCAACCCACTGTTCCAGGTGATGCTGGCCCTGCTGAACGTCCCCGAACCGGAGTGGAGGCTGCGGGGCGCGCGGGTGCGTCCGCTGCCGATGGTCGCGCCGGCCGCGCGGTTCGACGTCGCGGTGACGCTCACCGAACGGCGTGACGAGCGAGGCGCTCCGGCCGGGGTGGACGGTGAACTCCTGCTTGCCGCCGACCTGTTCGACGAGGACACGGCCCGGAAGCTGGCGAACCGCCTGGCGTGCGTCCTTGAGCAGATCGCCGCCGATCCACAGGTCCGGCTCAGTGACGTGGACGTCCTGACGGCGGACGAGCGCATGCGGGTCGTGGAGCGGTGGAACGACTCCGCCCTGCCGGTGCCGCCCTCGCCGGTCGTCGGCCTCTTCGAGGAGCGTGCGGCCCGCTCGCCGCACGTGGTGGCGGTGCGGTGCGGCACCGACGTACTGACGTACGGGGAGCTGGAGACGCGGGCGAATCGTCTCGCCCGGTACCTGGTCGGGCTTGGTGTCCGCCGCGAGGGCAGGGTGGGGCTGTGTCTGCCGCGTGGCGTCGACATGGTCGTCGGCGAGCTGGCGGTGTGGAAGGCGGGCGGGGCGTTCGTGCCGCTGGATCCGGAGTATCCGGCGGACCGGCTGGCGTTCATGGTGGCCGACAGCGGCGCGCAGATGGTGCTCGGCGTCGGCGAGCCCCCGGTCGCGGCCGTACCCACCGTGCGTCTCGACGACACGCGTACCGCGCGAGAGATCGCGGCGACGTCCGCCGAACCCCTTGGCGCGACCGTCCTGCCCGACCAACTCGCCTACGTCATCTACACGTCCGGGTCGACAGGGCGTCCGAAGGGCGTGGCCGTCGCCCACGGCGGCGTGGCGAACCTCGCCGAGGCCATGCGGCCGGCGATGGCGGTGGCCGAGGGCGTGGCCGTGCTGCAATTCGCGTCGTTCAGCTTCGACGCGGCGGTGCTGGACGTGGCGGTGACACTGGCCGCCGGAGGGACGCTCGCCATCGCCTCCGCCCAGGAACGGGCCGAACCCGCGGCGCTGGCCCGGATGATCGACGCGGCCGGGGTGAGCACGGCGAGCGTGGTGCCGTCGCTGTTGAGCGTGCTGGACCCGGCGGCCGTGCCCGGCGTCCGGAACTGGGTCCTCGGCGCGGAACTGCTGACCGCGGACCTCGCGAGCCGTTGGACCCCGCGGGCGCGGGTCTGGAACACGTACGGACCCACCGAGGCGACGGTGATGGCCACGCTCGGAGCGGTCGACGCCGGGATCGGCGCGAGCGACGAGCCCCCGCCGATCGGACGTCCGCTGGCCACCATGCGGACCTACGTGCTCGACGGCTTCCTGCGGCCGGTGGCCCCGGGTGTCGCCGGTGAGCTGTATGTCGCGGGGCCCGGTGTGGCGCGCGGCTATGTGGGACGGGCGGGGCTGACGGCGGAGCGGTTCGTGGCCTGCCCCTTCGCCGTCGGCGGGCGGATGTACCGGACCGGGGACCTGGCCCGGTGGACGGCCGACGGCCAGTTGCTCTTCGCCGGGCGCGGGGACGACCAGGTGAAGATCCGGGGCTTCCGGGTGGAGCTGGGTGAGGTCGAGGCGGCGCTGACCGCCCACCCGGCGGTCCGGCAGGCCGTGGCGGTCGTGCGCGAGGACCGGCCGGGCGACCGGCGCCTGGTCGCCTGTCTTGTACCCGAGGAGGGACGGCACGACCTGGACGCCCGGGAGATCCGCCGCCAAGTGGCGCTCCGCCTCCCGGAGTTCATGGTCCCGTCGGCCCTGCTCGTCCTCGACGCGCTGCCGCTGACGGTGAACGGCAAGGTGGACCGGGCGGCGTTGCCCGCGCCGGACCTCACCACACGGGTCCATGGCCGGGAGCCGCGCACGCAGACCGAGGAGATCGTGTGCGGGCTGTTCGCGGAGGTGCTCGGACTCGAGTGGGTGGGGGCCGACGACGGGTTCTTCGAACTGGGCGGTGATTCACTGCTGGCGATGCGGCTGGTCGCCCGGGTGCGGGGGGTGCTGGAGGCGGAGGTCGGGATCGCCGAGTTGTTCGGCGCGCCGACCGTGGCGGGTCTTGCGCGGCTGATCGAAGAGCGCGAGGACCGGTCCCGGGAGCGGGTCGTGCTGCGGTCGCGGGTGCGGCCGGATGTGGTGCCGTTGTCGTTCGCGCAGCAGCGGATGTGGTTCCTGAACCGGATGGAGGACTCGGTTCCCGGGGCGGCCGCCGCATACAACCTGCCGCTGGTGCTGCGTGTTTCGGGTGCGTTGGACGTGGTCGCGCTGGAGGCGGCGCTCGGTGATGTGGCCGACCGGCACGAGAGCCTCCGTACGGTCTTCCCCGACCGCGACGGTGTCCCGTACCAGCGGGTTCTGTGCGAAAGCGCGGGCCGCCCGCCCCTGACCGTCGTGCGGACCGACGAGGAGCTGGTGTCGGAGGTGCTCGCCGAGCAGCTGGGGGAGGGTTTCGACCTGCGGGTGGATGTGCCGTGGCGGGTCCGGTTGTTGGTGGTGGGTCCGGGGGAGTTCGTGCTGTCGGTGGTGGCGCATCATGTGGCGGTCGACGGCTGGTCGATGGGGGTGCTGGCGCGGGACCTGGAGGTGGCTTACGCGGCCAGAAGCGAGGGCCGCGCGCCGAGTTGGACGCCGCTGCCGGTGCAGTACGCGGATTACACGCTGTGGCAGCGGGAAGTCCTGGGCGATCTGGACGACCCGGAAAGCACGCTCGGAGGCCAACTCGCCTACTGGCGTGACGCGTTGGCGGAGCTGCCGCAGGACATCGCCCTGCCCGCCGACCGGGCCCGGCCCGCGGTGCCCAGCTTCGAAGGGCGCCTGGTGCCGGTGGCGACGGACGCCGGGACGCATGCGCGGCTGGTCGAGATCGCCGGTCGGGGCAGGGCGACGATGTTCATGGTCGTGCACGCGGCGGTGAGTGTGCTCCTTGCCCGAATGGGTGCGGGGGAGGACATCCCGCTGGGGACACCGGTCGCCGGTCGCGGTGACGAGGCCCTGGAGGACCTTGCCGGGTTCTTCGTGAACACGCTGGTCCTGCGGACGGATCTCAGCGGCGACCCGACCTTCGTCGAGCTGCTGGAGCGGGTGCGGGCCACGGACCTGGCGGCGTACGCGCACCAGGACGTGCCCTTCGAACGCCTCGTCGAGGAGCTCAACCCGGCCAGGTCCCTGGCCCGCACCCCCCTGTTCCAGGTGATGCTGACCCTTCAGAACGTGCCCGAAGCCACATGGGATCTGCCCGGCGTGCGGGTGAGCCCCGCGCCGCTGCCACCCCGGCTCGCGGCCCGCTTCGACCTGGCGATCTCGATGGTCGAACGCCGCGACGTCCTCGGCGCCCCGGCCGGGCTGGACGGCGAACTCCTCTTCGCCACCGACCTGTTCGACGAGGACACGGCCCGCACGCTGGCCGGGCGCCTGGCACGCGTCCTCGCGCAGATCGCCGCCAATCCGCAGATCCGGCTCAGCGACGTGGACGTCCTGACGGCGGATGAGCGTATGCGGGTCGTGGAGCGGTGGAACGACTCCGCCCTGCCGGTGCCGCCCTCGCCGGTCGTCGACCTCTTCGAGGAGCGTGCGGCCCGCTCGCCGCACACAGTGGCCGTCGAATCGGGAGAACGCGGCGAAGACGCCCTGACCTACGGCGAGTTGGCGGCGGAAGCGGCACGTCTCGCGCGGTACCTGGTGTGTGCGGGCGTGGGCCCCGAACGCCGGGTGGCGGTCGTGGCGGAGAGATCGCCGGCGCTGGTGGTGTCGCTCCTCGCGGTCTCGATGGCCGGCGGGGTGTACGTCCCCGTGGACCCGGAGTATCCGGCGAACCGGGTAGCACACCTGCTGGCCGACTCCGACCCGTCGGTGGTCCTGTGCACGACGGCGACACGGGGCGCGGTACCGACGGAAGCCACCGGGAGCCCGAGCCACCCGAACGCGACGAAGCGCACGGGCTCCGCGCGCCGGATCGTGGTCATCGACGACCCGGCGGTCGCCCACGACGTGGCGTCGTACGCGGCCGGCCCGCTGCGACCCGCGGAGCGCCTGGCGCCCCTGGCGGAGGGCAACGCCGCGTACGTCATCTACACCTCGGGCTCCACCGGCACCCCGAAAGGCGTCGCGGTCACCCACCACGGCCTGCGCAACGTCGTCGAGGACAACCTCCGGCGATACGGACTCGACGAGGACAGCCGCGTCCTGCAACTCGTCTCGCCGAGCTTCGACGTCTCCATGGCCGACATCTGGCCGACGCTCTGCGCGGGCGCGCGCCTGGTCCTGGCGCCGGCGAGGCTCGACGCCTCCGGCGACGAACTGACCCGCCTGGCACGGGCCCGGCGCGTCACCCACCTGGCGACGACCCCCACGTATCTCATGCAGATGCGCGCGGAGGACCTCCCGGAGCTGCGGCTGCTGATCATCGGCGGCGAGCCCATGCCGCCCGAGGCCCGCCGCCGCTGGCAGCGGGGCCGCACCATGTACAACCAGTACGGCGTCACCGAGGCGACGATCATCTCGACGGTGAGCGCGGTCCGGCGCGACCACGACGGTGCGACGCCGATCGGCGGCCCGATCGCCAACACACGTGTGTACGTGCTGGACACGTCCCTGCGGCCGGTGCCGGTCGGTGTGCCCGGCGAGCTGTACGTCGCCGGTGCCGGGCTCGCCCGCGGCTATCCGGGGCGGGCGGCGCTCTGCGCGGAGCGCTTCGTCGCGAGCCCGTTCGGGGCGGGGGAGCGGATGTACCGCACCGGGGACGTCGTGCGGTGGACCGGCGAGGGCGAACTGCTCTTCGCGGGCCGCGCCGACGACCAGATCAAGGTACGCGGGCACCGGATCGAGCCCGGCGAGATCGAGTCCGCTCTCGCGGGCTGCCCGGGTGTGCGCGAGGCCGTGGTGACCCTGCGCGAGGACCGCCTGATCGGCTATGTGGCCGCCGACCCGGAGGCGGTGGACGGGCGGACGGTACGCGCGTACGCCGCCGGGGTCCTCCCCGAGCACATGGTGCCGACGGCGGTCCTGGTCCTGCCCGCGCTGCCGCTGACCGCCAACGGCAAACTGGACCGGGCCGCGCTCCCCGCGCCCGACTTCGCCGAGCGCGTCTCGGGCCGCGAGCCGCGCACGGAGACCGAGCGCATCCTGTGCGACCTGTTCGCCGAGATGCTGCGCCTCGAACGCGTCGGCGCCGACGACGGCTTCTTCGAACTGGGCGGCGACTCCATCAGCTCCATGCAGCTGGTATCGCGGGCCCGCAGGGCGGGGCTTGTCATGACGCCCCGGCATGTGTTCGAGGAGAAGACGCCCGAGCGCCTCGCGGCCGTGCTGGAGGCGGCGGGGACGTCGGAACGCGCCGTCGCCGACGTCGGCGTGGGAGAGCTGCCCTGGACGCCGGTGATGCGGGCGTTCGGTGAGCACGCCACAGGCGCGCGGTTCGCCCAGTGGATGACCGTCGGCGCGCCGGCGGGGCTCGGCCTCGACGTGCTGGCCGCCGCGCTCGGCGCCCTGCTCGGCACACACGACATGCTGCGGGCGAGGACCGTCCCTGGCGAGCCGAAGCTGATCGTCGGCGAGCGGGGGTCGGTGGACGCCGGGAGCCTCGTCGCGCGCGTGGACGCGGCGGCCGCGGCGGCCGTTGCCCTGGACGACATCGCGGGACGGTCGGCGTCGGCGGCGGCCGAGCGTCTCGATCCGGCCGCCGGTGTCCTGGTGCGGGCCGTCTGGGTCGACGCGGGGCCCGGCCGCACCGGGCGGGTCGTGCTCGTACTGCACCACCTGGTGGTCGACGGCGTGTCCTGGCGCATCCTGCTCCCGGACCTCCGGGCGGCGTGCGAGGCGGTGGCCGCCGGGCGCCCGCCTCGGCTGGACCCGGTGGGAACCTCGTTCCGGCGCTGGGCACACCTGCTCGCCGCGCAGGCACACGACGAGAGGCGGGTCGCCGAACTGGACGGCTGGATCTCGGTGCTCGGCACGGCCCGGCCGCCGCTGGGCACGAGGGCCCTGGATCCGGCGAAGGACACCGCGCGGACCCTCCGCCGGCGCTCGTGGACGCTGCCGCCGGAGCAGTCGGCCACCCTCGTGGGCCGGACCCCGGGAACCTTCCACTGCGCGGTGCGCGAGGTGCTCCTCGCGACCTTGGCGGGCGCGGTCGCGCACTGGCGGCCGGAGACCGCCGACGGGCTCCTGGTGGACATCGAGGGACACGGCCGTGAGCCGCTGGAGGGTACGGACCTGTCCCGTACCGTCGGATGGTTCACCGGCGTGCACCCGGTCCGCCTGGAGGTGACCGCCGCCGACCTGGACGACGCCATGGCCGGCGGCCCGGCGGCGGGTATGTTGGTGAAGGCCGTGAAGGAACAGGTCCGGGCCGTGCCCGGCGACGGCCTCGGCCACGCGCTCCTCCGGTACCTCAACCCCGAGACACGCCCGGTCCTGCGGGCCGCGCCGACCGCGCAGATCGGCTTCAACTACCTCGGCAGGTTCGCCGCCGCGACGGCGTCGGGCGAGGTCGGCGACTGGCAGCCGGCCGGGGCGGCGGCGGTCGGCGGCTCCACCGAACCGGAGCTGCCGGTGATGCATGTGGTGGAAGGGCTCGCGGTGGTCAACGACACCCCGGACGGACCCGAACTGACCGTCACCCTGAGCTGGCCCGGACAGCTCCTGGAAGAGCCCGACGTGCGGCGCCTGGGCCGCGCCTGGGTGCGGATGCTGGGCGGTCTCGCCGCCCACACGAACGAACCCGCCGCCGGTGGCCACACACCTTCCGACTTCCATCTCCTCGACCTCGAACAGGACGAGGTCGACCAGTTCGAAGCGATAGCAGCCAAGTTCGAGGAGGGCCTGTCCCGGTGAAGTCTTGGACCGCCGCCGAGGAAGCGGCCCACGCATCGGCCGACGCATCGGCCCACGGACCGGTCTCCGCACCGGCGCACGGATCGGCGCACGGGTCGGTCCGCGCGGTCCGCGCTTCGGCCCACGCATCGGAGCAGGGCCCCCGCCGTGGCTCCGCCCTGGCGGGAGTGTGGCCGCTGTCGCCGCTCCAGGAGGGGCTGCTGTTCCACGCCGACTTCGACGACCGGGGCCCCGACGTCTACGCCGTGCAGTTCCAGCTCGCTGTCGAAGGCCCGCTGGACGCCGACCGGTTACGGGCGTCCTGGGAGGCGCTCCTCGACCGGCACGCGGCGCTGCGGGCGAGTTTCCACCGCAGGAAGTCGGGCGAGGCGGTCCAGCTCATCGCCCGCAACGTGGCACTGCCCTGGCACGAGGCCGACCTGTCGGCGCCGGCGGAGCCCGACCGCACGGCCCTGGCCGAGGAACTGGCCGCGCGGGAACGGGCGGAGCGCCTGGACCTCACGGTCCCCCCGCTGCTCAGGCTGCTCCTGATCCGGCTCGGCCACCACCGGCACCGGCTCGTCGTGACCTCGCACCACCTCCTGATGGACGGCTGGTCGATGCCGGTCCTGCTGGACGAGCTGTCGCGGGTCTACACCGCGGGCGGCGACGCCTCCGTACTCGAACGGGCCGCGTCGTACGGCGACTACCTGGTGTGGCTGGGCCGACAGGACAAGGAGGCGGCGCGGGCCGCCTGGCGGGCGGAGCTGGCCGGCCTCGACGAGCCGACCCTCGTGGCACCCGCGGAAGCGGGCGGAACGCCGGTACTGCCGGACGAACACCTGATATGCCTCCCCGAGACGACCACCCGGGCCCTCGCGGAGACAGCCAGGGCGCAGGGCCTGACGGTGAACACGGTCGTGCAGGGCGCGTGGGCGCTGGTCCTCGCGCGCCTCACGGGCCGCACGGACATGGTCTTCGGCGCGACCGTCGCCGGGCGCCCCGCGGAACTGCCGGGCGCGGAATCCATGGTGGGGCTGCTCATCAACACGTTGCCCGTACGGGTACGTCTCGACGGCGGGCAACCGGTGGCGGACATGCTCAGGCGGTTGCAGGAACGCCAGTCCGCCCTGATCGCCCACCAGCACCTCGGGCTCTCGCAGATCCAGAAGCTGGCAGGTCAGGGAGCCGTCTTCGACACACTCGTGGTGTACGAGAACTACCCCGCGCCGCCCGCCGGGCCGACCACCCCCGGCGCCCCCACCTTCACCGTCTCGCCGGGCGAGCAGGCGACCAACTACCCGCTGACCCTCGGCGTACTGCTGACCGACCGCCTCCACGTGCGCTTCACGTACCGGCCCGACCTGTTCGACCAGGGAACGGTCGCCGGGCTGGGGCGACGCCTGGAGCGGGTGCTCGAACAGATGGTGGTGGATCCGTCGGTGCCGGTGGGTCGGGTGGAGGTGACGGATGCCGTGGAGCGTGGGCTGGTGGTGGACACGTGGAGCGCGACGGTGGGGCGGGTGTCGGGTGTGTCGGTGCCCGGGTTGTTCGCCGGGCAGGTGGCGCGTGAGCCGGGCGCGGTGGCGGTGGTGGATGGTGGAGTCGGGCTGACGTATGGGGAGTTGGCGGGGCGGGCGGGTCGTTTGGCGGCGTATTTGGTGGGGTTGGGTGTGGGGCGGGGTGATCGTGTCGCGGTGGTGATGGAGCGGTCGGCTGATGTGGTGGTGGCGTTGTTGGCGGTGTGGGAGGCGGGCGCCGCCTACGTTCCGGTGGACCCCGAGTACCCGGCGGAGCGCGTGGCGTTGCTGCTCGCGGATTCGGACCCGGCGGCGGTGGTCTGCACTGGTCGGACGCGAGGGGCGCTGCCGGAGAGGTCGGCGGCGCGCCCGGTGGTGGTCGTGGATGACCCCGAGGTGGCGGCGGCGGTCGCTCGGTGTCCGGCGGGTCGGCGAGCCGGGGTGGTGGTGGGGCCGGAGGATTTGGCGTACGTGATGTATACGTCGGGGTCGACGGGTGTGCCGAAGGGTGTGGCGGTGCCGCATGGGAGTGTGGCTGCGCTGGCCGGGGACGCGGGTTGGTCGGTGGGTCGTGGTGATGCGGTGTTGATGCATGCGCCGCATGCCTTCGATGTGTCGTTGTTCGAGGTGTGGGTTCCGTTGGTTTCCGGGGCTCGGGTGGTGGTGGCCGGTCCGGGTGCGGTGGATGCGCGGGGGGTGCGGGAGGCGGTTGCCGGGGGTGTCACGGCGGTGCATGTCACGGCTGGTCTTTTCCGGGTGCTCGCGGAGGAGTCTCCGGAGTGTTTCGTGGGGTTGCGGGAGGTGTTGACCGGCGGGGATGTGGTGCCGGTGGGGTCGGTGGCGCGGGTGCGTGAGGTGTGTCCTGAGGTTGTCGTGCGGCATTTGTATGGGCCGACGGAGGTCACGTTGTGCGCGACGTGGCATGTGCTGCCGGTGGGCGCCGGGGGTGGGCCGGTGCTGCCGATCGGGCGGCCGCTGGGAAACCGGCAGGTGTACGTCCTGGACGCCTTCCTGCGTCCGGTCGGACCGGGTGCGGTGGGCGAGGTGTATGTGGCGGGGGCGGGTCTGGCGCGGGGTTATCTGGGGCGCTCGGTGTCCACGGCGGAGCGGTTCGTGGCGTGTCCGTTCGGCGGGGGCGGGCGGCGGATGTACCGGACGGGGGATCTGGCCCGGTGGTCGGCCGAGGGTGAGTTGCTGTTCGTGGGGCGTGCGGATGAGCAGGTGAAGGTCCGTGGTTTCCGGGTGGAGTTGGGGGAAGTCGAGGCGGCCCTTGCGGGGCATGACGCGGTCGGTCAGGCGGTGGTGGTGGCCCGGCAGGACGGCCCGGGTCTCGGCGAGAAGCGGCTGATCGGATATGTGACAGCGCACAGCCGAGACATCGACGCGCAGGAGTTGCGTGCATATGTGGCGGACCGGTTGCCGGAGTACATGGTCCCGGCGGCGGTGGTCGTCCTGGACGCGCTGCCGCTCACGGTGAACGGGAAGGTAGACCGCGCGGCGCTTCCCGCGCCGGACTTCGCCGCACGGGCGGTCGGACGCGAGCCGCGCACGGAGCCGGAGCGCATCCTGTGCGGGCTGTTCGCCGAAGTGCTCGGTCTGGAGCGGGTCGGGGCCGAGGACGGCTTCTTCGAGCTGGGCGGCGACTCGATCAGCTCCATGCAGCTCGCCTCACGCGCCCGCCGATCGGGCCTGGTGGTGACACCTCGGCAGGTCTTCGAGGAGAAGACACCGGAACGGCTCGCGCAGGTCATGGCGGCGGTCGGGCAGGAGGCCGCGACGGTGGACGTGGGTGTGGGCGAGGTGCCCTGGACGCCGGTGATGCGGGCGCTCGGCGAGCGGGCCGCCCATCCGCACTTCGCGCAGTGGGTGGTGGTCGGGACCCCGGCCGGCCTGGGCCTCGACGTACTGACCATCGGGCTGGGCGCGGTCCTGGACACGCACGACATGCTGCGGGCCCGCACGGTGCCTGGCGAGCCGAAGCTCATCGTCGGCGAGGCCGGTTCGGTGGACCCCAGGGCCTTGCTCCTGCGGGTGGACGCGGCGGAAACCGGGCCCGGGGGCGCGGACGCGGTGGCGCGCGCGGCGGCGCGGCGGCTGGACCCGGCGTCCGGAGTGATGGTCCAGGCGGTGTGGGTGGACTCCGGCCCCGTCCGAGCCGGTCAACTGATCCTTGTCGCCCACCACTTGGTCGTGGACGGCGTGTCCTGGCGGGTGCTCGTGGCGGACCTGCGGGCCGCTTGCGAGGCGGCGGCCGCCGGGCGCGCCCCACAACCGGACCCGGTGGGTACGTCGTTCCGGCGCTGGGCGGAGCTGCTGACCGCGCAGGCGAGCGACCGGCGGCGCCTCGCGGAGTTGCGGGACTGGCTGAAGCTGCTGGGCGAGCTCCCGTCCGCCCTGGTGCCCACGGCTCTGGACCCGGCCTCGGACACCGTACGCACCGTGCGCCGTCACACGTGGGCCGTGCCTCCGGAACAGGCCGAGACGCTGCTGACGCGCACACCGGCCGCGTTCCACTGCGGCGTGGACGATGTGCTGCTGGCCGGGCTGATGGGCGCGGTCGCGTACTGGCGGCCGGATGCCGCCTCCGGGATGCTGGTCGACGTCGAACAGCACGGCCGCGAGCCGCTGGACGGCACGGATCTGTCGCGTACGGTCGGCTGGTTCACCAGCGCGCACCCCGTCAGGCTGGCCATGGCGGAGGTCGATCCGGCCCAGGTCCTGACCGGTGGCCCAGCCGCCGGCGCCCTGGTGAAAGCCGTCAAGGAACAGGTGCGCGCGGTGCCGGGCGACGGGCTCGGATACGCACTGCTGCGTCACCTCAACCCCCAGACCGGACCGGTCCTCGCGACCGCCCCGGCCCCGCAGATCAGCTTCACCTACATGGGCCGCTTCGCCGCCGAAGCGGCGGAAGACGGGACTGGCGGAGCCTGGCGGATGGCCGCGGGAAACGCCATCGGAGGCTCCGTCGACCCGGAAACTCCCCTGCGGCACCTGCTGGACGTCGGCGCGATGGTCCGGGGCACCCCGGACGGGCCCGAGTTGACGCTCACGGTCAGCTGGCCCGGCCGACTGCTGGAGGACACGGACGCGGAACGCCTCGGGCGGGCCTGGGCGGACATGCTCGGCGGCCTCGCGGCCCACACCGTGGCCCCCGCCTCGGGCGGGCACACGCCCTCCGACTTCCCGCTCCTGGACCTCGCGCAGGACGAAGTCGACGAATTCGACCGACTTGACTGACCCGACCGAGTCAGCCGCCCACACCGACCGCACACCGACCGCTCGGTCCAACCGATCAAACCGGTCCAACCGATCCAACCGATCCAACCGACCCGACTGTCGTGACAGACCCGGCACGCCGCCGCTGTGAGGAGACAGAGAAGATGACCCGATCCACTGTCGAGGACGTCTGGCCGCTGTCGCCGTTGCAGACAGGGCTGCTCTTCCACGCCTCCTTCGACGCCCAGGGTCCGGACGTCTACCAGGGGCAGCGGACGCTGGAGCTGGTCGGGCCGCTCGACATGGACCGGTTGCACGGGTCGTGGCAGGCGCTGCTCGCCCGGCACGGCGCGCTGCGGGCGAGCTTCCGTGGCCGCAAGTCGGGCGAGGCGGTGCAGGTCATCGCGCGCGAGGCCGTGCTGCCCTGGCGCACGGAGGACCTCTCAGGGCTCGGGGAGGACGACGCCGTCACCGAGGCCGACCGGCTGGCGGCGCGCGAGCGCTCGCAGCGGTTCGACCCGGCGGTCGCGCCGCTGCTGCGGCTCCTGCTGCTCCGGATGGGCGACGAACGACACCGGCTGGTCCTCACCAGCCACCACGTCGTCATGGACGGCTGGTCCATGGCGGTGTTGTTCAACGAGCTGCCCGCCGTGTACGCGGCGGGCGGTGACACCCGCGCGCTCCCCAGGACGACGTCCTACCGCGAATACCTCGCATGGCTGGGCCGACAGGACAAGGAGGCGGCGCGCGCCGCCTGGCGGGCGGAGCTGGCCGGCCTCGACGAGCCGACCCTCGTCGCGGCGGCGGACCCGGCGCGGACACCGGTCGCGCCGGAAAGCATCATCATCCGGCTCTCCGAGCAACTGACCTGCGAGATGGGCAGGTTGGCGCGTTCCCATGGCCTGACGGTCAACACGGTCGTGCAGGGCGCGTGGGCGCTGGTCCTCGCGCGTCTCGCGGGCCGTACGGACGTGGTGTTCGGTGCGACGGCCGCCGGGCGTCCCGCAGAGCTGCCGGGTGTGGAGTCCATGGTCGGTCTCTTCATCAACACCCTGCCGGTCCGCGTACCGCTCGACGGCGCGCAACCCGTCTCGGACATGCTCGCCACCCTTCAGAACCGCCAGGCCGCGCTCATGGCACACCAGCACCTCGGCCTCTCCGAGATCCTGAAGTCGGCGGGCCCAGGCGCCGCCTTCGACACGATCGTGGTGTACGAGAACTACCCCCGCCCCCCTCGGGAGGAGCCCGCCCCGGACGCGTTCACCCTGCGTTCCCTCGGCGAGCGGGAGGCCGCCCACTACCCGCTCACGCTGGTCGTGGCTCCCGAGGGCGAGCGGATGGCAGTCAAACTCGACCACCGCCCGGCCCTGTTCGACCACGCCACCGCGCAGTCGGTCGTCGAGCGGTTTGTGCGGGTGCTCGAACAGATGGTGGTGGATCCGTCGGTGCCGGTGGGTCGGGTGGAGGTGACGGATGCTGTGGAGCGTGGGTTGGTGGTGGGCACGTGGAGCGCGACGGTGGGGCGGGTGTCGGGTGTGTCGGTGCCCGGGTTGTTCGCCGGGCAGGTGGCGCGTGAGCCGGGCGCGGTGGCGGTGGTGGATGGTGGAGTCAGGCTGACGTATGGGGAGTTGGCGGGGCGGGCGGGTCGTTTGGCGGCGTATTTGGTGGGGTTGGGTGTGGGGCGGGGTGATCGTGTCGCGGTGGTGATGGAGCGGTCGGCTGATGTGGTGGTGGCGTTGTTGGCGGTGTGGGAGGCGGGCGCCGCCTACATTCCTGTGGACCCGGACTACCCGGCGGACCGTATCGCATACGTGCTGGCCGACGCCGCCCCGGCGGCGGTGGTGTGCACCGACGGCACACGCGGGCTGCTGCCCGAGGACACGGAGGCAGGGCCGGTGGTCGTCGTGGACGACGCCGAGGTGGCGGCGGCGATCGCCCGGTGCCGGTCGGGACAGAGGGTTGCTCACGTGACTGCGGAGGATTTGGCGTATGTGATGTATACGTCGGGGTCGACGGGTGTGCCGAAGGGTGTGGCGGTGCCGCATGGGAGTGTGGCTGCACTGGTCGGGGACGCGGGTTGGTCGGTGGGTCGTGGTGATGCGGTGTTGATGCATGCGCCGCACGCTTTCGATGTGTCGTTGTTCGAGGTGTGGGTTCCGTTGGTTTCCGGGGGTCGGGTGGTGGTGGCCGGTCCGGGTGTGGTGGATGCGCGGGGGGTGCGGGAGGCGGTTGCCGGGGGTGTGTCGGCGGTGCATGTCACGGCTGGTCTTTTCCGGGTGCTGGCGGAGGAGTCTCCGGAGTGTTTCGTGGGGTTGCGGGAGGTGTTGACCGGCGGGGATGTGGTGCCGGTGGGGTCGGTGGCGCGGGTGCGTGAGGTGTGTCCTGAGGTTGTCGTGCGGCATTTGTATGGGCCGACGGAGGTCACGTTGTGTGCGACGTGGCATGTGCTGCCGGTGGGCGCCGGGGGTGGGCCTGTGCTGCCGATCGGGCGGCCGCTGGGAAACCGGCAGGTGTATGTCCTGGACGCCTTCCTGCGTCCGGTCCCGCCCGGCGTGGTGGGGGAACTGTACGCGGCGGGTGCGGGACTCGCGCAGGGGTACCTGCACCGGCCGGGGCCGACGGCGGAGCGGTTCGTGGCGTGCCCGTTCGGCGGGGGCGGGCGGCGGATGTACCGGACGGGGGATCTGGCCCGGTGGTCGTCCGAGGGTGAGTTGCTGTTCGTTGGGCGCGCCGACGAACAAGTCAAGGTCCGTGGTTTCCGGGTGGAGTTGGGGGAGGTGGAGGCGGTCCTTGCCGGGCATCCTGCGGTGTCCCAGGCCGTGGTGGTGGCTCGGCAGGACGGTTCCGGTGCCGGCGACAAGCGGCTGATCGGGTACGTGACAGTGGACAGCCGAGACATCGACGCGCTGGAGTTGCGTACGTATGTGGCGGACCGGTTGCCGGAGTACATGGTCCCGGCGGCGGTCGTCGTCCTGGACGCGCTGCCCCTGACCGTCAACGGGAAGGTCGACCGCGCGGCGCTTCCCGCGCCGGACTTCGCCGCCCGGGTGATCGGACGCGAACCGCGCACCGAAACAGAGCGCATCCTCTGTGATGTGTTCGCCGAGGTGCTCGGTCTGGAGCGGGTCGGGGCCGAGGACGGCTTCTTCGAGCTGGGTGGCGACTCGATCAGCTCCATGCAACTCGCCTCGCGCGCCCGCCGATCGGGCCTGGTGGTGACACCTCGGCAGGTCTTCGAGGAGAAGACACCGGAACGGCTCGCCACGGTGGCGGAGGTCGCCGTGACGGCGGCCACCGCGCACGACTCCGGTGCCGGTGAGGTGCCCTGGACGCCGGTGATGCGGGCGCTCGGCGAGCGAGCCGCCCAGCCGCACTTCGCGCAGTGGGTGGTGGTCGGAGCCCCGGCCGGGCTCGGCCTCGACGTCCTGGACACCGGGCTGAGCGCCCTACTCGACACGCACGACATGCTGCGGGCCCGCACGCTGCCCGGTGAGTCGAAGCTGAACGTCGGTGCGCGCGGTTCGGTCGACGCGGGGCGACTGGTCTCCCGCGTGGACGCGGTGCACGCGGCCGACGACGCCCTGGACGGGATGGCCGGACGGGCGGCACAAGCCGCCGTGGACCGCCTCGACCCGGTCTCCGCAGTGATGACCCAGGTGGTGTGGGTGGACGCAGGGCCGAGGCGGGTCGGCCGACTGGTGTTCGTGGCCCACCACCTGGTGGTGGACGGGGTTTCCTGGCGCGCCCTGGTGCCGGACCTGCGGGCCGCTTGCGAGGCGGCGGCCGCCGGGCGCGCCCCGGAGCTGGACCCGGTGGGTACGTCGTTCCGGCGCTGGGCGGAGCTGCTGACCGCGCAGGCGACCGGTGAGCGGCGGACCGCTGAGCTGGACGACTGGCTCGCCCTCCTCGGTGACCGTCAAGCGCCCCTGGCTACACGGCCGTTGAGCGCCTCCCTCGACACTGTCCGGACCCTGCGTCAGCGGACCTGGGTGGTGCCCCCGGAGCAGGCGGCCACGCTGGTGGGCCGGACCACGGCCGCCTTCCATTGCGGTGTTGATGACGTGCTGCTCGCGACTCTGGCGGGGGCTGTCGCGCGGTGGCGGCCGGATGCCGCCGCAGGGTTTCTGGTCGATGTCGAGGGGCACGGACGTGAGTCGCTGGAGGGGGTGGATCTGTCGCGTACGGTCGGCTGGTTCACCAGTGCCCGTCCGGTGCGGCTGACGGCTGCGGGAGTGGACTTGTCGCAGGTCCTTGCCGGTAATCCCGCCGCGGGCAGGCTCTTGAAGGCGGTCAAGGAGCAGGTGCGCGCGGTGCCGGGCGACGGGCTCGGCCACGCGCTGCTGCGCCACCTCAACCCGGAAACCGCGCCGGCCCTCGCGGCGGCTCCGGTCCCGCAGATCGGCTTCAACTACCTCGGCCGGTTCGCCGCCGCCACCGCCACGACGACGGCCCCCTGGCGGATGACCGGTGAGACCGCGATCGGCGGCTCCGTCCACCCCGAAACACCCCTGCCACACGTCCTGGAAGCGACCATCACCGTCCAGGACACCGCGGACGGTCCGCGGTTGGCGATCAGGCTGAGCTGGCCCGGCGGCCTGCTGGACGAGGCGGAGGCCGAGCGGCTGGGGCGGGCCTGGGTGGCGATGCTCTGCGGGCTGGCCGCGCACACCGAGGAGAGCGGCGCGGGCGGACACACGCCCTCGGACTTTCCCCTCCTCGACGGCCTCACCCAGGACGGCGTCGAGCGGCTGGAGGCGGCGGTGCCGGGGCTGGCCGACGTATGGCCGCTGTCACCGCTGCAAGAAGGCATGCTCTTCCACGCCACCTTCGACGGCGAGGGCCCGGACGCGTACCAGAGCCAGCGTGTGCTCGCCGTGGACGGACCGCTGGACACGGACCGGCTCCGCGCGTCGTGGCAGCGGCTGGTGGCCCGGCACGACGCGCTGCGGGCGAGCTTCCACCGCCTGCCGTCCGGTGAGGCCGTGCAGGTCGTGGCGTCGGACGTCGAACTGCCCTGGCGCGAGACCGACTTGTCCGGCCGTACGGAGGACGAGGCTCTCGCCGAGGCGGAGCGGCTCGCCGCCCGCGACGCGGCCGAGCGCCTCGACCTGACGGCGCCGCCCCTCCTGCGGCTGCTCCTGATCCGCCTTGGTGAGGACCGGCACCGCCTGGTCGTCACCAGCCACCACATCGTGGCGGACGGCTGGTCGACCCCGCTCCTGCTGAACGAGGTGTCCGAGGCGTACGCGGCGGACGGCGCCGCCCCCGCGCCCGACCGGGCGGCGTCGTACGGGGACTACCTGGCGTGGCTGGCCCGGCAGGACAAGGAGGCCGCGCGGTCCGCCTGGCGTGCCGAGCTGGCCGGGGCCGACGAGCCGACCCTCGTCGCCCCCGCGGACCTGGGCGGGGCGCCCGTCCCGACCGAGGAACGCTCGCTGCGCCTTACCGGAGAGACCTCGCGCGCCGTCACCGAACTGGCCCGCGCCCAGGGCCTGACGGTGAACACGGTGGTGCAGGGCGCGTGGGCGATGGTCCTCGCACGCCTCGCCCGGCGCACGGACGTGGTGTTCGGCACCACCGTGGCGGGACGGCCCCCGGAGCTCCCCGGCGTCGAGTCGACGGTGGGCCTGTTCATCAACACGCTTCCGGTGCGCGTACAACTCGACCCTCGGGAACCGGTGCTCGCGATGCTCGCCCGGCTCCAGGAGCGCCAGACCGCGCTGATGGCGCATCAGCACATGGGGCTGACGGAGATCCAGGCGGTCGCCGGGGCGGGCGCGACCTTCGACACCATGCTGATGTTCGAGAACTATCCGCGCAGCGCACCCCTGCTTTCCAGCCCCAGCCCCAGCCCCAGCCCCAGCGCCGGCCCCGGCTCTGGCGTCGGGGGCCCCGGCCCCGGCCGAGAAGGCGGCGAAGTCACGCTCGCCCAGGCGGCCAGCCGCCTCGGCACCCACTACCCGCTGGCCGTAGGCGTCGTCCCGGACGACTGCCTCGGCGTCCGCCTGACCTACCGGCCGGATGTGTTCGACGGGCGGCGGGCCCTGCACGTGGGCAGGCAGCTGGCCCGCGTCCTCGACCGGCTCGCGGCCGATCCCGCGCTCAGGGTCGGTGACGTCGACCTGCTGGAGACGGCCGAGCGCACCACGGTGCTCGACCGGTGGAACGCCACCGACCGGCCCGTGCCCACCGCGACCCTGGGGGAACTGTTCGAGGCGCAGGCACGCCGCACCCCCCACGCGCCGGCCGTGATCGCGGCGGACCGGCAGTGGACGTACGCGCAGCTCGGCCGCGCCGCCGACCGGGTGGCGCACCAGGTGCGGGCGCACGGCGTGCGCCGAGGCGACCTGGTGGGTGTGGTGATGGAACGCTCGGCCGACGTGGTCGCGGTCCTGCTGGGCGTGTCCAGGGCCGGAGCGGCCTTCGTGCCGGTGGACCCGGCGTATCCCGCGGAGCGGATCGCGCACGTGCTGGCCGACGCCGGCCCCGCGCTCGTGGTCTGCACGGCCACGACCGAGCCGGCACTTCCGGCGGACGTACCCCGGTGGGTGCACGGCACCCCCGGCACGCCCACGCCGCACACCGGCCCCGCACACCTCGCCGAGGACGGCAGGAGCGGCGCGACGGACCCGGCGTACGTGATCTACACGTCCGGCTCGACCGGGACACCGAAGGGCGTCGTGGTCACCCACGGCGGCATCGGCAACCTGGCGGCCGGCCAGATCGAGCGGTTCGCCGTACGTCCCGACTCGCGCGTCCTGCAACTGGCTTCGTGGAGCTTCGATGCCGCCGTCTCCGAGATGTGCATGGCGCTCCTGTCGGGGGCGGCGCTCGTGGTGGCCGGCGCGGACCGCCTGCCGCCGCACGGCACGCTCGCGGACGTCGCCGCCGAGTTCGCGGTGACGCACATGACGGTGCCGCCGTCGGTCCTCGCGACGGTGGACGCCCTGCCCGACACCGTGTCGACCCTGGTCGTCGCGGGCGAGGAGTGCCCGCCGTGGCTGGCCGAGCGCTGGTCGGACCGGCGCCTCGTCAACGCGTACGGCCCGACGGAGGTGACCGTCTGTGCCGCGATGAGCGAGCCGCTGCGCGCGGTGGGCCACGGCCCGGTGCCGGTCGGCCGGCCACTGGTCAACAGCCGGGCCTACGTCCTGGACGACTTCTTGCGGCCGGTCGCCCCTGGAACCGTCGGCGAACTGTACGTCGCGGGCCCGGGCCTGGCCCGCGGCTACCTCGACCGGCCGGGCCTGACGGCACAGCGGTTCGTGGCCCGCCCCTTCCACGCGCCCGGCGACACGGGCCGGATGTACCGGACGGGGGATCTGGCCCGGTGGTCGGCCGAGGGTGAGTTGCTGTTCGTGGGGCGTGCGGATGAGCAGGTGAAGGTCCGGGGTTTCCGGGTGGAGTTGGGGGAAGTCGAGGCGGCCCTTGCCGGGCATCCTGCGGTGTCCCAGGTCGTGGTGGTGGCCCGGCAGGACGGTTCCGGTCCCGGCGACAAGCGGCTGATCGGATATGTGACAGCGCACAGCCGAGACATCGACGCGCAGGAGTTGCGTGCATATGTGGCGGACCGGTTGCCGGAGTACATGGTCCCCGCGGCGGTGGTCGTCCTGGACGCGCTGCCGCTCACGGTGAACGGGAAGGTGGACCGGGTTGCGCTTCCCGCGCCGGACTTCGCCGCACGGGCGGTCGGACGCGAGCCGCGCACGGAGCCGGAGCGCATCCTGTGCGGGCTGTTCGCCGAAGTCCTGGGCCTGGAGCGGGTCGGGGCCGAGGACGGCTTCTTCGAGCTGGGTGGCGACTCGATCAGCTCCATGCAACTCGCCTCGCGGGCACGCCAGGCGGGCCTGGTGGTGACACCCCGGCAGGTCTTCGAGGAGAAGACACCGGAACGGCTCGCGCAGGTCGTGGCGGCGGTCGGGCAGGAAGTCGCGGTGGACGACACAGGCGTGGGCGAGGTGCCCTGGACACCCGTGATGCGGGCGTTCGGCGACCGCGCCACGCGTGCCGGATTCGCGCAGTGGGTGGTCCTCGGCGCTCCCGCCGGCCTGGGCCTCGACGTACTGACCACCGGACTGGGCGCGGTCCTGGACACGCACGACATGCTGCGGGCCCGCACGGTGCCGGGCGAGCCGAAGCTGATCGTCGGTGAGCCCGGCGCGGTGGACGCGTCCGCCCTGGTGTCCCGCGTCCCGGCAAAGACCCACGACGACGTCGGCGACATCGCGGAGCGGGCGGCGCGCGAGGCCGTGGAGCACCTCGACCCGGCCTCCGGTGTGATGGTGCGCGCGGTATGGGTGGACGCGGGACCGGACCGGTACGGCCAACTGGTCCTCGTCGCACACCACTTGGTGGTGGACGGCGTGTCCTGGCGGGTGCTCGTGCCGGACCTGCGGGCCGCCTGTGAAGCGGCGGCGGCAGGGAACGAGCCGCGGCTGGAGCCGGTGGGCACCTCGTTCCGGCGCTGGGCGGAGCTGCTGGCCGCGGAGGCCACCGGCGAGCGGCGGACCGCCGAGCTCGACGACTGGCTGGCCCTGCTCGGGAAGAGTCACGTGCCGCTCGGGGAGCGGGAACTGGACCCCGGCGCGGACACCGCGCGGACCCTGCGCCGCACGTCGTGGGTGGTGCCCCCGGAGCAGGCGGCCACGCTGGTGGGCCGGACCACGGCCGCTTTCCATTGCGGTGTTGATGACGTGCTGCTCGCGGCCTTGGCGGGGGCTGTCGCGCGGTGGCGGCCGGATGCCGCCGCAGGGTTTCTGGTCGATGTCGAGGGGCATGGACGTGAGTCGCTGGAGGGTGTGGATCTGTCGCGTACGGTCGGCTGGTTCACCAGTGCCCGTCCGGTGCGGCTGACGGCTGCGGGAGTGGACTTGTCGCAGGTCCTTGCCGGTGGTCCCGCCGCGGGCGGGCTCTTGAAGGCGGTCAAGGAGCAGGTGCGCGCGGTGCCGGGCGACGGGCTCGGCCACGGGCTGCTGCGCCACCTCAACCCGGAGACCGCGCCGGCCCTCGCGGCGGCTCCGGTCCCGCAGATCGGCTTCAACTACCTCGGCCGGTTCGGGACGGGCGCGGGCCCGGCGGGCGACCCCTGGCAGATGACCGGTGAGACCGCGATCGGCGGCACGATCGACCCCGAAACGCCCGCCACCCACGTCCTGGAGGCGGGTGCGGCGATCCGCGACACCCCGGACGGGCCCGAGCTGACGCTCACCCTGAGCCGGCCCGGCCTGCTGGTGACGGAGGCGGAGGCCGAGCGGCTGGGCCGGGCCTGGGTGGCGATGCTCGGCGGGCTGGCCGCGCACACCGAGGAGAGCGGCGCGGGCGGACACACGCCCTCGGACTTCCCGCTCCTGCGCACCCTCACCCAGGACGGCGTCGAGGAGCTGGAGGCGGCGGTGCCGGGGCTGGCCGACGTATGGCCGCTGTCACCGCTGCAAGAAGGCATGCTCTTCCACGCCACCTTCGACGAGGCCGAGCCGGACGTCTACGAAGGGCAGCGGGCCCTGGCCCTGGACGGTCCGCTTGACGCCGGCCGGCTGCGCGCCGCGTGGGAGACCGTGCTGCGCAGGCATCCGATCCTGCGGGCGAGCTTCCATCGCCTCACGTCGGGCGAGGCCGTGCAGGTCGTGGCGCGGGACGCCGAACTCCCTTGGCGCGAGGTCGATTTGCGGGGACTCGCACTGC
Source organism: Streptomyces sp. NPDC015345 (assembly GCF_043078805.1). NCBI lineage: Bacteria > Bacillati > Actinomycetota > Actinomycetes > Kitasatosporales > Streptomycetaceae > Streptomyces > Streptomyces sp. NPDC015345. The sequence goes on along the minus strand of NZ_JBIBTX010000013.1, from coordinate 47,725 downwards.
AAGAGGCGCGGCACGAGGCGGAGCGCCTGGCCGAGGACGAGCGGGCGGAACGGATCGACGTGACACGGGCCCCGCTGCTGCGCCTCCTCCTGATCCGCTTCGGCGAGGACCGGCACCGGCTGGTCATCACGAGCCACCACATCACGATGGACGGCTGGTCCCTGCCGGTCCTGATCACCGACCTCCGGGCGGCGTACGAGGCGCACGCCGCCGGTGGCGACGGACGCGACCTGCCGCCGGTGACGTCCTACCGCGACTACCTGGCGTGGCTGGCCCGGCAGGACAAGGAGGTGGCGCGGGACGCCTGGCGGGCGGAGCTGGCCGGCCTCGACGAACCGACGCTGGTCGTGCCCGCGGAGTCCGTACGGGTGCCCGTGGTGCCGGACCGCATCCGGTTCGCGTTCTCCGAGGAGGTGTCACGGGGCGTCGCCCAGCTGGCACGTGACCGCGGCCTCACGGTGAACACGGTGGTGCAGGGCGCGTGGGCGCTGCTGCTCGCGCGGCTCGCCGGGCGCCGGGACGTGGTGTTCGGCGCGACCGTGGCCGGCCGGCCCACGGACCTGCCCGGCGCGGAGTCGGCGATCGGCCTGTTCATCAACACCGTGCCCGTGCGCGTGCCGCTGGCACCCGGACAGCCGGCGTGCGAGATGCTCGCCGGACTCCAGGAACGCCAGGTCGCGCTGATGGCCCATCAGCACGTCGGGCTCACCGAGATCCATCGGCTCGCGGGCCCCGGCGCGGTCTTCGACACGCTCGTGGTCTACGAGAACTACCCGCACCCGCCCGAGAACGCCTCGGCACCCGGCTCCGAAAACGGATCCGCCCCCGCCCCCCTCCATATCCGCCCCGCCGGAACCCCGCAGGACATGGGCCACTACCCCCTGACGTTCGTCGTCTCGCCCGGTGATCCCATGCACGGCGACTTCGTCTTCCGGCCGGACGTGTGCGACCGCGCCCGCGCAGAGGACATGGTCGCGTCGCTGACGCGGATCCTGGAGCAGCTGGTCGCGGACCCGTCGGTGCCCGTGGGCCGGTTGGACGTCGTGGCCGCCGCCGGGCGCGACCTCGTCGTACGCGAGTGGAACCGGACGCGGGAACCGGCGGCCGGCGCGGCGCCGCTGCCCGAACTCCTCGCGCGACAGGCGGAGCGGACCCCGGACGCGGTGGCGTTGAGGGCGGGCGAACAGACGCTCACCTACCAAGAGTTGATGGACCGGGCCGGACGTCTCGCGCGGCACCTGACGAGGCTCGGGGTCGGCCCGGAGCGCCGGGTGGCCGTCGTCGGGGAACGGTCGGCGGCGATGGTGGAGTCGCTCCTCGCGGTGTCGATGGTCGGCGGCGCGTTCGTGCCGGTGGACGCGGGATACCCGGCGGAGCGGATCGCGTACCTGCTGACCGACGCGGCCCCCTCGACGGTGGTGTGCACCGAGGCGGCGCGCGCCGCGGTGCCCGCCGGATTCACCGGCCGGGTCGTGGTGACCGACGATCCGCGGGTGGCGGACGAGGTGCGGCGGTGCGCGGGCGGCCCGCTACGGGACGAGGAGCGCGGGGCGCCGCTGGGGGCGGCCAACGCCGCGTACGTGATCTACACGTCGGGGTCGACGGGGCGGCCCAAGGGCGTCGTCGTCACCCACGCGGGCCTCGGCAACCTCGCGCGGGCGCAGATCGACCGCTTCGCGGTACGGGCGGACTCACGCGTGCTTCAGTTCGCGTCGCCGAGCTTCGACGCGGCGGTCTCCGAACTGTGCATGGCACTTCTGTCGGGCGGCTCCCTGGTGGTCGCCGCGCCGGACGGACTGCCGCCGCGGGTGTCGCTGGACGAGGCAGTGCGCCGGACCGGGGCGAGCCACGTCACCGTGCCGCCGAGCGTCCTCGCGGCCGAGGAGGGGCTGCCCAGGGCCCTGGAGACGCTGGTCGTGGCGGGTGAGGCGTGCCCGCCGGGGCTCGTCGACCGGTGGGCGCGGGGGCGGCGCATGGTGAACGCGTACGGCCCCACGGAGACGACCGTCTGCGCGGCGATGAGCGAACCGCTGCCGCCCGGCCGCGACGTGGTGCCCGTGGGGCGCCCGATGGCGAACGCGGAGGTGTTCGTCCTCGACGAGTTCCTGCTGCCCGCGCCGCCCGGCGTCGCCGGTGAGCTGTACGTCGCCGGTGCCGGGCTCGCGCGCGGCTATCTGGGACGGGCGGGGCTCTCGGCGGAGCGGTTCGTCGCCTGCCCGTTCGCGGCGGGGACGCGGATGTACCGCACCGGGGACGTGGCGCGGTGGACGCGCGAGGGCGAACTGCTCTTCGTCGGCCGCGCCGACGACCAGATCAAGGTACGCGGACACCGAATCGAGCCCGGCGAGATCGAAGCGGTCCTGACCGCTCACCCCGACGTGGTGCAGGCCGTGGTCGTCGCCCGCCAGGATCACACGGAGGGCAACCGCCTCGTCGCGTACGTCGTCGCCGACCCCGCGCGGCACACCGGTGACGGCCCAGCCACGGCGCTGGTCGCCGAACTGACCGCGTACGTACGGGAGCGGCTGCCCGACCCCATGGTGCCGACGGCGTTCGTGCCGCTCGACCGGCTGCCGATGACCGCCAACGGCAAGGTGGACCGGGCCGCGCTGCCCGCGCCGGACTTCGCCGAGCGGGTCACGGCGGGGGCGCCGCGCAACGAGACCGAGCGGATCCTGTGCGACCTGTTCGCCGAGGTGCTCGGTCTGGAGCGCGTCGGGGTCGGCGACAGCTTCTTCGAGCTGGGCGGCGACTCGATCATGTCGATGCAGCTCGCCTCCCGCGCGCGCGGAGCGAAGCTGCTGCTGACGTCACGCCAGGTCTTCGAGGAGAGGACCCCCGAGCGCCTCGCGGAGGTCGCGGGGGCCGTTACGCCCGAGGCCGCCATCGACGACGTCGGGGTCGGCGAGGTGCCCTGGACGCCGGTGATGCGGGCGCTGGGCGAGCGGGCCGCACGCCCCGGCTTCGCCCAGTGGACCGTCCTCGGCGCCCCGGCGGGGCTGGGCACGAGGACGCTGGCGGCGGGGCTGGGCGCCCTGCTCGACGCGCACGACATGCTGCGGGCCCGCACGGTCCCCGGCGAGCCGAAGCTGATCGTCGGCGAGCGGGGATCGGTGGACGCCGCACGCCTGGTCACGCGCGTGACCGCGGCGGACGCGGACACCGACACGGCCCTGGACGAGATCGCGGGCCGGGCGGCGCGCGCGGCGGTGGAGCGCCTGGACCCGGCCTCCGGCATCCTCGCGCGGGCCGTGTGGGTCGACGCGGGCCCCGCACGCACGGGCCGGATCGTCCTGGTGGTCCACCACCTGGTGGTGGACGGGGTGTCCTGGCGGGTGCTCGTGCCGGACCTGCGGGCCGCGTGCGAGGCGGTGGCCGCGGGGCGCGAACCGGTGCTCGACCCGGTGGGCACCTCGTTCCGGCGCTGGGCGGAGCTGCTGGTGGCGCAGGCGGCCGACGAGCGGCGGACCGCCGAGCTCGACGACTGGCTGGCCCTGCTCGGCACGCCACAACCCCCCCTCGGCAGCCGCGAACTCGACCCCGAGCGGGACACCGTACGCACCCTGCGGCACCGGACGTGGACGCTGCCGCCCGAGCAGGCGGCCACCCTGGTGGGTGTGGCCCCCGCCGCCTTCCACTGCGGCGTCGACGACGTCCTCCTCGCCACCCTGGCCGGCGCGGTGGGGCACTGGCGGCCGGACACCGCCCAAGGGCTCCTCGTCGACGTCGAGGGACACGGCCGCGAGCCCCTGGAGGGCGTGGACCTGCTGCGCACGGTGGGCCTGTTCACCAGCGTGCGTCCGGTGCGCCTCGACGTGAGCGGTGCGCACTTGGACGCCGCTATGGCGGGGGGCGAGGCTGCCGGTAGCTTGGTGAAGGCCGTCAAGGAACAGGCCCGGGCGGTGCCCGGGGACGGCCTCGGCCATCAGCTCCTGCGGCATCTCGACCCCGTGACGGGCCCAATCCTGCGGGCCGCGCCGGCCGCGCAGATCGGCTTCAACTACCTGGGCCGGTTCGCGGCGGGCGGCGGTGCGGGCGCGGGCCGGGTCGGGCCGTGGCAACTGGCCGGTGAGAGCGCGATCGGCGGTTCGGTCGACCCGGACATGCCCGCCACGCACGTGGTGGACGCGGTGGCGGCGGTGAGGGACACCGCCGGCGGACCCGAGCTGACGATCACGCTGAGCTGGGCGGGCCGGCTGCTGGAGGAGGCCGACGCGCGGCGGCTCGGCGACACCTGGCTGAAGATGCTGGCCGGCCTCGCCGGTCACACCGAGGACCCCACGGCGGGCGGACACACGCCCTCCGACTTCCACCTCCTCGACCTCGCACAACACCAGATCGACGAACTCGAAGCCGGATTCTCCGTCGACCAGCCATAGCCGCCGGGCACCGGACGCCGTCAGGCACCAGCCGTTGTGAGGAGACAGCACGATGACCCGACCCCAGCCCCGCAAGCGATCCCTCGTCGAGGACGTGTGGCCCCTCTCGCCCTTGCAGGAAGGGATGCTGTTCCACGCCTCCTACGACGGCCAGGGCCCGGACGTCTACACCGTGCAGTCGGCGGTGGACGTCAACGGCCCCCTGGACACGGATCTGCTGCGGGCGTCGTGGGAGGCCCTCCTGACCCGGCACGCCGCGCTGCGGGCCTGCTTCAGGCCGGTCACCGGCGCGCACATGGTGCAGGTCATCCCGCGCGAGGTCGCACTGCCCTGGCGGGAGGCGGACGTCTCCGGGCTCACCGACGCCGAGGCCCTGGCGGAGAGCGAGCGGCTCGCGGCACAGCAGCGGGCGGAGCGCTTCGACCTCGCGGTCCCGCCGCTGCTGCGACTCCTGCTGATCAGGCTCGGCGAGAACCGGCACCGCCTCGTCATGACGCTCCATCACATCCTGCTGGACGGCTGGTCGATGCCGGTGCTGCTGGGTGAGCTGTCGGCGACGTACGCGGCCAGGGGCGACACCTCCGCGCTCCAGCGGGTGGCGCCCTACGGCGAGTACGTGGCCTGGCTGGGCCGCCAGGACAAGGAGGCGGCATCGGCCGCGTGGCGGGCGGAGCTGGCTGGGGCCGACGGACCGACCCTCGTGGCACCGGCGGACCCGGGCCGCGCCCCATGCCTGCCTGAGCAGGTGCACACCTCCCTGTCGCCTGAACTGACCGAATCACTCGACGAGTTGGCGCGCGGCGAGGGCCTGACGCTGAACACGGTCGTGCAGGGCGCGTGGGCGCTGGTCCTCGCGCGCCTCGCGGGCCGTACGGACGTCGTGTTCGGTGCGACGGTCGCCGGGCGTCCCGCGGAACTGCCGGGTGTGGAGTCCATGGTCGGCCTCTTCATCAACACCCTGCCGGTCCGCGTACCGCTCGACGGCGCGCAGCCGGCCGTGGAGATGCTGACGCGGCTCCAGGAGCGCCAGTCCGCGCTGATACCCCATCAGCACGTCGGCCTGGCCGAGGTCCAGAAGCTCGCGGGCGCCGCAGCCGTCTTCGACACCCTCGTGCTGTACGAGAACTACCCGCTGCCGCCCGCCGGCCCCGCCCCCGGCCCCGACGCCGTGTCCCTCAGCCCGGCGGGCGCGTCGCGCGACGCCTCGCACTATCCGCTCACGCTCGTCGCGGTCCCCGGCGGCGACCGGATGCGGTTCAAGCTCGACCACCGCCCGGACCTGTTCGACCGCGCCGCCGCCGAGTCGATCGTCCAGCGGTTCGTACGCGTCCTGGAACGGATCGCGGCCGACCCCTCCGCCCGCGTCGGCGACATCGACGTACTGGAGCAGGCCGAGCGCTCGGCCGTCGTGGAGCGGTGGAACGCGACGGAGCGGCCGGTGGCTGCGGGTTCCGTCATGGAGGCGTTCGAGGAGCGGACGGCCCGCTCGCCGGACGCCGTGGCGGTGCGGTGCGGCGCGGACGAGATGTCGTACGCGGAACTGGAACGCCGGGCCAACCGGCTCGCCCGGCACCTGAGCGGTCTGGGCGTCGGCAGGGAGGACCGGGTCGCCCTGTGCCTGCCGCGCGGGACCGACATGATCGTGGCACAGCTCGCGGTGTGGAAGGCGGGCGGCGCGTTCGTCCCGCTCGACCCGGAACACCCGGCGGACCGGCTCGCGTTCATGGTGGCCGACAGCGGCGCCCGGGTGCTGCTGTGCGTCGGTGAGCCGCCTGCCGGGACCGGACACGTCGTGCGCCTCGACGACGCGGACACCGTACGGACGATCGCCGCGGAGCCCGCCGAGCCGCCGGCCCTGCCCCTCCTGCCCGGCCAGCTCGCCTACGTCATCTACACCTCCGGGTCGACCGGCCGCCCCAAGGGCGTGGCCCTCGCCCACCACGGCCTGGTGAACCTGGCCGAGGCGATGCGCCCGGCCCTGGGCCTCGGCGCGGGCGTGGTCATGCTCCAGTTCGCGTCGTTCGGCTTCGACGGGTCCGTGCTCGACGTGGCGGTCACCCTGGCCGCCGGCGCCACCCTGGCCATCGCGTCGGCCGAGGAACGCACCGAGCCGGACGCACTCACCGCGATGATCCGCGAGGCGGGCGTCGAGGCGGCCAGCGTCGTGCCGTCGGTCCTGCGCGTCCTGGACCCGGACGACGTGCCCGGCGTACGGAACTGGGTGCTCGGCGGCGAACTGCTGACCGCCGGCCTGGCGAGCCGCTGGACCCCGCGGGCGCGGGTGTGGAACACCTACGGCCCCACCGAGGCCACCGTGATGGCCACCGCCGGACCGGTGGCCGAGGAGACCGGAGCGAGGGACGAGCCGCCGCCGATCGGCCGCCCGCTGGGGAACATGCGGACGTACGTACTCGACGGCTTCCTGCGGCCGGTGCCGCCCGGGGTGACCGGCGAGCTGTACGTCGCCGGGCCGGGTGTGGCGCGCGGCTACACCGGGCAGCCGGAGCTGACGGCCGAGCGGTTCGTGGCCTGCCCCTTCGGCGTGGGCGGGCGGATGTACCGCACCGGCGACCTCGCCCGATGGACCGCCGACGGACAGCTGACGTTCGCCGGACGGGCCGACGAACAGGTCAAGCTGCGCGGATTCCGCGTGGAGCCGGGCGAGGTCGAGGCGGTCCTCGCCCGGCACGCCTCGGTGGGCCAGGTGGCGGTCGTCGCCCGCGAGGACCGGCCCGGCGACAAGCACCTGGTCGCCTACGTCGTGCCCGGCGCGGACGCCCCGCAAGGCCGCGCCGTCGACACCGAAGGGCTGCGCGCCCACGCGGGCACCCGCCTCCCCGAGTACATGGTCCCCTCAGCGGTGGTCGTCCTCGACGCGCTGCCGCTCACCGTGAACGGCAAGCTCGACCGGGCCGCCCTGCCCGCACCCGAACGAGCCGCGCACGGCGGCCGGGACCCGCGGACACCCGTCGAAGCGGTCCTGTGCGGGCTGTTCGCCGAGGCGCTCGGCGTCGAACGGGTCGGCGCCGACGACTCGTTCTTCGCCCTCGGCGGCGACTCGATCCTGTCGATGATGCTGGTCTCCGGCGCCCGCCGCGCGGGCCTCGCGATCACCGCCCGCCAGGTGTTCGAACACCGGACCCCGGCCGCCCTGGCGCTGGTGGCCGTACCGGCGGACGGCGTGGCCACCGGCGACGGCGACCCCGGGACCGGCGAGGTGCCCCTGACCCCGGTCATGCACGAGCTGCTCGAACGCGTCGGCGCCGACCACGTGGGCCGGGTCGTGCAGTCCGCCGTCGTCGAGGCCCCGGCCGGACTGCGGTCCGGGACGCTGGCCGACGCGGTGCGCGCGGTGGTGGACCACCACGACATCCTGCGCGCACGCCTGGCGACGGAACCACAACGGCGGCTCATCGTCTCCGGACCCGGCACGGCACCGGCCGGATCGTGGGTGCGCCGGGTCGACGCGGCCCCGACGGACGCCGAAGGCCTGGCGCGCACGATCGCCGAGGAGAGCCGGGCGGCGGCGGCCCGGCTCGATCCCCGGTCCGGCGTCATGCTCCAGGTGGTCTGGTTCGACCGCGGCCCCGGCGCTCCCGGACGGCTGCTGCTGGTCGTCGACCACCTCGTGATGGACGCCGTGTCCTGGCGGATCCTGCTGCCCGATGTGGAGCAGGCCTGCGCGGCGCTCGCCGCCGGCCGCAAGCCCGAACTGGAGCCCGTACCCACGTCGTTCAGGCACTGGGCGCGCGCACTGGCCGAGCAGGCGCACAGCGCGCAGCGCATCGCGGAACTCCCGCGCTGGACCGAGCTGCTCCAGGGCCCCGACCCGCAGCTGACGGCGGTGCCCGCGGACCCGGCACGCGATGTCGCGGCCACGGTGCGGCGGGTGTCGGTGACGGTGCCGGCCGAGGCCACCTCCGCTCTGCTGACCGGCTTGCCCGCCGCCTACCACGCGGGCGTCGACGACGTACTCCTGACCGGACTCGCCGCGGCGGTCGCGCGATGGCGCGACGGCCGGGACCCGGCGGGCGGCTTCCTGGTGGACGTGGAGGGCCACGGCCGCGTGGCGCTCACCGACGGCATGGACCTGTCGCGGACGGTCGGCTGGTTCACCGGCACGCAGCCGGTGCGGCTCGACGCGGGCGCCGCCGACCTCGACGAGATCCTGTCCGGCGGCCCCGCCGCGGGCGACACCCTGAAGCGGGTCAAGGAACAACTGCGCGCGGCGCCCGGCGACGGCCTCGGATACGGCCTGCTGCGCCACCTCAACGACGAGACCGCGCGGGAACTCGCCGTCCTGCCCAAGGCCCGGATCGGCTTCACCTACCTCGGCCGCGTCCCCGGCGCCCCGGCGGACGAGAGCCACGCGACGGCGGACGACACCGGGGACGGACACCTGCCGGTCGCCCACCCTCTGGAGCTCGCCGGCGTCGTACACGACCTGCCCGAGGGGCCACGCCTCACCCTGAGCCTCGCCTGGCCCGAACACCTCCTCGACGAGCCGGCGGCGCGCGGGCTGGTCGAGGACTGGGCGGCCATGCTGACCGGTCTGGCCGCCCACGCCGGCGACCCCGCCGCCGGCGGCCACACGCCCTCCGACTTCCCCCTGGTCACGCTCACCGGGACCCAGGTCGACAAGCTGGCGGAGGCGGCGCCGGGCCTCACGGACATCTGGCCGCTCTCGCCGCTCCAGGAAGGCCTGCTCTTCCACTCGATGTTCGCGGACGAGGGCCCGGACGTGTACGTGGAGCAGATGATCGTCGGCCTCGAAGGGCCGCTGGACACCGGGGTCCTCCGGGCGTCCTGGCAGTCGGTCCTGGACCGGCACGCGAGCCTGCGCGTGGGCTTTTGGCAGGTGGCGGGGTCCGGGCAGGCCGTCCAGATCGTCATGGACCGGGCCGTCCTGCCGTGGCGCGAGGAAGACCTGTCGGAACTCGACGAGGACGCGGCCCGGGAGGAGTCGGACCGCATCGGGAACGAGGAACGGGACAAGGGCTTCGACCTGGATAAGCCGCCGCTGTTGAAGGTGCTGCTCGTCAAGACGGGCCACGAGCGGTACCGCATGATGGTGACGCTCCATCACATCGTGCTCGACGGCTGGTCGTTGCCGGTGCTGCGGCGCGAGCTGTGGGCCTGTTACGAAGCCGGGGGCACCGCCGACGGCCTGCCCGCGGTCACGCCCTACTCGGAGTTCCTGGCCTGGCTCGGCCGCCAGGACAAGGAGGCGGCACAGGAAGCGTGGGCGGCGGAGCTGTCCGGAGCCGAGGAGCCGACGCTGGTGGTGCCCGTGACCCCGGGCGCGACCGTCGAGGCGTCCGGCACCTCGGGCGAGGTCTTCGTCGTCGCCGACGAGGAGCTGGAGGCCGGACTCGGCGAGCTGACCCGCACCCACGGCGTGACACTGAACACGGCGCTCCAGGCCGCCTGGGCGCTGGTCGTCGGCCAGTTGGCGGGACGCAAGGACGTGGTGTTCGGCGCGTCCGTCGCGGGCCGCCCCGCCGAACTGCCGGGCATGCAGGACATGCTGGGCCTGTTCATCAACACCGTCCCCGTGCGGGTGCGCTGCGAACCGGCGCGGACCGTCGCCGAGGTCCTCACCGACCTCCAGGCCAGGCAGTCCGCCCTGATGGACCATCAGTACGTCAGCCTCGGGGACATCCAGCGCGTCGCGGGGCCGGGAGCGACCTTCGACGCCCTCATGGCGTTCGAGAGCTTCCCCACCGGAATGGACGCGCCCACACGGCCCGGCGAGGGCCCCCGCGAAGCCGCGCCGGCCGGCTTGACCTTCACCGAGGCAGGGATGCGCGAGTCGATCAACTACCCGCTGGGCCTCGTTGTGGACCCCCTCGGCGGGCTGCGGATGCGGCTCACCTACCGGTCGGACGCCTTCGAGGAACAGGCCGCCCAAGCCCTGCTCGACCGCCTGGTGCGGGTCCTGCGGCAGATGGCGGCGGACCCGGGACTCACCGTGGGCCGGATCGAGCTGTCGGACGAGACCGAGCGGTCCCTGGTGACCGAGCGGTGGAACGCCACGGAGGTGGCGGTCCCGGACGCGCTGGTACCGGAGCTGTTCCGCGCACGGGCCGAGCGTTCGCCGGACGCGGTGGCGGTGCGGTGCGGCCAGGACGCCTTGACCTACGGGGAGTTGGAGGGCCGGGCGAACCGGCTGGCCCGCCATCTCGCCGGGCTCGGGGTGGGCCGTGAGTCCCGGGTGGGGCTGTGTCTGCCGCGCGGGACCGACATGATCGTCGGCGAGCTGGCGGTGTGGAAGGCCGGCGGCGCTTTCGTGCCGCTGGACCCGGAGTACCCGGCGGACCGGCTGGACCATCTGATCGCGGACAGCGGCGCGCAGGTGGTGCTGGGCTCCGGTGACTGCCTGGACGGCCTGTCGATGGGAGCGGCGCGGGCGGTGCTGCTCGACCAGGTGGAGACCGCGCGGGTGCTAGAGACCGAGCCCGCCGAGCCCGCCGAACCGACCGACGCGGCCCTGTCACCGGACCAACTCGCCTATGTCATCTACACCTCCGGATCGACGGGCCGCCCCAAGGGCGTGGCCGTGGCACACGGCGGCGTGGCGAACCTGGCAGAGGTGATGCGGCCGGCCCTTGGCGTCGCCGAGGGCGTGGCCGTCCTCCAGTTCGCGTCGTTCAGCTTCGACGCGGCGGTCCTCGACGTGGCGGTCACTCTCGCGGGCGGCGGCACGCTGGTCATCGCCTCCGGGCAGGAGCGGGACGAGCCGGGGGCGCTGGCCGAGATGATGCGGGCCTCGGGTGTCACCACGGCGAGCGTCGTGCCGTCACTGCTGACCCTGCTTGACCCGGACACCGTCACGGGCGTCGGCAACTGGGTCCTCGGCGCGGAGCTGCTGACCGCCGACCTGGCGAGCCGCTGGACCCCGCAGGCGCGGGTGTGGAACACGTACGGCCCCACCGAGGCCACCGTGATGGCCACCGCCGGGCCCGTGGCCGAGGAGATCGGTCCGAGCGACGGCCCACCGCCGATCGGCCGGCCGCTCGGCAACATCAAGACGTATGTCCTGGACGGCTTCCTCCACCCCGTGCCGCCGGGCGTCACCGGAGAGGTGTACATCGCGGGGCCGGGTGTCGCGCGCGGTTACGTCGGAAGCCCCGGCCTCACCGCCGAGCGGTTCGTGGCCTGCCCCTTCGGCGCGGGCGGGCGGATGTACCGCACCGGGGACCTCGCCCGCTGGACCGCCGACGGACAGCTGCTGTTCGTGGGGCGCGCGGACGAACAGGTCAAGATCCGCGGCTTCCGCGTGGAGCTGGGCGAGATCGAAGCCGTGCTCGCCTCCCACCCGGAGGTACGGCAGGCCGTGGTCGTCCTCCGTGAGGACCGGCCCGGGGACCGGCGCCTGGTCGGGTACGTCGTCCCCGGCACCACTGAGGCCAAGGACACGGATGTGGCGGCGATCCGCGAGCACCTGGCCCGCGCGCTGCCCTCGTACATGGTCCCGGTCTCGGTGGTGGCCCTCGCGAAGCTGCCGCTGACGCGCAACGGCAAGGTCAACCGCAGGGCGCTGCCCGTCCCGGACTTCGCGGGCCGGGTGTCCGGACGGGAACCGGAGAACGAGACCCAGGCGACGCTGTGCGCGCTGTTCGCCGAGATCCTCGACCTCGAACGGGTGGGCGTCGACGACAACTTCTTCGACCTGGGCGGTGACTCGGGCCTCGCGATGCGGCTCGCCGCGCGGATCCGCGAGGAGTTCGGCATCGAGCTCAGCATGCGGCGCTTCTTCGCCACCTCCACCCCGCTCGGTGTCGCCAGGCTGCTGACGTCGAAGGAACTCCCCGAGCTGCGGCCGGTCGACCACCCCGACGAGATCCCCGCCACGGCGAGCCAGACGCGCACCTGGCGCCTCGAGCGGGCTCACCCCGGCTCACCGGTCAGGCGGGCCCCGATCGCGCTGCGCCTCAGCGGCACACTGGACCGCGCTGCACTGGAGGCGGCCCTCGGCGACGTCGCCGCACGGCACGACATGCTGCGTACGACCTTCACCCCCACCGAGAGCGGTGAGCTGTACCAGCGTGTCCTGGACGCCGACGCGGACGCGGCCAGGCCCGCGCTGCCGGTGACACCGGCGACCGAGGAGGAGCTGCCCGGCCTCCTCGCCGACCACGCCGGGTACGAGTTCGACCTCACCCGGGAGACGCCGTGGACGTGCCGCCTGTTCGCGCTCCCCGACCACGCGCACGTCCTGCTGATGGTGGTGCACCGCATCGCGACGGACGACGGATCACTGACCGTCCTGGTCCGCGACCTCGCGGCGGCCTACGGAGCGCGCCGTGAGGGCAGGGCCCCCGAACGCGCCCCGCTGCCCCTCCAGTTCGCCGACTACGCGCTGTGGGAGCGCGAGATGCTCCGGGACGAGCAGGATCCGGACAGCCTGATCGGCGAGCAGTTCGCGCACTGGAAGAAGGTACTGGCGGGCGTGGGGGAGCTGGACCTGCCGGCCGACAGGCCACGGCCGACTGTCGCCGACCACCGAACCGAGTCGGTGCCGCTCGTCGTCGACGGCGACACGCACGCCCGCCTGAAGGAGGTCGCCGAGGGCGAGGGAGCGACGGTCTCCATGGCGTTGCAGGCCGCGCTCACCCTGCTCCTGACGGGGCTCGGGGCGGGACCCGACATCACCCTCGGTACGGTGCTGCCGCTGCGCGACGAGGAAGGGGACCTGGACGGCCTGGTGGGCCCCTTCGCCGACCCGATGGCCCTGCGGACGGACGCCTCCGGCAACCCCACGTTCCGCGAACTGCTCGGCCGGGCACGGGACACGTACCAAAGAGCGGTGCAGAACACCGACGTACCCTTCGCACGCCTGGTGGAGGTCCTGTCACCGCAGCCGCCCGTGACGCGGCACCCCGTGTTCCAGGTCCTGCTCGAAGTCCACGGCGACGCCGCCGAGATCTGGGAGTCGCCGGCGCTGCCGGGCCTGAGCACCACCCGCCTGCCCGTGGGGACACCGGTCAGCGAGCTCGACCTGGCGATCGGCCTCACCGAGCGGTACGGGGTCGAGAGCCGCCCGAACGGTATCGACGGCGCCATCCGCTACGCGGCCGAGCTGTTCGACCGGTCCACCGTCACCGCGCTCGCGCGGCGGCTCGTCCGCGTCCTCGCACAGGTCGCGGCCGAACCGGGGCTGCGCCTGAGCCAGGTGGACGTCCTCCTCGACCCCGCCGAGCGCCACCAGGTGGTGGCGGCCTGGAACGACACGGCGACGGAGGTGCCGGACCGCACCGTCGTCGACCTCCTCGCCGAACAGGCCGCGCGGCACCCCGACGCGGTGGCCGTCATGGACCGGCACGGCACGCTCACCCACGGCGCGCTCGACGCCGCCGCCCGGCGGCTCGCCGACCGCCTGGCCGAGCGGGGGGCCGGAGCGGAGGACGTGGTCCTCGTGGCCCTGCCGGCCACCGCCGACCTCGTCGTCGCGGCGCTCGGCGTGCTCCGGTCCGGCGCCGCCTGCCTGTTCGCCGACCCGAACCGGCTCATGGAGGACATCGCCTCGTGCCTGCGCCGGGCCACCCCGGCGGCGATGGTCTGCGACAGGGCTTTGGCCACGCTCCTGGCCGACGGCATCACCGTACCGATCGTGATGCTCGACGAGCCGCAGACCGCCGCGGCGGGCGGCGCGAACGCCGGCGGCCGAACGGGCGGACGGCTGCCGCTGCCCGGCCGGGCGGCGCTCGTCCTCGGCACCACGGCACCCGGCGGCGCCGACGGTTCCGTCGCAGGCGCGGTCGTCGAGCACCGGACACTGCGCGACCAGGTCGCGCACCGGACGCGCGTCTCGCCGGCGCCGCGCGGGGCGACCGTCCTCGACGTACGCGCCCCCGTCTCCGCGTACCTGACACCGCTGCTCTCGGCCCTGTGCGAGGGCGGCAGCGTCCAACTCGCGGTGCCCGGCGACGACATGACACAGGCCGCAGGGCCGGACGGCGCGCGGCACCTCGTCACCACCCGCGCGCTGCTGCCGACGGTCCCCGAACCGGCGGCAGGGCAACCGCCGCTCGCCGCCGTCACCGTCATGGACGACACCGGGGCGACAGCCGTGCAGGGCACGCGGGACTGGCTGGGCCGCCACCCGCGGACAGCACTGGCCGCCGTCCACGGCACGGCGGAGACCGCGGGCGCGTGGCTCGACCACAGGACCGCGCCCGGCGAACCCCTCCCCGCACAGGCCCCCGCGGGACGCCCGGTCGCCAACACCCGGGCCTTCGTCCTGGACGACTTCCTGCGCCCCGTCCCGCCGGGCGGCACCGGCGACCTGTACGTCGCGGGATCCGCACTGGCGCGTGGGTACGCCGGCGGGCCCGGCCCAACCGGTGAACGGTTCGTCGCCTGCCCCTTCGGGACCGCGGGCGAGCGGATGTTCCGCACCGGCGAACGCGCGAAGTGGACGTCCGGCGGCCTGCTCGCCCTGCGCGGCAGGCGCCCGGACGGGAAGCACGTCGGTGCCGGGGCGGCCCGCCGTGCCGGCACCGACCACGGTGACCTGGAAGTCCTGCTGCCGCTGCGTCCGACGGGTACCCGGCCCCCGCTGTTCTGCCTCCACACCGGCACGGGACTGAGCTGGGCCTACGCGGCACTCCTGCGGCACCTGCCGCAGGACCTGCCCGTCCACGGCGTGCAGGCACGCGGACTCGCGGAACAGGAGCCCATGCCGCGGAGCGTGGAGGAGATGGCGGCCGACTACGCCGAGCAGATCAGGACCGTCCAGCCCACCGGCCCGTACCACCTCCTCGGCTGGTCCTTCGGCGGACTGATCGCCCACGCCATCGCCACCCGCTTCGAGGAGCAGGGCGAAGAGGTACGGCTGCTCGCGGTGCTCGACGGCTATCCCGAAGGATCCGGTGGGGCCGACCTCGGCCGCAGGTCCGACGGCCGGGACGAGGAATCCGCATCCGTACGGACGCAGCGCGGCCGGACGCTGGGCCTGGACGCCGGCACGGGCATGGATGACAGCCTCAGGTCGAACATGCAAGCCGTGATCGACAACATCGGCCGTCTCGCCCCGCACCACACGCCACGCCGCTTCCACGGCGACCTGCTGCTGTTCGTCGCGGCCGAGGACCGGCCCGCGGAACTGACCGCGTCGGCCGCGCGGGAGAGCTGGCAGCCCTTCGTCGCGGGGGACGTCGAATCCCACGAGATCGCCGCGAGCCACTACACCATGCTCCAGCCCGTGCCGTCGTCGGACATCGGGAGCATCCTCGCGGCGAAACTCCTGGCGGCCGACGACGCCGGAGAGAAGTGAACGCCCGATCCCCTGCCGCGGAACACGGACGACGAAGGGACCCCTGAATGTCGAAGCGACTGAAAACCGCCGCGCACACGCGCCGCAACGGCATAGAACCCATGCCCGAACTTGCGGACATCAGCGCGCGGACACCGCTCGTCCGGGTCGACGCCCAGGGGGCCTTCGCGGGCTGGCACTGGCTCGCCACCGGCTTCGACGAGGTGCGGGCGATCCTCAGCGACGACCACAGGTTCAGCATGATTCCGCCGCCCACGCAGATGCACGGTGCCGCGGGGCGCGTCGAGATCGGCAACCTCCTGCGGTACGACCCGCCCGAGCACACCCGACTGCGGAAGATGCTGGTGCCCGAGTTCACCGTCCGGCGCATCCGCCGCCTCGAACCCTTCGTGACGGAGATCGTGGACGACTGCCTGGACGCGCTGGAACTCGCCGGGCCGCCCGCCGACCTCATGCCCACCTTCGCCCTGCCCATCCCCGGCCTGGTCGGCTGCGCCCTGCTCGGCGTGCCCCGCGACGACGCGGCCGACCTGGCACGCCACTTCGTCTCCACCTCGGCCGCCGCCACCGACCACCGCACCGATCCCCGTGAGCGGGAGCGGATGCGGGCGGCGGGGAACGCGTTCGTGACGTACATCAGGAGGCTCGTCCGGCACAAGCGCCGCGACGCCGGCGACGACCTGCTGGGCATGCTGATCCGCGAACACGGCACGGACATCACCGACGAGGAACTGACCGGCATCGCCGCGACACTCCTCGGCTCCAGCATCGAGAACGTCGGCGGCATGCTGGCCCTGGCCCCGCTCGCCCTGCTCCAGTACCCCGACCAGCTCGCCCTCTTCCTGGACCGGCCGGAGCTGACCGACCAGGCGGTGGAGGAACTGCTCCGCTACGTCTCGTCCGTCCCGAACTCCATTCCCCGCTACGCCCTCAAGGACGTACGTGTGGGTGATCAGGTGATCAGGACGGGCGAGGTGGTGATGTGCTCCCTGCTCGCGGTCAACCGCGCCCAGCTCCCCGGCGTGCCGCACGACACCCTCGACATCACCCGTGACAGCAGCGGCCACATGGCCTTCGGGCACGGCATCCACCACTGCCTCGGCGCGTCGCTGTCCAGGCTGGAGCTGCGGATCGCGCTGCCGGCACTGCTGCGCAGGTTCCCCGGCCTGCGGCTCACCGTGCCGGCCGAGCAGCTCCGGTACCGGACCTGGACGCCCAATTACGGAGTCGACGTACTGCCGGTGGTCTGGTGAACCCCACGCCCTGCCGGACCCGTGCGGGAAAGGAAGACCGTCCATGCCCAAGCCGTTGAAGGACCCCGACCAAACGCCTCTCGTCCGGACCGTCGTGCCCGGGACCTCGGACCGCGCCTGGATCGCCAACGGCTACGACGAGGTGCGGGCGATCCTCAGTGACGACAGGTTCAGCACCATGCCGCCCGCGCAGACCCCCGAGGCGTCCCGGCGGCTGATCCAGCCCGGCAACCTCCTCCAGTACGACCCGCCCGAGCACACCCGGCTGCGGAGGATGCTCACCGGGGAGTTCACGCTCCGGCGGGTCCGTGCCCTCGAACCCCTCGTCGAGGGCGTCGTGAAGGACCGCCTGGACGCCATGGCAGGAGCCGGGCAACCGGTCGACCTCATAGGGCACTTCGTCTGGCCGACCACCAGCCTGATCGGCTGCGCCCTGCTCGGCATCCCGCGCGACGACCAGGCGGAGCTGGTCCGGCACCTCGACACCAACCGGCTGGACAACCCCGACCGGGAGCAGCGGGACATGGCGGGCACCGCATACCTCACCTACCTGGACAAACTCATGCGGCACAAGCGCCGCAAGCCCGGCGACGACCTGCTCGGCCGGTTGATCCGCGACCACGGGAAGGACCTCACGGACGCCGAACTCACCGGCACCGCCGCGACGCTCCTGGCCTCCTTCATCCCGATCACCGGCGGCACCCTGGGCCTCGGCCTCGTCGGGCTCCTGGAGAACCGGGACCAGCTGGCCCTGCTCATCGAAAGCCCCGAGCTGATCGACCACGCGGTGGAGGAAGTGATCCGCAGCGTGACGATCATCCCGCACGCCTCACCCCGTACCGCCACCCAGGACGTGACCATCGGGGAGCATGTGATCAAGTCCGGTGAGTTCGTGGCCTGTTCACTGCTGGAGGCCAACGGAACACGGCCGCCCGGAGAGCCGCAGGACACCCTCGACATAACCCGGGACAACAGCCACCACATGGCCTTCGGGCACGGCCTCCACTACTGCATGGGCGCGTCGCTGGCCCGCATGGAGCTGCGTATCGCCATCTCACGGCTGCTGCGCCGTTTTCCCGAGGTGCGGCTCGCGGTGCCGCGCGACGAACTCCGCTTCACCGCACGGTCCGTGGAGACGCTCCCGGTGGCCTGGTAGGGGAGGGGCGACATGCCGCACGAGCCGACATCCGTACCCCTGCACACCCGCCGCACCCGCTTCGACCCGGCCGCCGAACTGCGCCGGCTTGCGGACGATGGCCCCCTCACCAGGGTCAGCCTGGCGCCCGGCACCGGCGACCGGCCCCTGTGGCTGGTCACCGGTTACGACGAGGTGCGCCAAGTCCTCGGCGACCAGGTACGGTTCTCCACCAGCCGCTTCGGCGCCCGGCCGGCGGCGGGAGGCGGAGCCGCCCCGCGCCCCGACGACGGCATCGGGCTGCTCATGGACTACGACCCGCCCGAGCACACCCGGCTGCGGAAGAAGCTCACGCCCGAGTTCACGCTCCGGCGGATGCGCAGACTCCAACCCCGCATCGAGGCCATCGTCGCCGAGCGGCTGGACGCCGTGGAACGCGCCGGCCAACCGGCCGACCTCGTCGAGCTGTTCGCGTCCGCCATCCCCGGCCCGGTGCTGTGCGAGCTGATCGGGGTGGAGCGCGACGACCGCGACGACTTCCTGCGCCGCTGCCACGCCCACCTGGAGACCGGCAAGGAGCGAGGGGAGCGGGCGGCCGCGGGCACGGCGTTCACCCGCTACCTCGCCGCCATGGTGGCCCGTCGGCGCAAGAACCCCGACGAGAGCTTCATCGGCATGCTCGTGCGCGACCACGGCGACGAGTTCACCGACAAGGAACTGCGCGGAATCTGCGTTCTGTTGATGCTCGCGGGCCTCGACAACATCTCCGGAATGCTGGGCCTCGGGGTGCTGGCCCTCCTGGAGAACCCGGGCCAACTCGCCCTCGTACGCGACGACCCCGAGGCCCTCGACCGGGGCATCGAGGAACTGCTGCGCTATCTGTCCGTGCCGCACGCCCCCACCCCCCGCGTCGCGCTGGAGGACATGACGCTCGGCGGCAAGCGGATCAGGGCGGGCGACACCCTCGTCTGCTCGATCCCGCTGGCCAACCGCGACCCGGCGCTCACCGACGGACCCGACCGGCTCGACGTCACTCGCGAGCCCGTGCCCCACGTCGCCTTCGGCCACGGCATCCACCACTGCCTGGGCGCCGCCCTCGCCCGCATGGAACTGCGCATCGCCTACCGGGAGTTGCTGCGCCGCTTCCCCGGGCTGCGCCTCGCGATACCGGCCGAGGACATCGAGTTCAGGGTCCTGTCGACCGCCTACGGAGTCGAGCGGCTGCCGGTGACCTGGTGAGGCGGCGGCGTCGTACGAGCGGGAGGCGAGGGCGAGGGCGAGGGAGAGGACAGGGAGAGGAGAGGGAGATGGAGATTCGGGTGGACCGTGACCGGTGCGCCGGTTCCAGTCTGTGCGTGAGCCACCTGCCCGAGGTGTTCGACCAGTCGGAGGACGACGGCAAGGTGCTGCTCAAGGTGCCGCTGCCCGCCGCCGACGCGGAGCGGGCGGTGCGCGGCGCCGCGGGGAGGTGCCCGACCGGCGCGATCACCCTGCACGCGCTGGACGTGCAGGACGCGTAGAGACGGGTGGACAGGTACGGCCACGGGCCCCCGGCGGCCCGTGGCCGTCCGGCATGCCCGGCCGCGAAGTCGCTGGTCATGCGCGCACTGTGTGGACGCCCTGCTTTGTGCCCGCCGTGTGACCGCCCGCCGCGTAGAAGTGTGGACCATGTTCCTCACCCACAAGCGAGCGACCGCGCACGAACGCGTCGCACCCAAGCGAGTCACCGCACCCGGGCGAGTCATCGCACCCGCCCTCCTGGCCCTCTCCGCCCTCGTCACGGGCGCCGCCCTGACGGGCTGCTCCGGTGATTCCTCCGCCGCCTCGTCGGAGAAGGAGCCGTCACCGAAGAGCGCCTTCGACCGGGCCCTCGCCTACTCGGAATGCATGCGCGGCAACGGCGTGCCCGACTTCCCGGACCCGCAGCAGGACAGCGGCGGCGTCAAGCTGACCCCGGACGGCGGCGGCGCCGACCCGGACTCCGCGTCGTTCAAGAAGGCGCAGGAGGCCTGCAAGGACAAGGCGCCCCAGGGGCTCGGCGGAAGCGGCGGTGGCGGCGGTGGCGGCGAGTCACTCGACTCGGCCAAGGTCACGGCCTGGGCGAAGTGCCTGCGCGAGAACGGCGTACCCAAGTTCCCCGACCCCGAGATCAACGGTTCGAGCATGAACATCGACCTCGTCGGCGCGGGCGTCGACCCGCAGGATCCCAAGTTCAACGAGGCCATGCAGACCTGCCAGAGCAAGTACCCGGGTGGCGGCGTCATGTTCGGCCCCGCCGGGGGTGGGCAGTGACCCCGGACGAGACCGGCGAGCCGGCCGTGCGAAGCGAGCCCTCCGGGGCCCTGGAGCGCCGCGACCCCGGCCGGGTCTCCACCAAGACCGCCGAGGCGCCGCCCGACACGGCGGCCGGGAACCTCCCCGGGACCAGAGCCGGGAGCCTCCCCGGGACCGCGGCCGAGGAGACGCCGGCCAAGGACGTGGAGCCGTCGGCCGGCACCCGCAGGCGGCGTCCGCTGCGCACCTCGCTGATCGTCGTCGTCGCGATAGCCGTCGCCGCGGCGGCGGGCATCGCCGCCACCGGGACCCTCGGCGGCGACGGCGACGACCCCCGGAGCTCGGCGCCCTCCGGGCCGCCCGCGACGGCCGAGGTGGAGCGGACCACACTGGTCGACTCCGAGACCGTGGACGGCAACCTCGGCTACGGCGAAGCGCAGACCGTGCGGGCCCCCGCCTCGTCAGCCGATACCGATACCGGAACCGGAACCGGCAGCACAGGACAGGGCGGCGGCTCGGGCGGTGGCGGAGGAAACGGCATCGTCACCTGGCTCCCCGAGGAGGGCGACGTCGTCAAGCGCGGCGACACCGTCTACCGCGTCGACCAGCGCGAGGTCCCGCTCCTGTACGGCTCCTTCCCGCTCTACCGCACCTTGCGGCCGGGTACGGAAGGCGCCGACGTCGAGATGCTGGAGAAGAACCTCCGCGCCCTCGGCCACACCGGCTTCACCGTCGACGACACCTACAACTCCGCCACGGCGGAGGCGGTGAGGGAGTGGCAGGACGGCCTGAACCGCGAGGAGACCGGCACGGTCGAGCCCGGCGACGCCCTGGTGGCCTCCGGCGCCCGGCGCGTGGCCGACGTACAGGCCGCCCCCGGCGTCGCGCTCAGCGGCAACCTGCTGACCTGGACCGGCACCGAGCGCATCGTCGGCGTCGATCTCGACGTGCAGTTCGAGGACCTGGTCGACAACGGAACCAAGGCCACGGTCGAGCTCCCGGACGGCAACACGGTCCAGGGCGAGGTGACGGACATCGGCACGCCCTCGACCTCCCGGGGCGACGACTCCGCGAGCGGAACCGGCGAGTCGGATGCCGGGTCCGGCGGATCGGGCGGCAACGAAGACCCCACGCTTCCCGTGGAGCTGACGGTGAAGGACCAGAAGGGACTCGGCCGCTACCAGGCCGCGGCCGTCGAGGTCACCCTGAAGGCCGAGACCCGCAAGGACGTCCTCGTGGTGCCCGTCAACGCCCTCGTCGCACGGAAGGGCGGCGGCTACGCCCTGGAGGTCGTCACGGGCGACAGCACCGAGTACCGCCCGGTCAAGCTCGGCATGTTCGCCGACGGCAGGGTCGAGGTCTCCGGCACCGGCATCAAGGAAGGCACCGTCGTGGGGGTCCCCAAGTGACCTCGTATCCCACGCGGGCGCCCCTGGCCCGCCCCGTGGTCGAGCTGGCCGGGGTGTGCAAGACGTACGGGGACGTCGCCGCCCTGCGCGACGCCGACCTGGTCATCGGGCGCGGTGAGCTCCTCGCCATCGTCGGCCCCTCGGGGTCGGGCAAGTCCACGATGCTCAACATCATGGGCACCCTGGACCGCCCGTCGGCCGGCATGGTGCGCATCGACGGGCACGACGTCGCCGGCCTGAGCGACCGCGAACTGTCCGCGCTGCGGGCCGGCACCATCGGCTTCGTCTTCCAGCAGTTCCACCTGTCGGCCGGGGTGCCCGCCCTGGACAGCGTCGCGGACGGGCTGCTCTACAGCGGCAGGCCGCGCGGCGAGCGGCGCCGCCTCGCCGAGCGTGCGCTGCGCCGGGTCGGCCTCGGCCACCGCCTCCACCACCAGCCGCACCAGCTCTCTGGCGGCGAGAAGCAGCGCGTGGCCATCGCGAGGGCCGTGCTGGGCGATCCGCCGCTGCTCCTCGCCGACGAGCCCACCGGGGCGCTGGACTCGCGGTCCGGCGCGGTCGTGATCGAACTGCTGCACGAGCTGCACGAGGCCGGTACGACGGTGGTCGTCATCACCCACGACCGGGACATCGCCGCGACGCTGCCCCGCGAGGTGCGGGTCAAGGACGGCCGTATCGAACACGACTCCGGCGGCCCCGCCCCGTCCCGCTCTCTCGTGCCCGAAAGGGCCGTCGTGCCCGAGGAGGCCGTGCGATGAGCACGACGAACGCGACCGGGGAGCCGACGCGCGCCGCGAGCCCCGAGCCGCCGCGACGGCCGAAGCCCGCCCGGATGAACCCGGCCGACGTCCTGCGCGTCGGCGGCTCCGGACTGCGCTCGCGCCCCATGCGGGTTTTCCTGTCGGCGCTGGGCATCGCCATCGGCATCGCCGCCATGGTCGGTGTGGTCGGCATCTCCACCTCGTCCACCGAGGACCTGAACCGCCGCCTCCAGGCGCTCGGCACCAACCTCCTGACGGTCACGCCCGGCCAGTCCTTCACGGGCGACGCGGCCCATCTGCCCGCCGAGTCCGTCGAGATGATCGGCAACATGGAGAACGTGGAGTCGGTCTCCGCCATCGGCAGGACCGGCGCGAAGGTCTACCGCAACGACCACACCCCCAAGCAGGAGACCGGCGGCCTCACCGTCGCCGCCGCCCGGACCGACCTGCCGGAGTCCGTGGGCGCCGAGATCGTCGACGGCCGCTGGCTGAACGCCGCCAACAGCCGCTACCCGGCGGCCGTCCTCGGCCCCAAGGCCGCCGAACAGCTCGGGGTGCACCAGGCGGGACCGGACGTGAAGGTGTGGCTCGACGGGCGCTGGTACACCGTCGTCGGCCTCCTCGCCGCCAACGAACTCGTGCCGTCGCTGGACTCCTCGGTCCTGGTCGGCTGGTCCGCCGCCAAGGCGGAACTCGGCTTCGACGGCTACCCCACGACCATCTACACCCGTGCCGAGGAACCGGCCGTGGACGACGTCCAGAGCGTCCTCGGCGCCACCGCCAACCCGGAGTCCCCCACCGAGACCACCGTCTCCCGGCCCTCCGACGCGCTGGCCGCCAAGGAAGCCACCGACGACGCCCTCAGCGGCCTGCTGCTCGGCCTCGGCGGGGTGGCCCTGCTCGTGGGCGGTGTCGGCGTGGCCAACACGATGGTCATCTCCGTCCTCGAACGCCGCTCCGAGATCGGCCTGCGCCGCTCCCAGGGCGCGACCCGCGGGCAGATCCGCACCCAGTTCCTCGCCGAGGCCCTGCTGCTCTCCGCCCTCGGCGGCCTCGGCGGTGTGCTGCTCGGCATCGCGGTCACCGGCGGCTACGCCTCCTACCAGGGGTGGCCGTCCGTCGTCCCGTTCTGGGCGATGGCGGGCGGGGTGGGCGCAACCCTCGTCATCGGCGGCCTCGCCGGGTTCTACCCGGCCGTACGAGCGGCCCGGTTGCCTCCGACCGAAGCACTGGCCACCACCTGAGACCGCGGTACTCCCGCTGGGACCATCCCCCGTGCCACGGGGGTACCGCACCCGTCCGCGTCACCCCCTGGGCCGGTCCCGGCCGCGGCGCGGGCGGGTCCTCAGCCCGGGGCGGGTCCCCGGAGCCGGGCCAGGCGCCTGAAGGAGTCCAGGAGGCCCTCGCGGTCGTACGTGCTGGTCGTCACCAGCACCTCCTGCGCGCCGCTCTCCTTGATCACCCGCTCCAGCTCGTCGGCGACCTGCTCCTGGGTGCCGTGCAGCTGGCCGCTCAGCGCCGACTCGTAGAAGGTTCGTTCCTTCTCCGTCATCGTCAGCGTCTCCACGCGCTCGGCCGGCGGCAGTGGCGGGAACGTGCCGTGCGTACG
The DNA here is from genome assembly GCF_043078805.1 of Streptomyces sp. NPDC015345. Lineage (NCBI taxonomy): Bacteria > Bacillati > Actinomycetota > Actinomycetes > Kitasatosporales > Streptomycetaceae > Streptomyces > Streptomyces sp. NPDC015345. Next base: position 23,627 of record NZ_JBIBTX010000013.1, on the reverse strand, counting down.
CGAGTACGCCATCGACCAGGCCTCCGGTACCAGCAGCCGGTGGGCCTCCTCCTCCGTCTCGGCGACGGCGACGGTGCCCGCGATCATGACGTACGGATCGGCCAGCCAGGGCGAGGGCCGGAAAGCGTCCCGATAGGTGTCGATGCCGCGCAGCATCTTCTCGCGGCCCTTGATGTCCCCGATGACCAGCGGGAGCCCCGCCCGGGCCGCGATCGTCGCGCCCTCGCCGACCGCGAGGACGTACGGCGGCACGGTGAGCCCCTCCGCGGGACGCGCGCGTACGCCCGTCTTCGAGGTGCCGCGGAACCAGCCGAGCAGCTCCGTCAGCTGCGCGGCGAAGTCCCGCGCGTCGTCCTTGTCGCGCCCCAGCGCCTTGCGCACCCCGTCCGTGAACCCGACGGAGCGGCCGAGCCCCATGTCGATCCGCCCCGGGAACAGCGACTCCAGCACCCCGAACTGCTCGGCGACCACCAGCGACTGGTGGTTCGGCAGCATCACGCCGCCGGTGCCGACGCGGATGGTGCGGGTGGCCGCCGCGACGGCCGAGGCGAGGACCGTGGGCGCCGAGCCCGCGACGCCCGGCACGCCGTGATGCTCCGAGACCCAGAAGCGGTGGTAGCCGAGGGCTTCCACCTCTTGGGCCAGGCGCACGGTGTCGCGCAGGGCTGCCGGACCGTCGTGCCCCTCACGGGTGCGCGAGCGGTCGAGGACGGAGAACCGGGTTGCCGCGATCACTGAGCTCACGCAGGGTTCAACGCCTGGGAGCCGCCATGATTCCCGTCGATTCCCGTCGTTTCCCGTCGTCCTTATTACGCTGATGCCGTGACCGACGACAGCAGACCTCTGGCCGTGTTCGACCTCGACGGCACGCTCGCCGACACCGCGCACCGGCAGCGGTACCTGGAGCGCCGGCCCCGCGACTGGGATGCCTTCTTCGCCGCGGCGCCGCATGACCCGCCGCTGGCGCAGGGCGTCGACCTGGCACGGCGGAGCGCGCGGGACTGCGAGGTCGTCTACCTGACGGGACGCCCAGAGCGCTGCCGGGCGGACACCGAGGCGTGGCTGACGCGCCAGGGCCTGCCGACCGGCCGCATCTGGATGCGCCGCAACGACGACCGGCGGCCCGCGCGCCGCACGAAGCTGGAGATCCTGCGGAACCTGGCCCGCAAGCGGGAGGTCCGCATGCTCGTGGACGACGACGAACTGGTCTGCGACGAGGCGGTACGTGCGGGGTTCACGGTTGTACGCGCGGACTGGGCCCACACCTCAGAGACCCTGAAAGAGGCCCAGGAAAAAGAGGGCCGCACCTGAGCAGCCACCTGAGCAGCCAAGGGACGCCCCCCGCTGTGAGGGGTGCGGGGAACTGCGCGGAACCGCGCCCCGCGCCGCCGGCAGGACGCCTACACTCCGGCGTCCCCGTCCTCCAACCGGAACCCCACCTTCAGCCCCACCTGATAGTGCTGGATCTGCCCGTCCTCGATATGCCCCCGCACCTGGGTCACCTCGAACCAGTCCAGCGAGCGCAGCGTCTGCGAGGCCCGCGCGATGCCATTGCGGATCGCCTGGTCGACGCCCTCGTGCGAGGTGCCGACGATCTCGGTCACGCGGTAGGTGTGGTCCGACATGAGGGGGTTCCTCCCGGCCGTGGTGTGACGTCGCGAAGTGCGTCACTCCACCGTGCACCAGCCCGCGCGGACGCGCGAGACGGCGTATGGGATCCCGTACCCCCTTGACCGGGCGATTGGTACATACCAAAATCCAGCCAACACCCGTTCGAGCCAGCTGCTCACCCCCCGCGTCGGGCTGACCTTCCCCTGTCCGCAGGCAGAAAGTGACCCACGTGAAGCCGCACCGCCGCGCCGCCATGCCCCTGTCCCTCGCCCTCTCCTGTGCCGTCCTGCTCGCCGGGTGCGGTGTGCTGCCCGGCGGGGACGAGCGCACAACCGTCACCGTCTGGCTGATGCGGGGCAGCGCGTCCCCCGCGTTCGTCGAGCGCTTCACCGAGGACTTCGAGAAGGAGCACGAGGACATCGACCTGGACGTCCGTGTCCAGGAGTGGACGGGCATCGGGGCCAAGGTGAAGAAGGCGCTCAAGGAGGAGGACGGCGACGGGCCCGACGTCATCGAGGTCGGCAACACCCAGGTCGCCCAGTACGTCGACGAGGGCGGCCTGTACGACCTCACCCTGGAGTCGGCGCGCGACCTCGGCATGGACGACTGGCTGCCGGGCCTCGCGGAGCCCGGCCGCCACAACGGCGCCCAGTACGGCATCCCCTGGTACGCGGCCAACCGCGTCGTCATCTACAACAAGGACCTCTTCGCGAAGGCGGGCATCACGCGGCCGCCGCGCACCCGCGAGGAGTGGATCGCGGACACGCAGAAGCTCAACACCGGCGGGAACCAGGGCATCTACCTCGCGGGCCAGGACTGGTACACCCTCGCCGGGTTCATCTGGGACGAGGGCGGCGACCTCGCCAAGGAGACCAAGGAGTCCTCCGGCGACTGGCGCGGCAGCCTGCACACGGCCGAGGCGCTGCGCGGCATGGCGTTCTACCAGCGCCTCCAGGCGCTCGGCCGGGGCCCGCGCGACGCGGACGAGGAACACCCGGCGCAGACCGGGGTGTTCGCGGGCGGCGACGTCGCCCAGATCATCGCGGTGCCCGGCGCGGCGCGGGCCATCGAGGAGAAGAACCCCGAACTGAAGGGCAAGCTCGGCTACTTCCCGGTCCCCGGCAAGAAGGCGGGCAAGCCCGGCGCGGTCTTCACCGGCGGCTCCGACCTCGTCGTGCCCGAGCACAGCGACGACCACTCGGGCGCCGTCGAGGTGATCGCGGCGCTGGCGGGCAAGAAGTGGCAGACCGACCTGGCCAGAACCATGAACTACGTGCCCAACAAGGCGAAGCTGGCCCCCGCCGTCGCGGGCGAGGCGGGCGTCGCGGCGATGGCGGTCGGCGCGGCGAACGGCCGCGCGACCCCCAACTCCCCTCGCTGGGCGGCAGTCGAGGCCGACAACCCCATCAAGGGCTACATGACCGCCGTCCTGACGGGCGGCGCCCCGGCGACACACGCCCGCGAGGCCTCACGCGAGATCACCAAGGCACTGCGCCTCGGCGGCCTGTGACGGGCGGGTCCCCCGGTGCCGTACGCGCCACGCGTACGGCACCGGGGACCGGACCGCCCCCTACACCGGCGTGCTCAGCGACAGCGCGAAGCGGCCGCGCTCATCCGTCCACCAGTGCGTCAGATCCAGTCCCTGCGCCGCGAGTTCAGCCTTCACGCCCTCTTTCCTGAACTTCGCCGAGACCTCCGTGCGCATCTCCTCGCCGGCCGCGAAGTCGACGGCCAGGCCGAGCGCGGGGATCTTCACCGTCTGCGCGGCCGTGGAGCGCAACCGCATCTCGATCCACTCGTGGTCGCGGTCCCAGACGGCGACGTGGTCGAAGGTGTCCGGGTCGAAGTCCGCCTCCAGTTCGCGGTTCATCACCGACAGGACGTTCTTGTTGAACGAGGCGGTGACCCCCGTGGCGTCGTCGTACGCCGACACCAGCACCGACTCGTCCTTCACCAGGTCCGTGCCCAGAAGCAGCGCGTCACCGGGGGAGAGCAGCCCGCGCACCGACGAGAGGAACGCCGCGCGCTCGGCGGGCAGGAGGTTGCCGAGTGTGCCGCCGAGGAACGCGACCAGGCGCGGCCCCGGTGTGCCCGGCAGCGCGAGGCCCCGGGTGAAGTCGGCGATCAGGGCGTGCACGTCGAGCCCGGGCCGGTGCGCGAGCAGTGTGTTCGCCGCGCCGGTCAGCGCGCTCTCGCTGACGTCCACGGGGACATACGTGTGCAGCGACGCCATGGCGTCGATCAGGTGGCGGGTCTTCTCCGAGGAACCCGAACCCAGCTCGATCAGTGTGTGTGCGCCCGTGATCCCCGCGATCTCGGCGGCGCGGGCGACCAGGATCTCCCGCTCCGCGCGGGTCGGGTAGTACTCGGGCAGGGTGGTGATCTCCTCGAAGAGGGCGCTGCCGCGCGCGTCGTAGAACCACTTGGGCGGCAGCGCCTTGGGGGTGCGGGTCAGGCCGTGCAGGACGTCGGCCCGGAGCGCGGCTCCGGTGGCGTCCTCGGGCAGGGTGCGGGTCAGCAGGAACGGGCTCACGCGGGTGGCTCCTTGAGCGGGGTCAGCAGTACGTCGGTGCGGCTTGCGGCGAGCAGCGTGCGGTCGGGCACCTCACGCCAGTGCGGGTCGTCGTCGTAGGGCTCGGAGGCGACCACGGTGCGGCGGCCGGGCTCCGCGAGATACCAGAGGGTGTCGCCCCAGGCGGTCGCGGTGATCGTGTCGCCGTCGGTCATCAGGAGATTGAGGCGCGATCCGGGGGCGACTGCCGCGACGTCCAGGACGGTGTCGGCCAGGGCCTGCCCGGCCTCGTCGCCCCGCCGCAGCCGGTGCAGGACGAGCGCCCACACCAGCGCGGAGTCGCAGCGCGCCTCCAACGACAGCAGCTCGGCGGAGGGCAGGCCCTCGGCCAGGGCGGCGAGCGAGCCGGGCCAGCCCGCCACCGCGCCGTTGTGGCTGAACAGCCAGGACCCGGCGGCGAAGGGCGCGGCCGCGGCCTCGCCGTCCGCGCCGGCCAGCGTGGCGTCGCGCACCGCCGCGAGCAGTGCTCCGGAGCGCACCACCCGGGCCAGGTCGGCGAAGGACTGGTCGGCCCAGATCGGCCCGGTGCGCCGGTAGCGGGCGGGCGCCGGGTCGCCTTCCGCGTACCAGCCCACCCCGAAACCATCGGCGTTGACCGTGCCGTACCGCTGTCGGCGGGGCGCCCACGACTGGCGGTACAGGCCGTGCGCGGGCGCTACGAGGAGGCTTCCCAGCGGCACCGGCGGGCCGAGGAAGGCGATGTGACGGCACATCAGGACACCTCGGGTTCGGGGGCTTCGGTCGGCGCCGCGTCCCGCGCCGTGCGGAACCCGGCGAAGATCTGCCGCCGCACAGGGTGGTCCCAGTTGCGGAACGTGCCCCGGCAGGCCACCGCGTCCACGGAGAACGCCCCGCCGCGCAGCACCTTGTAGTCGCCGCCGAAGAACACGTCCGAGTACTCGCGGTAGGGGAAGGCGGCGAAGCCCGGGTAGGGCAGGAAGTCGCTGGACGTCCACTCCCATACGTCGCCGATCAATTGGCGTATGCCGTACGGGGATTCGCCTGCCGGGTAGCTGCCCGCCGGGGCGGGGCGCAGATGCCGCTGTCCGAGGTTCGCGTGTTCCGGGGTGGGGTCCGCGTCGCCCCACGGGTAGCGCAGGGAGCGGTCGGTGACCGGGTCGTGCCGGGCGGCCTTCTCCCACTCCTCCTCGCTGGGCAGACGCCGGCCCGCCCAGCGCGCGTACGCGTCGGCCTCGTACCAGCTCACGTGCAGCACCGGCTCGTCGGCGGGCACCGGCTCCACCGTCCCGAAGCGGCGCCGCAGCCACTGCCCTCCCTCACGGCGCCAGAACAGCGGTGCCCGCAGACCGTTCTGGCGGACCATCGCCCAGCCCGCGGGAGACCACCAGCGGATCTCCTCATAGCCGCCGTCGTCGATGAAACGCTGGTACGCGGCGTTCGTCACAGGTGTGGTGTCGATGAAGAACGGCGGGACCAGACGGCGGTGCGCCGGGCGCTCGTTGTCCAGGGCCCACGGCTCGGTGGAGGTGCCCATGGTGAACGGGCCGCCAGGGACCAGGACTTCGGCCGGGCCGGTGAAGGGCGGACCGGGCTCCGGGTCCGGCGCGGTGAGCGCGGTGGGCCCCGACCGCAGCTGGTGCGTGATGAGCATCGTCTCGTCGTGCTGCTGCTCGTGCTGCGCGATCATCCCGAACGCGAAGCCCGCGTCGGTGAGCGGAGTGCCGTGCAGCGGCGTCTTCTCCAGTACGTCGAGCGCCCGGCCCCGCACCTCGGCCGCGTACCCCCTGGCCTCGGCGGGCGCGAGCAGCGGCAGGCTCGGCCGCTCGGCGCGGGGGTGCTCGAAGGCGTCGTAGAGCGAGTCGATCTCGGGCCGCATGGCGTCGCGGCCCGCGACCGCGCGCAGCAGCCACTGCTCCTCCTGGTTGCCTATGTGTGCGAGGTCCCAGACCAGCGGTGACATCAACGGCGAGTGTTGCGCGGTCAGTTCACTGTCCTCGACACAGGAGGTGAGGAGGGTGGTGCGGTCGCGGGCGGCCAGGAGCGCGGCGAGCGCGCGCTCGCGCAGGGCCGCCACATCCGTGGTGGAGCCGTTCATCGTCGGGTGTCCTTCTCCGAGGCGTCATGGTGTCGATGGGCGTCGCCGAGACCGTCCAGCAGGTCGTCGGCGGGGCAGCGGCCCCGCGCGACGTACCGGTCGGCGTACGTGGCGACGGCGTCCCGCGTCGAGGCGTCCGCGCCCATCCGGGGCAGCGCGTCGGCGGCGGCGGCGAAGCAGACGGCGGCGGCCTCGCGCAGCTCGGCGTCGGCGAGGCCGTGGCGCGCCGCGTCCAGCCACAGCGGGCTGTGCGGCGCGGCGGGCGAGCCCGGCGGCCCGTCGCGCTCGGCCAGCGGCTTGACGGCGCGGTAGGCGGTCTCGGCGGCCTCCGGGTCGTCGAACAGCGCGCTCGTCACGGCGAGCGGTACGACCCAGCCGTCGTCGCCCGGCTGGGCGTCCACCATGCGCAGCTCCAGGTGGCCGCGCGGGCGCACCGGCGGGAACAGCGTGGTCAGGTGGTAGTCGACGTCGTCACGCGTGGGCGGCCGCGGCAGGCCCGAGCGGGTCCAGGCACGGAAGGTGAGCCCTTCCGGGACACGCCAAGGCCCGTCGCCGGGTGCTCCCTTGACGCACATGACCGGTGCGTCGAGGGCGTGCCGTGTCCAGGCCTCGCGCGGCTCCCCGTCGAGCGGCGGGGCGCCGGATCTACCGGGTTCGATGCCCGCCCACACGGCCTGCCGGGTGGACCGCCAGCCGGTGGCACGGCCGTCCTGGAGCGGCGAGTTGGCGAACGCGGCGACCAGGACGGGACCGAGCAGATGCGCGAGGCGCCAGCGGCGCGCGTAACCGAGCGGGCCCGGCTCCTCGTACCCGGCGTCCAGACAGATCTGCACGGACGCCGTCGAGCACATCATGCGGCGCCCGGCGGGGCCGCCGCGGTCGAGGCTGGACTCCAGGGCGTCGTAGCGGGGCTCGCGCAGGATCCGTGCCGGGGGCCGCCACGGGTCGGCGCCGATGCCGCTGAGGGTGAGGCGGTGGGAGCGTAACGCGTCGCGAACCAGGCCGAGATCGGCCCGCATGGCCGAGACGCACTCCGTCAGGGAAGCGGCGGGCAGCGAGCTGAGCTCCAGCTGGCCGCCGGGTTCGACGGTGAGTGACGCGCGCAGGGGCAGGGCCCGCAGTGCGGCGTAGGCCGCTTCGAGGCGGGCGGCGGGGACGGGCACATGGGCCAGTCCGGGTTCGTGGACGAGCCATTCCAGTTCGACGCCGATGGTGCCAGGTGGCCCCGTCTTGAAGCAGATGCCGCGGACCAGGGCCTCCACTTCCGCCTCGGTCACCGGGTCCGGTGCCTCCGTGCGCGGCGGGGGGCGGTGCTTCGTACAGTCTCCTTCAGACATGCGGGGATCCTTCCAGTCAGGGGTGCTCGTCACACCCAAAACCCTCAAGGCCGATCGCACAAGAGTGCCCTTGCGGCCGTTCCCGCACCAGGAATCTCTGTTGCGCCGACCGACATGCCCGGCTCACCATGCGTTCATGAACGACACGGGGGAGCGGGCATGAGCGCCCGGCTGCGCGCGGTGGCGCAGGAGACGGAGCAGATCGTCGCGGCGGGCGCGTACACCACGCCGGGCGGCCGGAAGGCGGTCATCGGCGACTGGGTGGCGGCGGCCCGCGCAGGCACCCGCATGTTCGGTCCGGAGCCGGTGGACGCGGGCACGCCCCGGCGCGAGCCCGTCCCGACCGTCTTCGAGGTCACCGGCGAGAGCAGCCTGGAAGCGGCGCGCAGACTCACCGCCGACGCGGAGACCACGGCGGGCCGCTCACCCCTCGCCGTCCTCAACTTCTCGTCCGCGCGCAACCCCGGCGGCGGCTATCTGAACGGCGCGCAGGCACAGGAGGAAGCGCTCTGCCGCGCCTCCGCGCTCCACACCTGCCTGCTGGAGGCGCGCGCCTTCTACGACCACCACCGGGCCCACCGCGACCCCTTCTACACCGACCGCGTGATCTACTCGCCCTCGGTTCCCGTCTTCCGCGACGACCGCGGACAGCTGCTGGAGTCGCCCTACCTCGTCGGCTTCCTCACCTCGGCGGCGCCGAACACCGGGGTGATCCGCCGCAGCGCCCCCGAGCGCGCCGCCGACATCCCGCACGCCGTGGCGGGGCGCGCCGCCCGCGTCCTGGAGACGGCGCTCGCGTGCGGCCACCGCCGCCTGGTCCTCGGCGCGTGGGGCTGCGGCGTGTTCATGAACGACCCCGCGCACGTCGCGGGCGCCTTCCGGACGCTGCTCGGCGAAGGCGGCCGGTTCGCCGGGCGGTTCGACCACGTCGTGTTCGGGGTGCTCGACCGCACCAGGGGCGCGGTGACGCGCGGGGCGTTCGAGCGGGCGTTCGCCGATCATCGATGAAGGCGGTCGGAAGGGTGACCGTAGAACGGAAGGGTCACCGTGGAACCTGTCCGGCCCAATCCGCGGAGCGGGCTTCCCTCACGGCCCGCAGGCTCGGTCCATGGTGCTTCGACTCCCGCGCAGGACCCGTGCCCTGACCGCTCTCGCCGCCCTCACCGCCGCGGCCTCGGCGCTCGCCCCGCTCCCGGCCGCCTCCGACCCGGCCCCGCCGCCCGCCGCCGCCCCGCCCTCCCGCACCGCCTCCGCCTGGCTCCCGTACTGGGACCAGGACAACGCGTACGAGACCGCCCTGCGCCACGCCGGCCAACTGCACACCGTCAGCCCCTTCTGGTACGAGGCGAAGGCGGACGGATCCGTCGGCAAACACTTCAGCGCCGAGGAGCAGCGCGTCGTCGACGGGCTGCACGGAGCGGGCATCAAGGTCGTGCCGACCGTCATGGAGAAGATGCCGCGCGGCGCCCTGGCCGCCCTGGTGACCGACCCCGGCCGCCGCGCCGGCCACGTCAAGAACCTGGTCGCCCTCATGGACGGCCGTGACTACGACGGCCTCGACCTCGACTACGAGACCATCGCGCCGACCGGCGACGTCGACTACGAGAAGGTCCGTGACGGCTACGCCACGATGGTCACCGACCTCTGCCGCGCACTGCGCGCCCTGCGCAAGGAGTGCGTCATCACCGTCTCCCCGAAGACCGCGGGCACCGGCCGCGTCTGGGACTACACGCGCCTCGGCGCCGCTGCCGACCGGCTCCGCATCATGGCCTACAACCTGCACTGGGCCGAGGGCCGGCCGGGCCCGCTCTCCACCCCCGCCTGGTACGACGACATCCTGACCCGCGCCACCGCCGAAGTGCCGCGCGCCAAACTGGAGATGGGGCTGCCCGCCTACGGCTGGGACTGGGCCGTCGGCAAGCCCGGCCGCGCCCGCCATGTCACGTCCAGGAGCGCGGAAGCGCTGCGCCGCAAGGTGGGCGCGCCTTACCGCATCGACCCCGCCTCCGGTACACCCCACTTCACGTACAAGGAGGGCGGCACGACCCGCGAGGTCTGGTACCAGGACGCGCGCGGCACCGCCGCGCACCTGCCCGTGCTGCGCAAGCACGGCGTGGACAGGACGGTGCTGTGGGCGCTCGGCTTCGAGGACCCGGAGCTGTGGCGCACGCTGGCGACGCCCGGGACCTGACGGCGCGTCGGGCCACCCCAAGCCCGGAGGCCCGGGTCGAGGGGTGGCCCGTGGTCCGTGCGTAGCCGCTGCCCCGGTTCAGGGGAGCTGCCCGCTCCCCGGTGCGGTTTCGGGGGGCCGCTCAGTCCTGGTGGAGTTCGTTGCGGCCCGGACCGCCGGAGAGCCTGTCGGTTCCCGTGCCGCCCCACAGGACGTCGTCGCCGCTGTTGCCCCACAGCGTGTCGTCGCCCGCCTCGCCGTACAGCTTGTCGTTGCCCTTGCCGCCGTAGAGGACGTCGGCGCCACCCCTGCCGTACAGGACGTCGCTGCCGTCCTCGCCGTGCAGGGTGTTCTCCTCGCCGGTGCCGGTCAGGGAGTCGTTGCCGGGGCCGCCGAAGCAGTCCTGGCTGCAACGGGTCAGGGTGTCGTTCCCTGCGTCGCCCCACGGGCCGAAGCCGAACGGTCCGCCGCCGCCGTCGAGACGGTCGTCGCCGTCACCGCCGTGCAGGAGCGCGGACTCCGACGCCTTGATGACGTCGTTGCCGCTGCCGCCGTAGATCCCGGCCCAGGCCTGGCTGTCCGGCGCGAGGGTCGCGGTGTCGTCCAGGTCGCCGAGGTCGATGTCGTAGCTGTCGGAGTCGTCCGAGTTCTCCGGGATCTTGACCGCGCACCGCACGGTGGTGTGGTCGCCCTCCTCGGGGTACGCGCACTCGTCCCACTCCGCCGCGTCGGCGGAGATGGCGATGTCGTACCGGTCGTGGAAGGTGAGGACGTAGTAGGAGTCGTGCTCGCCGCGGTGATCGATCTTCTCGTCGACCGTCACCTGGTTCTGCTGGCCCGGCGCCGCCTTGTACCAGAGCTCGCCGTCCGCGAGGACGACGGAGGCCGTGGCCTCGGCGGCGGACGGGGCGGCCTGGACGGTCGACGCCGTTAAGCAGGCCGTGCCGAGAGCGAGGGCGAGAGTGGCGGTGGCCGCGATGGTCCGGTGAACGCGCATGCGTAAGTGACCCTTCAGGGTGTGCGTGTGCGGTGGTGCTTCTGGTCACCCGGTTAGACAGGAGGCCCGAGAACGGCGTTGCCCGGCGGTTCATGAACAGTGGCGGACGGCGTGGTGACCGATACGTGACAGCACGGCGGTGCGGCTGGTGGCGACGGGGCGTGGACCGCCTGGTGGTGATGGAGCGTCAGCGTCACGTGGTGGTGCGGCGTGCGTCGCGCAGGCCCGCCGAGACGGCCCACGCGATCCGACCGAGCAGGCTCGCGCGCCCCGGCTGCTAGGGCCTGTCTGACTGTTCCCGTCGTCGCCCGGAGGGCGGCCTCGCGGCGTCAGGTGCGTGCTCTCGGCGTGCCGGGCGTAGGGCCTCGTACTGGATGTACTTGGCTCTGCGCCCGGTGCGGCGAGAGTGCGTGCATGGCGTCGCGAGGCAGGCGGGAATTGTCAGACAGGCCCTAAGGCGCCGGTGCCGCGTCCGGGACCGGCGCCGGCCACCGCTCGTACCACCGCTGGTCCGCCTCCAACTGCGCGGCCAGGGACACCAGCAGCGGCTCGCTGCCCTCGGGCCCCAGCAGCTGGGCGCCGACCGGGAGACCGCCCGCCACATGCCCTGCGGGGACGTTGACGCCCGGCCAGCCGAGGACGTTCCACGGCCACGCGTAGGGGCAGGCGGCGATGATCGCCCGGTCGGTGCGCCAGCCGCTGAGGGCGGCAAGCGTGCCGATCCCGGGCGGGGGAGCGGCGGTGGTCGGCGTGATCACCACGTCGTACGCCGTGAAGACCGCGCCCACCCGACGGTGCAGCACGGCCTCGGCGCGGCGCGCGAGCCGCAGCGGCGCGCCGCCCAACAGCCGCCCAAGCCGGGCCGATTCACGCGTACGCCGGTCCAGGAGCGCGACGTCGGGGACGTGCCGCGTCCACTCGGCGATGCCCGCCGTGGCGCGCGGCACGAACGCCAGGCCGATCTGCCCGTAGTCCGGATCCGCCTCCTCCACGTCGTGCCCGAGCGCGGCGAGCCGGTCGGCCAGCGCGACGACCCGCTGCCGCACCGCCGGGTCAAGGCGCTTGGGCGTCGCCGTGAACGGCATGCGCAGGGACAGCGCGATCCGCAGCCGCCCCGGCTCGCGCGTCGCGGCCTCGGCGGCCCGCACGGCGGCCGGCCGGTGCGGATCGCCCGGGTGGTTGCCGCTGGCCGCGTCCAGCAGCAGCGCGGCGTCGGCGACGGTCCTGGCGAGCGGGCCGTTGACGGTGATGCCCTGGAACGCCTCCGGCCACGGCCACGTCGATATCCGCCCGCGCTGCGGCTTGATGCCCACCAGGTGCGTCCAGGCGGCCGGTATGCGCACCGAGCCCGCGCCGTCCGAGCCGAGCGCGGCCGGGACCAGGCCCGCGGCGACCGCGGCCGCCGAGCCGCCCGACGAACCGCCCGGCGTATGCCCGGTGTGCCAAGGATTGCGCGTGTCACCAAAGCCGGGCCCCTCCGTGAAGGGCCACTGCCCCAGCTCACACGTGTTGGTCTTGCCGACGATCACTGCACCGGACGCCCGCAGTCGCCGCACCGCCTCGCAGTCCTTGGACTTCGGCGGGAAGTCGCCCCTGCACCCGAACGCGGTCGGCTCGCCCGCCACGTCCATGTCGTCCTTGACCGCGAGCGGCACGCCGAGCAACGGCCGGTCCGCGAACGGCCCGCCCGCCGCCAGCTCCCGGTCGGCCGCGTCCGCCTCCGCGAGCGCCGCCTCGGCCCGCACCCGCCTGAAGGCGTTCAGCGAGGGCTGCGCCGCCTCGATCCTGGCCAGCGTCCGCTCGGTCAGCGCACGCGAGGACACCTCTCCCTCGGCCAGCGCGCGGGCGGTGCGCACCAGCCCATCGGCACGGTCACGGTCGGCAGTCATGTGGGGGCACCTTCGGTCGGCGACGGGTGACCGCACGGTAACCGGCGAGCGGCCCAACACGGAACGCCGCCAAGGGACTTCACGCCGACCTCCGCGCGGGACCCGGGCACCCGCCCGCCCGCGCCCGTTCCGCCGCCGTCTGCGAGGATGCCGATGTCATGGTGCAGATACCGAACCAGCAGCCCGCACAGCGCTCCGTGCCGACGAGCGCCGACGTCGCACGCCTGGCGGGAGTCTCGCGCGCGACCGTCAGCTACGTCCTCAACAACGCCAGCGCCGTACGCATCAGCGAGCCCACGCGCCGCCGCGTCCACGACGCCGCCAGAGAACTCGGATACGTGCCGCACGCCGCCGCCCGCAGCCTGCGCGCCGGACACAGCCGCATGGTCCTCATGCCCACCTCGGAGATCCCGATGGGCCCGCTCTTCGGCAGGTTCTTCAACGAACTCCAGTGGGCGCTCAGCCGCCTCGACTACACCGTCGTGCAGTACGCGAGTCTTGGCATGACGGGGGAGGACGCCGCCCGCGCCTGGGCGGAGCTGCGCCCGGTGGCCGTCCTCGCGCCCGACGCCTCCGCGCTCGGACCGCGCGGCGTGACGGTCCTGAAGCGGTCCGGCGCCAAGGCCGTCTTCACCCTCGGACCGCAGCGCGTCGAGGGCGCGCACGCGCTCCTCATGGACGGACGCCGGGTGGGGGAGGCCGCGGCCCTGCACCTGCTGGCTCGCGGGCGGCGCCGGATCGGCGCGATCGTTCCCACGGAGCCCGGCCTGGAGATCTTCTCGCGGCCCCGCGTCGAAGGGCTGCACCGGGCGGTCGAGACCGCGCACATCACCGGCGCATCGGTCACGGAACTGCCCCTCGCCCACACGGAGGAGTCCGCCGCCGCGCTCGCGGCCCGCTGGCGCTCCCTGGGCCTCGATGCCGTCTTCGCGTACAACGACGAGTACGCGATGCTCGTGATGCGGGCACTCCAGGACGAAGGTATCGCCATCCCCGAGGAGGCGGCTGTCATCGGCTCCGACGACCTGATGCTCGGCAGACTGCTGAGGCCCCGGCTCAGCACCGTCCGCATCGAGCTGCCCTCGGGCCGCGGCCTCGCGGAACTCGTCGACCGCGTGGTGCGCGACCCGGGCGCCGTACCCGAGGTGCACGACGTGCTCGCGGCGGACGTCGTGCACCGCGAGTCCAGCTAGCCGGCCCGGCCGGTCGGGCAGGACCGGCCGGCGCCTTCCTCCCTACTGTCCCTGACCCGGGCCCTCGCCCTGCTCCTGCTGCTTGGCCTGCTCCTCGGCGACCTGCCGGCGGACCTCGTCCATGTCCAGGTTCCTGGCCTGGCCGATGACGTCCGTGAGCGCCGCCTCGGGCAGCGCGCCCGGCTGGGCGAAGACCGCGACCTGATCACGGACGATCATCAGCGTCGGGATCGACTGGATGTTGAAGGCGGCGGCCAGCTCCGGCTGCGCCTCCGTGTCGACCTTGGCGAAGACCAGGTCGGGGTTGGCCTCGGCGGCCTTCTCGTAGACCGGGGCGAACTGCTTGCAAGGACCGCACCACGAAGCCCAGAAGTCGATCAGAACGAACTCGTTGTCCGTGACCGTCTGGTCGAAGTTCTCCTTGGTGAGCTCCAGTGTCGCGTTGCTCATGGTGTCCCTGCTTCCTGATGTGGGGCATGGCCGCTGTCGACAACGGCCGATGGTACGTACGTATTCCGCCCGTCACGCGCACGGGACTGTTCCCTGCGTGCACGGGCGTGTCCCGCGCGCTTACCCATGTGGCCCCGGCGCACACCTGCCGACAGACTGTCCTCATGACGGATATGAAGGATGCCAAGACATACGACGTAGTAGTCATCGGAGCCGGTCCCGTGGGAGAGAACGTGGCGGACCGGGCCCGCGCGGCAGGGCTCAGCGCCGCGATCGTGGAGAGCGAACTCGTCGGAGGCGAATGCTCCTATTGGGCGTGCATGCCCAGCAAGGCGCTGCTCCGTCCCGTCATCGCCCGCGCGGACGCCCGCCGCGTCCCCGGGCTGCGCCAGTCCGTCCAGGGCCCGCTGGAAGCGGCCGCGGTCCTCGCGCACCGCGACGACTACACCTCGCACTGGAAGGACGACGGCCAGGTCGGCTGGCTGGAGGGCATCGGCGTCGACCTGTACCGCGGCCACGGCCGCCTCACGGGCCCCCGCAAGGTCACGGTCACCGGAACGGACGGCACCGAGCACCGGATCGAGGCCCGCCACGCGGTGGCCGTCTGCACCGGCACCCGCGCCGCCCTGCCCGACCTGCCGGGCATCGCCGACGTCAAGCCGTGGACCAGCCGCGAGGCGACCGCCGCGGACCACGTGCCGGGCCGCCTCCTGGTCGTCGGCGGCGGCGTCGTCGCCGTGGAGATGGCCACCGCCTGGCAGGCGCTCGGCTCCGACGTGACGGTGCTGGTACGGGGCGGCGGCCTGCTGCCCCGCATGGAGCCGTTCGCCGGCGAGCTGGTCCAGGAGGCCCTGACCGAGGCGGGCGCCGAGGTCCGGCTCGGCGTCTCGGTCACCGCCGTCAAGCGCGAGGACGGCACCGTCACGGCGACCCTGGACGACGGCTCGTCCCTCCGGGCCGACGAGATCCTCTTCGCCACGGGCCGCGCCCCCCGCACCGACGACATCGGCCTGGAGACGGTCGGCCTGGAGCCCGGCTCGTGGCTGCCGGTCGACGAGAGCCTGCGCGTGGACGGCAGCGACTGGCTGTACGCGGTGGGCGACGCGAACCACCGCGCGCTCCTCACCCACCAGGGCAAGTACCAGGCCCGCATCGCGGGCGCCGCCATCGCCGCGCGCGCCCAGGGCGTGCCCCTCCTGGAGACCGACCGCTGGGGCGCCCACTCCGCCACCGCCGACCACGCCGCCGTCCCGCAGGTCGTCTTCACCGACCCCGAGGCGGCCTCGGCGGGCCTGACCCTCGCGGAGGCGGAGGCCGCAGGGCACCGGGTCCGCGCCGTCGACTACGACATGTCCGGCGTCGCGGGCGCGGGGCTGTACGCCGACGGCTACCGCGGCAGGGCCCGCATGATCGTCGACCTGGACCGCGAGACCGTCCTCGGCGTCACCTTCGTCGGCCCCGGCGTCGGCGAACTCATCCACTCGGCGACCATGGCGGTCGCGGGCGAGATCCCCCTGGACCGCCTCTGGCACGCGGTCCCCGCCTACCCGACGATCAGCGAGGTGTGGCTGCGCCTCCTGGAGACGTACCGCGGCTGAGGGCGGACGGCACCGCGGACGCACCGGCGTTCACTCTGGGGCAAGCCCCCGTGCACCGATGGACGAGTGCGGCCCTCCCGCCGCTTCTAGCCTCGGCGGGACAGCCGCTTCGGCGCCCGCACCTCCCCCTCGGCAGGCACCCACATGAGTACCGCCCCTCCCGCAGCAGGCGCCCACAGGGACTCCCCGTGGGCGCCGCTCGCGGCCCGCGTCTTCCGCGCCCTGTGGATCGCGCAGCTCGTCTCCAACGTCGGCAGCTGGATGCAGACCGTCGGGGCCCAGTGGCTCCTGATCGGACACGACGCAGCCCTGGTCACGCTCGTGCAGACCGCCTCCAGCCTTCCCGTCGTACTGCTCGCCCTGCCCTCCGGCGTACTCGCCGACCGGTACGACCGGCGCTCGGTGCTGCTCGGCGCGCAGGCCGCCCTGCTGGCCGTCTCCACCACGCTGACGATCCTGGCGTTCACCGGCGCGCTCACCCCCTGGCCGCTGCTCGGCCTCACCTTCCTGCTGGGCTGCGGCACCGCGCTCATGGGCCCGGCCTGGCAGGCCATCCAGCCCGACCTGGTGGCACGGCCCCTGCTGGGCCAGGCGGCGGCGCTGGGCGCGGTGAACATGAACCTGGCGCGCGCGATCGGCCCGGCCGTCGGCGGAGCGGTGGTCGCGGCGGCCGGCGCGGCCTGGGTCTTCGCCTTCAACGCCGTGTCCTACCTCGGCATCGCCGCCGTACTGCTGCTGTGGAAGCGGCCGGCGCACACGACCGGTACGCCCGCCGTCCGGCACGAGACCTTCCTGACCGCGGTGCACGCCGCCCGCCGTTACGTCTGGAACGCGCCCGGGATCCGCCGCGTCCTGCTGCGCACCGCCCTGTTCATACCCGGCGGAGCGGCCCTGTGGTCGCTGTTGCCGCTGGTCGCGAGCCGCTCCCTCGGGCTCGGCTCCGGCGGGTACGGACTGCTGCTCGGCGTCGTCGGGATCGGCGCGGTCGGCGGCGCCTTCGCACTGCCCGCCCTCCGCAGGACGTGCGGCGTCAACGGCACGCTCGGCGCGGGAAGCGTCGTCTTCGCGGGCGTCCTGGCGGTCCTGGCCACCGCGAGTACGCCCTGGCTCGCGGCGGTCGCGCTGCTGCCCGCGGGCGTGGCCTGGATCGCCGTCCTGTCCACCCTCAACGCGGCGATGCAGGCACGGCTGCCCGGCTGGGTCAGGGCCCGGGGCCTCGCCGTGTACCTCGTGGTCTTCCAGGGCGGGCAGGCGCTGACGGCACCGCTGTGGGGTCTGCTGGCCGAGTGGCTGGGCCTGACCGGGGCGCTGCTGGTGGGCGCCGTACTGCTGCTGGCCGGTGCGGCGAGTCTGCGCCGCAGGCCGCTGTACGACACGGAGGGCCTCGATCCGAGTCCGTCGGACCACTGGCCCGCGCCGCCCCTGTTGTTCGAGCCGGGGCCGGCCGACGGCCCCGTACTCGTCTCCGTCACCTACCGCGTCGCCCCCGGCAACCGCGCGGCCTTCACCGACCGCATGGCGCGCGTGGCCCGTTCGCGGCGGCGTACGGGCGCCCTCTCCTGGGGGCTCTACCAGGACGGCGGGGACCCCGACCGGTTCATCGAGAGCTACCTGGTGGCGTCCTGGGCGGAGCACCTGGCCCAGCACCACGGACGGCTGACGGCCGCCGACCGCCGTGACGAGGAACGGGCCCGGCGGCTCCTCGTGGAGTACACCGAACCCGAGGTGACGCACGCGTTCGACGCCACCGCGGGGCCCGTGGTTCCGGGGGTCACACCGCTTCCGCCAGGAACTTCTCGACCACGGCGTTGAACGCGGGCGGGTTTTCCAGGAAGGGGAAGTGCGAGGACGCCACGTCGGCCGGGAAGACATGCAGCGACGCGTCCGGGATCCGCCGGGCGACGAAACGCTGGGAGTCGGGGCTCACATGGCTTCCCTCACACCCGATGACCAGGGTCGGCACGTCCACCCGGGGCAGCATGTCGCGCCAGTCCTGCGCGCAGTGGTCGAACAGCAGGGGGACACCCGCGTACGACGGCGTCGACGTGACCTGTCCGGCGACGAAGGCGAGGATCTCGGGGTCGGTGGGGCCCGAGAACATGCCGCGCACGAACTCCTGGAGCACCCGCTCGCCGTCCGGGCCCGCCAGCGCGCCGCCCAGTTCGAGGAGGCCCGCCACGTCGAAGATGGCCCCGGCCTCCCGCTGTTCGGCGGGCGTCATCCAGGGCACGGCCGCGACCGCCGCCGGCTGGTCCACGGCGACGAACCGGCGGATCCGGCCCGTGCCGTACTGGTCCATGAAGCTCCACCACACGGACACGCCCATCGACCAGCCGAGGGCGTCGAAACACTCCAGCCGCAAGTGGTCGACGAGTTCGCGGACGTCACGTGCCAGGCGGGCGATGCGGTAGCCGTGCCGCGGCTTGGCGGAGAGTCCGTGGCCGCGCAGGTCCAGGGTGATGACCCGGCGGGCGGGGGACAGGCCGCGCACCTGGTGGCGGAACATCTCCTGCGTCTGCCCCCACCCGTGGAGCATGACCAGCGGCACTCCGTCGCCCCCGCTGTCGCGGTACACGAGCCGCGTGCCGTCGTTCGTCGTCAGCTCTTCCACGGCGACCCCACCCCTGCCTGTCGCGCCCGCCTCATGCGGGCGCTTTCCGGCTCTTTCTACAGAGCCGTAATCGCGTACGGCAAGTTTTCGGGGAAAGGAGCGCACGGTGCTGTTCCCAGAGTGCACAGTGCGCTCCGCGGAAAGTCCCGACGGCAGCTCCGACCGGGTTGTGGGCGCCTCTCAGACGTTCCTGCCCGTCAACTCGGCGACGGCATGGTCGAGATCGAGGTGCAGTCCCTCCATCCCGGCGGGCACCAGGGCGCAGCTCTGCCGCAGGAAGTCCGCGACCTCGTCCATCGGCAGCGCGACCACGGCCGTCCCCGTGCCGGACCTCAGGACGACGCGCACCCGCGGCCGCGTGCCAGGCAGCGGGATGACCAGCACGTCACCCACCCCTGACGTGCGATGGACTCCCGCGGCGAGCAGGTCGCGGGCGAAGACCCAGTCGACGGGTCTCGCCATCGGCGCGCCGAGGGAGAGCCGCACGGCGTATGGGTCGTGCACCTCGTAGTGCAGCTGCGCGGGAAGCGGTGCGGGCAGTTCACCCGGGATGCTGACGCGCACGGTCATCGTGCGCGTGACCGAGGCGAGAGGCTGAGTCATTTCGTCCCCCAACTATGTTCCAACTACGTTTCACGGAAAGGATTTCCTGTACGCGACCCTAAAGTCGGGGCGGAAATTTTCTTGCCGGGAAATGCACGGGGCGTTGCCTGAGGGAGAACCCTTCAGGCGCCTCCTCAGGTGTCCTGGCGCCCCGCGGCGCGAGGCGCGCGTCACATCCGCCCCTCGCGGCCCCGCCGACCCGAAGCGGACAGATGGGGACGACCCGTCGTGTCATACCTCTCACTGTCGAATATTTGGTTTTCAAGTTTCTCGCCTTGTAGAAAGGAGGCCGACAGAGGGGTGGGCATGGCGGAACGGCTGTATCGAGCTCATGTGGGCAGTCACGCACTGCAGGAGCTGGTGGAGGACCTCGCGGCGCGACTGCGACGTTCCGTGGTCATCGACGACCCCCTGGTCAGGTTCATCTGCTCCAGTCGGCACTTCGGGGACGAGGATCCCGTACGCATCCGCAGCCTCCTCCAAGGACGCGCGGACGCGGAGATCATCCGGTATGTGCTGGACCAGGGCGTGGCCCAGTGGCACAAGCCGGGCTACATCGAGGGCAACGCGGACCTGGGGCTGCTCACGCGGTACTGCGTGCCCCTGCGAAGACGCGGCCACCTCCTCGGCCTGCTCATGGTGGTCTCACCCGACAAGGCGCTGACGCCGTCGGAGACCGAGGCCATCGACCAGGTGTCCGCGAGCGTCGCCGCCCAGATGTACGCGGAACAGATCGAGGACGACGCCGAGGGGTCCAGCGCGCGCGAACTGCTGTCGGGCGTGCTCGGGGAGAGCCCCACCGCCCGCGCCGTCGCCCAGCAGCAGATCCTCGACAGCGGCCTGCTCCCCGACGCCCCGCACGCCGTGGTCACCGTCGTCCAGGTCGCCCCCTCCCATGAACCCCCCGGCCAGGTCGAAGTCGCCCTGCGCGGCGCCCTGGAAGGGTTTCGCCGCACACGTACGGCACATGGCCTCGTGTCGGTCTCCCCCGAGCGCGCCGTGCTGCTCCAGGTCTGCGAACAGGCGCCCGCCTGCGACGAGTTGACCGCGCAGTCCGCCCGGATCGTCGAGGCCCTCGACACCTACCTGGACGCCTCGGCCGCCCCCGTGCTGGGCATCGGCGGCCGCGGCGCCGGTCTGGCCGACGCCTGGACCTCGTACGGCCAAGCGCTCGTCGCCGCCCGTGCGGCGCGCCGCATGCCCGAACTCAAGCGCGTCGGCGACTGGGAGAAGCTCGGGGAGTTCGCCGTGCTCCTCCAACTGCCGGACCACGCCCTGAACGAGTCCCTGCTGCCGAAGCCGCTGCGCACCCTCCTGGGGGCGACCGGCGGACAGCGCCTGGAGGAGACGCTCCGGTGCTTCCTGGAGCACGCCGGATCGATCCCGAGGACAGCGGAGGCCCTGCAGATCCACCGCACCTCCCTGTACTACCGGCTGCGGCAGATACAGGAGATCACCGGGCTCGACCTGGACCACGGCGCGGACCGGCTGGTCCTCCACCTCGGCCTGCGCGTACGTGACCTGCTGGGGAGCCCCGCTCCTACAGAGTGATGAAGTTTTCCCCGGCCAATCACTACGGAGCGCGGTGGTGGGGAAGGGCAGCGCCCGACCAGAATGTGGCAGGTAGGAGCCGGCCCATGGAACCGGCTCCATCGGTACCTGACCCGTCTGTCTGAACCCGTGAACAGCACGGGCGGCCTCTCACACCCACACGAACCACGGCACGACTGGAGCTCACTGTGACCAGGTCGGTCATATCGCGCATGCCGAGAAACACAGAACAGGAATCCGCCGAACGTCATGAAGGCGCTGATTCCGGACACTGCAGAACGCTCCCCTGGACGGCACGAAAGGGAGAGGGCGAATATCTTTACCTGGGCCTCCACGCCACGGAAGGCCGGGCGCGTCCGGGGACCGGGGACCTGATTCTTCTCGACGCCCTGCGCCCCGAACACCTCATGCGCGCCGACGAGTTCGCGTTCTTCCGCATTTCCTGCTCCTATCTCGGGATCACCGGGGTGGAGGTGCGCCGGCTGGCGGACGCGGAGGTGAGCGCGGACAGCGGAGTGGCCGCGCTGGTCTCCAGGTTCCTGACCGCGCTGGCGGCCGAGGACGGTCTGCGCCGTTCACCGAGCGGCAGGCGGCTCTCCCTCAACGCCGTCGACCTCGTGGCGCTGCTCGTCGCCGAACTCCTCGATCCGTACCGCTCCGCGTCCTCGGACGGCGCCGGTGAGATGCTGGCGCGCATCCGGGATCACATCGAGGAGAATCTGATGAATCCCGACCTGTCGCCGGAATCGATCGCCCGCGCCCACCATATTTCGGTCCGCTATCTGCACAAGCTGTTCCAGAACGACGGTACGACGGTGAGTACGTGGATCCGGCGGCGCAGGCTCGATTCCTGCCGCATGGAACTCGGACGCCTGTCGAACCGCCGGCGCACCGTGGCCGCGGTGGCGCACAGGTGGGGCTTCGCGAACGCGTCCCATTTCAGCAGGTTGTTCCGTCAGACCTACGGGGTCTCTCCCCGGGAATGGCAGGTCTCGACCGAGCACAGCACCGAGCACAGCACCGAGCACAGCACCGGGCACAGCACCGGGCACAGCTTCGAAACGCTGGGCGAGCGACCCTCCCGCTAGCGGCGAGTGTGCGCCCGTGTGTGCCGGCGTGTGTGCGCTGTGAAGACACCTCCGGTGCACGCAGAAGTCACACGTGGCCGATGCGGCGTCCTAACGTGAAGAGCGCGAGGCGCCGAACCGGCTGCTTTCCTTGCCGCCCCGACCACCCTCCACGCCGCCTCCGGCACAGCGTGAAGAGAAGGACCCCCTACATGCCCGCTTCCCCTCCCACCGTCGTCCTCGTGCACGGTGCCTTCGCCGACGCGGCCGGCTGGCTGGGCGTCATCGACGAACTCCAGCGTGACGGCATACCGGTCCTGGCGGTCGCGAACCCGCTGCGCGGTCTGGCGTCGGACGCCGCGTACGTCGCCTCGGTGACCGAACAGATCGAGGGCCCCGTCGTCCTGGTGGGCCACTCCTACGGCGGTGCGCTCATCACCGTGGCCGGCACCGCCGAAAACGTCGTCGCGCTGGTCTACATCGCCGCCTTCGTGCCCGAAGAGGGCGAGAGCCTGAGCGAATTGCGGGACCGCTTCGCACTCGCTCCGCTCGTCGGCCACCTGAAGGAGACGACCTATCCGGCGGGCGGCGCACGGCCCGACGCCACCGAGGTCACCATCCAGCCGCAGGCGTTCCCGGAGGTCTTCGCCGCCGACGTCCCGGCAGCCGTCACCAAGGTCCTCGCCGCCGCCCAACGCCCGCTGGCCACCGCCGCGTTCGAGGAGCGCGCCACGGCCGCCGCCTGGCGGACGAAGCCGTCCTGGGCCCTCGTCGCCGGTACGGACCGGGTCATCAACCCCGACGTCGAACGCTTCGGCGCCGAACGTGCCGGAGCCACCGTCGTCGAACTCGACGGCGCCTCCCACGCCGTCCTCGTATCCCGGCCCAAGGCCGTCGCGGACCTGATCCTCGACGCGGCCCGCGCGACCAGCTGAACCCCGTGCGGCCCCGGCGGGGCCGCCTCGGCAATCCATCCATTCCCTGACCGTCGCCGCAACCGCGGTGACGGCGCCCGGCGTGCCCAGAGCCGCCGAGCCAGAGGAGACCGAAGTGACAGATTCAACCCCTGCCCCTGCCCCCGCACTTGCCCGGGCCTCGCAACACGCCCCGACACCCGTTCAGTTCGGGGTTTTCAGTGTCGGTGACGTGACGGTCGATCCGACGACGGGGCGCGCGCCGAGTGAGTACGAGCGGATCAAGGCGATGGTGGCGATCGCGTTGAAGGCGGAGGAGGTGGGGCTGGATGTGTTCGCCACGGGTGAGCATCACAACCCGCCGTTCGTGCCGTCGTCGCCGACCACGATGCTCGGTTATGTCGCCGCCCGTACCGAGCGGCTGGTGCTGTCGACCTCGACGACGCTGATCACGACCAATGACCCGGTCAAGATCGCGGAGGACTTCGCGATGCTCCAGCATCTGGCGGACGGCCGGGTGGACGTGATGCTGGGGCGCGGCAATACGGGGCCGGTGTATCCCTGGTTCGGCAAGGACATCCGGGACGGCATCGATCTGGCGGTGGAGAACTACGCGCTGTTGCGGCGGCTGTGGGATGAGGACGTGGTGACGTGGAAGGGGAAGTTCCGTACGCCGTTGCAGTCCTTCACCGCCACGCCGCGTCCGCTGCAGGGGGTGGCGCCGTTCGTGTGGCACGGCTCGATCCGTTCTCCGGAGATCGCGGAGCAGGCGGCGTACTACGGTGACGGGTTCTTCCACAACAACATCTTCTGGCCGGCGGAGCACACCCGGAAGATGGTCGAGCTCTACCGGCGGCGTTACGCGCACTACGGGCATGGCACCGCGGAGCAGGCGGTCGTGGGGCTGGGCGGACAGGTGTTCATGCGGGCGAAGTCCCAGGACGCGGTGCGGGAGTTCCGGCCCTACTTCGACAACGCGCCGGTGTACGGGCACGGGCCTTCGCTGGA
>NZ_JBIBTX010000012.1:0-215416 GCF_043078805.1 Streptomyces sp. NPDC015345 | reverse complement strand
ACGGTGATCGCGGCGGTGGGTGAGGTGGATCCGGATGGGTCGGGGGTGGTGTCTTTTGGTGGTCCGGTGGCCAATACGCGGATGTTTGTGCTGGACGAGTTTTTGCGGCCGGTGGCGCCGGGGGTTGCTGGTGAGTTGTATGTGGGTGGGGTGCAGTTGGCGCGTGGGTATGTGGGGCGTGCGGGGCTGACGGCTGAGCGGTTTGTTGCTGATCCGTTTGGTGTGGCTGGTGGGCGGTTGTATCGCACGGGTGATGTGGTGCGGTGGTCGGTGGGGGGTGAGTTGGTTTTTGTGGGGCGTGCGGATGAGCAGGTGAAGATCCGTGGGTTCCGTATTGAGCCGGGTGAGGTTCGGGCGGCTGTGGTGGCGCATCCGTTGGTGGCGCAGGCCGCGGTGGTGGTGCGTGAGGATGTTGCGGGGGATCCGCGTCTGGTCGCGTATGTCGTTGCGGACAGCGATGCCGCCGCGGACAGCGATGCCGGGGATGGCGCTGAACTTGCGCTAGGTGTGGGTGAGTTCGTGGCGAGGCGTCTTCCGGGGTACATGGTTCCCTCGGCGGTCGTGGTTCTGGACGCGCTGCCGCTGACCGTGAACGGGAAGCTGGATCATCGGGCGCTTCCCGCACCCCGGTACGTCACAGGCGATGGCCGAGGCCCCGCCACGCTCCAGGAGGAGCTGCTGTGCGGCGTGTTCGCCCAGGTCCTCGGAGTGGAGGAAGTGGGCGTCGACCATGACTTCTTCGCCCTCGGCGGGCACTCCCTGCTCGCCGTCCGCCTGATCAGCCGCATCCGTACGGTCCTCGGGGTCGAGGTCCCCCTGCGGACCCTGTTCGAGGCACCGACCGTCGCCGCCCTGGCCGGCCGCCTCGCAGGCTCCGGGCCTGCGCGTCCCGCGCTGACGGCGGGCGAGCGCCCGGTGCGGATCCCGCTCTCGTTCGCCCAGCGCCGCCTGTGGTTCATCGGCCAGCTGGAGGGCCCGAGCGCCACCTACAACGTCCCTGTCTCCCTGCGCCTGTCGGGCGGTGTCGATCGTGACGCGCTCGGTGCGGCCTTGCGTGACGTGATCGGGCGACACGAGGTACTGCGTACGGTCTTCGACATCGCGGACGGCGAGCCGTACCAGCGGATCCTCGACCTGGAGGATTTGGCCTGGGAGCTGTCGGTGGCCGAGGTGGCCCCGGCAGGTCTGGGCGCCGCGATGGAAGAGGGCGAGAAGTACGCGTTCGACCTCTCGGCCGAAGCGCCGATCCGCGCCTGGCTGTTCGACGCGGGCCCGGACGAGCAGGTGCTGGTGGTCGTCGTCCACCACATCGCCGGTGACGGCTGGTCCATGGGCCCGCTCGCCCGTGACGTCTCGGTCGCCTACGAGGCGCGCAGCGAGGGCCGGGCTCCTGAGTGGGAGCCGCTGCCGGTCCAGTACGCGGACTACGCGCTGTGGCAGCGTGAGCTGCTCGGCGACGAGCGGGACGCGGGGAGCCTCATCTCCAGCCAGGTCGCCTACTGGCGTGAGGCGTTGGCGGAGGCCCCGGTCGAGCTCGATCTGCCGTTCGACCGACCGCGCCCCGCCGTGGCGTCCCATCTGGGCCACAGCGTTCCGCTGAGCGTCCCCGCCGAGGTCCACGGGCGGATCGTCGAGATGGCGCGGGCGGAAGGCGTCACCACATTCATGGTCCTCCAGGCCGCCCTGGCTGCTCTGCTCTCGAAGTTGGGTGCCGGGACCGACATCCCCATCGGCTCGGCGAACGCGGGCCGTACGGACGAGGCCCTGGACGACCTGGTCGGCTTCTTCATCAACACCCTGGTCGTCCGCGCGGACCTCTCCGGCGACCCGACCTTCCGCGAGGTCCTGGACCGGGTACGGGAGAAGAGCCTGGCGGCGATGGCCCACCAGGACGTGCCGTTCGAGAAGCTGGTGGAAGAGCTGGCGCCCGCACGCTCGATGGCCCGGCACCCGCTCTTCCAGACCGTCCTCACCCTGCAGAACACCATCGATGCCGTGCTCGAGCTGCCCGGCGTACGGACGTCCTCGGCGGCCGGGACGGCCGCCGAGGACGGCGAGGCGGTCTCGGGCCGTACGGCGGTCAAGTTCGACCTGGACGTCATGGTCGCCGAGGCCTTCGACGAGGACGGCGTCCCGGCCGGCCTCGGCGGCTCGGTCACCGTCGCCGCCGACCTGTTCGATGCCCCGTGGGCAGGCAGGATCGCCGATGCGTGGGCCGGACTCCTGGGGCTACTGTCGCAGGACCCGAGCCGCCGCCTGAGCACCCTGGAGGTGCTGGCCGATGATGAGCGCCACCGGGTGCTGGCCGGCTGGAACGACACGGCGTCCGATGTCTCGGCAGAGCTGGTGCACGAGTTGTTCGAGGCGAGGGCGGCCGCGGCGCCCGACGCGTCGGCGATCGTCTCGGACGGCTCCGGGACGTCGTACGGGGAGTTGGATGCGCGGGCGAACCGGATCGCGCACTACCTGATCGGCCAAGGGGTCGGTGCGGAGTCGGTAGTGGGTCTGTGTCTGCCGCGTGGCGCCGACATGATCGCGGCGATCTTGGGTGTGTGGAAGGCGGGTGCGGGCTATCTGCCGATCGATCCTGTGCAGCCGACGGACCGGATCGCGTTCATGTTGCGTGACAGTCGTGCGGCGTTGGCGCTGACGACGGAGGAGATCCTGGACGAGCTGCCGGCGGGCCGTTCGCGTCTTGTGGCGATCGATGACACGTTCGTGGAGATGCAGCTTGCGGCGGCTTCGACGGAGCGTCCTGGCAGGGTTGTTGATGTGCGGTCGCTCGCGTATGTGATCTATACGTCGGGTTCGACCGGTCAGCCCAAGGGTGTGGCTGTGACGCACGGCGGAGTCGCGAACTATGTGGCTTCGGTTCCCGGGCGGGTCGGTTTCGGTGGCGTGGGTGCGCGGTATGCGCTGCTCCAGGCGCAGGCGACGGATCTGGGCAACACGGTGGTCTTCGCCAGCCTCGCGTCCGGCGGTGAGCTGCACATCCTGGACGAGGGTGCGGTCACCGATCCGCAGGCGGTGTCCGCGTACCTGGCCGAGCACCGGATCGACCATTTCAAGGCTGTCCCTTCCCATCTGGCCGCGCTGTCCGCGGCCGGTGGAGTGGAAGGCGTACTTCCGGCCCGGTCCCTGGTCCTGGGTGGCGAGGCCGCCTCCCCGGCCTGGTTGCGGGAGCTGCTCGCCGCTGCCGGTGAGCGCGAGGTGCACAACCATTACGGGCCGACCGAGACGACGATCGGTGTCGCGACCACGCGGCTCACCATCGAGCGTGTTTCCGGGCACGTCGCCCCAGTGGGGTCCCCGATAGCAAACACCCGCTTCTACGTCCTGGACGCCTCTCTGCGGCCGGTGGCGACCGGTGTCGCCGGGGAGCTGTACGTCGCGGGTGCGGGGCTGGCGCGCGGATATGTGCGCCGGGCCGGACTGACGGCCGAGCGTTTCGTGGCTAGCCTCTTCGAGCCGGGCGGGCGTATGTACCGCACGGGTGACCGGGCCAAGTGGACGGCGGACGGCCAGGTGGTGTTCCTGGGCCGTGCCGACGACCAGGTCAAGATCCGTGGCTTCCGCATCGAGCCCGGTGAAGTGACGGGCGTACTGGTGGGGCACCCGCTGGTCGACCAGGCCGTCGTGATCGCCCGCGAAGACACCCCGGGCGACCGGCGACTCGTCGCCTACGTCGTTCCGACGGACATCGACGAGTCACACGATGACCTCCCGCATTCCGTTCGCCAGTTCGCGGGGCAGCGGCTGCCGGAGCACATGGTGCCGTCGGCGGTCGTCGTCCTGGACGCGCTGCCGCTGACCGGCAACGGCAAGCTGGACCGCAAGGCCCTGCCCGCGCCGGACTACTCGTCGGCACTGGCCTCCGGTGGGCGCCGGGCGGTCACGTTGCAGGAGGAGATCCTGTGTCTGGCCTTCGCCGAGGTCCTCGGTCTTGCCGAGGTCGGCGTCGATGACGACTTCTTCGAGCTGGGCGGTCACTCTCTCCTGGCGGTGCGCCTGGTCAGCCGGATCCGCTCCGTCCTCGGCGTCGAGATCGAGATACGCGAACTGTTCGACGCCCCGACGGTGGCCGGGCTCGCCGCCGGACTGACCGGCGCCGCGGAGGCGCGGCTCGCCCTGACTGCCGGTGAACGCCCGGAGCGCCTCCCGCCGTCGTTCGCCCAGCGTCGCCTGTGGTTCGTCGGCCAGCTGGAGGGGCCGAACGCGGCCTACAACGTCCCGGTGGTCCTACGCCTCGGCGGCGACGTGGACCGGGAGGCGCTGGAAGCGGCCCTGCGGGACGTGATCGGGCGGCACGAGGTGCTGCGAACCGTCTTCGAGGTCGCTGACGGAGAGCCGTACCAGCGGATCATCGACACAGCCGCGCTCGAATGGAGCCTGCCCCTGACCGAGGTGGCGCCCGAGGAGCTGCCGGGGGCGATCACCGCGGCGGCCGGTCACGCCTTCGATCTCGCGGTCGACATCCCCTTCCGCGCCTGGCTCTTCAGCGCCGGGACCGACGAGCGGGTGCTCGTCGTGACAATGCACCACATCGCGAGTGACGGCTGGTCGAAGCGCCCGCTCGCGCGGGACCTGTCGGCCGCGTACGCGGCGCGGGCCGAGGGCCGGGCTCCTGAGTGGGAGCCGCTGCCGGTCCAGTACGCGGACTACGCGCTGTGGCAGCGGAAGCTGCTCGGCGAGGAGCCCGACCCGGACGGCCTGCTCACCCGCCAGGTCGCCTACTGGCGGGGGGCGCTGGCAGGCGTCCCCGAGGAGCTTCAGCTGCCGACGGACCGGGTGCGGCCGGCTGTGCCCTCGCACCGGGGGCACGACATCCCACTGGCCGTGCCGGCGGAGGTGCACGCCCGCCTCGCGGAAATGGCGCGGGCCGAGGGAGTGACCATGTTCATGGTCCTTCAGGCCGCGCTGGCGATGCTGCTCTCGAAGCTGGGTGCCGGGACCGACATCCCCATCGGTTCGGCGAACGCGGGCCGTACTGACGAGGGGCTGGACGACCTGGTCGGCTTCTTCGTCAACACCCTCGTCCTGCGGACCGACGTGAGCGGTGACCCGACCTTCCGTGACGTCCTCGGCCGCGTAAGGGAAGCGAGCCTGTCGGCCTTCGCACACCAGGACGTGCCCTTCGAGCGGCTCGTCGAAGAACTGGCCCCGAGCCGCTCCATGGCCCGGCACCCCCTGTTCCAGGTGATGCTCCAGGTGCAGAACAACGCCGACGCGGTCCTCGACCTGCAAGGAGTTCAGGCTGAGGGCGTCGGTGCCGGCATGTCGGTGGCGAAGTTCGACCTGGACGCGTCGGTGGCGGAGAGCGTCACCGAGACGGGCGCCCCGGCGGGCCTGCGCGGTTCGGTCGTAGCCTCGGCCGACCTGTTCGACGCGGAGACCGCCGGACGCCTCGTGGCCCGCTGGACGCAGGTCCTGGAGCGCCTCGCGGCAGATCCGGAGCTGCGGCTGAGCACGCTGGACGTGTTGGACGATGCCGAGCGCGGACTGCTGATCGGCAAGTGGAACGACACTGCTGCCGAGGTGGCGGGTGATTTGCTTCCGGGGCTGTTCGAGGCGCAGGTGGCGCGGGTGCCGGAGGCGGTGGCTGTTGTCTCGGGTGGTGTGGAGGTTTCGTACGCGGAGCTGGACCGCCGTGCGAATCGGCTGGCTCGTTACCTGGTTGCTCAGGGTGTGGGCCCGGAGTCGTTGGTGGGTGTGTGTCTGGAGCGTGGTGTCGATGCGGTGGTGGCGCTGCTGGCGGTGCTGAAAGCCGGGGGCGCGTATCTGCCGATCGATGCGGGGTATCCGGCTGAGCGGGTCGGTTACATGCTTGGCGACGCGGGGCCGGTGGTGGTTTTGGCGTCGACGGACACGGTTGAGGCGGTGCCCTCATCGGATGCCAAGGTAGTGGTCCTGGATGACCTGGAACTGGCCGGCGTTGAGAGCGGTCCGTTGGGTGTGGGGGTTCGGCCGGAGCATCCGGCGTATGTGATTTATACGTCGGGTTCGACGGGGCGTCCGAAGGGTGTGGTGGTCGAGCACCGGTCGGTGGCGGCGCTGCTGGGCTGGGCTGCTGCGGAGTTCGGCGGTGAGAATTTCCGGCGGGTTTTGGCGTCGACGTCCTTCAACTTCGATGTGTCGGTCTTCGAGCTGTTCGGCCCGCTGGTGTCGGGTGGCAGTGTCGAGGTGGTTCCGGATCTGCTGTCTCTGGCTGATTCTGAGGCAGGGATCGGTGATGTGAGTCTGGTGAGTGGTGTGCCGTCGGCGTTCGCGCAGATGGTGGCTTCGGGTGAGATTCAGGCTCGTCCCCGGACGGTGGTCCTGGCCGGTGAGGCTCTGACGGCGGATGCGGTGGCTGGTATCCGTACGGCGATTCCGGGGGCGCGGGTTGCGAACATTTACGGTCCGACCGAGGCCACGGTGTATTCCACGGCCTGGTTCGCGGACGCGCAGGTAGACGGAATCGTCCCGATCGGTCGGCCGATCTCCAACGCCCGCGTCTATGTCCTGGACGGAACTCTTTCTCCGGTGCCGGCGGGTGTTGCTGGTGAGTTGTATATCGCGGGTGCTGGTCTGGCGCGTGGTTATCTGGGCCGTCCGGAGCTGACGGGTGAGCGTTTCGTCGCCGACCCGTTTGCGTCAGACGGCGGTCGTCTGTATCGCACGGGTGATGTGGTGCGCTGGTCGCAGGACGGTCAGGTCGAATACCTGGGCCGTGCGGACGAGCAGGTCAAGGTCCGTGGTTTCCGGATCGAGCTGGGCGAGGTCCAGTCGGCGGTCGCAGCGCACCCGGATGTCACGCAAGCGGTTGTCATCGCCCGCGAGGACACTCCGGGCGACAAGCGCCTGGTTGCCTACGTGGTCCCGGTCGACGGTGTATCGGCTAATGAACTGCCATACCAGGTGCTTGAGTTCGTGAGTGATCGGCTGCCGTCGTACATGGTCCCGTCGGCGGTCGTCGTCCTGGACGCGCTGCCGCTGAACGTGAACGGCAAGCTGGACCGCAACGCCCTGCCCGCCCCCGACTACTCGCCGGGCACCTCGGCCGGGCGCGGGCCGTCGAGCCTGCGGGAAGAGCTGCTGTGCGGGGTCTTCGCACAGGTGCTGGGTCTTCCCCAGGTGGGGGTGGATGACGACTTCTTCGCGCTGGGCGGTCACTCCCTGCTCGCGGTGCGTCTGATCAGCAGGGTCCGTACCGTCCTGGGTGTCGAGGTTCCGCTGCGGGCCCTGTTCGAAACTCCCACGGTCGCCGGTCTCGCCGCCGGCCTGGCCGGCGCCGGTCAGGCCCGGCTCGCCCTGACGGCCGGTGAACGCCCGGAACGCATCCCCCTCTCCTTCGCCCAACAACGCCTCTGGTTCATCTCGCAGTTGGAGGGGCCGAGCTCGACGTACAACATCCCGTTCGCCCTGCGGATGGCAGGTGACGTCGACCGGGACGTGCTCGATACCGCCTTCCGCGACGTGATCGGGCGGCACGAGGTACTGCGGACCGTCTTCCCGACGGCCGAGGACGGCGAGCCGTACCAGCACGTCATCGAACTCGCGCACATCGACTGGAAGGTGCAAGGCGTCGAGGTGGCGCCCGCAAGACTCGACGCCGCCGTGGCGGAGGCGGAGGCGTACGCCTTCGACCTCTCGGCCGAGGCGCCCATCAGGGCCACGCTGTTCGAGGCCGGGCCCGACGAGCGGGTGCTGGTCGTGGTGCTCCACCACATCGCATGCGACGGCTGGTCGACGGCCCCACTGGCACGGGACCTGTCCACGGCCTACGCGGCACGAAGCAAGGGCCGGTCTCCCGAGTGGGAGCCGCTGCCGGTCCAGTACGCCGACTACGCGCTCTGGCAGCGCGAGCTGCTCGGCGACGAGACCGACCCTGACAGCGTGATCGCACGCCAAACGGCGTACTGGCGAGATGCGCTGGCGGACTCTCCGGAGGAGTTGGCACTGCCCGTCGACCGGTCACGTCCGGCCGTCGCGTCCCACGTGGGGCACCGCGTCCCGATGGAGATTCCGGCCGCGGTGCACGCACGGCTCGTGGAGATGGCCCGCACAGAGGGCGTGACCCCCTTCATGGCTCTGCAGGCCGCACTGGCGATGTTGCTGTCGCGGCTGGGTGCGGGGACCGACATCCCGATCGGTTCGGCGAACGCGGGCCGTACGGACGAGGCACTGGACGATCTGGTCGGCTTCTTCATCAACACGCTGGTCGTACGCACCGACGTGTCCGGCGACCCGACCTTCCGCGAGGTCTTGGGCCGGGTGCGAGAGGCGAGTCTGGCGGCCTTGGCGCATCAGGAGGTGCCGTTCGAGCGGCTGGTGGAGGAGTTGGCGCCTTCGCGGTCGATGGCCCGTCACCCGCTGTTCCAGGTCCAGTTGGACCTCCAGAACAACGCAGACGCGGTCCTCAACCTCCCCGGCGCAGAAGGCGCTGGCACCTCCTCGGACAGCGCTGTGGCGAAGTTCGATGTCGAGGTCCGGCTCACCGAGACGTACGACGAGAAGGGCGCGCCGACCGGCGTCCGCGGACAGGTGGTCGCGGCGGCGGACCTGTTCGACCGGGAGACGGTCATCGGACTGCGCGAGCGCTTCGTCCGAGTCCTGGGTCTGCTGGTCGCCGACCCCCTTACCCGCTTGAGCACGGTGGACGTGCTGGGGGAGGTGGAGCGGTGTCGGGTGTTGGAGGAGTGGAACGACACGGCTGCCGACCTGGGCACTGCGCTGGTGCCGGGTCTGTTCGCCGCGCAGGTGGCGCGTTCCCCGGAGGCGGTGGCTGTTGTCGGGGAGGGTGTGTCGGTTTCGTTTGCGGAGTTGGATGCGCGGGCGAATCGGCTGGCTCGTTACCTGGTTGCTCAGGGTGTCGGTGTCGAGTCGTTGGTGGGGTTGTGTCTGCCGCGTGGGGTTGAGGCGGTGGTGGCGGTCCTGGCGGTGTGGAAGGCGGGGGCGGCTTATGTGCCGGTTGATCCGGGGTATCCGGCTGAGCGGATCGGTTTCATGCTGGCCGACAGTGGCGTGGTTTTGACGTTGACGACCGAGGAGGTCCTGGACGATCTTCCGGCCGGGCGGAACCGGTTCGTGGCGTTGGACAGCACGTTGGTGGAGATGCAGCTGGCGGCCGCTTCTGGTGAGGCGCTTGAGGTGGTGGTTGAGCCGCAGTCGCTCGCGTATGTCATCTATACCTCGGGTTCGACCGGCCGGCCGAAGGGTGTGGCCGTCACTCATGGCGGCCTGGCGAACTACGTGGCGTGGGCCGCGGACACGTATCGCATGAAGGACGCGGCCGGTGGCGCTCCGTTGCACTCCTCCCTTGCGTTCGATCTGACGGTGACCAGTGTTCTGGTGCCGCTGGTGTCGGGGTCCGCGGTGGTGGTCAGTGAGGCCGGCGGCGCTGAGGGGCTGGCCGACCTGATTCGCGAGCCTGGTGGGTTCGGTCTGGTCAAGGCAGTCCCCGCCCACCTGCCGCTGCTGACGGAGATGCTCTCTGCGGAGCAGGTGGCGACCTCGGCTCGTACGTGGGTGGTCGGTGGCGAGGCTCTGCCGGGCGGTGTGGTTCGGGACTGGTTGTCGCGGGCTGCGGGGTCGGTGGTGGTGAATGAGTACGGGCCGACCGAGACGGTGGTCGGGTGCTGTGTCTTTGAGGTTTCGGCGGGTCAGGTGGTGGGGGAGTCGGTGCCGATCGGGCGGCCGATCGCCAACACGCGTCTGTATGTGCTGGATGAGGGTCTTCAGCCGGTCGCGCCGGGGGTTGCTGGTGAGTTGTATGTCGCGGGTGTTCAACTGGCGCGTGGTTATGTGAGGCGTCCGGGTCTGACGGCCGAGCGTTTCGCGGCGAACCCGTTCGAGCCGGGTGGACGGATGTATCGCACGGGGGATGTGGCCCGCTGGACCACCGACGGGCTTCTCGAATACCTGGGTCGTGCGGATGAGCAGGTCAAGATCCGTGGCTACCGGATCGAGCCGGGTGAGGTCCAAGCCGTCGTGGCCGCCCATCGCGGGGTCGCCCAGGCGGCCGTCATCGCCCGCGAGGACATCCCGGGAGACACCCGCCTCGTCGCCTACATCGTCCCCACCGACCTCGACGACGCCGACGAAGGACTACCGCGCGCGGTGCGGGAATCGGCGGCACAGCGGTTGCCGGAGCACATGGTTCCGTCGGCGGTCGTCGTCCTTGATGCTCTCCCGCTGACCGCCAACGGCAAGCTCGACCGCAAGGCACTGCCGGCCCCGGAATACGCCGAGGCGGCAAGTTTCGGGCGGGGCCCCGAGAGCCACGAGGAAGAAGTCCTGTGTGAGGCCTTCGCCCAGGTCCTTGGCGTTCCGGAGGTGGGGGTCCACGACGACTTCTTCGCTCTCGGAGGCCACTCACTGCTCGCGGTCCGCCTGGTCAACCGCATCAGGACGGTGCTCGGCGCCGAGTTGGAGATCGCGGCGCTGTTCGACGCGCCGACGGTGGCGGGCCTCGCCGGGCAGCTCGGGAACGTGAAGTCAACCAGGCCGGCGTTGCAGCCGATGCGTAACCAGGAGGAGTCCTGATGATTCCGTTGTCATTCGCGCAGCGACGGCTGTGGTTCATCAGCCGCTTGGAGGGCCCGAGTTCGACGTACAACGTTCCCGTCGTGCTGCGGCTGCCGGGCGACGTGGAGCGCGACGCGCTCGGCACGGCCCTGAGGGACGTGATCGGGCGGCACGAAGTCCTGCGTACGGTCTTCGAGGTCGCGGACGGCGAGCCGTACCAACGGATCCTCGGGCTCGACGACCTCGACTGGGACCTGACGGTCATCGAGGTCGCCCCGGCGGAGCTCGACGGGGCGGTCGACGAGGCCGGGCGATACGCGTTCGACCTCGCCGCCGAGGTCCCCATCAGGGCATGTCTGCTCGATACGGGTGACGAAGAGCTTGTCCTCGTCGTGGTCATGCACCACATCGCGAGCGACGGCTGGTCGGAGGGCCCGCTGACCCGGGACCTCACCACCGCCTACGAGGCGCGCGTGCGAGGCAAGGCCCCCGAGTGGGAGCCACTGCCCGTCCAGTACGCCGACTACACGCTCTGGCAGCGCCGACTGCTCGGCGATGTGAACGACCCGGACAGCATGATGTCGCGCCAGATCACCTACTGGCGCGAGACGCTGGCCGGCGCACCGGAGGAGCTGGAGCTCCCCGCCGACCGGCCTCGGCCGCCGGTGGCCTCGCACCGCGGGCACGTCGTCCCGCTGAGCGTCCCCGCCGAGGTGCACGCCCGCCTGGCGGCGGTGGCGCGCGCCGAGGGCGTGACCCCCTTCATGGTCCTCCAGGCCGCTCTCGCCGCCCTGTTGTCCCGGCTCGGAGCGGGCATCGACATCCCCGTCGGCACGTCCGTGGCGGGACGTACGGACGAGGCCCTGGACGACCTGGTCGGCTTCTTCGTCAACACGCTGGTGATGCGTACCGACCTGACCGGCGACCCCACCTTCCGCGAACTGCTCGCCCAGGTGCGTCGTACGGGCCTGGCGGCGTTCAAGCACCAGGAGGTGCCGTTCGAGAAGCTCGTCGAGGAGCTGGCCCCGGCCCGCTCCCTGGCCCGGCACCCGCTCTTCCAGGTCATGCTGACCGTTCAGAACAACCAGCGGACCGTCGTCGACTCCTCCGAGGCCCCGGCCGAGGGCCGGGAGGTCGGCTCCCGGAACGCCAAGTTCGACCTCGACGTCTCCGTCCGTGAACTCTTCGACGCGTCGGGCGCCCCCGCCGGCCTGCGCGGCTCGGTGACGGCGGCCGCCGACCTGTTCGACGTGGCGTCCGTCGAGCGCCTCACCGCACACTTCACCCGGGTACTCGACCAGGCGACCGTCGACCCCGGCCGCGCGCTCAGCTCGATAGGGGTCCTCGACGAGGGCGAACGACACCGGGTGCTGATCGAGTGGAACGACACCGCGACGGACCAGCAACAACTCAGCCCGGTGCGGGCGCTGTTCGAGCAGTGGGCGGACCGCACTCCTGATGCTGCGGCACTCGTCGCCGAGGGCAAGGAGGTCCCCTACGGGGAGTTGGACGCGCGGGCGAACCGGATCGCGCACTACCTGATCGGCCAGGGAATCGGCCCCGAGGCCGTGGTGGGTCTGTGCCTGCCGCGTGGCACCGACATGATCGCGGCGATCTTGGGTGTGTGGAAGGCGGGCGCGGCTTATCTGCCGATCGATCCTGTGCAGCCGACGGACCGGATCGCGTTCATGCTGCGTGACAGCCGGGCGGCGCTTGTCCTCACCACCGCAGATCTCTTCGACGAGTTGCCGGCGGGCCGTTCGCGTCTGGTGGCGATCGATGACGCGTTTGTGGAGATGCAGCTTGCGGCGGCTTCGAGGGAGCGTCCTGGCAGGGTTGTTGATGTGCGGTCGCTCGCGTATGTGATCTATACGTCGGGTTCGACCGGTCAGCCCAAGGGTGTGGCTGTGACGCACGGCGGAGTCGCGAACTATGTGGCTTCTGTTCCCGGGCGGGTCGGTTTCGGTGGCGAGGGCGCGCGGTTCGCGCTGCTCCAGGCGCAGGCGACGGATCTGGGCAACACGGTGGTCTTCGCGAGCCTCGCGTCCGGCGGTGAGCTGCACATCCTGGACGAGGGTGCGGTCACCGACCCGCAGGCGGTGTCCGCGTACCTGGCCGAGCACCGGATCGACCACTTCAAGGCCGTCCCTTCCCACCTTGCCGCGCTGTCCGCGGCCGGTGGAGTGGAAGGCGTACTTCCGGCCCGGTCCCTGGTCCTGGGTGGTGAGGCCGCCTCCCCGGCCTGGTTGCGGGAGTTGCTCGCCGCTGCGGGTGAGTGCGAGGTGCACAACCATTACGGGCCGACCGAGACGACGGTCGGTGTCGCGACTACTCGTCTGACCGTCGACATGGTCGCCGGGGAGAGGGTTCCGGTCGGCAGCCCGATCGCCAACACCCGCTTCTACTTGCTCGACGCGTACCTGCAGCCGGTCCCGGTCGGGGTGGTCGCGGATCTTTACGTTTCCGGGGCGCAGCTGGCCCGCGGCTACGTCGGGCGCGAGAGCCTGACGGCCGAGCGGTTCGTGGCGAGCCCGTTCGAGCCGGGCGGGCGTATGTACCGCACGGGTGACCGGGCCAGGTGGACGGCGGACGGCCAGGTGGTGTTCCTGGGCCGTGCCGACGACCAGGTCAAGATCCGTGGCTTCCGCATCGAGCCCGGCGAGGTCCAAGATGTGGTCGTCGCACACCCGCTGGTCGACCAGGCCGCCGTGATCGCCCGCGAAGACACCCCAGGGGACAGGCGCCTGGTCGCCTACGTCGTCCCGGCGGACGCCGACGCGGTCGAGACCGAACTTCCACGGAACGTCATCCAGTTCGCCGCCCAGCGGCTGCCCGGCCACATGGTTCCGTCGGCGGTCGTGGTCCTGGACGGGCTGCCGCTGACCGGCAACGGCAAGCTGGACCGCAAGGCCCTGCCCGCGCCCGAGTACGCCTCCGGTGCCGGCCGCGGCCCGTCCAACGCTCGCGAGGAGATCCTGTGCGCGGCCTTCGCCGAGGTGCTTGGTCTCGACGGAGTGGGCGTGGACGACGACTTCTTCCGGCTCGGCGGTCACTCGCTCCTCGCGATCCGCCTCGTCGAGACCCTGCGGGGTCACGGCGTCACGGTGTCCGTGCGAGCGCTGTTCCAGACGCCGACCCCGGCCGGTCTCGCCGCCTCGGCGGGTGCCGAGCAGGTGATCGTCCCGGCGAACCTGATCCCGGCCGCCGCGACCGCCCTCACCCCCGAGATGCTGCCGCTCGTCGACCTCACTGCTGCCGAGATCGCGGCGGTCGTCGCCACCGTCGACGGTGGCGCGTCCAACA
The DNA here is from genome assembly GCF_043078805.1 of Streptomyces sp. NPDC015345. Taxonomy (NCBI): domain Bacteria; kingdom Bacillati; phylum Actinomycetota; class Actinomycetes; order Kitasatosporales; family Streptomycetaceae; genus Streptomyces; species Streptomyces sp. NPDC015345. The sequence continues at coordinate 201,607 of NZ_JBIBTX010000012.1, read as the reverse complement.
TCGCGGACGTCTACCCGCTGGCCCCCCTCCAGGAAGGCCTGCTCTTCCACCACCTCCTCGCCGACGGCGGCGACGACGCGTACGTCCTGCCGACGGTCGTCGAGTTCGACGCCCGCGAGCGGCTCGACGCCTTCCTCGGCGCCCTGCAGAACGTCCTGGACCGTCATGACATCTTCCGCACGTCCATCGTGTGGGAGGGGCTGCGCGAGCCGGTTCAGGTGGTGTGGCGCCACGCCGCCCTTCCCGTCACCGACATCACACTCGAAGGCGCCCACACGAACGCGATCGCAGACCTGGTCACGGCCGGCGGCTCGACCATGGACCTTGGCGAGGCACCGCTGATCCGGGTCCACACAGCCCGCGCCCCAGGGAGCAACCAGTGGCTGGCACTGGTGCGGGTCCACCACATGGTGCGCGACCACACAGCACTCGAAGTGCTCATGGCGGAGGTGCGGGCCTTCCTGGACGGACGGGGCGCAGAGTTGCCGGAGCCGCTGCCGTTCCGTGCCTTCGTCGCCCAAGTGCGCGGCGGAGTCCACCGGGCGGAGCATGAGCGCTACTTCGCCGACCTCCTCGGTGACGTCACCGAGCCGACCGCCGCCTTCGGCGTCACGGACGTACGCGGTGACGGCGCGGACTCGGTGCGTCAAGTCGTCGGCTTCGGCCCCGAGTTGACCGCACGGCTCCGGCAGGTCTCCCGCCGCCTGGGCGCGAGCCCGGCGACCCTGCTGCACCTGGCCTGGGCCCGGGTCCTGGCCGCGGTAAGCGGGCGCGAGGACGTCGTCTTCGGCACTGTCCTGTTCGGCCGCATGAACGCCGGCACGGGCTCCGACCGGGTGCCGGGTCCCTTCCTCAACACGCTCCCCGTCCGCGTGCGGACCGACGCGCTCGGTGTCCTCACCGCCGTGTCCGCGATGCGCGGTCAGCTGGCAGAACTCCTGGAACACGAGCACGCACCGCTATCGGTGGCGCAGCAGGTCAGCGGGATGCCCGGCAGTGCACCGCTCTTCACGGCCCTGTTCAACTACCGCCACAACGCCGGGGGAGGCGATGCCGATGTCTCGGGTGCGCGCCACGATCGGCTCGATGGCATCAGGACCGTCTTCTCCCACGAGCGCACGAACTACCCGCTGCTCGTGTCCGTGGACGACAACGGTGACGGCCTCTGGGTCGCCGTGGACGCGGTGGCGCCGATCGACCCGCGCATGGTGGGCGAGTTCGTGCGCACGGCGGCGCTGAATCTGGTTTCCGCGCTCGAATCGGCCCTGGACGGCGACCACGACGATGACGTGCCGCTCAGCTCGGTCCAGGTTCTGGACGAGGCGGGGCTGCGTCAGGTGTTGACCGAGTGGAACGACTCGGCAGCCGTGCTTCCGGGTGACGCCACGGTGGCGGGGCTGTTCGAGGCGCAGGTGGCGCGGGTGCCGGAGGCGGTGGCTGTTGTCTCGGGTGGTGTGGAGGTTTCGTACGCGGAGCTGGACCGCCGTGCGAATCGGCTGGCTCGTTACCTGGTTGTTCAGGGTGTGGGTCCGGAGTCGTTGGTGGGTGTGTGTCTGGAGCGTGGTGTCGATGCGGTGGTGGCGCTGCTGGCGGTGCTGAAGTCGGGTGGTGCCTATTTGCCGATCGATGCGGGGTATCCGGCTGAGCGGGTCGGTTACATGCTTGCGGATGCCGGGCCGGTGGTGGTTTTGGCGTCGACGGACACGGTTGAGGCGGTGCCGTCGTCGGATGCGAAGGTCGTGGTCCTGGATGGCCTGGAGCTGGCCGGCTTTGAGAGCGGTCCGTTGGGTGTGGGGGTTCGGCCGGAGCATCCGGCGTATGTGATTTATACGTCGGGTTCGACGGGGCGTCCGAAGGGTGTGGTGGTCGAGCACCGGTCGGTGGCGGCGCTGCTGGGCTGGGCTGCGGTGGAGTTCGGCGGTGAGAATTTCCGGCGGGTTTTGGCGTCGACGTCCTTCAACTTCGATGTGTCGGTCTTCGAGCTGTTCGGCCCGTTGGTGTCGGGTGGCAGTGTGGAGGTGGTGCCGGATCTGCTGTCTCTGGCTGATTCTGAGGCAGGGATCGGTGATGTGAGTCTGGTGAGTGGTGTGCCGTCGGCGTTCGCGCAGATGGTGGCTTCGGGTGAGATTCAGGCTCGTCCCCGGACGGTGGTCCTGGCCGGTGAGGCTCTGACGGCGGATGCGGTGGCTGGTATCCGTACGGCGATTCCGGGGGCGCGGGTCGCGAACATTTACGGTCCGACCGAGGCCACGGTGTATTCCACGGCCTGGTTCGCGGACACCGATGTGGACGGCACCGTGCCGATCGGCCGGCCGATCTCCAACGCCCGTGTCTATGTCCTGGACGGAACTCTTTCTCCGGTGCCGGCGGGTGTTGCTGGTGAGTTGTATATCGCGGGTGCTGGTCTGGCCCGTGGTTATCTGGGGCGTCCGGAGCTGACGGGTGAGCGTTTCGTCGCCGACCCGTTCTCGACCGGTGGTGGTCGTCTGTATCGCACGGGTGATGTGGTGCGCTGGTCGCAGGACGGTCAGGTCGAATACCTGGGCCGTGCGGATGAGCAGGTGAAGGTGCGTGGTTTCCGGATCGAGCTGGGTGAGGTCCAGTCGGTGCTGGCCGGGCATCCGCTGGTCGCCCAGGCCGTCGTGGTTGCCCGTGAGGACGTGCCGGGGGACAAGCGCCTGGTCGCCTACGTCGTACCGGCCGAGGACGGGCTTGCCGAGGAGCTGCCGCGTATTCTGACCGGCCTGGCCAGTGACCGGCTGCCGTCGTACATGGTTCCGTCGGCGGTCGTGGTCCTGGACGCGCTGCCGCTGAACGTGAACGGCAAGCTGGACCGCAACGCCCTGCCTGCCCCGGAGTACGCGACCGGGACCGGTGCGCGGGGTCCTGTCACGCTCCAGGAGGAACTGCTGTGCGGGGTCTTCGCACAGGTCCTTGGCCTGGACAGCGTCGGCGTGGATGACGACTTCTTCGCGCTGGGCGGTCACTCCCTGCTCGCGGTGCGTCTGATCAGCCGGGTCCGTACCGTCCTGGGTGTCGAGGTTCCGCTGCGGGCCCTGTTCGAGACTCCCACGGTCGCCGGTCTCGCCGCGGGCCGGGCCGGCGCCGGTCAGGCCCGGCTCGCCCTGACGGCAGGAGAACGCCCGGAACGCATCCCCCTCTCCTTCGCCCAACAACGCCTCTGGTTCATCTCGAAGTTGGAGGGGCCGAGCTCGACGTATAACATCCCGTTCGCCCTGCGGCTGTCCGGGGAGGTCGACAGGGAGGCTCTCAATGCGGCCCTGCGAGACGTGATCGGGCGGCATGAGGTCCTGCGCACCGTATTCCCGACGACCGATGGCGGCGAGCCGTACCAGCACGTCATCGAGATCGCCGACCTCGATTGGCAGTTGGAGTACGCCGACGTCTCGTCCGGCGAGTTGGATGATGCCATGGCGACGGCCGTGGCCCACGCGTTCGACCTCACCTCCGAGGTGCCGATCCAGGCCACTCTCTTTGAGGCCGGTGCCGACGAACACCTCGTGATCGTGATGCACCACATCGCATGCGACGGCTGGTCGACGGCCCCACTGGCACGGGACCTGTCCACGGCCTACGCGGCTCGTGTCGAGGGCCGGGCTCCCGAGTGGGAACCGCTGCCGGTCCAGTACGCCGACTACGCGCTCTGGCAGCGCGAGCTGCTCGGCGACGAGAACGCCTCCGACAGCCTCATCACCCGTCAACTGTCCCACTGGCGAGTCGCCTTGGCAGGTGCACCAGAGGAACTGGAGCTGCCCTTCGACCGGTCCCGCCCGACCGTCGCCTCGCATGTTGGCCATCGAGTCCCCTTGGTCGTGCCGGCGGCGGTACATTCCCGACTGGTGGAGGTGGCGCGCGTCGAAGGTGTGACCACGTTCATGGTCCTCCAGGCCGCCCTGGCCACCCTCCTCTCAAAGCTTGGCGCGGGCACCGACATCCCGATCGGCTCGGCGAACGCGGGCCGTACGGACGAGGCACTGGACGATTTGGTCGGCTTCTTCATCAACACGCTGGTCATACGCACCGACCTGTCCGGCGACCCGACCTTCCGCGAGGTCCTCGGTCGAGTGAGAGAGGCGAGTCTGGCGGCTCTGGCGCATCAGGAGGTGCCGTTCGAGCGGCTGGTGGAGGAGTTGGCACCTTCGCGGTCGATGGCCCGTCACCCGCTGTTCCAGGTCCAGTTGGACCTCCAGAACAACGCAGACGCGGTCCTCGACCTGCCTGGTGCACGGACCGGGAACGTCGCGGTCGCGAAGACGACGGCGAAGTTCGACCTGGAGGTCCGGGTCTCCGAGGCATTCGACGACCAGGGCGCCCCGGCCGGGGTGTGGGGCTCGGTGGTCGCAGCGGCCGACCTCTTCGATCGGGAGACGGTCGAGGGCCTGGGCGAGCGCCTGGTCCGGGTGATCGACTCGCTGGCCGCCGACCCGCAGACCCGGTTGAGCTCGCTCTCCGTGCTGGGGGAGGTGGAGCGGTGTCGGGTGTTGGAGGAGTGGAACGACACGGGTGCCGATCTGGGCACTGTGTTGGTGCCGGGTCTGTTCGCCGCGCAGGTGGTGCGGTCTCCGGAGGCGGTGGCGGTCGCCTGGGACGGATCCGACATCACGTATGGGGAGTTGGATGCGCGGGCGAATCGGTTGGCCCGCTATCTGGTTGCGCAGGGTGTGGGTGTGGAGTCGTTGGTGGGCTTGTGCCTGCCGCGTGGGGTCGAGGCGGTGGTGGCGGTCCTGGCGGTGTGGAAGGCGGGGGCGGCTTATGTGCCGGTTGATCCGGGGTATCCGGCCGAGCGGATCGGTTTCATGCTGGCCGACAGTGGCGTGGTTTTGACGTTGACGACCGAGGAGGTCCTGGACGATCTTCCGGCCGGGCGGAACCGCTTCGTGGCGTTGGACAGCACGCTGGTGGAGATGCAGCTGGCAGCCGCTTCTGGTGAGGCTCCCGATGTGGTGGTTGAGCCGCAGTCGCTCGCGTATGTCATCTATACCTCGGGTTCGACCGGCCGGCCGAAGGGTGTGGCCGTCACTCATGGCGGTCTGGCGAACTACGTGATGTGGGCCGCGGACGCGTATCGCATGGAGGGCACGGCTGGTGGTGCTCCGTTGCATTCGTCTCTTGCGTTCGATCTGACGGTGACGAGTGTTCTGGTGCCGCTGGTGTCCGGGTCCGCGGTCGTGGTCAGTGAGGCCGGTGGCGCTGAAGGGCTGGCCGAACTACTCAAAAACCCTGGAGGCTTCGGCCTGGTCAAGGCAGTTCCCGCGCACCTGCCCCTCCTGACGGAGATGCTCTCTGCGGAGCAGATGGCGACCTCGGCTCGTACGTGGGTTGTCGGTGGTGAGGCTCTGCCGGGCGGTGTGGTTCGGGACTGGTTGTCGCGGGCTGCGGGGTCGGTGGTGGTGAATGAGTACGGGCCGACCGAGACGGTGGTCGGGTGCTGTGTCTTTGAGGTTTCGGCGGGTCAGGTGGTGGGGGAGTCGGTGCCGATCGGGCGGCCGATCGCCAACACGCGTCTGTATGTGCTGGATGAGTATCTTCAGCCGGTCGCGCCGGGGGTTGCTGGTGAGTTGTATGTCGCGGGTGTTCAGCTGGCGCGTGGTTATGTGAGGCGTCCGGGGTTGACGGCCGAGCGTTTCGCGGCGAACCCGTTCGAGCCGGGTGGACGGATGTATCGCACGGGGGATGTGGCCCGCTGGACCACCGACGGGATTCTCGAATACCTGGGTCGTGCGGATGAGCAGGTCAAGGTCCGTGGCTACCGGATCGAGCCGGGTGAGGTCCAGGCCGTCGTGGCGGCGCACCCGCAGGTCGCCCAGGTGGCCGTCATCGCCCGTGAGGACGTCCCGGGAGACACCCGCCTCGTCGCCTACATCGTCCCCACCGACCTCGACGACACCGAGCCTGAACTGCCGTCCCAGATCGTTCAGTTCACGATGACGCGGTTGCCGGAGCACATGGTGCCGGCGGCCGTGGTGGTCCTCGACGCTCTCCCGCTGACCGCCAACGGCAAGCTCGACCGCAAAGCGCTCCCCGCCCCCGAGCAGACCCACAGCAAGGGGCGTGGCCCAGCCAACCGCCAGGAGGAGATCCTCTGCGTGGCCTTCGCCGAACTCCTGGGTCTGCCCGAAGTCGGCGTGGACGACGACTTCTTCGCACTCGGCGGTCACTCACTGCTCGCCGTCCGCCTGACCAGCCGGATCCGGGCCGAACTCGGTGTCGAGGTCCCGCTCCGAGTGCTCCTTGCTGCCTCGACCGTGGCAGCACTCGCACGACAACTTGCCCACCAGAAGACAGCAAGGCCGGCGTTGCGGCCGATGCGTAACCAGGAGGAGTCCTGATGATTCCGTTGTCATTCGCGCAGCGCCGGTTGTGGTTCCTCAGCCAGTCCGAGGGCCCGAGCTCCACTTACAACATCCCGGTCGTGCTGCGCCTTTCGGGCGAGACGGACGGTGCCGCGCTCGACGCTGCCCTGCGAGATGTGATCGGCCGCCATGAGGTGCTGCGCACGATCTACCCGGTCGCGGACGGCGAGCCGTACCAGTGCATCCTGCCGATGGCCGGCCTGGAGTGGACGTTGGCGGCGGCCGAGGTCGCCCCGGCCGACCTCGACGGCGCGATTGCGGACGTCCTCGGACACACCTTCGACCTCTCGACCGAGATACCGATCCGCGCGTCGCTGTTCTCCACGGGCGGCGACGAGCAGGTGCTCGTCCTGGTGACGCATCACATCGCGAGCGACGGCTGGTCCAAGCGCCCGCTGGCCCGCGACCTCTCGACGGCCTACGCGGCACGCAGCGAGGGCAAGGCCCCCGAATGGGAGCCACTGCCTGTCCAGTACGCCGACTACACGCTCTGGCAGCGCCAGATGCTCGGCGACGAGTCGGACCCCGAGAGCGTGATGTGCACGCAGATGGCCTACTGGCGGGAGGTGCTGGCCGATGTCCCGGAGGAGCTGGAGCTTCCCGTGGACCGGCCTCGGCCCGCCGTTGCCTCCCACCGCGGCCACAAGGTGGCGCTGGCCGTGTCCGCCGAGGTGCACGCGCGTCTCGCCGAGCTGGCCAAGGCCGAGGGCGTGACCCCCTTCATGGTCCTCCAGGCCGCCCTCGCGGCGGTGCTCTCGCGTCTCGGCGCGGGAACCGACATCCCCATCGGCACGACCGTCGCCGGACGTACGGACGTCGCTCTCGACGACCTCGTCGGCTTCTTCATCAACTCCCTCGTCCTGCGTACGGACGTGTCGGGTGACCCGACCTTCACCGAGCTGCTCTCGCGCGTGAGGCAGGCCGGCTGGGCGGCGTTCGAGCACCAGGAGGTGCCGTTCGAGAAGCTCGTGGAGGAGCTCGCGCCGACGCGTTCGCTGGCCCGGCACCCGCTGTTCCAGGTCATGCTGAAGGTGCAGAACACCGGCGAGGCCGTCCTCGACCTGCCCGGCACCGGAGGCCGGAACACCCCGGCGCCGACAGCCAGGAGGACCGTCACGCCCAGCGGCCCGGCGACCAGCGAGTCCGCGGCCAAGTTCGATCTGGACGCGTCGGTGTCGGAGGTCTTCGACGAGGCCGGCGCCCCGGCGGGCCTGCGCGGTTCGGTCGTCGCTTCCGCGGACCTCTTCGACGTCGAGACGGCCGAGCGCATCGTGGCCCGCTGGGTACGGGCGATCGAGCTGCTGGTCCTGGACCCGCAGTCCCGGCTGAGCGCGGTCGAGGTTCTGGATGAGGGGGAGCGGCGGCTCCTGGCGGGGTGGAACGAGACGGCTGTTCCGGTGGTGGCGGGTTCGCTGCCGGAGCTGTTCGCGGTGCAGGTGGCTCGTCGGGCGGACGCGGTTGCCGTGGTCGCGGGTGAGGTGTCGCTCTCGTATGCGGAGCTGGACGCGCGGTCGAACCGTCTGGCCCGTCATCTTCGGGCGCAGGGTGTGGGTCCTGAGTCGTTGGTGGGGGTGTGTCTGGAGCGGGGAGCGGATCTGGTTGTCGCGCTGCTTGCGGTGCTCAAGTCCGGTGGTGCGTATCTGCCGGTGGACCCGGAGTACCCGCTGGAGCGGATCGCGTACATGGTCGAGGATGCGGCGCCCGTGGTGGTGATCACCTCGCATGCGGCGGCGGGTGTCTTGCCGGTGTCGGGTGCGCCGCTGGTGGTTGTGGATGACGTGGAGACGGTTTCGGCGTTGGCGGTGTTGGATGGTGGTCCGCTGGGTGTGGTGGTGGGGTCTGAGTCTCCGGCGTATGTGATTTATACGTCGGGTTCGACGGGTCGGCCGAAGGGTGTGGTGGTCACCCATCGGGGTGCGGTGAGTTTGTGTGAGGGTCATGGCCGGTCGGTGTTCGCGGCGGGTGGTGATGTGTTGCGGGTCGCGTTGACGACTTCGGTGTCGTTCGACGCGTCGTGGAATCAGCTGGCGGCTGTGTTCACGGGTCATGAGCTGCATGTGGTGGACGGGGAGACGTGGCTGGACGCGGGGCGTCTGGTGGCGTGGATGCGTGCGTCGCGGATCGATTTCGCCGAGGTCACTCCTTCTTATCTTCAGATTTTGGTGGAGGAGGGTCTGTTCGGGGGTTCTGGGGGTCCGTCGCGTATTGGTGTGGGTGGTGAGGCGGTCCCGGCCGGTCTGTGGGAGCGGTTGCGGTCGTTGGAGGGTGTGGAGGGCTTCAATTTCTATGGTCCGACCGAGGCGACCGTTGATACGGCGATCGCCCGGCTTTCCTCGTCGTCCGATGTGGTGGTGGGCCGGCCTGTGCCCAACGCGCGTGTCCACGTGCTGGATGAGGCGTTGCGGCCTGTGCCGGTTGGTGTGGCGGGTGAGTTGTATGTGTCGGGTGCGGGTGTGGCGCGGGGGTATGTCAACCGTCGGGCTCTGACCGCTGAGCGGTTCGTCGCCTCGCCGTTCTCTGCCTGTGGTGAGCGGATGTACCGCTCGGGTGACCGGGTGAAGTGGACGGCGGACGGCCAGTTGGTGTTCCTGGGCCGTACGGATGACCAGGTGAAGGTGCGTGGGTTCCGTATCGAGCTGGGTGAGGTCCAGGCGGCGGTGGCCGCGCATCCGCAGGTCGCGCAGGCCGTTGTGGTCGTGCGGGAGGACATTCCTGGTGACCGTCGTCTTGTCGCGTATGTGGTCACTACTGGTGAACTGGCTTGTCCGGTTGCCGGGTTCGTGGCTGGGCGTCTGCCTGAGTACATGGTTCCGTCGGCTGTCGTTGTCCTTGATGCTCTGCCGTTGACTGCCAACGGCAAGCTGGACCGCAGGGCGTTGCCTGTTCCCGGGCATGAGGTGACCGCGGGGGTGCGGGGTCCGTCCAACGCGCGTGAGGAGATCGTGTGTGCGGCCTTCGCCGAGGTTTTGGGGGTGGAGGGCGTTGGTGTGGATGATGATTTCTTCGAGTTGGGGGGTCAGTCGCTTCTTGCCATCCGGCTCGTTGCTCTTCTCCACAAGCGCGGGGTTTCCGTCTCCGTGCGGACGTTTTTCCAGGCGCCGACGCCGGCTGGTCTCGCGGCTTCGGTGGACGCTGTCCGGGTCGAGGTGCCGGCGAACCTGATTCCGGCGGGTGCCACGGCCCTTACGCCGGAGATGCTGCCGCTGGTGGATCTGACCGTCGATGAGATCGCGACCGTCGTCGCGACTGTCGACGGTGGCGCGGCCAACGTCGCGGACGTCTACCCATTGGCTCCCCTCCAGGAAGGCCTGCTCTTCCACCACCTCCTCGCCGACGGCGGCGACGACGCGTACGTCATGCCGACTGTGCTCGAGTTCGACGCCCGCGACCGCCTGGACGCCTTCACGGACGCGCTCCAGCAGGTCGTTGATCGCCACGACATCTACCGCACGTCCATCGTATGGAAGGGCCTGCGCGAGCCGGTCCAAGTCGTGTGGCGCGACGTCACCCTGCCCGTCACCGACGTCACCCTCGACCCCGAGGGCGGCGATCCGGTGGAGCAGCTCCTCGCGGCCGGCGGCCTGCGCATGGACCTTGGCGAGGCCCCCCTGATCCGGCTGCATGCCGCGCGGGTCCCCGGCACCGGCCGCTGGCTGGCCCTGCTTCGGGCACACCACGTGGTGCGCGACCACACCGCCCTGGAGATCGTTTTCAACGAGGTGCAGGCGATCCTCGCGGGTCGTGGAGGGGAGCTTACGCAGCCGCTGCCGTTCCGCACCTTCGTCGCCCAGACGCGCGGCGCCGTCGAGCGCTCCGAGCACGAGCGCTACTTCGCCGACCTGCTCGGTGACGTCACCGAGCCCACCGCGCCGTTCGGTGTCGCGGACGTGCGCGGCGACGGCGCCGGAGCCGTACGCGAAGTAGTCCCGTTCGACACGGAGTTGACCGTACGGCTCCGGGAGGTCTCCCGGCGTCTGGGCGCCAGCCCGGCGACAGTCATGCACGTCGCGTGGTCCCGGGTCCTCGCGGCGGTCAGCGGGCGTGAGGACGTGGTCTTCGGCACCGTTCTCTTCGGCCGCATGAACGCGGGCGAGGGCGCGGACCAGGTCCCCGGCCCGTACATGAACACCCTGCCCGTCCGCGTCCGCACGGACTCCTCCGGGGTCCGCGCCGCCGTGTCCGAGATGCGCGGTCAGCTGGCGCAGCTCCTGGAACACGAGCACGCCCCGCTCGTGGTTGCCCAGCGTGCCAGCGGCGTCGTCGGTGACACCCCGCTGTTCACCGCCCTGTTCAACTTCCGGCACAACCCGGGCCGCAGTGCCGAGGAGCGCGCGGACACGCGGCGCCACGAGGGTATGGACGGGATGCGGGCCGTCTTCACCCGGGAGCGCACCAACTTCCCGCTGATGGTCTCGGTCAACGACAACGGCGACCTGTTCACGTTGGCCGTGGACGCGGTGGCGCCGATCGACCCGCGCATGGTGGGCGAGTTCGTGCGCACGGCGGCGCTGAATCTGGTTTCCGCGCTCGAATCGGCCCTGGACGGCGACCACGACGATGACGTGCCGCTCAGCTCGGTCCAGGTTCTGGACGAGGCGGGGCTGCGTCAGGTGTTGACCGAGTGGAACGACTCGGCAGCCGCGCTTCCGGGTGACGCCACGGTGGCGGGGCTGTTCGAGGCGCAGGTGGCGCGGGTGCCGGAGGCGGTGGCTGTTGTCTCGGGTGGTGTGGAGGTTTCGTACGCCGAGCTGGACCGCCGTGCCAGTCAGTTGGCCCGCTATCTGGTTGCTCAGGGTGTGGGCCCGGAGTCGTTGGTGGGTGTGTGTCTGGAGCGTGGTGTCGATGCGGTGGTGGCGCTGCTGGCGGTGCTGAAGTCGGGTGGTGCCTATTTGCCGATCGATGCGGGGTATCCGGCTGAGCGGATCGGATACATGCTTGGCGACGCGGGGCCGGTGGTGGTTCTCGCTTCGACGGACACGGTTGAGGCGGTGCCGTCATCGGATGCGAAGGTCGTGGTCCTGGATGACCTGGAGCTGGCCGGCTTTGAGAGCGGTCCGTTGGGTGTGGGGGTTCGGCCGGAGCATCCGGCGTATGTGATTTATACGTCGGGTTCGACGGGGCGTCCGAAGGGTGTGGTGGTCGAGCACCGGTCGGTGGCGGCGCTGCTGGGCTGGGCTGCCGCGGAGTTCGGCGGTGCGGACTTCTCCCGTGTGCTGGTCTCCACTTCTTTCAACTTCGATGTGTCGGTCTTCGAGCTGTTCGGCCCGTTGGTGTCGGGTGGCAGTGTCGAGGTCGTGGGTGATCTCCTGGCCCTGGCTGATGCGGACACGTCCATCGGTGATGTGAGTCTGGTGAGTGGTGTGCCGTCGGCGTTCGCGCAGATGGTGGCTTCGGGTGAGATTCAGGCTCGTCCCCGGACGGTGGTCCTGGCCGGTGAGGCTCTGACGGCGGATGCGGTGGCTGGTATCCGTACGGCGATTCCGGGGGCGCGGGTCGCGAACATTTACGGTCCGACGGAGGCCACGGTGTATTCCACGGCCTGGTTCGCGGACACTGACGTGGACGGCACCGTGCCGATCGGTCGGCCGATCTCGAACGCCCGTGTCTATGTCCTGGACGGAACTCTTTCTCCGGTGCCGGCGGGTGTTGCTGGTGAGTTGTATATCGCGGGTGCTGGTCTGGCGCGCGGTTATCTGGGTCGTCCGGAGCTGACGGGTGAGCGTTTCGTCGCCGACCCGTTCTCGACCGCTGGTGGTCGTCTGTATCGCACGGGTGATGTGGTGCGCTGGTCGCAGGACGGGCAGGTCGAATACCTGGGCCGTGCGGATGAGCAGGTCAAGGTCCGTGGTTTCCGGATCGAGCTGGGTGAGGTCCAGTCGGCGGTCGCAGCGCACCCGGATGTCACGCAGGCGGTTGTCATCGCCCGCGAGGACACTCCGGGAGACAAGCGCCTGGTTGCCTACGTCGTCCCGGTCGACGGTGTATCGGCTGGTGAACTGCCGTACCGGGTGCTTGAGTTCGTGAGTGATCGGCTGCCGTCGTACATGGTTCCGTCGGCGGTCGTGGTCCTGGACGCGCTGCCGTTGAACGTGAACGGCAAGCTGGACCGCAAAGCCCTGCCCGCCCCCGAGTACGCAACCGGTAGCGGCCGTGGGCCCTCCGACGCCCGCGAGGAGATCCTGTGCTCGGCCTTCGCCGAGGTGCTGGGTCTTGACGGGGTCGGCGTGGACGACGATTTCTTCCGGCTCGGTGGCCACTCCCTCCTTGCGATCCGCCTGGTCGCCCTGCTCCGTACACGCGGTGTCTCCGTCTCGATCAGGGCGCTCTTCGACGCGCCGACCCCGGCCGGTCTCGCCGCCTCGGCGGGCGCCGAGCAGGTGATCGTCCCGGCGAACCTGATTCCGACCGCCGCGACCGCCCTGACCCCCGAGATGCTGCCGCTCGTCGACCTCACGGCTGCCGAGATCGCGGCGGTCGTCGCCACCGTCGACGGCGGTGCGTCCAATGTCGCGGACGTCTACCCGCTGGCCCCCCTCCAGGAAGGCCTGCTCTTCCACCACCTCCTCGCCGACGGTGGTGAGGACACGTACGTCATGCCGACGGTCGTCGAGTTCGACGCCCGCGAGCGGCTCGACGCCTTCATCCAGGCGCTCCAGAGCGTCGTCGACCGCCACGACATCTACCGCACGTCCATCGTGTGGGAGGGCCTGCGTGAGCCGGTCCAGGTGGTGCGGCGGCAGGTGACACTGCCCCTCGAGTTCGTCACCCTGGACGGCGAGGGCGGCGACCCGGTGGAGCAGCTCCTCGCGGCCGGCGGCGGGTCGATGGACCTGGGCCGGGCCCCGCTGATCCGGGTCCACGCGGCCCGCGTCCCCGGCGGGGAAGAGTGGCTGGCGCTGGTGCGAATCCATCACATGGTGCAGGACCACACCGCCTTGGAGGTCATGCTCGCCGAGGTCAACGCGTTCCTCACCGGACGCGACGGCACTCTCGCGGAGCCGCTGCCCTTCCGGAACTTCGTCGCACAGGCCCGCGCCGGAGTGACCACCGGTGAGCACGAGCGGTACTTCGCCGAGCTGCTCGGCGACGTCACCGAGCCCACGGCCCCCTTCGGAATCGTCGACGTCCACGGCGACGGCACGGCCGCGACCCGCGCCCGAGTCGTCTTCGCCGACGGGTTGCACACGCGTCTGCTCGACGTCTCCCGCCGCCTGGGCGCGAGCCCGGCGACCCTGCTGCACCTGGCCTGGGCCCGGGTCCTGGCCGCGGTCAGCGGGCGCGAGGACGTCGTCTTCGGCACTGTCCTGTTCGGCCGCATGAACGCCGGCACGGGCTCCGACCGGGTGCCGGGTCCCTTCCTCAACACGCTCCCCGTCCGCGTGCGGACCGACGCGCTCGGTGTCCTCACCGCCGTGTCCGCGATGCGCGGTCAGCTGGCAGAACTCCTGGAACACGAGCACGCGCCGCTGACGGTGGCGCAGCAGGCCAGTGGGGTGACGGGTGACGCGCCCCTGTTCACCGCGCTGTTCAACTACCGCCACAACAGCGGCGGCGCTACGACCGAGGCGCCCCAGGTCCGAGACGAGCGGCTGGACGGGATCCGGAGGGTCTACTTCGAGGAGCGCACCAATTACCCGCTCATGGTCTCCGTCGACGACAACAGCGACCGGATCTCGCTGGCCGTCCACGCCGTCGCGCCGATCGACCCCGAGACGGTGGGCATCTTCCTGCGCACGACCGCGCAAAACCTGGTCACCGCCCTCGAATCCGCACTGGCGGACGGCTTGGACGTGCCGCTGAGCACGGTTCAGGTCTTGGACGAGACCGAGCGTCGACGGGTGTTGACCGAGTGGAACGACTCGGCAGCCGTGCTTCCGGGTGACGCCACGGTGGCGGGGCTGTTCGAGGCGCAGGTGGCCCGCACTCCGGAAGCGGTGGCTGTGGGTTCCGGGGGCGTCGAGATCTCCTATGCCGAACTGGACCGCCGAGCCAGCCAGTTGGCCCGCTATCTGGTCGCTCAGGGTGTGGGCCCGGAGTCGCTGGTGGGTGTGTGTCTGGAGCGTGGTGTCGATGCGGTGGTGGCGCTGCTGGCCGTCCTGAAAGCCGGGGGCGCGTATCTGCCGATCGATGCCGGGTATCCGGCCGAGCGGGTCGGTTACATGCTTGGCGACGCGGGGCCGGTGGTGGTTCTCGCTTCGACGGACACGGTTGAGGCGGTGCCGTCGACGGGTGCCAAGGTCGTGGTCCTGGATGACCTGGATCTGGCCGGCTTTGAGAGCGGTCCGTTGGGTGTGGGGGTTCGGCCGGAGCATCCGGCGTATGTGATTTATACGTCGGGTTCGACGGGGCGTCCGAAGGGTGTGGTGGTCGAGCACCGGTCGGTGGCGGCGCTGCTGGGCTGGGCTGCGGTGGAGTTCGGTGGTGAGAATTTCCGGCGGGTTTTGGCGTCGACGTCCTTCAACTTCGACGTGTCGGTCTTCGAGCTGTTCGGCCCGCTGGTGTCGGGCGGCAGTGTCGAGGTCGTGGGTGATCTCCTGGCCCTGGCCGATGCGGACACGTCCATCGGTGATGTGAGTCTGGTGAGTGGTGTGCCGTCGGCGTTCGCGCAGATGGTGGCTTCGGGTGAGATTCAGGCTCGTCCCCGGACGGTGGTCCTGGCCGGTGAGGCTCTGACGGCGGATGCGGTGGCTGGTATCCGTACGGCGATTCCGGGGGCGCGGGTTGCGAACATTTACGGTCCGACCGAGGCCACGGTGTATTCCACGGCCTGGTTCGCGGACACCGACGTGGACGGCACCGTGCCGATCGGCCGGCCGATCTCCAACGCCCGCGTCTATGTCCTGGACGGAACTCTTTCTCCGGTGCCGGCGGGTGTTGCTGGTGAGTTGTATATCGCGGGTGCTGGTCTGGCCCGTGGTTATCTGGGCCGTCCGGAGCTGACGGGTGAGCGTTTCGTCGCCGACCCGTTTGCGTCAGACGGCGGTCGTCTGTATCGCACGGGTGATGTGGTGCGCTGGTCGCAGGACGGTCAGGTCGAATACCTGGGCCGTGCGGATGAGCAGGTGAAGGTGCGTGGTTTCCGGATCGAGCTGGGTGAGGTCCAGTCGGTGCTGGCCGGGCATCCGCTGGTCGCCCAGGCCGTCGTGGTTGCCCGTGAGGACGTGCCGGGGGACAAGCGCCTGGTCGCCTACGTCGTACCGGCCGAGGACGGGCTTGCCGAGGAGCTGCCGCGTATTCTGACCGGCCTGGCCAGTGACCGGCTGCCGTCGTACATGGTTCCGTCGGCGGTCGTGGTCCTGGACGCGCTGCCGCTGAACGTGAACGGCAAGCTGGACCGCAACGCCCTGCCTGCCCCGGAATACGCGACCGGAACCAGTGCGCGGGGTCCTGTCACGCTCCAGGAGGAACTGCTGTGCGGGGTCTTCGCACAGGTCCTTGGCCTGGACAGCGTCGGCGTGGATGACGACTTCTTCGCGCTGGGCGGTCACTCCCTGCTCGCGGTGCGTCTGATCAGCCGGGTCCGTACCGTCCTGGGTGTCGAGGTTCCGCTGCGGGCCCTGTTCGAGACTCCCACGGTCGCCGGTCTCGCCGCCGGCCTGGCCGGCGCCGGTCAGGCCCGGCTCGCCCTGACGGCCGGTGAACGCCCGGAACGCATCCCCCTCTCCTTCGCCCAACAACGCCTCTGGTTCATCAGCCAGTTGGAAGGTGCCAACGCCACCTACAACAGCCCGATCGCCCTGCGGCTGTCCGGGGAGGTCGACAGGGAGGCTCTCAATGCGGCCCTGCGAGACGTCATCGGGCGGCATGAGGTCCTGCGGACCGTTTTTGGGGTCGCGGACGGCGAGCCGTACCAGAGCGTGCGCGAACTCGACGAGCTCGACTGGGAACTGAACTTCGCCCTGGTCGACGCGGCTGAGCTGGAGGAAGCGGTCACCGGGGCCGCGCGGTACGCCTTTGACCTCTCCGCCGAGGTGCCGATCCGGGCCACCCTTTTCGAGACCCCCGAGGACGAGCGTGTCCTTGTCGTCCTCGTCCACCACATCGCCAGTGACGGCTGGTCGCGGGCGCCCCTGGCCCGGGACTTCTCCGCGGCCTACGCGGCTCGTGTCGAGGGCCGGGCTCCCGAGTGGGAGCCGCTGCCGGTCCAGTACGCCGACTACGCGCTCTGGCAGCGCGAGCTGCTCGGCGACGAGACCGACCCCCACAGCGTCATCGCCCAGCAACTCGCGTACTGGAAGCAGGCGTTGGAAGGGTCGCCGGAAGAGCTGGAACTGCCCGTCGACCGGTCCCGCCCGGCCGTCGCCTCGCACCTGGGGCACAGCGTCGCGCTCGACGTTCCCGCCGAAGTGCACGCACGCCTCGCGGGGCTGGCGCGGGCCGAGGGCGTGACCATGTTCATGGTCCTCCAGGCCGCCCTGGCCATCCTGCTCTCGAAGCTGGGTGCCGGCACCGACGTCCCGATCGGCTCGGCGCATGCGGGCCGTGGCGACGAGGCGCTGGACGATCTGGTCGGCTGCTTCGTCAACACGCAGGTGCTGCGGGCGGACCTCTCGGGTGACCCGGCCTTCACCGAACTGCTCGCCAGGGTGCGGGAAGCGGGTCTGTCCGGCTTCGCCCACCAGGACGTGCCGTTCGAGCGGCTCGTCGAGGAGCTGGCCCCGACTCGCTCCATGGCTCGCCACCCGCTCTTCCAGGTCGTCCTGACGAAGCAGAACACCGTGAGCGCCGGTCTCGACGCGCTGGCGACGCCCGTCGTGTGGACCGGGGGCATGTCCACCGGCACCCGGGCGGCGAAGTTCGACCTCGACGTGATGGTCGGGGAGACGTACGACGCCGAGGGCGCCCCGGCGGGCCTGCGCGGCTCGGTCACGGTCGCCGCCGACCTGTTCGACCCGGAGTGGGCCGAGCGGATCGCCCGGTCCTGGGTGCGCGTGCTCGACCTGCTCGGCGACAACCCGCAGACCCGCCTCAGCGGCGTCCCTGCGCTCGACGAGGTGGAGCGCCACCGGGTGCTGATCGGCTGGAACGACACGGCCACCCACGATGAGGCCGCCGTCGTGCACGAACTGTTCGAACAGCAGGTGACCCGCGCCCCCGAGGCCACCGCGCTCATCAGCGAAGGCACGAAGACTTCCTACGGGGAGTTGGACGCGCGGGCGAACCGGATCGCGCACTACCTGATCGGCCAGGGAATCGGCCCCGAGACCGTGGTGGGTCTGTGCCTGCCGCGTGGCACCGACATGATCGCGGCGATCTTGGGTGTGTGGAAGGCGGGCGCGGCGTATCTGCCGATCGATCCTGTGCAGCCGACGGACCGGATCGCGTTCATGCTGCGTGACAGTCGTGCGGCGTTGGCGCTGACGACGGAGGAGATCCTGGACGAGTTGCCGGCGGGCCGTTCGCGTCTGGTGGCGATCGATGACACGTTTGTGGAGATGCAGCTTGCGGCGGCTTCGACGGAGCGTCCTGGCAGGGTTGTTGATGTGCGGTCGCTCGCGTATGTGATCTATACGTCGGGTTCGACCGGTCAGCCCAAGGGTGTGGCTGTGACGCACGGCGGAGTCGCCAACTATGTGGCTGCCGTTCCCGGGCGGGTCGGTTTCGGCGCCCAGGGCGCGCGGTATGCGCTGCTCCAGGCGCAGGCGACGGATCTGGGCAACACGGTGGTCTTCGCCAGCCTCGCGTCCGGCGGTGAGCTGCACATCCTGGACGAGGGTGCGGTCACCGACCCGCAGGCGGTGTCCGCGTACCTGGCCGAGCACCGGATCGACCACTTCAAGGCCGTCCCTTCCCACCTTGCCGCGCTCTCCGCGGCCGGTGGAGTGGAAGGCGTCCTGCCGAGGAAGTCCCTCGTGCTGGGCGGCGAGGCCGCCTCCCCGGCCTGGCTGCGGGAGCTGCTGGCCGCTGCGGGCGAGTGCGAGGTCCACAACCATTACGGGCCGACCGAGACGACGATCGGTGTCGCGACTGCCCGTCTGACCGTCGACATGGTCGCCGGGGAGAGGGCTCCGGTCGGCAGCCCGATCGCCAACACCCGCTTCTATGTCCTGGACGAGCGGCTCAGGCCGGTCGCGCAGGGCGTCGCCGGCGAGTTGTACGTCTCCGGAGCGCAACTGGCCCGCGGCTACGTCGGGCGCGAGAGCCTGACGGCCGAGCGTTTCGTGGCCAGCCCCTTCGAGCCGGGCGGGCGGATGTACCGCACGGGTGACCGGGCCAAGTGGACGGCGGACGGCCAGGTGGTCTTCCTCGGCCGTGCCGACGACCAGGTGAAGATCCGCGGTTACCGCATCGAGCCCGGCGAGGTCCAGGGCGTCCTGACCGGCCACCCGCTGGTCGACCAGGCCGCCGTGATCGCCCGCGAGGACACCCCGGGCGACCGGCGACTCGTCGCCTACGTCGTTGCCGACGACCTGGAGCCGCAGGAGAAGGGCCAACTGGGGCCGGCCCTGCGTGAATTCGCGGGGCAGCGGCTGCCGGAGCACATGGTGCCGTCGGTGGTCGTCGTCCTGGACGGGCTGCCGCTGACCGGCAACGGCAAGCTGGACCGCAAGGCTCTGCCCGCGCCGGACTACTCGTCGGCACTGGCCTCCGGTGGGCGCCGGGCGGTCACGTTGCAGGAGGAGATCCTGTGTCTGGCCTTCGCCGAGGTCCTCGGTCTTGCCGAGGTCGGCGTCGATGACGACTTCTTCGAGCTGGGCGGTCACTCTCTCCTGGCGGTGCGCCTGGTCAGCCGGATCCGCTCCGTCCTCGGCGTCGAGATCGAGATACGGGCGCTCTTCGAGTCCCCGACCGTCGCGGGTCTGGTGGAGCGGCTGGCGGGTGCCCGTGCGGCACGGATCGCGCTGACGGCCATGGAACGGCCCGAGCGGCTCCCGCTCTCCTACGGACAGCGGCGGCTCTGGATCATCAACCAGATGGACGGGCCGAGCCCCACCTACAACATCCCGGTGGCCGCCCGGCTCGCCGGAGCGGTGGACGTCGACGCGATGGGAGCGGCCCTCCGCGACCTGCTCGCGCGCCACGAGGTGCTGCGCACTGTCTTCTGCGTCGCCGACGGCGAGCCGTACCAGCGGATCCTCGACATCGACACGCTGGACTGGGAGCTGACCGTCGCCGATGTCGAGCCGGACGGCCTGGCCGAGGCGGTCGCCGGGGCGAAGGCGTACACCTTCGACCTCGCCGCCGAACCCCCCGTCCGCGCCTGGCTGTTCAGGGCCGGACCCGAAGAGCACGTACTGGTCGTCGTGGTCCACCACATCGCCGGCGACGGCTGGTCGTGGGCGCCGCTCGCCCGCGATGTGTCCACCGCCTACGAGGCCCGCAGAGCGGGTCGCGCGCCCCAGTGGGAGCCGCTGCCGGTCCAGTACGCGGACTACGCGCTGTGGCAGCGCGAGGTGCTCGGCGACAGCCAGGACCCCGAGAGCCTGCTCTCGCAGCAGGTCGCCTACTGGCGCGGGACGCTGGCGGGGGTGCCCGAGGAGCTGGGACTGCCGTTCGACCGGACGCGTCCGGCGATCGCTTCGCACCGGGGCCACCGGGTGCCGCTGGACGTCCCAGCGGACGTCCACGCCAGGCTGGCGCAGGTAGCGCGAGCCGAGGGCGTGACGATGTTCATGGTGCTGCACGGCGCTCTGTCCGTCCTGCTCTCCCGCATCGGCGCGGGCACCGACATCCCGATCGGCTCCGCGATCGCGGGCCGCACGGACGAGGCCCTCGACGACCTGATCGGCTACTTCGTCAACACGTTCGTCCTCCGTACCGACCTCGCCGGGGACCCGACGTTCCGGGAGGTCCTCGAACGCGTACGGGAAGCGGGACTCGGCGCGTTCGCCCACCCGGACGTGCCCTTCGAGCGACTGGTCGAGGAGCTGGCCCCGGCCCGTTCCATGGCCCGCCACCCGCTGTTCCAGGTCATGCTGCTCCTACAGAACAACGAGCAGGCCGTGCTCGACCTGGAGGGCGTGGACGCACGGCGAGGGGCCCCCGCGGCCCGGTCCGCCGGGGCCTCCGCCGAGGCGGTCGTGAAGTTCGACCTGGACGTCAGCGTCACCGAGCTGTACGACGCCGAGGGCGCCCCGGCCGGCATGCGCGGCTCGCTCGTCGCCGCGGCCGACCTGTTCGACCCGGAGTCGGTCGAGCGGATCGCCGAGCGGCTGAGCCGGGTACTCGCGGCGCTCGCCGCCGACCCGGGGGTCCGCCTCGGCGAAGTGGACGTCCTCGGCGAGGGCGAGCGGACGCGGATGCTCACCGAATGGAACGCGACCGAGGCCGAGGTGCCGGACGCGACGGTCGTCGAGCTGTTCGAGGCGCAGGCCGCCCGCACGCCCGACGCGGTCGCCCTCGTCCACGGCGGCATGGAGCTGACCTACGCCGAACTGGACGCCCGGGCCAACCGGCTCGCGCGCCACCTCGCCGGCCGGGGCATCGGTCCGGAGACGGTCGTCGCGGCGGTCTTCGAGCGCACGGTGGACCTGGTGGTCGCCCTGCTCGGCGTGATCAAGTCGGGTGCGGCGTACCTGCCGATCGACCCGGCCTATCCCGCCGACCGGATCGCGTACGTCATCGCCGACTCCGGCGCGGTGAGCGTGCTCACCAGCGAGGAGCTGGACGCCCGCCCGGCGGAGGCCGGGCAGCGCCCGCAGGCTCCCGTGATCCTGCTGGACAGCGCGGAGGTCACCGAGGTGCTCGCGGGCCTCGCGGACGGGCCGCTGACCGACGGCGAGCGCACGGCGGCGCTGCGGCCGGAGCACCCGATGTGGGTCATCTACACCTCGGGATCCACCGGGCGTCCCAAGGGAGTCATCGTCGAGCACCGCGCGATCGTGAACTTCCTGAGCGCGATGCAGGACCGGTTCGCGCTCGGCGCGGACGACCGGCTCCTGGCGGTCAGCACCCACGGCTGCGACATGGCCGGCTTCGAGTTCTACCTGCCGTTCCTCAACGGGGCGTCCATGGTGCTCGCCTCGCAGGAGCAGGTGCTCGACCCGTGGGCGCTGCGCTCCCTGATCCGTACCACTGGCGCCAATATCGTCCACGCGACGCCGAGCCTGTGGCGCGGCCTGATCGCCGACGCCGACGACCCGGTCGACTGGGCGGGGGTGCGCGCCATGATCGGCGCGGAGGCGCTGCCGAGCGACCTGGCCCGCACGCTCCTCGCCAGGACGCCCACGCTGACCAACCTGTACGGCCCGACCGAGACCACCGTCTGGTCGACCGCCGCGGAGTTGGCGGGGGAGGGCGCCGACGCGATGTCGATCGGCGGTCCGATCGGCAACACGCAGGTGTACGTGCTCGACGAGGCCCTCGCCCCGGTTCCGCCGGGTGTGGCGGGTGAGCTGTACATCGGTGGCAAGAGCGTCGCCCGCGGCTACCTGGGGCGCCCGGACCTCACGGCCGGCCGCTTCGTGGCCGGCCCGTTCGGGGAGCCGGGGGCGCGGATGTACCGCACCGGTGACGTGGTGCGGTGGACCGCCGACGGGGACCTCCACTACGTGGGGCGCTCCGACGACCAGGTCAAGATCCGGGGCTTCCGGGTCGAACTGGGGGAGATCGAGGCCGCGTTGGCATCGCACCCCTCGGTCGGCCAGGCCGTCGCCCTGGTCCGCGAGGACACCCCGGGCGACCAGCGCCTGGTGGTGTACGTGGTGCCGAACCGGGCGGCTGCCGAGGGGGAGGAGCCCGAGTCGGCGGCGGACCGGATCGCCCGCGAGGCGCGGGGCCTGGCCCAGGACCGGCTGCCCGGCTACATGGTGCCGTCGGCGGTGGTCGCCATCGACCGGCTGCCGCTGATGCCGAACGGCAAGTTGGACCGCAAGGCCCTTCCCGTCCCGCAGGGCGGCGTGGTGGACGAGGCGGCCAACTGGGCGGTGACCTCGTTCGAGGATCACATGTGCGAGGCGTTCGCGCAGGTCCTCGGCCGCCCCGACGTGGGCGTCGACGACGACTTCTTCGCGCTCGGCGGCCACTCGCTGCTCGCGGTGAGGCTGGTGGAGGCGCTGCGGGAGCGGGGCGTGACGATCGCGGTGCGGGACCTGTTCGCTGCTCCGAGCGTCGGCGAGCTGATGAAGCGGATGAGCCTGTCATCGATCCGCGACGCGCTCGGGGTGCTGCTGCCGATCCGGGAGCAGGGCAGCGAGCCGCCGTTCTTCTTCATCCACCCCGCGGGCGGCCTGAGCTGGTGCTACATGCCGATGGCACGGCATGTACCGGCGGAGATCCCGCTGTACGGTCTGCAGTCCCGTGGCCTGGACGGCACCTCCGAATTCGCCTCCTCCGTACCGGAGATGGCCATGGACTACATCGAGCGGATCCGCTCGGTGCAGGCCAGCGGCCCCTACCGGCTGCTCGGCTGGTCCTACGGAGGGGCGGTTGCCCACGAGATGGCCGTCCAGTTGCAGGCGGCGGGTGACGAGGTCTCGGCGCTTGTCATCCTCGACCAGTACCCGTGGCAGCGTCGGGACGGCGGTGCCGTCGACCACGCCGACGAGAGCGAGGTCGACCTGGACGCCAAGGTCGACCGACTCATCGAGGTCGTACGCCGGGAGGCGGGAGGCGCCCTCGGGTCGGCCACCGAGGAGGAGTACCGGACGTTCGCCAGGATCCTGCAGAACCACCGCACGATCCGGGCCGGCCACGTGCACGGGCGCTTCGACGGAGACGCCCTGCTGGTCGTGGCCGAGCAGAGCAAGCCGGAGGGCATGGCCACCGAGGAGCTCTGGAAGCCCTACATCACGGGTGAGATCACGCAGGCCGGTGTCCCGTGCACCCACTACGAGATGGCCGATCCCGAGACGCTGGCCGACGTGTGGACCGCGGTGGCCGCCTGGCTGGCCGAGCGGTAGCACGACCTGAGCGGGCGCCGGCCGGTGCCACCACCGTCCGGCGCCCGCGGAACGCGCGGTCTCCCTCCGCGCAGGCAAGGCACGACATGGCACGACGACGGGGCGACCGCTCGGTTCGGTCCCTGGCGCTTCAGCGCGCGCCCCCCCATTCCTTCCTGACGACAGAAAGCGTATTCCTCATGTCCATCGTGACGCCCTCCTCGTCCGCTTCCGCCCCCCGCCCCCGAGCTGGAGGCAGCGCCGGTACCACCACGTCGCTGAGGGGCGCTGCCCCGCAGACCGAGGCGCCGGCTCCCGAAGCCGTCGCCCAAGCGCCGTCCGCGGCGTCCGTCGCGGCCGCCTCGCTTCCGATCACCAACCCGGGCGTCGACGTCATCGCCGTCGCCGAGATCCGGCGCAAGGCGATGCTCGACGCCCTCGACCCGGGCCCGCGCCCCGACTCGGCCGCCAAGCCGAGTCGGCGCGGATTCCTCTCCCGCATCAAGGCGTTCTACGCGCAGGAGCTCACCCACGACACCCGGAATCCGGAGAACAACGGCTGACCGGACGGGCCTTGCGCCGACCCGATCGGTGAAGCCTCCCGACAAGGGACTTCCCTGGGCGACAGAAAGGGCGGATCCCTCATGCCCATGGTGAAAACCGCAGCGATTCCGAAGGCCTTCGAGCCGCATTCCACGCCGGGCGTCCGCCTCATCGGGGGCGGCCCCGAGCGCATCACCCACATGACGCGAAACCCGCATGCGGACCCGCACCCCCGCCCGTACCCATGCGGCGCCCCGGCTCCACCCGCCCGGGGGCGTGCCCGCCCCGCATTCCGCCCCCGCCTCTGCACGGAGGCCGGTACCGGCGCCCTACGCCACCGCAATGCGTCCGCACCGGCTGTCCTCCAGGCCGCCGCGCCGCCTTCCGATCGGACGGAAAGGGCTCTTTCACCCACAAGCGAGGAGTGTTCTCCATGGCCCTCATAGGCGGCCCGAATCTCATCTCTGGAAACAATGTCGACAAAGGCAGGATGAGCCGCCAGAAGATCAAGCCGGGCACGCTGCGGCGCATACTCCCGTACGCAGTTCGCTACCGGAAGCAACTGGCGGTCCTGGTCCTGGCGAGCATCGCCTGCGGTGCGATCACCGCTGCCAGCCCGCTGATGCTGAAGTTCATGATCGACGACGGCATCGTGCCGAAGAAGTTCGAGATCGTCGTGATGCTGGCCTTCGGCATCGTACTGCTGGCCCTGATGGAGTCGTTCGTCCTCTACATCGAGGCCCGGTGTTCGGGCAGGATCGGCGAGGGACTGGTCTACGACCTGCGGACCGAGGTCTTCGAGCACGTACAGAGGCAACCGCTCGCCTTCTTCTCCAGGGTGCAGACGGGAGCGCTCGTCAGCAGGCTCAACACGGACATCGCCGGAACCAGGCAGGCGATCACCTCACTGCTGACCCAGGCGGTCTCGGCGCTCCTGACCCTGGCCATCGTCATCAGCACGATGATCTACCTGTCATGGGAGATCACCCTCGTCGCCCTGGCGATGGTGCCGCTGTTCCTCTTCCCGGCCCGCATCATCGGCCGCAAGCTCCAGCGGCTGACCCGGGAGCGGATGAACCTCGACGGCGAGATGGGCTCGATGATGAGCGAGCGCTTCAACATCTCGGGAGCGGAGCTTGCCAAGCTGTACGGCCGGCCGGCCTCGGAGGCGGCGCTCTTCGAGGAGAAGGCGGGCCGCGTCCGTGACATCACCGCGCTGAACGTCGTCTACGGCCGGATGTTCTTCATCGTGATCACGGTCCTCACCTCGATGACGACGGCGATCGTCTACGGCTTCGGCGGGAACCTGGTGATCAGCGGAACCCTCCAGATCGGCACGCTCGTCGCGATGGTGACGCTGCTGTTCCGGATGTACGGGCCGATCAACCAGCTCTCGGGCCTGCAGATCCAGGTACTCACGGTGCTCGTCAGCTTCGACCGGATCTTCGAGATCCTCGACCTGAAGCCGCTGGTCGCCGAGAAGCCCGGCGCGCATACGCTCCTCTCCGTCGACGAGAGCGGGGGCGGGGGAGTCCGGGCCCGTGGTGGTCTGGACGTGGAGTTCGACCACGTCTCGTTCCGCTACCCGACCGCCGAGGAGGTCTCGCTGGCCTCCCTGGAACCGATGGCGCTGCGCGAGAAGGACCGGGGCGACAACGCCTGGATCCTCAAGGAGCTGAGCTTCACCGCTCCGTCCGGGCAGCTGACGGCCCTCGTCGGCCCCTCCGGCGCCGGAAAGACCACGATCACCCAGCTCGTGCCCCGGCTGTACGAGGCGACCTCGGGCACCGTCCGGATCGGTGGCCACGACGTGCGGGACGTGACGCTGCAGTCCCTGAGCGACACGGTCGGTGTGGTCAGCCAGGAGACGCACATGTTCCACGACACGATCCGCGCCAATCTGCTTTACGCGCGCCCCGAGGCGACCGAGGATGAGTTGATCGAGGCATGCAGGGCGGCGCTGATCTGGGACGCGATCTCGTCCCTGCCGAACGGCCTGGACACCGTCGTCGGTGACCGCGGCCACCGGCTCTCCGGTGGTGAGAAGCAGCGGATCGCCCTGGGCCGGCTGCTGCTCAAGTCGCCTCCGATCGTGGTCCTCGACGAGGCCACCGCCCATCTGGACTCGGAGTCGGAGGCCGCCATCCAGCGGGCCCTCAAGGGCGCGCTGGCGGGCCGTACGTCTCTCGTGATCGCCCACCGCCTCTCCACCGTTCGGGATGCCGACCAGATCCTGGTCGTCGACGCAGGCCGCATCCGTGAACGCGGGACGCACGAGGAGTTGTTGGCACAGGGGGGACAGTACGCGTCGCTCTACCACACACAGTTCAAGGAAGACGATACGGAAACCGGCGTCCAGCGCTCGGCCTGACACCGCGCCCAACCAATTCCGCGGTGCTTCCACAGCGGCATCGGGCGCCGCGAACGAGCAATGTGGCCGGCCCATTTACACGGCAATGAGCCTTTCGGCAAGAAGGATCCGGGGGTGTTCAACTGACGCGTGGTCGCGGTTGAACACCCTCACCCACCGGGCGTGGCCCGTATGCCGGAGCCGTTGCGGCGCACAGCCCGGCGGGTGTTGTCGCAGCGATAAGAAGCGAGTCATAGTGGATCGCCGCGGGCCCGTGGCGCTCCGCGAGATGGGAATTGTGGATCGCGTACGTGTGGAATTGCCGCACCCGGCCCACTGGTGTGGTCACCGACGTGATCAGAGTTGTTCGCCTGAGAAAGGACAGTGTGGTGACGAATCCGTTCGACGACCCCAATGCCAGCTACCTGGTCCTCGTCAACGACGAGGGGCAGCACTCCCTCTGGCCCATCTTCGTCGATGTGCCCGAGGGCTGGAATTCCGTGTACGGCGCGGCGGGCCGAGAGGACTGCCTCGCCTATATAGAGAAGTCCTGGACCGACATGCGCCCCAAGAGCCTGATCGAGGCCATGGCCGGGAAGTAGTCCGGCATCACGGCATACACGCCTCGGCCCGAAATACGGCGACCACCGTATTTCGGGCCGAGGCGTTGTGGTGCGGCGGGGCTCAGCTCGCCACGGCTCTGTGGGCGAGGCCTGCCGGGCCCGCGAGCACGGCGGCGACCAGGGCCGGCTCGACGTTCCCGCCCGAGAGCAGGACGCCGATGTCGGTGCCCCGGCCCGGTCCGGACGCGTACTCGAGCGCGCCGGCCAGCGCGGTCGCGGCCGCCGGTTCGACGAGCAGCCTGGCCACCAGCAGCGCGGCCCGCATGCCGTCGGCGATCGCCTCCTCGGAGATGGTCAGCACCTGCTCGGCGACCAGGGCGGCGAGGGCGAAGGGGAGCGCGCCGATGCGGTCGGGGCGCAGCCCGTCGGCGATGGTGAGCCCGACGCCCACCGTCACCGGCTCGCCGGCGCCCAGTGCCGCGGTGAAGGCGGGCACGGCCTCCGGCTCCGCGCCGACGACGGCCGCCCCGTGGCCGGACGCGGCCAGGCAGGCGCCCGCGAGTGCGCTGCCCCCGCCGACGGGGACGACGACGGTGTCCAGGCGCACGCCCTCCGCGGCGGCCTGCTCCAGCAGTTCGGCCGTGGCGGTTCCCTGTCCGGCGACGACGTGCGGATTCTCGTAGGGGTCGACGACGTCGTAGCCGTGCAGCTCCCGGAACTCCTCGACGGCGGCGACGCGCTCGGCGAGCGTTGTCCCGGCGAACACCACCCGCGCGCCGGCCTCCCGGATGCGCCCGACCTTGGCGGGGGGCGCGTCGGACGGCAGCACGATCAGAGTGGGCAGCGCGTGCGCGCGGGCCGCGAGGGCCACCGCGATCGCGTGGTTGCCGGTGCTCTGGGCGACGACACCCCGGCTGCCGGCGGCGGCCAGCTCCTCGACGGCGAGCAGTGCGCCGCGGACCTTGAAGGACCCACCGCGCTGGAGGTTCTCGGCCTTCAGCCACAGCCGCGCGCCGCATTGGGCGTCCAGCTGGTCGGATCGGATGACGGGCGTGCGCAGAATCCGTGGGGCCAGGCGTAGTTCGGCACGGTCGACGTCGGCGCGGGAGAGCCCCGGCAGGGTGGTGCCGACGGTGAGACCGCTCCTGTGATCGGACATGGGTGTCCCCTCGTGAATATGTCACCGGGTCATTGCGGAATGGCCACCGGGCAGCAGTGTGTCGGCCGGGCTGCGCGAGAGCGCCGTAGAGCGGCGGATACGTCCGTTGTCCGCGCCGGTGAATAGCGGGCCAGGTGCCCGCCCCAGGCCGTCAAAGTACTGCGTTCATTCCGGAACGCGCACGTGTCCATATTCGACGGAAGCCCAAAGGCACAGAATGCGTTCGCCGCGCGCCGGCGCGGCGGGGGCCTCGGACAGGACCGGGCCGGAACGGGTCCGCTTCGGGCGACCAACCCTCCTGGCCCGCGGTTGATCAGTGGCCGCCGCCGTCGGGCGTCAGCCACGCATACGCCGACGCCTGGCCAGGATCCGTAGACAGGTGCAAAGCGGGCGAGATGCGACAGAGGTGACGCGAAGGCGCGTCAGGCCGTGATCGGGTCATTCCGGGGAGGAAGGGAGGTAGCCCTCCTGCACGGCGTGGACGCCGGCCTGGAAGCGGCTGCGCGCGTTGAGGTGCGTGAGCAGGCCCGTGGCGATACGCCGTGCCGTACGGGGGGAGACGCCCAGCTTCTTCGCGATCGATTCGTCCGTGGCGCCCTGGGCCAGCAGATGCAGGGCCGTGACCTGCTGCGGGGTCAGTTCGCCCGGCTGCTGCGCGGGTGCGGAGCCCAGCGGCTGGGCGGAGCGCCACTCGCTCTCGAACAGGGCGCAGAGGGAGGAGATCAGGCCGGGTGAACTGATGGCGACCGCGCCCACTTCGGTGTTGTCGCTGTCGATGGCGATGATGGCTTCCCGGCGGTCGCAGATGATCATCCGGTTGGGCAATGAAGGCACTGTTCGGACATGAGCACCGTGGGATGTGAGCCATTCTGCGTGTTCAACACTGGGCGGGTCGCGGCGAATGCTGTCCAGGTATATCGTGCGCATACTGATTCCCCGCTCAAGCAACCGTCTGTTGAGTGGACGCGAGGCCTGCATGTTCGCCGGTGTCTGAGCGCCCCCGGGGGCAAAGGTCAGGAATTCCTTCACCACTTGACTGTTCAGGGCTGCGAGGTAGTCCCGAACGGCATCGACGCCCTCGAGGTATCGGACCGACGCATTGGAATGGGAGGACTGTTCGTGCGCAAACTCGGAGATGAGCCGGGCGGCCGCCGCGCGACTCGCTTCGACACGTTGCTGCTGTGCGGCCAGCTCGGCCTGCTGACGTGCGAGAAGGATCTCCATGCCGAGGTGGGGGTCGACCGCGTGCACCTGGCTGGGATCGTCCAAGGAAGCCCGTACCAGGGCGAGTTCGCTGAGCCTGTCCAGCGCTCCGCATAGGTCTTCCTCGAGGATGTGCAGCCGGCTGCACAACTCGGCCAGGGAGCTGCCGGGGTGTGCCAGCATCCCTCGGTAGACAGTCTCTGCGACGGCGTCGAGTCCGAGGTTGATCAGCATCTGGCTTCCATCTCCGTTGGGCATTCCAGTCCTGGCAGACGCAACCGAGCACGCTGAATCCGTGTACATGCGTTCGAGGGCGTGCTTGGCCAGCCTAACCGAGGGGCGAGTTCGAAACATCAGAATTTATCCGGGCGCTTCCATTCCGCTTTCCCGTGGTGCGCTCGGCCGTTCGGTTCCCTCTCTGTCGCAAACCGGAGACCCGCAAGGCCATGGACCGAAATGTGTCCCCGATCCATCTGGTACACCCGATTCGGCAGTGCCAGCACCGTTCCTGCCTTTTTGTGCGTGATGTTTCACTTCCCCCGGGAAGGTGCTTCCTGTGTATCTCGTCCATCTCCGCCTTCTCCCGCCCCCCGGGGGCGAGCGGCTGCCCGCCGCCACGGCGGCTCTGCTGATGCAGGGCCGTGGCGCCGACGCGGACCGCGTCGAGCACGTCAGCGTCCACGCCGAGGCCCAGCCCTGCCCCGTCGTCGGTGTCTACGTGCAGGCGTCCACCCTGCAAGAAGCGGAAGCGGCCGCTCAACTGGCCTGGGCGCGCGCCGTCGTGACCCATCCGCCCCTCGCGCAGTGGGAGTTGCTGTCCGCCGAGGTACCGCTGCTCCGCCCCGACATGGACGAATAGCTTCGCCGACCTCTCTGACTTCCCTGCAAATAGGGCGGAATTAACGCTTCCAAAGGCGACCGACCTGGACTGAATGTGCCAAGGCCGCTTTGCCCGCCCCTAAGCCTCTTCTACTCCCCGTGGGACGCGGAGAACACTCATGTTCATCGCAGCAAGCCCCCGAGGAGAACAGGGAAACTCATGATTCGTCAGGTCATTCTCAGCAGCGTCGCCGCCTGTGCGCTCCTCCTGGGCGCACAGACCGCCTGGGCCGCCGACGCCACCGTCGTCACCGCCGCCGATACGCAGAGAGTGCAGCCCGCCGGGACCACCGGCGAGGCCGACGACGGCAACATCGACTCCGGCTGGCAGATCCCCACCCCGATCGCCGGTGACGAGCGGGGGGACTCCGGATGGCAGTAGGACACCCGCCCCTCATCGGACGTGCCGACCAGGAAGTGTCTCCATGACTGCCGGACAGCTTGACAGACCGTGCACCCGCAGCAGCTCCGAATACCTGCTCGCGCTGCGGGACAAGAGCCTCAACGACGCAACCGTCGAACTCGCCCATCTCGACGAACTGCACGTCACCCACACCCCCCGCATGGGCGGCCTGGACACCGAATACACCCGGACCCTCGCCGAGACCGAATCGGAACTCCCCCCGATCCTCGTGCACCGTCCGACCATGCGGGTCGTCGACGGAGTCCACCGCCTGCGCGCCGCCCAGGTCAACGGACAGATGTTCATCAAGGTCCGCTACTTCGACGGCGACACGACCGATGCCGACCTCCTCGCCGTAGCCCTCAACGTCTCCCACGGCCGCCCGCTGTCCCTGGAGGACCGGACCGCCGCCGCCGAACGCATCTTCGCCTCACACCCCGAATGGTCCGACCGGGCCGTCGCCGCCGTCGCCGGACTGTCCGCCCGTAAAGTCTCCGAGATACGCCACAACGCGGCCGGCACGCTCGCGCAGCCCGACCGCAGGATCGGGCTCGACGGCCGCTCCCGGCCCGTCGACTCCACACACGGCAGAAGGCTCGCCGGCGAGCTGGTCAAGCAGAACCCCACCGCCTCACTGCGCACCATCGCCCGCCAGGCAGGCATATCGCCCGCCACCGTCGCGGACGTACGCAGCCGGGTCATGCGCGGAGAAGACCCCGTACCCTCTCGCCAGCGCGGCCACGCGGCCACCGGGGACTCCCCGCAGCAGCCGGCCTACCGGCCGCCGCAGAACCGCCCGGCCCACACCAGGTCGACAGCCGAACTCGGCTCGATCTTCGACACCTTGCGCCGCGATCCGTCGATGAGGCTCAACGAGACGGGCCGTCACATCCTGCGCATGCTGGACGCCGCCGCCTTGGTGGCCCGCGACCGCCAGCGGTACGTCGAGAGCGTCCCCGCCCACTGCAAGACCCAGATGTCTGAGCTCGTCCAAGGCTACGCCGAGATCTGGGAGATGTTCGCGCACGATCTGACGAGCGGGCCCGACGGTACCTGACCGGCCCCTGCCTCGTTGCGGCGTGCAGTGTTCCGCCGCCCGAGCGCCCAGACCGTGAGCCGCTGTTCCCACCCTCTGCCCTCCCCGGGTATCCCTCTGCGCCCGGCCGGTCGAGTCCGTGTTGTCGATGAACAGATGAGGCACACCATGTTGCGCACCGCCGTCGTCGTCGGCGCCGGTCTGATCGGCACGTCCATCGCCCTGTCCCTGTCGGCCAAAGGCGTCACCGTCTACCTGAGCGACAAGGAACCCATGGCGGCGCTGACCGCCGCCGCACTCGGGGCGGGCCGCGCCGAGGAGCCCCCCGGCCCCGTCGACCTGGCGGTCCTCGCCGTCCCGCCCGCGGACATCGCGGCCACCCTCGCCGACGCCCAGAGTCGGGGCCTCGCGCGTGCCTACACCGACGTGGCCAGCGTCAAGGCCCAGGCGCTCGACGCGATCGAAGCCGCCGGCTGCGATACCCGCACCTACCTGGGCGGGCACCCCATGGCGGGCGGGGAACGCTCCGGCCCGCTGGCCGCCCGCGCCGACCTCTTCGAGGGGCGCGTGTGGGCGCTCGTGCCGACCCCGACGACCTCCGCCGAGACCTGGCGGACGGTACGGAGCCTGCTCGACATGTGCGGCGCGACCCCGCTGGTGATGGATCCGCACGGACACGACCGGGCCGTCGCCCTCGTCTCCCACACCCCGCACCTGGTCGCCAGCCTGATGGCCGCCCGCCTGCAACACGCCACCGACGCCGAGGTGGGCCTGTCCGGTCAGGGCGTACGGGATGTCACACGCATCGCGGGAGGTGATCCGAAGCTCTGGCTGGAGATTCTCTCCGCCAACGCCGGTACCGTCGCCGACATCCTGGCCGAACTGGCCGGCGACCTGGACGACGCCATCGGAGCACTGCGCGCCCTGACCGCCCCCGATGACGATCCCATCCGCGCCACCGGCGCCACGACACTGACCGGCCTGCTGAGCCGCGGCTGCGCAGGCCACGGCCGACTGCCCCAGAAGCGCGGCGCACCCCAGGGGGCCTACGCCACCGTCTCCGTCCTGATCGGCGACCAGCCCGGCGAGCTGGCCCGTCTCTTCACCGACGTGGGCGCGGCGGGGGTCAACATCGAGGACATCTTCATCGACCACGCTCCGGGCCAGATCACCGGCCTGGTGGAGCTCCTGGTCACCACCGACGCCGCCGACCGTCTCAGGAACAGCCTCAGAGTCCCCAGCACCGTCATGGCCCACTGAACGGCATCGGCGGGGGCGGCTACTTTCAAGTCGGCCCAATGGGCGTGTAGTTCGACCGAGACCGAGATCGGCCTGATGACCTCTACCGCGCGAGACGTACGTGGATGGTCTTGCCCGGCCCGGGGCCTTGGGTGATGTCCACGCTGCGGGTGAGGCGGCGGATCATGGGCCATCCGAAGCCGCCCGTACCGCCGTTGAGGTCCGGGGTGCGTTCGCGCGGTGGGGCCGGCGCGGGGTCGCTGACGGCGACATGCACGGTGTCGGCGTCGGCGCGGAGCTCCAGGGTGAAGCGGCCTCCGCCGTGACGCAGTGCGTTGGTGGCGAGTTCCGAGACCACCAGGGCGAGGGTCTCCTCCGCCTTCGCGCTCGGGGCCGGATCGAGGCTCTGGGCGAAGGCGCGGGCCGCGTCGCGGGCGAGCGGGATGCCACAGGGGCTGTCGGCTGCCAGTAGGACAGGACGCGTGGGGGAATCGAAGTGTGTCTGCGTCTCGCTCATGCGTCGAACACCCACCTGGTCGGCTGGACCGCTGGGTCTGCCTTGTGCCCGCTGATCTCGACTTCAACCAGGCAGGCGGGCGTCGAGAGCCGGGAGTAGATTTCCGGGCCCCCGCACTGAAGGAAAACTGTACCGGCGGGAGTAGACATGGTGACTTGTCAGGGCTAGTGTTTCCCCCGTAGCCAAGAAGTCGAAGACATGCAGCAAGCAGTACGAACGGTTGAACGAAAGAGATAAGGAGCAGACGCCATCAGGATCGCCCGGGCGGAAGGAACATCCCGCCCGGGTACCGAAGGCCCCGGTAGGCACGTGGTCTCCGGTCACGCATCCGCGATCCCCCGCCGCGCTTCGTCTTCCCCCGGGCGAAGGGCAGCGAAAACAAAGGCCGACTGAGAAGAGTCGGCAGGTGGTGTCGGACAGTCGGGGCCCGGGTGCCAGTACGGCGCCCGGGCCCCTCGGCGCGTGCCAGAAGGAGGTTCCATGGACCCTGCCAGTTCCCGCCCCGTCGACCACCTCGATGACGACGACTACCCGGCGTACACCATGGGCCGGGCCGCCGACATGCTCGGCATCACGCCCGCCTTCCTCCGGGCGCTGGGCGAACACCGCCTGATCACCCCGCTGCGCTCCAAAGGCGGTCACCGCCGCTACTCCCGCTACCAGCTGCGCATCGCCGCCCGGGCCCGGGAACTCGTCGACCAGGGCACCCCCATCGAAGCCGCGTGCCGCATCATCATCCTCGAGGACCAACTCGAAGAGGCCCGCCGCATCAACGCACGGCACCGCCACCACCAGCAGCAGGACAGCTCGGCATGAGAGCGCGGCCATCGCAGGTGGGTGCGTCACTCTCCGGTCGTCGCAAGGCCCGCGCATAGACGCACGCACGGGCGACACGCTGCTACCGCGGCCTCAGGAGGCTGCCGCCCGTCATCCTCCTTGCGCCTTGATGTGCTCGACGACCGCGTCGAATTCCTTGGCCGGCGAGAAGCCGATGTACTCGCAGTCCTCGACAGCCAGGGGGGCGTGGCCGGGCGGCCAGTAAAAGGCCTGGCCCGCTTCATAGGTCTCCTCGCCATCAGGCGTGCGCATCTTCAGGCGTCCCTTGAAGAGATAGCCCCAGTGCGGGCACGGTCACCAGCTGATCCCGGCCGCCACCGGCAGGTGGTCGCTGCCCGTGGCCGGCAGCACCCACGAGCTCTCCGGTTCCACGCCGCGGACCAGGATCTGGTCGATCCGCGCCACCGGGAACTTCGCCGGCCAGCTGAAGCCGAAGCCGTCCCCGGCCTCCTCCTGGACCGAGACCAACCGCGAGGTGAGGCCGTCGAGCGCACGGTCGTCCGTGGTGCCGTTCAGGTCGCCGAGCAGCACCACCCGCTCGTTCGCCTCGGCGGCGACCGCCTCCGCGAGCGCCTTGGCGTTGCGGTCCCGGGTCCCCGTCCCGAAGCCGCTCCCGGGAAGCACGCGCACGGACCCCAGATGGGCCACGTACACCGCGAGCGGACCCCGGTCCGTGGCCACCGTGGTGCGCAGTGCCCGGACGTCTGCCAGTACGGCGCCGGCCGGTTTGGTGGTCGCCAGCGGTCCGACGTCCTGCCTGATGTCGACCGGCTCGGTGTCCGACAGCGGCAGCTTGCTCCAGAGCCCGACCGTGCCCAGCACCGTGTGGTGCGGGTACGCCTTCGCCAGGGCCTTCTCGTACAGCGGCTTCGCCTGCGCGGTGATCTCCTCCAGGGCCAGTACGTCCGCGCCGGAGGCGGCCAGGTCGCGGGCGGTGCCGACCGGGTCGGGGTTGTCCGCGCCGACATTGTGGCCGACCACGGTGAGGTCACCGGCCGGGCGGGACCTGTCGCCGAGCAGCCCGCCGAAAAGGCTCAGCCACACCACGGCCGGCAGCAGCAGCGCGACCACCGCCGAGGCGGAGCGGCGCCACAGCGCCCCGGCCAGCAGCACCGGGACGAACAGGCCGAACCACGGCAGGAACGTCTCCACCAGGCTGCCGAGGCCGCCACGGTCGGTGATCCGCGCGTGCAGCAGCATGACCAGGCCCAGCGACAGCGCCAGTACCGCGAGCACCGGTCCGCGCTTCCACGGCCCCGGCCGGAGGCCGGACGCGCACGCGCGCCGGAGGCCCGCGCGCCAGGCACCGGAGCGGCTCTCCCGACGGTCCGGCTCACGCGGGCCGGTCTCCGCCGTGTCCACCCGCACCCTCGTCTGTTCTCGCCCATCACCGGTCACTGCTGCATCCTCGGGTCCTCGGTGGGGTCGGCATAGATCCGCGGGCAGCCGTGGCCGATCGCCTCGGAGCGCAGTTCGTAGTGCCAGGGTTCGTTCTCGTAGATCTGGCACAGGCCGTGGTCCGCGCCGTGCCGGGACAGCCAAGCCGTCGCCTGCGAGCGCCCGATGTCGACCGCGTCCCCCGACACGTGAGGAGACGTCGCCGCGGTGGCCACCCATCGGGCGGCCTCGTCCTTGGACCCGTACTTGGCCACGGCCTCGCGAAGAAGCCGGTCCTGGTACGCCGGGGAACGCCAGCCACTGTTGACGGAGAACTCGACCCCGTCGTCCGCGGCGGCCTTCGCCGCCCGGCGCAGAGCCTTGAGCAGCCCCGGATCGAGCTTGGCGACGGCCGGAACCGAGTCGTCGAAGACCGTCGTGCCGT
The DNA here is from genome assembly GCF_043078805.1 of Streptomyces sp. NPDC015345. Lineage (NCBI taxonomy): Bacteria > Bacillati > Actinomycetota > Actinomycetes > Kitasatosporales > Streptomycetaceae > Streptomyces > Streptomyces sp. NPDC015345. The sequence goes on along the minus strand of NZ_JBIBTX010000012.1, from coordinate 165,862 downwards.
CGGGGACGACACCGTCGGCCTCGTCGGGTGCCCCACGGGGCTCGCCGGGAGACGCGTGCGGTGACGCGGACAGGGAGGCCGAAGTGGACGAGGACTTCGGCAACTGGTGGCCGAGGGCCGAGGCGATCACCACTGTGATCACCGCCGCGGCGGCCGCCAGGCCGGCCACCACGAGCCACCGGATCCGCCGGGCCGCGGTGCGCGCTGATGGGTGGGTTCGATGCATGCCATCAGCCAAGGCGGCGCCATGTTGCCGGCACGTATGCGGTTTTCGATATGCCGACGATATGCGGGGCCTCGTAGCCTCGGAGCATGCGAGTGCTGATCGTCGAGGACGAGCCCTATATGGCGGAGGCCATCCGCGACGGCCTGCGCCTGGAAGCGATCGCGGCGGACATCGCGGGCGGCGGCGAGACCGCTCTGGAGCTGCTGAGCGTCAACACCTACGACATCGCGGTCCTCGACCGCGACATCCCAGGACCGTCCGGCGACGAGATCGCCCGACGCATCGTGGCCTCAGGCAGCGGCATGCCGATCCTCATGCTCACCGCGGCCGACCGTCTCGACGACAAGGTCACCAGCTTCGAACTCGGCGCGGACGACTACCTCACAAAACCCTTCGAACTCCAAGAGCTCGTGATGAGGCTCAGGGCACTCGACCGCAGACGGGCCCACAACAGGCCTCCCGTACGGGAGATCGAGGGGCTGCGGGTGGATCCGTTCCGCAGAGAGGTGTACCGGGACGGCCGCTATGTCGCACTGACCAGGAAACAGTTCGCCGTGCTCGAAGTCCTCGCCGCGGCCGAGGGCGGTGTCGTCAGCGCCGAGGAACTCCTGGAACGCGCGTGGGACGAGAACGCCGACCCGTTCACCAACGCCGTGCGCATCACCGTCTCGGCGCTGCGCAAACGGCTCGGCGAACCCTGGATCATCGCCACGGTGCCAGGTGTCGGCTACCGCATCGACACCCCACCACGGGTCGGACGCGCGGGAGCGGACCGTGGATAGGGCGCCCGGGCTGAGCGTTCGCCTCAAACTCACCTTCAGCTACGCCGCGTTCGTCATGCTCGCCGGTGTCCTGCTGCTCGCGGCCGGGTGGGTGTTCCTGACACGTGTGACCCACGTCGGGCTCGTCTTCGAGCCCCGCTACCGTCTCCCCGTCCTGCGCGCCTTCGCTCCGATCGCAGCCGCCGTACTGGGGTTCCTGCTGGTGTTCGGCCTCCTGGGAGGGTGGCTTCTCGCCGGCCGCATGCTCGCGCCCCTGACCCGCATCACCCAAGCCACCCGCATGGCCACGAGCGAATCACTCTCCCACCGGATCCGGCTGCCCGGCCGACAGGACGAGTTCCGCGAACTCGCCGACGCCTTCGACGCGATGCTCGCCCGGCTGGAGACACACGTCGCCGACCAGCGGAGATTCGCCACCAACGCCTCGCACGAGCTGCGCACCCCGCTGGCCGTCTCGAAGACCCTTCTCGACGTGGCGCGCTCCGATCCGAACAGCGACACCCGCGCACTCATCGACCGCCTCCACGCCGTCAACACCCGGGCGATCGACCTCACCGAGGCGCTGCTCCTGCTCAGCCGCGCCGACCAGCGGTCCTTCACCCGAGAACCCGTCGATCTGTCCCTGCTCGCGGAGGAGGCCACCGAGACGCTCCTCGCCCTCGCGGAGAAGCATGGCGTCACCATAGAGACCGACGGCGAGCTCACCCCCACGATCGGATCGCCGACGCTCCTGCTGCAACTGACCACGAACCTCGTGCACAACGCGATCGTCCACAACCTCCGCGGCCAGGGCACCGTGTGGGTCAAGACCGCCGCCCGCCCCAAGACCGTGGTGCTCACCGTCGAGAACACCGGCGAGCCGGTCACCGCGGAGCTGGCCTCGACACTCACCGAACCGTTCCGGCGCGGCGCCGAACGCGTACACACCGATCACGCGGGCGTCGGCCTCGGCCTGGCCATCGTCAAGACCATCACCGAGGCTCACGACGGCACCCTCACCCTCACCCCGCGCCCGGCCGGCGGCCTCCACATCACCGTGGAGCTCCCTGTAAAATAGGGGCAAAATACGTAAGCGAGCGCTTTGCGGCCGAAAGAGGTACGCAATGGATCTATGGCTGCTCTGGCTGATCGTCGCGGCCGTGCTGGCCGTGGCCGAGATCTTCACCCTCACCGCCGCGCTCGGCATGCTGAGCGTCGCCGCACTGGTCACGGCGGTGGGCGCCGCGATCGGACTCCCGCTTCCCTTCCAGCTCCTGGTGTTCGCCGTCGTCGCCACCATCACTCTGCTCTTCGTACGCCCCCTCGCGGTACGGCACGTGCTCCAGCCCCAGGCGGCGCGCTTCGGCATAGACGCCCTGGTCGGCAGGGCCGCCTACGTCGTCTCCGAGGTGTCGGGACTGGGCGGCAGGGTGCGGATCGACGGTGAGGAGTGGACCGCTCGCGCCTACGACGAGACGCTGGTGATTCCTCCGGGAAAGACCGTGGACGTCGTAGAGATCAGCGGGACCACCGCGTTCGTCTACCCCCGGGACTGAGATCATGGAAGTCTCCGCGTTTCTTGTTGCCGGCCTGATCATCGCGCTGATCGCGCTCTTCACCGTGGTACGGGCGGTGCGCATCGTCCCCCAGGCGCGCGCCCGCAACGTCGAGCGCCTCGGCCGTTATCACCGCACTCTGAATCCCGGCCTCAACCTCGTCATCCCTTACATCGACCGCGTCCACCCGGTGATCGACCTGCGGGAGCAGGTCGTCTCCTTCAAGCCGCAGCCGGTGATCACCGAGGACAACCTGGTCGTCGAGATCGACACCGTCCTGTACTTCCAGGTCACCGACCCGCGAGCCGCCTTCTACGAGATCGCGAACTTCCTCCAGGCCGTCGAGCAGCTGACCGTCACCACCTTGCGCAACGTCGTGGGCTCCATGGATCTGGAGAAGACGCTCACCTCGCGGGACACCATCAACAGCCAGCTCCGCGGCGTCCTGGACGAAGCCACCGGCAAGTGGGGACTGCGCGTCAACCGGGTGGAGATCAAGGCCATCGACCCGCCGCAGACCATCAAGGACGCGATGCAGAAGCAGATGCGGGCCGAACGGGACAAGCGGGCCGCGATCCTCGGGGCCGAGGGGCAGCGCCAGTCGCAGATCCTCACCGCCGAGGGCGACAAGCAGGCCGCCGTCCTGCGCGCGGAGGGCAACCGCACCGCCGCCATCCTCCAGGCCGAGGGCCAGTCGCGGGCCATCGACGAGGTGTTCCAGGCGGTGCACCGCAACGACCCCGACCCGAAGCTGCTCGCCTACCAGTACCTCCAGGCCCTTCCTCAGCTCGCGCAAGGTACGGGGAACAACTTCTGGGTGATCCCCAGCGAGATCACCTCCGCGTTCCAGGGCGTGGCCCGGGCCTTCAAGGAGGACCTGCCCAGGTCACCGGCCACCCGCGAGAAGCCCGCCGACGACATGGCCGCCCGGGCCGCCGACGACACGGCGCAGGCCGCGGAAGCGGCTGCCGAGGCCGTCGCCGACGCGGCCAAGGCCGATGGCACGGCTACCGGCGCGCTCCCGCCCGAGCCGCCTCGCTGACGCGCAGCCCGACGTGGGTGATCCCCGGCGGGCCGTGCCGTCCGGCATCCGTCGCTCCGGTCAGCCGGCCAGGCTTTCCGCCAGCAGGAGCCCGCCGATGACCATCATCATCGCGCCGGAGGCCCGGCTGACGGCCCGGGCCGCCGATGGCCGGGTCTTCAGTACGGTGCGGGCGAGCACGCCGACGGCGAGGTAGACGACGGCGCACGCGGTCAGGTGCACCGTGCTCAGCAGCCCGGTCTGCGCGGCGACCGGCCAGCCCGTGGCAGGGTCGAGGAACTGCGGGAACAGCGAGAAGTACAGCAGTAGCGCCTTGGGGTTCAGGCCGCTGATACTCGCGCCCCTGAGCACGGTCTGCGTGCGCGAGGCGCTCACCGTCCCCCCGGCGGTCGCTGGAGCGGCCGGCTGTCGCAGCACGCCCCAACCCAGCCACAGCAGATATCCGGCGCCGGCGACGGTGAGCGTCGTGAGGACGGCCGGCGAATTCGCCACGATCACCGCCAGGCCCGCGACGGCCAGGAGCGCGTACGCCGCGTGTCCAGTGATCAGCCCCGCGACCGCGGGGACGACCGAACGGTCCCGCAGGCCCGCCGAGATCGCATAGGCCCAGTCCGCGCCGGGCGTGAACACCAGCAGAAGATCCACTGCCACGAAGGCTGCCAGTGTCGTCGCGTCCATGGGTCGTTCCCTCTCACGTGCCGTGTACGCGAGGAAGGTTAGGCCGGATCCGCCAGAAGGTGTTCCCTCATTTACCCCATGATCGCGCGTGGTGAGGGAGAATCTTCTCCATGGATGCCCTGGACCGGAAGATTCTTACCGAGCTACAGCTCGACGGCCGTCTCACCGTCACCGAACTCGCCGCCCGTGTGCGGCTCAGCGTGTCGCCCTGCCACCGCCGCCTGCGCGACCTGGAACGCGAGGGCGCCATCCGCGGCTACCGCGCGATCGTGGACCCGGCCGCCGTGGGCCTCAGCTTCGAGGCGCTCGTCTTCGCCACCCTGCGCTGGGAAGACGCCGACACCGTCACGACCTTCGAAGAGGCGGTGGCGGCTGTCCCGCATGTCCTCCAGGCGCAGCGCCTGTTCGGCGAACCCGACTACCTCCTGCGCGTCGCCACCACCGACCTGGCCGCCTTCCAGCGGCTCTACGACCAGCAACTCGCCCGGCTGCCGGGCGTCCAGCGTCTGACGTCCACCCTCGTCATGAAGAACGTCGTCCACGACCGCCCCCTGCCCGAGTAGGTGCTCGCGCATGGCGGCCGGGGTGGCGGGTACGACCCCTCCCGTACGGAGTGCCGCGGAAGCGGCCGAAGAGCGAGGGGTTGTCGGAAGTGATTCGAAAGCTACAGGCGGTCGCGCTGGACTGCGCCGATGCGGTGCAGCTCGCCGAGTTCTACGCGAATCTGCTCGGCGGCAAGGTGGTCGCGGACCCTGGGGACACCGACTGGGTCGAAGTGCACGGGTTCGAGGGGACGCCGCTGGCCTGCCAGCGGGTGGACGGCTATCGACCGCCCGAATGGCCGGGCCAGGACCGTCCGCAACAGCTCCACCTGGACTTCGACGTGGACGACCTCGACGGTGAGGAGCAGCGGGCGCTCGCCCTCGGCGCGACCGTGCTGGAGCGGACGGATCAGGTCCAGCCGGGTGCCAACTGGCGGGTCTACGCGGACCCGGCCGGCCATCCGTTCTGCCTCTGCTTCCACTGAGTCCGCTATGAGCCCGGCGGCAGCAGTTCGCGGGTCAGGGTGAAGGCCGCCGTGGCCGTGGACAGCAGGGTGTTGATCCTGCCGAGGACGCGGGCCGTCCTGTCGGCATCCTGGGAGTCGACGGCCGCGGCCAGGTCATCGGCGTACTCCCGCGCCCGTACCGCCTCGTCGGGCGTCGCGGATTCCGCGTCCGTACGGAGGGCCTCCGTCAGCCGTTGGTGGGGGATGTCGGGTGTGTTGGTCCGGTTGCCGTAGCCGCCGTGGGCCAGCGCGTGGGGGCTGTTGACGTTCGCCACCACGAAGCCGCCGGATGCGGACGAGATGTGCACTCCTTCGCCTCCTGTCCAGATGAACTTGCTCTCGTAGTCGGCCCAGCCCTTGCGCGTCACGCAGTAGCCGCCGAACCGCCAGCCCTTGACCTTGATCAGCTTGTGTTTAAGCGGCTCGGCCAGGATGCGCATGACGTCCGCCCGGTTCCAGCCCCGCTCGGCGAAGTAGTCCGTCATCCTCACGTGCACGCCCGGGTTCGCGGCTCGCCGGCATATCTCGCGGAACGCCTGCCCCTGGAACGCCTCCAGTTGGCCGGGGACGAGCGTCGGTGCCGGCAGATGCCGCCGGTGGGCGACGTCTCGGATCCATACGAAGAGTGTGTAGACCGACCAGCAGAGCAAGGCGATCAGCACGACGGGCGCGAGAACGGGCTCCATGCTCACCAACCTCCCCTGTGGCGCCCCCAAGTCGGCTCATGATAGGGGGAGTTGGCTGGCAGGGGCGAGGTGTGGGACCGGCCCGGCACTTGTGCTCCGCCGCGCGGTGGAGCACCGTGGCCGCGCCTCCGCCGCATGGGGGAAGCGGATCATGCGCCGGTCTGATTCCCGCGCGCCGCGGACCCGGAACAGTGATCCCATGGCAATCAGCGAGACGAGCCCCGAGAGCGACAGGAACCTTGGCCCCGTGAGCTCCGCGAGGCGGTCGTGACGATCTGGCTCATGTCGTTCCCGGCCTTCGCGTGTCTGCTGGCCTTCTTCGCCCTGATGGAGAGCGCGTGGCGATGGTTCACGGGGCTGGGCATGATCCCCTGGCTGCGCAGGCGCACGGGGCGGTCCTTGTCGAACATCGCCTTCGATGAATTCACGGCGGTCGTGAACGGCAACAAGACGGTGGAAATCGAGCAGCGGCGGGTGGAGTTGCTGCGGCGGGACGACGAGAGCGACGGTGCGCCGCCCCGCTCCAGCATCGACCTGACCCAGGGAACGGCGTTCATCGTCGTACGCCCTGGAGAATCCCAGGAACATCTTCCGGACCCCGAGAACCGAACGCCGCCAAGATCGCGTGTTACGGACGACCACATCAAGCACGTTCAAAGGACAGGCAAACCGGGTGGCAGTCATATCGAGGGTGGGGGCGGCGGCGATAGCCGCCGTGGTGTCAGGGGCACTGGTCGTGGGGGCGGCCGCGGCCGACTCCGGCGAGGGGGCGGACCGCACCGCGGGGACGCGTACCGGCGGGGAGACCAAGGCCGGTCACGGGGCGCGGGGCGGGAAGACGACGACCGTCACGTTGATCACCGGTGACCGGGTGGTCATCCGGGCGGCGGGCAAGCAGGTCGCCCGGCTGATCCGCGGCAAGGGCCGCGAGGACGTCGCGATCACGGTGCGGCGCGAGGCCGGGCACACGTACGTCATACCGCAGGACGCCCAGCCGCTGATCAACGCGGGCACGCTGGACCGGCGGCTCTTCGACGTCACGCGGCTCGTCAGGGACAAGTACGACGACGCCCACCGCACGTCGCTGCCGCTGATCGTCGAGTACCGGCAGGGCGTCCGCGCCAACGGCCGCCCGGGCGCAGACGACACCTTCAAGGGCCTGGCCCGCGACCGCCGTGCGCTGCCCGCCATCGGCGGCGAGGCGTTCGACGCGCCCAAGTCCGGTGCGCGGGACCTCTGGTCGGAGCTCACCGCCGGGACGGGCGGCCGCACGAACGCCCGCACCACCGCGGCCCGGGCCGTCGCGCACGTCTGGCTGGACGCCAAGGTCCGCCCCGCCCTCGACAAGAGCGTGCCGCAGATCGGCGCCCCCACCATGTGGAAGGCCGGATACACCGGCAAGGGCGTCAAGGTCGCCGTCCTGGACACCGGAGTCGACCAGACGCACCCGGACCTGAAGAACGTCGAGGTCACCGAGAAGAACTTCACCGACTCCGCACCCGACGCCAAGGACCGCATGGGCCACGGCACGCACGTCGCCTCGACCCTCGCGGGCTCCGGGGCCAAGTCGGGCGGCAAGTACAAGGGCGTGGCGCCCGACGTACAGCTCCTGGACGGCAAGGTCATATCCGAAGTCGAGGGGACCGGCACCGAGTCCAGCATCACCGCCGGCATGCAGTGGGCGGTCGACAACGGCGCGAAGGTCGTCAACCTGAGCCTCGGCAGCCTCGACTCACCGGGCACCGACGCGATGGAGGCGGCCATCGCGCGCCTCTCCGGCAAGGCCCTCTTCGTCATCGCGGCGGGCAACGACGGCCCCGAGTCCGGCACGTTGAACTCGCCCGGCAGCGCCCCCGCCGCCCTGACCGTCGGCTCCGTCGACAAGCAGGACAACATCGCGGAGACCTCCAGCCGCGGCCCGCAGGCCGACGGCGTCACCAAGCCCGACCTCACCGCGCCCGGCGACGACATCACGGCCGCGCGCTCCACGCTGACGCCCGACGACACCGGGAACGACGCCTACGTCTCCATGTCGGGCACCTCGATGGCGACCCCGCACGTGGCCGGTTCCGCCGCCCTGCTCCTCCAGCAGCACCCGAAGTGGACAGGACCGCAGCTCAAGGCCGCGCTGACCGGCTCCGCCGAACCCGACCCGACGCTCAACGCCCACCAGCAGGGCGCGGGCCGCGTCGACCTGACGCGCGCCGTCACCGCGTCCGTCGTCCCGGAACCGGGCACGGTCGCCTTCGGTACGCAGGCCTGGCCGCACACAGACGACAAGCCGGTCGCCAAGACCGTCACCTACCGCAACCTCGGCGCCGAGCCCGTCACCCTCACGCTCTCCGCGGGCTCCGTGGACCCGAAGGGCCGCCCGGGCCCGGCAGGCATGTACACCGTCAAGGACACGAAGCTCACCGTCCCGGCGGGCGGCACCGCCAAGACCACCGTCACCGCCGACACCAAGTCCGGCACCGCGGACGGCATCTACGGCGGGACGCTGCTGGCCACCGGGGGCGGCCAGGAGGTGCGCACCGGCCTCGTCGTCGACCGTGAGGTCGAGTCGTACGACCTCACGCTGAAGCACCTCGACGTCAACGGCAAGGACTCGTCCAACTACACCACCACGCTCACCGACCGCGCGCAGCGGAAGATCGAGGTCCCCTTCCGTGAGGGCCCGGTGACCGTGCGGGTGCCCAAGGGCACGTACGCACTGGAGAGTTCCGTCTACGGCCCGACCAAGAGCTTCGCGGTCTTCGTCCAGCCGAAGCTGAAGGTCGGCGCGGAGACGACGCTCACGCTGGACTCCCGCAAGGCCAAGCCGGTCGCCGTCACCACCCCGGACGCCGGCGCGCGTCTCACGGAGTCGAACATCAGCTACGACGACACGACCCTCGCGATCGCGAGCAGCTGGAGCTTCGGCGGCGGCACCGTCATGCGCACCCTCGGCCTCGGCCCGGACTCGCCCACCCTGAACGCGCAGTACAACGGCCACTGGAAGGCCTCGGGCACGGCGTCGGACAAGGTCGACTACCGGCTGGCCTTCAGCCGCACCGGCAACTGGTTCTCGGGCCTGAAGCATGCGACCACCAAGGCCGAGCTGGCCGAGGTGAAGTACGGCGTCGGCGCCTCCGCCGCGGGCCGCAAGGGCAGGCTCTCCGCCACGCCGATCGGCACCAGCGGCTACAACCCGCCCCTCGTGCCGGTGACCTCGCTGAAGCTCCCGGCCTCCGGGACGAGTTACCTCAACACCAAGGACCTCCGCTGGACCTGGTCCATGGCGCAGCTCGACGACGCGGGGGAGTCGCGCATCGACTACGGCGCGAACGAGATCGCGTACAAGGCGGGCAAGCGCTACACGCTGAACTTCAACACCGGCGTCGTCGGCCCCGACCTCAAGGCCGACGACCGGCAGGGCGCACGCCGCGCGGGCAACGCCATGGACGCGTACGTCCAGCTCTTCAGCGACGGCGCGGGCCACGCGGGCGACTCCGCGACGACCGGCGGCTTCACCCGCCTGGAGTCGGGCGGCCGCACCCTCGCGGAGGGCGGCCCGGGCGCGGTGTACGCCGAACTCCCGGCCGCCTCCGCCCCGTACCGCCTGACCATGGAGGCCACCCGCTCGGCGAGGGACACCACGACCAGCACCAAGGTCGCCGCGGCCTGGACGTTCACGTCGGCCGAGACCCCCGAGGAAGAGCCCTCCGAGCTGCCGTTGTCCACCGTCCGCCTCGCCCCGAAGCTGGCCCTGAACGGCACGGCCCCGGCGGGCGGCACGCTGACGGTGCCGTTGAAGGTGGCGGGCGCGGCAGCCGGCACCGGCAAGATCGCCACGCTGACGGTCAAGGTGTCCTACGACGGCGGCAGCACCTGGAAGACGGCCCCCGTCACGACCGACACCAAGGGTGCGCGCACGGCGAAGGTGAAGCACCCGGCGACGGCCAAGGCCGTGTCGTACCGCGTGTACCTGAAGGACACGTCCGGCAACACCGTGACCGAGACGATCACAAACGCGTACCGCCTCGCCCCGTGACGTGCCATACGCGCCCTACCCGCCGGCCCCGGCACTCCCGCTCCCGGTGGCCGGGGCCGCTGAGCGGGTCGGCGCGCTGCTCCTTGCCCTCCTTGAGCACATAGAGGTGCCGTGGCCGGGCGTCCAGTCGCGGGGGACGAGGAAGACGCGGTCTCACTCGCCCCGCTGGAGATCGTCGTAGGAGGGGGCGTCTACGACAGGGGTGTGGTCCGGATGGCGGAGATGTCGAACTGCAGCCGGACCTTCTCGCTCACCATCGTGCCGCCCGCCTCCAGGCGCTGGTTGTAGACCAGGCCCCACGCGGTGCGGTCTATGGTGGTGGTGCCGTCGAAACCGGCCCGCTCGTACCCGAACGGGTCCACGACCGAACCGAGGTAGTCGAGTTGCAGCTCGACGGGCCGGGTGACGTCGCGAATGGTCAGATCCCCCGCCATGCGGAAGGTCTCCCCGCCCTCGTGGACCGTGGAGGTGCTGCGGAACACCATCTCCGGGTAGCGGCTCGCGTCGAAGAAGTCGCGGCCCACGAGGTGCGCGTCCCGCTGTTCCACGCCCGTGTCGACACTGGCGACCCGGATGGTGATCTCGGCCCGCGACGCGGAGGGCCGCGCACCGTCGAAGTACAGCGTGCTGTCGTAGTCACCGAAGGCGCCCCGCACGGTCGTGACCATCGCGTGCCGCACCGAGAACCCGATGCGGCTGTGCGGGCGGTCGATGGTCCACTGCCCGGTCAGCGCGCGAAGCGCCGGGTCGAGCCCGGCATCGCCGGCCGCCGGAAAGGGCGTACCGCGGCCCCCGGCGGGCGCCGGGTCGAGGGTGGCGGTCTGGCGACGGCTGAAGATGCCCATGGTGTCGTCGTCTCCTTCGGTTCTGATCACCCCGTGCTATCACGCCACCGTCAGGCGCTCCCCGGTGAGATGGGCGGTCTCGTCCGGCTTCCATGGAGCTGCCCGCAAAGATGCACAGGATCGCCACGGGGTGGACGCACCCTTGGCTGACGCGGAGTCACACCTGGTCACGGGCCGCCGGGGCGTCGGCGGCCCCAGGTACGTCGGCCGTCACAGGTGCAGCGCCCCGCCCTCCTCCGTATGGCCCCGGGGCTCCAGTTGCAGCGTCGAGTGCGCCACGTCGAAGTGGCCGGCGACGCACCGCTGGAGGCGGGTGAGCAGTGCGCCGTATCCGGCCGCGAGGGCGGCATCCGTGACCACCACGTGGGCGGTGAGTACCGGCATGCCCGACGTCACGGTCCAGCCGTGCAGGTCGTGCACGGCGACGACGCCCGGCTCCGCCAGGAGATGGCGCCGGACCTCCCCGAGGTCGACGTCCTGCGGGGTCGCCTCCAGGAGGACGTGGACGGAGTCCCGCAGGAGGCCGTACGCGCGCGGCACGATCAGCAGGCCGATGACGATCGACGCGATCGGGTCGGCGGCCTGCCACCCCGTCAGCAGGATGACCAGGCCGCCCACGATCACGGCGACCGAGCCGAGCGCGTCCCCGAGGACCTCCAGGTAGGCGCCGCGCAGGTTGAGGCTCTTCTCCTTGGCGTCCCGCAGCAGCCACAGGCCCACGAGGTTGGCGAGGAGCCCACCGACCGCGACCGCGAACATCAGGCCGCCCTTGACCTCCACCGGCTCGCTGAGGCGGCCGATCGCCGACCACAGGACCCAGACGAAGATCGCGACGAGGAAGAGCGCGTTCAGAACCGCCGAGAAGATCTCCACCCGGTAGAAGCCGAACGTGCGCCGCGGCGTCGGCGCACGCTGGGCGAGGGTGATGGCGCCGAGCGCGAGGGAGACGCCGACCGCGTCGGTGAGGCTGTGCGCGGCGTCGGCGAGGAGCGCGAGACTGCCGGACAGGAGCGCGCCGACCACCTGGATGGCGGTGATGGCGCCGCTGATGCAGATGGTCCACAGCAGCCGGTTCCGGTACGTCCCGCTGAGCGTGCCGCCCGTCGCCGCGGAGGACGGGCCGTGGTCGTGCCCCATGCCCGCGAGTGGATCATGGCCGACCGCGGGCCGCCACCCGGCGTCGCGCTCAGTGGACCCGCGGCGGGGTCGAGACGTCCCGCTGGTGCGGGATGCCGAGCGGCAGCGGCAGCTCGCCCTGCTGCACGGTGACCGTGCGGGCCGGGGCGGGCACCCTGATGCCCTCGGCGCGGTAGCGCTGGTGCAGGCGCTTGATGAACTCGTGCTTGATGCGGTACTGGTCACTGAACTCGCCGACGCCGAGAATCACCGTGAAGCTGATCCGCGAGTCCCCGAACGTGTGGAAGCGGATCGCCGCCTCGTGATCGGGGACCGCACCGGTGATCTCCTTCATCACCTCGTCCACGACCTCGGCCGTGACCCGCTCGACCTGCTCCAGGTCGCTGTCGTAGCTCACCCCGACCTGCACCGTGATCGACAGCTCCTGCTCGGGACGGCTGAAGTTGGTCATGTTGGTGCTCGCCAGCTGCGCGTTCGGGATGATGACGAGATTGTTGTCGAGCGAACGGACCACCGTGTTGCGCCAGTTGATGTCGACCACATAGCCCTCCTCACCACTGCTCAGCTGGATGTAGTCACCGGGCTGCACGGTCTTCGCCGCGAGGATGTGCACACCGGCGAAGAGGTTGGCGAGGGTGTCCTGTAGGGCGAGGGCGACCGCGAGACCGCCGACGCCGAGCGCGGTCAGCAGCGGTGCGATGGAGATTCCGAGGGTCTGGAGGACGACAAGGAAGCCCATGGCGAGCACGACGACCCGCGTGATGTTCACGAAGATGGTGGCCGAGCCCGCCACCCCGGAGCGCGACTGCGCCACGGCCCTGACGAGGCCGGTGACGATCCGGGCCGCCGTCAGCGTCGCCGCGAGGATCAGCAGGGCCGTCAGCGTCATCGTGACGTTGCGTCCGGTGCGCGGGGTGAGCGGCAGCGCGCCCGCCGCGGCGGCGAGCCCGGCGGTGATGGCCGCGCACGGCACCAGCGTCCGCAGCGCGTCGACGATGACGTCGTCACCGCTCCACCGGGTGCGGCTCGCCCGCTCGCCCAGCCAGCGCAGCAGCGCGCGCAGCAGCAGTCCGGCCGCGACGCCGGCGGCCACCGCGATCCCGGCCATCATCCAGTCGTGCAGTGTGAGCGCACGGGTCATCGGTTCACCCCTGTCGTACGGGGCGAGTGCGCCTGCACGCGGCGTATGTGATGTGTCGACACCTTGTGATACCTGCTCGATTCCGGGAGTTCGGTCGCGCCGGGCCAGAGGTCCGGCCGGGCGCGGACGTCATCCTGCCGCATCTGTGCACAGCGGACGCACGTGCCCCTGCCCGGATCTTCACGATCCGGCCACGCGTGGCGGCCGCCGTGGCGGTGGCATGAATACCGCGCAGGCTGGTACTCGACGTATGCCCGGCGTACGACGAGGGCCGCGTCACCTGTGGTAAAGCGTTGAGTTCGGTGAGTCGTTGTCTCTGCGAGCGGAAGCGGTGAACATGGGCGTAGCGCAAAGGCCTGGCATTACGGCAGAGGTGACCGGCAGTGAAACTCTCGGGTCGCCCGTCAATTCGCACAATGAGTGGGACCCGCTGGAGGAAGTGATCGTCGGGCGTCTCGACGGCGCGACGATTCCCTCCAGCCACCCCGTGGTGGCCTGCAACATTCCGCCCTGGGCGGCGCGGCTGCAAGGACTGGCCGCCGGTTTCGAGTACCCGCGCAGGCTCATCGAGCCCGCGCAGCAGGAACTCGACCAGTTCGTCACTCTCCTGGAGTCCCTCGGCGTCACCGTCACACGGCCGGACGCGGTGGACTACAAGCAGCGCTTCGCCACCCCCGACTGGTCCTCGCGCGGCTTCTGCAATTCCTGTCCGCGCGACGGCATGCTCGTCATCGGCGACGAGATCATCGAAACGCCGATGGCATGGCCGTGCCGGTATTACGAGACCCACTCCTATCGGGCGCTCCTCAAGGACTACTTCCGCCGCGGCGCCCGCTGGACGGCCGCCCCGAAGCCCCAGCTCACCGAAGAGCTGTATGACAAGGATTTCCGGCCGCCCAAGGACGGCGAGCCGATGCGCTACATCCTCACCGAGTTCGAGCCGGTATTCGACGCGGCCGATTTCATGCGCGCGGGCCGCGATCTGTTCGTGACGCGGAGCAACGTCACCAATCAGATGGGCATCGACTGGCTGCGCCGCCATCTCGGGCCCGGCTATCGCATCCACGAGATCGAGAGCCGCTGCCGCACACCCATGCACATCGACACGACGTTCGTCCTGCTCGCCCCCGGCAAGGTCCTGGTCAACCCCGAGTACATCGACGTCGACCGCCTGCCCGACGTGCTGCGTTCGTGGGACGTCCTGGTCGCCCCCCAACCCGACCCGATCGACGAGCGTCTGCTCAAGATGACGTCGATGTGCGGCAAGTGGCTCAGCATGAACGTGCTGATGATCGACGAGAAGCGGGTGATCGCCGAGCGGCACCACACCGGCATGCTGCGGGCGCTCGAATCCTGGGGGTTCGAGCCGATCCCGTGCGACCTGCTGCACTACGCGCCGTTCGGCGGTGCGTTCCATTGCGCGACGCTGGATGTGCGGCGCCGAGGCACGTTGGAGACGTACTGCGACTAGTAGTGATTCGTTGGCTTCTGCGCTGTCTGATCGTGCTTCGCGCGGGGCGAACGGCCCGCCTCCGAGGGCCGCCGTGGCGAGTGGATCGCCGTCTTTGACACGAGGAAAGACAGGTTCGCCGTGCACCGCAGGCACTTCGACGAGGCGCCGAAAGCCGAGCACGCGCCGTGGGGGTGGATCAGGCCGGCATCATGAATGGCCCGCAACGCCTGGGCCAGGCCGTGTGCGGGGGGTGCGTACCGACTCCTCGGGCAGCGGACCGTGCTGCTCGCCGACCACGGCGTGCAGGTCCGGCCCGGGGACGTAGCCCGTGGCCACGCAGGGCGCGTGGCGTCGGTGTCCGCGTCCAGAACCGGTGCGGTCCACGCCCCGCCCCCTTGCGCGCGCCCGCCACCGCACGCGCGAACCGCCGCCGGAACTCCGGGTGCCGGGCGAACTCCGCCTGCACCACCGGCCCGCGCCACCGGCGCCCAGGCGGGCGATGAGGCGGTACGGGCAACAGCCGAGCTGTCCGGGGGCGGACGGGGCAATCAGGATGCTTCAGGCCCGCGCCGAAGGCCCTGCGGGACGGCGGTGGAGCCCGAAGGCGCGTCCTCGCCGTCGTCCCCGCCGCCGACAGGTGCCGTCGAAGGGGTTCCCGGGCCGGGGCGGATATGGGAGTGTCCTACCGAATTCCTGGCGAATTCCTGCTGAAGCGGCGGGCCGGCAGGTCATGGGGCCCGCGGACTGGACTGTTCCGGCGCGGGTCCGAGGTGAAGCACTGGTGCGGAATCCGGCACGAGGGCACGACCTGGTGACGCTGCGGCGGCTCAACACCACGGTCGTCCTGCGCGCCCCGTCCCGCCGCAGCCCCCGGACCCGCGCCGAGCCCGCCGCGGGCTCCAGCCTCCCGCAGTCCACCGTCGAGGCCGCCGTGGAGGAACCGACCGGGCGGGGCCTCGTCGGCGAGTCCGCGGCGACGGGAGCCGTCGGTGATCACCCGCCAGGCCGCCCCGCACGGCGCTTCCGCTTCCGCGCCGAGGCCGGGCTCATCCTCGGCGTCGACGCAGGGCTGCACAAGACACCGATGTTCCCTGCCGGCCTCGGCGGCGCCGCCCTCACCACCCAACTCGCCCAGCACACCCAGCGGTTACGCGGCAGCTCCCGCCTCGATCTGCTGCGCCACGCCATGGAGACGTTCCTCGGCACGCATGTGCCGCGCCGGAGCGCCGCCCTCGCCCGCCGCGTGGGCGTCCCCGGCGTCGTGGACGCGGGCGGGGTCGTCACCTCCCCCGAGGTGCCCGAGTGGTCCGGCGCCGACCTCGGGCGGCTGCTCTCCGACGGCGGAAGGGGGCGCACCCTCGTCGAGAACGACGTGCACCTCGCGGTCCTCGCCGAGCGGCGGCAGGGCGCCGCCAC
This sequence comes from Streptomyces sp. NPDC015345, assembly GCF_043078805.1. Taxonomy (NCBI): domain Bacteria; kingdom Bacillati; phylum Actinomycetota; class Actinomycetes; order Kitasatosporales; family Streptomycetaceae; genus Streptomyces; species Streptomyces sp. NPDC015345. The sequence continues at coordinate 149,843 of NZ_JBIBTX010000012.1, read as the reverse complement.
GCTCGCGGACGACGTCATCGGCGGGCGGCCGCACCGCGGCGGGTGCGGCAGCGCGGGAGGGCTCGCCCCCGGTGTCGCCGCCCCCGTCGGCCGCCATCCGGTGCCGCTGCTCGAAGAGCGGCTGCACCGCGTGACCCCGCACGTCCCGCGCATCGCGCTGAGCTCGCTCGGCGAGCGGGGCGTGGCCCTCGGCGCCGTACGCAAGGCGCCCGACCACGTGGAGGAGGAACTGCTCGCGGACACGGCGCCGTAGCGGCACCTCGGGGGCGCCTGCTGTCGCGCCCGTGGCGGCCCGGCCGGCGCCCGACGGCTTCCTGGGAGGCGAAGGCACGTATGCGCAGAAGGACTCTGCTCGGCGGGGCGCTCGCCGCCCCGTTGCTCGCCGCCTGCTCCGGTGGGGGCGGCGGCGCGGACGGCGGGGGCGGCACCACGCTCTCGTACGGGATGTGGGATCCGGCACAGGTGCCGGGCATGGAGAAGATCATCGCGGCGTTCGAGAAGAGACATCCGCGCATCTCGGTGCGCATCGAGCTCACACCCTGGGCGAGCTACTGGACCACCCTCAAGACGTCGATGCGCGGCGGCACCGCGCCCGACGTCTTCTGGATGAACGCCGTCAACTTCCAGCTGTACGCGGCGAACGGCGTCCTCGAACCGCTCTCCGGGCACATCAAGGCCGACGCCACACCCGTGGAACGCCACCCGGACGCGCTCGTGAAGCTGTACGCCTACCGGGGCACGCAGTACGGCCTGCCGAAGGACTTCGACACCATCGGCCTCTGGTACAACAAAGCGCTCTTCGACAAGGCGGGCATCACGTACCCGGACGCCACCTGGACGTGGGACGACGTCCGGGACGCGGCGGCCGAACTCACCGACCCCCGCGAGCGCGTGCACGGCTTCGCCGCCGAGATGGACCGGCAGTTCAAGATCTACCCGGCCATCTGTGCCGCGGGCGGCCACGTCCTCAGGGACGGCCGCTCCGGCTTCGGCGACGAGCGGTCCATCGAGGGCCTGCGCTTCCTCACCGACATGGTCGACCGGGGCTGGTCGCCGCCGCAGAGCGCGATGGTCGAGTCCGTGGGGCGCGTGCGCTACTGGTCGGAGAAGGTCGCCATGAACTACGACGTCTCCGCGATGTCCGGGCAGATGTACGCCGTCCCCGCGATCAAGGACCACGGCGGCATCGCCGTCCTGCCCAAGGGGCGCCGCAGGGCCACCATCATCCACGGCCTCGCGAACGTCATCTCCGCCAAGAGCCGCAGGAAGGAAGCGGCCTGGAAGTTCGTGCACTTCATGGCGGGGCGCGAGGCCGCCGAGATCCAGGCGAAGGCGGGCGCCACCATCTCCAGTTACGAGGGGACGCAGGACGCCTGGCTCAAGTCGATGCCCGAATTCGACCTGAAGCATTTCATCGAGATGCAGAAGTACGCCGTTCCGTACCCGAGTTCCAAGAACACGCCGGTCTGGGAGAACCTCCAATACCCGTTACTCGGCGCCTCGTTCAGCGGAAAGGGCGGCATCGAGAGCGCCGCACGCACGCTGGGCGAGCAGATGGACCGGGCCTTGAAGGAGGAGCGCGCCTCATGAGTGTCTTTCCCGCCACGGCGGCCGCGGAAGCGAGAGGACGCGGCGCCGCCGCGCCCGGCAAGTCCCGGGGGCAGCGTGCCGCCTACCTCTTCATCGCCCCGCTCGGCCTCGGCTTCGCCGTCTTCTATTTCTGGCCGCTGCTCCAGACCTTCTACTTCAGCTTCACCGAATTCGGCGCCTTCGGCGGCCACACGTTCATCGGCACCGACAACTACGTGCGTGTCGTGCAGGACGTCACCGTGTGGCAGGCGCTCGGCAACACGCTGATCTACAGCCTCGTCGGGCTCACCGCACTGCCGGTCGCGATCGTCGTGGCGGCTCTCCTGAACCGGCGCGGCCTGCGCGGCGTCGCGCTCTACCGCGCCCTGTACTTCGTGCCGTTCGTGACGCTGCCCGTCGCCGTCGGACTGGTCTGGAACTGGCTCTACAACGGCGACTTCGGGCTCCTGAACGAGGTGCTGGCCCGGTTCGGCGTCGACCGGCACTACTGGGTCTCCGACCCGTCCACGGCCGTCTTCGCCATCGGCACGGTGATGGTCTGGTCGACCACCGGCTACTACTTGATCATCTTCATGGCGGGCATCAAGGGAATTCCGCGGGACTACTACGAGGCCGCGGAACTGGACGGCGCGGGAGCGCTGCGCAGGTTCTTCACGATCACCCTTCCGCTCCTCAGCCCGACCATCTTCTTCGCCTCCGTCATCTGCATGATCAACTCTCTGCAGACCTTCGACCTGATCTACATCATGATGGGCGAGAAGAATCCCGCGATCGGCCATACGCAATCCGTCGTCGGCCTCTTCTACAAATGGGCCTTCGTCGAGAACGCGCAGGGCGCCGCGGCCGCGCTCGCCTTCCTCCTCATGCTCCTCATCGCCGCGCTGACATACCTTCAGTTCCGGCTCCAGAAGAGGTGGGTGCACTATGCCTGACACCCGGACACGCGGGCGCGCCGGATCCATCGCCACCCACGCCGCGCTCTCGCTCGGCGCGCTCGTGATGGTCTTCCCTTTCCTGTGGCAACTGCTCACCGCCCTCAAGACACTCGCCGAGACCTCGCGCGTACCGCCCACCTTCCTGCCCGACGACTGGAACCGGGAGAGCTTCGAGAAGGTCTTCACCGCGCTGCCGTTCCGCGAAATGCTGACCAACAGCGTGCTCAACACCGTCGGCCGCACCCTCGGCCAGCTGGTCTTCTGCTCCCTCGCCGCCTACGCCTTCGCCCGTATGCGCTTCCGGGGGCGCAACGTCCTCTTCGCGCTCTTCCTCTCCGTCCTGATGGTGCCGAGCTCCCTGCTCGTGCTCCCGCAGTACGACATCATCCAGTCGCTCGGCCTGCTGAACTCCGCCCCCGCGCTGTTCCTGCCCGGCATGTTCAGCGCGTTCGGCACCTTCATGCTGCGCCAGTTCTTCCTCACGCTCCCCATGGAGCTGGAGGAGGCCGCCCGCATCGACGGCGCGGGCTCCTTCCGGATCTTCTGGTCCATCATGCTGCCGCTGATCAGGCCCGCCCTCGCCGCGCTCGCCGTCATCACCGCCATGTGGTCCTGGAACGACCTGCTGTGGCCCCTGGTCGTCAACACCGACCCGTCGACGATGCCGATCAGCGCCGGACTGACCTCCCTGGAGGGCCAGTTCGAGACGAACTACCCGGTGATGATGGCCGGTTCGCTCATCGCGAGCCTGCCCATGCTGCTCGTCTACGTCTTCCTCCAGCGGCACTTCGTCCAGAGTGTCGCGCTCTCGGGTTCCAAGAGCTGACTCCGACACCCGGAGGAAAGGCGCCTGGCGCCCGTGTGCTGGACTTGGCGGATGTCTGCGTCGATCCTGCTGCCGGTCCTGCTGCTCGTCGCGTCGATCACCGCGTTCGGTCTCGCGGGGTACGGCTTCGGGAGGCTCGGCGCGCATGGCGTCCGGGGCTGGGACCGCCCGGTCGTGCTGCGCTCCCTGGCCGCCCTCTCCGGGGCGGCCGCGGCCGCCGTCTACACCTGGGGGCTGCTCTGCGTCGCGTTGACCGTCCTCGACGCGGAGGACGGCGGGGCGGGCTCCGCGCCCGTCCGTCCCTGAGCCGAAGCGGACGCGCAGGCGTGGGGCGTCGCGGCCGTCGACCACCGGGTGGAGTACCTGCCCTTGCGGTTCGTGTGTCAGACGGGCGACGGCCGGAGCCATGCCACCGACGACGTGCCGGGATACGTCACACCCGTCGCGGTGGGGGCCGGCCTGACGGCCGCCGTGCTCGCCGTCTCCGCGGGGTGGGTGTCGCAGGCGCGTGCCAGGGCGGTGTGACGCCGGTCGCGCTTGCCCTGGAGCGCACTCCACCTCGTAGGGTCGCGGCATCCGAGTGGGTCCCAGGTGGGTCCGAGCAGGTCCACGTGCACCCAACCGAGCATGGTCAAGGAGAGTTGCATGCGCCACCGCGTTCTGGGCGGGACCGGCATGGAGGTCAGCCCCTACTGCCTGGGCACCATGATGTTCGGCCACGTCGGCAACGCCGACCACGACGACTGCGCCCGGATCGTCCACGCCGCGCTGGACGAGGGCATCAACTTCGTCGACACCGCCGACATGTACTCCGCCGGGGAGTCCGAGACCATCGTCGGCAAGGCGCTGAAAGGCCGCCGCGACGACGTCGTGCTCGCCACCAAGTTCCACTTCCCCATGGGTGAGGGCCCCAACCGGGGCGGCAATTCCCGGCGTTGGATCGTGCGGGCCGTGGAGGACAGCCTGCGGCGGCTGGGGACGGACTGGATCGACCTGTACCAGGTGCACCGGCCGGACCACACCACCGACATCGAGGAGACGCTCTCCGCCCTCACGGACCTGGTGCGCCAGGGCAAGATCAGGGCGTTCGGCTGCTCCACGTTCCCCGCGGACGAGATCGTCGAGGCGTACCACGTCGCCGACCGGCGCGGGCTCCAGCGGTTCCGCACCGAGCAGCCGCCCTATTCGCTGCTGGCCAGAGGCGTGGAGAAGCACGTACTGCCGGTGACCCAGCGCCTCGGCATGGGCACGCTGACCTGGAGCCCCCTGGCCTCCGGGTTCCTGACCGGCCGCTACCGCAAGGGCCGGGCCATGGATCTCAGCACCGGGCGCCCCACCCTGCACCCGGGCCGCTTCGATCCGACGGCGCCGCTCACCGCCGCGAAGCTGGAGGCCGTCGAGCAGTTCGTCGCCGTGGCCGAGGAGGTGGGCTGCACGCTTCCCGAGCTGGCGATCGCCTTCCCGCTCGCGCACCCCGCCGTCACGTCCGTGATCATCGGCCCGCGCACGATGGAGCAGCTGCGGGCCACGCTCAAGGGCACGTCCGTGGCCCTGGACGACGCGGCGCTCGACCGGATCGACGCCATCGTGCCGCCAGGCACCGACGTCTACCCGCCGGACGGGGTGTGGACGCCGCCGGCCCTGACCACGCCGGCGCTGCGCCGCCGCACGGCCGGGGAGAGGCCCGCCGCCTGACCGCCGCCGACGGGAGGGGCGGCGCCCGCGAGGGCGCACCATCCGCAGCCTAGACCTGCGGCGGAGGCGGCCTGAGACCGGAGCCGGATCCGGAGCGGATCGGGGGCGTATTAGCGTGGACGGGACAGACCGACCAACAGGATCCGAGGTGCCCGGCCCATGCCAAGCCGCAGCGAGAGCCGTACCGAGCTCATCGAATCGCTCATGGAGCGGTTCCCGCACGTGCCACGGGAAGCGGTGATCAAGGAGGATCTGCTGCGCGGCGGCATCGCCTTCGACGAGTCGGCGCTCAGTGACAACGAGGGCGGCGAGGTCAAGCCGAAGTCGTACTTCATCTTCTCCTTCGACCACGGCACGCTCCCCGAGCTGGGCGCCGCTGCCCTTCGTCGCCCGCCGGAGGAGATCGTCCTCACCGGCGGCCCCTACGGGCTGCGCCGCACCGTCGTCTCGGTCCGCGTGAACCCCTCCTCGCCCTACCGCGTCGCCGCCGACGACCACGGTGTGCTCGGCCTCTACCTGGACGGCGTACGCATCTCCGACGTCGGCCTGCCCCCGATGCCGGACTACTACCGGCACACGCTGGAGAACGGCAAGTCGGTGATGGAGGTGGCGCCCACCATCCAGTGGGGCTACCTCATCTATCTGACGGTCTTCCGGGTCTGCCAGTACTTCGGCGCCAAGGAGGAGTGCCAGTACTGCGACATCAACCACAACTGGCGCCAGCAGAAGGCGGCGGGTCGCCCCTACACGGGCGTGAAGCCGATGGACGAGGTCCTCGAAGCCCTCGCCATCATCGACAAGTACGACACGAACAAGTCGTCCACCGCGTACACGCTCACCGGCGGCGCCATCACCACGCAGCTCCAGGGCAAGGACGAGGCCGACTTCTACGGGCAGTACGCGAAGGCCATCGAGGAGCGCTTCCCCGGCCGCTGGATCGGCAAGGTCGTCGCCCAGGCCCTGCCGAAGGCGGACGTGCAGCGCTTCCACGACTACGGCGTACGGATCTACCACCCCAATTACGAGGTGTGGGACCCGTACCTCTTCGAGCGGTACTGCCCCGGCAAGGAGCGCTACGTCGGACGGGACGAGTGGCACCGCCGCATCCTGGACTCCGCCGAGGTGTTCGGCCCGCGCAATGTGATCCCGAACTTCGTGGCGGGCGTGGAGATGGCGGAGCCCTTCGGCTTCAAGACGGTCGACGAGGCCATCGGCTCGACGGTGGAGGGGCTCCAGTACTTCATGTCGCGCGGCATCACGCCCCGCTTCACCACGTGGTGCCCGGAGCCCACGACTCCGCTCGGCAAGGCGAACCCGCAGGGTGCTCCGCTGGAGTACCACGTGCGGCTCCTGGAGGCCTACCGCGCGACGATGGAGGCCAACGGTCTCTCCTCGCCGCCTGGCTACGGCCCGGCCGGGCCCGGCAACGCGGTCTTCTCCGTCAGCTCGTTCATGGACAGCCTGCCGGCGGAGGCGGCGGCGCCGGAGGACGCGGTGGTTCCCGCGACGGGGCGGTAAGCCCGCCACCGGGCCCCGGCGCTGCGGGCGGGAAAGCATCGCCGCGAAGCAGCGGTCAGGCCAGCGGTCCCGGCGTCCGTGGCGAGATCGCGGCGCGTAGGCCAGGACAGCCGTCCGGGGCGCCCGCAGCAAGACCGCGGCGCGTAGGCCAGGGCAGTCATCCCGGACGTACGCAGCAAGATCGCGCCCGCCGGGCGGCCCCACCCCGCAGGGCCTCGCCGCGCAAACCATCCACCAGAACCGGAGGACCCCGTGCAGCACCACCCCGTCACCGTCGTCACCGGCGGCAGCCGCGGTATCGGCGCCGCCGTCAGCGCGCGCCTCGCCGAGGACGGCCATGACGTCGCGATCGGCTACCGCTCCGACGAGGCCGCCGCGGAGAAGGCCGCGGCGGCGGTCCGCGCCGCCGGGCGGCGCTGCGTGACCGTGCGGGTCGACACCGCCGACGAGACGGACGTCGACCGCCTCTTCGAGACCGCCGCGGCGGAGCTCGGCCCGGTCACCGGGCTCGTCAACAACGCCGGGGTGAGCGGCCCCGTCGGCCCCCTCGCCGAGGCCGACGCCGAGGGGATGCGCAGGGCGCTGGAGGTGAACGTACTCGGGTATCTGCTCTGCGCCCGGCGCGCCGTGCGGGACCTGAAGGCGAACGGCGGCGGGGCAGTCGTGAACATCTCGTCCGCCGCCGCGACCCTCGGCTCGCCCGGCGAGTACGTCCACTACGCCGCCGCCAAGGGCGCCGTCGACACCATGACGGTCGGCCTGGCCAAGGAGGTCGCCGCGGACGGGATCCGGGTCAACGCCGTGGCTCCCGGCGTCATCTGGACCGAGTTCCACGCCGACCCCGAGCGTCCCGCGAAGCTCGCCGCCGGCATCCCGATGGGACGCTCCGGCCGACCCGAGGAGATCGCGACGGCTGTCTCGTGGCTGCTCTCGGACGACGCCTCGTACACCACGGGCACGGTCCTGAGGGTGGCGGGCGGCCGCTGACCCCGCCGCGCCCCGCCTCTCGTACGCTGGTTCGCATGATCGGTGGAGAGGTGACACTCGCGGCGGGCGTCCTCATGCGGCCCGTCACGCCCGACGACGCGCACGCGCTGGCCCGCGCCCATCGGCGCAACCGCGACCATCTCGCCCCCTGGGACCCCGACCGGCCCGATGCCTTCTTCACCACCGAGGGCCAGGCCGAGCGGATCCAGGGGCAGTTGGCGGAGGCCGCGGCGGGCCGCGCCGTGCACTGGGTGTTCGTCGACGGCGGCGAGATCGTCGGACACGCCGCCCTGTCGAACATCGTGCTCGGCCCGGCCCGCAGCGCGATCCTCGGCTACTGGACCGACGCGGAACAGACCGGCCGCGGCCTGGCCTCCGCCGCCACCCGCCACGCCTGCGAGGTCGCCGACACCCGGCTCGGCCTGCACCGCGTCGAGGCGGGCACCCTGCTGCACAACACCGCCTCGCAGCGCGTGCTGGTCAAATGCGGCTTCCAGGAGTACGGGGTCGCGCCCAAGTCCCTTTACATCAACGGGGCCTGGCGCGACCACCGGCTGTTCCAGAAGATCCTCAACGACCGCCCCGCGTTCTGAACCACCGCGCCCGTTCCAGAGGCTCTAGAGGCCGAGGATGAGGTCGGCCGCGCGGGTCATGACCTCGGGGCGGCCGCGGTCCGGGTGGTCCGCGGCGAGGAAGTGGCTGCCGATCGCCATGCAGAAGGCGAGCAGGCTGCGGGCCTCCACCTCATCGGGATCGGAGCAGAACGTACTGATCGCGTCGCGCGCCAGCTGCATTCGCCGGTTGTCCACCCGGCGCAGCCGCTCGGCGACCGCCTCGTCCCGGCGCGCCCAGTCGCGCACGGCCAGATCGATCGGCAGCAGCCTGTCGCCGGAGAAGGTGAGCCGTCCCGCCAGCCGGACCTTCTCCCGCGGGTCGCCGCCCTCCCGCTCGACCCGGTCCAGGACGTCGTCGACGCACTCCCGCTCCCACGCGTTCAGCATGGCGTCGAGCAGTGCCCGGCGATTGGCGAAGTAGCCGTAGAACCCGCCCTTGGTCACCCCCAGCGCCTTGGCCAGCGCCTCGACCCGGACGGCGTCCGGACCGCCCGCCGCCAGCGCCCGCAGCCCTTCCTCGACCCATTTCTCGCGCGGTGTGCGCAGCGCACCCATCGGTGGCCCACCCATCTTTCCCAGCGGTTGTACGAACCCGTATAACGCTCCTCGTCGCGTGCGGCCTGCTCCTGGCCGGGGCCCGCCGCGCCGCCCGCCAGGAGGCGGCGCGCGCCTGACCTCCGTCAGACGATGCCCTCCGCGACCTCGGCCTGCTCGCGGTCCGAGCCGTACGCCTGCGGGGTGCTGTACGAGCGGCGCGCCACGAACCACCACACGGTGGCGAGGACCAGCACCACGGCCAGCGCGATCGCCGCGTAGTTCATCGAACTGACCGTCACCGGCGAGGCCTGCGGCAGGCAGAACAGGACCGTCACGAACGCCACCCAGACCACCGCGACCCAGCCGATGGGCCTGCTCCAGCGCCCCAGGTTCCACGGGCCGGGCCGGAAGCGGTCGCCCGCGCGAAGCCGCAGGAAGATCGGGATGGCGTAGGCGGGCGTGATGCCGATGACGTTGATGGCGGTCACGGCGGTGTACGCGGTCGCCGAGTACAGCGAGGGCAGGGCGATCGCGGCGGCGAGGCCCACCGACAGCCACACCGCGGGCACCGGGACCTGCGTGCGGGAGCTGACCTTGCGCCACAGGGCGGAGCCGGGCAGCGCGTTGTCGCGGGAGAACGCGAAGACCATCCGGCTCGCGGCGGCCGTCTCGGCGTTGCCGCAGAACAGCTGCGCCACGATGACGATGAGCAGCAGCGCGGTCGCCCCGGACTCGCCGACCGCGTCGATCATGATCTGGGCGGGCGGCACCCCGGTACCCGTGCCCAGCGTGCCCGCGTAGTCCTGGATCGCGAAGGTGAGCCCGGCGAGCAGCACGAAACCGGCGATCCACGACGCCCAGATGGCGCGCACGATGCCGCGCGCCGCGGTCACCGACGCGTTGGAGGTCTCCTCGGACAGGTGGGCGGACGCGTCGTATCCGGAGAACGTGTACTGCGCGAGGAGCAGGCCGATCGCCGTCACGTAGAGCGGGTTGTCCCACCCGGTGCCGTCGAAGAACTCGCCGAAGACGAACGACGGCGACTGGTGGTGGTCCGGGACGATCGCGAGGGCCCCGACGATCACGGCCACACCGGCCAGGTGCCACCACACGCTGATGGAGTTGAGCAGACTCACCAGACGTACGTTGAACAGGTTGAGCAGGGCGTGCACGAGCAGGATGCACAGGAAGATCAGGAAGGTCTTCTCCGGGGTCGGCTCGAAGCCGAACCGCAGGTTCAGGAACGCTCCGGTGAACAGCGCCGCTCCGTAGTCGATGCCCGCGATCGCGCCGAGCAGACCGAGCAGGTTCAGCCAGCCCGTGTACCAGCCCCAGCGGCGCCCGCCGAGCCGGTCGGCCATGTAGTAGAGCGCCCCGGACGTGGGGTACGCGCTCGTGACCTCGGCGAGCGCGAGGCCCACGCAGAGCACGAAGAGGCCGACGCCGGCCCAGCCCCAGAGCATCACGGCGGGGCCGCCGGTGTTCATGCCGAAGCCGTACAGCGTCATGCAGCCGGAGAGGATGGAGATCACGGAGAAGCTGATGGCGAAGTTGCCGAACGCACCCATGCGGCGGGCCAGGACGGGCTGGTAGCCGAGCTCTCTGAGCTTCTGCTCCTCGTCCTGGCGTGGCGCTGGGACGGTGCTCGACGACCAGGTGGTGCGGGACACGGATGTACCTCCGGAGGGTGAGCGATGGTGGGGAACGGGGAGCGAGGGGGCGGCCCGCCGGGGTCAGCGCGTGTCGCGGGAGGCGGCGAAGCAGCGGGAGCGGGCCTGGGCGAAGACCTCGGCGGCCGCGTCCGCGTCGCCGGGGGAGTGGGTGCGGTATGTCCACGGCACGACCGTGTAGAAGGGGTCGAGGGCTTCGAAGACCCGTGACGCGTCGTGGAATTGATGCGCGCCCCACAGGGCGTGCGCCAGGTGGTTGAGGTCCAGGAGCGAGGTCGCCGCGGGCAGCGCGTGGTCGAACCACAGATGCAGGGCGCGCAGCGCGCCCCGAGTCGCGTCCTCCGAGATCCAGTGCAGGTCCAGCGCCCGTTCGTTGCCCGCTTCCCTGCGGTAGCGCTCGACGCGCACGTACAGCGGCAGCAGGTGCAGCGCCGAACCGGCGGGCGCGGAGGCCGCCGCCCACTGCACGAAGTTGTACGCCTCGGTGAGCGGGCCCCCGGAGCGGCGCCCGTACGCGAACTGGAGCATCCGGTGGTACGCCTCGCGGTTGCCCGGATCTCGCTTGTCGGCCTCGGCCAGCAGCTGCCAGGGGCCGGGGAAGAGCATCGGCTCCGGAGGCGCGACGCGGTGCTCGTCCCACCGCTGCCCCTCGTCAAGACGGGCCAGGGCGAGCAGGCAGACCCACGGCACCGGGTCCTCCGGCGACAGGGCGGACGTGGCGGCGCACGCGGTGACCGCGTCGCGCCACAGGTCGTTGGTCCGCCGGTGTCCCGCCCGGTGCGCGCGCAGGGCCCGCTCCACGAGGACCCGGGTGTGCAGGACGGCGGCCGAGGTGCTGTGCGGCTCCTCGGCGCGCCAGGCGCGCACCACGTCGGAGCCGGCGACGGCGGCCGCCAGTATCTGCGTACGTTGCGTCCACAGCCCCCAGTCGGGCGTCTCGGTCAGCAGATTGCGCGTGGAGACCCAGCGGCCCGCCTTGAGGTCCTGGAGCACCGCGCGCAGCGGTTCGTCGTGGCCCGCCGGGTGATACACGGGGCTGCCTGACGGCATGGGCATGAGTCCTCTGTTGGGGGAAGAGGCGGAGAGCGTGAACTGGCCGGGAGCGAGAGGGGGTTGTCGATGTTGCTCGGCGGTCAGTGTAGATCCGGGCTTTCCGGTTCCACGGCACTTCTTGGATCTTTTGTGACCGGCTTTTGTCAACACGGCGCGCCGGACGCCCATTTGATGTTCCGCCCTTGTCGCGTCGCGGCCGATTCGGGACATCTCCACGCGGCCGTCCCGTTCCCTTGACGCCCTCCGCCCGCCTGTAGCAGGCTTCCGCGGTGATCAGCAATGAGCGGCCCCCGGCGCGGCGGCCCGTGCTCGCCGTCGACCAGGGCACCTCCGGGACGAAGGCCCTCGTGGTCTGCCCGGAGCGCGGCGTCATCGGCTCGGGCACGGCGGCCGTCCGGCCCCGCTTCCTGCCCGGCGGCCTGGTGGAGGCCGACCCCGCCGAGCTGCTCTCCTCCGTCCTCGACGCGGGCCGGCAGGCCCTGGCCGACGCGGGCGAACCGGTCGCCGCCGTCGGCCTCGCCAACCAGGGCGAGACGGTCCTGGCCTGGGACCCCGACTCCGGTGAACCGCTCACACAGGCCCTCGTCTGGCAGGACCGCCGCGCCGCCACGGTCTGCGAGGAACTCGACGAGCACGCCGCGGAGTTGCGGCAGCTCACCGGCCTCCCGCTCGACCCCTACTTCGCCGCGCCCAAGATGGCGTGGATACGCCGCCACCTCACCCGGCGGGGCGTGGTCACCACCAGCGACGCCTGGCTCGTCCACCGGCTCACCGGCGCCTACGTCACCGACGCCGCGACGGCGGGCCGCACCCAGCTCCTCGACCTCGACGACGTCACATGGTCACCGCGCGCCCTGGAGATCTACGGACTCGCCGAGGAGCGCCTGCCCGCCGTCGTCGACGCCGCGGGCCACGTCGGCACCACCACCGCGTTCGGCCCCGAGATCCCGCTCACCGGGCTCCTCGTCGACCAGCAGGCCGCGCTGCTCGCCCAGGACGTGACGGAGCCGGGCAGCGCCAAGTGCACCTACGGCACAGGGGCGTTCCTGCTCGCCCAGACCGGCGCGCGGCCCCGCCGCGGCGACTCGGGACTGGTCAGCTGCGTCGCCTGGCGGCTGGGCGGGAAGAGCAGCTACTGCCTCGACGGGCAGGTCTACACCGTCGCATCCGCCGTCCGCTGGCTCACCGATCTCGGCGTGATCACCGGCGCCGATGACCTCGACCCCGTGGGCTCCGCCGTCCCCGACGCGGGCGGCGTCACCTTCGTCCCCGCGCTCGCAGGCCTCGCGGCCCCCTGGTGGCGCGGCGACCTGCGCGGCTCACTGACCGGGCTCGGCCTCGACACCACCGCCGGGCACCTGGTCCGCGCCCTGTGCGAGGGCATTGCCGCGCAGGTCGTCTCCCTCGCCGACGCGGTCGCGGCAGACCTGGGCGAACCCCTGACGAGCCTGCGGGTCGACGGTGGCCTCACGCGCTCCGCCCTGCTCATGCAGACCCAGGCCGACCTGCTTCAACTCCCCGTCGAAGTCTCCGCGTCGCCGGACGCGACCGCGCTCGGCGCCGCCGCCGTCGCCCGCGTCGGCCTGGACCCGGGCCTGCCGCTCGCCGACGCGATCCCCGCGTGGCGGCCCGCCGCCGTCTACGCGCCGCGGATCGGCGCGGACGAGGCGGCCGAACGCCTCGCGGGCTTCCGGTCGGCCGTGACGGCACTGCTTGGACGTACGCCCTCATGAGCCCCGCCAAGAGCGCCGGGCACGTCACGAGGCACGGGACGGTGCCGGACACGACGTACGACGTCACCGTGATCGGCGCCGGCGTCGTGGGCGCGGCCATCGCCCGCGAACTGGCCCGCCGGCCCGGCCTGGACGTCGCCCTCGTGGACGCCTCGAACGACGTCGGCGAAGGCACCTCCAAGGCCAACACCGCGATCCTGCACACCGGTTTCGACGCCGTGCCCGGCTCCCTGGAGTCCCGCCTCGTCCGCGAGGGGCAGCGGCTCCTCACCGCGTACGCCGCCGAGTCCGGCATCCCCGTGGAGCCGGTCGGCGCACTCCTCGTCGCCTGGGACGAGGAGCAACTGGCCGCCCTGCGCGGGCTGTTGGACAAGGCCGTCCGCAACGGCCACGACCAGGCGCGGATCATCGGCCCCGAGGAGGTCAGGGCCCGCGAGCCGCACCTCGGCCCCGGCGCGCGCGGCGCCCTCGACGTGCCCGGGGAGAGCATCATCTGCCCCTGGACGACGACCCTCGCGTACGCCACGCAGGCGGTACGCGCGGGCGTCGACCTGCACCTCAACTGCCGCGTGTCACAGGCGAGTCAGCGCGGCGGACGGCATGAACTGACGACGGGCCGCGGCACCCTGCACACCCGGTACCTCGTCAACGCCGCGGGTCTGCACGCCGACGCCGTCGACCGCCTGCTCGGCCACGACGACTTCACCGTCAACCCGCGCCGGGGCCAGCTCATCGTCTTCGACAAGTTCGCCCGCGGCCTGCTGACCCACATCCTGCTGCCCGTCCCCACCGCGCTCGGCAAGGGCGTCCTGGTCGCCCCCACCGTGTACGGCAACGTCCTCCTCGGCCCCACCGCCGAGGACCTGGACGACAAGACGGCCACCGGGACGAGCGCCGAGGGCATCGCCGCGCTGCGCGAGAAGGGCCGGCGCATCCTGCCCGAACTGCTCGACGAGGAGGTCACCGCGGTCTACGCCGGACTGCGCGCCGCCACCGAGCACGACGACTACCGCATCGCCGCCCACAAAGAGCAGCGGTACGTCACGGTCGGCGGCATCCGCTCGACCGGGCTCACCGCGTCCCTGGCCATCGCCTCCCACGTCACCGAACTCCTCGCCACCACTGGCCTGGACCTCGCCGAACCGGGTGATCTGGCTCCCGTACGCATGCCCAACCTCGGCGAGGCATTCCCGCGCCCGTACCAGCGCGCGGACCTCATCGCCACCGACCCCGCCTACGGCACCGTGGTCTGCCACTGCGAGCGGGTGACGCACGGCGAGATCCGTGACGCGCTCGCGAGCACTGTCCCGCCCGCCTCGCCGGACGGGCTGCGGCGCCGCACGCGGGCGCGCGGTGGACGCTGCCAGGGCTTCTACTGCGGGGCCGCGATACGGCAACTCCTCGAAAGCGGCGGGGACTTCGAACAGGGTGGGGGGCGGTGTCCGGATGAGGCGTGAGCGCATCGTCGACGTGCTGGTCGTGGGCGCGGGCCCGGCGGGACTCGCCACCGCCGCGGGGCTCGCCGCGGCGGGCGCGGGCGAGGTCGAAGTGGTCGACCGGGACCAGCAGGCGGGCGGCGCCGCACGGTACTGCGCGCACGGCGGCTTCGGCCGCCTCGGGCTGACCGGGCCGCAGTACGCGGAGCGCTGCGTGGCGGCGGCCGTCGGCGCCGGAGCGGTGCTGCGGACCGGCGTCACCGTCACCGCCAGGCCGGACGTTCTCACCCTGGACACCACGAGCCCGCGCGGCCTGGAGCGGATCACCGCCCGTGCCGTCGTCCTCGCCACGGGCGCGCGCGAACGGCCGCGTGGCGCACGCCTGGTGCCGGGCACGCGGCCCGCGGGCGTGTTCACCACGGGCGAGGTGCAGCGGGCGGTCCACGGCCACCGGCAGCGGATCGGCACCCGGGCCGTCGTCGTCGGCGCGGAACCGGTGAGCTTCGCCGCCCTGGACCTGCTGCGGAGCGCCGGGGTCGAGGTCGCGGCGCTGGTCACGGAGCACCCCCACCACCAGGCACCGCGTGGCCGCGCGGCCGGGGCCCGGCTGCTGCGCGGCGTCCCGCTGCTCACGGACGCCACCGTCACCGAACTCCTCGGGCACGGCCGGCTGTCGGGCGTCCGGCTGCGGCACCGCGACGGCAGGACGGCACACCTCGCCTGCGACACGGTGGTCTTCACCGGCGACTTCGTGCCCGACCACGAACTGGCGCGACACGGCGGCGTGCCGCTCGACCCCGGCACCCGCGGCCCGGCCGTCGACAGTGCCTTCCGCACCGCAGAGCGGGGCGTCTTCGCGGTCGGCAACGTCCTGCACGCCGCCGAACCGGCACGCGTGGTGGCCTGCGAGGGCGCCGCCGCAGCCGCCGCGGTGCGGCGCTACCTCTCCGACGGCGACTGGCCATCGGCGTCGGTCCCGCTGCGGGTCACGGCGCCGCTGGCCTGGATCGCGCCCAACCGTCTGACTCCGGACGAGCCGGGCGACGGCGGTGCCGGATTCACGCTGCGGACCAGGGAGTTCGTCGCGCGTCCGACGCTGGTGATCACCCAGGACGGCCGGACCCTGTACCGCGCGCGACGTCGGCGCCAGGCGATCCCGAACCGGTCGCTGCGGATCCCGGGGAGCTGGGCCGGCCGGGTGGATGCGCGCGGCGGCGCCGTGCGCATCGCACTCGGCACGGGGGGCGGGTAGCGCGCCGCCGCGCGCTCACTCCTTCGAGGGATCGCGGGATGCCGAGCGCCCCCTCAGGCTGGCGAGGGGGTCGACGGCCCCTGGACCGACGAGTGCAAGCGGAGGAGCGACGATGAGCGATATGAGGCGTGTGAGGAATATGAGGCCTGTGAGGAACATGAGGCGCAAGTTCTCCGCACTGCTCGTGGCGGTGACCGCCGCGGCCGCCGCCACGATGCCGGTCTCCACGGCACACGCGGCCGACGGGTACGACCGCTGTCCCGACGGCCACTACTGCATGTTCTCGGGTCTGGACGGCACCGGCGACATGATCACGCTCCGGGGGAACACCCCCGATCTCGCCGCGCTCGGCATGAACGACCGGGCCAAGTCCGACTGGAACCGCACGCCCTCGACCATCTACCTCTGGTCCGACGCGAACTACAGCGGCTGTACGGCTGTGACGTCCGCCGGGCCGACGGGCAAGGGCAACTTCTTCCCCACGTACCAGGACTTCTTCAGCTCGGTGCAGTTCGACGGACCGGGCGGCCCGAGCTGCGGCACGCCGCCCGGCGAGGGGAGGTGAGCCGGGGGCCGTCTCACCCGAACCGCAGGATGCGCGGCGCGAACGTACCCCCGGGGCCCTCGGCGCGGCCGACCGACCACACCGTGCCCGTGCCGGTCCCCGGCACCGGTGCCAGCCGCACCGTCGAGGATTCGCCCTCCCCGGCCACCGCCGGTTCGCTGTGCCCGGTGAACGACTGCCCGCCCCACGCGAGGAAGTCCGGCCCGGGAACGATCGGCGGATAGCCGCCCGGCTCGGCCCGCTTCTGTGAGCGGGCCACCGAGACCCAGGCCAGCTCGCCGGACGGGGAGGGCGTCAGTGAGCTGACCGAGCCGAAGTCGGTGGGCATGGTCACCCGGCTCCACGTCTGCCCGTCCCAGCGGGCCAGCAGGGGCGGAATCGGTTTGCCCACCGGGCCGCCGACGAACCCCGACGTGCCACCCGCCCACACCTCCGTCTTCGAGACCGCGAGCACACTGCCGACGGCCGACCGCGGGAAGCCGGACACGATCGTCTGCTCCCAGGCCTGCCCGTCCCAATGCGACACGGCTGCCCCCGAGTTGGTCTCGCCCGCGGCCCACACGTCGTCAGCCGCCTTGACGTGCAGGCCGTACACGGCTCCCGGCGGCGCCGGCACCTCCTGCCAGTCGCGTCCGTCCCGGCGCAGCAACACCTGCGCGCCGTCCCGCGAGCCGATCAGCCACGTCTCGCCGCCGCCTGCGACGACCTTGGTCAGCGCGACACCGCGCGGCGGCCGGGTCTCGTGCCAGGCGCTGCCGTCGAAACGGAGCAGGCGGGCGCCGCCGGCCGTATCGCGGCCGACCGTCCAGGCCGAGGTCGGTGAGGTCGCCGCGATGGACAGCAGCTCGCCCTGCCTGCCGTCCCCGGGCAGGCTCTGTCGCTGCCACGCCGTTCCGTCCCAGCGCAGCATCAGAGGGAAGCCCGGCGCCTCGCGGCCGACGGCGTCCGTGCCCACGGCCCACGCCCGGTCCGGGCCGAACGCCACGGCTTCGTTGAGCCCGGCCTGGGGGCGTACCTGCGCCGGAACCGGGACGTGCTGCCAGGACGACCGGGTCTCCGCGGCGGCCGAGGCCATGAGGGCGCTGAGGGTCAGGGCGGCGGCGAGGGCCGCGGCGACAAGTCGGCGTGCCATGGTCAGCCTCCCAGCCGCTCGCTCATCAGGTTCGGTTCGGAGCCGTAGACCTCGACGGTGCCGAAGGACAGCAGCGCGGAACCGGCGCGCGCCAGCGCCCGGGGCTTGACGTCGATGGCGTTCGTGCGCTCGGGGCCGTAGGAGAAGGTGGTGCGGGCGCCGTTCACCCGTGCGTACTTCGACTGGAACGCGCGGTCACTGCGCACCGGCAGCCACAGCGCGCCGTCCGGGCCACGCACCATGGCCTCGGTATGGGTGTCGCCCAGCGGGGGGTGGGCGGTGCGCCAGGTGTGTCCGTTCCAGGTCATCAGGTAGGTGCGGATCAAGCCGTCGACGTACTGGCCGCCGCCGATGGTGGCCCGGCCCGAGGGCTCGACGAGAATCGTGTGTACGTTGCTGCTGGCCGGCAGTGACACCTTCGCGTCCCGCCAGGCGGTGCCGTCCCAGCGCAGGATGACGGTCCCGGAATCGGTGTTCCCCCAGGCCCAGGCGTCGGTGGCGGTACGCGCGGTGATCCCCATCAGGTGGCGCACACCGTCCGGGGCGGGCTGTGCGGTCCAGTCGGAGCCGTCGTAGTGCCACACCTTCGGCCCGGTGTCGTCCTCACCGACCACCCATGCGGCGCCCGGCACCGCCGTGAAGTCCTGGTACGCCCGCAGGGTCCGCGGCAGCGGGACGGCGCTCCACTCTCCCGCCGACCGTCGCAGGATCTCTCCTCCTCCAGCGCGGTCGTGGTAGATCCACGGCTCCTCGCCGAGGAACCGCACCTTGCCGAGCCGGCCCGGCTCGCCGGCACCGGGGAAGGTGGTGTCCCGGCTCCATACCTTGCCGTCCCACCGGTACAGCATCGGCCGCGGTCCATCGGCGGCGTCCTCGTACCCGGTGGCCAAGGCCGCGCCAGGCCCGCGGGCGGCGAGACCGGACACCGTCACCGGCGGGGCCGCCGCCGGCACCGGCAGCGCCGACCAGCCCGGCGTCACGGCCGCGGCGGGTGCCACTCCCGCGGCCGGCGACAGCACCGCGGCGCACGTGATCACGAGGCGGATGATGACCGTACGGAGACCGCTCATGGGACCCCCATCGCGCGAAGGCCGCTCAGCTTATGGGCGTTCACCCACCGTGAACAGATGTCGCACAAACGATCAGGTGTTCCCGCGCCGATCCGGCGCTTTCCGGGCCCCCATGCGACGGCCGGGCGAACAACATAAGAAGCTTACATAAGCAAGCGACGCATTCTTAGAGTGGACGACATGCCGAACAACGAACTGCACACCGCCTTGCGAGGCGACCTCAACGACGTCCTGGACGACGTCTTGGACGGCGGCAAGGCCGACGCTCCGGACGGCGGCCGGGCCCACGATCCGGACGGTGATCTCGACGTCGAGGCCTTCACCGCGGCGATCGAGAACTTCAACCGCTTCTACATCCGCCTCCCCGTGCTGGAGAAGCTGCCGTTCACCACCCTGTCGGTGCTCGACACCCTCGCGTTCGGCGGCAGCCCGCGGCGGCTGACCGACCTGACGAAGACCGAGCAGGTCAGCCAACCCGGCATCACGCAGCTGGTGACGCGCCTGGAGCGGGACGGCCTGGTGGAGCGCCGCCCCGATCCGAGTGACGGCCGTGCCGTCCTGGTCCACATCACCGAAGCGGGCCGCGCGGTCGGCCGCTCCCGCCGCGCCGACCGCTCGCGCCATCTGCGGCCGCTCGTCGAGCAGCTGACCCCCGAGCAGCGCCAGGCCATCACGGACGCGCTGCCCGCCCTCGCCCGCCTCGCGGAACTGGGGCGCGGCCAGGAGTAGGGCGCGCGGGCGGGGGCGCGGGTCCGGCGGCGGCCCCCCTTCCCACAGCCCCCACCTCCCGCATAGACTCCAAAACTAGCAGCGCTAATTTACGCGTAACAGAGCTCATCCGCAGCGAGACCCGCAAAACGATCCGGAGCCGTATCGTGCGCACCGTCCACTTCGCCGCCGCCCGCCGCACCCCCATCGGCAAGCTCCGCGGCGCCCTCTCCACCGTCCGCCCCGACGACCTCGCCGCGGGCGTCGTACGCGGACTCCTCGCCGACCTGCCGCAGCTGGACCCCGCGCGGATCGACGACATCTACTGGGGTGCCGCCAACCAGGCGGGCGAGGACAACCGCAACGTCGCCCGCATGGCCGCCCTCCTCGCGGGCCTCCCCGAGTCCGTGCCCGGCGCCACCGTCAACCGGCTCTGCGCCTCCGGACTCGAAGCCGTCACGACCGCCGCGCGCACCATCGCCGCGGGCGAGGCCGACATCGTGCTGGCGGGCGGCTCCGAGTCCATGAGCCGCGCCCCCTTCGTCCTGCCCCGCCCGGACGAGGCGCTGCCGCACCGCATGGAGACCGCCGACACCCGCCTCGGCTGGCGGCTGACCAACCCGAGAATGAAGGACCTGCATGGCGTCCTCGCGATGGGCGAGACCGCCGAGGAGGTCGCCGAGCGCCACGGCGTCTCCCGCGAGCGCCAGGACACCTTCGCCCTGCGGAGCCACCAGCGCGCCGCCGCCGCCCGCAAGAACGGCCACTTCGACGACGAACTGCTGGCCGTCACCCGCCCCGACGGCGTGATCGTCGACGCGGACGAATGCGTGCGCGAGGACACCTCGTACGAGAAGCTCAGCGGCCTGAAGCCGGTCTTCCGCAAGGGCGGTTCCGTCACCGCGGGCAACGCGTCGCCGATGAACGACGGCGCCGCCGGGCTGCTCCTCGTCAGCGAGGAGGCCCTGAACGACCTGGGCCTGGAGTCCCTCGGGCGGTACGCCGCCGGTGCGTCGGCGGGCGTGCATCCGGACGTCATGGGCCTCGGGCCCGTCCCCGCCACCCGCAAGGCGCTCGACCGCGTCGGCTGGAGCGTCGCCGACGTCCAGGAGGCGGAGTTCAACGAGGCGTTCGCCGCCCAGGCGCTCGCCTGCGTCGACGCCCTCGGCTTCGACCCGGAGCTGGTCAACCCCTCCGGCGGCGCCATCGCGCTCGGCCACCCCCTCGGCTGCTCGGGCGCCCGGATCCTCACCACGCTGCTGCACCGCATGCGCCGCACCGGTGCCTCACGGGGCCTCGCCACGATGTGCGTGGGCGTGGGCCAGGGCAGCGCGCTCCTCGTCGAGCGCGTCTGACCCGACACCCGGCAGCAGTTCAGCAGCAGTCCGCAGATCCGAACCACCGCAAGGCCGCACGGAACGGAGCACCACCCCTCATGGCAACGCTGTCCCTCGCCGCGATCCTCGCCGAACCCGCCCGCCGCCACCCGGACCGCACCGCCCTCGTCGAGGGTGAACTGCGGCTGTCCTTCAGGGAGTTGTGGCACGAGGCGCGTGCCCAGGGCGCCGCTCTCGCGGAACTCGGCGTGCGGCCGGGGGACCGCGTCGCCCTGATGGCGCCGAACACCGCCGAGTTCCCGCAGGCCTACTACGCCATCCTGGCCGCCGGGGGAGTGGTCGTCCCCGTCCATCTGCTGCTCGCCGCCGAGGAGGTCGAGCACGTCCTGCGGGACAGCGGCGCGCGCCTCCTCCTGTGCCACCCCGCGCAGGCCCCGACCGGCCGGGCCACCGCCGAGGCCACCGGCGTACGCATGCTGGAACTGGGCGCCGAGGGAGAGCTTGCGGCCCTGGCCGGCGACACCGAGCCCCTGGCCACGTACGCCACCCGCGACGCCGACGACCCGGCCGTCGTCTTCTACACCAGCGGTACCACCGGCGTCCCCAAGGGCGCCGTGCTCAGTCACTTCAACCTCGTGATGAACGCGACCGTCAACGCCTTCGACGCCAACGACGTCCGCCCCGACGACATCGCGCTCGGCGCGCTGCCCCTCTTCCACGCCTTCGGCCAGACCGTCTCCATGAACTCCACCTGGCGGGCGGGCGCGACGCTCGTCCTGCTGCCCCGCTTCGACGCCGCGCGGGCCATCGAACTGATGGTGGCGGAAGGCGCGAACACCTTCCACGGGGTGCCCACCATGTTCGTCGGCCTCGTGGCCGCCGCCGCGTCCGCCCCCGAGCTGCCGAAGCTGCGCCTGTGCGTCTCCGGCGGCGCCTCGCTGCCCGTCGCCGTACTGGAACGCTTCGAGGAGACCTTCGGTACGCCCGTGTACGAGGGGTACGGGCTCTCCGAGACGTCCCCGGCGGCTTGCGTCAACCAGCCCGACTTCGGCACCAAGGCGGGCACCATCGGCCATCCGCTGTGGGGCGTCGACGTCGAGATCGCCCGCGCCGACGTCGACGACCGCGTCGAACTCCTGCCGACGGGCGAGCTGGGCGAGGTCGTGATCCGCGGCCACAACGTCTTCTCCGGCTACCTGGGGCGCCCCGAGGCCACCGCCGAGGCACTGGTCGACGGCTGGTTCCGCAGCGGCGACCTGGGCACCAAGGACGCCGACGGCTTCCTGGCCATCGTCGACCGCAAGAAGGACGTCATCATCCGCGGCGGCTTCAACGTCTACCCGCGCGAGGTCGAGGAGGTCCTGATGCGCCATCCCGGCATAGCGCAGGCCGCCGTGATCGGCCTGGCCCACCCCGTCCACGGCGAGGAGGTCTGCGCCGTCGTCGTCGCGGCGCCCGGCGCGGCCGAGGACCCCGAAGCGGTCATCACGTGGTCGAAGGAACACCTCGGCCGCCACAAGTACCCGCGCCGCGTGGAGTTCACCGACGCGCTCCCGCTCGGCCCCAGCATGAAGATCCTCAAGCGGGAACTGCGGGCCCAGTACACGGCGTAGCGCCATGCACCGCGTAGCGGCGTGGCCGCCCGACCGCGCGGCGACGAGGTCATCTCACCGCGAGGCCACTTCAACGCGAGGCCGACGCGCCCGCCGTCTCGGGGGTCAGCCCCTGCTCCAGGTCCTCCGCGAGCAGCCGCTTGGCGATGACGTCCACCGCCGCAGTCAGCTTCTCGTCCGACGGCCGACCGAGGTCCTTCTCGATCTCCTCGCCCAGCCAGGCCGACCACGCCGCGCCGATGACCTCCGCCTCGCGTTCCCCCGCGGGCGTCAGCGAGAAATACGTGCCTGTGCGGGTCATATATCCCTCGTCCACCATCCGGTCGAAAACCGGCACGAGCACCTCGGGCGGAAGCCGGCGCCGCGCCGCGATCAGGCCGAGGCCGGCATACCCGACCATCCGGGTGAAGAGCGACACCTGCATGACCGCCCAGGCGCCCGCGATGTCCAGGCGGGTGTCGGAGTCCCGGACGATGCCGCGCGCGGTGTTCATGCCGACATTGCGGATGATCCCGGCGACGCTGCGCTCCAGGACATGCCCCGAGTCCGCGGGGGCCGGCTGCGCGAAGCCCTCGCCCATGTCGGGCGCGCCCATCCGCGCGCTGTCCCGCAGTTGCACCTGCTTGAGGAAGAGCGCCACCAGGAACCCGAGGAGCGCCACGGGCACGGTCCACAGGAAGACGGTGTGCAGGGTGTCCGCGTACGCCTCGACGACCGGCCCCGCCGCCGGGGCCGGCAGCCCGTGCACTCCCTGCGGACTCTGCGCCGCCTTCGCGATCGTCGCCGGGTCCGCGGCGCCGGTGCCCGCGGCCGCCGCGACGCCGTCCTCCAGGTTCGGCGCGAGGGTGTTGGCGTAGATGGTCCCGAACACCGCCGTGCCGAAGGAACTGCCCAGCGTCCGGAAGAAGGTCACACCCGACGTGGCGGTGCCCAGGTCCCCGTACGCGACGGTGTTCTGCACGGCGATCGTCAGGACCTGCATGCACAGACCGATACCGGCGCCGAGCACGAACATGTACACCGACTCCAGCCACGCGCTCGTGGCGCTGCCCATGAGGGAGAGCAGATAGAGCCCCAGCGCCATCACCAGGGCGCCGACGATCGGGAAGATGCGATACGTGCCCGTCTTGCTGACGACGTTGCCGCTGAAGATGGACGCGATGAGCAGCCCGATCACCATGGGCAGCGTCCGCACACCCGAGACGGTGGCCGAGTCCCCGTCGACGTACTGGAGATACGTCGGCAGGAACGTCAGCGCGCCGAGCATCGCGAAGCCCACGATGAAGCTGAGGATCGAACAGACCGTGAAGACGGGATCGGCGAAGAGCCGCATCGGCAGCATCGGCTCGGCGGCGCGCGTCTCGACGACACAGAACACCGCCAGCGCGACAAGGCCGCCGACGAAGAGACCGATGATGGTGGGCGACGCCCACGCGTACTGGTTGCCGCCCCAACTCGTCGCCAGGATCAGCGCGCTCGCCCCGATCGCGACGAGCGCGATGCCCAGATAGTCGATGACCGGCCGCAGCGCCGACTTCACGACGGGAATGGTCCGGGCGGCGGCGATGACCACGACGATCGCGATGGGCACGTTGACGTAGAACGCCCAGCGCCAGCTCAGGTGATCCGTGAAGAGACCGCCGAGCAGCGGTCCGATGACGGTGGAGACCCCGAAGACGGCACCGATCGCGCCCTGGTACTTGCCGCGCTCGCGCAGCGGGATGACGTCGGCGATCAGCGCCATGGACGTGACCATCAGACCGCCGGCGCCGATGCCCTGCATCGCCCGCCAGGCGATGAGCAGCGTCATGTTCGTCGCCAGGCCGCACAGGAACGACCCGGTGATGAAGATGACCGCCGAGACCTGGAAGACGACCTTCCGCCCGAACAGGTCACCGAACTTGCCGACGAGCACGGTGGCGACGGTCTCCGCGAGGAGGTACGACGTCACCACCCACGACATGTGCTCCGCCCCGCCCAGATCCGACACGATCGTCGGCAGCGCGGTGCCGACGATGGTCTGGTCGAGGGCGGCCAGCAGCATCCCCAGCATGATCGTCACGAAGACGACATTGCGGCGGCGCCGGTCGAGGACGGGCGGTGCCTGCGCCGCGGCGGGAGCCGGCTGATCGGTCATCGTCACACGGCCACCCTCACACCGGGGCCGGGCCCGTGCATGCGGGGCGAGGCCGGTCCGGTGACGGCGTGCCGAGCGGCTTCTGCTGCTCGGTCGTGCGTTTCCGTGGGGCTGGGGCTTTGTGGGGCGGGGCCGGTCTGGTGGCGGCGTGCCGGGCGGCTTCTGCTACTGGGCCGTGCGTTTCCGTGGGGCTGGGGCTTTGTGGGGCGGGGCCGGTGTGGTGGCGGCGTGCCGGGCCGGCTTCCGCTACCCGGCCGCGCCCCCGCGCAGCCGCGGCGCACGGGCCGCCGCGTCCACCGCCGCCCCCTCGCGCTCCAGCAGGTCGGCCAGCGCCTCGGCCCAGCGGACCAGCTCCGTGAGATCGATCCCGTACGGCCGCTCCAGTCCGTCCGGCCCCCCGCGCCAGCCCGCGACCGCCCCCGCGCCGCGCAGCAGCAGCCGCGCCCCGCCCTTGGTGTTGCCGCGGGCCGCGTGGGTCAGCCCGACGGCCAGCTGGGCCAGCCCCTTCCACAGGTCCCGCTCCGCCGGCGGGCCCGACTTCCACGCGTCCTCGAAGACCTCGTGCGCGTGGAAGGGCCGCCCCGCGTCCAGCAGGGCCTGTGCCTCGGCGACGGACTCCTCGGGCGTGCGCACGACGCCCTCGGGCTGCCGGGCCACGCCGTCCGTGCCATAGGGCAAGGGCCGTCCGAGCCCGTCGCGGGGCCGCTGGTTGCGGGCCCTTCCCTCCTCGTCGCGATCGCGCTCACGGCCACTGTCGTACGGTCCAGGTGCAGTGCTCATACGTGGATTGTCGCGCGTGCCTGACGGTGGTCACCGGGGAACGGAGCACCCTCGTGCGTGGGGTAGAGTTCTACCTGTGATCACGCGGGACACCGCACAGAGCACACCGGGACGTGGCGCAGCTTGGTAGCGCACTTGACTGGGGGTCAAGGGGTCGCAGGTTCAAATCCTGTCGTCCCGACTCGAAAGAGTCGCAGATCAAGGGGCCGTTTCAGAGAAATCTGAAACGGCCCCTTGGCCGTTTCCATGACGTGGGCGGGCGCCACCGGTCGGCGCGCCCGCCAAGTCCTTTGCTGTCGGCCTCGACGACGCGCCGCCGCGTGCTGCGCGCGCCCTATCGGCGAATGACCGAGCGGATCCAGGAGAGCTGCTGGGAGACCTCGCCGGCCTCGGCGCTCTTCTCCCGGTCGGAGCCGTTGAAGACGCCGATGAGGGTTTCGGTGCCGCGCGGTCCGACCGTCATCACCGGGCCCCCGGAGTCGCCACCGGCGGGAATCCCCTTCACCTTCTTCATGCAGAAGTCCGGGCCGCCCGGTGCGGTGTGGCCCGCGCACAGGGGGTCATTGGGCCGTACGACCTTCAGGTCGGACTGCTTGAGGACGGGGGACTGGCAGGCGCTCTCGTCGCTGGTGCAGGTGGCGCCCCACCCGTACTGGCGCACGGCCTGACCGGTGCGGACGCCCGCCGTGGACAGGCGAGCCGTGGGGACGTTCATCGGCGGGACCTTGACGAGCATCATGTCGGCGCGGGCACTGCCCACGCGCTTGCCCGGTATGGGGAGGACCTTGGTGCCCCTGCGCATGTCGAGATTGCCGACCCGGAAGGAGATCCTCTTGTCGGCGACCGGCAGCGCCTGCTCGTAGAAGCAGTGTGAGGCGGTGAGGATCCACTGGCGTGCGACCGCGGTCCCGGTGCACGCCGGTTTGCCGTCGACGAGCATCCGTACCGCCCAAGGGCCGTAACTGCTCTTTGAGCCGCCGATGACGGCGAAGGCCGGAGCGGACGACATCATCGAGCCCGCGACCAGCATCAGTGCGGTCAACAGCAGTACGCGAAAGCGACGAACCATGCGGAACAACTTCTCTCAGTGGGGAACACCCGTACAGGTAGTGAGAGACCCCGCCGAGCAGAACCGTTCCACGTGGGACGTAACTGTTGGTCGTCACCGTGCGGGGCCCGGCAGTTCGCCGGGTCGGCCGACACGTGCAGCGTGTGGCAAGGCTTCGTCGAGCGGGCCGGAGGAGGGCCGCACTCCGGGACTCCGGTCGGCGGTCTTCTCTTGCCCGATGCGCTGGGCGAACCGTATCCCCGATCGCGGACTTGACCTCAACCGCGGTTGAGGCCGGAGGCTGGTGCCATGACCGCCATCGTTTCCGGCCTTCGGCCGGTCGCACTGCCTGAACCTGACCGTCCGGACGCGGGCCTCATCCTGGCGTCCCTATGGCACACGGAGGGACCCGAACAACAGCGGAAGGTCATGTCCGGCGTCATGGACGCCTGGGAGGAGGCCCGGCTGCCGGCCGCCTACCTTGCGCGGCACTGTCTGGCAGGGTCCGACGGCCGGACCATCCTCAACTTCGCCCAATGGGCAGGTTCCGACGCGCACTTGGCCTTCGCCGCCGACCCTCGCAACCAGCAGACTCTCGGCAGTGCCGTCCAGGCGCTGTACTCGGCCGACCCACCAGGCCGTTACGGGCCCTACCGCTTCGCGGGCCGACGTGATGGAGCCGCCCACTATTTCACCGCGACCTGGTACGAGACCGAGGACGCCGCGGCGGCCCGATCGCTCGCCGATGAGTTGACCGAGCGTGCTCCCGCCGTCCCGGCGTCTTCGGCAGAGGTGGCGGAGTACTTCTACGTAGGTGAGGACGGACGGCAGCTCCTCGCGCTCGCCGGATTCGAGGACGAACCCGGCGGTGCCGACCTGTGGTTCCGCCCGTTCCGCGGACTGGTGCGGTCGGCGCGCCAGGTTCGCGGGTAGTCGTCGATGGCGAGCTGTGGGCGGCCCCGGAAATGCTGGGCGGACACCGGCTGCCCGTCCTGACCGACGTCGATCCTCGGCCCGGTGCCGAATCGGTTCCGTGACCCGTTCCCGTACCACGAACCGTGGCGGATGATCACCCACATTCCTCTGGCTGCCGTCCGGGAGGTTCGCCCGCGGCCGTGGCGAAGGCGTCCTGCTGGTCCAAGCGCAGCCGGCATCCGCGCCACCAGGAGTCATCCGCGCTACCAGGAGTGACTGAAGTCGATCTCCCGTCCCCACTCGGGGTGGTCTATGAACGGATTGCGGTTGCCCTGGATCTCGGCGACGGCGAAGTTGCGGTGTCGTTCGTACGCACCGACGGGCTCCGCCTCGTGCCAGGTCAGCAGCATGTCGAGGCGCTCGGGCCGAAGCTCGCGCGCCGCGTCTCCTACCTGCCCGGGGTATCGCAGCAGGAAATACAGCGTCGCTCGGGCGACGACGCCCTTGCCCGCGGACGGCTCGAAGCCCTGGGCCTCCCGGCGCCCGCAGTCGGTGCGTACGACCTCTTCGACATCGGTGAAGTCGAAGTACGGGATGTTGCTGCGGAAGCTGTTGCAGTTGGTCTCGCAGGCGAACAGATGATGCAGGTCGCCGCGCATCGGTTCGCGTTTGCTGAACCAGGACTGCGGCACCACGTGCTCGCAGTTGAACGCGAGGGACGCCTCCAGGGCGTCGATCTCCGCCTCGATCGCCTCCGGGCCGAGGGCGGATTCGCGCAGGGCCATCTCCTGGAGGCGCTGGATCCGGGCGGCCTCCGCGGCCGCGTCGGCGCGGATGAACTCCTCGGGGGCGAAGCTCCGGCCGGAGTAGATGCTGCGCAGTTGCTCGTCGGGGTGCAGGTCCACCCACGGGTACAGCAGCCGCATCGGCTTGTAGGCGGGCTGACGCTCGTGAGTGCGCTCCAGGAGGGCGGTCAGCTGTCGGCCCAGCTGGGCACCGTCGAGCCCCGCGTAGTACGTCTCCCGCGCCGCGCGGTCGGCTTCCGGCTCGTAGTACGGGCGGGCCCGGCCGGCCTCAAGGCCTGCGAGCGCGGCCCGCAGATCTGCCTCGGCGGGCGACACGTGCCCGTTCACCGACGGTGGGGGCGCCGGCTGCGTACGGAGACCAGGGCCGCCGTCGACCGCCGCGGTGACGGACGTCGCCGGGGCCTGCCCACGGGCCGTGACGCCCACGGTGATGTGCAGCGGCACCGTCAGCCGCAGCGTGCCGGAGCCGGTGTCGGAGCCAGGCTCAGGGGAGGCCCCGAAGCCCGCGTCGGAGGCTGCCGTCGGCGTCCCTGCGGCGCCACCGTCGATGAGGCCCTGCGGGGCACCGGGAGGTGTGAGGCTCGGTGCCGTCGCCTCGAAGAGGTTCGCCCGCAGCTCGACGGCGGCGCCGGACAAGGGGGCCTGCCGCACCGCCTGGAGCACCCGGCTGATGCGTACGCCTTCATTCGCCTTCCAGGCCAGGCGGTCCTCGCCGTGGTGCTGCTGCCACACGGTGCCGTCCACCGACAGATAGCGGCCGTCCGCGTCCTTGAGCGGGACACCGGCGTGGTGCAGGGCGACGACGTCCCACTGGTCGTTGAAGACCGGCGATCCGGAGGAGCCCGGCGCGGTGTCCGTGGCGTAGTGCACGAAGTCGTCCAGCAGGTCCACCAGCTGGTTCTCGCGCAGCGCCAGCTGTTTGGGCTCGCCGTTGGGGTGCTGGATGATGTTGACCATCTCGCCGAGGATCACCTGGCCCTGGGCCTCGCTCAGCCGCAGCCAGGAGAATCCGTCGAGGCCCGCGCCGCCCCGGCTCCGCTCGGCCACCGCGACCACGGTGAAGTCCAGGTCCTGGTCGGTGACGAAGAACCGGCCCGGTTCCAGGTCGAAGACCACCGGCTCCAGCGGCCGGCCCCCGATGCCCGCCTGATAGTTGAATTCGATCACACCACGGCCTGCCTCGTGGCGGTCGGCAAGGACGTGGTTATTGGTCAGCAGCAGGGACGGGGATATCAGGAAGCCCGTGCCGTAGTGCGCCTCGGGACCCTGGACCGACACCCGGCCCACGGGCCGTGACGCGAGGTGACCGGCCTCCAGGAAGCCGACGTCGATCAGGTCGTTGCGCCCCATGAGCCGTTCCAGTCCCAGCAGGGAGGCGCTGAAGTGATCCGGGGAAAGTCCGGGCATGCTGCGGCCGGTGCCGGTCTCGGCGGGGGTGTGCTCCAGCGCGGTGGCCTGTGACCAGTCCGCGCCGAGCCGGGCCAGGCGCTTGCCGACGCGGTCGGGCGTATCGGCGTGCAGGACGCCTTGGCTGTCGAGTAGTCGGCGGGTCCGCTCCCGGGCCGCGGCACGCGCCTCGTACCGCGTCTCGGCTCGCTCGACTTGCTGAAGAAGGCTGGTCTTGGGGACGTGCGAGGTGGGGGTCACGGGTCCTCCTCCCGGCCGCGTGCCGTGCGCGGCTTCCTTGCCCCCTCCCACCAGCATGGGCACGGTCGACGCCATCTCGCAGGTCGGGGCCGTCACCCGGATGACCCAGTGGCGGTGACCCGCGGTGGCGGTGCGGCGGCCCCCCGGCCGGACGGCGTCAGCGGCGCGGTGACCACCCCGCGGCGTCCCCGATCGCACTCGCCCGCCTTGCGCACCGGCCCGCCTGGACGAGTACTGGGAAGCGGGGCGAGGACCACGGGAACGGCCATCTAGGTGAGGCGTCATGCTCGCTACGGAAGCGGCGCGTGCGGAGATGCATCGGCAGGCCGCCGAGGCGGCACAGCGCTACCGGGAAACGACCGCGGAACGGGAGGAGATCGAGGAGAAGCTGGCGGAAGGTGTGCGGTTCCCCGATGCCCCGGGCGCGCTCGCGGCGCGGGCCGAGCGGATCCTCGACCGGGGCGGGCTCTCGCCCTCCGCCGTGGTGTCGAGCATCCACGCCGAGGCCCTGGACCTGCCCGAGGCCAACGAGCGCATCATCAACCTGTCGAACGAACTCCAGGCCTGGAGCTTCCTGCCGCGAGGTGTGCGCGCCGGAAACACCGTCGCCCGGATCACGCTCCGCCGCAACGGCCGCGAACTCCCGCACGGCACCGGTTTCATGGTCTCGCCCCGCCTGCTGATGACCAATCACCATGTCCTGCCGAACAGCGTGTTCGCCCGCCGCTGCTTCGCGGAGTTCAACGCCCAGGTCTCCATCGACAACGCCCCGGACACCGTGGCCCGGATGGAACTCGACCCCGCCGCCTTCTTCACCGCGGACGAACGCCTGGACTTCGCACTGGTGGCGGTCGCCCCGGCCGGGGACGGCCGCCTCGCGGGAGAGATCTTCGGCCTGAACCGGCTGAGCGTCCAGCTCGGCAAGCTCGTGATCGGTGAACGCGTCAACATCATCGGGCACCCCAACGGCCGCCTCAAGGAGATCGCCCTGCGCGACAACGCGCTGCTGCTCCGCCTCGACGACTTCCTGCACTACAAGACGGACACGGAACCCGGGAATTCGGGCTCCCCGGTCTTCAACGACCAGTGGGAAGTGGTGGCCCTGCACCACAGCGGTGTGCCGAACAAGGACGAACAGGGACGTGTGCTGCGCAAGGACGGCCGGCCGTGGCAGCGTGGCGACGGCGACGACGCCATCGACTGGATCGCGAACGAGGGCGTCCGTATCAGCGCCATCCTGAAGCACCTCGCGGGCCTGCGGCTCGACCCCCGACAGCACGCCCTGCTCACGGAGTTGGGCCCGGACTCCGGCCTGACGCAGAGCGTGCCCGCCGACCAGGCCGTGACCGCGCCACCCCCACCGACACCCCAAGGGACGGGGCTGCCCGAGACCGCCGCCCCGAAGGCGGCGCCGGTCGGCACGGCTCCGACCGGCGCCACCGGGAGACGCGGACGGAACATCGGCTCGGTCGACGGCACGGAGCGGCACCTGGTCTTCCTGCACGGCAGGCGGCAGCACGGCAAGGACCCGGAGGCGCTGCGGCGCAGTTGGACGGCAGGCCTCAACCATGGACTCACCCGTGCCGGCATGGCCACCGTCAACCCCGGCGATGTGTGGTTCCCCTACTACGGCGAACGGCTCGCCGCCCTCATGGGGTACGCGCAGAGCGCCGGCGGCGCGGTCGACCTCGGGGG
Organism: Streptomyces sp. NPDC015345; assembly: GCF_043078805.1. Lineage (NCBI taxonomy): Bacteria > Bacillati > Actinomycetota > Actinomycetes > Kitasatosporales > Streptomycetaceae > Streptomyces > Streptomyces sp. NPDC015345. Next base: position 118,544 of record NZ_JBIBTX010000012.1, on the reverse strand, counting down.
CCTGACCGCAGAGGAGGCGGCCGAGAGGTTCGCCGCCGAGTCGCCCACGGGCTCCTACGGAGAGCTGCTCGACGAGGCGGCGCGTCGGGCGGGCATGCCTCGGCACGGACCCACCGCCACCGAGGGGATCGACGAGCGACTGATAGGTACCTTGCGTCGGCCCCTGCGCTGGCTGGCGGCCAGATCCGCCGTCGACGAGTGGACCATCGCCGCCGTCTTCCGGGACGTGGACCGCTACCTCGGCGACCGGGACGTCCGCGAGGCGGTCCTGGAGTGCGTCCTCACGACGCTGCCGACCAGCGGGGAACTGGTCCTCGTCACCCACAGCCTGGGCACCGTCGTCGGCATGGACCTCATCACGCGGCTCCCGGACGGGCTCGACGTGACGCTGCTCGTCACCGCGGCCGGCCCTCTCGGCATGGACGCCGTCAGCACGCGGCTCCTCACCGCCGGGCCGCGCCGCCCCGAACGCGTACGCCACTGGGTCAACGTCTGGTGTCCCACCGACGCGGTCGCGATCGGATGCCCGCTCGGGGAAACCGGCTGGGGCAAGCTCACCCAGCTGGCCGTCACCAATTGCTCCGACTGCGCCCACGACATCGAGGAGTACCTCACGCACGCCGACGTGGCGGCGGAGATCGGCGGCGCACTCGGCGGCCACGCCCGGCCCGAAGCCACGGCCGGGCGTGCGGGAGGAGGAGATCGTGTCTGTTAGGCCGGAGTTCAGGAAGACGCTGCTGAGTACGGCCGTGGTGCTCGCGGCGTTGAGTACGGCGGTCGGCTGCGGGGGAGGCGGCGGGGGGACGTCGTCCGACACCACGAGGCTCGACGACATCGAGGCGGTGGGCACCTCCACCCTCTTCCCGGGGACCGGCGACGAGAAGGGGGAGGACATCGACTTCCCGAGCGCCGCCGTCGGAAAGCCCGCGGCGGTGGACGTCGAGGTCCGCAACACGACGGACAAACCGATGAAGGTGAAGGATGTCGCGGTGTCGGGGGTCGAGGTGTCCGACGACAAGTGCTCCGGCGAGACGGTGCCCTCGGGGGAGAGCTGTACGTTCCGGGTGGTCAAGCCGGCGGACGAGGACGGGACGGACGGGACGAAGGAACCCCCCAGACACCTGACGGTCACCACCGACCTGGGATCGGTCACCTCGGCGATGCGGACCGGACAGGTGGAGAACGGCGACACGGAGACCACGCCCGCCGAGTCGCTCACACCCACGGATGTGCCGACCGAGCCGACGGACGTACCGACCGAGCCCACGGATGTGCCCACCGAGCCGACGGACGTACCCACCGAGCCGACCGATGTGCCGACGGAGCCGACGGACGTGCCGACGGAGCCGACGGACGTGCCCACGGTGCCCACCGTCGGGCCCGAGGCCGGGCTGCCGGACTCTCCCGGTACGTCGCAGACGGCCCTGCCACGGGTCGCGGATCAGCCCCGTTCCTTGCCGAGCACCTCCACACGGACGTTGGCGTCATCGCGCAGGATGTAGGTGATGTCACCGTCGGGCGGCCGCCTCCGCGGCACCAGGAAGTACCGGGTCTCCGACTTCGCGAGGATGCGGAAGCCCCGGCAGTTGTACTGGTACGGCCGGAACTTCGGCCCGCGGTCCTCGCAGCTGACCAGCTTGGGCCCGGCGGTGGCAGGGTGGAGCGGCGTCCGCGAGTGGACGAGGACGGGCGTGCTTCCCCGGTAGCCGTGCTCGGCGTCGTCCTCCGCGCGGGACATACCCGCCCCGTACGCGTAGCGCGACATGTCGAAGAACAGGATCATCGCGACCGCGGCCAGCAGCAGCCCCTCCGTGATGCTCCAGAAGCGGTCCCTGCGGCGCTCGGGACCACGCCGCAGATACATCGCGAACAACAGCAGCAGCGCCCCTACGGCCACCACCATCGGCGGCATCAGCTCGCGCAGCCAGCTGCGGGGCAGGCCCCGCAGCACTCCGCGCTGCCACCACGTCGGCTCCAGCAGGACGGGAAAGCTGACCAGCAGCAGCACGGCACCCAGGCCGGCGACCACCCGGGACCCGATCAGCCGCTGCCGCAGGGTCGCCTGCTGCGACAGCCACCGCTCCACCCGGCGGAACAGGACGACCCCGATGAGCCCGAGGACGAGCGCGATCCACAAGGGCAGGAACAGTGCGGTGGGGCTGTCGAGCAGGTAGTCCTGCATGGTGAGCTGGAGGTCACGTGTGGAGATGCCGAAGTAGGAGTAGTAGGCGCTGCGGTATGTGTTCCCGATGTAGTACAGCAGCCCGATGACGACCGAGCCGGGGGTCACCACATAGGCGGCCTTCTCGAGGAACGACTTCTCCTCCGCGTCCAGTGCCACCGTCTCGTCCTCCCACTCCTTGGGCCACCGGGAAGCTCACGCGAGCTGACGCGAGCTAACGTCACCTAACGCCAGCCTCCACGCTGAACGGCCCACGACACGCTGCGTACGCAGTCACTCGCAGCAGCCGTCCCCGCGCATCTGCCGGAGCGGGCTCGCCGACACCCACCCGCCGGAGATTCAGCGCGCGGGCGGTGGGGCGACGGAGGAGCGTACGACGAGGCGGGCCTGGAGCGTGTGCGTCTCGCGGCGGGGTTCCGCTCCTTCGAGCGAGTCGAGCAGGACTTCGGCCGCCTTCGCGCCGAGTCGGCGCACCGGCTGTTCGATCATCGTCAGGGGCGGGTCCATGACCGCCGCCCACGCGCTGTCGTCGAAGCCGATCAGCGACAGGTCGCCGGGATAGGACAACTTCCGCGCCCGCATGGCCCGCAGCGCCCCCGTCATCGCGTCGGTCTCCGTGCAGAACAGCGCGGTGGCGCGGTGGGGCAGGGCGAGCATGCGGCCGACCTCCTCGGTCGCGTGCTCCTCGGTCTTGGGCCCGACCATCACCAGCTCCGGGTCGAAGGGGATACCCGCGTCGTCCAGCGCGTCGAGGTAGCCGCGCAGTCGCTCCCCGTCCGTCCATACGTTGCGGGCCGCCGCGGCGAGCAGCGCGCGCCGGGTGGCCGGTGCCTGCGCCACCGGTGGCCCCCAGACGAAGCCGATGCGGCGGTGCCCGGCGGCGATGAGCGTCTCGACGGCTTCACGCGCCACGTCCCTGTTGTCGATGACGACGGTGTCGAGATCGAGGGAACCGACCGCCCGGTCCACCAGCACGACCGGGACACCCTGCTTCAGGGCCGTACGGATATGTGTGACCTCGCCGCGGCCGACGGCGGCCGAGGCGATGATGACGCCGTCCACGCGCTTGTCTATCAGCACGCCGGTCGCCGCGATCTCCTCGTCGAGATCCTCGTAGGTGCTGAGCACGATGGTGTCGAAGCCCCGTGCACGGGAGGCGTCACAGATGCCGCGCACCATGCCCGCGAAGAAGGGGTTGCCGATGTCCGCGACGACGACGCCCAGGGTGTGGCTCACCCCGGTCGACATGCTCCGCGCCAGCGCGTTCGCGCGGTAACCCAGCTTCTCGGCGGCCGCGAGCACACGTTCCTTCAATTCGGGGCTGACGTACCCGTACCCGCCGAGGGTGCGCGCCGCGGTCGCGCGGCCGACGCCGGCCTCGGCGGCCACCTCCGAGATCGTCGGCGGCGCGGGTGGGCGGCCCCGGTCTGCTGGCATCGGCTTCCGTACCTCACTTCTCCTGGTCGATGGCTCGCCACATGCTAGACACAGCGGGCCGTCCGACGGGCCGGCCGTGACCGAAGGCTCCCTCGACGAAGCACTGTTCGTACGCGGCGTCGGCCCCGTCACGCAGCGCGCGCTCGATCGCCTCCCGGTGCGGCGGGGTGTGCGCGGCCCAGCCCTCGCGTACCAGGGAGACCGCGAAACCGGCGAGGAACGCGTCACCGCAGCCCATGGTGTCGACGAGTGGCTTCGCGCCGTCCGGCTCCCGCGCGGGCGCCGTGACGCCGCAGCGTTCCGTGCGGGCGATCGCCCCCTCGACGCCACGGGTGCCGAGCGCCATCGTGGCGCCCCGGCGCACGGCTTCGGCCAGCAGAGCGTGTGTCGCCGCCTCGTCGAGGTGTGAGCAGGACAGCAGGACCAGGTCCGCGTACGGGCAGACACGGTCGAGGTAGGAGGGGGTGCGGTACTCGTCCTCGCTCGACAGGTCGAACATCACGAGAGGGCCGGACCGGGCGAGCGCGGGCAGTTCGCTCTCGCTCCGGGAGTACACGCTGGAGTGCACGAGGTCGAACGACGAGACGTACGCGGTGAGTTCGGCGTCTAGCAGGAGCGGCTCCCGTACGGTGACGCCGCCGCCGTTCCAGCCGAGGAACACGCGCTCGCCGTCGTCGACGCGCAGGGTGGACAGGCCGGACTCGCCCGCGCGTACGACACAGTGGTCCATGGCCACGTTCTGGGCGCCGATGGACTCCCGCAGGAAACACCCCAGCTCGTCGTCGCCGAAGACTCCGAGGTAGGCGGCCTCGACGCCCAGCCGCCGGGCGTATACGGCCACGTTGACGCTGTTGCCGCCCGGATAGTCGATACCGCGGTCGACGAACCGGTCGACGATGTTGTCGCCGAAGCCGAGGACTTTCATGAGGGCTCTCCTGTGCGAGGGGCGATGCGGGGCGGCGCCGGGCGGTCGGCCACGGAGCGGGAGCGAGCGGCACGGACGGCGCGCCCGATGCCGTAGGGCGCGGCCCGCCGTCCCTGCCCGGCCGAAGGCGATGCCGGGGGGAGGGGCGGCGGGCCCGTCGGACCGGATCCGTCAGTAGTCCATGACGCGGTAGTAGCGGCGCAGGTCCAGCGAGTGGTCGCGCACCCGCTCCAGGTGTTTGCTCACCCTGCCCAGCACGGTGTCGAGCACCAACGGCGCGAGGAGGCCGCGGAACTCGGGGCTGATGCCCTCCAGCGCGTAGTCACGTGTGTCGAAGACGGTCACGTCGCGGGAGATGCGTTTGGCGAAAGCCTCGACACGGTCGGTCAACGGTCGCGTCTCGTCCTCCCCCTGAAAGATCATCACGCTTGTCTCCTCTTCGAGCAGTTCGAGGGAGCCGTGGAAGAACTCGGCGCTGTGTACGCGGGTGGTGCGCAGCCACTGCATCTCCTCCAGGATGCACATGGAGTAGAGATACGTGAATCCCCACAGGTTCCCGCCGCCGACGAGGAAGTGGTAGTCGGTGTCCTTGTGGGCCTCCGCGAAGGCACTCGCGGCCGGATCGGCCTGCTTCGCCACGTCGACCATGAGGCGCGGGACGCCTGCGAGCTGGTCGGCGAACTTCTCGTAGCCCGCGAATTCGCCCCGCCGCGCGAGCAACCGGCCCATGAAGAGCAGCATTTGCGGGTCGAAAGGCCATGCCTTCGGCTCCGACACCAGGGCGACGTCGACGCTCTTGGCGACGGGGGAGTCGGCGTACCCCGTGAAGCCGACCGTGAGGGCGCCCTTGGACCGGCAGAACTCGATGGCGCTGAGGCTGTCCTCCGTCGTGCCCGACACCGACGTGAAGACGGCCACCGAACGCTCGCCGAGCGTGGCATCGCCGGAGGCGACCAGCTCCGCGGCGATCACGGCACGCACGGGGAGCGTCGAACGGCTCCGGGCGAGGTGCTCGTACGGCCACATCTGGGCGTAGGTGCCACCGGCGCCGACGAGGAAGAGACGGTCGAACCCCTCGTCCACGAGGCGGTCGGCGAGCTCTTCGATGCTGGGGCGCAGGGCCACCGTGCTCGCCAGCTGGGAGAGAACTTCCGGCTCGTTGAATCCGAGCATCTGCGGGTCCTTTCGGGGAGAGTGCGGCCGGTGGCGCTGAGCGACCTGATACCGGTATCACGCGGGCCTCACGCTGGCACAAGAGATCGGGAGCGTCAACACCGAGGAGCCGTCCACGCGCCGGGAGGCCGCCCGGCAACCAGCCCTGAGCAGCGGGTTTTTGAGTCGTCGTAGGTCTTCGGCGGAAGGGCCGGGGGAGGGCCGGTCCAGGTCCGCGGAAGTTCTCCGCCCCACCCCTGGTACCGGTATCAGATTCTCTGTACAGTCGCCGCACACAAAGCGGTCCACGTCACGGATTCCGCGGCGGATCCGAGGTGCCCGGCGGCACCGGCGGTCCCCTTCCGAGCGAAAGGAAGCCCATGCGCGCTCGTGCGACGACGAGGTACGCGGCACTCTTCGGGGCCTCGGTGCTCGCCCTCACCGGCTGCTTCGCCGGGCCGCCCCGAGCACCGGTGGCCGATGTCGGCGCCGAGCCGGAGTTCTCCGGCACCCTGAGCGTCCTCACCAAGTTCGCGGGGGACCCGCTCAGCCCCTACTTCGAGGGCCTCGCCGCCGCCTACGAGCGGCAGCACCCCGGAGTGGAGGTGGAGCTCATCCAGGAGACCGACCAGAGCATCAAGGACAAGGCCAAGACGCTCACGGCCTCCAACGCCCTGCCCGACATCTACTTCACCTGGACCGGGAACTGGGCCGACAACTTCATCCGCGGCGGCCGGGCCGCGGACCTCACCGAGGTCATCGGTCCCGGCACCACCTGGGGGAAGACCTTCAGCAAGTCGTCCCTGTCCGCCTTCGCCCACAAGGGCAAGTACTACGGCATACCTCTCTACAACAACGGCAAGTTCATGGGCTACAACAAGGCGGCGTTCTCCGACGCCCGTGTCGAGGTCCCGGCCACCTTCGACGAGCTGATCGACAGCTGCCCCGACCTCCGCGAGGCCGGATACGAACCCATCGCCTTCGGCAACAAGGACGGCTGGCCCGCGCTGCACTACTTGCAGCAGCTCTTCGCGTACAACGTGCCCGCCGCCGTCCGTGAGGCGGACAACCACCCCGAGACAGCGACCTTCGAAGACCCCGGATACCTCACCGCCCTACGGCAGTTCAAGACCCTCGTCGACTCGTGCACCGACACCCGGGGCGGCACCAACGGCGTCCTCTACACCTCGGCGCAGGAGGCGTTCGCCCGCGGCAAGGCGGCGATGTACTACCAGGAGATCCTCGAATTCGACAGCACGACCTCGGGCGGCTCCCTCAAGCCGAAGGACCTGGGGATCATCCCCCTGCCCGCCCCGCGCGGCGCGAAGGGGGACCCGAAGGTGATCGAGGGGGCGCCCGAGGGCTATTTCGTCAACGCGCGCTCGCCGCGCGCCGCCCTCGCCGTCGACTTCATGAAGTTCGTGACCGGACCGAAGAACGCAAGCACGCTCTCCTCGCCGCCGTACGGCCAGCCCAGCACGGTGGTCGGAGCTGTCACCCCGAACACGTCGAGCAAGGCTGTCTTCGAGGGCATCAAGAAGGTCAACGGGGCGCCGGGCCTGGTCGGTTGGCTCGACATGGTCACCGCTCCGGAGGTCGCCGACGCCTGGCTGGCCGGAGGCGAGGCGCTGATCAGCGGCGGCATGTCTCCCGAGAAGGTACTCGAGAGCGTGCGCCGGGCCTCCGAGTCGGCCCGATAGCCCGTGCTCCCGAAGGGAAACATGCTGGTGCGCACCATGTGCCGAAGGGCACTCGGGCTGATCTGGGTCATTCCGGCCCTCGTCATGCTCGCGGTCTTCGTCTATCTGCCGCTCGTGCAGAACTTCGGGTTCTCCACGCTCACCTGGGACATCTACAGCGGTGACCAGGAGTACGTCGGCCTGGAGAACTACCGACGCCTCTTCGACGACCCGGTCTTCTGGTCGTCGTTCGCCAACAACCTCTGGTACGCGGTCCTCTCCATCGTGTTCCAGGTCTTCGGCGCGCTGCTGCTCGCCGCGCTCGTCGAGAGCGTCCCCCGCGAGCGATGGCAACGCGCCCTGCGCGCCGTCTACTTCATCCCCGCGGCGATCTCCCTGACCGTCGCCGGGCTGCTCTTCTACTTCGTGTACGAGCCCAACATCGGCCTGCTCAACCACGTGCTCGGCGCGATCGGGCTGCGGGAGTTCGCCCAGCCGTGGCTGGGCCAGGAGAGCACGGCGATGTTCGCCGTCATCGCCATGAGCCAGTGGCAGGGCTTCGGGTACTGCACCCTGCTCTTCGCCGTCGCGATCCAGCGCATCCCCGCCGAGCTGTACGAGGCGGCCGCCCTCGACGGCGTCGGACCCGTCCGCCGCTTCTTCCAGGTGACGCTGCCGCTGGTGCGCGAGATGACCGGCCTCATGATGATGGTGACCGTCTCGGGCGCGTTCCAGGTGTTCAACGAGGTCATGGTGATGACCAGTGGAGGCCCGAACAACTCGACCCAGGTGCTCGGCACCTGGCTGTACCGCAACGGTTTCGTACGCAACGACTTCGGGTCGGCCGCGGCGATCGGCACCGTGCTCTTCGTGATCACGCTCACCATCGCCATGGCGCAGCTGTGGATCACCCGTAGGAAAAGAGTGGAATGGTGACTCGTCTCGGCTTCCTCGGCGTGATCGCGCGCCTGTTCATGTGGGCCTTCCTGCTCGGCCTCGCGGTGGTCGTGCTCTATCCGCTGCTGTGGATGGTCCTCAACGGCTTCAAGAGCAACACCGAACTCTTCGACAACCCCTTCGCGCTCCCGGACACCTGGAGTTTCGAGAACTACCAGAAGGCGTGGAACCGCGGGGTGAGCGACTACCTCACGGCCAGTGTGCTCGTCACGGTGACGTCGACGGTCGCGACCGTCTTCATCAGCGCCTGGGCCGCGTACGGCCTCACCCGGGTGAACATCCCGCTCAACAAGGTGCTCACCGCCGTCATCCTCGGCGGGCTCATGCTCACCCCCACCGTGGCGCTGGTACCGCTGGTGCAGATGTTCCAGTCGATGGGCCTGTACAACAGCTACTGGGCGCTGCTCATCCTGTACACGGCCTTCCGGATCCCGTTCACCACCTTCCTCATCCGGGCCTACATGATCGACCTCCCGCGCGAGGTCGACGAGGCGGCCGAGATCGACGGCGCCGGTCGCTGGACCGCCTTCTGGCGGATCATCCTGCCGATGTGCAAGCCGATCATCACCTCCACCGTCCTGCTGCACGTCCTGTTCGCCTGGAACGAGTACCTCTTCGCGATGGTGTTCACCAACGGCAGCGACGTCCAGACCCTCCCCGTCGGGCTGACCAGCCTCATGAGCAAGCACGGCACGGACTTTCCCGTCGTCTTCGCCGGCATGGCGATCGCCGCGGTCCCGGTGGTGCTGCTGTTCTTCTTCGGCCAGCGCTACATCGTCAAGGGCCTCGCCGACGGCATCGGAAAGTGACCGCACGCCCCACCCGTGACAGGAGCCCCGCAGCCTCATGGCCCTCTCCTCCCGGCAGATCACCGGGTCCAACTTCGCCTACCAGCACCTGCCGTTCGAGACCTTCCTCGACGACGCGGCGGACCTCGGACGCGAGAAGCTCGAACTGTGGGGCATCGCCCCGCACCTGCACATCCCGCGCCTCCGTGACGCCGACGCACGGAGCATCCGCCGCTCCATCGAGGCGCGCGGACTCAGCGCGTACTGCCTCACCCCCGAGCAGGTGATGTATCCGGTCAACGTGGCCTCCCCGGTCGCCTGGCTGCGCGCCGAGAGCATCGCCCTGTTCCGCCGCGCGGCCGAACTGTGCGTCGAACTCGGCGCCGAACTGCTCCTCCTGACCCCTGGGCGCGGCTACGAGAACGAAGCCACGGGCGCCATCTGGCGCCGCTCCGTCGACGCGATCGGTGAGATCACCGCGTACGCCGGCGCCCTCGGCGTGGAGTGCGTGCTCGAACCCTTGCAGCGGGTGGAGTCGAACCTGGTCAACGACTCCCGCACGCTCGCGGCCATGCTCGACGAGATCGGCGCGGCGAACCTCGGAGCCGTCCTGGACACCGTGACGATGGCCGTGGCCGGTGAGAATGTCGACGACGCCTTCGAGGCACTCGGCGGCGACCGCGTCCGGCACGTCCATCTCATCGACGGGCGGCCTGCCGGGCACCTCGCGTGGGGCGACGGGGAGCTGCCTTTGGACGAGTACCTGTCGGCTCTCGACCGGCGAGGGTACGACCGCTGGATGACGTTCGAGTTGTTCGGCGACGGCACCTACGCACGCGACCCGCGGCCGGCGGTCGAGCAGTGCCATGCGCGGGTCGGCCTCGCATGACGCGAGGCCGCTCGGCCGCGAACGCCTCGGGAGCCGCTCGCCGGGACCGGCGCACCGCATTCATTCCCGGTGTCGGTTGCGTAGCCGGCGCGCAGTGCGCCGGGCGGCGCCCTCACCTCCCCGTGCGCGGCCCGGCCGCCGCCTCGGCCGGCGCTCCGACGGCACCGTGCAGGTCGGACGCGTCCGCTGCCGCGATCGCCTCCCCACGCCACCCCCGTCCGCTCAGGCCGTGGGCGACCGGCAGTGCGCGGGGCGTCCAGGCCGGGCCCTTCAAAGTGTGCTGATATGACTTATTCCGCGCACCTTGCTCGTACCGCGTGCCACGCCGCTAGCTGGAGAGACCGCCGCCGGCCGCACGGAAGGCCGATGGCACCGCTCACATCGAGGTGATGGCATGAAGAAGGCGTACGAGGCTCCGACACTCGCCCGACTGGGTTCGTTCCGCGAGAAGACCGGCCTGCTGCAGCGCAGCGGCAACGACCGGCTGATCCTCAGCAAGAACTGACGGCGGCCGGCACGTAACGCGACTCCATGTCAGACATGCATGAGAGCGCGGAACCGGGCCGCGGCGACGCCCACTTCGCGGTCTTCCCCGACTGCGAGGAGGCGGCCGCCGCGGCCCGCTTCTTCCGCCACCCCGGTACCCACGTCCTCGCCCATGCCTCGGGCCGACCCTGGCTCATCGGCCGTTGGTCCGGTACGGAGATCGTCACGGCCCGCGCCGGCGGCACGGCCCTGGCCACCGTCGGATGGTGCGCGGCCGACCGGCAGCAGCTGGAACGCAGGGCCGCCCGCATGCGCGACCTCACCGAGCTCGACGTCCTCGCCCGGTCCCTGGCGGGCAGCTTCCATCTGGTGGCCACCCACGACGGGCAGCTCAGGGTGCAGGGCACCGCCTCCGGGCTGCGGCTGGTCTTCCACGCGCGGGTCGGCGGCGTCCACGTGGCCGCGACGAGCGCCGACCTGCTCGCCACGGCCCTCGGGAGCAAGCCCGACACCGGCCGACTGGCCACCCGGCTCCTGTGGCCCGTGCCTCATCCGCTGTACGAGACCTCGGTCTGGCAGGGAGTCGAGGCGCTCTCGCCGGAGGAGGCCCTGATCGTCTCCGCCGACGGCCAACGGGTCCGCCGTTCACGCTGGTGGCGGCCCCCGGAGCCGACCCGCACACTCGCGCGGGGCGCCCCGGCCGTCCGCGCGGCGCTGGCCGAGGCCGTGGACGTGCGGACCCGGCCGGGCGGCGTGGTCAGCTGCGACCTGTCCGGCGGCCTCGACTCCACCTCCGTCTGCTTCCTGGCCGCCCGCTCCACCGCCTCCGTGGTGGCGGCGACCTGGCCGGGCCGCGACCCCGCGGACACCGACCTGGCCTGGGCCCGGCAGGCGGCGGAGCACCTGCCGAAGGTCGACCACGTCGTCTGGGACGCCGACGCCTCGGCCCTGGTCTACTCGGACCTGCTCGGCATCGACGACCTGCTCGACGAGCCGACCATCGGGGTGATGGACCGCTCACGGGTCCTCCAGCACCTGCCGTGGCTGGCAGGACGCGGCAGCCGGGTGCACCTCACCGGCATCGGCGGCGACCACGTGGCCTGGTGCTCGGAGGCGTACTACCACCGGCTGCTGCGCACCCGGCCGCTGTTCGCGCTGCGCCAGTTGCGGGGCTTTCGCGCCCTGTGGACCTGGCCGCTCGGCGCGACGGCACGCGCCCTCGCCGACTCCCGCGCGTACCCGGCCTGGCTGGCCGACTCGGTCCGTCATCTGCGCGCTCCCATGCCGGAGTCCTCGGTGACCGGAAGCCTCGGCTGGGGAATGTCGCCCCGCCTGTTCCCCTGGATGACCACCGAGACGGAACGGCTCGCCCGCCGGGCCCTGCTGGACTCGGCCGCGCGGGCCGAACCCCTGCACACGGACCGTGGCCTGCACACCGACCTGGAGCTGATCCGCACCTGCACGCGCATCATCCGCCAGTGGGAGCGGATGGCGACCAGGGCGGGGCTTCCCATGGCGTCGCCGTACCTGGACGACCGCGTGATCGAGGCATGCCTGGCGGTGCGGCCGGACGAACGCGTCACCCCCTGGCGGTACAAACCGCTGCTCACCGAAGCGATGCGCGGTGTCGTCCCGGAGGAGTGCCTGCGGCGTGCCAACAAGGCCGAGGCATCGATGGACGCGTCGGACGGGCTGCGCCGCCACCGGGGCGACCTGATGACCCTGTGGACCGACTCCCGGCTGGAGAGCCTCGGACTGGTGGACGGCGCGGAACTGCGCCGGCTCGCGCAGCGGCCCTCCGCGCCGGGCCTGCGCGACGCCATCCTCTACTCGACCATCGCGTGCGAGGTATGGCTGCGCTCCCACGACCACGCCCCACGAACCGGCTCCGCCGTCGGATGACAGACCGCGGAGTCGGATGATCCAGACCGCAGAGTCGGATGACACAGACCGAAGAAAGGCACGCCGATCCCATGACACTCCGATTCGCGACCGACGTCTCCACCGCACAGACGCAGTACGGAACGGTGCTCCTCGACCAACGCACCGGTGACTACTGGGAACTCAACCCCACGGGCGCGCTCGTCGTGAGAACACTCATGGACGACGGCGACGAGGCGGCCGCCATCACGGCGCTCGTCGCGCAGTTCGACATCGACCGCGACCGCGCGGAGCAGGACGTGGCGGCGCTCGTGCGCGACCTGCGTACCGCGGGACTCGTCTCATGACCACGCCCAGCGCCCTGGACCGGCCCACCGGAGTCCCGCTCGCCCGGCGCCTGACCGCCCGCCTCGTCCTCCTCCCCGCGCTGGCCCTGTCGTTCCTGCCGCCGCGGCACATCCGCGCCGTACTGGAGCGGATACGCCGTGGCGCGCGGCCCGCCACCCCCGCACAGGCCGCGGCGGCCCGTGAGGCACTGTGCGCGGTGAGCCTGCGCTGCGCGGGACCGCGCGGCTGCCTCCCGCGATCGCTCGGGGCGGTCCTGCTGTGCCGGACGCACGGCACCTGGCCCACCTGGTGCACCGGGGTGCGCAAGGTGCCGCCGTTCTCCGCCCACGCCTGGATCGAGGCAGGGGGCCGTCCCGTGGGCGAGGGCGTCCCTGACGACTACTTCGCGCGGCTGGTGACGGTGGCCCCGGCGCGGCGGGCGGGGACGTGAGCGACACCGCCGTCGCGGACGACGCCCCGGCGGGCACCGGCCCGGACGGCCGCGGCACGGGACGGCCGGTGCCGCCCGCGGACCGGACGACGGGAGGTTCCGTCGCCTCCCTGTTCCGTCTGACGGCCGGTCACCGCCCCAGCATCGCCGTGGCCACGGGGCTGACCCTGGCCGCCTCGGCCCTCGGGCTCGCCCAGCCGCTCGTCGCCAAGCACGTCGTGGACTCCAGCGCCCGCGGCGAGGTGCTCTGGCCGTTCCTGCTGCTCCTGTCGGGGCTCTTCGCCGCCGAGGCCGCCGCGGGGGCGACCGGCCGCTTCCTGCTGGACCGCATGGGCGAGGGCGTGGTCCGCATGGTGCGCCACGGCCTCGTCGCGCGGCTGCTGCGCCTCGAGATGCGCGAGATGGACCGGCACCGCCGCGGCGACCTAGTCTCCCGCGTCACCGCCGACACCACACTGCTGCGGGACGTCGTGTCCCAGGCCCTGGTCGATCTCCTCACCGGCTGCCTCGTCTCGGCCGGGGCGCTGCTGCTGATGCTCTGGCTCGACCCACTGCTGCTGCTCCTGGTGGTGGGGACGGTGGCCCTCGCCGCGGCCGTCGTCGCCACGCTCCTTAAAGGAATACGGGTGGCGTCGGAGCACATGCAGACCTCCGTGGGCGCCGTCGCCGCGGAACTGGAGCGCGCCCTCGGCGCCCTGCCGGTGGTGCGGGTGTACCGGGCCGAGGAGCGGGAAGCGCACCGCATCGGCGAGCGGGTGGACTCGGCCTACCGGTCGGGCGTACGGACGGCGAAGCTGGCGGCGGTCATGAGCAGCGCCGTCGAACTCGCGGTCCAGGGCTCCTTCCTGCTCGTCCTCGTCGTCGGCGGCATGCGGGTCGGGAGCGGGGGAGCGGACTCGCTGGGAGACCTGGTCGCCTTCCTGCTGTACGCCTCGTACCTGGTCATGCCCCTGTCGTCGGTGTTCCGCGCCATCGGCCTGATCCAGCGCGGCACGGGCGCGTACCTGAGGATCGACGAAGTCCTCGCCCTTCCCGAAGAACCGGCACAGCGGCCCGGCCGCGGGACCCCCTGCGCCTCCCCGGCCCCCGGCGCACCGTCGGCCACTCCACGCGCCCCGGCCGCCCCCGCACTCGAACTGACCGACATCCACTTCGCCTACGTCCCGGATCGGCCGGTCCTGCGCGGAGCCACCTTCACCGTGCCGCACCACGGACTCGTGGCTCTCGTCGGCCGCTCGGGAGCCGGCAAGAGCACACTCTTCTCACTGATCGCGCGCCTGTACGACCCCGACGCCGGGACCATCCGGTTCGGCGGCCTCCCGACGACGGTCCTGAGCCGCGGGCAGTGCCGCGAGGGCATCGCGCTCGTGGACCAGAACACCCACGTACTGGAGGGCACACTCCGCGAGAACATCACCTACGGAGCCCTCGACGCCGGGGACGACGAGATCCTCCGTGTCGTACGGCTGACCCGGCTCGACCCCGTGGTGCGGCGCCTGCCCGGGGGCCTGGACGGCAGACTCGGTGACCACGGCGGCACCCTCTCCGCGGGCGAACGCCAGCGCATCGCCCTGGCCCGCGCGCTGCTCGCCCGTCCACGGCTGCTCCTTCTCGACGAGCACACCTCGCACCTGGACGCCGTCAACGAGACGGCGCTGACCCGGGCGTTGAGCGCCGTCACCCGGGAGTGCGCGGTCCTCGTCATCGCCCACCGCCTCTCCACCGTGCGGCACGCCGACCGGATCGTCGTCCTCGAAGACGGCCGCACGGTGGCCTCCGGCCGCCACGACGAACTCCTCACCACCAGCCCGGCCTACCGCGAACTGGCCACCACGCACGTTCTGCGGAGCCATGCCTCGGAGAAAACCTCGGAGAACGGCCCGGGTGCGAGCCCCTCGCCCTGACTCCCCTCACGCCTGGCCGTCGAGCCACTCCCGGAAGCCGGGGCCGGCGAGCTTGGCGTGCGGGCCGGGCAGGAGCCCGCCGCGGGCTGCCATCTCGGCATCGGGGTAGTCGGAGCCGTCGACGCCGACGACCTCGATGTTCCGCCGGGCGCCGAGGAGTTGGGCCGCCTCGGCCAGGGTTCCCTCGTGGGGCCCGGCGACTTCGGGGACCGGCGTGCCGGGGACGGGAGGGGTGGCCGCGTCGCGCTCCGTGGCCAGGTCGACCAGCGTCTCGGCCACGGTGCGCGCGGCCACGAGCCGGCAGGGCCAGGTCGGAATGTAGGCGACGCCGCCCCGCTGCCAGTCCAGGAGCTGGCCGACGAACTCATGGAACTGCGCGGCCCGCAGAATGCGCGCGGGAAGGGGACCGGACAAGTGGGCCGCCTCGTGCACCTGCTGGGCGGCGCCGAAACCGGCGGTGGTCCGGTCGACACCGATGATGGACATGGCGACGACATGGCCGACCCCCGCCCGCCGCCCGCCCTCGTGGAGGTTGTGGGTGGCCGTACGGAAGAACTCCGTCGCCGCCCGCTGCTCGGAGGCGTGCCACGACGCGACGTCGATGATGACGTCCGCCCCGGCGAGAGCCTCGGCGAGGCCCTCGCCCGTGATGATGTCCACGCCGTTGGCCCGGGACATCGGGACGACCTGGTGCCCCCGTTCCGTGAGGACGTCGACGACGTGGCGTCCGAGCCGTCCGGTTGCTCCTGCCACGGCGAACCTGCTGATGCTCATGTGTCATGCCTTTCCGGGAGGTTGAACGGTGATGGAGCAGTACGACGCCAAGACCGCCCCGCTTGCTGACGCGCTTACTCGCTTGCTCGCTCGCGCGGCGTCCGGCGAACACAAGACGCCGACGCCGCGAACCCTGTGACAGCACGCCCATGTGATGCAGGCCACCGGACCGGGACGTCACAGAGCAGTGGGCCGCGGCGTCTTGTGCGTGTGGCGGTGCTGAGAGCGAACAGGCGGGAGCCGGGCATGACCGAGCGCAGCGAACGGACCGCGGAACCGGCCGGGCCGTTCGGCCGCGCGGACCCCGCACGGCACGCGCCCGACGTGGAGACCGTTGCCTCCGCCCCCGCCGCCGCGCCTTCCCTGGACTCCGCCACTCGGGCCTACGTCGACCACCGCAACCTGCTGTTCACCGTCGCCTACGAGATGCTCGGTTCCGCCGCCGACGCCGAGGACGTCCTCCAGGAGACCTGGCTGCGCTGGGCGGAGGTCGACCTCGGCGCCGTGCGGGATGCGCGCGCCTACCTGGTGCGGATCGTCACCCGGCAGTCGCTGGACCGGCTGCGCGCGCTCGGCCGGCGCAAGGAGTACTACGTCGGGCCGTGGTTGCCCGAGCCCTTGCTGACCGCGCCCGATGTGGCGGAGGACGTGGAGCTCGCCGAGAGCGTCTCGATGGCGATGCTGCTGGTCCTTGAGACGCTCACGCCGACCGAGCGTGCGGTGTTCGTGCTGCGCGAGGTGTTCGAGTCGGAGTACGACGACATCGCCGAAGCCGTCGGCAAGACCCCCGCCGCCGTACGCCAGATCGCCCACCGGGCACGGGCACACGTCGCCGCGCGGCGGCCGCGCGGCACCGTCACACCGGCCGAGACCCGCGCCGCGCTCCAGGCCTTCCAACGGGCGGTCGAGACCGGCGACATGCGGCGCCTGCTCGACATCCTCGCGCCGGACGTGGTCGCCCTGAGCGACGGCGGCGGAGTCAGGCACGCCCTGCTCCGGCCGGTCGTGGGGGCCGACAAGGTGGCTCGCCTGCTGGCCGCGGGCTGGTACAAGCGCGGCGTCGAAAGGTCGGTCGAGCCGATCCAGGTCAATGGCGGCCCGGGACTGCTCGTCCGGGCCGACGGGGAGATCGACGGCGTGCTGGCCGTGCGGGTCGACGACGGCTGCGTCTCCGGGCTCTACCACGTACGCAACCCCGAGAAGCTGAACCGTGTGCGGCGGCAGACCCCCATGAGCCGCTGACGGGGGAGAGGGCAGTGCGCGCCCTCCTTTCAGCCGGTTGAGCAATGTTCGTCTACGTGAACTGAAATCACGTACATGTCTATTGACGTGCCCACGGCAGGCAATTAACGTCCCGGCGAAAGCGCTTTCCCCGCAGGGATGCGGCGGCCGGAGGAATCTGGCGTTCACGCATCCGAACCCCCCGCTCAGCCAACAACCTGGAGACGAACGGTGAAATCGAGACCAGTCATCGCGTCCGTCGGCCTCCTCGCCGGCTCACTCGTCGCTCTGTCCGGAACCACGGCGCAGGCCGCGCCCACCCGTCACGAGGCCGAGAACGCCCCCGCGGTCTGCACCGGCACCATCGACTCCGACTGGGGCGGCTACTCGGGCAGCGGCTTCTGCAACGCCGACAACGCGGTCGGAGCCCACGTACCGGTCACGGTGAACGCGCCCGCCTCGGGCACGGCGACCCTCACGGTCCGCTTCGCCAACGGATCCGGCACCGCGCGGCCCGCGAACATCACGGTGAACGGCTCGACGGCCGCGTCGGCGTCGTTCGAGACCACCGGCGCGTGGGACACGTGGGTGACGAAGTCGCTGACCGTGCCGGTCAATTCGGGCAGCAACACCGTCCGGCTCAGCCCCACCACGGCCGCCGGTCTGCCCAACGTCGACTACGTCGAGGCCGACGGCGTCGGGACCACCCCGCCGCCCTCCGCGACGGCCCTGTACGTGGCGCCGAACGGCACCGACGGCGCGGCCGGAACCCAGGCCGACCCGACGACGCTCACCTCGGCGATCTCCCGGGTCACTCCCGGCGGCACGATCTACCTGCGCGGCGGGACGTACCGCCACGCGAAGACGGTCACCATCCCCGCGGGCAACAACGGCACCCCCGCCGCCCGCACGAAACTCTCCGCCTACCCGGGCGAGACCCCCGTGCTCGACTTCTCGGCCATGAGCGAGGACCCCGCCAACCGGGGACTCGCCGTGAACGGCGCGTACTGGCACGTCAACGGCCTCGTCGTCGAACGCGCCGGGGACAACGGCATCTTCGTCGGGGGCAGCGGCAACGTCATCGAGCGCACCGTGACCCGCTTCAACCGCGACTCTGGGCTCCAGCTCTCGCGGATGGCCTCCACCACCCCGCGCGACCAGTGGCCCTCCAACAACCTCATCCTGAGCGCCGAGTCGCACGACAACGCCGACTCCGACGGGGAGGACGCCGACGGCTTCGCCTCGAAGCTCACCACCGGCCCCGGCAACGTCTTCCGCTACGCCGTCGCCCACCACAACATCGACGACGGCTGGGACCTCTACACCAAGACGGACACCGGACCCATCGGCCCGGTGACCATCGAGGACTCCCTGGCCCACACCAACGGTACGCTGTCCGACGGCACCGTGAACGCCAACGGCGACCGCAACGGCTACAAGCTCGGCGGCGAGGACATCGCGGTCGACCACGTCATCAAGCGCAGCATCGCCCACAACAACGGCAAGCACGGGTTCACGTACAACAGGAACCCCGGCAAGATGACGATGTCCGGCAACATCAGTGTCGGCAACGCCCAGCGCAACTTCTCCTTCGACGCCGGCACCACGGTTTTCCGGGACAACGTCTCCTGCCGCACCGGCAGCGGCTCGAACGACAAGGTCGTCGGCAACGCGGACGGCTCGAACCAGTTCTGGTCCGGTGTGAACGGCTCCCGGTGCTCCGCGTACACCGGCGCGCTGAAGTGGTCCTTCGCCGCGGACGGCCGCCTGGTGGTGTCCTTCGGCGGCAACCAAGTGACGCCGTAACCAACCCCGCCACGACGCAAGCCGCCCCCCGACCAGCACTCCGACCGGGTCTCGTGGACCGTCCGGTCTGGGTGGGCCGGGGGGCGTGCCCATGGTGTCCTGACGTCGCGTCAGGCGGTGACGGCCGCCGCCTTCGCGGGCTCGGCGGCCGGGGTCTCTGCGGTCACAGTGGTCTCAGCGGGCTCCGTCTCGGTCCCCGCGCCGCCCGCCGTGCCCGGCGTACGCGACCGGGTCCCGCCCCGGGCGAGGCCGACCAGCGCCACCGCGACGATCAGGACGAACGCCGCCCCGGCGAGGGCGAAGCTCAGCGTGAACTGGCTCTCGGCGGGCAGCGCGGGCGCACCGGCCGGCAGGTTCTCCAGCGTCTTGGACGCCAGCAGGGAGGTGATGATCGCGCTGGCGATCGCGCTGCCGACGGACCGGGAGATGGAGTTGAGGCCGTTGGCGATGCCCGTCTGGTGGTGCGGGACGCCGGCCACGATGAGCGCGGGCATGGCGGCGTAACCGAAGCTGATGGCCACGCCGATCAGCATCCCGGCGAGGATGACCGACGCCGAGGAGTCGTGCGCGGCGGTCAGCCAGGCGAAGCCGCCGACGCCGAACACGGCGCCCGTGGCGAGGGTGAGCCGCGGCCCGATCCGCCCGACCAGCATGCCGCCGAACTGCGCGGCGATCAGCGAGATCAGCGTGGCCGGCAGCAGGTACTCGACGGAGGACCGCAGGACCGAGGCCCCGAAGCCGTAGCCGGTGAGTTCCTTCGGCATCTGCACCAGGTACGCGACGCCGATGAACTGCGAGAACATCGCGAAGCCGAGGAACAGTCCGGCGAGGTTGGTGAAGAGCACCGGCCGGTGGGCGAACATCCGCATGTCCACCATGGGCTCGCGGACCGTGCGCTCCACCAGGGTCCAGACGGCCGCCATCACGACGGCGCCGGCGAACAGGCCGAGGGTGCGCCCGGAGGTCCAGCCCCACTCGTGGCCCTGCGAGATCGGCAGCAGGAGCAGGACGAGCAGCACCGCCAGGGTCGCCGCGCCGAGCCAGTCGGTCCGGCCGCCCGTCGTGGACCGCGACGCGGGAACGCGTATCAGAACGCCTACGAGGGCCACCACCGCGAGAGCGGCCGCGAGCCAGAACACCCGGTGGTAGTCGGGGTCCGGGCCCTGGGTGAGCAGGCCCGCCGCGACGAGCGCGAGGCCGCTGCCGACCGCGAGCGTGCCGCTGACCATGGCCATGGCGCCGTGCAGCTTCGCCGGGGGCATCTCCTCCCGCAGGACCGACAGGGCGAGCGGGAAGATCGCGGTGGCGGCGCCCTGGAGGACGCGGCCGACGACGAGCCACAGCAGCGAACTGGTGGTGGCGGCCAGGACCGATCCGGCGATCATCAGCAGCAGGACGCCGACCAGGGTGGGCTTCTTGCCGTGCATGTCGCCGAAGCGGCCGAGGAGCGGGGTGAAGACCGCGGCGGACAGCAGGGTCGCCGTGGTGACCCAGCTGACGTTCGCGGTGGAGGTGCCGAGGTCGCCCTGGATGATGCTCATGATCGGCACGACGAGGGTCTGCATCATCGAGACGATCATGGCGGCGAGGCCGAGGACCAGGACGAGCGAGGTGTCTCCTGCGGGGCGTCTGTGCGCCGCGCGAGCTGTGGATGTCACGGGGTTACTTCCGTTGGTCGTTGGTCGAGCGCGTGGGGGATGGCGGCCTCGTCGGAGCGAGGGCGGGAACTTGAGGCCTGTGAAGGTGAAGAACCAAGAAGGTTGATGTACTCAAGTAACTCGGTAGAGGTAAACATCGAAAGTTGAAGTCGTCAAGTTTCGGGTTACGCTGGTCCCATGCCCGAGACACCCGACGTGCGCCCCGGCGCGTCCCACGCCCCGCTGCTCGACGCCCTGTGGGCCTCCATGGCGGGCCTCTACGGAGACCTCACCGCGGCCGCCGCGGCGCAGGGGCTCACCTACAGCCAGGCCAAGGCGCTGAACGTGCTGCGACGGAACGGCCCGGCCCCCATGCGGGTGCTGGCCGCCTCGTTCCGGTGTGACGCCTCGAACATGACCGGGATCGTCGACCGCCTGGAGAGCCGCGGCCTGGTCCGCCGCGAACCGAGCCCGACGGACCGGCGGGTGAAGAACGTCGTCCTCTCCGAGGAGGGCGTGGCGGCGGTGGAGAAGATCCGCGCCGGCATGCACGCCACCCATGAGGCGCTGGACGCGCTCAGCGAGGAGGAGCGGGCCACCCTCCAGGACCTCCTCGCCCGCCTGTCGCCGGACGCGGGCGCCGCCCCTCGGGCGGCAAAGGCACCTTGAGGTTCCCCAGGCACTAAAAAGTGCGTTCTTCCACGTCAGCGGTCACTCTCCTACGGTTTCCGAGTAACCACTGGAGAGCACGAACGCAGCGCGAGGAGGCGGGAACCATGGCCATCACCCTGGTGGACCCCACTGGATTGCCGAAGATCGACGCCTATCGGCAGGTCTCGGTCGCGACCGGGTCGAGGCTGGTCTTCATCGCCGGGCAGGTCGCCTGGGACGCCGAGGGGGTCACGGTCGGCGAAGGCGACCTCGCCGCCCAGGTCGAGCAGTGCTACCTCAACATCGGCACCGCGCTTGCGGAGATCGGCGGATCCTTCGACGACGTGGCGAAACTGACCGTCTACGTCGTCGACTGGACCCCCGACAAGATGCCGCTGTTCGTGGAGGGCGCCGCGCGGGCGGCCGCGAAGCTGGGGGTCGCACCGGTGCCGCCGGGCACGCTGCTGGGCGTCGCGGCGCTGGCCGCCCCCGGTCTGCTGGTCGAGATCGAGGCCGCCGCGGTCCTCGACTGAGCGGCACGGCCGACGGCCGCCGCGGGCGGTGTCACCCGCCCGCGGCGTCCCCGGGCCTCCCGGCGGAGCAGGTCCCCCGGCTGATCCCGACGCGCGCCGCGAGCTCGCCCACGGATGTCTTCCACCGGGCCAGCATCATGCCGATGCCGATGCCGATGCCGATGCCGATGCCGATGCCGATGCCGATGCCGATGCCGATGCCGACGGCGATCGGCATCAGATCGCCTCGTCCAGCTCGGCCTTCAGCCGGCTCGCCTCTGCGTCGCGCGTGACCGCCGGGGCGAGCGGCATCCGCAGGACGAGCACGCTGGGCACGACCCCGAGGACCGCTACGGCGACCCCGCGAAGCAGGACCACGCCCGGCGCGACGGCCTCGCCGGGCGCACCGCCCCCCAGGGAGAGGACAGGTCCGGCTAAGGAGCTCACGTCGCCTGGGTCCGGCGGGCGCACTCCGCGACCATCGAGCTCAGGCTCCCGGTGCGGTCCAGGAGGTTCCGCTGGATGCGGGCCCCCGTGCCGTGTTCGAGCAGGTCCGCCGCCGCCTTGCGGGCCATGGCGAGGTCGCCGGCCTCCTCCAGGGCGTCCCGTACGTGGTCCAGGAGCGCCGTCACCACCTCGCCGGCGGGCGCGGGCCGCATGGTCAGCGGGTGCAGCAGGGTGTCCTCCAGGCCGGACCGGGCGGCCCGCCACGCCGCCAGGCGCAGCAGGCTGACGCTGTGCCCCAGCGGCGGACGGCCCGCGCGCCACTCCCGCGCGGCCGTCTCGACCAGCGCCCGGGCGAGGGCCGCGATCAGGACGGTGGTGGAGGCCTCCAGGCAGACGTCCGCGACCCGGATCTCGACGGTGGGGTAGCGGTGGGAGAGCCGGGCGTCGAAATAGACCATGCCCCGGTCGCGCAGGACACCGGTGGCGACCATGTCGCGTACCTGTTCCTCGTACCGCTCGGCGGAACCGAAGATCTGGGTGGGACCGGCCATCGGCCAGCGCCCCCACACCCTGCTGCGATAGCTGCTGTACCGGCTGTCGTGGCCCTGCCAGTACGGCGAGTTGGAACTCAGGGCCACCAGGACCGAGAGCCAGGGGCGGATCCGGTCGAGTACGGCCACGCCCTCCTCGTCCGACTCCACCGAGACGTGGACGTGGCAGCCGCAGGTCAGCTGCTCCTGGGTGGTCAGGCCGAACTGTTCCTCCATCCACTGGTAGCGGCTGCCCACGTTGATCTTCGGGCTGACCGGCAGGGGAGAGGTCGCGAGGGCGGCGACCGCCGCCCCCAGGTCACCCGCGTGCCGGGCCGCCTCCGTGCGCCACCGGGCGATCTCCTCCGCGAGGTCGTCCATCCCGGTCCGCGGCTGCGTGGCGAACTCCAGCTGCTGGCCCGTGAGCTCCTTCTCGAACGTCTCCTCCTCGGGGTCGCGATAGTCGTCGGCATGCCGCGTGCCCCCGGGACCGTCGGGGCTCTCGGCGGCCTTGGCCGCCCGGGCCAGGACCGCCGAGGACAGGGCCCGCGGCTCGCCGCTCTCGCGATCGATGAGGAGGAGCTCCTCCTCCACTCCTACAGTGCGCAACCGATGCCGCCTCTCTCCGTGACCGTCTCCGGCGGCGGATGCCGCCCTGGTCGTCCACGTACCCGCATGCCGGGTTCGCAGCCGCCTTCGGTGGCCTCGGAGCTGCCGGAGGTTTCAGCGAGAGCATTTCGGCAAAGCGATGGTTTATGGTGCAAATCGGCTACACAATGATGACTGAGCAAGCCGGGCCCCGCGCCCTGGTCGAGGATGTGGTCGCCGCCGAGCAGGCGGGCTTCGACTTCTCCGTCACCTCGGACCACTATTTCCCGTGGCTGGAGTCCCAGGGGCACTCCCCGTACGCCTGGAGCGTACTCGGCGCCGCGGCACAGGCCACCTCGCGGATCCCGCTCATGACGTACGTGACCTGCCCGACGGTCCGCTACCACCCGGCCGTGGTCGCGCAGAAGGCCGCGACGATGCAGCTGCTCTCCGAAGGCCGCTTCCGGCTCGGTCTCGGCTCGGGAGAGAACCTCAACGAGCACGTCGTCGGCGCCGGTTGGCCCTCCCCGCAGACCCGGCTCGAGATGCTGGAGGAAGCGATCGAGATCATCCGCGCCCTCTTCGCCGGTGACAACGTGAACCACCAGGGCACCCACTTCGACGTGGCGAACGCCCGCCTGTGGGACCTCCCCGACGAGCTGCCGCCCATCGGCGTCGCCGTCTCCGGCAAACGGTCCTGCGCCCTGGCCGGACGCCTCGCCGACCTCGTCATCGCGACCGAGCCCAAGGCCGAGCTGCTCGACTCCTTCGACCGGCACGGCGGCAGCGGCAAGCCCCGCGTCGGCCAGCTGCCCGTCTGCTACGACCCCGACAAGGACGCGGCCGTGGCCCGCGCCCACGACCAGTTCCGCTGGTCCATGGGTGGCTGGCCGGTCAACTCCGAACTGCCGGGGCCCTCGGGCTTCGCGGGCGCCACGCAGTTCGTCACCGAGCAGGACATCGCGGAGCAGATCCCCTGCGGCGACAAGGTCGACGACTTCGTCGAGGCCGTACGCCCCTACGCCGAGGCCGGCTTCACCGAGATCGCCCTCGTCCAGGTGGGCGGCGACCATCAGCGTCCCTTCATCGAATGGGCCGAGAAGAACCTGCTGCCCGCCTTGCGCGACCTGTGACCCGCCGGGTACCCGCCACTTCACCGGGTACCCGCGCCCCCGTCAGGCATCAGCGACCCCACCGGAGAGAGTCAAGCGTGAACGACACACCGACCCCCGCTTCCCCCACCCAGCAGCCCGACTCCGACCTGGTGCAAGTCGCGCTCGACGACTGCTCCCCGGCCGACGCGGACACCGTCTTCACCGTGCTGAACGAGTACTTCCCGTCCGACCGCGGCTACGACGCGCCTCACCAGACGAGCGACACGCGGCCCGCCGTCTGGACCGGCGTCTTCTGCGCCTCGCGTACCCCGGAGGCCGTCCCCGGCGTCCTGCTCGCGGGCTCCGTCACCGCCGACCTGCAAGGCGGCCCCGTCGCGGTGAACAGGCTGCGCGCGGCGCTCGAATCGGCCTTCGAAGCGAAGGTCACCGGCACCGTCTCCGGCGACCAGGAGGTCCAGACCCAGCTGCGCCTTACGGGCGCCGAACGCGGGGAGCCGCGCGAGAAGACCTGAGCGGGCGGCGGCCCCCGCCCGGCGCCCACCTCGATCGGGCGCACCCCCGCGTGTCGGACGCACACGTTCCGCTCCCCTTGGCGGCCTACGGGCATCGTGTCGTGAGGCGCTCGCACCCGCGCGGACCACCGCCGGGTGCGGCAGCCGACGAACCGGCCGCCGCGGAGGGGAGCAGAACTGGTGCGAGCAACGAGGTCGGGACTGCTCGCGGCGGCGCTCCTCGGCGCGCTGACCGGCTGCGGCGACGCCGACGCGCGTGAGGACGCCGCCGCCGAGGCGGCGTCCCGCTTCGAGGCGAGTCTGCGCGCGAGTGACGCGGTACGCGGCTGCGCGGCGCTCGCCCCGGGGACCCGCGACGAACTGGAGCAGTCCTCTGAACAGCCCTGCGCGCGGGCTCTGCCCGAGGCGGGTCTGCCCCTCGCGCAGGAGATCCGCGGCGTCGACGTGTACGGACGGCAGGCGCGTGTCGTGACCGACCGCGACACGCTTTTCCTGTCGTCCTTCCCGGGCGGCTGGAAGATCACCGGGGCCGGGTGCACCCCGCGCCCCGAGCAGCCCTATCAGTGTCTGATCAAGGGTGGTTGACGGATGCGGACCTTGTTCACGGCGTATCTGCTCATGGCGGTCGGCGGGCTCGCCTACTGCGTGGCGCTGGGGGTGATGCAGCGGTGACCCGGGACCGGAGCTTCCTGCGCGACAACGGACTGACCCTGGCGTTCGGCGCCGGGTTCCTGCTGACCCTGGCCGGACAGGCCATCGCCGGGCACGCCGAGTTCAACAACCGGCTGATCGCCGAGGAGCTGCACCCGCTGAGCTTCGGCGGCTATCTCCTCACCTCCGACTTCGCCGTCGACGTGACGGAGAACTGGCAGTCGGAGTACCTCCAGTTCTTCCTCTACATCTTCGGCACGGTCTGGCTGCTCCAGCGCGGCTCGCCCGAGTCCAAGGAACTCCACAAGGCCGGCCCGGAGTCCGACGAGGAACAGAAGATCGGGGAGCACGCGAGGCCCGCATCGCCGCGCTGGGCCGGCGTCGGCGGGGCACGTCAGGCCTGGTACTCCCGCTCGCTCGGCATCCTCATGTGCGTGCTGTTCCTGCTCTCGTGGTTCGCCCAGTCCGTCACCGGCGTGGCCGCCTACAACGAAGAGCACCTGCGTGGACTCCAGGCGCCCATCGGCTGGTTCGACTATCTCGGCGCCGCCGACTTCTGGTCCCGCACCCTGCAGAACTGGCAGTCCGAGCTGCTCGCCGTCGGCTCGATGGCCATCTTCTCCGTCTATCTGCGCCAGCGCGGCTCCCCCGAGTCGAAGCCCGTGGGCTCAGCCCACGGCGCGACCGGCGTCGAGGGCTGAGCGGGCGGGCGAACGGCTCACTCGGCCGGGGCGCCCGGACCGAGCGCACCGGGCAGCGGCACGCGCAGCGCAGGGCGTCCCTGCCGCCAGTGCTCCAGGAGGCGCGCGCCGAGACGGTCCTCCAGGAAGCCGGTGGCCCGGACACCGAAGGCCACATCGGCGTCCAGCGCGGGCTCCGCGCTCAGCAGTCCGCCGACCACATCGCGGCGCACCACCTGCTCGTGCACGGCGTCCGCCTCCACGTGCTCGTCGTAGAACCGCTGGGCGGCAGGCCCCGCGCCGGCTCGCCGCAGGGCGTTGGCCAGCCGTCGCGAACCGGGTGACGAGGTCACCTCGACGGCCGCGAAGTGCCCGACCAGCGCGCCGCGCAGGGCGCGGTGCAGACCGAGGAGCGACATGAGATTGACGGCGGCGAGGGCCTCGGCGGGAGCCGCGTCGGCGTAGTGGCCGTACGCCGTCTCCAGGCCCAGATCGGCCATCAGGTCGGCGAAGAGCCGGGCGTGGATCTCCTCCGCACGCCCGGCGCCGAACTCGTCGAACTCGATGGCCACCATGGCCGCCTTGGCCCGGCCGTGCAGCCGGGGGATGACCCAGGCGTGCGGATCGGCCTCCTTCAGGTGGTAGAGGGAGCGCAGCGCCGCGTACTCCCTGAGCTGCCACAGCTCCCCGCCGCGCTGGAGATGGTGGCTGACGCTCGACTCGTCGTGCCCGACGGGCTCCACCAGCAGCGCCGCCAGGGCCTCTTCGGCGCTCTGGTCGGACGGCACATCGGCCCGCAGGGCCGTCAGGAACCGTTGCTCCAACGTGTGGCGCAGGGCAAGCAGCGCGGGATCCCACTCCCGCTCGTCGGGCACACCCTGGAAGCCCTGGTAGTGGAGTTCGTAGAGGATGTACAGCGCCAGCTGGAGGTCGTCGCCGTACGGGTCGGCGCGCTCCGCCTGCCGCTGTCGCGGCGTCGCGACGGGCCCGTCGTACAGCAGCGCGGCGGCGACGGCGTCGGACAGATCGCCGCGCGGGGCCGGGAGTTCGGGGCTGTGGAGGCGGGACTCGACAAAGACCGTCATGACGAGGTGTCCGTTTCCTGGTCCTGGTGACCCGCCGTACGCGTCCGCCCGCCGTCGGGCTTGACCCGGCGGCGGTGACTGGTGTCGCACCAGGGGTACGTACGGCTGCGGCGGCACGTGCAGATCGCGACGGCGAAGCGCCGCGAGGTGTGGACGGCGCCGTCGTCCCCGACCACCTCGACCGGGCCCTCCACCAGGAGAGGGCCCTCGGGGTCGATCGTGACGCGGCGTGGCTGTTCAGCGGAGTTCGGCACGGATGACCACCAGCTCCTCGCGGTTGTCGTCCTCGCCGAGGAGACCGCGCCGACGCAGCCAGCCCCTGCGGGATCGCAGCACGGGCCCGAACGGGATGAACTCCCGGTCCGATATCTCGGCCCGCATGCCGAGCTTCGCGAGCCGGTCGAGCGTGGCGTCGGCGTCGCACAGCGCGGAGTGCACCATCAGCAGGGCGCCGCCCGGGCGCAGGGCGCGGGGCGCGGCGTCGCAGACACGGTCCACGAGGGCCCGCCCGGCGGGGCCGCCGTCCCACGCCCGCGCCGCGCCGCGCCGGGGCAGCCGCGGTGAAGGGGACGGCACGTAGGGCGGGTTGCTGACCACGAGGTCGTAGGGGCCCTTCGGCAGCGCGGTCCGCAGGTCGCCGTGGCGCACGGTGACCGACTGCCCGGCCAGGCGCGCGTTGAGGCGCGCGGTCAGCACCGCTCGCCAGGAGATGTCGACCGCCGTGACCCGCGCGCCCCGGCGGGCCGCGGCGACGGCGAGTGCCCCGGTGCCGGTGCCCAGGTCCAGGACGGAAGTGCCCTCGTCGATGTCCTCGCGGTGCAGGGCGCGGGTCAGGAGTTCGGTGTCGTACTGGGGCGCGTACACCCCGGGTGGGGCGAGCAGATGTGCCGGACGGACCGGCGGCGGCATCGACGTCCGCGTCTGCGTGGTCATGCGGCATCTCCCGTCTGTGGGAACTCCACGAGGGGCGTTCCTCCCTCCACACTCCGCCGGTTCGTCATCGGTCACCACTTGAGGCATCACAGATGGTGACGTGTCACGAACAGCGCGGATCGCTTCCTGCGTCTGTCCTGACCCTGGGTGCCCGCCCGGCGGTGATCCACACCTGCGTGTGCGGGGCCCGGTCCTCCCTGCTCGGAGCGGTGCCGCCATACTCTGCGCATGCCCGTCGTCATCGTGGGGGCCGGTCCCGCCGGCCTCACCGTCGCCAACATCCTGCGTGCCGCCTCCGTGGAGTGCGTGGTCCTGGAGGCGGAGAGCAGGGACTTCATCGAACAGCGGCCCCGCGCGGGATTCCTGGAGGAGTGGGCGGTACGCGCCCTGGAGCGGCGCGGGCTGGCCGACCGGCTCCTCGCGCGTGCGCAGGCGCACAGCGAGTGCGAGTTCCGCGGCGCGGGGCGGCGCCACCGCTTCCGCTACGGCGAGCTGTCCGGGCACCGCCACTTCGTCTACCCCCAGCCCCTGCTGGTCACGGACCTGGTGCGGGTCTACGCCGACGAAGCGGGCGGCGACATCAGGTTCGGCGTACGCGACGTCGCCCTGCACGGCATCGACACCGACCGGCCCTCGGTGGCGTACACGGACCCCGCGACGGGGGAGCGCGTACGGATCGACTGCGACGCCGTCGCGGGTTGCGACGGCGCGCGCGGTGTGACACGTGCCTGCCTGCCCGCCGAGCACGTCACGGTCGCCCGCCGCGACTACGGCATCGGCTGGCTGGCGCTGCTCGCCGAGGCGCCGCCCTCCTCGGAGCGCGTCGTCTTCGGCCTCCACCCCCGCGGCTTCGCCGCCCACATGGCGCGCAGTCCCGAGGTCACCCGCTACTACCTGCAATGCCCGCCTGGCGACGACCCGGCGAACTGGCCGCACGAGCGCGTCTGGGCCGAGCTGCACCAGCGGCTTGCCGCCGACGGCGCACCGCCGCTCGTCGAGGGGCGGCTCATCGAGAAGCGCGTCCTCGACATGCACAACTACGTCGTGGAGCCCATGGCGTACGGGCGCCTGTACCTCGCGGGAGACGCCGCCCACCTCACCGCGCCGATCGCCGCGAAGGGCATGAATCTCGCCCTGCATGACGCGCTGCTCCTCGGCGACGCGCTCGTCGCGTACGTCGGGGAAGGGGACGAGCGCGGGCTGCGGGGTTACTCGGCGGCCGCCCTGCGGCGGGTGTGGGAGTACCAGGAGTTCTCCCAGTGGTTCGCGGACCTCCTGCACGGAGCCTCATCCGGTGACGCTTTCGCCGCGGGGACCGCGGAGGCCCGGCTGCGCCGGCTGTTCGACTCGCGTGCCGCGGCGGTCGCCTTCGCGGAGCTCTACATCGGCAAGGTGTCCGTCGGCTGACGCCCCGCTGCCGCGAGGCGCGAGACGCGAGGCGCGAGGGGCACGGGGTACGCCGGTCAGTCCGCCGACGTGTGCCGGTACCGCGCCCAGGCGGGCAGCACGAACCAGCACAGCAGGTACCAGGCGACGACACCGGCCACCAGCCACGGCACCACGGTGTCGTCGGTGGCGACCCGCAGCACCAGCAGCAGCGCCGCCGTCGACGTGCCGAGCAGCAGGACCAGGCCGGCCAGGGTCAGGCGTGACGCCCACACCACCGCCTGCGGCTTGATCTGGCGGCCCGAGACGATGCGGTGGAAGGAGACGGGGCCGATGAGGGCTCCCGTGGCCGTCGAACCGAGGATCACGGTCACGACGTAGATCTTCTGGTCGGTGTCGCCCAGCTCCGCGTAGCGCGGGGTGAAGACCACGGTGAGGAGGAAGCCGAACAGGATCTGCACTCCGGTCTGGGCCACCCGCACTTCCTGGATCAGCTCGGTCCAGCGGCGGTCGGCGCGCTCGCTCTCCGTCTCGCGGCGGTCGTCGTCCGTGTCTTCCGCTCCGGCCCCGCCCCGGGGCTTGCCGTCCGACGTGTTCACGCCACCGAGTCTGCCCACGAACCGCGGAAACGACAATTCGGAGGCGATCGCCGGCCACGGCAATTGATCACAGCAATTGATCATGACAATTGATCGCGACTTCGCTGATTCGACCGTGTGAGGCGGGGCAGGCGGGCCTTGAGTGAACGTTGGACCCGAACCTCAGGGAGGACCTCGTGCTGCTGGCACACCCCGTCGTGCTGGAAGACCTGGTGGAGCGCTACAAGGCCCTGGCGGTGCTCCGTGCCGACCAGGGGGATGCCGCGGCCCGGCAGGAGTTCCAGGACGTCGCGTACAGCCTCTGCCTGGCCACCGGTACCAGCGACGTCGACGCGGCGCTCGTGGCGGCCAGCCACCGGCTGCCGGGAGCGAGGGTCACGGACGACTCGCTGCTGTCCGCGTGACTCCTGCGCCTCCTTCTCGTGCCCGGGCCTGCCGGGCCTACTCCGCCGGGCCGTGCCAGACCGTCGTGGCGTTGCAGAACTCGCGGATGCCGTGGCCCGAGAGCTCCCGCCCGTAGCCGGAGCGCTTGACGCCGCCGAACGGCAGGCCGGGGTGGGAGGCGGTCACGCCGTTGAAGAAGACGCCGCCCGCCTGGAGGTCCCGTACGCAGCGCGCGATATCGGCCTCGTCGCGGGTCCACACGTTCGAACTCAGTCCGAACGGCGTGTCGTTGGCGAGCGCCACGGCCTCGTCCAGGTCGTCCACGCGGTAGAGCGTGGCCACCGGACCGAACGTCTCCTCGCGGTGGATCCGCATCCGCGGGGTGATGTCCGTGAGGACGGTGGGGGCGTAGAACCAGCCCCGCTCCTGCTCCTTGGGGCGCTGCCCGCCGCAGAGCGCGGTCGCGCCGTGGGCCACCGCGTCGTCGACGAGTTCCTCGAGGTCGGCGCGGCCCCGTTCGCTGGAGAGCGGGCCCACGTCGGTCTCCTCGCTCAGCGGGTCGCCGACGGTCAACTTCCGCATTCCCGCGACGAAACGCTCGCGGAAGGCCTCGTAGACGTCGGCGTGCACGATGAAGCGCTTGGCGGCAATGCAGGACTGGCCGTTGTTCTGCACCCGGGCGGTCACCGCGGTCTTCGCGGCTTGCTCGACGTCGGCGCTCGGCAGCACCAGGTACGGGTCGCTGCCGCCCAGTTCCAGGACGGTCTTCTTGATCTCGTCGCCCGCCACGGACGCCACCGCGCGGCCCGCGGGCTCGCTGCCGGTCAGCGTCGCGGCGGCCACCCGGTGGTCCCGCAGGATGTCCTCGATGGCGTCCGAGCCGACGAGCAGCGTCTGAAAACAGCCCTCGGGGAAGCCGGCCCGGCGGAAGAGGTCTTCCAGGTACAGCGCCGTCCGCGGCACGTTCGAGGCGTGCTTGAGCAGGCCTACGTTGCCCGCCATGAGCGCGGGGGCGGCGAAGCGGACGACCTGCCAGAGCGGGAAGTTCCACGGCATCACGGCGAGCACCACCCCGAGCGGGCGGTAGTGGACGACCGCCCGGGACGCCCCGGAGTCCGTCACGTCGGCCTTGGCGGGGTGCTCGTCCGCGAGGAGGCCCTCGGCGTGGTCGGCGTACCAGCGCATGGCCTTGACGCACTTCGCCGCCTCGGCCCTCGCGGCCTTGATCGGCTTGCCCATCTCCGTGGTCATGGTGCGGGCGATGCTCTCGGTGTCCTCCTCCAGCAGTTCCGCGGCCCGGCGGAGGAGTCGTGAGCGTTCCCCGAAGCTCGTGGTGCGGTGGTGGCCGTACGCGGTGTGGGCCGCCGCCAGCCGGCGTTCGATCTCCGCGGGCGCGATCGGCTCGAAGGTTTCGAGCGTCTCGCCGGTGGCGGGGTTGACCGTGGCGATGGGCATGCCGTTCCTCCTGGTGACGCCTGGCGCGGCCGGGCTGGTGCGGTGGGGGCGGGGGCGGCGGCCCGCCGCCGTTCCACCCTAGGTCGGCGCATGCGCGGGGGCATGCGGAGAGGCGGGGCGCGCGCCCGGGGCGGGGCCGCGCGCTCCGCCCCGGGCGGCGCGTGCCGTCAGTCGGTGGAGAGTGCCTCCAGGAGCTGTCCGGCCTTGGGGTCGGAGAGCGCGCGGGCCGCGTCGGCGAGCGCCACCATGCCCACGAGGGTGTGGCCGTCGATCACGGGCAGCCGACGGACCTTGTGACTCGTCATGGTCGCGAAGACCTCGTCGACGCTGTCGTCCGCGCCGATCGTCACGGCCTCGCTCTGCGCGAGCTCCTTCACCAGGACCTTGGCGGGGTCCTTCCCCTTGCCGAGGACCTTGACCACGATGTCCCGGTCGGTGATGACGCCCTTGAGGCGGTCGTCGGTGCCGCAGATGGGCAGGGCGCCGACGCCGAGTTCGGTGAGCTTAGTGGCCGCCTGGGTGACGGTCTCCTCGGCTCCGGCACACTCGGCGCCCGGCGTCATGATGTCGCGTGCGGTGGTCACGTGGACCTCCTTGGCGGTCGATGGGCGGTCGGGCCTGGTGACCCAGGCCGTTGTCGTCGACCGGGTGCCCCGCACGGCGGGGGATGACACACGGCCGCCCGGGTCCGTTCGCCCGGCCGGTCCGTGCGTCGTTCACAGGCCGAGTTCGGTGAGTCCCGGGTGGTCGTCGGGGCGGCGGCCGAGCGGCCAGTGGTACAGCCGGTCGGACTCCTGGATGGGGAGGTCGTTGATGGAGGCGTGGCGGGCGCGCATCAGGCCGTCGGCGTCGAACTGCCAGTTCTCGTTGCCGTACGAGCGGTACCACTGGCCGGAGTCGTCGCGCCACTCGTACGCGAAGCGCACCGCGATGCGGTCGTCGGAGTGCGCCCACGCCTCTTTGATCAGGCGGTATTCGAGCTCGCGGGCCCACTTGCGGGACAGGAGGGCGACGATGGCGTCGCGCCCGGTGACGAACTCGGCGCGGTTGCGCCAGCGGGAGTCCTCGCTGTAGGCGAGGGCGACCTTCTGGGGGTCGCGGCTGTTCCAGCCGTCCTCGGCGAGACGGACCTTCTCGACGGCCGACCGGCGGCTGAAGGGCGGGACGGGCGGGCGAGGGGTGGAGGGTGTGGTCATGGCTTCCTTCCGTGGGGGCGTCACCTTAGCGAGAACGATCGTTCTCGCACAATGGCGGTGGGGGGTGAATGGTGGGTAGTAGGCTAAGAGAACGTCCGTTCTCGACCCGTTCTCGACCGACCCGTCGGAGGCCCCATGGATCACGCCGAAGCCGAGGCCCGGCTCCTCGACGCCGCGGAGAAGCTGTTCTACGAACGCGGCGTCCAGGCGGTCGGCATGGATCAGGTCCGCACGGCCTCGGGCGTCTCGCTCAAGCGGCTCTACCAGGTCTTCCCGTCCAAGTCGGAGCTGGTCCGCGCCTGTCTCGACCGCCACGACCGCCGGTGGCGGGCACGGCTCGCCGCCCATGTGGAGGGCCGCCCCGCGGGCCGGGAGCGGGTCCTCGCGGTCTACGACTGGCTGTACGAGTGGTTCACCGAACCGGACTTCAGGGGCTGTGCCTTCATCAACGCCTACGGAGAGCTGGGCGCCGTCGATCAGGCGGTCGCCGACACCGTCAGGGCGCACAAGAGCGCGTTCCACGACTACCTCGCCGGTCTTGTGGCGTCAGCGGGCGGGCCCGAGCGCACCGTCGCCCCGCTGGTCCTCCTCGCGGAAGGGGCCATGACGGCCGCCGCGATCTCCGGCTCGCCCGAACCGGCACGTCAAGCCCGCCTCGGTGCCGCCCAGTTGCTGGCCGCGCCGTAAGCTCCGTCCTTTCGGCATATGGAGGGGTGATGGCGAAGACGTATCGCATGAACGCCGGCACACGTGTGATCAATCGCGTGTTCCACACGATGACGCGGCTCGGGGTCGGCAAGGGCTACCGCCACAACCTGACGGTGCGCGGCAGGAAGACCGGCCGTTCCTACTCCACGCCGGTCGATGTGATGTCGGACGGTGACGAGCACTGGCTCGTCGCTGCCTACGGGGTGAGCGACTGGGTGCGCAACGCCCGCGCGGCCGGGCAGGTGGGACTCGGCAGGGGCGGCAGGTCGCGGATGTACAAGGTGGTCGAGCTCGGGCCCGAGGAGAGCGTGCCGGTGCTGCGGCAGTATCTGCGGGAAGTGCCCGTCACCCGGGCCTACTTCGACGTCACCGGCGAGTCGTCCGACGAGGAGTTCGCCGCGGAGGCGGCACGCCATCCGGTGTTCCGGCTGGAGCCGCTGACGTGAAGTGCCGGGCGGGCCTGCCGCGCAGGCCCGCCCGCGGGGATCAGCAGCTCAGGTTCGCGCCGGTCGTGGTGCCGAGGATCTGCGTGAACGCCTTGTACTTGTCGATGCGGCTCTGGACCTGGGCG
This sequence comes from Streptomyces sp. NPDC015345, assembly GCF_043078805.1. Lineage (NCBI taxonomy): Bacteria > Bacillati > Actinomycetota > Actinomycetes > Kitasatosporales > Streptomycetaceae > Streptomyces > Streptomyces sp. NPDC015345. The sequence continues at coordinate 84,045 of NZ_JBIBTX010000012.1, read as the reverse complement.
GGGTTGCCGCCGTTGCACTCCAGGGTGCCGTTGATCGCGCGGATGGTCTCACCAAAACCGGCGCCGTTGACCATGGCGTTGTGTGGGGTCATGGTGCCCGGGCCGCTCTGGGTGTTCCAGTACCAAAGGCCCGTCTGCCAGGCGATGGCCGGGTTCCGCTCCACCAGCCAGGGGTTGTTGAGCAGGTCGATGCCGAGCGCGTCGCCCGCCGCCTTGTAGTTGAAGTTCCAGCTCAGCTGGATCGGGCCGCGGCCGTAGTAGGCGGCCTGTCCGGCGGGGCAGCCGTAGGGCTGGGTCTTGTCGCAGTAGTGGGGGTAGTTGTTCTGGTTCTGCTCGACGACGTGGACCAGGCCGCCCGTCTCGTGGCTGACGTTGGCGAGGAACGCCGCGGCCTCCTGGCGCTTGACGGTGTCGCTGCCGGTGTTCGCGAAGCCCGGGTAGGCCTTGAGCGCGTCGGTCAGGCCCTTGTACGTGTAGAACGAATTCCGGTTCGGGAACATCTGGTTGAACTGGGCCTCGCTGACGACGAAGCCGGACGGGTCGGGGTTGCCCGGCCCCGTGCCGCCACCGCAGGTGCCCTGGTCCGCCCAGACGTCGGAGCGGCCCGGTGTCTCGTTCTGGGTCCACCACTTGGCGGTCCAGTTGTGTCCGTTGTACGAGGCTGACTTGCCGCCGGTGTAGACGGTCGAGGAGCTCCAGGGCGAGGCGCACTCGGCGGCGGACGCCGTGCCGGCGGCCGGGCCCAGGACGATCAGCGCGCCGACCGCTGCCAGTGCGGCCGCGAGGCTGGTGAGGCGTTTGAGCATGCGACATCTCCTAACGGGCGGGGCGGGGGATGGGCCCGCGCCGCCATGGGGGATGTCGGTGACTCAAGCGAAAATGGTCTGAACCTGTCAAGGTCTAGACCAGATCGGGAAGGTAAAACCTCGAACGAATCCCTGCCGTGCCCGCCAGGGAACCGGCACGACGTGGGCATCGGCCGAGACGGGCCGGGGCAGGATGCCCCCGGTGCGTGCGCTTCTCTCTCTGCGCACCATGTCGGTTCGAGAAGGGTGCGGCGATGACGGATACGGCCCCTGGGCGGCTCACGATCTCACGGGCGGCGCTCGACGACTGGCGTGTCGTGACCGGGTGGGCGGCGGACGAGGGCTGGAACCCGGGACTCGGCGACACCCCCTCGTTCTTCGCTCAGGACCCCGAAGGGTTCTTCGTGGGACGCCTCGACGGCGAGCCCGTCTCCGCGGTCTCCGTCGTCAACTACGGGCGGGACTACGCGTTCCTCGGCTTCTACCTCGTCCGCCCCGACCAGCGAGGCCGCGGCTTCGGCCTCGCCACTTGGCAGGCCGGCCTCGCGCACGCCGACGGCCGGACGGTGGGCCTGGACGGCGTCCCCGACCAGCAGGACAACTACCGTCGCTCCGGCTTCGCCCGGGAATACGGCACGCTGCGCTACATCGGCCCGCTGTCGGCGGTGGGGGCGCCCGACCGGCACGTACGCCCCGTCGAGGCGGCGGGCCTGCGGGCGCTTCTCGCGTACGACGGCGCGTGCCTGCCCGCCGACCGGCCGCGCTTCTTGGAGTCCTGGCTCGCCGCCCCCGGCCACCGCGCCCTCGCCCGCATCGTCGACGGCAGGCTGACGGGGTACGGCGTGCTGCGGCCGGGCCGTGACGCCCTGCGTGTCGGGCCGCTGTTCGCCGACACCCGCGCCGACGCCGAGGCGCTCCTGGACGCGCTGGTCGCCGAGGCGGACGGCGGACCGGTCGCGATGGACGTGCCCGAGTCCAACGCCGAGGCTGTCGCGCTGGCCGAGGCACGCGGCATGAAGCCGACCTTCGACACGGCCCGTATGTACACCGGGCCCATCAGGGAGTTCGCCCAGGAGCGGGTCTTCGGGGTCACCACGCTCGAACTGGGCTAGGGCCTGTCTGACCATTCCCGTCGTCGCCCGGAGGGCGGCCTCGCGTCAGACAGGCCCTAGCGGCCCTGGGGCCGCGGCCGCTCATGAACGCCCGAGCGCCACGGGCCGGGGGCGTATGCCCTGGCCCGTGGCGCTCAGGCGTTCATCGGTGGCGGCCGCTTCAGCCGGTGGCCGCGCGCGTCACCGCCGCGGAGGCTCGTTGCCCTGATCCCCGCCGAGCTGCCCTCTGAGCTTTTCCTGAGCCGTGTCGACCTGGCTCTGGTACTTGCCCTGGGTCCTGTCGTCGGCGAAGTCGCCGGCCTTGTCGATGCCCTGGCCGGCCTTGTCCTCGTGACCCTTGAGCATCTGCTTGAGCTTGTCCATCACAGACATCGTCGGCCTCCTAGGTGTGAGCCGTCCTTCTCAGCATGGAGGCTCGTCCGGCTCACCGCATCTCGTCCCCATCGGGTGCTCGTCCTCTCCGTCAGGTGATCGTCAGCCTCCGCCTGGCCGTGGCCCGCGAGCTGCTGCCCACGTAGAGATCGACCGCGCCCTCCTCGACGCGGAACTCCCCGTCCGGCGCGTTCGTCCAGAAGCCGAGGTCGTCGGCGCCGATCCGGAAGCGGACCGTCCGGGACTCGCCGGGCCCCAGCGTCACCCGCCGGAAGCCCCGTAGCTTGCGTACCGGCTGCGTGATGCTCGCGGTGACGTCATGGACGTACAGCTGGACGACCTCGTCGCCCGCCCGGTCCCCGGTGTTGGTGACGGCCACCGAGACCTCCAGGGTGTCGCCCCGGCGCAGCGCGTGCGCCGTGATCCGCTCGCGGTTCAGCTTCGGCTCGCCGGTCTCGAACGTCGTGTAGCTCAGGCCGTGGCCGAACGGGAACTGCGGGTCCGGGGGCAGGTCCAGGTACTTCGACGAGTACTTGTTGTCCGCGTCGTAGGGGCGGCCCGTCGACTCGTGGTTGTAGTGGACCGGGATCTGGCCGACCGCGCGCGGGAACGACACGGGCAGCTTGCCGCCGGGCACGACCTTGCCGAACAGCACGTCGGCGATGGCGTTCCCCGCCTCAAGGCCCGGATGCCACGCCTCCAGGACGGCGGGGGCCGAGTCCAGCCAGCCGCCCATGGTCAGCGGGCGGCCGTTGACGAGGACGACCACGAACGGCTTCCCCGTCGCGGCGACGGCCGCCACCAGCTTCTCCTGCCCGCCGGGCAGACCGATGTCGCTGCGCGCCGCCGCCTCGCCGCTCATCGCGGGCGGCTCCCCGACCACCACCACCGTCACCTCGGCGGCCCTCGCCGCGGCCACCGCCTTCGGAATGCCACCGGTGGCCTCGCCCTCGGCATCCACACCTCGGGCGTACGTCACCTTCGCGCCCGGAGCCGCGCGCCGGACGGCGTCCAGGACCTTCACCGAGGGGTACTTCTTCACGGCCGCCGGGAACGACCAGGTGCCGAGGAGGTCGTCAAAGTCGCCGAACGGGCCGACGACCGCGATGGACCGGACGGACGGATTCAGGGGAAGCACCTTGTGCTTGCTCTTCGGATGATCCTCGTTCTTCAGGAGGACCATCGAGCGCGCGGCGGTCTCGCGGGCCGCCTCGCGCGCGGCGGCGGTCGGCCCGTCGACGGCGTCGCCCTCGTCGACGTACGGATCGTCGAAGAGCCCGAGGTCGAACTTGAGGCGCAGGATGCGGGCGACCGCGTCGTCGAGCCGGTCGCCGCTGATCTTCCCCTCGCGCAGCAGCTTCTCGCCGTACGTGAGCAGGTGGGTGCTGGTCATCTCCATGTCGACGCCCGCGTCGAGGGCGAGGCGGGCCGCAGCCGCGCCGTCCTCGGCGAAGCCGTGCGGGATCAGCTCCTGGACACCGCTCCAGTCACTGACGACGACACCGTCGAAGCCCCACTCCTTCTTCAGGATGTCGGTCAGCGTGTGGGAGTTGCCGTGCGCCGGGACGCCACTGATGGTGTTGAAGGAGGCCATGACCGTGGCCGCACCGGCCTCCAGCGCCGCCTTGAACGGCGGCAGATAGAGATTGCGCAGGCGTGACTCCGAGACATCCACGGTGTTGTAGTCGCGTCCACCCTCAGCGCCGCCGTAGGCGACGAAATGCTTGGCGCAGGCGGCGACGCGGTCCTTCGCGCCGTACGTCGCCGAGCCGTCCGAGCCGTCTCTGCCCCGCTCGCCCTGGTAGCCCTGGTAGCCCTTCACCTTCGCCGCGGCGAACGCCGCCGTCAGATACGGGTCCTCGCCGTTGCCCTCGGCGATACGGCCCCAGCGCGGCTCATGGGTCACGTCCATCATCGGCGAGAACGTCCAGTGCACGCCGTTCGAACGTGCCTCCTTCGCCGAGACCTCGCCGTCCTTCCGCGCCACGTCCGGGTCGAAGCTCGCGGCCTGCGCCAGCGGGATCGGGAACGTCGTCCAGAAGCCGTGGATGACGTCGAGCCCGAACACCAGCGGGATCCCGAGCCGGGACTCCTCGACGGCGATGCGCTGGAGGGCGTTGGTGGCCTTCGTGCCGAAGATGCTCAGGACGGACCCGAGCCGGCCCGCGCGCGCCGCGTCCTCGGCCTTCTTGACGGCCTCGGACGCGCCGCCGCCGGGGCCCGTGTCCCAGCCCCACGGCAGCTGCTGGAGCTGCCCCAGCTTCTCTTCGACAGTCATACGGCCCAGCAGCCGCCGGACGCGAGGGTCGTGCGGGTCGGAGGCCGGCCCCGGGCGGCCGGGCACGGCGTGCGCGGTGCCCGGCTCCGCTGCTCCGGCGGCGCCCACCGCGCCTCCCGTGGCCGCCGTAGCGCCGATCGCGGACAGCAAAGTACGCCTTCGTACATCACGCATGCGTTCGCCTTCTCACCTCGGGGCGGGGGTTAACTTCTGTGGTGGCCACAAGAGTTGAAGCGAAAGTACGTTCCTGATACACGCGGGTCAACAGACGCGGCAGGGGCGGAAGCCACGAGATCCACGCGGGAGGGTGAACCCTTGACCTCAAGTTTGGTCGAGGTCTTAGCGTTCTCCTCATGAGCATGGAAGTCACCGCCTGGAGTCAGCTGCACAGCGTCATGAACGCACAGCAGGACCGCCGCCCCTTCGCCCGCGCCACACTGCGCCGCATCGGCGCCTTCGCGCGGCCCCACCGCCGCCGCATCTGGTACTTCGTGCTGCTGAGCGTCATCACCGCGCTCCTGGCCGTGGCCACACCCGTCCTGGCCGGCGGAGTCGTCAACGCCATCGTCTCCGACGCCGACTCCTCGACCGTCGTGCGCTACGCCCTGCTGATCGCCGCCATCGCGCTCGCCGAGGCCGGCCTCGGCCTGCTGAGCCGCTGGCTTTCGGCGAACCTCGGGGAAGGCCTCATCCTCGACCTGCGCACCGCCGTCTTCGACCACGTCCAGCGCATGCCCGTCGCCTTCTTCACCCGCACCCGCACGGGCGCGCTGGTCAGCCGCCTGAACAACGACGTGATCGGCGCCCAGCGCGCCTTCAGCAACACGCTCTCCGGCGTCGTCGGCAACATCGTCACGCTGCTGCTCACACTCGCCGTCATGCTCACCCTCTCGTGGCAGATCACCCTGCTCGCGCTCGTGCTGCTGCCCGTGTTCATCGTGCCCGCCCGCCGCATGGGTGCCCGTATGGCCAAGCTCCAGCGGGAGGCCGCCCACCACAACGCCGCCATGGGCACCCGGATGACCGAGCGCTTCTCGGCGCCCGGCGCCACCCTGATCAAGCTCTTCGGCAGGCCCGGCGACGAGTCCGCCGAGTTCGCGGCGCGGGCCCGCCGGGTGCGTGACATCGGCGTACGTACCGCCATGGCGCAGTCCGCGTTCATCACCGCGCTCACGCTGGTCTCGGCCCTCGCCCTCGCGCTCGTCTACGGCCTCGGCGGGTACTTCGCGCTGGAGGGCACCCTGGAGGCCGGTGCCATCGTCTCGCTCGCCCTGCTCCTGACCCGGCTGTACGCGCCGCTGACGTCCCTGGCCGGAGCGCGTGTCGAGGTGATGAGCGCGCTCGTCAGCTTCGAGCGGGTCTTCGAGGTCCTCGACCTGAAGCCGCTCATCGAGGAGAAGCCGGACGCCGTACCGGTCCCCGACGGGCCCGTGGCCGTCGAGTTCGACGACGTCCGCTTCGCCTACCCGGCGGCCGACAAGGTCTCCCTCGCTTCCCTCGAAGAGGTCGCCGCACTCGACACCCGCGGCGGCGACGAGGTCCTGCACGGACTGTCGTTCCGCGCCGAGCCCGGCCAGACCGTCGCCCTCGTCGGCTCCTCCGGGGCGGGCAAGTCGACCATCGCCCAACTGCTGCCGCGGCTGTACGACGCCGACGAGGGGACCGTGCGGATCGGCGGCGTCGACGTACGGGACCTGTCCGCCGCGTCCATGCGGGCCACCCTCGGCATGGTCACCCAGGACGGCCACCTCTTCCACGAGTCCGTCCGCGACAACCTGCTCCTCGCCCGGCCCGGCGCGAGCGAGGACGAACTGTGGGACGTGCTGCGCCGCGCCCGGCTCGAAGACCTCGTACGCTCCCTGCCCGACGGCCTGGACACGGTGGTCGGTGAACGCGGCTACCGGCTCTCCGGCGGCGAGCGGCAGCGGATGACCATCGCGCGACTGCTCCTCGCCCGCCAGCGGGTCGTCATCCTCGACGAGGCGACGGCCCACCTCGACAACACCTCCGAGGCCGCCGTCCAGGAGGCCCTCGCCGAGGCCCTCGCCGGACGCACCGCCGTGGTGATCGCCCACCGGTTGTCGACCGTGCGCTCCGCCGACCTCATCCTCGTCGTCGAGGCGGGCCGGATCGTGGAGCGCGGCACGCACGGCGAACTGCTCGCGATGGACGGGCGGTACGCCGAGCTCTACCGGACGCAGTTCGCCAAGGGGACGGAAGGGACGGCCGAGGTGGAATCCGCGGACGCGGCCGCGGTCTGAGGCGCCGTCCGTGGCCGGACGTCCACCAGGAGTTCATCGATTCCCCACCAACCTCACGCCCCGCCGTGAGAGAAACCCCCCATGTGCGACGACGAGTTGATACCGCCGAGCGCGGACATGACGGAGGAGCAGTGGCTGCGGGCGGACCCGGCCCTCGCCGAAGGACCGGTGGGGGAGCGGGTCCGCGCCATGCGCGCGCCCCGGCGGCGGGCCGTCCTCGGCGGCGTGGTCGCGGGGGCCGCGGCGCTGACGGTCCTGCCGGGCGGCGGGACGCGGGCCGCCGCGGCCGCACGCGACGGGAAGTTCCCGCTGCCGACCGCGCCGAACCGGTCCGGGGAGTACGCGGTGCTCCTCACCGGCGACGCCGGCACCGGTGAGGAGGCGCAGCACGCGGTGGCCGCCGCGGCGCGTGCGGTCTGCCGCGCCGAAGGGGTCTCCCTGGCGGTCGGCCTCGGCGACAACATCTACGAGAACGGCCCCGAGTCCGACCACGACTCGGAGTTCCGCACCAAGTTCGAGGACCCCAACTCCGGACTGGACTTCCCCTGGTTGATGGCCCTCGGCAACCACGACTGCTCGGGGCTGATCCCGGGTAGCGGCGGCGACCCCTCGCGCGGCGACCGTGAGGTCTCGTACGCCAAGGGGTCGCCCCGCTGGTACATGCCGAGCCGCTACTACAACGTCGCGCTGCCCTCGGCCGACGGGGGCGACCCACTGGTGGAGTTCTTCGCCATCGACACCAACCCCGTCTCCTCCTACGTCGCCCAACTCGACCCGCATTACCGGTGGGACGGCCCCTACATGCGCGAGCAGCGCCGGTGGCTGGACGGCGCGCTCAAGGCGTCGCGGGCGCGCTGGAAGATCGTCCTCGGTCACCACCCCTACCTCAACAACGGCAAGCACGGCAGCGCCGGTTCGTACGACGGCTTCGTGATCGGCCACTACACCAGCGGCATCCACCTCAAGGAGCTGTACGAGGAGGTGGTGTGCGGCCGCGCCGACCTGATCCTGTCCGGGCACGACCACACGCTCCAGATCCTGGAGCCCACCGCCCGCACCGGCGGCACGCGGCAGATCGTGTGCGGGGCCGCGGGCAAGGCCGGTGACGGCAGAGCCCATTTCGGCCACCCGGCGACCTGGCAGAACTTCTCCGACCACGGCTTCATGGTGCTGAAGGTGTCAGGACGGGCGATGACCGTGGACGCGTACACGGTCGATGTCGCCACCCGCACGGCCCGCCTCGCCCAAAGCGTCCGCGCGAAGAGCCCTGTCCGGTCGGCGGCCGCCCTTATGTGAGGGTGATGACGACCTTGATGTCGTCGTCCTGCGGGGTGAAGGCCTCGGCGGCCCGCTCCAGAGGCACGCGCCTGGTGATCATCCGTTCCAGCCAGGCGCGGTCCGCCTTGGCCAGGGCGTCGGCTCCCTGCCGGTAGTGGCGGAGGTTCGCGTTGACCGAGCCCACGACCACGTCGTTCTCCAGGACCAGGTCCCGGTTGATCGAGCCGGCGTCCACCGACAGCTTCCGCCCCGCGGGTGAGACGCCGGTCAGGCACACGACCCCGTACGTCGCGGTGCCCGCCATCGACGCGAAGACCAGGGAGCCCGCCCCGGTGGCCTCGATGACCACGTCGGGTTCGATCGCCGAGGTCACGTCGCCGATGTCCGCGCTGTGGTACGTCGCGCCGAGGGCGGCGACCAGCTCCGGCTTCGGCCCCTCGGTGACCCGGTCGAGCACATGCACGTCCAGGCCGCGCTGCACGCCGAGCAGCGCGGCCAGCAGGCCGATCGGGCCCGCCCCGGTGACCAGCGCCCGCCGGGGCTCGAACCAGGCCCGGCCGCCGACCCGCTCCACCTGCTCCCACGCCTTGGCCACCACCGTGGTCGGTTCCAGCAGCATCCCGACCGACTCCAGGCCGGGGTCGAGGCGTACGGCGTAGCCGCTCTCCACCGTCCAGGACCGACTGGCGTAGCCGTGGCGCTCCTTGATGCCGCGCTCGGTGTAGCGGCCGTTGCGGCACATGTCGAACTCGCCGCGCGCACAGGCCCCGCACGGCCGCGGGTCCGGACGGCGCACCACCCCGACCACCAGGTCCCCGGCCGCGAACCCGCTGTCCCGCGGTGCCTCGCGGACCCGGCCCAGCGACTCGTGGCCGATGACGAGGCGGTCCTCGCCGGGCGGCGCCCACCCGTAGTCGCCCGCGGCGATCTCCTTGTCGGTGCCGCACACCCCGACCGCCAGTCCGTCCACCAGCAGCTCACCGTCGCCGGGGACCGGATCGGGTACGTCGCGCACCTCCAGGGAATCGGCGGACGACGGACGGACGGTGACGGCGCGCATACGTATCTCCCGGTCGTGCTGTGCCCCCCTCTGCTGTCGTTTCTCGCTTTTCACCGGATCAGCGGTCGAAACCGAACGGGGCGGGTTTCGGCTTCACCGACGTCCCGGAACAATCACCCCATAACTACCCGTAAATGGCATAAGGGGCAGGAGGGAGGGCGGCCGTGGACCTGGAGACCATCGCCGACGAGTTGTACGGGCTGCGGCCGGACGAGTTCACCGCCGCCCGGGACCAGCGTGCGGCACGGGCCCGTGAGAGCGGCGACCGCCCCCTGGCCGAGCGAATCAAGGCCCTGCGGCGCCCCAGCCTGGCCGCCTGGGCCAGCAACCTCCTCGTACGCGAGCAGCCCGACGAAGTGGAACCGCTCGTCCGACTGGGTGAAGGACTGCGCCAGGCGCACCGGGGCCTGGACGGCGAGCGGCTGCGCGAGCTGTCCCGTCAGCAGCACGCCCTGATCCACGCGCTGGCCCGGCAGGCCGGACAGCTCGCCGACGAGGCCGGTCACCCGGTCGGCGAAGGCGCCCGGCGCGAGATCGAGGAGACCCTGCACGCGGTCCTCGCCGATGAGCGGGCCGCCCGGGCCTGGGCCTCGGGACGCCTGACCAAGGCGCTCAGCGCGACCACCGGCTTCGATGTCGTCGCGGTCGCCGCCGACGCCGCACCACCGCGCCGGGCCCCCGCCCCGCGGGCCCCGGCGAAGTCGCCGCACTCCGAGCGGGACGCGCGGGCGCGGGAGCGGCGGCGGCAGAAGCTGGCCGAGGCCTGCCAGGACGCGCAGGACGCCGAACGCCGGCTCCGGGACCGTGAGAAGGAGGCCGCGGCGGCCGACCGCGACGCGGAGCGGGCCGCAAAGCTGACGGAAGACCTCCGGCGGCGTCTCGAAGAACTCGCCCGGGAGCGCGAGAGCACCGAGGAGCGGCACCGGCACGCCCGCGCCGAGGAGCGTGCGGCGCGGGACCGGGCGCGGGCGGCCGAGCACGCCGTGCGCGAGGCCGTGGGCCGGGCCGGGGCCGCCGCCGCCCTCGTCGAGCGGCTGACCGGCGAGACACGTGACCACCGGGGGACCGAAGGAGGCGATGGGTGATGGCGAGATCGATCTGGAGCGGCGTACTGACCTTCGGACTGGTCACGGTCCCCGTCGGCCTGTTCACGGCCACGGAGGACCACACCGTCCACTTCCACCAGCTCGAACGCGGCACCGGCGACCGCATCCGCTACAAGCGGATCAACGAACGCACCGGCGAAGAGGTCGACAGCCGCGACATCGTCAAGGGCTACGACCTCGGGGGCGGCGAGTACGTCGTCATCGAGCCGGAGGAGCTGGACGAGATCGCCCCGGGCAAGTCGAAGGTCGTCGACATGGCCGGCTTCGTCGACCTCGGCCAGATCGAACCTGTCTACTTCGACCGCACCTACTACGTCGCGCCGCGCGGCAAGGAGTACCTCAAGGTGTACGAACTGCTGCGCGCCGCCTTGGAGCAGGCGAACAAGGCGGGCATCGCCACCTTCACGATGCGCGGCAAGCAGTACCTCACCGCTCTGCGCGCCCAGGAGAACGTCCTGGTGATGCACACCATGCGGTGGGCCGACGAGGTACGGGACCCCCGCGACGAGGTCGAGAACCTGCCCGACCGGCGCCAGAAGGTCACCTCGGGCGAGCTCAGGACCGCGCGACAGCTGATCGACGCGCTCACCGTCGACTGGAACCCCGAGGACTACCAGGACACCTTCGAGGAGCGCGTCAAGGAACTCGTCGAGGCCAAGCGCGAGGGCAAGGAGATCGTCGGCGAGGCCGGGCCGCCGGAGGCGACCAACGTCATCGACCTGATGTCGGCGCTGAAGCAGAGCGTCGAGCGCAACCGCGCCAAGGGCGGCACCGGGAAGAGCGCCACCAAGAAGGGCCGCGGCGAGCAGTCACAGGAGAGCGAGAGCGAGCAGGAGGACGTCTCCGCGCTCACCAAGAGCGAGCTGTACCGGCGCGCGACCGACGCGAAGATCCCGGGCCGCTCGAAGATGACCCGCGAGCAGCTGGTCGAGGCCCTCGGCAAGCGGCGGGCCGCGGCCTGAACACGGCGGTGGGGTTCCATGGCGGTGGACACCGGCCATGGAACCCCACCGACAGCCGCAGACAGCCAGCGACAGCCCCTTCGCTCAGCGGCCGAGCGCCTTCTTCAGCTCCTGCTTGTTCATCGAGGAGCGGCCGTCGATGTTCTTCTTCTTGGCCTCCTCGTAGAGCTGGTCCTTCGTGGGGCCCTGGGAGCCGCTGTGCGAGCGCTCGCCGCCGCGCTGCGAGGCGGACTTCGGGTCCTTCGTCGACGTCCTGCTCGCCGTCTTCGACTCCCCGGAGCGAGCGCGCTCCTTGTTGACCGTACGGGCCGCCATCTCCTTGGCCCGGCCCTTGGAGGCTCCGCGCTCCTCGGCGCTCTCCTTGATGTGCTCGTACTGACGTTCACGCTTGTTGCTGGATCCAGCCGGCATGGTGACCTCGCTCTCTCTCGGGCATGTCGCCCAGTTCTTCCGGCCCCCCTGCGACGGGTGCCGGGCTCACCGTTCTGGGGTGTCCCGGTCCCGTTCGTTGTATGCGTCGGCGGCTCGTTCGTTCAGCGCGCTCCCGGCCCGCTGGACGCTCCGCGTCACCGGCCCCCGCGGCGGGTCGATGTCCTTGCCCTCGCGCATGCCGCGGGGGCGGACGGGCGCGCGGGGCAGCAGGCGCGCCGCGACCCCGCTCAGCCGGGTGGTGGCCGCGGGGGCGATCCCGTGCGCCAGATCGGCGGCGCGCGCCGCGGGCGTGAGGACCAGCCGGGCCCGGCGCCGGACGGTGGCGCGCACGATCCGCTCGGCGGCGCGCTGCGCGTTCATCGACACCAGCGGGGTGCCCGCCACCGTGGAGAACCACCCGTACTCCTGCCCCTGCGCGCCGCCGAACATGGCGTGCAGATGGGATCCCGTACGCATCAGGCCGGGGTACACGGCCGTGACGCTCACCTCGGTCCCGGAGGTCTCGGCCCGCAGCCCCTCGGCGAGGGTGCCGACCGCGGACTTGGCGCACGCGTAAGGCAGCAGATGCGGGACGCCGAGGAGTCCGCCCACGGAGGAGATGAGCGCGAGGCGCCCGCCGCTCGCGCTCTCCTTGAGGTACGGAAGAGCTTCGAGCGACGTGTGCAGGGCCGCGTAGAAGATCGACCGCATCGCGTCGTCGAAGTCCGCCGCGTCCAGGGACTCCAGCGGCGCGACCTGGATGATGCCCGCGTTCGCGATGACGAGGTCGACGCTTCCGCAGGCGTCCTGGGTGGCGGTGAAGAGGTCCCGCACGTCCGCCCGCTCACGCAGGTCACAGACCGCCGTACGGACCGTCGCCGCAGGCTGCCGCTTGAGCAGCTTGGCGCGCGCCCGGTCGAGCTCCGCGCCGTCGCGCGCGGCGAGCGTGACGGCGCAGCCGCGGGCGGTCAGCCGGTCCGCCAGCAGGAGACCCAGCCCGCGGGACCCGCCGGCCACGACGGCCGAGCGCCCACTGAGGTCGTCGGCGCCCCGGCCGGGAAGAGGTGATGCCTGGCCCACAGGGGCCTCCTTGGATCGCTCGGTTCGTACAAGCCGGTTGCCGGTCAGGCACGGGCGCGGTCAGGGCCGCAGGAGCGTCTTGATCATGTTGTCTTCCTTCGCCTGGAACGTCGCGTACGCCTTCGGGCCCTCCTCCAGCGGGAGGTGGTGGGTGGCGAAGCCGTCGACGCCGAGAGGGTCGTCGTCGGTCAGCAGCGGAAGGATGTCGTCGACCCAGCGCTTGACGTTGGCCTGGCCCATGCGCAGCTGGAGCTGCTTGTCGAACATCGTCAGGAGCGGCATCGGGTCGGCCGCCCCGCCGTACACGCCGGAGAGGGAAATCGTGCCGCCGCGGCGGACGATGTCGATCGCCGCGTACAGGGCGCCGAGACGGTCGACGCCCACCTTCCCCATGACCTTCGCGCCGACGGCGTCCGGCAGCATGCCCACACCCCACTGCGCGGCCTTGACCAGCGGCGCGCCATGGGCCTCCATGCCGACGGCGTCGATGACGGCGTCCGTGCCGCGCCCCTGCGTCAGGTCGCGCACCGCCTCACCGATGTCCTTGCCGTGGCGGCGCAGATCCAGGGCCTTGACGCCGTCCCGCGCGGCCCGGCTCAGCCGCTCGGGGACCAGGTCGACGCCCACGACCAGGCCGGCCCCGCGGTGCAGGGCGATACGGGCGGCCATCGCGCCGATCGGCCCGAGGCCCAGCACGGTCACGGTGCCGCCGGGCGGGATCGCGGCGTACTCCACGGCCTGCCAGGCGGTGGGCAGGACATCGGAGAGGTAGACGAACCGGTCGTCGGGCGGACCCTCGGGGACCTTGATCGGAAGGGTGTTGCCGAACGGCACGCGCAGCAGCTCCGCCTGGCCGCCGGGCACCTGCCCGTACAGCTTGGTGTAACCGAAGAGCGAGGCACCCGTGCCCTGCTCGCGGTTCTGCGTCGTCTCGCACTGGGAGTGCAGCCCGGCGTCGCACATGAAGCAGTCGCCGCACGAGACGTTGAACGGCACGACGACGCGGTCGCCCACGGCCAGCTCCGTCACACCGGAGCCGATCTCCTCGACGATTCCCATGGCTTCGTGGCCGAGGATGTCACCGGCGTCCAGATAGGGGCCCATCACCTCGTACAGGTGCAGGTCGGATCCGCAGATGCCGGTTGAGGTGACGCGGATGACGATGTCGGTCGGTTCTTTCAGCACGGGGTCCGGTACGGTCTCGACCCGCACGTCGCGCCTGCCGTGCCACGTCAGTGCCCGCATGACTCTCTCCTCGTGGCAGCTGGTGATGGTGTTAGGGACCAAGAGGCTTATGGTGCGCGGGTTCCCCGGGCCGGTGGCGTCATGCGAGCACGACTGCGGCGATGCGGCGCGCGTACCTCGTCGTCCAGCAAACCCAGATCCGCGCGGGCCTGCCAACAGCAGCGGCGCGTTCGGGTGCCGTGACGGGCGGCTCGGTCCCCTTGGCGCGGCCGCGGCCGCGGGCGGTCAGGCGGGAGGGGGCTGCCGACGCAGGAACTTCGGCGTCGGCAGGGAGTAATGGCCGTAGGAAAAGAGAGACGGAGACGGAGGAGAACACGGAGAAGAGCGAGGAGAAGAGTGCGGCGCCCGGTCAGCGTAGAACTCGCCGGAAAAGAGGGACGGCCCTGATTTCCCCAGTTCTTTACCACGGAATTCCCCGGTGCGCCGCCCCGTCGTACGACCCGCACGGGTCGGGCCCCGGGGAGGATTCCCCGGGGCCCGGATACGCGAGTGATGGGTGAGCTAGTGCTTGCCGATGTCCTTGGTCTTCTCCTTGGCCTGGCGAGCGTCGCCCTTCATCTGCTCCGCGCGGCCCTCGGCGGTCAGGCGCTCGTTGCCCACGGCCCGGCCCGCGGCCTTCTTGGCAGCGCCCTTGGCCTGCTCGGTCTTCGCCTTGGCCTTCTCGTCGGCGGTCATGTCCGCTCACGCTCCCTTGGCATCGACAACATCGTGTTCTGAGGTTCGTCTGGCCGCTCATCCACCGTCCAAACATCCCCGTCACACATTGCGTCGACCGACCGCGTGGGCGGCTTCCCCGATCGGCTCGCTCTCGGGGAAGCCGCCCTGCGGTCACATGCCGTCGACAGCCCCGTCCGGGCCTTCCGCGCCCATCCCGCCGAGCATTCCCGCCATCAGCTGCTCGACGTCCAGCTCGGTGGCGCCGGCCGGGGCGGTCGGCTTGACGCCGTCCGTCATCCGTATGACCAGGCCGAACTTCTTGACCTTGGTGTTCTCGGCGAGCTTGGCGAGGTCGAGACGGACCTCCTTCAGCTCCCCGTTCTTCAGCGTGATGTCGGCCTTGACCTTGCCGTCCGGGGCGTCCTTCAGCTCCTTGTCCGTCGGCAGCTCCATGCCGGGCGGCAGCTTCTTCACCAGCGGGCGCAGCTCGCCGACCAGTTCCGTGGCCAGGGTGCGGAAGGGCGCGGTGGCGGTGACGCGCTCGGTCCCGTCCCCGCTCCCGGCCGACTTCAACGTGACTTCACGGGCGACGACCTCGCGTACGGCCTTCATGAGCTTCTTCTGCGTCACGGCGTCGAGGGTGGGCTGCGGCGAGGGCTCGGTCCCGGGCTCCGCGCCGTTCTCGGCGGCGAGCTCCTCCATCTGCTTGGTGTCGATCTTCACCCACTCGCCTTCGAGGACCTTCTTGAGCGCCCCGGCCTCCGGGGGCAGATCCGCCGCCTTCGGCAGGGGGGCGCCCATGGCCTTGCCGAGCGTGCTCGCGTCGGTGCGGAGGTACGTCTGGTCGCCGATGACCCGGTAGTCGACCAGGCGCCCGTCCGGGCCGCTGACCTTCATGGCCATGCGGTCGAAGTCCTTCTCGCCGGACTTGCCGAACGGCTTCTTCGACTGCACGGTGACGCTGACCTTCGCGTCGCTGAGCAGCTGCGCGACCTCGTCCGGCAGCTCCTCGCCGGGCTCCGGGGACGAGGAGCCGTCCATCGCCTTGAGCGACGCGGCGTCGGTGTCCAGGGAGAACTCGAAGGAGAGTGACTTCTCCTGGTTCAGCTTCTCGAAGGCCTCGTCGAGCTTCTGGCCGGCGGACAGCTGCTCCACGGTGCCGCAGGCGGCCGAACCGGCGAGAACCGCGCCGACGACTGCGGTGGCGGTCAGGGTCTTGCGTATGGCGATGATGATGGTCTCCTCGGGGTGTGCTCGGTCAGTAGACCCGCACCCGCCCCGAATGGTTGCCCTGTTCCTGACAGGAACCTGAGTGAGTTCAGTCGACCGCGCCGAGCCGCGCCGCCGCCCGCAGGTCCCTGAACGACGAGATGACCTCGGCAAGGCCTTGCCGCAGGGACACCTCCGGCTGCCAGCCGAGTACCCGGCGGGCGAGGGCGATCTCCGGGCGACGCAGCCGCGGGTCGTCCTCCATGCCGGGCAGGAAGGTGATCTCGGACGTGGACCCGGTGAGGTCGCGTATCAGTTCGGCGACCTCCAGGACCGTCATCTCCACCGGGTTGCCGAGGTTCATCGGCCCCGGGTGGTCGCTTCCGACCGCGCGCAGGAGGGCCTCGACCGTGTCGGACACGTAACACAGCGACCTCGTCTGCCGCCCCGATCCGTAGACGGTCAGCGGCTTGCCCTCCAGGGCCTGGACGACGAAGTTCGGCACCATGCGTCCGTCGTCGGGCTTCATGCGCGGCCCGTAGGTGTTGAACAGCCGCACGACGCACGCGTCGACGCCGTGCTCCCGGACGTACGCGGCGACCGCGGCCTCGCCGAACCGCTTGCTCTCGTCGTACACCGAGCGCGGGCCGAGCGGGTTCACGTTGCCCCAGTACGTCTCGTCCTGCGGGTGGACCAGCGGGTCCCCGTACACCTCGCTGGACGAGGCGTATACGAGGCGCGCAGCCGTCCGCCTGGCCAGCTCCAGGGCGGCCAGCGTGCCGGCCGAACCCACGCGCAGCGTCTCCACGGGCAGGCGCAGGTAATCCTGCGGGCTGGCCGGTGACGCGAGGTGGACGATCGCGTCCACCGGGCCGTCGACCTCGAGACCGGTGCAGATGTCCCGCTTCACCAGGCTGAAGCGGTCGTCCGCCATCAGGTGGGCGATGTTGTCCGGGTTCCCGGTGGAGAAGTCGTCCACGCACACCACGGACGCGCCCTCGCGCAACAGACGTTCACACAGATGCGATCCCAGAAAGCCGGCGCCGCCGGTCACCACCGCATTTCGCCGGTCGCCGCCCATGCCGCCTCCGCATCTCTCACCGTCACCGGTGTCCATATCCATGGGAAAGAAATCCGTGTGCACTGTCCTGGCGCATGAGTGGTGCACGGGCGCCGGTTTGAAAACGGGAGCGTAGCAGCCGTTTCGGATCGACGGCAGCGATGTGCTCGGTCATGCAGCAGAGGCTGAAAGTTCTTGACGGTGCGGCGGGTCGCACGATTAGGCTGCCCGCCGACATCTAATTCCGTTCACTTTGAGCATTCCCCCTGGGTCATGGAATTCCTCGCCGTCCGAGGCAGCGAATGCGTCGCGTACGGGAATGCCTACGCGGGGCAGGGAAGAGGGCAGCGATGAGTGACTCGTGCCATGAGGCGGCGCTGACGGCCGCGAGCGTGCTGCGCAAGTACGCGGCGGAGGTGGACGATCAGGCGAGGTTCCCGGTGGAGAGCTTCGCCGCGCTCCGCGAGGCGGGGCTGCTGGGGCTCGTGGTGCCGACCGGGTACGGAGGCGCGGGCGCCGGTCTGGACGTCTACGTCGACGTGGCCCAAGTGCTCGCGGGCGGTTGTCTGTCCACGGCCCTGGCCTGGGCCATGCACTGCCAGCAGACGGATGCCATCGCCCGCTTCGGTGGCCCCGAGCTGCGCGAGCGCGTGCTGCCCCGCGTCGCCCGGGGCGAGTTGTACATCGCGTCGGTGACCACGGAGCGGGGCAAGGGCGGCCATCTCCTGTCCGCCGACGCCCCGTTGGACGCACGGGGCGGACGGCTGCGCATCGAGCGGGACGCGCCGGTCGTGACGGGGGCCTCCGTCGCCGAGGGATTCCTCATCACGATGAAGGAGGGTGCCGACCTGCCCGCCAACGCGGTGTCCCTGGTGTACGCCGACCGGGACGCCCTCTCGGTCGCGGAGACCGGGGAGTGGGACACCCTCGGCATGCGCGGGACGCAGAGCCTCGGCGTCCGGCTGTCCGGTGAGGTCCCCGCCGACCAGGTCGTCGGCGGCCCCGGAGGGTTCCGCGACGTGGCGGTGGAGTCGATGATCCCCATGGCCCATCTGGGCTGGTCCGCCTGCTGGCTGGGGGCGGCGCGCGCGGCGCTGGGCGAGCTGGTCACCGGACTGCGGGGGCCGGGGCGCCGGGGCCCGGACACCGCGTCCGAGCTCGTACGGGAGCGGCTGGCCCGGATACGCATCGACCTGGAGCTGACCAGCGGATACCTCCACCGCGTCGAGCAGGAGGTCAGTGCCGCGCGGGCGGCCGGCCGGTCGCTGGGGGAGACGGTCGTGCAGATCCACCTGAACACGCTGAAGGTGGCCGCGTCCGAGCTGACCTTCCGGGCCGCCGACCGCATGATGCAGTTCGCCGGGCTCGCCGCCGGCTACTCCAAGACGTCCCCGCTCCCGGTGGAGCGGACATTCCGCGACCTGCGGGCGGCCAGCCTCAACTACGCGAACGACCGTCTGCTGACCGCGACCGGTTCGCTCATGCTCCTCGACCGCTCGGTGGTGCTGGGATGACCTTCACCGCGTGTGCGCTCGTCTTCGCCGTCCGGCGCACCGCGTTGCCGGTGGCGATGTCGTCGGAGAGCAGCCGCACGTTCCTGATCTGGCCGTGGCGCAACGTGATCCGGCCCTGCCACCGGAAGTCGCGGTCCAGGAAGTCCACGCTCGCCGCACCCGACTCGCGGGCGTGCCGGGAACGCGCGTGGGCCGAGACGCCCACGAGAACCCGGTCCTCGCCCACCGCGAGACCGCGCGGGAAGCCGTCCGCGCGGTACACCGGGTGCGGGCCGCGCACCACCGTCCGCTCCCGTGACCTGCACAGCACGAACTGCTCGCCGTCGAAGAACAGGTCATGGCAGTGGGTGCCGCCCGCGGGGACCACCGCGACCAGCCGCGCCCGGCTGTCGAAGGCCCAGATCTCGCTCTGCCGGGAGTCGTGCCCGCGGCCCTTGCTCGCCATGACGAACAGGAGCGGCCCGTGCGGGAGCAGCGCGCTGATGCGCAGGGGGACGCGGGCCGCCCGGTCCTCCAGGCAGAAGGAGCGTGCGGCGTGCGCCGCGTGCACCGCGGGTCTGCCGTCGCCGATCCGGTAGGCGAGCACCTGGTTGCGGGAGGGGTCGGTGACCATGAGCTCGTCGTCGACGAAGTCGATGCAGTACCCGTTGCCCGGCAGACCCCAGATGCGCGGGACGACCTCGACGTCCTCCCCCTCCAGGTGCACGGAGAGCACACGGCCGTGGCGCCCGGCGCGCTGGAAGACCCACAGCGCTCCGTCCCGCACCGTCAGGCCACAGGCCGGACCCCGGGTGATGCGCTCGAAGTGCCGTCCGTTCCACAGCAGTAGTCCGTGGGACGTCGTGACGGCGAAGGGCGTGTCACCCACCTCGCCCTCGACCCGGCCGGCCACGGGGCGGAGGTGGTGGAACCCGCGTACTGCGGTCATCACGGGATGCCCTTCGGAAGATGTGTTGTTGTGTCGTCATTCCCCGTGCAACGCATCGCGTACGGCGGCGCCCGCGCCGGACGTGGTCAGCGAGCCCCCGACGTCGGCCGTGCACCGCAGGTCCCGCACCACGGTGCGCACCGCCGTACGTATCCGCTCCGCCTGCTCGGCGCGGCCCGCGCAGTCCAGGAGCAGCGCGGCGCTGAGGACGGCCGCCAGCGGGTTGGCCCGGCCGGTGCCCGCGAGGTCGGGCGCCGAGCCGTGGACGGGCTCGCACAGCGCGTAGCCCGTCTGCGGGTTCAGGTTCGCCGACGCCGCGATGCCGGGGCCGCCCGCCAGTTGCGCGGTGAGGTCGCTCAGCACGTCACCGTGCGCGTTGTTCGCCACGATCACGTCGAAGGCCGTCGGGTCCTGCACGAGCAGCATGACCGCCGCGTCCACGTACAAGTGGCGGGTGGGCAGGTCCGGACGGAGCGCCGCGGCCTCGCGGAAGCACCGCTGCCACAGTGTTCCGTTGTGCGGTACGGCGTTGGCCTTGTCCACCAGGCACACCGACCGGGTGGCCCTGGCGAACGCGAACTCCATCGCCCGGCGCACCCCGCGGTAGGTGCTCACCTCGGTGTCGATCGCCGTCTCGTGCGGGGTGCCGACGCGCAGCGCGCCGCCGACGCCCACGTACGGACCTTCGGTGTTCTCGCGCACCACCGTGCAGTCGATCGGTCTGCGGCCCTGGTCGCGCAGCGGGCTGAGCCGGTCGTGCAGGAGTTGCGCCGGGCGGTGGTTGATGTACAGATCCAGCTCGAAGCGGAGGCGGAGCAGGACGTCGCGCGCGTAGTCGGGGCTGGTGACACGGGGGTCGCCGACCGCTCCCAACAGGGCGCCGTCACAGCTTGCCACGCGTGCGAAGTCGTCGTCGGACAGCGCGGTTCCGGTGGCGAGGTACCGGTCGGCGTTGACGTGGTCGAGCACGTCGAACTCCAGGTCGGGCGCCACCGCGTGCAGTGTCCGCAGCGCCTCCGCCGTGACTTCTGGGCCTATCCCGTCACCCGGGATCACGGCGATGCGTCGCACGGTTCGCTTCCTCCTTCAGCGGCGCCTCACGGCCGCCGACGGCCGGGGCATCCAGTCGGGCCGGGTCTGTTCGTGCCGGGTGATGGCGTCCTGGGCGCGCAGGGCCACCTCGATGTCGTCGAGCCCTTCGAGCAGCAGCCGACGGGCCCGCGCGTCGACCTCGAAAGGCCACCGCCGGCCGTCGGCGCGCACTTCCCGCCCGCGCAGGTCGACGGTGAGCGTGACCGTGGGGTCCAGCTCCGCGCGGTCCAGCAGGCCGTCCACGACCGCGTCCGGCAACCGCACCGCGAGCACGCCGTTGCGCAGCGCGTTGCGCTGGAAGATGTCGCCGAAGCTGGCGGCGAGCACCGCGCGCACCCCCCAGTCCCGCAGTGCCCACACCGCGTGCTCACGCGAGGAGCCGGTGCCGAAGTGGGGGCCCGCCAGCAGAATGCTCGCCCCCTGGTGCTCCGGCCGGTTCAGGACGAACCCGGGGTCCTTGCGCCAGTGGCCGAACAGCGCGTCGGCGTAACCGGTCTTGGTCAGTCTGCGGCAGTGCCGCGCCGGAATGATCTGGTCTGTGTCCACGTCGCTGCGTCGCAACGGCAGGCACCTGCCGGTGTGCTCGGTGAGCGGGTCCATGTCGGGGGCTCTCTCGCTTGGTGGCAATGCGCCGCTCGCACCGCCCGGGCGGTCAGTCCAGGTCGGCGGGCGAGGCGAAGCGCCCGGTGACGGCGGTCGCCGCCGCCATGGCGGGCGACACCAGGTGGGTGCGGGCCGTGTTGCCCTGGCGCCCCTCGTAGTTGCGGTTGGAGGTGGAGGCACAGCGCTGCGTGCCGGGCAGCCGGTCGGGGTTCATGCCGAGGCACATCGAGCAGCCCGAGAGACGCCACTGCGCGCCGGCGGCGAGGAACACCTCGTCCAGGCCCTCCGCCTCCGCGGCGCGGCGCACCTGCGTCGATCCGGGGACCACCAGCATCCGCACCCCGGGCGCGACGGCCCGGCCGCGCAGCACGTCGGCCGCGGCGCGCAGGTCCTCCAGCCTGCCGTTGGTGCAGGAGCCGATGAACACCGTGTCGACAGCGATGTCCCGCATCGCCGTGCCGGGCGTCAGAGCCATGTACTCCAGTGCCCGCAGGGCCACGGCCCGCTCGGCGCCGGTGAACCGGCCGGGGTCGGGAACGCGGTCGCCGATGCCCACCGCCTGTCCGGGGTTCGTCCCCCAGGTGACGTGCGGCGTCAGGGTGGTCGCGTCGACGCGCACCGTCCGGTCGAACACGGCCCCCGCGTCGGTGCGCAGCCCGCTCCAGTGCGCCGCGGCCCGCTCCCAGGCGGCGCCCCGCGGGCTCTCGGGCCGCTGTCGCAGATAGTCGAGCGTCGTCTCGTCCGGTGCGACGAGTCCCGCTCGCGCGCCCGCCTCCACGCTCATGTTGCACAAGGTCATCCGGCCTTCGACCGACAGCGCCCGCACGGCGTCGCCGAGGTACTCCAGCACGTGCCCGTGCGCGCCGTTGGCGCCGAGCCGTGCCAGCAGGGCGAGCGCCAGGTCCTTGGCCGTCACGTCGTCCGGAGGCAGGCCGGCGAACTCGACGGCCATCGTTCCCGGCCGCCGCAGCGCGACCGTCTGGGTGGCGAGCACGTGCTCGACGTCGCTCGTGCCCACGCCGAACGCCAGCGCCCCGAACGCGCCGTGGGTCGAGGTGTGGCTGTCGCCGCAGGTGACGGTCGTCCCGGGCAGGACGACGCCCAGTTCGGGGCCGACCACGTGCACCACGCCCTGGCGCGCGTCACCGTGGCGGAACAGCCGGATGCCGTGCTCCGCGCAGTTGCGCCGCAGCGTGCGCACCTGGAGGGACGCCACCGGGTCGCCGATGGTGAGCGAGTCGGTCGGTACGTTGTGGTCCTCGACCGCCAGCGTCAGATCGGGGCGGCGCACCCGGCGCCCGGCCAGCGTCAGCCCGTCGAACGCCTGCGCCGACGTGGCCTCGTGGATGAGGTGCAGGTCCACGTAGAGCAGGTCGGCGCCGTCCTGGTGCTGCACGACGTGCGCGTCCCACACCTTGTCGATCAGCGTGGTGGGACGGCTCATGTGTCGGCCCGCGCGGTGGTGCGGTCGGCGAGCCGCTTGGCGAGGTCGTCCAGTTCCTCGCACGCGCCCAGGGACGTCGACGCGATGAACTCCTCGTACAACTCGTCGACGAGGGCCTCGTCCTGGGCGATCCCGGTGCGGGTGAGGAGGTAGCGCAGGACCGCCCGGCCGGAGTGCCGGCCCACGAGCAGGGACCGCTCCCGGCCGAACCGGTGCGGGTTCAGGTACTCGTAGTTGACAGGGTTCTTGAGGATGCCGTCCTGGTGGATGCCGGCCTCCGTCGCGAAGGAGTTGACGCCGAACACGGCCTTGTTGCGGTACGGCGGCAGCGCGATGGTCTCGGCGAGCAACTGGTAGGCGGGGTAGAGAAGGTCGAGCCGTACGTCGATGGTGACGCCGAACTGCTCTCCCTTGTACGTGAGTACGGCGGACAGCTCTTCCAGAGCGGTGTTTCCCGCCCGCTCCCCGATGCCGCCGAGGGTCGCCTGGATCTGGTCGGCGCCGGCCTCGATGCCGGCCAGGGCGTTGGCCAACGACAGCCCCATGTCGTCGTGGCAGTGGGTGGACAGGACCACCTCGTCCGGTATCCACGACCGCACGGCGGCGCACAGGTCGCCGTACTCGCCGGGCGTCGCGCAGCCCGTCGTGTCGGCGAGTATGACCGTGCCCGCGCCGCACTCGACCGCGGTGGTGACCAGCGCCCTGACGTGGCTCTTGGCGCTGCGGCTCGCGTCCTCCACACCGAACGAGATGTCGGTCGCGCCCATCTGGACGGCGAGCCCGATCGAGTCGCGCACCTCCTGGACCGACTCCGCGCGCGTGATGCCGCGTTTGTGCTCCAGGTGGATGTCGCTGCCGGTGCCGCAGATCTGCACCTGATGGTTGGGGCGGGCGCCGCCGGCCAGCATGGACTGCCGTACGTCGGAGGTGAAGGCGCGGTTGAACGTGGCGAACTTCGCGGTGGTCAGCGCCTCGGCGATCAGCCGGGTCGCCTCGGCGTCCTCGGCGGAGGAGCCGGGAAAGCCGGCCTCCACCACGTCGGCGCCGTACGCCTCGGCCGCCAGGGCCAGTGTGACTTTGCTCCGCGCCGACATGGCGTTGCCGGGCGCCTGCTCGCCGTCTCGCAGCGTGGCGTCGAAGACCGAGATGCGGCGGAGATGGGATGCGCTTTCTGTGGTCACGTGCTGGCCCCCTGACCGTGGCAAGTGCCGTTCCTCTTCGGACGGGTGCGCTCGTCGGCGGCTGCCCGTCGGGCATCGGCATGGGGGGATGCTAAATGTCGGGGACAGCTCGCGAACAGTTTTTCATGCTCGCTTGAAAGACCCAGATATCAGTGAAATGCGGCCTGCGACGCCGACAGATTTCCGCGCTAGCGTAACTCGGCCGACTCATGACTCAGCGTGCAGGAGTGTGGACACCGTATGTCTCCCGATGATTCCCGAATCGACGTCCTCTGCGCCACATACAACCGTTCTGCGCTGCTTCGCGGGGCCATCGAGAGCGTGCTGGCCCAGACGGTCCGGGACTGGCACCTCGTGATCGTCTCCGACGCCTCGACCGACGACACGGCGGACGTGGTCGCCGAGTACGACGACCCGCGCATCACCTTCCTGGAATGCACCCCGCGCAGGCGCCCCGGCGGGCCGCGCAACGTGGGCCTCGCCGCCTCGTCGGCTCCGCTGGTCGCCTACCTGGACGACGACGACCGCTGGAGTCCCACCCACCTCGCGCAGGTGCTGGCCCGGTTCGACGCCGGCGAGTCCTGGGTGGTGGCGGCCGGCACCTACGTCGACGACCAGGGGGACGTGAAGGTGCCCGCCCACGTACTGGGCAGCGTGTGGCATCCGGAACTCCAGGTCCTCGCCTCCCTCTTCGAGCCCTCCAGGGTCGCGCACCGCCGCGCCCTGCTCGACCGGCTGGGCGGCTGGTCCGAGGGCCAGGGGATCAACCGGGACGACTGGGAGCTGTGGCTGCGGTTCACCGACGACGGCCAGCCCGTCGCCATCGCGGGCGAGGCCACGGTGCGGATCAGGGCCGGTCTGACGACGATGCGGCACACCGACGCGTACGCCGCTGACGCCCACCCGATCGTGCTGGGCCGCGCCGGTTCCGCGCGCGCGGCGCGGGCGGCCCTCGACGAACTGCGCTCCGCGCCGCTGCGCGAACGGTTCCACGAGCTGCACCGCTCGTCGACCCGGGACTGGCTGGCCGAGATCCTGTCGTCCGAACGGGCCGCGCTGCCGCCCGGCGCGACGTGCCAGGAGGCGCTCGGCGAGTGGGACACGCTCCATGCGGGGCCGCGGCCGGACGGACCTCAGCCGCTGGTCGACGAACTCGTCGCCGACGGGGCCGACATCGTCCACCCCGTGCCGTGCCTGACCCGCGCGCACGGGCAGCGGATCGAGCGGCTGCTGCGGCACAGGGACCGGCGGCGGCTGGACCTCGTGGCCGACACCGTGGCACGGCACGCGGTGTGAAGCCGCACTTCGGGCGCCGGGCGCGCCCGCTCCGGTGGCCCACTCGCGGAGTATGCCCCGCCCGGGACGTTTTCCGTAAGCGGGTGGTAGGCATTTTCGCCGCCATCTGAAACTTATTGCGGTGCTGTTCGCGGCCGGTAAGACTGCCGGGGCTTTGCGAACTCGGTGACTCGGACCGGGTTTTAATCCACCGATCAGGGGGGAACCAGTGCAGCGAATCCATTTCTCTGTGCAAGACCTGACGCGAATCACCATCGCGCCCGGTGGGGACCCCGTGATGGAAACGGCTTTCGCGGCCGATCTGTTACTGCGCCGGGGCGGCGGCGCGATCTTCGCCCGCTGGCGAGACCTGGTGGGACAGTCGGCGGCGGTACGACATCTCGCGCACCGACCGGGCCTGCCAGGACCCGCCCGCTCCTTCTCCCGCACCACTGGGCTGCCCCCCGGCGCCCGGCGCTCCCCGGGCCTCGGCGGGGAGACAGCAGCCGCCTTCCGCGACAGGGCCGTCGCACCCTACTGGCGCCGCGTCAACGCCTACCTCAAGGCCGACGCCGCGCACCGCGGGCGCATCTTCCTCGGCAGCG
The DNA here is from genome assembly GCF_043078805.1 of Streptomyces sp. NPDC015345. Lineage (NCBI taxonomy): Bacteria > Bacillati > Actinomycetota > Actinomycetes > Kitasatosporales > Streptomycetaceae > Streptomyces > Streptomyces sp. NPDC015345. Next base: position 58,506 of record NZ_JBIBTX010000012.1, on the reverse strand, counting down.
GCGTCGAGGGCCTCTTCGGAACCCTGCACACGCGCGCCGGGTGGCGCCCCCCGGTCCTGGAGCTGGACAACGGACTCGACGAGGACATCTATCCGGACGGCATGGACCTGACCCTCATGCCGTCGCTGTTCCTGCACGGCAGGCCGGTCGTGCGCACCGGCCCCGGCGCCCAGGGCACGACACTCGTCCTGGTCTACCCCGTACCGCTGGACACGGTCACCGCCGCCACCCTGTGGGACGGGCCGACGCACCAGGGCAAGGCGCTGGGCGCGCTGATGGGCCGCACCCGGGCCGGCATCCTGCACGCGCTGACCGAGAGCTGCACCACCACCCAGCTCGGGCGCAGGCTCGGCATCTCCGTCGCCGCCGCCAGCCAGCACACCACGGTGCTGCGCGCGGCGGGGCTCGTCACCAGCAGCCGCAACCTCAACACGGTGCTGCACTCGCTGACCCCGCTGGGCTCGACCCTGCTGAACGACGGCAAGGCGCGCGGCGAGACGCTGCTGGAGCGCAGCGGCGTGTCCTGAACGGGGGACGAGCGGCCCCGCCGGAACTGACACCGACCTCGACAGGCGGCCACCGCCAGGGAGAAGACCTCAGTGGGGCACACCATGACCGAGAACGTCGCACGCGCCGAAGCGCTCAGCACCCTGCTGCGCGAGCACGCGCGCGACCACGCGGAGCGGGACGCCGTCATCTTCGTCCACGACGCCGCCGAGGCGCGGGCGCACACACTGACCTACGCCCAGCTTGACCGCCGCGCCGCCCTGATCGGGGAGGAACTGACGGCGACCCTGGAGCGCGGTGACCGGGTGCTGCTGCTCTACCCGCAGGGCACCGAGTGCGTCGCGGCGTTCTTCGGATGCCTGTACGCGGGCATGGTCGCGGTCGTGGCACCGCTGCCGGGCAACTACCGGCAGGACCGCCGCAGGCTCTCCTCCATCGCCGCCGACGCGGGCATCGGCGCGGTGCTCACCGACACGGCGAACCTCGCGGAGGTGCGCGCATGGGCACAGGCCGCCGACCGGCCAGGGCCGCGCACCGTGGCCACGGACCTGATCACCGAGGGCGAAGGACTGGCTCCCGCACCGGCGGACCGCGCGACGCTCGCGCTGCTCCAGTACACCTCCGGGTCCACCAGCGACCCCAAGGGCGTCGAGGTCACGCACGGCAATCTGCTGCACAACGTCCTCGCGTTCACCGGTGCCATCTCGCCCGACGCCCCGATGCGCCTCGGCGGTTGGGCCCCGCTCTACCACGACATGGGGCTCATCCTCCAGACGCTCGCACCGCTGGCGCTGGCCGCCACGACGGTGCTCATGTCGGCGGTGACGTTCGTGAAGCGCCCCCACCTGTGGCTGAAGGTGATCGACGACTTCGACGTGACGTGCTCCGCCGCCCCCGACTTCGCCCATGCCCTGTGCGTCGAGAAGGTCACCGACGAGCAGCTTGCCGCGCTCGACCTGTCCCGGTGGCGCCATGTGCTCAGCGGCGCCGAACCCGTCCAGGTCTCCACGGCCAGGCGCTTCACCCGGCGCTTCGCCGCCGCGGGGCTGCGGGACGACGTCTTCAGCCCCTGCTACGGCCTCGCCGAGGCAACGGTCTTCGTCTCGGGCGCGTCCGGCAGGGGACTCGTCGTGGCCCGTGTGGACCCCGACCTCCTCGAACGCGGCGAGCTGCGGCGGGTGGCGCCCACGGCACCGGGCCGCGAGCTGCCGAGCAACGGCTTGATCCGGGACTTCGAGGTACGCGTCGTCGACCCGGACAGCCGCACCGAGGTGGCCCCGGGCCACGTCGGCGAGATCTGGCTGCGCGGCGCAAGCGTCGCCCGGGGCTACTGGGGCCGACCCGACGCCACGGCCGAGACGTTCGGCGCGCGCACCGCCGAAGGCGACGGCCCGTTCCTGCGGACCGGAGACCTGGGCGCACTGCTCGACGACGAGCTCTACGTCACCGGCAGGCGCAAGGACTTGATGATCATCAACGGCCGCAACCTGCACCCACAGGACGTCGAGCACGCCCTGCGCGAGGACCACGCCGACCTGGCAGGACTGCCCGGCGCGGTCTTCACGGTGTCCTTCGCGCACGAGGAAGAGCAGGGCAAGGAGGCCCTCGTCGTGCTCCAGGAGGTGCGCGGCAGGCCCTCGCAGGACAGCGCACGGCTGCTCGCCCGCACGATGCGCGACACCGTGTCCCGGGAGTTCGGGGTGCGCGCCGCAGGGGTGGCGCTGCTGCGCAGGGCCGCCGTACGGCGCACGACGAGCGGCAAGGTGCAGCGCTCCGTGATGCGTGACCTGTTCCTGTCCGGTGGGGTGGAACCCCTGTTCGCCGAGTACGACCCCGGCCTCGGCGCGGCCGTGGCGGAAGCAGGGGCACCGGCATCGGCAGGGGAGGGGCGTCCGGCATGACGAGCACCGCCCGGGAAGCCGTCACCGCCGGCCGGCTCAGGGAGCTGCTCCACCGGGCGGCACGGCCCGGCGGAGCCCTCGACCCCGCCGTGCTCGCCGCGTGGGACGAGGCCGAGGCGTTCCCGGAAGCCGCGCACCGCCTGCTCGGCGAGGCAGGGGTGGCCGCCCACTACGTGCCCCGCCGCCACGGCGGCCTGCTGCACGGCCTCGACGGCCTCTGGTCCGTCCTGCGCGTCGTCGCCCGGCACGACCTCACCCTCGCCGTCGCGCACGGCAAGACCTTCCTGGGCGCGGTGCCCACCTGGGTGGCCGGCACCGACCGGCAGGCGGCGGAGCTCGCCGACGCGATCACGTCCGGCGCCGAGGTGTGCTGGGGGATGACCGAACGCGGCCACGGCAGCGATCTGCTCGCGAGCCGGCTCACCGCACGGCCGCACGGCCGCGACTGGCGGCTCGACGGCGAGAAGTGGCTGATCAACAACGGCACCCGGGCGCGGTACGCCTGCGTACTCGCACGCACCCGCGACGAGGGTGGACCCCGGGGCCTCAGCTTCTTCCTGCTGGACAGGTCGACGCTGCCGAACGGCACTTGGCGGACGCTGCCCAAGGAGCCGACCCACGGCATCCGCGGGGCCGACATCAGCGGGTTCACCCTGCACGGCGCACCGGCCCCCGGATCGTCCCTCATCGGGCCGGAGGGCTCCGGGTTCGAGTCGGCTCTCAAGTCGCTGCAGGTCACCCGGATCTTCGCCACCGCGCTCTCGCTCGGCGCGGCCGACCACGCGCTGCCACTCACGCTGCGCTTCCTCGCCGACCGCGACCTCTACGGGCACCGACTGGCCGACCTGCCCCGCGTACGCCGTGTGCTGGGCGACGCGGCGGCGGCGATCCTGACCGCCGAGGCGGTCGCGGTGTTCGCCGGACGCGCGGCGCAGACCCTGCCGGGTGAACTCGGCGTGGTCTCGGCCGTCACCAAGGCGTTCGTGCCCACGACCGTGCAGCGGGCGCTCGACCAGCTCGGTGACCTGCTCGGCGTGCGCGGCTTCGTCACCACGGTCTTCGAACACGGCGCCTTCGCCAAACTGGACCGCGACCACCGGATCGTGGGGATATTCGACGGCAGCACAGCGGTCAACCGCCACGCGCTCGCCACCTCGTTCCCGCTGCTCGCCCGCGCCCGCAGGAGCGGCTCCCGCGACATCACGGGTGTCATCGACACCGCCGGGCACGGCGCGCGCCGCCCCCCTCTCGACTTCGCACGCCTGGCTCTGACCAGCGCCGGGTGCAGCCTCGTCCAGTCGCTGCCCCTGGCGGCGGACCTCGCCGCAGACGCCGGGCCCCCGGACGTGGCGCACGCGGCCCGAGCCCTGGCGGCCGAGTCGGAGCGGCTGCACGAGGAGATCGCCGCCTGCCGCACGGCGGGGGGCGTGCCGCCCGCCGCGTTCGACCTCGTCCAACGGTACGAATGGTGCTTCGCCGGCGCGGCCTGTCTGGCCCTGTGGCTCCACAACGCGCCCTCGCACGACACCCGTTGGTGGCAGGACGCGCTCTGGGTACGGGCCTGTCTGACGACCGTGCTCACCCGCCTCGGCCTGGCGCCCCCCGCCGGGCACGACGCCCGCGACCTGCTCGCCGCCGCACTGCTCCACGCCGGCCCCGATGCGGACGGCCTCTCGCTGCTGTCCGGGACGGAGGAGCCATGACCGCCGACAGCCGCGGTGCCGGCCCGGCCCTCGACGCGCCCACCCTGGTGGACACGCTGGAGAACCGGCTGGGCGACCCGTTCGACGACGCCAACCCCCTCGGCTTCGCCGCCCTGCTCCGGGCCGACGAGCGCGGCGAGATGTGCGCCGCCGGCGAACGGGCCCTGGACGAGCACGGGCTCAACGCCGACTTCGTACCCACCGCACTCGGCGGGCGGCTGTCCCGCATCGACGAGCTGGTGGCAGCCCTGCGCGCGGTGTACCGGCGTGACCCCTGCCTGGGGCTCGGCTACGGCATGAGCTCGTTCATCGCGGCGGTCAACGTCTGGCTGGCCGGGGACGAGCGGCAGCAGCGGGCCACCGCCCGCCTCCTGCTCCGCGACCGCAGGATCGCGGCGGCCTACCACGAACTGGCCCACGGCAACGACATGGCGGGCGTGGAGTGCGCGGTGGCCGAGACCGGCGCGGGGCGCGTGCTGCGGGGCCGCAAGGAGGTCGTGACGAACATCAGGCGCGCCGACGCCCTGGTCGTGTTCGCCCGCACCGACGACCGCCGCGGCAGCCGCAGCCACTCGCAGGTGCTGGTCGACAAGCGCGACCTCGACCTCGCGCGCGTACACGACCTGCCGCGCTTTCCCAGCTCGGGCATGCGCGGGGTGCAGTTGCACGGCATCGAGTTCGACGACTGTCCGCTGCCGCCCGGCAGCGTGCTGGGGCGCACGGGCGGCGGCCTGGAGACCGCCCTGCGGTCCTTCCAGATCACCCGCACCGTCCTGCCGGCCGTGATGTGCGGACCGGTGGAGACGGGGCTGCGGGTGACCCTGCGCCACTTGCTCGGCCGGTCGCTGTACGGGCGGTCGGCGCTGGACCTGCCGTACCTGCGCTCCACTCTCGCCGGTGCGTACGCCGACCTGCTCGCCGTGGAGTGCCTGAGTGCGACCGTGCTGCGGGCCGTCCATGTGCTGCCCGCCGAAGTCAGCGTGCTGGCATCGGTGTTCAAGCACTTCGGCTCCGCGCTGCTGCTGGACGTCATGTACACCCTCTCCGAGCTGATGGGCGCTCACTTCTATCTGCGCCGCGGGCCGTCGGCGATCTTCCAGAAACTGCTGCGGGACGTGCGCGTCGTGAGCTTCGGGCACGCGGCGCGCGGGGCCTGCGAGTCGAACGTCCTGCCGCAGCTCCCCGTCCTCGCCCGGCGCTCCTGGGCCTCGCCGCAACCGCAGCGAGCCCCGGAGGAGCTGTTCCGGCTCGACGTACCGCTGCCGCCCCTGAGGTTCGACCGGCTCAAGCTCAGCGGGTCGGGGAACGACCACCTCACCGGGACGCTGCGCGCCTCGGTGCCGGAGCTGAGCGGGCGCTCCGCCGAGCTTGGCGCGCTGTTTCTCGCCGAACACGACGCGCTCACACGTGACTGCCGCGCCCTTCCCCTGTCCGAGCTGGGTGTCACCACGGGGCCGCACGCCTCCGAACTCGTGACCCGCACCGGGCACCTGCTCGCCGCCTCGGCCTGCCTCGGCATCTGGCGGCACAACCGCCGCCTCGGCGGCCGGCAGAGCGACCCGCGGTGGCTCCAGGCCCTGCTCACCCGGCTTCACGGGCGGCTGACCGGCCGCCCCACGGCGCTGCCCGACGAACTGGCGGAGCCCCTCGTCACCGAGCTCCTCGACCGCCTCGCTGCCGGACGCTCCTTCGACCTCACCGGCCGACAGCTCCCGGACGGCACGCGAGGAGCGACGCCGTGACCCGCACCGCAGGGCGCAACCCGCACCGCACGCCATGCCCCATGTCGCAGGAGGAGAACCGGCCATGACCGAAGCCCGCGCGGACCGCGCATGTGACGAACTGAGCGACTGGCTGGCCGGCGAGGTGGCCGCGCTGCTCGGCGACCCGACCGGGACCGTCGACCGCGCCGCGTCCATGAACGAGTACGGCCTGGACTCCATCGCGGGCCTGACCCTGGCCGCCGCCATCGAGGACCGGCTCGGAATCGAGGTCGACCCGGCCATCGTGTGGGACCACCCCAGCGTCGACGCCCTCGCCGCGTACTTCACCGGACCACAGGCCCCTTGAGCCCGCCTTGACCAGCCCGCCCTGACCAGCGCGTCCACACCACCCGTCCACGCAGACCAGGAGCATGCCCTGTGAACATCCGCCGGGCGGGCCACGACCCGCTGCCCGCGACGGCCGCGCAGCGCGGCGTCCACATCGCCGAGAAGCTCGACGGGGACGCCGGGGCGTTCCACTGCGGGGCCGTGCTGGAACTGACCGGACACGTCGAAACCGACCTGCTCCGGCGTGCCGTCGCACGAGCCGTCGCGGACGCCGAGACGCTGCGGGTGCGCTTCACCGAGCGGGACGACCGGCTGCTGCAGCACGTCCTGGCGCCCGCCGCGGCGCAGGCCGAGGCCGCTCTCGCGGAAGTCGACCTCAGCGGGGCCCGGGACCCGGCCGCCGCGGCCGACGCCTGGGCGGCCGACCGGCTCGCGGCGGCCCCGGCCCTGCTCGGCGGCGACCCTCTCGTGGCGCACGCGCTGCTGCGGCTCTCCCCCTCCAGACACCGCCTCGTGCTCACGTACCACCACGTCGTCCTGGACGGCTACGGCCAGAGCCTGCACACCGCCCGGATCGCCGAGGTCTACACCGCCCTCGCGGCGGGCCGCACCGTACCGGGGTCCACCGCGGGCAGCCTCGCCGCACTGGTCGAACAGGACCGCGCCTACGAGGAGTCCGCCAGGCGCGAGGACGACCGGGCGTACTGGCTGGAGCGGCTGGCAGGGGCCGACGTGCCGGAGCCGAGCCGGTACCGGGGCGCCGGGCCGCGAGTGCGCAGCAGGGGCCGCCTGACCGAGGAGCGGACGAGGCCCGTCGTCGAGGCGGCCCGCGTGGCCGGAGTGCCCTGGACGGTCCTCGTGATCGCGCTCGTCGCCGCTTACCGCAGGGCTGTCGGCGACCGGGACGAGGTGCTGTTCGGGCTGCCGCTGACCACTCGCCTCGGCCGCGCCGCGCTGACCACCCCCGGCATGCTCGCCAACGAACTGCCGCTGCGCCTCGCGGTCGGCCGCTGGGACACCCTCGCCGACGTCGTGGGCCGGGTGCGCGGGGCGCTCGGCCCCGCGCTGCGCCACCAGCGCTACCGCGGCGAGGAACTGCGGCGCGAACTGGGCTGGACAGGGGCCGGGTTCGGCGCCCTGATGGTCAACGTGATGGCCTTCGACCGTACGCTGCGCTTCGGTTCCGTCGAGGCCGTCACCGACCAGCTGTCCACCGGGCCCGTGCACGGGCTCACCCTCAACGTCCACGGCGCGCCCGACGGCAGCGGCGGCCTCGCGCTCGACCTGCACGCCCACGCCGACGAGCACTCCGAGGCCGAGCTGGCCGCGATCCGCGACGACCTCATCGGCCACCTGCTGCGGGCGTCCGCCGACCCCGGGCGCCCGGTGGGCGCGATGCTCCCGCGCACCGTGGATCGCGACGCCGCGCCGGATGGATCGCTCCGGGGTGCCGACGTCCCGCGGGCCCCCTTCGGGCCGAACCTCGCCGCGGCCTTCGAGCGGCGCGTGGCCCGCGAGCCGACCGCGCCGGCCGTCGTCGAAGACACCACACGCGTGACGGCGGGCGAACTGAACGCCCGTGCCAACCGGCTGGCCCGACTGCTGCTCGCCCGGGGGGTGGGCCCGGAGTCGCCGGTGGGCCTGTACCTGCCGCGCTCCCTCGCACAGGTGACCGCGGTGCTCGCCGTGGCGAAGGCGGGCGGCGCGTACGTGCCGCTCGACCCCGACTACCCGGCCGGGCGCGTCGAGTTCGTCCTGTCCGACACCGCCCCGGCCGTCGTGCTCACCACGACCGCGCTCGCCGCCGCGCTGCCGCGGACCTCGGCGCAGGTCGTCGCGGTGGACGACGCGGACGTGCTGCGCGAGCTGGCGGCTACGGCACAGGACGACCTGACCCGCGCCGAACGGCCCGCCATGGCGCCGGAATCGGCCGCCTATGTCATCCACACCTCCGGTTCGACCGGCCGGCCCAAGGGCGTCGTCGGCGTGCACGCGGGGGTACTGAACCGCGTGCGCTGGTTCGGCGGGACCTTCCCCCACCGCGACGGGGAGGCCGTGCTCGGCAAGACGTCGCTGAGCTTCATCGACGGCACGACCGAATTGTTCGGTGCCCTGCTGAACGGCCTGCCGCTGGTCCTCGCCCCGGCCGGAGCCGTGGCGGCGGCGGACAGCCTCACGGACCTGATCGAACGGCACGGCATCGGCCGGGTCACCGTCGTCCCCAGCCTGCTCGGCGCGCTGCTCGACGGCGCGGACGCCCACCGGCTGAGCGCCTGCCGCCTGTGGGTCAGCAGCGGGGAAGCGTTGACGGGGCAGGACGCCGAGCGGTTCGCACGGGCCCTGCCGGACGCCACGCTCCTGAACCTGTACGGCTCGTCCGAGGCCACGGGCGACAGCCTCTTCGCCGCCTGCGAAGGGCCCGACGTCGCCCTCGGCACACCGATCTGGAACACCACGGCCCACGTGCTCGACGACCAGTTGCGGCCGGTGCGGGCCGGGGAGACGGGCGAACTGTACCTGTCGGGCGCGGGCCTCGCCCGTGGCTACCTGGGCGGCCCGGACCTGACGGCGGAGCGGTTCGTCGCCAACCCCTTCGGCTCCCCGCGCGAGCGGATGTACCGGACCGGCGACCGCGTACGGGTGCGCGAGAGCGGCGGCGTGGAGTTCGTCGGCCGCACCGACGCTCAGGTCAAGCTGCGCGGCCACCGGATCGAGCTGGCCGAGGTCGAGACGGCCCTGCTGGGCGCGCCCGGGGTCGGCGGCGCCGCCGCGGCCGTGCACGGGGAGCGACCCGCCGACCGCCGCCTGACGGGATACGTGACCCGCGCCGCCGACAGCTCGGCCGCCGGGGCCGGGGTCTCGGACGCCGACGTCGCCGCCGGGGTCCGCCGCCACCTCGCCACCGTGCTGCCCGGCCCCGCGGTGCCCTCCCACGTCGTCGTACTCCCCGCCCTCCCGATGACCCCGAACGGCAAGGTCGACCGGCGCGCGCTGCCCGTGCCCGACACCGCCGCGGGCGCCGGGCGCCGCCCGTCGGGGCCGCGGGAGACCACGCTGTGCGCCCTCTTCGAGGAACTGCTCGACGCCGGCGAGGTGTCGGCCGACGACGGCTTCACCGACCTGGGCGGCGACAGCATCAAGGCACTGGCCCTGGTGGGCAGGGCCCGGCGGGCCGGGCTCGCCCTGACCGCCCGCGACGTGCTGGAACACCGCACTCCGGCGGCCCTCGCGGCCCTGGCGGAACCCGTGGGCCCCGAACGGACCCCGGCCGGGCCGCTCCCCGCGCCGCTGCCGCCCGGCGAACTGGCGGCCGTCGCGGCCGCACAGGGACCGGGCGAGGTCCTTCCGCTCACCCCGCTGCAAGAGGGACTGCTCTTCCTCGGGCTGCTGGACGACCCCGACCGGCCCGACCGCTACGTGGTGCAGTGCGAGCTGGACCTGACGGGCGCGGTGGACCCGGCACGGATGCGGGACGCCGTCGGACGCCTCATCGACCGCCACGCCACCCTGCGGTCCGCCTTCCTGCACGAGGCGTTGAGCACGCCCGTGGTGTTCTGCCCGGCACGGGTGCCCACCCCGTGGGAGCGCACCGACGTGTCCCCGCTTCCGGAGGCCGACCGGGAGCAGGTCGCGCGGCGGGCGGCCGACGCCGACCGCGCGGCGAGGTTCGACCTGTCCCGCGCCCCGCTGCTCAGGGCACGGCTGATCTCCCTCGGCGACGACCGGCACCGCCTGGTGCTCACTTACCATCACCTGCTGCTCGACGGCTGGTCGCTGCCGGTGCTGCTGCGTGAACTGCTGCACCTGTACGCGGCCGGGGCCGGCGGCACACCCGACCTGCCCGTGCCGGTGCCGTTCACCGAGCACCTGCGGCTGCTCGCCGCCCGCGACCCGCGGGCGGCGGTCGAGGCATGGCGCACGGCACTCGCGGGACCCGTCGAGCCGACCCTCGTGGCACCACAGGGCCCCGTCGCGTCCGAGGCGTCGGACGTGGCCCTGGTGCGGCTGCCGCGCCGTGCCACCCTGCTGCTCGAACGCCGGGCACGGGCAGCGGGACTCACGCTCGCGACGGTCCTCCAGGGTGCGTGGGCGCAGGTGCTCGGCGTGTTGACGGACCGCACCGACGTGGTCTTCGGCAACACCGTCGCCGGCCGGCCCGCCGAGCTCGACGGCCATGCCGAGATGGTGGGTCTGTTCGTCAACACCGTGCCCGTGCGGGTTGCCTGGCGCCCGGGCGAACCGCTGCTCGACATGCTCGTCCGTCTTCAGGGCGAACAGACGGCACTGCTGCCGCACCAGCATCTCGGGCTCGCCGACGTACAGCGGGCCGCAGGTGTGGAGCAGCTCTTCGACACCCTGTTGTCCGTGCAGAACCAGCCGCCCGGCCGCGCCGAACTGGCGTCGGCGGCCGACGCGGCCGGCCTGCGGATCACCGGCACCGGCTTCCACGACACCACGCACTACCCCCTGGCCCTGACGGTGACGCTCGGAGACGAACTGGTCCTCCAGGTGGAACGCCGCTCGGCGCCCGGTGTACCGGACAGCGCGGCGGCCGTCGCCGACCGCGTCGCGCGGGTGCTCGAAGCCCTCGTGGCGCAGCCGCGGCTGCCGCTCGGCAGGCTCGACCTGCTGGCGCCCGCGGAACGCCGTCAGCTTCTGGCCGACGCGCGGGCGGGCACGGTCCCCGCCGACCGGGAGCCGTCGCCCCTGACCGTTCCCGACCTGGTGCACCGGCAGATGCTGGCCGCCCCGGCCGCCGCCACCGCGCTGGTGTGCGAGGGCGAGGCACCCCTGACCTTCGCGGAGCTGGAAGCTCGCGCGAACCGCCTGGCACGGCACCTGATCGGCCTGGGCGCCGGACCCGGCACCGTCGTCGCACTGCTCCTGCCGCGCAGCGCCGACCTCATCATGGCCCTGCTCGCCGTCCTCAAGTCGGGCGCCGCCTATCTGCCCATCGAGGACGACCTGCCGGAGCTGCGGATCGAGCGGCTCCTGCGGAGCGCCCGCCCCGCCCTCGTCGTCACGGCGGGTGCGCGGCGGCCCGTCGGCGACGCCCCGCGGGTGGATCTGGCCGACGCGGCCACCACGGCTGCCGTGGCCCGGCGCACGGCCGGACCCGTCGACGACGGCGAGCGCACCCGGCCGCTCTCCCCGGCCGACGCCGCGTACGTGATGTACACCTCGGGCTCGACCGGCCGCCCCAAGGGCGTGGTCATCGAACAGCGAGGGGTGGTCAACCTCATCACGCACCACCACGAGGCCCTGGTCGGCCCGGAGACCCGGCGGGCCGCGGGGCGCCGCCTGCGGTTCGTGCTCACCGCCTCGCTGTCCTTCGACACGTCGTGGGAGGCGCTGATCTGGATGCTGGGCGGCCACGAGCTGCACCTGCTCGGCGACGCCACCCGGCGCGACGCCGCCGCCGTGGTCGACCACCTCCGGCGTACCCGTGCGGACGTCCTCGACGTCACGCCGTCGTACGCCGAGATCCTGCTGGAGGAGGGCCTGCTCGACGGCGCCGAACGCCCGTCGGTCGTGTTGCTCGGCGGGGAGGCGGCGGGGGAGAGGCTGTGGACCCGGCTGCGCTCGGCACCGGGCGTCGTCGCCCACAACCTCTACGGGCCCACCGAGTTCACCGTCGACGCCCTCGCCGCTGACCTGGCCGACGCGTCTGTCCCGGTGATCGGCAGGCCGGTGCGCGGTACCAGCGCCCTCATCCTGGACAGTGCGCTGCGCCCGGTTCCGGTGGGCATGCCCGGGGAGCTGTACCTGGCCGGGCCCGGACTCGCCCGGGGGTACCTGGGGCGGCCCGACCTGAGCGCGGAGCGATTCGTGGCCTGCCCCTACGGCCCGCCGGGCACCCGGGCATACCGCACCGGTGACCTCGTGCGCCGGCTCGCGGACGGCCAGGTGGAGTACCTCGGCCGTGCCGACGACCAGATCAACGTACGCGGCTTCCGCGTGGAGCCCGGCGAGATCGAGGCCGTCCTGGGCGGCCACCCCTGCGTCGTACGGGCGGGGGTGGTGGTGCGCGACGAGCGTCTCGCGGCGTACGTGGTGCTGCGCGAGGGCGCCGCCGTGACGCCGGCCGAGCTCCGCGAGCACGCGCGTCGGCACCTGCCGAGACACGCGGTGCCGCAGTCCTTCCGCGCCGTGCCCGAACTGCCGCTGTCCCCCAACGGCAAGCTCGATCTGTCGGCGCTGCCCGACCCGGTGGCGGACCGGCCGGTCGGACGGCCCCCGCGCGGCCACCGGGAGGAGACGCTCTGCGAGCTGTTCGCCGGTGTCTTCGGGGTGGCGGAGGTCGGCCCCGAGGACAACTTCTTCGACCTGGGCGGCCACTCCCTGATGGCCACGCGGCTGACCGGCCGCATCCGCGCCGCGCTGGGGACGCAGGTGTCCGTGCGGCAGGTCTTCGACGCGCCCACGCCCGCCGAACTGGCCGTCGTGCTGGGCCGGCCGGCGGCGCCGGCGGCTTCCGAAGGAACCGCCGGGCGCGCGGCGCCACGGCCCGCGCGCGTCCCGATGTCCCCCGCCCAGCGCCGCCTGTGGTTCCTGCACCAGCTCGAATCGTCCCGCACGACGTACAACATGCCCATGGCGCTCTCGTTGACGGGCGCCCTGGACGCCGACGCGCTCGCCGCCGCCCTCGCCGACGTCATGACCCGCCACGAGATCCTGCGCACGCTCTTCGCCCAGGACGCCGAGGGCCCGCACCAGTTCGTGCAGCCGCCGCCCGGCGCGCCGTACCCGCTCGCCCCCGTGGCGACGGCCGCCGACGAGCTGGACGAGCTGCTGCGGCGGGAAGCGCTGCGGCCGTTCGACCTGGGGCAGGCACCGCCGTTCCGGGCGACGCTCTTCCGGCTCGGCGCCGACGAGCACGTCCTGCTGCTCGTCGCCCACCACATCGCGGGCGACGGCTGGTCCGTCGCTCCGCTCGTGCGCGACCTGGCGCACGCCTACGCGGCGCGGCGCGAGGGCACGGCGCCCGACTGGCCCGAGCCGGCCGCGCAGTACGCCGACCACACCCTGGCCCTGGCCGCCCGGCTCGGCTCGCCCGACGACCCGGACAGCCTCGGCTCCCGCCAACTGGACTACTGGCGCGAGGCGTTGGCCGGGCTGCCGGAGGAGATCCCGCTCCCGCTGGACCGGCCGCGCACCGCCGCGGTGTCCGACCGGGGCGGACGGGTGCCGTTCCGGGTGCCGGACGCCGCGTACCGTGCGCTGCTCGGTCTGGTCGGTGCGGCCCGCACCACCCCGTTCGTCGGCCTTCACGCCGCGCTGTCCGTGCTGCTCTCACGGCTCGGCGGGGGCCGGGACATCCCCGTGGGCTGCCCCGTGTCCGGCCGTACGGACGCGGCGTTCCACGAGGCGGTCGGCGCGTTCGTCAACACCGTGGTGCTCCGCTGCGACCTCTCGGGGACGCCGACCTTCCGCGACCTGCTGGCCGCCGGGCGCGAGACGAACCTGCGGGCCCAGGCACACCAGGACGTGCCCTTCGAGCGGATCGTCGAAGAGCTGAGCACGGCCCGCTCGCTCGCGCGCCACCCGCTGTTCCAGACCATGCTGACCTTCGACGACGCTCCGGCCCAGGCGGTCGTCGACGCGCCCGGAGCCCGGTTCCCCGGCCTCGACGTGAGCGTCCGCGACATCCACACCGGACTGGTCAAGTTCGACATCGGCGTCACCTTCACGGCGAACGGCGGTCAGGAAGGCGGACTCCTCGGCGAACTGGAGTACCGGTCGGACCTGTTCGACGAGGAGACCGGGCAGTCGATCGCCGCACGGCTCGTGCGCCTGCTCAACGCCCTCGTCACCGACCCCGACGCGCCCGTCGCGGACCTGGACGTCCTCGGGGAGCGCGAGCGCCACACCGTGCTCACGGAGTGGGCGAGCGGTGCCCCCGGAGCCGAACCGCGGACACTGCCCGCCCTGTTCGAGGCGCAGGCGGCCAGGACGCCGGACGCCGTCGCCGTACAGGAGGGCGCCGCCGGAGAGGCCCTCACCTACCGCGAACTGAACGAGCGGGCCAACCGGTTGGCCCGGCACATCGTGGAACTCGGCGCCGGGCCGGACACGTTCGTGGGCGTCGCCCTGCCGCGCTCGGCCGACTGGGTGGTGGCCTGGATCGCCGTCGCCAAGGCGGGCGCCGCCTTCCTGCCCGTCGACCCCGGCTATCCGCCCGAGCGCATCCGCCTCATGCTCCAGGACGCCGCGCCCCGGACGGTTCTGACGACCCGGGCACTGCACGGCGGGCTGAGCACAGCGGGCGCCCACTGCCTGCTGCTCGACGGCCCCGAGGTCGCCGCGTCGCTGCGCCGCAGGCCCGCGGGCAACCTCGAAGAAGCGGACAGGACCGCGCCCCTGCGCCACGAGCACGCCGCGTACGTCATCTACACCTCGGGTTCCACGGGCGTACCGAAGGGAGTGGTCACCCCGCACACCGGGATCGCCGCGCTCTCCTCGCTCCAGACCGGGCTGCTCGGGCTCGGCGCGGACAGCCGCGTCCTGCAACTGGTGTCCACCAGTTTCGACACCTCGCTGTGGGATTCCTTCTGCGCCCTGCTCTCCGGCGCGACGCTCGTCCTCGCACCCCAGGACACGCCGCTCGGCCAGGACCTGGCCGACTTCGTGCGCGAGGTCGGCGTGACCCACCTCGCGGTGCAGCCCGCGGTCGTCGCCAACCTGCCCGAAGGCAGCCTCCCCAAAGGCGTCACCCTCACCCTCAACGGGGACGTCTGCCCGCCCGACCTGGTGCGCCGCTGGCTGCCGGGCCGCAGGATACTCAACGGCTACGGCCCCACGGAGGCGACCGTCGGAGCCGCGATCTGGGACTGCGCACCCCAGCGGACCGACGGAACCGTACGGGCCGACGGGACCGCTCCGGCCACCGGGACCGTCCCGATCGGCACCCCGTTCGACGGCAAGCGCCTGTACGTCCTGGACGAGCGGCTGCTCCCCGTGCCCCCCGGCGTCGCCGGAGAGCTGTACATCGCGGGCGGCCTGGCCCGCGGCTACCACCGGCGCGCCCCGCTCACCGCCGAACGCTTCGTCGCCTGCCCCCACGGCGGGCCGGGCGAGCGCATGTACCGCACCGGCGACCGCGTGCGATGGAACCGGGCGGGGGCGGTGGAGTTCCTCGGCCGGGTCGACGACCAGGTGAAGCTGCGCGGCTTCCGCGTCGAGCCCGGCGAGGTCGAGGCGGCACTGACCGCGCACCCCCTGGTCGCCCAGAGCGTCGCCGTCGTACGCGAGGACACGCCGGGCGACCGGCGCCTGACGGCGTACGCGGTGCCCGTCCCCGGCCGTCGCCCCGACATCGCCGAGCTGCGTGAGTGGCTCGGCCTGCGGCTCCCCGCCTACCTGCTGCCCTCGGCGTACGTCCTGCTCGACGCGCTGCCGCTGACCGTCAACGACAAGGTCGACCGGCGCGCGCTGCCCAGGCCCGACACCACCCGGCCTCGGGGGCGGGAGGCCCGCGACGCCCGCGAGCGCCTCCTGTGCCGGCTCTTCGCCCGCGTCCTGTCGGTCGAAACGGTCCGCCCCGACGACGGGTTCTTCGACCTCGGCGGCGACAGCATCCTCTCCATCCAGCTGGTGAACCGGGCACGCGCCGCCGGGTTCGCCGTCAGCACGCGGGACCTGTTCGAGCACCCCACGCCTGCCGGTCTCGCCGCGCTCGCCCCGGCGGCGGCCGTCGGCGGACCGGGCTCCGACACCGGCGACGTACCGCTGACTCCCGTCGTCCACCGGCTGCGCGAACTGGGCGGCCCGGTCGGCTCGTTCCACCAGTCGGTGGTCGTGTCCGTGCCGCCGCGCATCGGTCTGGGCGAACTGACCGAAGCCATCGCGGCCGTGGTCGACCACCACGACGCGCTGCGCCTGGCCCTGACGACCGGACCCACATGGCGGCTGCGGGTGCTGCCGCCAGGCGCGGTCGACGTACGGGGCCACGTGCGCCGCGTGCCGGCCCACGGCGCGGCGCTGGCGCGACTGCTGCGGGACGAGGCCGCGACCGCACGCGCACGTCTCGCCCCCGAGCGCGGCGAGGTGCTCGACGCCGTCTGGTTCGACCTCGGCGACGACCCCGGCCGACTGCTGCTCGTGGCCCACCACGTGGCCGTCGACGGCGTGTCCTGGCGCATCCTGCTGCCCGACATCGCCGAGGCGTGGCAGGCCCGCCGCGACGGCCTGCCGGCCGGCCTCCAGCCGGTGGGCACACCCCTGCGGGCCTGGGCGCGGGAGCTCCAGGCCCTGGCCGTGCACCCGGCGCGGGAAGCGGAACTGGACGCGTGGCTGGAGCGGCACGACCGCCGGTCGCTCCCCGTCGGCGGGCGGCCGCTCGACCCCGCCGAGGACGTGGCCGCGACAGCGGGCCGGGTGACCCTGGCGCTGCCGCCCGAGGTCACCGCGCGCGTCCTGGACGCCACCGCGGCCCTGCGCTGCGACGCACGGGAACTGCTCCTCGCGGGACTGGCGCTCGCCGTGACCCGCTGGGACCCGCGGCACACCGACGTACTGGTCGAGGTGGAGGGCCACGGCCGCACGGAGCACGCCGTGCCGGGAGCCGACCTGACGAGGACCGTCGGCTGGTTCACCTCGCTCCACCCGCTGCTGCTGCGACCGGGCACGGGACCCCTCGCAGCCCTCACCGACGTCAAGGAACGCCTGCGCGCCGTGCCCGACGGCGGCATCACCCACGGCCTGCTCCGCCACCTCAACCCCGCCACCGGCCCACGGCTCGCCGCCGCGCCGAGCCCCGACTTCGGCTTCAACTACCTCGGCCGCGTCCAGGCCGACGGCGCGCGGCCCTGGACGGCGGCCGACGACGGCGCCGCCCTCGACGAGCAGGACCCGGCCACGCCCCTCCTGCACCCCGTCGCCCTCGACGCCGTCACCGTCGAGGGCCCGGCAGGGCCGACGCTGACCGCGTCGTGGACCTGGGCGCGCGAGCTGGTCCCGGACGAGCGGGCGCGGCACCTGGCCGGCCTCTGGTTCACCGCACTGGTCGAACTCGCCGACCAGGAACCGGCGCTGACACCCCCTGATGTCACGGCGCCCGGCCTCACGGCGGCCGATCTCGCCGCACTCGCCGAGCTCCACCCCCGCATCGACGACGTCCTGCCGCTGTCGCCCCTGCAACAGGGGTTGCTCTTCCACCATGTGCACCACGGCACGGCGGACGGCGCGCCCGACGGCCCCGACGACTATGTGGTGCAGTGCGCGGTGGACCTCGGCGGGCCCCTCGACCCCGGGCGGCTGCGCAGGGCGGCCGACCACCTGCTGCGACGGCACGCCAACCTGCGCGCCGCCTTCCGCCACGAAGGACTCGACCGGCCCGTGCAGGTCGTCTCCGAAGCGGCCCCGGTGCCCTGGCGGTACGCCGACCTGACCGGTCTGTCCCCCGACGAGCTGCGCACCGCGCTCGACACCACCGCGCGCGCCGAGCGCGCGGCGGGCTTCGACCTGACCCGGCCGCCCCTGCTCCGGTTCACCGTGGAGCGGACGGCGCGCGAGGAGCACCGCCTGCTCATCACGCTCCACCACATCCTGCTCGACGGCTGGTCACTGCCCGTCCTCTTCCGTGACCTGTTGGAGTTCTACCGGGCGGGGGAGTCGTGCGGGCTGCCGGAGGTGCGTCCGTTCCGTGATCATCTGGAGTGGTTGGCGGGGCAGGACCGGGACGCGGCGGTGCGTGCCTGGCGCGACGCGCTCGCCGACCTGGACGCGCCCACGAGGCTGGTGCCCGGCTGGACCTCCGCCGGCCCCGCCCAGACCGTCGCCGAGCTCTCCGCCGACGACACCGCCGCGGTGGTGGGGTTTGCGCGGGGGCGTGGGGTGACGGTGGGTGCGGTGGTGCAGGCGGCGTGGGGGGTGTTGCTGGGTGGTCTGGTGGGGCGTGGGGATGTGGTGTTCGGTGTGACGGTGTCGGGTCGTTCGGCGGAGTTGGACGGTGCGGCGTCGATGGTGGGGTTGTTCATCAATACGGTGCCGTTGCGGGTGCGGTTGGATCCTTCGGAGTGTCTGGGGGATCTGGTGGTGCGGGTGCAGGGTGAGCGTGCGCGGTTGCTGGCGCACGAGCATCTGGGGCTGGCCGAGATCCAGCGGGTGGCCGGGCACGGCGAACTCTTCGACACGACCACGGTCTTCGAGAACTACCCGGTGGACGGGCAGGCGCTGGAGCGGACCGCCGCGGCGGCCGGACTGCGGCTCGGCACGGCGGACATCAGCAACGCCGGGCACTACCCCGTCACCGTGACCGTCATGCCGGGAGCGCGGCTGCGCTTCCAATTGCGCTACCCCGGCGGCGCCTTCGACGAGGCCACCGCACGGGCGACCGCCCGGCGGCTGGCCAGGCTCGTACGGCTGACGGCCGTCGAGCCCCGCACACCGGTGGCGCAGGCCGAGATCCCCGGGCAGAACGAGAGGCGAACGACCGTGGAGCAGTGGAACGGCACGACGGGCGAGGTGCCTCCGGGCACGGTCACGGACCACTTCCGCGCCACCGTCGCCCGCAGACCCGACGCCGTCGCCGTGGTGGCGGACGACGCCTCCCTGACCTTCGCCGAGCTCGACGCCAGGGCCAACCGCCTGGCCCACGCGCTCATCGAGGCGGGTGCGGGGCCCGAGACCTATGTGGCCGTCCTGCTGCCCCGCACCACCCAGTGGACCGTCGCGCTCCTCGCGGTACTCAAGGCGGGTGCGGCGTACGTGCCGCTCGACCCGGAGCAGCCCGCCGAACGCGTCGGCCGGCTGCTGGACGCCACGGACCCCGTCGCCGTCGTCACCCGCGCCGAGCACGCCGCCGCGTGCTCGGCGGTGAAGGCCGAGCTGTTCGTGCTCGACGGCGTCGAGACCGAACAGGCACTGGCACGCCACCGCGACGACGACCCGGGCGAACGGGGCGTGTTGCCCGAGCACCCTGCCTACGTCGTGCACACCTCGGGCTCGACCGGCGAGCCGAAGGGCGTCGTCGTCCCGCACCGGGCCCTCGCCAACCTGTACGCGAGCCACCGCGCCCGGCTGTTCCGGCCCGGCCGGGACAGGACCCTGCGGGTGGCCCACCTGAGTCCCGCCTCCTTCGACGCGGCGTGGAACCCGCTGCTGTGGATGGTCGACGGACACGAGCTGCACATCCTCGACGAGGCGACCCGGCTCGACCCGGACGCGGTGGTCGCCCGCGCCCGCACGCGGCGCCTGGACTTCCTGCAGGCCACGCCCACGTACTTCGACCGGCTCGTGGACGCGGGCCTGCTGCGCGGCGAGCACGTCCCCGCCGTCCTCGCCCTGGGCGGGGAGGAGGTCGGCCCCGCGGCCTGGGACCGGCTGGCCGACGCGCCCACGACGGCCTGGAACCTGTACGGCCCCACCGAGTGCGCCGTCGACGTCACGGCCGCGACGGTGGGCGCGGGAGACACCCCGCACATCGGCCGCCCCCTGCCCAACGCCCGGGTCCACGTGCTCGACGCCGCCCTGCGCCCGGTCGCCCCCGCAGTCGTCGGCGAACTCCACGTCGCGGGCGCGGGCCTGGCCCGCGGCTACCTGGGGCGGCCCGACCTGACGGCGGAGCGGTTCGTCGCCGACCCGTTCGGCGCCCCGGGGGGCCGGCTCTACCGAACCGGCGACCTGGCCCGTTGGCGGCCGGACGGCACCCTGGAGTTCGCCGGGCGCGCCGACGACCAGGTGAAGCTGCGCGGCTTCCGGATCGAGCCGGGCGAAGTGGCGGCCACCCTGGAGAGCCACCCCGGGGTGGCTGCCGCCGCCGTGACGGTCCGCGAGGACCGGCCCGGCGACCGGCGGCTGACCGCCTACGTGGTGCCGTCCGCCACGCACACCGGGGGCGATCTCCCGGACCTGCGGGCCTTCGCGGTGTCGAAACTGCCCGACCACATGGTTCCGGCCGCCGTCCACGTGCTGCCGGAGCTGCCGCTGACCGCCCACGGCAAGCTGGACCGGCGGGCCCTGCCCGCCCCCGAACCGGCCACCACCGCCCCCGGCCGCGCTCCCGCATCCGAGCGCGAGACCGTGCTGCGGCAGCTGTTCGCCGACGTCCTCGGCGTCGAAGGGGCCGGGATCGACGACGACTTCTTCGGCCTCGGCGGTGACAGCATCCTGTCCATGCAGCTGGTCAGCCGCGCCCGCAAGGCCGGACTGGCCTTCTCGACGCGCGATGTGTTCGAACACCGGACCGCGGCCCGGCTCGCCGCCGCCTCGGTCCGGGCGCGGGACGCGGAGCACGCCACCCCCGTGGACGACGGGGTGGGCGAGGTGCAGCTCACCCCCGTCATGGTCCGCTTCGCCGAATCCGGCGTCCGCGTCGACGACCACGCACAGACCGCCGCTGTCCGGCTGCCCGCGGGGACCGCCCACCAGCACCTCACCGAAGCCCTCCAGGACCTGGTCGACCACCACGACGCGCTCCGCCTGGTCCTGGAGTCCGACGACGCGGGCTGGATGCTCCGGGTACGGCCGCGCGGCACGGTCGACGCGGCGTCCTGCACCGAGCACCTGACCGCGGCCGAAGCGGCGGACGCCGGCCACGACGTGCGCGCGCTGACCACCCGGGCCACGGCGCGACTGGCGCCCGGCACCGGATCCGTCGTGCAGGCGGTGCACGCCGTCGGAGGCGACGGGCCCGACCTGCTCGTGCTCGCCGTGCACCACCTCGCCGTGGACGGGGTGTCCTGGCGCATCCTGCTGTCCGACCTCGCCGAGGCCGTGCGCGCCCGCGCGGCCGGACAGCGGGCGCAGCTTCCCCCGGTGCGGACGTCGTTGCGCACCTGGGCCGACCAGCTCACCGAGCAGGCCGCGTCCCGGCGCACCGAACTCGGGCTGTGGAAGGACATCCTGGAGGCCCCCGACCCGCTCATCGGCGCACGCCCCCTGGACCCCGAGCTCGACGGACCGGGCACCCTGCGCCGCAAGACGGTCACCCTCCCCGACGCGCTCGGCCGGGCGGTCATCGCCGACGGCTCCCGCACCGACCACCTGCTGCTCGCCGCGCTCGCCGTGGCCGTGCGCGGCTGGCGCGCCGCACGGGGCCACCGGCATGACACCGGCCTGCTCGTGGACATCGAGGGGCACGGCCGCGCCGAGCACCTGGTGGCGGGCGCCGACCTGTCGCGCACGGTGGGCTGGTTCACCAGCGTCCACCCGCTGCGGATCGCGACCGGCGGACCGGACGCGGACGACGCGGCGCGCACCGCGCTGCGCGAGACCGCCGCGAGCCTGGCGGCCGTTCCGGACGGCGGCGTCGGATTCGGCATGCTGCGCCACCTCAACCCCCGTACCGCGCCCGTGCTGGCGCGCATGCAGACCCCGCAGATCATGTTCAACTACCTGGGCCGGGTGGCCGCGCCGCAGGAGAGCGGATGGTCCGTGCTGGCCGAGGGGTTCGACGCCGCCGACGACACGGGAACGGCGCCCGGCCACGTGCTCGGCCTTGACGCGGTCGCAGTCGACGAGGGGGCGGGCCCCCGTCTGGCCGCCACCTGGTCGTGGGCCGGCGAACTGCTGCGCGACGACGATGTCGCGGATCTGGAGGCGCTGTGGACCGAGGCACTGCGCACCTTGACCCGCGACCCGGGCGACGGCCCCGACGACGGTGACACCGGTGGCGGGGGCGGCGGGCCCGGTGCCCGCGGCCCATCGGCGCCGGGGGCGGGACCCGTACGCCTCGCCCCCGCCGACGTGGACCTGTCACCGCTCACACCGGCCGAGCACGATCGTCTCGTGGCCACAGGCCCCCCGCTGGAGGCCGTGCTGCCGCTGACCCCGTTGCAGGAAGGACTGCTGTTCCACCACGCCCTCGGGCAGGACGCGCCGGACGTGTACAACGCCCAGGCGAGCGCCGACCTGACGGGCACACTCGACGCGGCCCGCCTGCGCACCGCCATGGACCTGCTGCTGGCCCGCCACCCGAACCTGAAGGTCAACTTCCGGTTCGACGGCGTGCGTACGCCGGTCCAGGTCGTCCCCCGGGAGGTCCGCGTGCCCTGGGCGGAGGCGGACCTGCGGGGGCGGCAGGACCCCGCGGCGGAAGCCGCGCGCCTCGCGGACGACGCGCGCAACCAGCGGTTCGACCCGGCGAACGGGCCGCTGCTGCGCTGCCTGTTGCTGCGCATCGCCGACGACAGGCACCGGCTCGTCATCACCAACCACCACGTCCTGTGGGACGGCTGGTCGCAGCCGATCCTCTTCCGTGACCTGTTGGAGTTCTACCGGGCGGGGGAGTCGTGCGGGCTGCCGGAGGTGCGTCCGTTCCGTGATCATCTGGCGTGGTTGGCGGGGCAGGACAGGGACGCGGCGGTGCGTGCCTGGCGCGACGCGCTCTCCGGCCTCGACGCGCCCACGCTGCTCGCCCCCGCCCCCAAGGGCACGGCCGAGCGGCCCCGCCGCCTGGAGACCACCGTCGACGCGACCACCTCGGCCGCGGTGGTGGGGTTTGCGCGGGGGCGTGGGGTGACGGTGGGTGCGGTGGTGCAGGCGGCGTGGGGGGTGTTGCTGGGTGGTCTGGTGGGGCGTGGGGATGTGGTGTTCGGTGTGACGGTGTCGGGTCGTTCGGCGGAGTTGGACGGTGCGGCGTCGATGGTGGGGTTGTTCATCAATACGGTGCCGTTGCGGGTGCGGTTGGATCCTTCGGAGTGTCTGGGGGATCTGGTGGTGCGGGTGCAGGGTGAGCGTGCGCGGTTGCTGGCGCACGAGCATCTGGGGCTGGCCGAGATCCAGCGGGTGGCCGGGCACGGCGAACTCTTCGACACCGCGCTCGTCGTGGAGAACTACCCCGCGGGCGCCGAGGCCGCCGAGGTCGTCCCCGGCCTCACGGTCACGGCCGTCGACGGTTACGACGCCACGCACTTCCCCCTCGCCCTCGCCGTACAACCCGACGACGTGCTGCGGCTGCGCCTGGACTGCGCCCCCGACCTCTTCGACGACCACGAACTGACCTTGGTGGCGGACCGCTTCACCCACCTGCTGCGCCAGATCTGCCGCACACCGGACCGGCGGGTGGCGGCCACCGAACTGCTCACCCCCGGCGAGTCCGCCCACCTGGAAGCGGCCTGGAGCCGGGGCCCCGATGCGCCGCCGCACGCGTTCTGGCACCGACTGGTCGAGCAGCGCGCCGCCCGCAGCCCCGGGAGCACCGCGGTGGCGGACGGGCGGACCTCCCTCACCACGGCCGAACTGAACGAGCGGGCCAACCGGCTCGCGCGCCTGCTGATCGCCCGCGGCGCCGGACCCGAGCGCTTCGTCGCCGTGGCCGTGCCCCGCTCGGCCGACCTCGCCGTCACCCTCCTCGCCGTCGCCAAGGCGGGCGGCGCCCACGTGCCCGTCGACCCCGCGCACCCCGACGAGCGCACCAGGCTGGTGCTCGACGACACCGCGCCCGTACTCCTGGTCACCACCAGCGAGGTCGACCTCGCAGCCCACACCGTGCCCACGGTGGTGCTCGACGCCCCCGGCACCCGACGCGACCTCGACGCGCTGCCCGCCCACGACGTACGGGACGGGGAACTCGGCCGCCCCCTCCATCCGCGGCACGCCGCCTACGCCGTGCACACCTCCGGCTCCACCGGCAGGCCCAAGGCGGTGGTCGTCACACATCAGGGCCTGGCCGCACTCGCCGCGGGGCAGATCGCGCGGTTCGCGGTGCGCCAGGACAGCCGCGTCCTGCAGTTCGCGTCCAGCACCTTCGACGCCTCCGTCTCCGAACTCCTGCTCGGCCTCCTGTCCGGCGGCACGGCCGTGTTCGCGTCCGCCGACCGGCTGCTGCCGGGCCCCGGCCTGACCGCCCTCCTCGCCCAGGCGCGGATCACCCACGTCACCCTGCCCCCGGCGGTGCTCGCCGTCCTGCCCGACGGCGCCGTCCCCCCGGGCGTCACCGTCACCGTGGCCGGCGACGCCTGCACCAGCGACGTCGTACGCCGCTGGGCACCGGGCCGCCGCCTGGTGAACGCCTACGGCCCGACCGAATTCACCGTCTGCGCCACCATGACCGAGCCGCTGGCGCCCGAAGCGGGGGCGCCGCCGATCGGCCGCCCCATCGGCGGAGCCACGGTCCACGTCCTGGACTTCGCGCTGCGGCCCGTGCCGCCGGGCGTCACCGGCGAGCTGTACCTCGCGGGACCCGCCCTCGCCCGGGGCTACCTGAACAACCCCGCGCTCACCGCCCAGCGGTTCGTCGCCGCCCCCGGCGGCAGCCGCATGTACCGGACCGGCGACCTCGTGCGCCGGCGGGCCGACGGCACCCTCGACTTCGTGGGCCGCTCCGACGACCAGGTGAAGGTGCGCGGGTTCCGCGTCGAACCGGCCGAGGTCGAGGCATGCCTGAGCCAGGAGGCCGGGGGCGCCCGCTGCGCCGTGACGGCGGACGGCGAGAGCCTCGTCGCCCTGGTCGTCGCCGAACCGGGCACCGGCCAGGACCCGGCGGCGCTGCGGGCCGCGCTCGCCCGGCGGCTGCCCGCCCACCTCGTCCCCTCCTCCGTACTGCTCGTGGACGACCTGCCGCTGAACCGCAACGGCAAACTCGACCGCGCAGCGCTGACCGTCCCCCGTGCCGGGGCCACGCGCGCCGCACGCGCTCCGCGCACCCCGCACGAGGAGATCCTGTGCGGCCTGTTCGCCGACGTGCTCGGCCTCGACGCGATCGGCGTCGACGAGAGCTTCTTCGACCGGGGCGGCCACTCGCTCACCGCGGCCCGCTTGGTCGCCCGTATCCGCGACGCACTGGGCGCGGAGCTCTCGGTGCGCGACGTCTTCCAGGCGCCCTCGGCCGCCCGGCTCGCCGTCCGGGTGGCGCGGGCCGGGACAGCGGGTCCGGCGCTGCGGGCGGGGGTGCGCCCCGAGCGGTTGCCGCTGTCGTTCGGGCAGCGGCGGCTGTGGTTCCTGCACCAGCTGGAGGGTGCGGGCGCGGCGTACAACGTGCCGTTGGCCCTGCGGCTGAGCGGTGAGCTGGACCGGGAGGCGCTGCGGTCGGCGCTCGGCGACGTGGTGGCGCGGCACGAGAGCCTGCGGACCGTGTTCGCCGAGGACGCCCAGGGCCCGTACCAGGTCATACGCGACGTGGCCGACGCCGAACCCGAGCTGGCGGTGGTCCGGTGCCCGGAAACGGAGCTGGCGGCGGAACTGGCGGCAGCCGCACGGCACGCCTTCGACCTCACGGCGGAACTGCCCTTGCGGGCGGCGCTGTTCGAGCTGGGCGCGGACGAGCACGTGCTGCTCGTGCTGGTGCACCACATCGCGAGCGACGGCTGGTCCGTCCGCCCCCTGGTGGGCGACCTGAAGGCCGCTTTCGGCGCGCGGCTGCGGGGCAGCGAACCGCGGTGGCGCGAGCTGCCGGTGCAGTACGCGGACTTCGCCGTCCGGCAGCGGGCGGCGCTCGGCTCGGAGGACGACCCGGACAGCGCGCTCGCGGCGCAGATCGCGTACTGGCGGGAGCGGCTCGCCGACCTGCCCGCCGAGATCGATCTGCCCGCGGACCGCCCCCGCCC
The DNA here is from genome assembly GCF_043078805.1 of Streptomyces sp. NPDC015345. Classification (NCBI taxonomy): domain Bacteria; kingdom Bacillati; phylum Actinomycetota; class Actinomycetes; order Kitasatosporales; family Streptomycetaceae; genus Streptomyces; species Streptomyces sp. NPDC015345. The sequence goes on along the minus strand of NZ_JBIBTX010000012.1, from coordinate 32,857 downwards.
CGCCACCGCGTCCGGGCGAGGCGATCGCGTGGAGTTCACCGTGCCCGCGGACGTCCACGGGGGCGTGGTGCGCCTGGCCCGCGCGGCGGGTGCGACGGTGTTCATGGTGATGCAGGCCGCGCTCGGGGTGCTGCTCTCGCGCTCGGGTGCGGGGGACGACATACCGGTCGGTGCGCCCGTCGCGGGGCGCGGTGACGCGGCTCTTGAGGGCCTTGTCGGGTTCTTCGTGAACACGCTGGTGCTGCGCACCGACGTGTCGGGCGACCCCAGCTTCCGCGAACTGGTGACGCGGGTACGGGAGCGGGACCTGGAGGCGTACGCGCATCAGGACCTGCCCTTCGAACGACTGGTGGAGATCCTCAACCCCGAACGCTCCGCGGCCCGCCACCCCCTCGTCCAGACCGTGCTGACCTGCCACACCGCCGACGACATCGCCGCGCTCGACGCCGCGGGCGACTTGCCGGGGCTGAGCACCGAGCCCGTCCCCGTCGACACCGGGGCAGCCAAGTTCGACCTGGACTTCGAGTTCGGGGAGACCCTCGCCGACGGAACCCCGGCGGGCATGACCGGCACCCTCGCCTACAGCGTCGACCGGTTCGAGCGGGACACCGCGCGCGCCCTCGTCGACCGGCTGCTGCACCTCCTCGCGGCTGCCGCGGCCGACCCCGACGCGAAGGCGGCCGACCTGCCGCTGATGGACGCCGCCGAGCGGGAACAGGTGCTGAACCACGGGCGGCGGGCCGGTGCGTACGTCCTGGACGGGCGACTGCGTCCACTCCCCGTGGGCCTGACCGGCGACATCCACGAGCTGACCGACGAGCCAGGCGACGGGTTGCTCGCCGATCCGTTCGGCCCGCGCGGCCGGTGGCTCAGGGCGACGGGGGAGCGGGGCCGTTGGACCGCCGACGGTGAACTCCTGCGCCACGGCGAGCCCGACGGACGCGACGCGGGAGGCACAGGCGGCGGGAGCGGAACCGCCCGGCGGGACGCGGGCGCGCCGGCCCCGGTGCGCCCGACGGCGCCGCGGACCCCGCAGGAGGAGATCCTGTGCGGCCTCTTCGCCGACTTCCTGGACGTGGCAGCGGTGGGTCCCCACGACTCGTTCTTCGACCACGGAGGGCACTCCCTGGCCGCGATCCGGCTGGTCAACCGGGTCCGCGCCACGTTCGGCGCCGACCTCACCATCGCCGGCTTCTTCGAACACCCGACCCCGGCGGGCACGGCCGCACTGCTCGGCGGCGACCGTCCGGCGGGTGCCGACGCAGCCGTGCTGCGCGCGGGCCCGCGCCCGCAGCGGCTGCCGCTGTCGTACGCCCAGCGCCGGCTGTGGCTCCTGCACCGGCTGGACGGCCCGGGGGCGGCGTACAACGTCCCCATGGCGCTGCGGCTGCGCGGACGTCTGGACCCGGAGGCACTGCGGGCCGCCCTGCGCGACGTCGTGGCGCGGCACGAGAGCCTGCGCACCGTCTTCGCGGAGGACGTCGAAGGACCGCACCAGAGGGTACTCGCCGCGGGCACGGACGTCCCCTGGCACATCGAGGACGTGCCGGACGAGGAGCTGGCCGAGCACCTGGAGCGGGCCGCGGGCAGCCCCTTCGACCTGTCCGGGGAAATCCCCCTGCGGGCCTTCCTGTTCCGCACGGCCCCCGACACCCGCGTGCTGCTGCTCGTGATGCACCACATCGCGGGCGACGGCTGGTCGGTCGGACCGCTCGCCCGGGACTTCGCGGCGGCGTTTGCGGCCCGGTGCGCGGGCACGGCGGCCGACCTGCCCGCGCTCGCGGTGCAGTACGCGGACTACGCCCTGTGGCAGCGAGCGGCGCTGGGCAGCGAGGACGACGCGCAGAGCCCCCTCGCGCGTCAGCTCGACTTCTGGCGCACGGAGCTGGTGGACCTGCCGTTGGAGCTGGACCTGCCGGTGGACCGGCCGAGGCCGGTCGTGGCCGTCCAGCACGGGGGCCGGGTGGAGTTCACGGTGCCCGCGGACGTGCACGCGGGCGCGGCGCGACTGGCCCGCGAGTGCGGTGCGACGGTGTTCATGGTGGTGCAGTCCGCGCTGGCCCTGCTGCTGTCACGGCTCGGCGCGGGGGACGACATACCGGTCGGTGCGCCCGTCGCGGGGCGCGGTGACGCGGCGCTCGAGGGCCTTGTCGGGTTCTTCGTGAACACGCTGGTGCTGCGCACCGACGTGTCGGGCGACCCCACCTTCCGCGAACTTGTGGACCGCGTGCGGCGCGCGGACCTGCGTGCGTTCGCCCACCAGGACCTGCCCTTCGAGCGGCTGGTCGAGGCCGTCAACCCGGAGCGCTCCGCGGCCCGCCACCCGCTGTTCCAGGTGTCGCTCACCGTGGAACCGGGCGACGCGGAGAGCGCGCCCCCGGTGCCGAGCGTCCCCGGGCTGACGGCGGAACCCGTCCCCGTGGGCACCGGAGCCGTCAAGTTCGACCTGTCCTTCGGCCTCGGCGAGCGCCCCGACGGCGGGTGCACGGGGTCACTCCAGTACAGCGCCGAACTCTTCGACCGGGAGAGCGCCGAGTCGATCGCGGCCCGCCTGGTGCGGCTCCTGGCCTCCGCGGTGGCCGAACCCGACCGGAGCGTCGGCGGCCTCGAACTGTTGCCGTCCGGAGAACGCCACCGGTTGCTGACCGAATGGAACGACACCGCCGACGGCACCCGGAGCGCCACCCTCCCCGAGCTGTTCGAGTACCAGGCGCGGCGCACCCCGGACGCGTCGGCGCTCGTCGCGGGCGCGTGCGAGCTGAGCTACGCCGAACTCGACGCCAGGGCCAACGGCCTCGCCCACGAGCTGATAGCCCGCGGTATCGGCCCCGAGGACGTCGTCGCCCTCCTCCTGCCGAAGTCCGCGGCCCTGATCGAGTGCGTCCTGGCGGTCGGCAAGGCGGGCGCGGCCTGGACCCCCGTCGACCCCGCCCTGCCCGACGCCCGCGTCACGGCCCTGCTCGCCAACTGCGCCGCCGCCCTGGTCCTCACCGACCGGTCCGGCGCCGCACGCGCCGGGGACGTGCCCGCGGTCGCCGTGCGGGACCTCGACCCGAGTGCCGGGCCCCGGCACGCGCCCACGGACCGCGACCGGGTCCGGCCGCTGCGCCACCACAACGCCGCGTACGTGCTGCACACGTCGGGGTCCACCGGCACCCCCAAGGGGGTCGTCGTTCCGCACACCGGTCTGGCCGCGCTGGCCGCCGAGGAGCGCGAGCGGTTCGCGGTGCGGCCCGACAGCAGGGTCCTGCAACTCTCCGCGCCCGGCTTCGACGCGCTGGTGCTCGAACTGACCATGACGTTCGCCGCCGGTGCCACCCTCGTCGTACCGGAGCCGGGGCCGCTGGCGGGCGACCTGCTGGCCGACACCGTCGACGCCCACCGGGTCACGCACGCCCTGGTGCCGCCGGCCGCGCTCGCGACCGTGCCCCGGCACCGGCTGGCCTCCCTCACGACGCTCGTGGTGGGCGGCGAGGCGTGCGGGCCCGAACTCGTCAGGGCCTGGGCCCCCGGGCGCCGCGTGGTCAACGCGTACGGGCCCACCGAGTCCACCGTGATGGCCTGCGCGTCCGACCCGCTCGACGGCGACGACGGCGTGCCGATCGGCCGACCGGTCCGCCACACCCGCGTGTACGTACTCGACGCCGCTCTGCGGCCGGTTCCGGTCGGAGTCCCCGGTGAGCTCTACGTCTGCGGCGACGGGGTGGCCCGCGGCTACCTCGGGCGCCCCGGGCTCACCGCCGAGCGCTTCGTGGCCCTCCCGTACGGGACGCCGGGCGAGCGCGCCTACCGCACCGGGGACATCGTCCGCCGCCGCCGCGACGGCCGCATCGACTTCCTGGGGCGCGGCGACGACCAGGTCCAGCTGCGGGGCGTCCGCGTCGAAACGGGCGAGGTGGAGGCCGCGGTGGCCGCCGCCGACGGAGTGGCCGCGGCGGTCGTCACGCTGCACACGGCCGGAGACGTGCCGCGCCTGGTCGCCCACGTCGCGCCCGAGCCGGGTGCGTCCCCCGATCCCGCCGCGGTCCGCGCGCACGCCGCCCGCGTCCTGCCGCGCCAACTGGTGCCCGCAGCGGTCCTCGTGCTCCCGTCCCTTCCGGTGAACGCCCACGGCAAGGTCGACCGCGCCGCGCTGCCCGCACCCGACTTCACTCCGGGGGCCGGGTCCCGCGCGGCCAGGGGGGCGCACGAGGAGACGCTGGTCGGCCTGTTCGGGGACGTCCTTGGCATGTCGGGGGTCGGTGTCGACGACGGCTTCTTCGACCTGGGCGGTGACAGCATCCTCGCCATCGACCTGGTCGGTCGGGCGCGCCGCGCCGGCCTCGTACTGACGCCGCGCCAGGTCTTCGAGCACGCCACCCCGGCAGGGCTCGCGTCTGTCGCGACCGACGCCGCAGGGGCGGTCGGGGAACCGGCGGGCAGCGGGGTGGGCCAGGTGCCGCTCACTCCCATCGTGTCCTGGCTGCGCGACAGCGGGACGCCCGTCGCCCGCTTCTGCCAGTCCACGCTCGTCCGGACCCCACCCGGCCTGACCGCCGACCACACCGCGACCGCGCTCGCCGCGCTGGCCGACCACCACGACGCCCTCCGGCTGACCCTGGCCACCGAGGACGGCCGGTGGGAACTGCACGTGCGCGAGGCGGACCCGACCGGCGCCGCGGACCGCCTGCGGCACGTGGACGTCCGCGCCGCGGACGACGCCGAGCTGCGGCGTGTACTGGCCCGGGAGGGGGAGGAGGCCAGAGCCCGGCTCGAACCGACGCGCGGAGCAGTCCTCCAGGCGGTCCTGTTCGACCGGGGGCCCGACCGGGACGGGATGCTGCTGCTCGTCGTCCACCACCTCGCGGTGGACGCCGTCTCCTGGCGGATCCTGCTGCCCGACCTCGCCGAGGCGTGCCGGGCGGCGCGGGACGGACGGCGCCCCGACCTCCAGCCGGTGGGCACCTCGCTGCGCACCTGGGCGCGGCGCCTCACCGAACTGGCGCGGAACCCCGCACTGGCCACGGACGCGACCCGCTGGGCCCGCACGCTGCGCCGGCCCAGGGTCGCCCTGGCCGACCGCCCGCTGGACCCCGCCGTGGACCTGGTCGCCACGGCGCGACGGCACACCGCACGGCTGTCACCGGAGGCGACCGCGCTGCTGCTGACCGACGCCCCCGCCGCCCACAGGTGCGAGACCAAGGACATCCTTCTCGCCGCCCTCGCCTGGGCGGTGGCCGACTGGCGGGACGCCGGCGGCGCCGCGGCCGTCGTCGTGGAGGTCGAGGGGCACGGCCGCGACGAGGACCTGTTGCCCGGCACCGATCTGTCCCGCACGGTCGGCTGGTTCACCACCACCCACCCCACGCGCCTCGAACTGCCCGCCCCGGACCGCGCACGGGCCTGGTCCGACCCGGGCGCGGCGGGGCGACTCCTCGGCGACGTCCGCGAGCAGCTGGCCGAACTGCCCGAACGCCGCGCGGGATACGGGTTGTTGCGCCACACCGGTGCACACGCCCACCCGCTCCTCGCGGAGCTGCCCGCGCCCGAGCTGGCCTTCAACTACCTGGGCCGGATCACCCGGAGCCTCGCCACGGGCACGGACGCCTTCGCTCCCGTGGCCGGCCACGACACGGGTGGCGACCAGGACCCGGCCGCGCCCATGCCTCAACTCCTGGAGCTGACAGCCCTGGTCGCGGACGGCGACGAGGGGCCCGAGCTGTCGGCCACGTGGACCTGGCCGTCGACCGCGCTGTCCCGCGAGCGGATCGGCGAGCTGGCCGACCTGTGGCTCGCCGCGCTCGACGTGCTCGCCCGGAGCCCCGGCGCTCACGGCGGGCTCACCCCCGCCGACGTGGCCGTGACGCACATGAGCCAGAACGAGATCGACGAGTTCGCCCTGGACCTCGACGACCTCGACGACCTCGACGAGCTCGGTGAAGTCGGTGAAGTCGGTGACGTCGATGAACTCGACGGCTTCGACGGCTTCGACGAGCGGGCCGGCTGAAGGGCCGGGGCCAGGGGGTCTTTTCGCTCCGTCTAAACGGTCTGGTCCGACCGCCGTCGCACTGGAAGAGTCAGGGCATCCACCGACCCGGGGGTACCGACATGCCGAACGCGGAGAAGCTCCGCAGCGCCGCCAGGCTCCAGTACAAGCGTGCCGTGCTCTGGAGCCACGCGAGGAGGGGCGACCTCGTCTGCCGGCTGATGCTGCACGAGCACCTGGCCGACCCCTATCCGCTGTACGAGGGCATCCGGGCCGAGGGGCCGGTGTACCGGAGCAGGGCCGGAGTCCAGGCCGTGACGGCGCACGAGCTGTGCGGCCAGGTGCTGCGGGACTCCGCGTTCGGGCGCCGCAACGAGGAAGCGGGCACGGCGGAGCCCGCCGCGGACGGCCCCCCGGCCGCAGCCGACGCCCAGGCCGGGGGCGGCAACGCCTCTTTCCTGGACGGTGAGGTGGCCGACCACATGCGGTGGCGACGGCTCGTCGCCCCCGCGTTCCGCACCCGCAAGATCGCCGAGTACCGCCACCGCACCGAGGAGGTCGCCCACCGCCTGCTCGACGCCGCGCTGGACAGGGGCGGTGACTTCGACCTCGTGACCGACTTCGCCTCCCCCCTGCCGATCACCGTGATCAGCGAACTGCTCGGCATCACCGACGTCGACGTGGACCGCTTCGCCCACTACGGCCTCGTGACGGGCCGGGCCATCGACGGGGTCCGCTCGGTACGGCAGGCCACGGAGTTCCGCGAGGCGGCCGGCGAACTCGACGCCATGTTCACCGACCTGGTCCGCAGGCGCCGCGACGAACCCGGCGACGACCTCGTCAGCGACCTGCTGAGGCCGCAGGGCGACGAGCGGCTGCCCGAACAGGAGATCATCGGCACCTGCCAGCTCCTGCTCACCGCCGGGTTCGAGACCACGACGAACCTGGTGTCCAACGCGGTACTGCGCCTGCTGTCCGACCGCGAGCAGTGGGAGGCCCTCGTCGCCGACCCGAAGCTGGCCCCTGCGGTGGCCGAGGAGTCGCTGCGCTACGACCCGCCGGTGCAGTACTCGATCCGCGTCGTACGCGACACCCTGCACCTCGGCGGAGTGACGCTGCCGTCGGGCACCGTCCTCATGCTCGTCCTCGGCGCCGCCAACCGGGACCCCGACGTCTTCCCCGACCCGCACCGCTTCGACGTCACCCGGCCCGACGCGGGCCAGCACCTGGCGTTCCTCAGTGGCGCCCACTACTGTGTCGGCGCCCCGCTGGCCCGGATGGAGGCCGACGTGGCACTGAGCGTCCTCGCCGAGCGGCTCCCCGATCTGCGCCGCGCCGGGCGGCTGCGACGCCGGCCGACGGCCGCGCTGCGCGGCCTGCTGAACCTGCCCGTCAGCTCCGGACGCTGACCCACCGACCCGGAGGAGTACCCCATGCACCCAGACCCGCGGCAGGCCCCGTTCGTCCTCGGCACCGAGCGCCACCGCACGGTGGCCGACGCGGCCGACTGGATCACGGCGCACCTCGACGACCTCCACGCCCTGCGCCGGGAGCACGGCGCGGTGCTGCTGCGCGGCCTGCCGTTCACCACGGCGGACGAGTTCGCCCTGCTGCGCGACCGGATCGTGGGGCGCCCGGCCGACTACGTGGAGAAGGCGACGCCCCGCAGCGCGTACGGAAAGGGAGTGTTCACCGCCACCGACGTACCCGCCAGGCGGCGCATCCGGCTGCACAACGAGAACAGCTACGCGCTGAGCTTCCCCCAGCTCCTGGTGTTCGGCTGCCTGACCCCGCCCACGGCGGGCGGGGAGACCTTCCTCGGGGACATGCGCGCCATCACCGATCTCCTTCCCGACGGCCTGGTGGGGCGCTTCGCCGACGAAGGATGGACGCTGGTGCGCAACTACTGGGGGTACTACGGGCTGACCTGGCAGGAGGCGTTCGCCACCGACGACCGCGACGAGGTGGAGAAGTACGCGGCGGCGCAAGGGCTCACCACGAGCTGGCACGGTGACCGGCTCACCACCACGCAGCACCGGTCCGCGCTCATCCGCCACCCGGAGAGCGGCGACACCTCCTGGTTCAACCACGTCGCCTTCTGGAGCGAGTGGAGCCTCCAGGACGAGGTGCGCGAGCTGCTGCGCGCCGAGTGCGGCGACGACCTGCCCTTCCGGACCTTCCACGGCAACGGCGAACCGGTGGACCGGGCCACCATCGAACTGCTCAACGACGCCCACGAGAAGGTCAGGACCGCGGAGCGCTGGCAGCGCGGGGACCTCATGGTCGTCGACAACATACGGCTCGCCCACGGCCGCGAACCCTTCAAGGGCGAGCGCGAGGTCCTGGTGGCCATGGGCGACCCGATCGACCGGGTGGACTGCGAGCTGTGAGCGCGGCGGACCGCCCCACCAGAGGCCCCGCATGACGCGGCTGTCCCGGCGTACGGCGCGGGTCACCCCGATGGCGCTCGCCGCGCTGCTGCCCGCCGCGCGCGCGGGCGGGGCCATCGACCTCGCCCTCGGCATCCCCCAGGGCGGACCGGCCGAGGCCGCGGTCGAAGCTGCCGTCGCGGCCCTGCGCTCCGGGGGCAACCAGTACGCCGACCCCGCCGGGCTGCCGGAGCTCCGGCGCGCCCTGGCCGCGGAACTCACCGCCGTGCGCGGCGTGCCGGTCGACGCCGAGCACGAGATCACGATCAGCGCCGGAGCCACCGAAGGCGTGCTGGTCGCGCTCATCGCGGCCACCGACCCGGGCGACGAGGTGCTCGTCCCGCAGCCCTTCTTCGAGAACCACCCCGGAGTCGTCGAACTGGCCGGTGCCGTACCGCGTTTCGTGCCCCTGACCGACGGTGTCTGGCGCCTCGAAGCGGATGCGCTGGAAGCCGCCGTCACGCCCCGGACCCGGGCGGTGCTCCTCAACAACCCGCACAACCCCACCGGTCGCGTCTTCGACCGGGCCGAGTTCGACGCGCTCACCGCCGTGTGCGAACGGCACGACCTGACGCTGATCATCGACGAGGTCTACGACCGGTTCGTCTACGACGGGCACCGGCACCTGTCACCCGTGGGCGACCTGACGGCCCTGCGCCACCGCTCGGTCGTCGTCGGGAGTCTCTCCAAGACCCGGGCGATGAGCGGCTGGCGGATCGGTTACTGCCTCGCACCGCCCGACCTCACCGCGGCACTGCGCCGCGTGCACGAGCGCACCACACTCGGCGCGCCCCACCCGCTGCAGCGCGGCGCGGTGGCGTTCGGGCCCACCGACGAGGCGTCGGTCGCCACCGCTCGCGCGCTGTTCCAGGACCGCCGCGACCTGGTGTGCGAGGCGCTGCGCAGGACCGGCTGCACGGTGCGGGCCCCGCAGGGCGGCTGGTTCGTCCTGGCCGGCACGGCCGCGCTGGCCGGTGACTCGGGGGAGCTGGCCCGGCGGCTGGTCGAGGACGCCGGGGTCCTCGTCGCCCCCGGCGCGTCCTTCTTCACGCCGCCGGAGGCCGGCCACGGCTGGGTCAGGATCGCGCTCGTACGCGACCGGGCCGAACTCCGCACCGGACTCGACCGCATCGCCGCCCACCTCACCCGCACGCCGATCCCGCCGAGAAGCTGAGGAGACCCGTGGAGAACGGACCGGCGCAGCGAACGCCCTCCCTCATCGGCACGGAGGACTTCGCGAAGCCCACCTGGGCCACCCCGGGCGAGACGGCCGCCCAGCGCAGTGTCACCGCGACCCTGCGTGCCGTCCCCGCCGCCATCACGGCCATCGTGCGACTGTCCTGGCGCGCCTCGCCCACACTCACCGTCGTCGTGGGCGTGGCCCAGCTGCTCGCCGGTGCCGTGGCCGCGGTCGGCCTGCTCGCCACGGCGAACGTCCTGACCGTCCTGCTGTCCGAGGGGCCCACCCCGGACCGCGTGGTGGAATCCCTGCCGTCGGTGCTCGCCGTCGTCGCCTCGTACGCCACCCGCGCCCTGATGGACAGCGCGGCCACCGTCCTGCAGGGCCGGCTGCGGCCCCGCATCATGGAAGAGGCCCAGGACGCGATGAACAGCGCGGTCGTCGCGGTCGAACTCAAGGCGTTCGACGACCCCAGCTTCCGCGAACTGATCCGGCAGGGCATACGACGCGGCCTGCCGTCGATCGACCAGAGCATCCGGCTCCTCGCCGAAGCGCTCAGATCGGTGGTGACGATGGCGTCCGCGCTCGTCGCCACCGCCGTGCTGAGCCTGTGGCTGCTGCCGGTCATGCTGCTCGCCGCGCTGGCGGAGATGTGGTCGGCGACCCAGGTCGGCAAACTGGACTTCCTCAGCTTCCTGAGCAACGCCACCCGCCAGCTGCGCATCGGCGTGGTCCAGGACCTCATCGTCAAGCGCGAGTTGGCAGCGGAAGTGCGCGCGTACCGCCTCCAGGACCAGCTCATGGCCGAGCACCGCCGCGTCGCCTCCCAGCTGACCGAGGAGACCGTGCGGCTGGAGACGAAGAAGGGGTTCGTCCAGCTGGTGGGCCGCACCCTCAGCGGCCTGAGCACCGGGCTCGCCTACGTCCTGCTGGGCATCCTGCTGCACCAGGGAGTCATGCCCCTCGCCCTGGCGGGCACGGCCGTGTTGGCGATGCGCAACGCCAACACCGGGCTCGCGGCCACGATGCGCTCGCTCAACCGGGTGTACGAACTGTCGCACTACATCGACCTCTACCACGGCCTGCTGAGCGACGCCGCGGGCCGCCACCACCCCCCGTGCGCCGCCCTGGCCCCGCACAACCCCACCGAGATCCGCATCGAGAACGTCGAGTTCAGCTATCCCGGCAGCACCCAGCACGCCCTGCGCGACATCAACCTGTGCATCAGACGCGGCGAAGTGGTGGCGCTCGTCGGCGAGAACGGGTCGGGCAAGACCACTCTCAGCAAGATCATCGCCGGTCTGTACCGGCCCACGTCCGGCGCGGTGCTGTGGGACGGGGTGGACATCGCCACCACCACCGAGGGGTCGGTCCTTGACCAGGTGGCCCTGATCTCCCAGGAACCGGCCCGCTGGCCGATGACCGCGGGAAACAACATCCGCATGGGGCGCCTGGAGTACGACGACACGTCCAAGGAGCGCTGGCGGCGGGCGGTGTCCGCATCGGGCGCCGACGAGGTGGTGCGGTCCCTGCCCAAGGGCGAGGACACCATCCTGTCCAAGGAGTTCGTCGGCGGTCAGGACCTCTCGGGAGGCCAGTGGCAGCGCCTCGGCGTCGCCCGCGGCGTCTACCGCGACGCCGCCGTCCTCCTCGCCGACGAGCCCACGGCCGCACTGGACGCCAAGGCTGAGGCCGTCGTCTTCGAGGGCCTGCGCCGCGCGAGCGCCTTGGACGGCGAGGGCACCGGATCACGGACCACGATCCTGGTCACCCACCGCCTGGTCAACGTCCGCAGGGCGGAACGCATCGTCGTCCTGCACCAGGGCCGCATCGTGGAACAGGGCACGCACGCCGAACTCATGGCGAGCGGAGGCCGCTACGCGGACATGTACGCACTGCAGGCCGACGCCTACACCACGGCATGACCGGCACCACCGCGGAAACCCGCCCCGACGGAAGGCCGACCGCCATCACTCCTCTCGACGAGACCGGGCCCGGTGACGGCGTCGTGCGCAGCGCGCCGGCCACTTTCGGACAGCGGGCACAGTGGTACGAGCAGATGGCGGCGCCACCGGAGCGGCGGCACCTGTTCAACCTGTGCCAGTGGTGGAAGCCGGCGGCCCCCGCCGAAGAACCGGCCGTCAGGGCGGCGCTCGCCGAACTGGTGCGCCGGCACGAGGGACTGAGGACGACGCTGGTGGACGACGCGGCGGCGGGCGGGCTGGTACAGCGGGTGCACGAGGTACGACCGCTGGACGTCCCCGTCGACACCGTCGCCGACCGCGACACGAACATGCTGGAGCACCCGCTGGTCAAGCAGGTCTCAGGGGCGTCATTCGATCTGAGCCGCGACCTGCCCGTGCGGTTCGGGCTGGTACGCGACGGCGACGGGCTCGTCTGGCTGGTCCTCTGCGTGGTCAACCACAGCGCGTCGGACGCGTTCGCCCACGCCCTGCTCAGGAGCGAGTTCCACCAACTGCTCACCGCACCGCCCCGGGAGTGGCGGCAGGACGAGCAGCGCGCCCAGCCCTGCGACATCGCCGCCTCCGAGAACTCCCCGTCGGGCCGGCGCAGGCACCAGCGCACCCTGGCGTACCTGCGTGCGAAGTACCTCGAAGTACCGGCGAGCCCGCACGTCCCGGCCGGCGCCGAGGGCATGACGGGCAAGCGGCCCAGGACCATGGTCCGCGTCGACCTGTACTCCACGGCCCTGCGCACGGCGTCCCGCTGGCTCAGGCACGCGGAGCGGGTCTCCCTGGGCGCGCTGGTCCTCGCACCCTTCTGCTCGCTGTTCGCGGCGCATACCGGCCAGGAGCGGATACCGTTCAAAGTGATGGTCACCAACCGGTTCGAACCGGGCACGGGCAGCAGCCTCGCCTGCATGTGCCAGCCCGGTCTGACCGTCCTGCACACGGCGCGCACCGAGACCGTCATGGAGGCGGCACGCCGCTGCCAGCACGACCTGCTGAAGGCGTACCACCACGGCAAGTACGACATCACGAGCGTCGAGCGGCTCTTCGCCGAGGCCGCCGCCGAGCACGGCCCCGTGCGCCTGGAGCGGCTCTACGACTGCCTCGACAAACAGCCGGGCGCCGTGCTCGACGCCGCCCCGACGCGGGCCGAACTGGAGCCGCTCGGCTCGGACGTGACCTGCTCCGAGCCCTTCCAGGCGCACGGCACCGAACAGACCCTGCGGGTGCGCGGTCGCGGGTCGGACGTGTGGGTCACCCTGCTCACCGACATCGAGGTGCTGCCGGCCGAACTGGCCCGCCAGTCCCTGCGGGCCGTGGAAGCGGCAGCCGTCAGCAGCTGCCTCGGCCGTCCCCCGAGCGTGGCGGACCTCGCCGCGGACTTCGGATTCACGACGGGAGCCTGATGGCGGACGCCAGACCGGGTCACCGGTCACGGCGGCCGGTCAGGCCCGCCTCGTGGGCCGCGATCGCCGCCTCGACCCGGTTGCGCACCCCGAGCTTGCCGAGTACCGCGCTGACGTGCGCCTTCACGGTGCCTTCCACCAGGTGCAGACGCGCTCCGATCTCGGCGTTCGACAGGCCCGTCCCCAGCAGCGCCAGTACCTCGTGCTCCCGTTCCGTGAGGTCCCCGACGGGGTAGCGGGACGCCCCGTTCGCCATGTGGCCACCGCGGAGCCCCGCGACCACCCGGTCCGCCACCTTCCGCGAGAGGTACGCCCCGCCCGCGGCGACCGCGTGCACTCCCGCGATCAGCTCCCGCGGATCACCCGCCTTCAGCAGGAAGCCGTTCGCACCCTGCTGGAGCGCCCTGGCTATGAAGTCGTCCTCGCCGAAGGTGGTCAGCATGAGCACGGCCGTTGCGGGCAGTTCGCGGTGGATCCGAGCAGCGGCCGCGATGCCGTCGAGCCGCGGCATCTGGATGTCGAGCAGCGCCACGTCGGGCCGGTGCCGGCGCACCTCCTGGACGGCCTCGTGTCCGTCGGCCGCCTCGGCGACGACCTCGATGCCGGGATCCTTCGAAAGGATCGCCCGGACACCCGCACGGATCATGGCCTCGTCGTCTGCCAGCAGCACCTGGATCACCGGTGCAGTATACGGACGCCCTCACTCTGGCGACCCGTCAGAAGCGGCCGACCGATGGCTCATCGGCGAGCCCCCTGACGAAAGTCATGGACGGTGATGCCGTTGGTAAGGGGAGCCGCTGCCGTACGGCAGATGTGCGCGGGCCGCGCGCTTCCTACGGTTGATCCCGGAACAGGGATTCCGAAGGAACGGACGAGGGAAACACGTGATCACCCTGCGAGGACTGACCAAGCGGTACGGCGACACACTCGCCGTCGACGGCTTGACGCTGGACATCAAGGAAGGGCAGGTGACGGGCTTCCTCGGCCCCAACGGCGCGGGCAAGTCGACGACCATGCGCATGATCCTCGGCCTCGACAACCCCACCGACGGCGAGGCCCTCATCGACGGCAAGCCCTACTCCTCGCTGCGCCACCCCGTGCGCGAGGTCGGCGCCCTCCTGGAGGCGAAGGCGCTGCACCCCGCCCGTTCGGCCCGCAACCACCTGCTCACCATGGCGCGCAGCAACGGCATCCCGGCGCGCCGCGTGGACGAGGTGCTGGACACGGTGGGCCTCACGAAGGTGGCGCGCAAACGAGCCGGTTCGTTCTCGCTCGGCATGTACCAGCGGCTCGGTGTCGCGGGCGCCCTGCTCGGCGACCCCCAGGTCCTCATCTTCGACGAGCCGGTCAACGGCCTGGACCCCGACGGCGTGCGGTGGGTCCGTGAACTCGTGCGGACCCAGGCCGCCGAGGGCCGGACCGTCTTTCTCTCCAGCCACCTGATGAGCGAGATGCAGCTGACCGCGGACCAGCTCGTCGTCATCGGCAGGGGGAAGCTGCTGGCCGACGCCCCCATCGCGGAATTGCTGGCGAGCAGCTCCCGGGCCGGCGTGCGCGTGCGCAGCCCCCACGCCGATGGACTGCGGGCGCTGACCGAGCAGTTGCTGGCCTCCGAGGGCGCACGGGTGGAGCCGGCCGGTGACGACGAGGTGGTGGTCAGCGGCTGGACGGTGGAGGAAGTCGGCGACCTGGCGCACCGACTCGGCGTACGGCTGCATGGCTTGAATGCGGTGTCCGCATCACTGGAACAGGCGTACATGGAACTGACGGCGGAAAGCGTTGAATACGGCACGGCGCGCACGGTCTTCGGCGTACCGGCCGCCCAGCGGAAGACGGAGGCGTGAGGGAATGGCGACCGTGACACGTACGACGCGTGCGGACGCTCCCGAGCGGTCCCGCACGGAGCACACGGGCGGCGGGCTCCTCGGAGCCGTCGCCGCCGAGTGGGGCAAGTTGTGGACGACCCGTACGCCGTACGTCTGCATGGCGGTGGGCGTGGGGCTGATGGCGGTGTTCGCCTTCTACTACGGATCCATCGCGCGGATCAACGACGAGCCGGTGCAGGCGGTCGGCAAGGCGCCGATCGCCTCCGTCATCCTGCTGCAGTTCATCGTCGTCGTCCTGGCGATGACGACCGTGACGAGCGAGTACGCCACGGGCAGCATCCGGACCTCGCTGCAGTGGGTTCCGGTCAGGCACCGGGTGCAGCTGGCGAAGGCGGTCGTCACCGGAGCCGTCTCGTTCGTCGGCGGAGTGCTGCTCGGCGCGCTGGGCATGGCCGTGGCGTGGGTCCCCTTCCGCGGACACGCGTCGTTCGAGACGGGGGAGGCAGCGGTCCAACTGCTGTCGATCGGCGCCTACTTGGCGCTCGTCGCGGTGCTCTCGGTCGGTGTCGCCTTTGTGTGCAGGTCCGCCGTCGGCGCGCTGGCCTCCCTCTTCTTCCTGCTGGCCGGGCTGCCGTTCGTCCTGCTCGGGCCGGGCAGCGAGGTGCTCCGGAAGATCAACGACGCCCTCCCGCAGAGCGCGGGCGACCACTTCATGAAGGGGGGCGGTGACCCGTACCCCTCACTGGTCGGCCTCCTGATCGTCCTGTCCTGGGCCGTCGCGGCCCACCTGATCGGCCTGGCCGTGCTGCGTCGACGGGATGCCTGACCGCATTCCGACGCGCTGCCAGGTCTCGGCTCCGGCCGTCACCGTCGATCCCCCGCGGCGGTGGCGGACCGGGCCGTCCTTCTGTCGCGCCTATCGCCGTCCCTACGCCGTATGAGGTAGATAAGTAGCCCTGAAATAGTGGTTACCTTTACCGTATTGAGCCCTTAGAGTGTGGACAGTTGAAGCACTTCTCCATGGGGGTGGATGTCGTTGAGTTCCTGGCATCCCGCTCCCGCCGTGCTCCTTGATGATGCGGGACCGCTCAAGCGGCGTGGCCGCCGGGCCACCGACGGATTCCCCGCACCTGAGCGTGTCGACGTCAAGCCGTTCCGCGGAGGCAGTCGAACTGACGTGCCGTCATGCAGCGGATGTGGCTGACGTGTTGACCGGCATATACCGGCGCGTCCCCGTGGATCGCGCCGATCCTGTCCGCAAGACGTTCGCGTGCGCGTCCGCCGGCCCAGCGGCGGATGCTCGCCCCTGGGGGATCGATCCATGCAGAACGTGCACTTCACCATTGATGACCTCGCCAAACTGAAGATCGTGCCGACGGTGGGTCCCGTTGCCGAGGCGGTCTTCGCGGTCGATCTCCTGAGACGGGGAGCGGGAGGAGCGCCCTTCGCCAAATGGCGCGAGGCGGTCGGTCTCAGGATGCGCCGGGCCCGCTCGTCAGCCGACGCGCTGACGGGGCCGGGCGGGCTGCGGCCCCGACCCGCTCCCGAATCCGGGGAGTTGCAGCAGCGCGCCCGGGGCAGTTGGCTGTTCGATCTGGTGTCGTCGGAAGGGGCGGCCGACGACGTCGAATGCCTCGACCCCGTGATGGAGCGGGTCCACGACCTGGGCGTCGCCCCGTACTGGGCACAGGCGCGCACCCACCTCCAGCTCGACCGGGACCGGCGCTGCCGACTCCTGGTCGGTGGCGGGATAGAGCACCTGCTCAGCACGTTACACGCCTGGATCGACTGGTCTCCGCCCGTGCTCACCGTTGCGTCGGGCCGTAAGCAGGAGATCGAGCTGCGGGGCAACGGCCTCGTCATCGTGCCGTCGCTCTTCCTCGCCCAGCCGATGGTGTTCGCGGACCCCGCGGGAACGGACCGGGCACCCGTGCTGGTCTACCCGGCACCGCTGGACCTCGACACGGCGGACAGCCTGTGGAGCGCCGCGAGGGCCGGGGACCGCGCGCTGGCCGCCCTCGTCGGCCGGACCAGGGCCAAGGTGCTCCAGGCGCTGACCGAGACGTGCAGCACCAGCGAACTGGGCCGCAGGCTCGGCATCTCGCCCGCCGCGGCCAGTCAGCACGCGACCGTGCTGCGCGAAGCCGGCCTGGTGACCAGCCGAAGACGGTCGAACACGATGCTGCACTCCCTCACGGCGCTCGGTTCGGCCCTCGCCATGGTCGGCGGCCCTGCCCTTGACTCCGGCACGGCCGAGCCCGCGCGCACCACGTGCGGACCCGCGCGCACCACATGCGGGCCGAGGCCGGGCGCCCGCGCCTGAACGGTGTGGTGCGCCCAGCGGGGCGGCCGTCAGCCGGACGGCCACCCCGCGTACTGGCGCAGGCCGTACAGCAGAGGCCGGGGCGGACCGGAAGCGATCCGCACCCCGGTCACTTCGGCGAAGACCACCCGGTGGTCGCCCATGCTGTCGTACTGCCGCACCGTGCAGTCGGCGATCGCGTGGGCCCCGTCGGTCAGATGCGGGACACCACTGCCCGGACCGGGTGTCCAGGCCACCCGGTCGAACCGGTCGGGGGCACCGGAACTGAACAGCTCGGAGGTGTCCCGGGCGTCCTCGTGCAGCAGGTTCGCCGCGAAGACGCCCCGCTCCAGAACGGCCTTCAACGTCGGGCTCGCACTTCTGATGCACACCAGCAGCACCGGTGGCGAGAGGGAAACGCTGCACAGCGACGTGCACGTCATGCCCAGGGGAGTCCCGTCCGGCAGGGCTGTGGTGAGGACGGCGACCCCCGACGGGAAGCACGTCATGAAGGAACGGAACTCACCGCTCGTCGCTGTGGCGGGATGCGCGGTGTCCACGTTCGCGCCGCCTTTCCACGGGCCCGGGCGCTCTCCCGGGGTGTCGGTTCACTGTGGCAAGCGCGCCCACCACTGTCACGGATTTTCACCGGTGGTGAATGACTGAGGCGACGGCTCCGGCTCCCCTCCTCCGCCATCATTAAGCCGTTCCTGAATCCCCGCCGGAATTCCCGTCAGCCGGTGATCCGGCACACCGGGATTCGTACACTTCGGTCCTGTGTGCCGCGCAAACCCGCGCGTGAAGAAGGAGCGAAGGAGCCGGACCATGAGCGTAAATCCCTTCGAAGACCCCGATGGCACCTACCTGGTTCTGGTGAACGACGAAGGGCAGTACTCCCTTTGGCCGACGTTCGCCGAAGTGCCCGCCGGGTGGACGGTGGCCCTCGAATCGACGGACCGCCAGTCGGCACTCGACTACGTCAACGAAACCTGGACCGACATGCGCCCCAAGAGCCTCATCGAGGCCATGGGTGGCTGAAGGCCGCGGCAGCACGACGCCAGATGGTGAGTCACAGTCCGCACGTTCGGTCGGGCCACGGGCGCATCCGCCCGGAGACGGGGGTTGAGGCATGTCCAGAGTTCATCGTCCTGCGCCGACACGGATACCCCGGTGGGTCGCCCCCGGCGGCGGAGCACCGGCCGCGGTGCGCGAGCTGACGGTGCAGCTGCCCGCCGGCCGGACCCCGGCCGACGCCGCCGCGGCCACGGGGCCGACGGCACAAGCGGAGACCCTGCGTCTCGCCGTCCTGACGAAGGTGCTCAGCGCGGTCACCGCCGAGAAGACCGTCACGGTCGGGTACTTCCCCGCCGCCGCGCCGGGCGGGTCGACGACGCCGCACACCCTGACGGTCCCGATACCGGACGGGTCCTGGCACGACGTCGTGGCGGCGGTGGCCGCGGAACGGGAGCAGGTGCCCGCCGACCGCCGGGCGGACCCCGGCGCCACCCCGTACGACATCGTGCTCGACATGCGCCCCTCGGCCGCAGCGGATGACCCCGAGGGGCCCGCCCCGCTCGCGCCGGACACCGCGCTCCGCGTGACGTGGGCAGCGCACGCCACCCGGCCGCGACTGCGCCTCCAGTACCGCACGGACGCCATCGACGCGACGTACGCGGCTCGGCTCGGCGCCTACGTCCGCACGGCCTTCGAGCAGCTGACCACTGCCCCGGACGCCGCGCACCACCTGCAGGAGCTGCTGTCCGACGAGGAGCGGGAGCACCACATCACCGGCCTGGCCGGCCCCGTCCTGCCCCTGCCCGATGCCATGTTCCCCCAGCTCTTCGAGGCGCGGGTGCGCGCCCATCCGCGCGCGGCCGCCGTCTCCCACGGCGAGACCACATGGGACTACGCGAGCCTCAACGCCGCGGCGAACCGCATCGCCGCCGCACTGCTGGCGCAGGGGCTGCGGTCCGAGGACGTGGTGGCCGTGGTGATGGACCGCACGCTGCCGTGGGCGGCCGCCGTCCTGGGCGTCCTCAAGGCCGGCGGAGCCTATCTGCCCGTACGCCCCGACTTCCCGGCACGGCGCGTCGCGACCCAGCTCGACCGCAGCGCGTGCCGGTTCGTCCTCGGCCAGGGGTCCGCGCGGACGCTCCTCGCGGACACCGCCGAGGTGTCCGGCCGTGCCAGGACCTGCCTGCTCGTGGACGACCTCCTCCAGGACGGCGCCGACGCCCGGGACCCCGGCGTCGAGATCCGCCCCGACCAGCTGGCCTACGTGTACTTCACCTCCGGATCCACCGGCGCACCCAAGGGCGCGCAGTGCGAACACGCCGGAATGGTCAACCACCTCTATGCCAAGATCGACTCCGTCGACCTGCACGAGGGCGACGTGGTGGCGCAGACCGCCTCCCAGTGCTTCGACATCTCCCTGTGGCAGCTCGTCGCACCGCTCCTGGTCGGTGCGTCGGCGCGCATCGTGGACACCGAAACCCAGCTCGCCCCCGAGCACTTCCTCGCCGAACTGGACCTGGCCGGGGTATCCGTCGCACAACTGGTGCCCTCGTACTTCGAGATCCTGCTCGGAGAGCTGGAACGCCGGCCCCGCGACCTCGGGGTGCTGCGCTCGATCTCCATCACCGGCGAGGCACTCAAGCTCGACCCGGTCCGCCGCTGGTTCACGGTCCAGCCGCACGTGCAACTGGTCAACGCCTACGGGGCCACCGAAGTCAGTGACGACACCATGCACGAAGTACTCACCGCGCCACCGGTCCGCGACTTCGTCTCGGTGGGCCGCTCGCTGCGCAACGTCCGCACCTACGTGCTCGACGACCACGGACGGCTGGCGCCCCTGGGCACACCCGGCGAGATCGTCTTCGCCGGCGTGTCCGTCGGACGCGGCTACATCAACGACGCGGAGCGCACCCGGCAGGCGTTCGTCACCGACCCGTACGTGCCGGGCGAACGGATGTACCGGACCGGAGACTTCGGCCGCTGGCTGCCCGAGGGCACCATCGAGTTCCTCGGCCGCCGCGACCAGCAGGTCAAGATCCGCGGCTACCGGATCGAGATCGGCGAGATCGAGAACAAGCTGCGCGCCGCGACGGGCGTGCGGGACTGCGTCGTCCTCGTCGAGCACACCACCGGCACGGAGAAGAGCCTGGTCGCGTTCGTGGCGGCCGGGGAGCACGTCGAGGAGGAGGCACTGCACCGCCACCTGGCGACGCTGCTCCCCGCGTACATGGTCCCCTCGCCCATCCACCGCCTGGACGCACTGCCGCTGAACGAGAACGGCAAGGTGGACAAGCAGGCGCTCGCGGCGCTCGCGCAGACCCTGGGGCACGCGCAGGGCTCGCAGGCCCTCCCCGAGACCCCCACCGAACAGCGGCTCGCCACGGAATGGGCCGAGGCACTCGGAATCCCGGTCGAACGGATCGGCCGCCGCGACCACTTCTTCGACCTGGGCGCCACCTCGCTCACCGCCGTACGCCTCGTCGTCAAGCTCGACCGGGCCATCTCGCTCAAGCAGCTCATCAGCACGCCGGTACTCGCCGACCTCGCCCGGCTCATCGACTCCGGCGCGGCGGCCGAAGCACCCGGGCACGATCTGCTGCAACGGCTGGCGGACCCGGTGCCGAACGCGGTGGCCACCTTGGTCTGCTTCCCTTACGCGGGCGGCAACGCCGTGAACTTCCAGCTCCTGGCCAAGCGGCTCGCCGAGCGTCGCATCACGGTCCTCGGCGTGGAACCACCCGCCCGCGACTTCACCGGAACCGCGGAACTCCCCCAGGACGTCGCGCAGATCGCGCACCGCGTCCACGACGAGGTACGACGCGACGTCACCGGCCCCGTCATGCTCTGGGGACACTGCGCCGGCAGCGCCCACGCACTGGCCACCGCACGGTTGCTGGAGGCGAGCGGAGCCGAGCTGACCCGGGTGTTCCTGGGGGCGATGCTCCTTGACCCGGTGGCTGTCCTTGAGGCGGAGACGGCCGAGGTCAGCGCACTCGGCGCGGCCGAGATCACCCAGCGGCTGCTGGCGGAGAGCGCCTACGTGGAACTGGACGGGCTGAAGCCCGAACGCGCCGACCTCGTCGGCACGGCGTACCGCCACGACGTGTGCACCACCAACGCCCACCTGCTGGCCCTGCACGAGGACCCGCAGGCACACCGTCTCAACGCCCCCGTCCACGTGGTCCTCGCGGCGGACGACCCGTCCACCGAGCGGGGTCCGGAGCGCTACCGGGACTGGAAGGTCATCGCCGACCAGGTCGAGCTCCATGAACTCACCGAAGGCGGCCACTATTTCACCGGCACGCGGCCGCAGGAGACCGCGGACATCATCGGCGGCGCAGCCGCGGCGAACGGCTGAGTGCAGCCATCGAATCCCCCCCGGGATTCCTCCGCCGCACCCTCGGCGGCCCCCGATCCATTCCCATAAAGC
Organism: Streptomyces sp. NPDC015345; assembly: GCF_043078805.1. NCBI lineage: Bacteria > Bacillati > Actinomycetota > Actinomycetes > Kitasatosporales > Streptomycetaceae > Streptomyces > Streptomyces sp. NPDC015345. Next base: position 11,335 of record NZ_JBIBTX010000012.1, on the reverse strand, counting down.
CACGGATTTCGGCGCTTCCTGAAAGTCTTGACGCGCTCTTCAAAGGGCAACTAGCTTCAAATTTCCCGTGTACGGGAAAAGCATCGAGGAACCGGGGGAGCCGCCAGTTCACGTGCCCCTGCCCCGCTCCTCTCCGGACGCATCACATTTGACGCGTCGCATTTGACGCGTCGCATCGCATCGCATCGTGTCGTGGACTGAAGGGACGTCCGTGGTGAACGCGCGCGCACAGTCGATCGAGGACATCCTGCCGGTGACCGCGCTGCAAGAGGGCATGATCTTCCACCATGTCTACGACGAAGGCGCACCGGACTCCTACGTCGCTCAGGTCGCCTTCGACCTGGACGGTGCCCTGGACGAAGCGGCCCTCCGCGCCGCCGCGGCGGAACTCCTGCGGCGCCACGCCAACCTGCGCTCCTCCTTCCGGCAGCGTCGCACGGGCGAATGGGTGCGGCTCCTGCGCCGCCGGGTGCGACTGCCGTGGCACCGGCACGACCTGAGCCGGCTTCCCGCAGCGGAGCGGCGCGAAGCCCTGGAGGCCGAGGTGACAGCCGACCGCCTGCGGCGCTTCGACCTCGGTGCCGCCCCTCTGATCCGTTTCACCCTGCTGCGCCTCGGACAGGAGAGCTTCCGCTTCGTGCTCACCGCGCACCACGCCGTGGTGGACGGCTGGTCCATGGCGGTGCTGCTGCGCGAACTGCTCGTGCTCTACCGCAACGGCGCCGTCCCCGGTGAGCTGCCCGCCGTCCGTCCCCACCGCGACCACCTCGCATGGCTCCGCACCCGCGACCGGGCCGCCGCCGAGCGGGCCTGGGGCGAGGCCTTGGCGGAGCTCCCCGGCCCCTGCCTCCTGGCGCCCGGGGCCTCTCCCGCCACCGTGCTGCCCGAACGCCTCGACTTCGCTCTGGACGAGGAGACCGGCACGGCCCTGGTGAACGTGGCCCGGGCCCGCGGCATCACCCTCAACACCGCGCTCCAATGCGCCTGGGCGCTGGTGCTCGGCGGCCTCACCGGCCGTGACGACGTCGTGTTCGGCATGACCGTCTCCGGTCGCCCCGCCGAGCTCGACGGCGCCGAGCACATGGTCGGCCTGTTCATCAACACCGTTCCGTTCCGCGTCCGGCTGAGGCCCGAGGAGTCCCTCTCCGGTCTCCTCGTCCGGGTGCAGCAGGAGCAGGCCCGCATGCTCGACCACCACCACCTGGGCCTCATGGACATCCAGCGCGCCGCAGGTGTGGACGAACTGTTCGACGCGGGCATGGTGTTCGAGAACTTCCCCCGGCACACCGACGACGGGGACGGGGCCGCCCTGCGCGTACGGGACGTCCGGTCCCGCAACGCCACGCACTACCCGCTCACACTGATCTCCGGCACGGGCGAGCGGATCGGCGGCCGTCTCGTGCACCGCCCCGACCTCTTCGGGGCCGACCGCGTCCAGAAGATCGCCGAGGTCCTGACGCGCGTCCTGCGGACCATCGCCCACGCTCCGGAACGCCTCGTGGGCGGTATGGACGTGTCGCTGCCCGGCGAACGGCTGCTGCTGGCGGAGTGGAACGACACGGCGGCCGACGTGCCATGGGCCTCCCTCCCCGCCCTGTTCGAGGAGCAGGCGGCACGCGCCCCTGAAGCCGTGGCGGTGGAGTTCGAAGGGGAAGCCGTGTCGTACGGCGAGCTGGACGCGCGGGCCAATCGTCTGGCGCGCCACCTGGGCTCGTTGGGGGTGGCCACGGAGTCGCGCGTCGTGGTGGCACTGCCGAGATCGGTGGACGCGGTGGCGGCGCTGCTGGCCGTCTCCAAGGCAGGGGCCGCCTACGTCCCGGTGGATCCGTCGTACCCGGCGGAGCGGATCGCCTTCATGCTGGAGGACTGCGAGCCGGCGGCGGTGATCTCGTTCTCGGACACCGGCGTGGTCCCGGGCGGCCCGGTCCCGTGCACAGGGTCTACCGAAGGCACCGGTTCCGCCGGACACGGCGACGCACCGCTGGTCCTGCTCGACGCCCCCGAACTGGCGGCTCGACTCGCCGGACTTCCCTCGACCCCGCCCGACGTGCTGGAGCGGCGCCCGGACCAGGCGGCGTACGTGGTGTACACGTCGGGTTCGACCGGACGGCCGAAGGGCGTCGTGGTGGAGCACCGTTCGCTCGGCGCCTACCTGCTGCGGAACCGGCAGACGTACGCCGGGGTCACCGGGAACTCCGTGCTCCACACCTCGCTCTCCTTCGACCTGACGGTGACGGCTCTGTTCACGCCGCTGGTGAGCGGTGGCCGGGTGCGCCTGGACGACCTGGAGGACGGTGCCGGAGCGACGTTGCTGAAGGTCACCCCGAGCCACTTGGCGCTGATGGAGGACCACGAGAACGTGGTCGCTCCGGCCGGCACCCTGGTGGTCGGCGGCGAGGCGCTGACGGGCGAGGTGCTGGACGCCTGGCGCCGCCGTCACCCCGACGTCACCGTCTACAACGCGTACGGCCCCACCGAGGCCACGGTGAACTGCACGGAGTGGCGCCTGGACCCGGGCGGGACGACGCCGCGGGGCGCCGTGCCGATCGGCACGCCGTTCCAGAACACACGGGTCTTCGTACTGGACTCGTTCCTGCGGCAGGTGCCGGTCGGCGTGCCCGGCGAGCTGTACGTGGCGGGTGCGCCGCTCGCCCGCGGCTACTGGGGCCGGAGCGACGTCACGGCGGAGCGATTCGTGGCGTGCCCATTCGGGGGCGCGGGTGAGCGGATGTACCGCACGGGTGATGTGGTGCGGTGGCGTGACACCGGGGTGTTGGAGTACGTGGGCCGGGCCGACGACCAGGTGAAGGTGCGGGGCTTCCGTATCGAACTGGGCGAGGTCGAGGCGGCGTTGGCGGGCTGTGGGGGTGTGGCCCGCGCGGTCGTGACGGTGCGAGTGAACGACGAGGCCGACCGCCGACTGGTCGGGTACGTGACGGCGGAGCCGGGCGCGGTGGTGGACGGGGCGGCGCTGCGCGCGCAGTGCGCCCGGAGCCTTCCGGAGTACATGGTTCCGTCCGCGGTCGTGGTGCTGGATGAGGTGCCGTTGACGCCGAACGGGAAGGTGGACCGGCGGGCGCTGCCCGAGCCGCTGGTCGATGTGGTGGCGGGGCGTGGGCCGCGGTCGCCGCGCGAGGACATTTTGTGTGGTCTGTTCGCTGAGGTGCTGGGTGTGCCGGCGGTGGGTATTGACGATGACTTCTTTGCTCTGGGTGGTCATTCGTTGTTGGCGACGCGTCTGGTGGGTCGGGTGCGTGCTGCTCTGGGTGTTGAGTTGTCGGTGCGGCAGTTGTTCGAGGCTCCGACGGTCGCGGGGCTGGACGGGGTGTTGGACGGGGCCGATCGGGGACGTGTGCCGGTGGTCAGGGCACAGGTGCGCCCGGAGCGGTTGCCGTTGTCGTTCGGCCAGGAGCGGTTGTGGTTCCTGCATCAGTTGGAGGGGCCGGGGGCGGCCTACAACGTTCCTTCGGCGGTCCGGCTGGGCGGTGAGCTGGACCGGGAGGCGCTGCGGTTGGCGCTGGGTGATGTGGTGGCGCGGCACGAGAGTCTGCGCACGGTGTTCGCCGAGGACGCCCGGGGTGCGTACCAGGTCGTGCTGGACGCGGATGTCGAGGTTCCGTGGACCGTCGCCCAGGTGACGGAGGGCGAGCTGCCGGAGCGGTTGGCGACTGCTGCCCGGCATGCCTTCGACCTCTCCACCGAGATCCCGGTCAGCGCAGCCCTGTTCGAGCTCGGCCCCGAGGACCATGTCCTGCTCCTGTTGGTGCATCACATTGCCACCGACGGCTGGTCGCTGAGGCCCTTGGTCCGTGATCTCACGAGCGCGTACGAGGCGCGTGTCGCCGGGCGTGAGCCGCGGTGGCCGGCGTTGCCGGTGCAGTATGCGGATTTCGCGGTGTGGCAGCGGGAGTTGCTGGGTTCGGAGGACGATCCGGGCAGTCTCGTTTCGGCGCAGATCGCGTATTGGCGGGAGCGGTTGGCGGGGTTGCCGGCGGAGATTGAGTTGCCGGTGGATCGTTCGCGTCCGGCGGTGGCCAGTTACCGGGGTGGCCGGGTGGATTTCGTGTTGCCCGTGGATGTGATGGAGCGGGTGGCGGGGTTCGCGCGGGAGTCGGGTGCGAGTGTGTTCATGGTGTTGCAGGCGGCGTTGGGTGTGCTGCTGTCGCGGTCGGGTGCAGGTGAGGACATTCCGATCGGTACGCCGGTGGCCGGGCGTGGTGATGATGCGGTGGATGACTTGGTGGGGTTGTTCATCAACAATCTGGTGCTGCGTACGGATGTGTCGGGGGATCCGACGTTCCGTGAGTTGCTGGCTCGGGTGCGGGAGACGGATCTGGAGGCGTACGCGCATCAGGATCTGCCTTTCGAGCGGCTGGTGGAGATCCTCAACCCCGAGCGGTCCCTGTCCCGGCATCCTCTCTTCCAGGTCATGCTCATTTTTAACAACCAGACGTCCGCCGGGGTCGAATCGAATGCCTCGCACCTTGACGTGAGCGAAATCCGTGCGACGCATGACGCAGCCCGCTTCGACCTGACCTTCGAATTCGCTCAGATGGATCCAGAGAATGGTTTGCGGGGCGGTTTGACGTTTGCGCTGGATGTGTTTGAGCGGTGGTCCGCTGAATTGCTGGTGGAGCGGTTGGTGTGGTTGTTGGGTGCGTTGGTGGGTTCGCCGGATGTTCCGGTGGGTGGGCTTGATGTATTGGTGCCGGGTGAGCGTGGGCGGGTATTGGAGGGGTGGAACGATACGGCGGTTGATGTCCCGAAGGCGTCGTTGGTGGGGTTGTTCGAGGAGCAGGTGCGGTGTGCCTCTGGTGCGGTGGCGATGGAGTGTGGTGGGGAGGCTGTTTCGTATGGGGAGTTGGATGGTCGGGCGAATCGTTTGGCGCGGTTTTTGAGGTTGTTGGGGGTGGGTGGGGAGTCGCGTGTGGTGGTGGCGTTGCCGCGGTCGGTGGATGCGGTGGTGGCGTTTTTGGGGGTGTTGAAGGCGGGGGGTGTGTATGTGCCGGTGGATCCGTCGTATCCGGTGGAGCGGATTGCTTTTGTGGTGGGGGATTGTGCGCCGTCGGCGGTGATTTCGGTGTCGGGGGCGGGTGTTGGCGGGTGTGGGGGTGTGCCGTTGGTTTTGTTGGATGATCCGGTGGTGGTGTCGCGGCTTGCTGAGTTTTCTTCGGGTTCTTTGGGGGTGGTTTCTTGTCGGGAGCAGGCGGCGTATGTGTTGTATACGTCGGGGTCGACGGGGCGGCCGAAGGGTGTGGTGGTGTCGCAGGGTGGTGTGGTGAATGTGTTGGCGGGTTTGCGGGGTGTGGTGGGTTCGGGTTCGGGTCGTGTTCTGGCGTTGACGACTTTTGCTTTTGATATTGCGGTGTTGGAGTTGTTCGGTCCGTTGACGGCGGGTGGTTGTGTGGTTCTGGCGTCTTCTGAAGTGGTGGGTGATGCGGGGTTGTTGGTGGATTTGGTGGTGTCGTCGGGTGTGTCGGTGGTGCAGGCGACGCCGTCGTTGTGGCGGGAGATCCTGGCGGTTGCGGGGGGCCGGCTGAAGCATGTTCACGCTTTGGTGGGGGGTGAGGCGTTGCCGGGTGATGTGGCGGGGTTGTTGGTGGATTCGGTGGCGTCGGTGGTGAATGTGTATGGGCCCACGGAGACGACGGTGTGGTCGACGAGTGGGGTGGTGGAGTCGGGTTCGGATGTTTCCATTGGTCGGCCGCTGGCGAACGCGCGGGTGTTCGTGCTCGACGCGTTCCTGCGGCCGGTGCCTGTGGGTGTGTCGGGTGAGTTGTATGTGGCGGGTGCTGGGGTTGCCCGCGGTTACTGGGGCCGGAGCGACGTCACGGCGGAGCGTTTTGTGGCGTGCCCCTTCGGGGGCGCGGGTGAGCGGATGTATCGCACGGGTGATGTGGTGCGGTGGCGTCGTGATGGTGTTCTGGAGTTTGTGGGTCGGGTCGACGATCAGGTGAAGGTGCGGGGTTTCCGTATCGAACTGGGCGAGGTCGAGGCGGCGTTGGCGGGTTGTGGGGGTGTGGCCCGGGCGGTTGCGGTGGTGAGGGAGGACGCGGTGGGGGATCGTCGGTTGGTTGCCGGTGTGGTTCCTGAGGATGGTGTGGTTCTGGATTTGGGTGCGGTGCGTGGGGAGGTGGGGCGGCGTCTGCCGGATTACATGGTTCCCGCGCTGGTGGTGCTGGATGAGGTGCCGTTGACGCCGAACGGGAAGGTGGACCGGCGGGCGCTGCCCGAGCCTGAGGTGGTTGTGGTTTCCGGGCGTGGGCCGCGGTCGCCGCGCGAGGAGATTTTGTGTGGTCTGTTCGCTGAGGTGCTGGGTGTGCCGGCGGTGGGTATTGACGATGACTTCTTTGCTCTGGGTGGTCATTCGTTGTTGGCGACGCGTCTGGTGGGTCGGGTGCGTGCTGTTCTGGGTGTTGAGTTGTCGGTGCGGCAGTTGTTCGAGGCTCCGACGGTCGCGGGGCTGGACGGGGTGTTGGACGGGGCCGATCGGGGACGTGTGCCGGTGGTCAGGGCACAGGTGCGCCCGGAGCGGTTGCCGTTGTCGTTCGGCCAGGAGCGGTTGTGGTTCCTGCATCAGTTGGAGGGGCCGGGGGCGGCGTACAACGTGCCGTTGGCGTTGCGGTTGAGCGGCAGGCTGGACCGGGAGGCGCTGCGGTTGGCGCTGGGTGATGTCGTGGCGCGGCACGAGAGTCTGCGCACGGTCTTCGCGGAGGATGCGGAGGGGCCGTATCAGCGGGTGCTGGATGCGGGGGTCGCGGTTCCGTGGTCTGTTTCCCCGTGCGGGCGGGAGGAGCTGTCGGAGCGGTTGGAGGAGGCTGCCCGGTATGGCTTCGATCTGACGGTCGACGTTCCGGTCCGGGCCACTCTGTTCGAGCTCGGTCCCGATGAGCACGCCCTGCTCCTGCTCGTGCACCACATAGCCGGTGACGGCCAGTCGGTCGGCCCTCTGCGCCGCGATCTCGTCGCGGCCTACGAGGCACGGGTGGCGAGCCGTGAGCCGCGGTGGCCGGTGCTTCCGGTGCAGTATGCAGATTTCGCGGTGTGGCAGCGGGAGTTGCTGGGTTCGGAGGACGATCCGGGCAGTCTCGTTTCGGCGCAGATCGCGTACTGGCGGGAGCGGCTCGCCGACCTGCCGGCGGAGATCGAGCTGCCTGCGGACCGCCCGCGGCCGGCCGCTGCTTCCCACCGCGGCGCCCGTGTCACGTTCAGCGTGCCCGCGGACGTGCACGCCGGGATCCAGACGTTCGCCCTGTCGAACAACACCACCGTCTTCATGGTGTTGCAGGCGGCGTTGGGTGTGCTGTTGTCGCGGTCGGGTGCGGGTGATGACATCCCGATCGGTACGCCGGTGGCCGGGCGTGGTGATGACGCGGTGGATGACTTGGTGGGGTTGTTCATCAACAGTCTGGTGTTGCGTATGGATGTGTCGGGGGATCCGACGTTCCGTGAGTTGGTGGCGCGGGTGCGGGAGACGGATCTGGAGGCGTACGCGCATCAGGATCTGCCCTTCGAGCGGCTGGTGGAGATCCTCAACCCCGAGCGGTCCCTGTCCCGCCACCCCCTCTTCCAGGTCATGCTCACCCTCAACAACGCGGACGTAACCCCAGCACCGGAGCAGGGTGAGGGCACCGACGCCGCAGGCGCCCTCGATGTCGTGCTGCACCCGGTCGAGACCGGCACAGTGCGCTACGACCTCAACTTCCACCTGGGTGAGCACCGGGACACCGGTGGACTGCGAGGCGTCCTGGACTTCAGCACCGACCGGTTCGACCGCGAGTCCGCCCAGCTCCTCGCGGACCGCCTCGTGCGGTTGTTGACTGTGACCGTGGAGTCTCCGGATGTCCCCGTCAGCCGGGCGGACATGCTGCTGGAGGGCGAGCGGCGACAGATCCTGGAGAAGTGGAACGACACCGCGGCGGACAGGGCGGGGACGGCGGCGACATCGCTGTCGGAACTGTTCGAACAGCAGGCGGCCAGGACTCCGGACTCCTGTGCCCTGCAATTCGAGGACTCCGCGCTGTCGTACCGAGAGCTCGACACGCGCGCCAACCGCCTGGCCCACCTGCTCAGGTCCATGGGAGCCGGGCCGGAGAGCCGGGTGGCGGTGGCGATACCCCGGTCACTCGACCTGGTCGTGGCTTTGCTCGCCGTACTCAAGGTGGGCGGCGCCTACCTGCCCGTCGATTCCGAGTACCCGGCCGAGCGCATCGCGTTCATGCTCGCCGACGCGGAACCCACGGCATTGCTCACCACTCAGCACCTGAAGAGCGGGCTCCCCGCGCCCACCGGTCTCCAGGTCGTCGTGGTGGACGACCCCGCGACGCGACGGCAGACGGAAGCGTTCACCGGGGAGCACCCGCCGCTCGCCCTGGTCTCCTCGTCGCAGGCGGCCTACTTGATCTACACCTCGGGTTCCACCGGAGAGCCCAAGGGCGTCCTCGTACCGCACAAGGGAATCGTCAACCGACTGCGGTGGATGCAGGACGAATACGGCCTCACCACTCGGGACCGGGTCCTCCAGAAGACCCCGGCGAGCTTCGACGTCTCGGTGTGGGAGTTCTTCTGGCCCCTGCTGAGCGGAGCGACGCTCGTCCTCGCGCGGCCGGGAGGACACCGGGAGCCGGCGTATCTGTCGGGGCTCATTCAATCCGCCGGCATCACGACGGTGCACTTCGTGCCGTCGATGCTGGATGCCTTCCTACGTGAACCCACGGCTGCGGCCTGCACCGGACTGAAGCGTGTCCTGTGCAGCGGTGAGGCCCTGTCCGCTGCCACCGAGGAACTTTTCCACCGCACGCTCGGGGCCGAACTTCACAACCTCTACGGGCCGACCGAGGCCGCGGTGGACGTGACCTACTGGCACTGCGAGGACGACGGCCTTGACCGGCCCGCCCCCATCGGAAAGCCGGTCGCCAATACGCGGGTATTCGTGCTCGACGCGTTCCTGCGGCCGGTGCCGGTGGGTGTCGCCGGCGAGTTGTATGTGGCGGGCGTGCAGGTGGCGCGGGGGTATTGGGGTCGGGGGGCTTTGACGGCGGAGCGTTTTGTGGCGTGTCCGTTTGGTGGTGTGGGTGAGCGGATGTATCGCACGGGTGATGTGGTGCGGTGGCGTCGTGATGGTGTTCTGGAGTTTGTGGGTCGGGTCGATGATCAGGTGAAGGTGCGGGGTTTCCGTATCGAACTGGGCGAGGTCGAGGCGGCGTTGGCGGGTTGTGGGGGTGTGGCCCGGGCGGTTGCGGTGGTGAGAGAGGACATGGTGGGGGACCGTCGGTTGGTTGCCGGTGTGGTTCCTGAGGATGGTGTGGTTCTGGATTTGGGTGCGGTGCGTGCGGAGGTGGGGCGGCGTCTGCCGGATTACATGGTTCCCGCGCTGGTGGTGCTGGATGAGGTGCCGTTGACGCCGAACGGGAAGGTGGACCGGCGGGCGCTGCCCGAGCCGCTGGTCGATGTGGTGGCGGGGCGTGGGCCGCGGTCGCCGCGCGAGGACATTTTGTGTGGTCTGTTCGCCGAGGTGCTGGGTGTGCCGGCGGTCGGTATTGACGATGACTTCTTTGCTCTGGGTGGTCATTCGTTGTTGGCGACGCGTCTGGTGGGTCGGGTGCGTGCTGTTCTGGGTGTTGAGTTGTCGGTGCGGCAGTTGTTCGAGGCTCCGACGGTCGTGGGGTTGGATCGTGTGGTGGAGGGTGCGGGTCGTAGTCGTGTGCCGGTACTGCGGGCGGGGAGTCGTCCGGGGCGGTTGCCGTTGTCGTTCGGTCAGCAGCGGTTGTGGTTCCTGCATCAGTTGGAGGGGCCGGGGGCGGCGTACAACGTGCCGTTGGCGTTGCGGTTGAGCGGCAGGCTGGACCGGGAGGCGCTGAGGTTGGCGCTGGGTGATGTGGTGGCGCGGCACGAGAGTCTGCGCACGGTCTTCGCTGAGGACACACAGGGTGCGTACCAGGTCATACGTGCAGTGGCCGACTGCGAATCAGAGTTGGCGGTGATCCGCTGCTCGGAGGACGAGCTGGCGGCGGAACTGGCGGCTGCCGCACGTCACGCTTTCGACCTCGAACAAGAACTCCCGCTACGAGCGGTGCTGTTCGAGCTCGATGCCGAGGAGCACGTGCTGCTCGTGCTGGTGCATCACATCGCGAGCGATGGCTGGTCCGTGCGTCCACTGGTGCGTGACCTGAGTGTCGCGTATGGGGCCAGAATGAACGGCGTGCTGCCTGAGTGGCCCATGCTGCCGGTCCAGTATGCGGATTTCGCGGTGTGGCAGCGGGAGTTGCTGGGTTCGGAGGATGACCCGGACAGCGTGGTCGCGGCGCAGATCGCGTACTGGCGGGAGCGGTTGGCGGGGTTGCCGGCGGAGATTGAGTTGCCGGTTGATCGTTCGCGTCCGGCGGTGGCGAGTTACCGGGGTGGCCGGGTGGATTTCGTGGTGCCCGTGGATGTGATGGAGCGGGTGGCGGGGTTCGCGCGGGAGTCGGGTGCGAGTGTGTTCATGGTGTTGCAGGCGGCGGTGGGTCTGCTGCTGTCGAGGTCGGGTGCGGGTGAGGACATTCCGATCGGTACGCCGGTGGCCGGGCGTGGTGATGATGCGGTGGACGATCTGGTGGGGTTGTTCATCAACAGTCTGGTGTTGCGTACGGATGTGTCGGGGGATCCGACGTTCCGTGAGTTGGTGGCGCGGGTGCGGGAGACGGATCTGGAGGCGTACGCGCATCAGGATCTGCCCTTCGAGCGGCTGGTGGAGATCCTCAACCCCGAGCGGTCCCTGTCCCGCCACCCCCTCTTCCAGGTCATGCTCACCCTCAACAACGCTCCGGAAAACGGCATGCTGCCCGTTCTCCCGGAGCTTTCCGTCAGTCCGATAGGGGCGGAAACGGAGAGCGCCAAGGTCGATCTTTCCTTTGCCTTCTCGCCCTACTCTTCTTCTGGTCTGCGGGGTGGGTTGACGTTTGCGGCGGATTTGTTTGATCGGCGGGCTGCTGAGTTGTTGGTGGAGCGGTTGGTTTGGTTGTTGGGTGTGGTGATGGGCTCCCCGGACGTTCCGGTGGGTGGGCTTGATGTATTGGTGCCCGAGGAGCGGCGTCGGGTTTTGGAGGAGTGGAATGCGACGGGTGTAGCCCTACCGCAGGGCTCACTTTCGGGGTTGTTCGAGGAGTGGGTGGTGCGGGCTCCGGGTGCTGTGGCGGTGGAGTTCGAGGGTGGTGTGGTGTCGTATGGGGAGTTGGATGGTCGGGCGAATCGTTTGGCGGGGTTTTTGAGGTTGTTGGGGGTGGGTGGGGAGTCGCGTGTGGTGGTGGCGTTGCCGCGGTCGGTGGATGCGGTGGTGGCGTTTTTGGGGGTGTTG
>NZ_JBIBTX010000011.1:0-258684 GCF_043078805.1 Streptomyces sp. NPDC015345 | reverse complement strand
GGCGCTTCCCTTCGGTATTTCGTGTTTCCAACCTTACCAGATCCGTTTTCCGTTCCGTTCCCGGTTCGGATTTCATTTCCGGTGGCCGTTGGAGGGCCTTTGCCTTTCGGCTGGTCCGACTTTATCAGAAGTTTTCGGCCGGGCTTACCGGGTCGAAAGTCCGATTGAATCGGGGGCGGCTCCTCAATTGATGTCATTCGAGAAGCAGGCCGACTTTAACCGCCGCCCTCTGGACTTGTCCAGTTCTAGGCAACTGTTCGAATCTACCTCCCCAGTCCTTCCGTGTCAACGGTTTTTCCGGGGCGAAGAGGAGACTAGCAGCTCAGCAGGGCCGTATGCACATCACGCTGCGGTGGGGGCTGAGGCGCTGCGGTCGGTGCGGTCCAGGTCTCCTGTTTCACCCGCACGGACCGCCCTGGCGCCCAGGACGTAGACGTAGGCGAGGAACGCCAGCTCGGCGGCGATGCCGATGGTGATGCGGGCCGAGGTCGGCAGGCCCGAGGGCGTGACGAAGCCTTCGATGGCGCCCGAGACGAACAGGACCAGAGCCAGGCCGATCGCCATGCCCAGTGCTGCGCGGCCCTCCTCGGCCAGGGCGGTGCGGCGTGTGCGCGGGCCGGGATCGATGACGGTCCAGCCGAGGCGCAGGCCTGTGCCCGCCGCTACGAAGACGGCGGTCAGTTCAAGGAGGCCGTGGGGCAGGACCAGGCCGAGGAAGGTATCGAGTCGGCCGGCCGAGGACATCAGGCCGATGCCCACTCCGAGGTTGAGCATGTTCTGGAAGAGGATCCAAATGACGGGGAAGCACAGGAAGGCGCCGAGGACGAGGCACATCGCGGCGGCCTGGGCGTTGTTCGTCCAGACCTGGGCGGCGAAGGACGCCGCCGGGTGGCTGGAGTAATACGTCTCGTACTGGCCGCCGGGGCGGGTGAGCTCGCGCAGCTCACCGGGGGCGGCGATCGAGGCCTGGACCTCGGGATGCGTGGCGATCCACCAGCCGATGACGGCCGCGAGGGCCGTCGAGAGCAGCGCGGCGGGGACCCACCAGTGGCGGGAGCGGTAGACCGCTGCCGGGAAGCCGCGGGTCAGGAAGTGGGTCACGTCGCGCCAGGAGGCGCGGCGTGTTCCCGTCACGGCGCTACGCGCGCGTGCCACGAGATGGGTCAGGCGGCCGGTGAGTTGTGGGTCCGGTGCGCTGGACTGGATCAGGGAGAGGTGTGTGGCGGTGCGCTGGTAGAGGGTGACGAGTTCGTCGGCCTCCGCTCCGGAGAGGCGGCGTTGGCGGCGCAGCAGTGCCTCCAGGCGGTCCCACTCGGCTCGGTGGGCGGACACGAAGACGTCGAGGTCCATGGGACGGCTGCTCCTCGTACTGCGGCGCGTGGCTGTTCAGCTTGGCAGACTGGCAAGTCCTAGGGCAGGGAAGGGGCGGTGGGCGTGAGTGAGCTTGTGACGGGCGAGGCGGTGGCGCTGGAGCTGCGTCCCGCGAAGCTGCCGAGCCGGGCGCTGGCCGTGCTGATCGACCTGGTCGTGGCGTGGGCGGTCTATCTCGGGGTGACCATCGGCATCGTCGCTTCCACGGCTTCCTTGGACGACGCCGCGGCCGCCGCGGTGGCCGTCGCGAGCTTCGTACTCATTCTGGTCGGTGGTCCCATCGCGGTGGAGACGCTCAGTCATGGGCGGTCGTTGGGGAAGCTGGCCTGCGGGTTGCGGGTGGTGCGGGACGACGGGGGGCCCATTCGGTTCCGGCACGCGTTGGTGCGGGGAGCCATAGGGGTCGTCGAGATTCTGATGACCTTCGGGGTCGTGGCGTGCGTCGCGTCGCTCGTGTCGGCGCGGGGGCGGCGGCTCGGGGATGTGTTCGCGGGGACCCTGGTCGTGCGCGAGCGCGTTCCCGCGGGGCGGGCCGCTTTTGTGCCTCCGCCGCCGCCCTGGCTGATGGGGCGGTTCTCCGGACTCGATCTGTCCGGCGTCCCCGAGGGGCTGTGGCTCGCGATCCGGCAGTGTCTGACGCGGATGGGGCAGTTGGATCCGCAGGTGGGCTGGGCGATGGCGGAGCGTCTTGCCGGGGATCTGGCGGAGCGTACGGGGGCTCCGGTGCCTCCGGGTGTGCCGCCGGCCGCGTATCTGGCGGCTGTGGTGCACGAGCGGCAGGCGCGGGACGCGCGGCGGGCCTTCGGTGGGTCCGCCGGGGGTGGCGCTGCGGAGCCGGGTGTGGGGCCTGGTGCGGGGTTCCGGCCCGGGCCCGGCTACAGCCATGTGCCTGGCCACGGACCTGCGTACGGCGGCGATGGGACCGCACCGCTCCCGTCGCGCTCCCCCGCTCCCGGTGCCGTGCCGCCGGCGGGGCCGCGTGGTGGCGATGAGGGCGCGCCTCCTGCCACGGGGTTCGTGCCGCCTGCTTAGCCGGTCGGGGCATGCGCAGGGGCGGGCGGAAGACGTCAGGTGAAGGTCGAGGGCGGGGTTTCGAGGTGCTCCAGCTCGATGCCGGGGGCCGCGAGGACGACGTCGCCGGTGATGTGGACCGCGTGCTGTTCGCCGGTGTCCAGGGCTGTGACCTGGTATTCGTCCACGATCAGCGGGCCGTTGTCAGTGGCGTGTGCTTCGCTTTTCAGCAGGGCCCAGGACTGGTCGAGGGTGCGGGGGGCGAGGACCGGGTCCGTGAAGGCGACCAGGCGGACGCGGGTCGCGGGGGAGGCGGGGGTCAGGCGCAGCAGCCGGGCCGTCGAGACGAGGAAGGCGGGGGATGTGCCGGTGAAGGTGTGGGCGGGTGCGTTGTCCTCGGTGGCGTGTGCGCCGGTGGGGTCGGTGCGGACCCATGTGACGCCGTTGAGGGCGGCGGCGCGTACCTGCCAGTCGCCCGCGTGCAGTTCGAGGCGGATGGGGCGACCCCGGTCGTCGAGTGCGAGGTCGACGGAGCCTGCGGGGGAGCCGGAGGGGGCGGTTCGCTGGGCGACATAGCGCCAGCCGGAGGGGCCGGGTGCGCAGTGGAAGTGTTCTTCGCCGAGGGGGGTGTGATCGTGCGGATCGTGGAGCGAATATCGGCCGCGGGGCATGGGCTGGGTCCTGGTCCTCGGTCGGTCGGTTTCCTGCGGGGGGAAGTGGGTCCTGCGTAGGGAGGTGGCGAGACGTGGCTTCCGTGGGGGGGAAGTGGCTTCCGTCGGGAGAGTGGCTTCCGCCGGGAGGAGTGCTTTCCGCGGGGTGGGTCGCTTCCCTTCGGTGAGAGTCGCACGCCTGCCGTGGGAATCGCCGTCCTGCGGTGAGGCGCGTGCTTGCGGTGAGGCCGCCCGCCGTGGGCCGCGTCCCTGCGGTGAGGTGCCCCCTGCGGTGAGAAAGGGGGCAGGCCCCCGCCGCGGGGGCGAGGGCCTGCTGGAGGGTGCTGGCTGACCGGCGGCCGGTCGGCTGTCAGTAGCGGTAGTGGTCGGGCTTGAACGGGCCCTCGACCTCGACGCCGATGTACGCGGCCTGCTCGGGGCGGAGCGTCGTGAGCTTCACGCCGAGCGAGTCGAGGTGGAGGCGGGCGACCTTCTCGTCCAGGTGCTTGGGGAGCACGTAGACGTCGGTCGGGTACTCCTCCTGCTTGGTGAACAGCTCGATCTGGGCCAGGGTCTGGTCCGCGAACGAGTTGGACATCACGAAGGACGGGTGGCCGGTCGCGTTGCCCAGGTTGAGCAGGCGGCCCTCGGACAGCACGATCAGGACCTTGCCGTCGGGGAACGTCCAGGTGTGGACCTGCGGCTTGACCTCGTCCTTGACGATGCCGGGGATGGCGGCGAGGCCGGCCATGTCGATCTCGTTGTCGAAGTGGCCGATGTTGCCCACGATCGCCTGGTGCTTCATCTTGGCCATGTCCGAGGCCATGATGATGTCCTTGTTGCCGGTCGTGGTGATGAAGATGTCGGCCTTGTCGACGACCTCGTCCAGCGTCGTGACCTGGTAGCCGTCCATCGCCGCCTGGAGCGCGCAGATCGGGTCGATCTCGGTGACGATCACGCGGGCGCCCTGGCCGCGCAGGGACTCGGCGCAGCCCTTGCCCACGTCGCCGTAGCCGCAGACGACGGCGGTCTTGCCGCCGATGAGGACGTCCGTGGCGCGGTTGATGCCGTCGATGAGCGAGTGGCGGCAGCCGTACTTGTTGTCGAACTTCGACTTCGTCACGGCGTCGTTCACGTTGATCGCCGGGAACAGCAGCGTGCCGTCACGGTGCATCTCGTACAGCCGGTGGACGCCGGTCGTGGTCTCCTCGGTCACGCCGCGGATCTCCGAGGCGAGCTGGGTCCACTTCTGCGAGCCGTCGGTGATGGTGCGGTTGAGGAGCTCCAGGATGACGCGGTGCTCGTCGTTCTCGGCGGTGTCGACGGACGGGACCTTGCCGTCCTTCTCGTACTCGACGCCCTTGTGGACCAGGAGCGTGGCGTCGCCACCGTCGTCCAGGATCATGTTCGGGCCGCCGGTGGGGGTGTTCGGCCAGGTCAGGGCCTGCTCCGTGCACCACCAGTACTCCTCCAGGGTCTCGCCCTTCCAGGCGAAGACCGGGACGCCCTGGGGGTTGTCCGGTGTGCCGTTCGGGCCGACGGCGATGGCCGCGGCGGCGTGGTCCTGGGTGGAGAAGATGTTGCAGGAGGCCCAGCGGACCTCGGCGCCGAGGGCGACCAGGGTCTCGATGAGCACGGCGGTCTGCACGGTCATGTGCAGGGAACCGGTGACGCGGGCGCCGGCGAGCGGCTGGGTGGCGGCGTACTCCTTGCGGATCGCCATCAGGCCGGGCATCTCGTGCTCGGCGAGGGTGATCTCCTTGCGGCCGAACGCGGCGAGGGAGAGGTCGGCGACCTTGAAGTCCTGGCCGTTGGTGGCAGTCGTCATGAGTGAGCTGCTCCTCGTGGGGTTGGTCGAGGGTGGGCATGGCTGACCTGCGGCGTCGGGTACAAGGGTGCACCGGCGCGCGCAGCGCAGTCCGTCGGAGGCCCTCTCTCCCTCGGCCGGTCCGTGCGTGGACCGCCCGACCGCCATCAGCAGCGACGTCTGGCTCACCCACAAAGCTACACCGGTCGGCCCAGCGAGCCCCAGCCCGCCTCCGGGCACGGCATCACCGGTAGATAGACCGCCAGACCGGATGTTATGGGGCGTTTGCGCTTTTGATCCTGCGCTCACGTGTTGCAGGATGCCTTGAGATCGGGAACATGTGCGCGATCTTGTTCGGTACATCGGTAAAGGCATGAGGAGACCCACGTGACCAGTCCGGCCGACCCTCCCACGGGCGGGGACACCCGCGGACAGCGACGGCTGAAGCTGCTCGCGGTGACCGCTTGTCCGACCGGCATCGCCCACACCTACATGGCGGCGGAGAAGCTCTCGCAGGCCGCGGAGAGCCTCGGGATCGACATGAAGGTGGAGACGCAGGGTTCCATCGGGGCCGAGAACGTACTGTCTGACAACGATGTCAGAGACGCCGACGGCGTCATCATCGCGGCCGACAAGGACGTGGACCGCAGTCGCTTCGCGGGTAAGCGGGTGGTCTCGGTCGGGGTGGCCGAGGGCATCAGCCACCCGGAGCGGCTGATCGAGCGGGTGCGGAGCGCGCCCGTGCAGGAGGGTGGTGGAGGCAGTGGAGGTGGTGGTTCCGCCGCGTCTGCCGGGTCTGCCGCGTCTGCCGCGGGGAGTGGGAGCGGGCGGGAGCGGAGCGTCGCGTACAAGGCGCTGATGAACGGTGTCTCGTACATGATCCCGTTCGTGGTGGTGGGTGGACTGCTGATCGCCATCTCGCTGGCGCTGGGCGGTGACGCCACGTCCAAGGGCTATGTGATCCCGGAGGGGACCTTCTGGGCGCACGTCAACGCCATCGGGGTCATCGGCTTCACGCTGATGGTGCCGATCCTGTCGGGATACATCGCGTACGCCATCGGGGACCGGCCGGCGCTGGTGCCTGGCATGATCGGCGGGTGGATCGCCAACACGGGTGAGCTGTACGACTCGAAGGCGGGGGCCGGTTTCATCGGCGCCATCGTGACCGGGTTCCTGGCCGGTTATCTGGTGGTGTGGATCAAGAAGGTCCAGGTCCCGAAATTCGTCCGGCCGATCATGCCGATCATCGTGATCCCGATCGTCGCGACGACAGCGCTCGGGCTGTTCTTCATCTACGTCATCGGCAAGCCGATCTCGTGGGTCTTCGAGCACCTGACCGACTGGCTCAGCGGTATGACCGGGGCCAGTGCGATCCTGCTGGGCGCGATCCTCGGGCTCATGATCGCGTTCGATATGGGTGGGCCGGTCAACAAGACCGCGTTCCTCTTCGGTACGGGGCTCATCGCGACCGGCAACCAGACCGTGATGGGCATGTGCGCCGCCGCCATCCCCGTGATGCCGCTCGGGCAGGGGCTCGCCACGCTGATCCGGCGCCGGCTCTACTCGGAACAGGAGCGCGAGACCGGGATGGCCTCGCTGTTCATGGGGATGTTCGGGATCTCGGAGGGGGCGATTCCGTTCGCTGCGGCGCGGCCTGCGCAGGTCATCCCGGCCAACATGCTCGGCGGCGCGGTCGCAGGAGCCGTCGCCGGTATGGCGGGTGTGGAGGACGCGGTGCCGCACGGGGGGCCGATCGTGGCGGTGCTGGGTGCCATTGGCGGCGTACCGATGTTCTTCGTGGCCGTGGCCGTCGGCGCGGTTGTCACCGCGCTGACCACGGTGACGCTCATCGACCTCGGCGGGCGCAAGGGGCGTGGGGCGGGTGTGGCCGGTGGGCCGGGTGGTGGCCCCGAGCCGGTGTTCGCGGGGGGCGGGCCGGCTTCGGGGAGTGCGGTGGGCGGCGCGGCTTCCCAGGCGGGGGCGTCGGTGGGGATAGCGGGTGCCGCTCCGGGAGCGGATGCGTCCGAAGCGGCTTCCGGGGCTTTCGGGGCTTCCGGGGCTTCCGGGGCTTCCGGGGCTTCCGGGGCTTCCGGGGCTGAGGGTCCCGCCGCCGCTGCCGCTGCGGAGGCCGCGGCCGACGAGGTTCTCTCCGGTTACCTCACCGGACGGACCGTGAAGGTCCGGCTGGAGGCACGGGACAAGGAGGCCGCGATCCGCGAGATGGCCGCGCTCCTCGCCACCACGGGCAAGGTCGACGACGTGGAGGAGCTGGTGCGCACCGCGCTGCGGCGCGAGGCGCAGGGCACCACCGGGCTCGGCGAGGAGATCGCCATCCCGCACGCGAAGACCGACGCGGTGCTGGCCCCGGTCGTCGGGTTCGCACGCTCGGCGGAGGGCATCGAGTGGGGTTCCCTGGACGGGACGAAGGCCAGGCTGATCTTCATGATCTCCGTACCGGAGGCGGCTGCCGGGGACGAGCACCTGCGGATTCTCGCCCTGCTCTCGCGGAAGCTGATGGACACGGGCTTCCGGGAGCGGCTGGAGGCGGCCCCGGACGACGCCGCGATCCTCGACGTGCTGCGCGAGGTGCGGTAGCGGGGGTGGCCGGGGGAGCTTCCTTCCGGGCGCGTTGTTGGGGGCGGGCCTCGTATGCCGGCGGGATCGGCGTACGCGGGGCTTCTCGTACGTCGGTGAGCCCCTCGTACGTCTGTGACGCTCGCATGGCCTCGGCGGGAGTCGCGTGGCGTCGACAGGCCCACGCCTCCAGCGTCTGAGGGGTGTTGCGGCGGGTGGCTCCGTCGGTGTGCAGGGTGCCGTACGGCGGTTCGCGGGCCCGTAAGGCCGGGCGTTCGACGGCGTTAAGCCCGGGAGCACGTCCTGGCCTGTCAAGCGTCCGCGGACCTGCTGGCGTGGGCACCCGGTGGCCACTGCGGACCCGTAGAGCTGGGCGCTCGACGGCGCTGAGCCCGGCAGCGCGTTCCGGCCTGGCGGCGTCCGCGGGCCCGTTGGCGTAGGCGCCCAGCGGCCCGTGCAGATCCGTCCGCCCGCAGCGGACCCGTAAAGCTGGGCGCTCGACGGCGCTGAGCCCGGCAGCACGTTCCGGCCTGCCGGCGTCCGTGGGCCCGTTGGCGTAGGCGCCCAGCGGCCCGTGCAGATCCGTCCGCCCGCAGCGGACCCGTAGAGCTGGGCGCTCGACGGCGCTGAGCCCGGCAGCACGTCCTGGCCCGCCGGCGTCCGCGGGCCCGCTGGTGTAAGCACCCAGCGGCCACGGCCAGTACGCACCCGTCCGCGCGGGAAACGCCTACGTGGGGCCGGCGGGCTTATGCCGTTCCGTCCGTCGGCCCGGCGCTCATCGACGACGCGAACCCTTCGAGACCACGCACGGACGCCGATGGGGCCCCGCACCATATTCGGTGCGGGGCCCCATCGGCCTGCGTGGGCGCATCCGTACATATGCCGTACGGGCGGGAACTCAGTGGCTGTCGGTGCCGCCAGGCGTCCTCGCCGGGCTGGTGCCGTCGGTCGCTGTCGGCTCGCTGTAGATGTCCGGTTCCAGGTAGATCACGCGGGCGATCGGGACCGCCGCGCGGATGCGCTCCTCGGCGGCGTTGATCGCGGTCGCCACCTCCGTGGCGGTGTCGTCGTGCTGGACGGCGATCTTGGCGGCGACGAGCAGTTCCTCGGGGCCGAGGTGGAGCGTGCGCATGTGGATGACCTTGGTGACCGTGTCGCCGTCGACCAGGGCCTTCTCGATCTTGGCGACCTCCTCCGTGCCCGCGGCCTCGCCGAGCAGCAGGGACTTGGTCTCCGCCGCGAGGATGATCGCGATGGCGATGAGCAGGATGCCGATGCAGAGCGTGCCGATGCCGTCCCAGACGCCCTCTCCGGTGGCGAGGGCCAAGCCGACGCCGCAGAGGGCGAGGATCAGGCCGACCAGCGCGCCGAGGTCCTCCAGGAGGACGACCGGCAGCTCGGGGGCCTTCGCGCGGCGCACGAACTGCGTCCAGGTGAGCTTGCCGCGCAGCTGGTTGGACTCCTTGATGGCGGTCCGGAAGGAGAAGGTCTCGGCGATGATCGCGAAGACCAGGACGCCGACCGGCCAGTACCAGTGCTCGATGTCGTGCGGGTGCTTGATCTTCTCGTAGCCCTCGTAGATCGCGAACATGCCGCCGACCGAGAAGAGGACGATCGAGACGAGGAAGGCGTAGATGTAGCGCTCTCGGCCGTAGCCGAAGGGGTGTTGCGGGGTCGCCTCGCGCTGGGCCTTCTTGCCGCCGACGAGCAGCAGCCCCTGGTTGCCGGAGTCGGCGAGCGAGTGGACGCTCTCGGCGAGCATCGACGAGGAGCCACTGAAGATGAACGCGACGAATTTCGCCACCGCGATCGCGAGGTTCGCGGCGAGTGCCGCGACAATCGCCTTTGTTCCGCCTGACGCGCTCATAAGTGCCGGGAATCCCTTCGCCTTCGTGTGTGCTCTGCCATCGCCGACGGGCGCTGCTCCGGTGCCCTGCCCGGCTGCTTTGCCCGTCCTTTGCGGTGGGTCATTGTTGCAGCACGAGAGGGTGCTGTTGCGTCAGGCCACCACAGTGGCCCGGAAAACCGTGCCCACTCCCGACACTTCGACCTTTTCTCCCGCGGGGACGAACACGGACTGTCCGGGCGTCAGGGGCAGTTCGCCCGCGCGGACCGAACCCGCGGTGCAGAGCAGGATCTGCGGGGTGCCGACGGTGAGGTCGTGCGGGGCCGTGCCCTCGGGCAGCGCGAAGCGGGAGAGGCGGAATTCGTCGATCGGGGTTTCGTAGACCTCTTCGTCGGCGGGTGACGCCTCGGGGCGCAGGACGCCGGGGTCGGTCGCCTCGAAGCGGACGACGCGCAGGAGTTCGGGTACGTCGACGTGCTTGGGGGTCAGTCCGCAGCGCAGGACGTTGTCGGAGTTGGCCATGATCTCGACGCCGAGGCCGTCGAGGTAGGCGTGCGGGACGCCGGCGCCGAGGAACAGGGCCTCGCCGGGCTGGAGTCGTACGTGGTTGAGGAGCATCGCGGCGATGACGCCCGGGTCGCCCGGGTAGTGGTGGGCGATGCCGGCGTACGGGGCGTAGGGGCCGCCGAGGCGCTGCGCGGCGCCCGTGACCTCGGCGACCGTCTCGGCCATCTGTTCGGGATCGGCGGTCAGTACGGCCGTCAGGACCTCGCGCAGGGCGGCGTCCTCGGGGTGGGCGCGGAGCAGGTCGACGTACGGCTTGAGGGAGTCGACGCCGAGGGCCTCCAGGAAGTCGGCGGTCTCGGCGGGGGCGCGGAAGCCGCACAGGCCGTCGAACGCCGTGAGGGCGCAGATCAGTTCGGGCTTGTGGTTGGCGTCCTTGTAGTTGCGGTTCGGGGCGTCCATGGGGACGCCCCTGCTCTCCTCGTCCGCGTAACCCTCCTTCGCCTGGGCGAGATCGGGGTGCACCTGGAGCGAGAGCGGGGCGCCCGCGGCGAGGATCTTGAGGAGGAAGGGCAGGCGCGGGCCGAACTTGGCGACCGCCTCCGGGCCGAGCTCGCGCTCCGGGTCCGCCTCGATGACCGCGTTGAGCGCGCCCCGCTCGGTGCGCGAGGGCGCGCCCGGGTGGGCGCCCATCCACATCTCTGCCTGCGGCTCACCGCTCGGCTCGACGCCGAGGAGCTCCGCGATGGCGGTGGTGGAACCCCAGGCGTAGGGGCGGATGGTGTTGCTGAGGCGGTCCACGGAGGGGTTCTCCCTTACTGCGTACGCGAGTGCTGAACTGCCGCCGGTCCGGTCGGCTGGGGTGCGGCCTGAGCGGTCATGATCGGCCCCCGGAGGCGAGCGCCAGGTAAACGGCGGCGAAATCCGTGACGGCGATCAGCTCCGCGAGCGTTTCCAGTTCGTCGCCGCCCTCCGGCTCCAGCTCGCTGAGGGCGACGTCGTGGCCGTGCGCCAGTTCGCGGGCCGCGGGCGCCGCGGTGAGGCCGCCCAGGTCCGCCGGGCGGTCGCGGAGCAGCACCACGCGGGCGCGCAGGGCCGCCGGGTCGTCGACGCGGTCGCGGAAGAAGTCGTCGGTGTCGTCGCCGCCCGCGGGGTTGCCCGCCAGGAGGGCGCCGTGGGCGGGCAGGGCCTCGGGCAGCTCGGAGGCGAGCGCCGCGTGCCCGGCCAGTTCGGCGAGGGTGGCGGCGAAGCGGCGGCCCGCGGCCCCCGCGGACTGGCCCTCGGTCCAGATGAGCGGGAGCGCGTCGGCCAGCTCGGCGGCGAGTGTCTTGGCGGGGTTGCTGTACGTCGCGATGGCCGGGCCGCAGCGTTCCGCGACGCGGTCGAGGCGGTCGGCGACCTTCTGGAGGGTGTCGACCGGGGCGGCGATCAGGCCGGTGCGGTCCAGGAGGACGAGGAGCGGGACGAGCAGGGCCCACAGGGTGCAGGGGGCGCCGGGCGCGGCTTCGTCCTCGACGCGGCGTGCCTCGTACGAGGCGGTCTCCCTGGTGGCTTCGTCGTGCGCGCCCTCGTACGCGCCGTAGGGCGAGGCGGCCAGGGGCACGGTGAGGCCGTGGCTGCCCGCCACGCTCTCCGCGAGGGGGGTGCGCACGGGGGCGACGGCGACGACGGTGCAGCCGCGGCGGTACGCCTGTTCGGCGAGGAGCGTCAGGCCCGGTTCGGAGCCGTCCGGGGTGGCGATGAGCAGCAGGTCCACCGGTCCCACCCAGCCGGGCAGTGCCCAGCGCAGGGCGCCCGCGGCGGGGGCGACGCCGGTCGGGGCCAGGCGGATGACGGGGCAGGCGGCGCCCGCGAGGCCGTCGAGCAGGTCGGCGACGCAGACGGCGGCGGTGCCCGGTCCCGCGATCAGGATGGCGCGGGGGCGACCGTCGGGCTTCAGTTCCGTCAGGCCGGCCTCGGCGGCGTGCCGGACCGCTGTGCGGACCCGGGCGCCCGCCTCGGCCGCGCCGCGCAGCAGTCCGCGGCGGTCGGCGCGGGCCAGCGCCTCGGGGTCGTCGAGCAAGGACTCGTCGAGCATGGGGTGCGGCCTCCGAATCGGCTGCGCGGCTTCCCGCGCACTGCTGGGTCGTGCCGGAGCGTATGCCCTGCGCGCGTGCCGTTACGCGGGGCGGCGGGCCTCGTCGACCAGGAGCACGGGGATGCCGTCGCGGACGGGGTAGGCGAGGCCGCACTCCTTGGCGTCCGCCGTGCAGATCAGCTCGCTGTCCGTCTCCTTGAGCGGGGCGTGGCAGGCCGGGCAGGCGAGGATCTCCAGGAGGCCGGCTTCGAGCGCCATGGGGTGGGTCCCTTCGAGCTGATGTGGTGAGGTTTTCGCGGTGGTGCGAGGCGGTGGTGCGAGGCGGTGGACCGCGCTCCCGCGGTACGGGATCCCGGGGTGCCGCCTCGCCGTACGCGGCCTGGTCAGCCTACCTCCGTGGCAGGCTGCCCGGGTGGCCGTCAGCCGCGGATGATCGCGAGCGCCTCGTCGCGGACCTTGGCCATGGTGGCCTCGTCCCTGGCCTCCACGTTCAGCCGCAGGAGCGGCTCGGTGTTGGAGGCGCGGACGTTGAACCACCAGTCGGCGGCGGTGACCGTCAGGCCGTCCAGCTCGTCCAGGGCGACCCCGTCCTGGCCCGCATACGCCGTCTTGATGGCTGCCAGGCGGGCGGTCTGGTCGTCGACCGTGGAGTTGATCTCGCCGGAGCCGGCGTAGCGGTCGTACTGCGCGACGAGGCCGGAGAGCGGACCGTCCTGCTCGGCGAGGGCCGCGAGGACGTGGAGGGCGGCGAGCATGCCCGTGTCCGCGTTCCAGAAGTCCTTGAAGTAGTAGTGCGCGGAGTGCTCGCCGCCGAAGATGGCGCCGGTCCTGGCCATCTCGGCCTTGATGAAGGAGTGCCCCACGCGCGTGCGCACGGGCGTGCCGCCGTTCTCCTTGACGACCTCCGGGACCGACCAGGAGGTGATCAAGTTGTGGATGACCGTGCCGGAGCCGCCGTGCTTGGCGAGCTCGCGGGAGGCGACCAGGGCGGTGATGGCCGACGGGGAGACCGGGGCGCCGTTCTCGTCGACGACGAAGCAGCGGTCCGCGTCGCCGTCGAAGGCGATGCCCAGGTCGGCGCCCTCGGCGCGCACGCGCTCCTGGAGGTCCACGATGTTCGCCGGGTCGAGCGGGTTGGCCTCGTGGTTGGGGAAGGTGCCGTCCAGCTCGAAGTACATCGGCACGAGCTCCAGGGGCAGGCCCTCGAAGACAGTGGGGACGGTGTGCCCGCCCATGCCGTTGCCCGCGTCGACGACGACCTTCAGCGCACGGTTGGCCCGCAGGTCGACAAGGCCGCGCAGGTGCGCGGCGTAGTCGGTCAGGGTGTCGCGCTGCGTGAGGGTGCCGCGGGTCGCCGCGGGCTCGGGGGCGCCGGTCTCGGACCAGCCCTCCACCAGGGCGCGGATCTCCGCGAGGCCGGTGTCCTGGCCGACCGGGGCCGCGCCCGCGCGGCACATCTTGATGCCGTTGTACTGGGCGGGGTTGTGCGAGGCGGTGAACATCGCACCCGGCAGGTTCAGCGCGCCCGAGGCGTAGTACAGCTGGTCCGTCGAGCAGAGGCCGATCTCCGTGACGTCCACGCCACGCGCCGCCGCCCCGCGCGCGAAGGCCCGCGACAGCCCCGGAGAGGAGGGGCGCATGTCATGGCCGACCACGATCGCGTCCGCCGCCGTGACCTCTGCGAAAGCCGCCCCGAACAGCTCGGCCAGCGACTCGTCCCACTGATCCGGGACCACCCCGCGAACGTCGTACGCCTTCACGATCTGGGACAGATCAGCAGTCACGGCCAACCCTCTCTACAAGCTCTGCGAGTTACGTCGGTACGTCGGTCACCCCACGTCGGTCGTCCCAAACTACCCGCAACGACCGACAACGAACGGAGAGCGGGCACCGAGCCGCAGCCCCGCCCCGTCAAGGAAGCATCCAGCCGAGCACGGCCGTGCTCTGCCCGACCACGATCAGGCACATCACCAGGAGCAGTCCGAGGCTCCACGGCAGCACCTTGCGCAGCAGATCCCCCTCCTTGCTGGCGAGGCCGACGGCGGCGCACGCGATGGTCAGGTTCTGCGGGGAGATCATCTTGCCGAGGACCCCGCCCGAGCTGTTGGCGGCCGCGAGCAGCTCCGGCGAGAGCCCCGACTGCTGGGCCGCCGTCACCTGGAGGGCGCCGAAGAGGGCGTTGGCGGAGGTGTCGGAGCCGGTCACCGCGACGCCGAACCAGCCGAGCACCGGCGACAGGAAGGCGAGGCCCGCGCCCGCGGCGGCCACGTAGTGCCCGATCGTGGCGGCCTGCCCGGAGAGGTTCATGACGTACGCGAGGGCGAGGACGGACGTCACGGTGAGGATCGCGAAGCGCAACTCATGGACGGTGGCCGCCCATTCCCGTGCCGCCACGCGCGCGTGCACCCCGATGACCGCCGCCGTGCCGACCCCGGCGAGCAGCACGAGCGTCCCGCCGGTCGCCACGAGCGGCAGCGAGAAGACGTTGCCGCCGACCGGATCCCCCGAGGGGTCGGCCACGTTCAGGAAGGGCCAGTCGAAGGTCCGCGTCGCCTTCGCGAGGAGGTCCTTGACGGCCGGTATCTGGGCGAGGGAGAAGACGGCGACGATGAGGGCGTAGGGGGCGTAGGCGCGCAGCACCTCGGGGCGCGGGTCGTGGTGGTCGAGGTCGTCGCTGCGTACGCCGGTGAGGACCGCGGCGCGCACGGGTTCGGCGGCGGGCCTGCGGGCGTGCGGCACGGCCATCAGGGCGCCCGCGCCCGCCAGGGCCGCCCCGATGTCGGCGAGTTGCGCGGAGACGTAGTTGGAGGCCGCGAACTGGGCGGCGGCGAACGCGACCCCGCACGCGAGCGCCGGTACCCAGGTCTCGCGCAGCCCGCGCCGCCCGTCCACGAGCCACACCAGGAGCAGGGGGACGACCAGGGCGAGCAGCGGGGTCTGGCGGCCGACGACGGTGGCGACGGCGTCCAGCGGGAGGCCCGTCACCTGGGCGAGCGTCACCACGGGCGTGCCCATGGCGCCGAAGGCCACGGGTGCGGTGTTGGCCACCAGGGCGACGACCGCGGCGCGCACCGGATCGAAGCCGAGGGCGACGAGCATGACCGCGCTGATCGCGACGGGCGCCCCGAAGCCCGCGAGGGCCTCCAGGAGCGCGCCGAAGCAGAAGGCCACGACGAGCGCCTGGATGCGCGGGTCGTCGGAGAGGCGTCCGAAGGAGCGGCGCAGGATGTCGAAGTGCCGGGTGCGGACCGTCATGCGATACACCCACAGGGCGTTGACGACGATCCACAGGATGGGGAAAAGCCCGAAGAGGACTCCTTGCGCGGCGCTGGAGGCGGTCTGACCGAGCGGCATGCCGTACGCGAGCCAGGCGACGAGGACGGCGACCGCGAGGCCGATGAGGCCTGCCCGGTGGGCCTTCATGCGGACGGCGCCGAGAAGGACGAGAACGGTCAGGAGGGGCAGGGTCGCGACGAGTGCGGAAAGGCCGAGCGAGTCGGCCACGGGCTCCAGTTGCTGCACGTACACGGAACGCCTCCCGGGCTATGGGGTGGCGAAATCGTCATGGCCTCGGTGAAGGGGCGTCAACGTGCGGGAAGGAGAAGATCCGGTGAAGGGGCGTCAGGCTCCGCTTCGGGCTGCCTCAAGGGCTACGGCCTTCAGGACTGCGGCCTTCAGGACTCAGGGGAACGCAGCACGCGGAGGTGGCCGCGCCGTGCGACCTCCATCGGGTCCGTCCTGCGTGCGCCACCGCCCTCGGCCGCGCGCTCCTGGGGCCGGGCCGCCTCACGCACGGCGTTGGCGAGCGCTTCGAGGTCGTCGCCCGAGGGACGGGGCGGGGCGGAGGCGTCGGCGAGCCGGACGACCTCCCAGCCGCGGGGCGCGGTGAGGCGCTCGGAGTGCTCGGCGCACAGGTCGTAGCAGTGGGGTTCGGCGTAGGTGGCGAGGGGGCCGAGGACCGCGGTCGAGTCGGCGTAGACGTACGTCAGCGTCGCGACGGCGGGACGGCCGCAAGCGGTGCGCGAACAGCGACGTACAGGGCTCACGACGTTGGACGGTACCGCACTCTTGAGCGGGCCGCGACGACTCTCCATGAGGTCACTCCACCGTGTCGTGCCGTGGTCCCCGCGTCGGCGTGCCGCGACGGCACCGCGTTGACCTGCGCAGACGCCTGTGACTCCAGGGGCGGGTGGTGTTGAATCCGGTCACCACATGGCGTGAATCACGTCATGTGGCGCGCGCTCGACGGTCCAGGAGAGATACGGAATCGAGTCCAAACTCGTCCGGAACGGTCAGGAAGCGACATGCCGCGCAGCGCCCGATAAGGCCGATCCCGGGGACTACGCTTCATCAGTGATGGACGACCCCGTACAGCCCCGTTCCGCAGAACCGAGGCCCCGCCGCCGCGACCGCCACGGCAGGGGCATGCGCGGTCCCGTGGCGCCGCCACAGGTACCGCTCTCCGCGAGCCGCGCCGAGGCCTTCACGGACCTCGTGCAGGACTCCGTGGAGCGGCTCGAGCGGCGCTGGCCCCAGCTCGCGGAGGTCGAGTTCCTGGTCCTTGAGGTGCCGCCCCTGGGTGGCCCCGGCGGAGCCGACGGGGAGTGGCAGGACGAGGCGGTGCCGCTCGGTGGTTCCCTCTCCGCGTCCGAGGGGAAGCCGGCCCGCGTGATCATCTACCGGCGGCCGGTCGAGATCCGCACCAAGGGGCGCGACGAGCGCGCCGCCCTGGTGCACGAGGTCGTCGTCGAACAGGTCGCCGATCTGCTCGGTCTCTCCCCGGAGTCCGTCGATCCGCGCTACGGCGACGAGGACTGACGCCGGCTCCCGCCGCCTCGCCGGTTACTTCTGCAGGACCGTCAGATCGCGTTCCGCCTCCGGGACGGCGACCGATCCGCGGTCGTCCGGCAGCGTCTGGATCGTGAACATCGGGATGCCGTCCTCGGGCAGGGCCAGCATCCGCGAGCCGTAGACCT
Organism: Streptomyces sp. NPDC015345; assembly: GCF_043078805.1. Taxonomy (NCBI): domain Bacteria; kingdom Bacillati; phylum Actinomycetota; class Actinomycetes; order Kitasatosporales; family Streptomycetaceae; genus Streptomyces; species Streptomyces sp. NPDC015345. The sequence goes on along the minus strand of NZ_JBIBTX010000011.1, from coordinate 241,868 downwards.
CGCCGCCGGACACCGGCTCCACGGTCAGGGCGTACGCACCCTTGAGGCCGGCCGGCACCGGCGGTTGCCCGACCTCCAGGGTCGTGCCGCCCTTGACCGTGTACGTCTTAGTGGCCGGCGAGCCGCCCTCCGTGCCCGCCGAGGCCGTGACCTTCACCTTCGCCGTCTCCTCCGGGGCCACCAGGGAGAGCGTGGAGCCCTTGGCGCGGTTGTCGGCGACCGTCGCGCGCGTACCGACCGCGTCCGTCGCCGGGATGAACGCCGTCTCCTTCTCGCTGCCCTTGCCGCGGGTGACGCGCAGCGCCGCGACCACAGGGACCGCCTTGTCGCTCGGCGAGAGCAGCAGCGAACCGGCCTCCCCCTTGGTGACGTCCCCGAGGTCCACGGCAGCCGTCATGCCCGCCTTGACGTGCAGGTTCTCGTGCCCGGCGGGAGTGAGGGTGCCGGTCGGCGAGGCCAGCTGGACCTTCAGGTCGGCGTCGTCGGAGCCGGGCGCGAAGGCCACCAGGCGCACCGACGTGGCGTCCTTGGGGATGCCGGGCAGGACCGCTGCGGGGGCCGGGTCGGCGGAGGCCGGCAGCCAGTCGCCGCCGATCTTGTCGTCGGAGGACTGCACGGCGGCGGCGACCCGGCCACTGCGCGCCGTCACGTGCATCGTGAGGTTCGTGTACTCCTTGTCGGCGAGTGTGGACAGCAGCACCGGGACGCTGGAGTGCGGCTGGACCTGGATCGCCTCGCCCACCGGGGAGGTGACCTCGCCGTCCGGGCCGAAGAGCTCCACGTCGACGACGGCCGCGGAGTCGTCGGGGTTCGTCAGGTGGATGTAGTCGCTGCGGCCCTTGGCGGTGCTCGTGCCCGGGAACCAGAAGTCCGTGTCGGGCGCGGTGCAGTTGGTGCCCTGCGCCCCGCGGCCGCTGCCCGCGGAGTACGTCGTGGTCTGCTGCACGGTCCAGCCGGGGGCGAGCGCGCCGTCGGCGGTGCCGATGAGCACGGGGGCCTCGGCGCCCGACTCCTCGCCGCCGACCGCCTCGCCCGGCTTGCGCTGGGTCAGGAAGGGCTTGGCCTTCTTGTCCTTGGCGCCCTCTTGGGGCACGTCCGACAAGTGTTTGGTGACGGGCAGCAGTTCCGCCTTGCCGCCGCCTCTGGAGCCGCTCGGCTTCGGGGTGAAGGCGGTGTACGAGGTCTCGGCGAGGTCGGAGGCGCTGGGCGCCGGGCAGAGCAGGCTGGTGCGCTCCACGGGCAGCCGGGCGGCGGCCTTGGCGCCGTCGTCGTCCGTGCCGCCGGGGGCGCTGGACGCGGCGTATCCGGTGATGGCGCCGAGCGCGACGACCACGGCGATCAGGGACTGGGTGGTGCGGTTCACTGCTGGCTCCCGTCGGGGCGCTCGCTGTCGGTGCCGTGGGGCGGCCGCGGGGGCGCCGGCGGCATCGGGGGGTGCTGCTCGTACGGCGCCTCTCCGTAGGACCCGCCGTACTGCTGCTGGTCCCCTCCGTAGGCCCCGCCGACTGCCCCATAGGAGGCGTACGGGTCGTACTGGCCGTTCTGGTAGGCCTCCGGCTCGTACCGCGGCTGTTCGTAGGCACCGGCCGGGTACTGGCCGCCCTGGTACTGCTGATCGGCGCCGTACGCGCCGTACTCGGCGCCCGTGCGGGCGTGTGCCTGCCCATCCGCGTAGGACTGTGCCGGTGACTGCTGCTGCGGGACGGCGGCGAGGGGCTCATCGGCGGGGGGAGGCGGCGCGTCCTGGCCCGCCTCCTGCGCGGCCTGCTCGCTCTGGGCCCGCAGCCTGCGCGCCCTGCGGCCCTCGCCCTCGACCGCCTGGGCGGGGACGAGGGGCTCCTCGGGGAGGTCGTCGTCGACGTCGCGGCGCCGGCCGGGCAGGGCGAGCACCACGAGGACGACGGCGAGCGCTCCTTGCGTCCACAGCCAGGCGGTGTGGCTCATGGGCGCTTCGAAGGTGACGTCCAGGCGGCCGCCCGTGGTGGGCAGTTCGAAGCCCTGCGCCCAGCCGTCGAGCGTGGTGCGGGGCAGCGGACGGCCGTCGAGGGTCGCCGTCCAGCCCGGGTCCGCGGAGTCGGCGAGCCGCAGCACGCGGCCCTCTTCGCCCGAGGGGATCTTCGTGTGCAGTTCGACGGGGCCCGCGGCGACGGGCTCCGGGTCGCCGTTCTTGAAGACGATGGCGGCACGGGAGACCTGCCGGTCCACGCGCCACAGAGCGCTGCCGTCCTCCTGGCTGAGCCGGGTCAGGCCCGGGGTCGCGTCCAGGGTGCGGCTCATCTGACGGGGCGCTCCCTCGCGTACGAGGATGTAGCGCACGGCGTAGCCGCCGAGCTGGTCGGCCTGGTCGGCGCCGGAGCCCGCGACGAGCCGGGCGACGATCTTGTCGAGCCGGTCGTCGGTGGCGGCCGCCGCGGTCAGTTCGGCGTCACCGAGGCGGGCGCCGGATCCGCGGACGAGCGTGTAGGAGACCTCAGCCGCCGAGTCGCTGTCGAGGACGAGGGTGCGGGCCTGGTCCTGCGTACCGCTCTCCTCCGCGACGAAGGCCGGCACCTGCACCGGATCGCGCCGCTCCAGAGGGCCGTCGGCGCCGCGGATCATCCATCCGGCGGCGACGAGCAGCGGCCCCGCGGCCGCGGCGAACGCGATGAGCGCGGCCACCGGCTGGCGCCAGCCGAAGCTCTGCTCGGCGACACGCGCGCGTGCCCCGTCGGCGCCGAGCGCGGCGGCGGCCAGGAGCGCGATGCCGTAGCCGAGGGTGGCGGGGCCGGCCCACGCCGAGCCGTTCGCCAGGACGGCGAAGACAAGGGAGACCAGGGCGGCCGCCCAGGCGGTACGGACGGCGAGTTGCCGCTCGGCGCGCAGCAGGGCGCCGAGCGCGGCGAGGACGATGCCGATGAGCAGCAGTCCGCCCACGGTGCCGGGGCCGCCGGGGTCCGCGCCGAGCAGGTCGAGCGCGGTGGCGGAGCCGTCACCGAACTCCAGGCCCGCTTCCTTGAAGAAGCCGAAGGGCAGCAGCGTCAGCGACCACGGGGCGAGGACGAACAGCGGCGTGCCGAGCGCGGCGAGGAACCGCAGGCCGTACGCGGTGATGTCGCGGAAGCGCAGCGCGAGGAGGGCGAGGCCGAGCACCAGGGCGATCGGCCAGACGATCGGCGTGAAGGCCGTGGCGAGGGTCAGCAGCAGGGCGTACGCCCACGTGGCGCGCCAGGTCCCGCGCCCGCTTCCGGTGGCCGCCAGGCCCGCGGCGGCGACGCCCGCGCGCGCGATGAGCGGCAGCAGGACGGCGAGGACGGCGGTGCCGATGCGGCCGCCCGCGAGCGCACCGGTGGCGGCGGGCAGGAAGGCGTACGCGACGGAGGCCCAGGCGCGCAGCAGGCGCGAGGTGACGAGCGGACGGGAGGCGAAGTACGCGGCGAAGCCGGCCAGCGGTACGGAGCCGACGAGCAGCACGGTGACCGCGAGCCCGGTGGAGCCGAACAGCAGGGTGGACAGCCCGGCGAGGAGCGCGAGGTAGGGCGGCGCGGTCTGGGTGCCGCCCGTGCCGACGGGGTGCCAGCCGTCCAGGTAGCGCGCCCACAGGCCGGAGGAGTCCGCGGGCGCGGGCAGCAGCGCGCCGCCCGCGAGCGCGCCGCTGCCGAGCAGGGCACGGCAGGCGATGAGCGAGACGAACAGGAGGACGACGAAGAGCACCGGGCCCGGTTTGCGGGCGATGCGCTTGAGGCGGGCGAACTGCTCGATCTCCAGGAAGTCCGCGTCGTCGCCGCCGGGTCCCGACTCGACGACGCCGTGGCGCCCCGCGCCCGCGGGCGCGTCCGCGTCGGAGCGGCCGACGAGGCCGCCCGCGGCCTGTTCGACGGTGGCCCGCACCGTGGCGCCGGGCGGCGGGAACAGGGTCCGCATCTCCCCCGCGTCGGGCACCGGCTTGCCGCGCTGCTTGCGGGCGGCGAGGATCCGCCCGGGTCGCAGCAGTGTCACCAGGAGACCGGCGATCTCGTCGAGCGCCTGTCCGGGCGCCTTCCCGAGCAGATACGTGACGGTGCGCAGGAGCGTGCCGAGGACGAGCCGGAAGAGGATCCACGGCAACACGGCCGAGCGGGCGTTGACGAGCAGGGTGTAGGCGGCGCCCGCCTTGTCCACGCGGTGCGGTGACGTCGCCGTGCGGCCCACGCAGTCGACGGTGCGGCGCTCGCGGGAGGACGCCTCGGCGTGCCGGACGACGGCGTCGGGGGCGACGAGGACGCGGTGCCCCGCGGAGTGCGCGCGCCAGCACAGGTCGACGTCGTCGCGCATCAGCGGCAGGAAGCGGTCGAAGCCGCCGAGCTGTTCGTAGACGTCGCGGCGGATCAGCATGCCGGCGGTGGAGACGGAGAGGACGGGCCGCACGTGGTCATGCTGGCCCTGGTCCTGCTCGCGGCGGTCGAGGCCGGTCCAGCGGCGGCCGCTGTTGGCGATGGAGACGCCGACTTCGAGGAGTTGCCTGCGGTCGTACCAGCCGCGGAGCTTGGGGCCGACGACGGCGACGTCCTTGCCGAGCTCGTGTTCGTTCTCGACGGCGCGCAGCAGTTCGGCGAGGGCCTCGGGCTCGGGCGCGCAGTCGTCGTGGAGCAGCCACAGCCACTGCACGGGCTCACCGTGCGGCAGGTCCGGCATGTCGTACGCCTCGTCGCGCCAGGACCGGCTCACCGGGTCCCAGCCGCTGGGGCGCTTCAGGTACGGCAGGTCCTCGGGGGTCAGCACCTGGGCGGTGCGGACCGCCTCGTCGACGGCGGTGCCGAAGCCGGAGCGCCGGGCGAGGTGCAGCACGCGGTCGGCGCCGAGGGCCTCGGTGACCAGCCGGGCGGAGTCGTCCGCGCTGCCGGTGTCCGCGGCCACGGCCTGCTGCACCGGGCGCTCCTGGCCGAGCAGCCCGGCCAGGGCGTCGGGCAGCCAGCGGGCGCCGTCGTGGGAGACGAGGACGGCAGTCACGACGTGCCGCGGGAACTCAGGAGGGCGGGTCGGGTCGAACCCGGCGGCAGCGTCGTGATGGGCTGCCGGATGGCTGTGCACGGACATCGAGGTACGGGCCCCGGTTCGATGGACTGCGGTGGACGCCTGCGCCCTGCGGGGGCGCCGGGGCGTATCGGACGGGGCCCCACACTAACGGCTGGCACCAGGACGGCCCGCCGCCTGTGGATAACCCACGGGCGACGGGCCGTTCGTTGCGCATTGGTTGAGGGAGGTGTGTGCCGAATTGGCGGGGCGGCTCCGGCGCGCGAGCGCGTCCGGTCACACCGCGGTCTTCTTCGGTCACACCGCTGCCTTCTTCAGTCGGCGGCGCTCACGCTCCGACAGACCGCCCCAGATTCCGAAGCGTTCGTCGTTGGCGAGTGCGTATTCAAGGCATTCTGAGCGGACCTCACAGGCGAGACAGACCTTCTTGGCCTCGCGGGTGGAGCCGCCCTTCTCAGGGAAGAAGGACTCGGGGTCGGTCTGGGCGCACAGCGCGCGCTCCTGCCAGCCGAGTTCCTCGTCCGCGTCCTCGACCAGCAGTTCCTGAACCAGCTCGGTCATCTGCGCCCCTCGTCTGTCTGTGCGTCCCCGTGGTGCTGCCGTTACCGATTTCGGCTGAACGACACGAGTGAAATTACAAGTGTGCTGATCCGGGCCAGTCAAGCCGAGATCTGCTATTGGGCCCCTTATTCACTCTGCGGAACCAAGGCTATGCGGAAAGTGTTCAAATCGGGATAAACCACTACCCCGTCGGCGACCCGCTTCCCACCAAGGAGGACGGCGAGGTTTGCCTGCCGGTTGCTGCGCCATGTGTCCCGTGCACCCGGTGCACAAACCTTTCGCCTAACCGAACAACCGGATGAGGTGAAACATGTCCCACATTTCGGACATGGAGTTGACAGCAGAGGTGTAAGCGGGTGTCCTGGTGGGCATGCTCGCGAACCTGGCTCTTTCGATGACCCGCACCAGCGGGTCCATCGGTGCTGCCCACGCGCGCTGTTGCTGTTCCTGCTCCAGCTGTTGAGTTCATCCAGCTGTCGAGCCGCTTCTCCGGCGTCACCTTCGTGACCGCCTGACTGCTCTCCCTCTCCATCTGCTTTCCCGCGCTCCACCCATCCTTCGCGACACCCCAGCTCTCTTACGTTGAGGAACCACCGCACGATGAACAGCGACAGCGACCTCCAGATCGCCGGCGACATCCTCGAAGTCCCGCACCTCCTGCAGCCCGCCCGCGAGCACCCCGCCACCGTGGCCGAGTTCGTCGGCCTCGCCCGCGCCATCGCCGCCGACCGCTCCCAGTGGGAACACCTCGTCGAGTACGACGCCACCAGCCGCTGGTACCACCGCCTGCGCACCGGGCCCGGCTACGAGGTCTGGTTGCTCTCCTGGGTGCCCGGACAGGGCAGCGGTCTGCACGACCACGGTCCCTCTTCCGGCGTACTCACGCTCCTCGAAGGTGCGTTGACGGAGCGCACCGAGCGGGGCACGCGGGCGCTCGAAGCGGGCGCGCAGCGCGTCTTCGCGCCGGGTTACGTCCACGAAGTCGTCAACGACTCCCTCGAACCAGCCGTCAGCCTGCACATCTACTACCCCGGTCTGACCGAGATGCCGATGCACTCGGCCCAGTGCGCCGCCCGCGGCACCGGCGGCACCGGCGGCACCGGCGACATCACAGAGGATGTCGTGACCGCCTGACGCACTGTCGTACCCGCCTGACATGCTGGGCGCATGCGCATTGTGGTTCTGGCCGGCGGCATCGGCGGCGCCCGTTTCCTCCGCGGGCTCAAGAAGGCCGCGCCCGACGCGGACATCACGGTCATCGGCAACACCGGTGACGACATTCACCTGTTCGGGCTGAAGGTCTGCCCCGACCTGGACACCGTGATGTACACGCTCGGCGGCGGCATCAACGAAGAACAGGGCTGGGGACGTACGGACGAGACGTTCAAGGTCAAGGAAGAGCTCGCGGCCTACGGCGTCGGGCCCGAGTGGTTCGGGCTCGGCGACCGGGACTTCGCGACACACATCGTGCGGACCCAGATGCTGGGCGCCGGATATCCGCTCAGCGCCGTCACGCAGGCGCTCTGCGAGCGGTGGCAGCCCGGGGTGCGGCTCATCCCCATGTCCGACGACCGCGTCGAGACCCACGTCGCCGTCACGATCGACGGCGAGCAGAAGGCCGTGCACTTCCAGGAGTACTGGGTGCGGCTGCGTGCCTCCGTGGACGCGCACGCCGTCGTGCCGGTCGGCGCCGAGCAGGCCAAGCCCGCGCCCGGCGTCCTCGAAGCCATCGCCGAGGCCGACGTCATCCTCTTCCCGCCGTCCAACCCCGTCGTCAGCGTCGGGACCATCCTCGCCGTGCCCGGCATCCGCGAGGCGATCGCCGATGCGGGCGTGCCGGTCGTCGGGCTCTCCCCCATCGTCGGCGACTCGCCGGTGCGGGGCATGGCCGACAAGGTGCTGGCCGCGGTCGGCGTGGAGACCAATGCCGCCGCCGTCGCCGAGCACTACGGCAGCGGGCTGCTCGACGGGTGGCTGGTCGACAGTGTCGACGCGGGTGTGGTGGAGCGGGTGGAGAGCGCCGGGATCCGCTGCCGGGCCATTCCACTGATGATGACCGGCGTCGACGCCACGGCCGAGATGGCCCGGGAGGCCCTCGCGCTCGCCTCGGAGGTACGGGCGTGACCTCACCGTCCTTCCGGGTGTGGGCCGTCCCCGGGCTGCCCGAGGTGCGGGAAGGCGACGACCTCGCCAAGCTGATCGCGGCCGCCGAGCCGGGGCTCGCCGACGGTGACGTCCTGCTCGTCACGTCGAAGATCGTCAGCAAGGCCGAGGGGCGGATCGTCGAGGCGAGCGACCGCGAGGCGGCCATCGACGCGGAGGCCGTGCGGGTCGTCGCGCGGCGCGGGCCCCTGCGGATCGTGGAGAACCGCCAGGGGCTCGTGATGGCCGCGGCCGGTGTCGACGCGTCGAACACTCCGTCAGGGACGGTGTTGTTGCTGCCCGAGGATCCCGATGCCTCCGCTCGCGCCGTGCGGGACGGGGTGCGGGAGGCGCTGGGGGTCGAGGTCGGCGTCATCGTCACGGACACGTTCGGGCGGCCCTGGCGCGCCGGGCTCACCGATGTCGCCATCGGGGCGGCGGGGGTGCGGGTGCTCGATGATCTGCGGGGCGGGGTGGACGCGTACGGCAATCCGCTGAGCGCGACCGTTGTCGCCACGGGCGACGAGCTGGCCGCCGCGGGGGACCTCGTCAAGGGCAAGGCCGCGGGGCTGCCGGTCGCCGTCGTGCGGGGGCTGGGGCATGCCGTGGTCGGTGACTCCGTCCCCGACGCCGGGGCGCGGGCCTTGGTGCGCGACGCGCGGGACGACATGTTCCGGCTCGGGACGTCCGAAGCGGTGCGGGAAGCGGTGGCGCTGCGGCGGACCGTGCGGGAGTTCACGGACCAGGAGGTGGATCCCGGGGCTGTGCGGCGCGCCGTCGCCGCGGCGGTCACCGCGCCGGCGCCGCATCACACGGCGCCGTGGCGGTTCGTGCTGCTGGAGTCCGCGGCGGCGCGGAGTGCGTTGCTGGACGCGATGCGGGACGCGTGGATCGCGGATCTGCGGCGGGACGGGAAGTCCGAGGAGTCCATCGCCAAGCGGGTGCGGCGCGGGGACGTGTTGCGCAAGGCGCCGCTGCTGGTCGTGCCGTGCATGGTGATGGACGGTTCCCATACGTACGGGGACGCGCGGCGGGACGGGGCCGAGCGGGACATGTTCGTGGTCGCGGCGGGGGCCGGGGTGCAGAACTTTCTCGTGGCGTTGGCCGGGGAGCGGCTCGGGTCGGCCTGGGTCTCTTCGACGATGTTCTGTCGGGATGTCGTGCGGGAGGTTCTTCAGTTGCCGGGGGGATGGGAGCCGATGGGGGCGGTGGCCGTGGGGCACCCGGCGGGGGCGCCTCCCGCTCGGGGGGAGCGGGATGTGGGGGGTTTCATCGCTGTTCGGTGAGGTTGCTGGCCGGGGGCCTTGGCGGCGTCCTTGGGTGGGGCTCGGTTTTCCGCTGCGGGCTGGTTGTGGCTGGTCGCGCAGTTCCCCGCGCCCCTTACGGGGCGCTCATGTCCGCGGGCTCGTGCGGGTGTGTGGGGGTTGAGCGCGCAGTTCCCCGCGCCCCTTACGGGGCGGTGTGGCTCAGAGTAGGGCGATGTCCGTCTTGCGCATCCGTGGGGCTCTGCGGGGTGGGGTGTGGCCGCTCAGGAGGATGAGGCGGGCTGCTCGGTGGCGTTGGCCCTTGTAGGGGGTCAGGAGGCGCAGCATCGTTTCGTCGTCCGCGTCGCGGTCGTCCGCCAGGGCGTGGCCGATGATGCCGGGGAGGTGGAGGTCGCCGACCGTGACCGCGTCGGGGGCGCCGTTGCTGCGCTGGACCGTCTCGGCCGAGGTCCAGGGGCCGATGCCGGGGATCAGCTCCAGGCGGGCCTGGGCCTGGAGCGGCTCCATCGTGGACGCCTCCTCCATGCGACGGGCCACCTTCACCGCGCGCAGGATCGTCGACGCCCGCTTGTTGTCGACGCCCGCCTTGTGCCACTCCCACGAAGGGATCAGGGACCAGGTGCGGGGGTCCGGCATCACGTACATCCGGGGGGTGGGGCCGGGCGCCGGCTCGCCGTGGCCGCGGACCAGGAGGCGCCAGGCGCGGTAGGCCTCGTCCGCGGTGATCTTCTGTTCCAGGATCGAGGGGATCAGGGATTCGAGGATCAGTCCCGTGCGCACCAGACGCAGGCCGGGGCGGCGGCGGGCCGTCGCGGCGACCAGGCGGTGGCGGGGTTCGAAGGCAGTGGGGTCGTCAGACCCGCCGAGGAGGGTCGGGAGGTGGTCGAGGAACCAGGCCGCGCCCGGGCCCCAGGCCTCGGCCTCCACCGTGCCGGAGCGGAGCGCGACGCGCAGGGTGCCGGGGCCCTCGGGCGTGCGGCTCGCGCGCCAGACCGAGCCGTCCGGGGTCATCCGGAAGGTGGGGTCGCCGGGGCCGCGCCGCAGGGGGCCGAGGGTCGCGCCCAGGTCCAGGGGGAACGGCGGCCGCCAGGAACGGGTCAGCGGCGGCGCCGCGCTCTGGCGGGGGACGCCGGACGGCACGGCCGTCTCGCCGCCGCGCACGGTGGTGCGGGTGGGGCGCGGGGCGAAACGGGACGACATCTTTATGAGGGTAGGCGACGCCCGCCGTCGCCGGGGCGTTACTGGTCGGAGGAGAAGCGGACCGCGCCCGCCGGGAGCGTGGCCCCGCACCAGACGCGTACGCCTTCGCGCAGTTCGTTGTCGGCGCCGACGCTCGCTCCGTCACCGACGACCGCCCCGCGGAGCGCCGTGCGCGCGCCGACACGGGCGTCCGCGCCGACGAGGGAGTCGGTGATCACCGCGCCCGGTTCGACGACCGCGCCGGACAGGATCGTGCTGCCGGAGATCCGCGCGCCCTCGCCCACCCGGGCGTTCTCGCCGACGACCGTGCCGCCGGTGAGCTTCGCGTCCGGGGCGACGCGGGCGGTGGGCAGGACGAGGCTCTCGCCGCGGCGTCCGGGCACCGCCGGGGAGGGCGCGCGGCCGAGGACGAGGTCCGCCGAGCCGCGTACGAACGCCTGGGGCGTGCCGAGGTCCAGCCAGTACGTGGAGTCGACCATGCCCTGGAGGTGGGCGCCCGAGGAGAGGAGGTCGGGGAAGGTCTCGCGTTCGACCGAGACGGGGCGGCCCGCGGGGATCGTGTCGATGACCGAGCGGCGGAAGACGTACGCACCCGCGTTGATCTGGTCGGTGACGATCTCCTCCGGGGTCTGCGGCTTCTCCAGGAAGGCCGTGACACGCCCGGTCGGATCGGTCGGGACCAGGCCGTACGCCCTCGGGTCCGCGACCCGGGTCAGATGCAGGGAGACGTCGGCGCCGGACGTCTCGTGCGTGTCGACCAGGGCCCGGATGTCGAGGCCGGTGAGGATGTCGCCGTTGAAGATCAGGACCGGGTCGTCGGGAGCCGAGCGCAGACGGGACGCCACATTGCGGATCGCGCCGCCGGTGCCCAGGGGCTCGGTCTCCGTGACGTACTCGATGTGGAGGCCGAGCGCGGAGCCGTCGCCGAAGTACGGCTCGAAGACCTCGGCGAGGTAGGAGGTGGCGAGAACGATGTGTTCCACGCCCGCCGCGCGGGCCCGCGCCAGTTGATGCGTGAGGAACGGGACGCCCGCCGCCGGGACCATCGGCTTCGGGGTGTGGACCGTGAGCGGCCGCAGCCGGGTTCCTTTGCCGCCGACCAGGAGGATCGCTTCTGTCACCTGTCGTCTCTGCTTCCTGCTGGGGCCGGCCGAACTTGAGTTTCGGCCGGCCAGTGTATGCAGACGGATGTGCAGATCGTGCAGTTCGTACAGTGCGACCGGGCTTCAGCGCCCCTGGTAGCGGGCCGCGGAGGACCGGGCCGTGCCGAGCTTTGCGTACAGTTGCTTACCGGGACATTCCGTGGCGTATCCGTCGCGATGCCCTGAGATCACCCTAAGTTTGACGTTCGTGCCTTTCTTGTACAGGTTGCCGCCGCCGGACTGCAAGCGGGTGGTACCACTGGGGTCGGCGCCGTGCAGGCCGAGCTTCCACGCGGCCAGCCGGGCAATGGCGTTCACGGCCGCCTTCGGCGGATTGACGCTGCTGTACGTGCCGAGGACGGCGATGCCCGTGCTGTTCGCGTTGAAACCGAGAGTGTGGGCCCCAAGGACCGGCTTGGCCACACCTCCGGCGCGTCCTTCGTAGATGTTTCCGCACTTGTCGATCGCGAAGTTGTAGCCGAAGTCACGCCAGCCACTGCTCTTGACGTGGTAGCGGTAGATGCTGCGGAGTACGGATCCGGCCTGTGAGCAGCGGTAATTGTTGCCGGACGCGCTGTGGTGCACGAAGGCGGCCTTCACCGTCTGGGTGTACGCGAATTCCTTCTCGCGGATCCGCTCGTCCGCGCCCCAGCCCTTGCGCGTGATGATGCGGGGGCGCGGGCCGATGTAGGGCCGGGCCTGTCCGGCCACTTCGGGGGCGCCGCGGCCGGCGAGCAGCTCGTCCTCCGTCTGTTGCTTGGTCAGCTCCGGGATCGCGGCGGCGTCCATCGGGGCGAGGTCCGCGTTGACGGCCGAGGCGGCGGCCGACTCGACGGGCACGGTGGGGGTGAGGCTCGGTGCCTCGGTCTGGCCGCCGCGCGGTGGCGGCTCGTCGCCCGGGTCGACCAGTTCGAGGCGGAGCCCCTCGGGGAGCAGGCCGCGGCCGGAGGCCTGGTCGCCATGCCGCTCGTACTCCGCCCGTACGCGGATCTCCACGCCGTCGGAGTTGCCGACCCACAGGGGGGCGGTCGAGCCGCGGACCTTGCCGGTGCCGCGCTCCAAGGTCTCGGGGTCGGCCGCGTGTTCGTGGTTGTGCGTCTCCACGCTCTGCCAGCCGGACCAGGTGGTGGTGCCGCTGGCGCGGGTGCGGACCTGGACGGTGCCGCGCAACTCGTCGGCCGGGTCGTCCCAGACGACCCCCACCAGGGCGAACGGGCGGACGTCGCGCCGGGCCAGGCCCTGTTCCCGCTCGTCCGGGCCGGACGAGCGGTCGGAGGCGAGCGGGGCGAGCGGCAGGGACTGGGTGCTGCCGGGGATGCCTTCGGCAGCGGGCGGGGCGGCGGGCGTCGTGGCCCGGGCGCCGGACGACGGCAGGGCGAGGGGCAGGGCCAGGGCGGCCGCGCAGGTGACGCCGATCGAGGAAGCAAGGAATCCACGCATACGTCTGATCGTCGGCATAGCGGAACATATCTGTCCATCCGGGAATTGACGGGTCGTCGCCCCTGAGCGGCCGAACCGGTGGTCCGCTCTCCCCGCCACGCCGGGGGCCGTGCGGGTGCCCGCGTACCCTTGCGCCCGTGAACGCCAACGACCGCACCCCTGCCGACCTGCTGCGATCCGCGCTCGCCGCGGATCCCGGCCGTCCTCTGGTCACCTTCTACGACGACGCCACGGGCGAGCGCGTGGAATTGTCCGTGGCCACCTTCGCCAATTGGGTGGCCAAGACCGCCAATCTGCTCCAGGGCGATCTCGCCGCCGAACCGGGTGACCGGGCCGTGCTGTTGCTGCCCGCGCACTGGCAGACGGCCGTGTGGCTGCTCGCCTGTTCGTCGGTGGGCGTGGTCGCGGACGTGGGTGGTGACCCGGCCACGGCGGATCTCGTCGTCAGCGGTCCGGACACGTTGGAGGCGGCGCGTGCCTGTTCCGGGGAGCGGGTCGCGCTCGCGCTGCGGCCGCTCGGCGGGCGGTTTCCGCAGCCGCCGGGGGGCTTCGCCGACTACGCGGTGGAGGTGCCGGGCCAGGGGGACCGGTTCGCGCCGTACGCGCCCGTCGATCCGGACGCGCCTGCCCTCGCGGTCGGCGGGGTGGAGCTGTCCGGGGCGGGGGTGGTGGAGCGGGCCCGTGCCGATGCGGGGCGGCTCGGTGTCACGGCCGGGTCCCGGGTGCTTTCCGGGCTGTCGTACGGGACCTGGGAGGGGCTGAGCCGCGGGTTGTATGCGGCGCTGGCGGTGGGCGGGTCGGTGGTGCTGTGCCGGCATCTCGATCAGCTTGCGGAGGGGGAGCTGGAGAAGCGGGTCGAGGATGAGCGGGTGACTGTCGCCGTGCGGTGACGCCTCGCGGGGCTGGTTCTTTCGGCTGCCGGTCCGTCGTGGCTGGGCGCGCAGTTCCCCGCGCCCCTTGGCGGCGGTGGTCGGTACTCGGCGGGTTCGCGTGGCCGTGCGGCGTCGTGGGGCGCGCAGTTGCCCGCGCCCCTTGGCCAGGGCGGGTGGCGTCCGGCGGGCTTGTGCGGCCGTGTGGGGCTCACTCGTTCGGCCTACGTTGGGGACGGACCCAGAGGCCACCGGCGCCGCGTCGGTCCATGGTCGTAAGGGACGCAGCACGCACCGACGCAGCCGTGAGGGGTGGACGTACACGTGACCGACACCGCGGGCGCGGCATGGGAGCCCAAGGCCACGTACGGACCCGGGACGGGGGCGAGCCCCACCGGGGAGGGCGTGGTGCGCCGGCGGCGGCGCTGGCTGCGGGGTGTGGCGCTCGGGGCCGCCGTGCTGGTGCTCGGCGCGGGCGGCGCGGGGTGGGCGGCGTACCAGAAGCTCAACGGCAACATCACGAAGGACACCGACGCCGCCGCCGAGCTCGCCCGCTACGACAGGGAGCGGCCGGCGCCGCTGGTGCACGACGCGCAGAACATCCTGCTCATCGGCTCCGACACGCGCGCCGGCGACAACCGCAAGTACGGCAGGGACCGGGGCACGCAGCGCTCGGACACCACGATCCTGCTGCACCTGGCCGCCGACCGGCAGAGCGCGACCGCGGTGTCGATCCCGCGTGACCTGATGGTGGACGTCCCCGGCTGCCGACGGCCCGACGGCTCGCGGACGCGGGCCCAGTTCGCCCAGTTCAACTCGGCGTTCGAGGTGGGCGGGACGGCCTGCACGATCCGTACCGTCGAGAAGCTCACCAGGATCCGCGTCGACCACCACATGGTCGTGGACTTCGCGGGGTTCAAGGACATGGTCGACGCGGTCGACGGCGTGGACGTGTGCCTCAAGGCGCCGATCGATGACGACGACGCGCATGTGCGGCTCGCCCCCGGCCCGCAGACCCTCGACGGCGAACAGGCACTGGGGTACGTGCGCGCCCGCAAGAGCCTCGGCACCGGCAGCGACACCGAGCGCATGGACCGCCAGCAGGAATTCCTCGGCGCGCTCGTCAACAAGGTGCAGAGCAACGACGTCCTGCTGAATCCGTCGAAGCTCTACCCCGTACTCGACGCGGCCACTTCGTCGCTGACCACCGACCCCGCGCTCGCCAGCCTGCGCGGTCTGTACGAACTCGTGCGCGGCATGCGCGACATCCCCACGGAACGGGTGCAGTTCCTCACCGTCCCGCGGCAGTCGTACACCTACGACGCGAACCGCGACGAGCTCGTCGAACCGGCGGCGGAGCAGCTCTTCACCCGTCTTCGCACCGACAGCCCGGTCGCGGTGATCCCGGAGCGGGCCCGCAGCCCCCGGGAATCGGCGCCGAGCCAGGACCAGGCGTACCCGGGAGATCCGGACCATTCAGACAGTGGCGACAGTGAAGACAGTGACGGGAAGCCCGACGATCCTTCACATACGCCGTCTCCCGCACCGACATTCCGGGGCAACACGGCGGCGGAAGCCGCCTGCGAGTAAAGCGATTCCCAAGGGAATGCGGCCGGCCCACAAGAAATTGGGTGGATTGCCCAGTTGTAGGGGAGTGGAATTTGTCACCGGCGTCGTCCGGCGCTGAACTGGGCGGATAGTGTGAGCGCTCCGGTGCGCCGGGCCCTGAAGGCCACGCACCGCTGGAACGACTGACCGAGCGCCTTCTTGAGGGGGATGAGGCGCCGCGTGGCCCCGACGGAGGACGCAAACAACCGTGGACGCGCAAGGCCGTGGGCGGGCGGAGAACATCGATCCCGCAGACCAGTGGGTGCTCAACCCGGACACCGGTGATTACGAGCTGCGACTGAGCCCTTCCACAGGGCAAGGACCCTCGACGGTACCGGGGCCCCGCAGAGCCGCGTCCCGCCAAGGAGGCCGAGGCCGCTCCGCGCCGGGGCGCGACCGCCAGCGCCCGCGTCCGGGAGAGCGCGACGAGCGCCGCGAGGTGCCGGGCCAGCGCAGGCGCCGGGTCAAGGAGCCGGAGCCGACCGGCGGCAGGCGCAAGCAGAAGCCGAAGAAGTCCGCGGGCAAGAAGGCCATGGTGTGGTCCGGCGGCACGCTGGCGTTCCTGCTCGTCACGGGCTGCGTCGGCGGTTACCTGTACTACCAGCACCTCAACGACAACATCACGTCGATCAACGACGACGGCGCCGGCACCGGCGGCTTCAGCAAGGACCGGGCCATCAACATCCTGGTCGTCGGCACCGACAAGCGCAGCGGCGACGGGAACAAGGGCTACGGCGACGAGGGCAGCCTCGGTCACGCGGACACCACGATCCTGCTGCACGTCTCCAAGGACCGTACGAACGCGACCGCGTTGAGCATCCCGCGCGACATGATCACGGACATCCCGGACTGCCCCACCACGATGGAGGACGGCAGCAAGAAGACGATCCAGGGCACGAGGAACGCCCGCTTCAATGAGAGCCTCGGCCAGAACGACCGCACGCCGAGCTGCACGATGCGCACGGTCACGAAGATCACGGGGATAAAGCTCGACCACTTCATGGTGGCCGACTTCAACGCGGTCAAGACGCTCTCCAGTGCCGTGGGCGGCGTGGAGGTCTGCCTCGCCAAGGACATCGACGACCCCAAGTCGCATCTGAAGCTGTCCAAGGGCAAGCACGTGATCGAGGGCGAGCAGGCGCTCGCGTACGTGCGGACGCGGCACGCCGTGGGCAACGGCGGCGACCTGAGCCGCATCGAGTTGCAGCAGCAGTTCCTCAGCTCGCTGATGCGCAAGCTGAAGTCGAGCGACACCCTCACCAGCCCGAAGAAGATGTTCTCCCTGGCGGAGGCCGGCACCAAGGCCCTCACCGTCGACTCCACGATCGCGGACATCATGAAGCTGCGTGACCTCGGCATGGAGCTCGGCAAGCTCGACATGAAGAACCTGACCTTCGCCACGGTGCCGGTCGTCGACAACCCGAACGAGAAGGTCCACACCACGGTCGTGCTCAACCCGGCCAAGGCCGACCCGCTCTTCGCGATGATGCGGGCCGACCAGTCGCTGACCGAGGTGAAGAAGAAGGAGAAGAAGGAGAAGGCCGCGGTGGCCGCCCGCCTCAAGGGCCCCAAGGCCGACGCCTCCGAGGTGCGGGTCGACATCTTCAACGGCAGCGGCAAGACCGGCGCCGCTCAGACGACTCTCACGTGGCTACAGAACAATGAGGGCGTGCTCAAGTCCAGCCAGCAGGGGAACGCGCCCTCGGTCATCGAGAAGACGACCCTGGAGTACGGCCCGGACCAGGCGGACCAGGCCCGTCGGCTCGCCGACATCATGGGGCTGCCCGCCGCCGCCCTGAAGCCGGGCAAGAGCGAGAAGAACGCACAGGGACTCCCTGCCATGAAGCTGACGCTGGGCGGCGACTTCGCGGGCGCGGGGGTGCCCATCGCCCCGCCGAAGAAGGCGCCGGAGGGGATCCAGAAAGTCGAAGCCGACAAGACTGTGTGCGCCAAGTGACCTGAAGCGGTCGTTTCGCGTCTAACAATGCGCCAAGGCGCCGCGTTGCGGCAGCAGTTCGGGAACGGGGCGGGGAGGGGCTGGGGATGAGGCAGAACAGCGTGCGTAAGGAGGGGGCGCGGTCACGCGTCCCGCACGCAAGTGATCACGGCTGGGACGACGGCGCCCAGCAGGGCGACGCCGGACGGCCCCCCGGCCACCGGCGTCGGCGCGGCTCGGGCGGCAAAGGCCGTCCGCGGCGCCGCAAGCGCCGCGTCCTGCGCTGGTCGGCGACGGTCCTGTCGGTCCTGATACTCGGCACGGCCGGCGCCGGCTACCTCTACTACCAGCACCTCAACGGCAACATCGAGACGGACGACCTGAACCTCGGCGAGCACCGGGCCCCCGAGCCCACGCCCAACGCCGCGGGCCAGACACCGCTGAACATCCTCCTCATCGGCTCGGACGCACGGGACTCCAAGGAGAACCAGAAGCTCGGCGGCGCCAAGGACACCTTCGGCGCACCGCCGCTCGCCGACGTGCAGATGCTGCTCCACCTCTCGGCCGACCGCAGCAACATGTCGGTGATCAGCATGCCGCGGGACACGCTGCTCCAGATCCCCAAGTGCACGGACCCCGACGACGGCAAGGTCTACCCCGAGTCCGGCCCGCGCACCATGACGAACGAGTCGCTGGGCCGCGGCGGCCCCGGCTGCACCGTCGCCACCTGGGAGAAGCTCACCAACATCCACATCGACCACTACATGATGGTCGACTTCGCGGGCGTGGTCTCCATGGCGGACGCCATCGGCGGCGTACCGGTCTGCGTCGACAAGAACATCCACTCGCGCGACAGCCGGGGCAAGGGCTCGGGCCTGAAGCTGAAGAAGGGCACCACGGAGATCCAGGGCGAGCAGGCCCTGCAGTGGCTGCGCACCCGCTACGGCTTCGAGGACGGCACCGACATAGGCCGCGCCAAGGCCCAGCACATGTACATGAACGCGCTGGTCCGCAAGCTCCGTGAGAACACCGGCCTGACGAGCCCGAACCAGCTGCGCAAGCTCGCCGACAAGGCGACGAAGGCGCTGAACGTCGACGACGGCCTCGGCACCATCAAGAAGCTGTACGACCTCGGCAACGAGCTCAAGAAGGTCTCACCCTCGCGTACGACGATGACGACCATGCCGTTCGACTACGTGGGCGCACGCGTCGTCCCCAAGCCCGGCGACGCGGAGCAGCTCTTCCGGCTGGTCCGCGACGACATCCCGCTGGACGGCAAGGGCAAGAAGAAGCCCGCCAAGGAGAAGGCGTCCGACGACCCGGCCGCCGACGACGACCAGATCTCGGTCCAGGTGCAGAACGGCACGCGCACCGTCACCGAGCCCCCGGCCACCGGCCGGGCGAGCACGGTGGCGCAGATCCTGGCCGCGAAGGGCTTCAAGAAGGCGACGCCGGACATGACGACGGCGCTGACCGAGGGCAAGACGGTCGTCCGCTACCCCAGCGTCGACCTGGAGGGCGATGCCCAGCGGGTCGCCAAGGCGCTGGGTCTGCCGCTGAGTTCGGCGAAGAAGTCGACGGACGTCTCCGGGGTGACGCTGGTCGTCGGCGCCGACTGGCGCGAGGGCGATATGCCGCCCAAGCCGAAGAAGAAGGACGACAGGACGCCGGACTCCGCGGACGCGCTCAGCGGGTCCGACAAGAAGGCGTGCATGAAGGTGAACCCCGACTTCACCTGGTGACCCGCCCCCGCATGCGCGTAGGGGCCCGGCGGTGCGCCGGGCCCCTACGCGCATGCGGCTCTCAGGCCTCCTGGGTCTCCCCCAGGACGGCCGGGCGGCGCGAGGCGATGACCTTCTTCGCCAGCGAGCGGGGGCTGGTGAGGAAGCCCCAGCCCCACGACATGTGCATGGTCGCGAGCGCCACCGGTATCTGGAGGCGGGCCTTCAGCGGCAGGCCCTTGCCCGCGGGGACGGAGCCCGCGACGATCGCCGCGAGGTAGCCGCCGGGGATCACGAAGCCCCACGGCGTGAGCGCCGCGCCGACGACGATGCCCGCCGCGATCGCGCAGACCGCGGTCGGCGGCGCGAGGTAGCGGAGGTTGATGGACCCCTCGTGGTAGCGGGCGACGACGTGGCGCCAGCGGCCGTAGTCCTTGTACTGCTTGGCGAGGGCCTTCACACTCGGCCGCGGGCGGTACGACACCTTCAGCTCGGGCGAGAACCAGATCAGGCCGCCCGCCTCGCGGATGCGGAAGTTCAGCTCCCAGTCCTGGGCGCGGATGAACTCCTCGTTGTACCCGCCCTGTTGCTCCAGGGCCTCGCGGCGGAAGACGCCCAGGTAGACCGTCTCGGCCTGCTGGGCCGCGCCGCCGGTGTGGAAGGCGGCGTTGCCCACGCCGATCTTCGACGTCATGGCGGCGGCGACCGCGTGCTCCCAGTCGTTCTGGCCCTCGGCGTGCATGATGCCGCCGACGTTCATCGCGCCGGTCTCCTCCAGGAGCCGGACGGCGGTCGTGATGTAGCCCGGCGAGAGCGCGGCGTGGCCGTCCACGCGCACCACGATCGGGTGACGTGAGGCCTTGATCGCGGCGTTCAGCGCGGCCGGCGTACGCCCCGTGGGGTTGGGGACCGTATGCACCCTCGGGTCTTCGCGGACCAGCTCGGCGGCGATCTCGTCCGTGCGGTCGGTGGAGGGGCCGAGCGCGACCACTACCTCCATCTCACCCGCGTATTCCTGGCGCAGGATCGCGTGGACGGCCTCGCGCAGATGCCGCTCCTCGTTGAGGACGGGCATGATCACGGACACGGCGGGAGGCTGTGCCTCAGACTTCGCGTTCATCACGCGCCACGTTACCGCGAATGGGGGACACGGACGCGCGCCGTCCGGGTCGTTGCCCCGGGCCGCATTTCGTATGGGCTTACGTTTCTCGGGTCCCCGGATCCGTCGCCCGTCGTCCGTCGTCCGTCGCCCGCCCCGAGCCAGGTCCGTCTCCGCGGAGGTGTTCCCCCACGTGCCCACACCGCCCCGCTCCCCCGCTCCCGCGCCGCGCCGCCCGCACCCGCCGGGCCACAGACCGCCCGACCACGGGCCGGCCGGGCGGGCGAAGCGGCGGCCGCGCTGGGCCATGCGGATGGCGACCGCGTGCTCCGTGACGGTGCTCGTCGCGGCCGGCATCGGGCACTCCGTGGTCACCGGTCTCGACACCGGGATCAAGCGGGTCGACGCCTTCAGGGACATGAAGAACCGGCCCGCTTCGGGCAACGGCATGAACGTGCTGCTCGTCGGCACCGACGGCCGCGACAAGATCACTCCGGAGGAGAAGGAGAAGTACCGCCTCGGCGGCGCTCCCTGCCACTGCACGGACACGATCATGATCGTGCACATCTCGGAGGACCGGGACCGCGCCAGCGTGGTGAGCCTGCCGCGGGACTCGTACGCCGAGTTGCCCGAGCACACCGACCAGAACAGCGGCAAGCAGCACCGCATGCACCCCGGCAAGATCAACGCGGCGTACGCGGAGGGCGGACCGAACCTCACGGTGCGGACCGTCGAACACATGACGAAGGTCAAGATCGACCACTACCTGGAGGTCGACTTCACCAGCTTCATCAAGACCGTGGACGTCCTCGGCGGCGTGGAGATCTGCACGTCGCGCCCGCTCCAGGACTCGCACACGGGCCTGAACCTCGCGGTCGGCACGCACGCCATGAACGGCGGCGAGGCGCTCCAGTACGTGCGGTCGCGGTACGTCGACGGGGCCTCCGACCTCGGCCGGATGAAGCGCCAGCAGCGGTTCCTCGCGGCGCTCATCGCGAAGGCGACCAGCAGCGGTGTCCTGCTCAATCCGGTCAAGTTCCGCGACGTGACGCAGACGTTGCTCGGCTCGGTCCGGGCGGACAAGGGCTTCGGCACGAGCGACATGCTGGACCTCGGCCGGGCGATGCGGGGCTTCTCGCCGTCGTCCTCGGAGTTCACGACCGTGCCGCTGAGTGCCGAGGGGCAGACCCTGCCGGGCATCGGCGCGACGCTGAAGTGGCACCCGACGAAGTCCCGCAAGCTGTTCGACGCGCTGCGCGAGGACCGGCCGCTGGCCCCGCACCGCAACAAGTCCAGGGTCGCGCTGGTGGACGTCTCGCCCCAGCAGATCCAGGTGCAGGTCGACAACGGCACGACGGTGCCGGGGCTCGGCAAGCGCGTCGACACCGGGTTGCGGGCCACCGGCTTCCGCACGACGGGCCTGCCGGGGAACGTGCCGACCGCGCGGACGGCGCCGGCGGCGCGGACCGTCGTCGCCTACGACCCCCGCTGGGACCGCTCCGCGAAGGCCCTCGCGACGGCCCTGCCCGGCTGCGAGATGCGCACGGTCGACGGGCAGGGGGCGGTGCTGAAGGTGATCGCGGGGACGGACTTCAAGGCGGTGCGGCCGGTTCGGGCGGAGGACGAGCTGGAGGGCGAGTTCGGGGCCGTCACCGGCGATCAGGTCGTCTGCCCCTGACACCCCTGACTGTCCCCTGTCCTTGACCGGTGCCGCAGGGGCCTCAGTCGTCGAAGCCCTCCGCCGCGCGGGCCTCCCGCAGCTCCTTGATCGCGCGGCGCCGGGCGAGGCGGTGCGTGCGGCGGATCTGGGCCTCCTGGTAGCGGCGGCGGTCGCGGTCGGTCTCCGGGAGGACCGGGGGCACCGTGCGGGGCTTGCCGTCGGCGTCGACCGCGGCGAAGACGAGATAGGCGGAGCCGACCTGCTGGGCGGGCGTCGACTCGTTCCACCGCTCGGCCAGGACCCGGACGCCGACCTCCATGGAGCTGCGTCCGGTCCAGTTGACCTGGGCCTTCACGTGGACGAGGTCCCCTACTCTGACCGGCTCCAGGAAGACCATCTCGTCCATGGAGGCGGTGACGGCGGGCCCGCCCGAGTGGCGTCCGGCGACGGCCCCCGCCGCGTCGTCCACGAGTTTCATGATCACGCCGCCGTGCACCGTGCCGAGGAGGTTGGTGTCGTTGTGGGTCATGATGTGGCTGAGCGTGGTGCGGGAGGCCGAGGTCGGCTTGCCCGGTATACCCGATTCCGAACGGGGGGCCTGATCTGTCATGCCCTCCACCCTATGCCGGGCGCGCCCGCACCCCGTCCCCGGCCGCTTTGCATCAGCTCTGCAACAGCCCTGGCCCGAAATCCCGACCGCCCTGTAAGCCGCGCGCCCTCGCACTGCACACTGGGCCACATGAGCGATTGGCCAGACGATCAGGCGGGCGGCCGTGGCTACGGCCGCGGCAGCGGGAACCCTCAGCCCGACGGCGCCCGCGTGATGCGGCATGTCCAGCGCGGCGGCCCCGCCCGCCCCGCCGGACCGCCGCCGGGCGGTGTGCCGCAGCAGCCCGCGTACGACGACGGGTACGGGGACGGACAGCCGTACGGCGACGCCCGCGACGAGGTCTTCGAGCCGCGCACCCCTCGCCAGGGTGGCCACGGCCAGAGCTACGACAGCGGCTACAACACGGGGCAGGTCTACGGCCAGCCCGCCACGGGCGGCGGCGGCCAGAGCGGTGCAGGACGCCCGCCGCGCGGCCCGCGCGCCGCGCCCGACTGGCGGCGCCGCATCAAGGTCGGCTCGATCACCCTCGTATCCGTACTGCTCGTGACGACCGTGGCCACGTACTTCTGGGCGGACGGCAAGCTCAAGCGCGAGGTCGACCTCTCCAAGGTCATCGAGCGGCCCGAGGGCGGCGCGGGCACGAACTACCTGATCGTCGGCTCCGACAGCCGCGAGGGCATGTCGGCCGAGGAGAAGAAGCGGCTGCACACGGGCTCGGCCGACGGCAAGCGCACCGACTCGATGATGATCCTGCACGTCGCGGACGACGGCGGGAACACGATGATCTCGCTGCCCCGCGACTCGAACGTCACGATCCCCTCCTTCAAGGGCGCGGAGTCCGGCAAGCTCTACCCGAACCAGGGCCGCCAGACGAAGCTGAACGCCGCGTACGCGGAGGACGGTCCCGAGCTGCTCGTCCGCACCGTCGAGTACAACACCGGCCTGCGCATCGACCACTACGCCGAAATCGGCTTCGGCGGCTTCGCGAAGATCGTGGACGCGGTCGGCGGCGTCGAGATGGACATTCCCAAGGGCTTCAAGGACAAGAAGTCCGGCGCCGACTTCGAGGCGGGCAAGCAGACGCTCGACGGCGAGCAGGCCCTCGCCTTCGTCCGCACCCGCTACGCGCTGCCGGGCAGCGACCTGGACCGCACGAAGAACCAGCAGAAGTTCCTCGCGGCCCTCGCCAACCAGGCGGCGACGCCGGGGACGGTCATGAACCCGTTCAAGCTCTACCCCACGATGGGCGCGGGCCTGGACACGCTGATCGTCGACAAGGACATGGGCCTGATGGACGTGGCGTCCATGTTCTGGGCGATGAAGGGCGTCACCGGCGGCGACGGCAAGTCGATGAACATGCCGATCGCCGGCATGTCGGGCGGCAACGTCCTGTGGGACAAGGCCAAGGTCAAGCAGCTGGTCAACCAGCTGAACAACGACGACAAGGTCACGGTCTCCGGCTGAACCCGGGCTCGGGGGCCGGGCGGCGGCCCCGTCCCCCGAACGGCCCGCCCGGCGGGAAACCCCGGCTCCGGCATGCCACGGTGGTCCGAACTGCCACCGTCGACGTACGGAGCCCTGCCATGGCAGACCTACAGGACGAGATCAACGCCACCGCCGAGGCGGGGGAGCTCGACCAGTCCCCCGCCCGGCCCGACCCCCGTACCGAGCCGCTTCCCGAGCGGGAGCCCGGTCACGGCCCCGAGGCGGCGGAGGCCGCCGACCCGCTGGAGCGGGCCCACGCCCTGCTCGCCGCGCACCCTGTCGCCGACGGGTACAGCGGTCTGCCGGGAACCCTGCGCGACCTGCCCTGGTACGACTTCGAGACGGGCGACAGCGGCCTGGAGAGCGATCTGCCGCGGCTGCGCGCGGGCCGCGTCGGGGCGCAGCTGTGGTCCGTGCAGGTGCCCGAGTGGCTCGGCACCGACCAGGTCGTGCGGACCACCCTCGAACAGATCGACCTGGTCAAACACGTCGTCGGTAACCATCCCGAGTGGCTGCGGCTCGCCCGTGACGCCTCGGAAACCACCGACGCCCGCAACTGCGGCCGCATGGCCACGCTGATCGGTCCCGCCCGCGGCACCGCGCTCGGCGACTCGCTGGGGGCCCTGCGCGGGCTGCACAGCCTGGGTCTGTGCGCGGTGACCCTCTGCGGTACGTCGTGGGCGGGCGCCGACGGGTTGACCGCGTTCGGCGAGGAGGTCGTGCGGGAGATGAACCGGCTCGGGATCCTCGCGGACCTGTCCGGCGCGTCCGAGGCGACCGTGCGGCGGGTCCTGGCCATCTCCAAGGCTCCGGTGATCTTCACCCGCTCCGGTGCCGCCGCCCTGCGCGACCACCCGGACAACCTCTCGGACGAGCTGCTCGCGGAGGTGGGCGAGCACAAGGGCCTGTGCATGGTGCCGCTGGCCGCCGACCGCACGGGTTCCTCGGCGCGCGAGGTGGCGGACCACCTCGATCACGTGCGCCGGGTCGCGGGGCCGGAGTGCGTCGGCATCGCGGGGATGTACGACACCCCTGAGGTGCACCCGGAGGATCTCGTCGACCCGTCGGACTATCCGCAGCTGATCGCGGCGCTCCTGGACCGCGGCTGGCCCGAGGCCGACGTGGCGCTGCTCACCTGGGGCAACTTCCAACGCGCCCTGCGCGGCGCGGACTTCACGGCCCGGGCCACGCGGGAGCGCAGGACGGCGTCCACGGCGCGGATAGAGCGTCTGGACGGCTGACCAGCCGGGTCACGGTCACCCGGGTCGCGGTCAGGGGATCTTGCAGAGGCAGAACGGGTGCCCGGCCGGGTCGGCGTACACGCGGAAGTCGCGCTTGCCGCCGTCGTCGTCCAGGTCGAGGGGTCGCGCGCCGAGGGCGAGCACCTTCTTCTCGGCGGCGTCGAGCTCCTCGGTGGTGCGGCCGGCGTCGAGGTCCAGGTGGAGCTGCTGGGCGTTGGCGTCGGAGCGGGGCCACTCGGGCGGGCGCAGGTCGCTCACCCGCTGGAACGACACCTTGACGCGGCCCGGGGTCACGAGGTCGACCCAGTCCCCGTCCTCCTCGATGGTGCCGCCGATGACCTGGGCGTAGAACTCCGCCAGTTCACGCGGCCGCGGACAGTCGAGGACGACGTTGCGCAGGCGGGCGATGGGGGCGGCGGCGTCGTGCTGGTCGGTCATGACTCCTCCTTCTCGACAGGATTCCCGGCAGGGCGCGGGCGTCTCAGCAGGCGCAGAGGCAGAACGGGTGCCCGGCCGGGTCGGCGTAAACCCGCCAGTTGCGGTCCCGGTCGGCCGTGTCGAGGGCCGTGGCGCCGAGGGCGAGGACCTGCTCCTCGGCGGCGTCCATGTCTTCCACTGTGAGGTCCAGGTGGAACTGCTGCGACCCGTCGGGCGCGGGCCACTTCGGCGGTACGTGGCCGGGGGCCCGCTGGAAGGCCAAGGGGGTGCCGTCGTGCCCCTTGAGGTCGACCCAGGTGTCGTCGGCCGGGGTCGGGGTGCCCCCGACGACCGCGGCATAGAACTCCGCGAGGGCGAGCGGGTCGGCGCAGTCGAGGACGACGACGCCGAGCTTGGCGAGAGCCATGGTTCCTCCAGAGGTCTCCGTGAATTACCGGTTGATGGCATCAAGCGGTAACGGTTACTTCATGCTCCCGCAGAAGAGGTAACGTCGCAACCATGAATGACAGAGCGCCGGCGCCGGGAGGGCTCGCGCTGGTCCAGGAGCTGGTGAACACGCTGGACCTGGGGAGCGGCGCGGACGCCCTGGACACCGAGGCGGGGCGCGGTGCCTTCGGGCTCGCCCCGCAGGACGTGGACGCGGCGCGCGAACTGCGGGAATCCCTGCGGGCGGCGTGCCTCGCGCACGCCGGACACCCGGCGCACGGGCCGGTACGGGAGCTGAGCGAACTGCTGGCCCAGGGGCCGCTGCTGGTGGAGGTGGACGGCGCGACGGGCGCCGCGTCACTCGTCCCCGCGGACGGCTCGGCGCTCACCGCGCGGGTGGCCTCGGCGATCGCGGAGGCGCTCACCGCCGGGACGTGGCTGCGCCTCAAGGCGTGCGAGGCGGTCACCTGCCACTGGGCCTACTACGACCGCAGCCCGGCGGGCCGGAGCCGGTGGTGTGACATGGGGGTGTGCGGGGCGCGCGCGAAGATGCGGGCGTACCGGGCCCGCAAGGCGGCACCCGGCACGTCTGCCTAGGGCCTGTCTGACAATTCCCGTCGTCGCCCGGAGGGCGGCCTCGCGGCGCCAGGTGCGTGCTCTCGGCGTGCCGGGCGTAGGGCCTCGTACTGGATGTACTTGGCTCTGCGCCCGGTGCGGCGAGAGTGCGTGCATGGCGTCGCGAGGCAGGCGGGAATTGTCAGACAGGCCCTAGTCCCTGTGGCGCCCCCGCGCCTGTCTCAGGCCGCGGGCCTGCCCATGGCGCGGTAGGTCCAGCCCGCCGCCCGCCAGGCCTGCGGGTCGAGGGCGTTGCGGCCGTCGAGGATGACCGGGGTCGTCGCCACGGAGGCGAGCGCCGCCGGGTCGAGCTCGCGGAACTCGCGCCACTCCGTGAGGTGCAGCACGACGTCCGCGCCGCGCACCGCGTCCATCGCCGAGTCCGCGTAGCCGAGGGTGGGGAAGAGGCGGCGGGCGTTCACCATGCCCTTGGGGTCGTACACCGTGACCTGGCCGCCCTGGAGGTGGATCTGCCCGGCGACGTTGAGCGCCGGGGAGTCGCGGACGTCGTCGGAGTCCGGCTTGAACGTGGCGCCGAGCACCGCGACCCGCTTGCCGAGGAAGGAGCCGCCGCCCAGCGCCTCGCGGGCCATCTCGACCATCTGGCCGCGCCGGCGCATGTTGATGGAGTCGATCTCGCGCAGGAACGTCAGGGCCTGGTCGGCGCCCAGCTCGCCCGCCCGTGCCATGAACGCCCGGATGTCCTTGGGCAGGCAGCCGCCGCCGAAGCCGATTCCGGCCCGGAGGAACTTCTTGCCGATCCGGTCGTCGTGGCCGAGGGCCTCCGCGAGCTGTACGACATCGCCGCCGGCCGCCTCGCACACCTCGGCCATGGCGTTGATGAAGGAGATCTTCGTGGCGAGGAAGGAGTTCGCCGAGGTCTTGACCAGCTCCGCCGTCGGGAAGTCGGTGACGACGAAGGGCGAGCCCTCGGCGATCGGCGTCGCGTAGACCTCGCGCAGCAGCTTCTCGGCGCGCTCGCTGCGTACGCCGACCACGATGCGGTCCGGGTGCAGCGTGTCCTGCACGGCGAAGCCCTCGCGCAGGAACTCGGGGTTCCACGCCAGCTCGACCTCGTCGCCCGCGGGTGCCAGCTCGGCGAGGCGGGCGGCGAGCCGGTCCGCGCTGCCGACCGGCACGGTGGACTTGCCGACGACCAGCGACGCCTTGGTGAGGTGCTTGGCGAGGGACTCCAGCGCGGTGTCGACGTACGACATGTCGCAGGCGTACTCGCCGTGCTTCTGCGGGGTGTTCACGCAGATGAAGTGGACGTCGCCGAAGTCCGCGGCCGCCGCCGGGTCCGTCGTGAAGCGCAGCCGCCCGCTGGAGCCCTCGATGCCCGCGACGTGCTTGCGCAGCAGCTCCTCCAGGCCGGGCTCGTACATCGGGACCTCGCCCCGCTGGAGCATCTCGACCTTCTCGCTCACCACGTCGAGACCGAGGACCTCGAAGCCGAGTTCGGCCATGGCCGCGGCGTGCGTGGCGCCGAGATAGCCGGTGCCGATCACGGTGATCTTGAGGGCCATGCGGTGCTCCAGACGGTCTGCGGGGGCTTGCGGCTGCGGTGCGTTGACCGAGCATAGTCGGGCGTATCCAGGGCCCTCACCGGGCACGATTCCCGCTGTCGCCAAGCTCACGTATCCGTCGTGCGGGTCACACCACTAAAATTTGGGTTACTTAACGGTAATTAGCATCCTTGGAGCGTGAGAGACCTTGGCCGGATCGGCTGATTTCGACCTGTACCGCCCGTCCGAGGAGCACGACATGCTCCGGGACGCGATCCGTTCGCTGGCCGAGGCGAAGATCGCGCCGTTCGCCGCCGCGGTGGACGAGGAGGCCCGCTTCCCGCAGGAGGCCCTCGACGCGCTGGTCGCGAACGACCTGCACGCCGTGCACGTCCCCGAGAGCTACGGCGGCGCGGGAGCCGACGCCCTGGCGACCGTCATCGTGATCGAGGAAGTGGCCCGCGTCTGCGCCAGCTCCTCCCTCATCCCGGCCGTGAACAAGCTCGGCTCGCTGCCCGTCATCCTCTCCGGCTCCGAGGAGCTGAAGAAGAGGTACATGACGCCGCTCGCCAAGGGCGAGGGCATGTTCTCGTACTGCCTGAGCGAGCCCGACGCGGGTTCGGACGCCGCCGGCATGAAGACGAAGGCGGTCCGCGACGGCGACGGCTACGTCCTCAACGGCGTGAAGCGCTGGATCACCAACGCGGGCGTCTCCGAGTACTACACGGTCATGGCCGTCACCGACCCGACCAAGCGGTCGAAGGGCATCAGCGCCTTCGTCGTCGAGAAGGGTGACGAGGGCGTCTCCTTCGGCGCCCCGGAGAAGAAGCTCGGCATCAAGGGCTCCCCCACGCGCGAGGTCTACCTCGACAACGTCCGCATCCCCGCCGACCGCATGATCGGCGAGGAGGGCACGGGCTTCGCGACCGCCATGAAGACCCTGGACCACACCCGCATCACCATCGCGGCGCAGGCCCTCGGCATCGCGCAGGGCGCCCTCGACTACGCCAAGGGCTACGTCCAGGAGCGCAAGCAGTTCGGCAAGCCGATCGCCGACTTCCAGGGCGTCCAGTTCATGCTCGCCGACATGGCCATGAAGATCGAGGCCGCGCGCCAGCTGACGTACGCGGCGGCGGCGAAGTCGGAGCGTGGCGACAAGGACCTGACCTTCCAGGGCGCGGCCGCCAAGTGCTTCGCCTCGGACGTCGCGATGGAGGTCACCACGGACGCCGTCCAGCTCCTCGGCGGCTACGGCTACACCCGTGACTACCCCGTCGAGCGCATGATGCGTGACGCGAAGATCACGCAGATTTATGAAGGCACGAATCAGGTGCAGCGGATCGTGATGGCGCGGAACCTGCCGTAGTTCCGGCCGGCCACGGGGATTCGTCCGTCCACAGCGATGAGTTTCCGTGGCCCCGGCGGTCTTTCCTGTTGTCGATGACACAGGAGGGACACATGAAACAGCCGGAACAGCTGGTGCGGGTGCAGAACTTCACCGTCTCCAGCGACGGGTTCGGTGCCGGTGAGGGCCAGTGCCTGGAGCGGCCCTTCGGGCACGCCGAGCCCGGTGAGATGTTCGCCTGGGCGGGGGCCACGGCGAGCTGGCCCAATCGCACCGATCCGGGCGGCAGCCGCGGCCTCGACGACTACTTCACGCGGGACTTCGCGCGGAACATCGGCGCGGAGATCATGGGGCGCAACAAGTTCGGGCCCCAGCGCGGGCCCTGGACCGACCACGAGTGGCGCGGCTGGTGGGGCGACGAGCCGCCGTTCCACACCCCGGTGTTCGTCATGACGCACCACGAGCGGCCGTCGTTCACGCTCTCCGACACGACGTTCCACTTCGTCGACGGCGACCCGGCCACGGTCCTCGCGCGGGCACGGGAGGCAGCGGGCGGCAAGGACGTCCGGCTCGGCGGCGGGGCGACCACCATCCGGGAGTTCCTCGACGCGGGCCTCGTCGACACCCTGCACGTGGTGGTCTCGCCGGTGCGGCTCGGCTCCGGCGTACGCCTGTGGAAGTCGCCGGACGAGCTGCTCGACCGGTACCACCTGGACGTCGTGCCCAGCCCGAGCGGCGTGACGCACCACGTGTTCTGGCGCAAGTGACGCGGGGCCGCTCGGGCCGTGTGCTCCGGCTGCTGGTCCGGTTCTAGCCGTCCAGCTGCTCCAGTGTGGCGACGGACGGGCCCCTGCGGGCCTGTTCGTCCCTCGCCACGTCCTCCGCGGCGCCCAGCACCCGTACCGCGTTTCGCCAGGTCAGCTTGGCGAGGTCGGCCTTGGACCAGCCGCGGCCGAGCAGCTCGGCGATCAGGTTCGGGTAGCCCGCCACGTCGTCCAGGCCGTCGGGCGTGAACGCCGTGCCGTCGTAGTCGCCGCCGATGCCGATGTGGTCGACGCCCGCGACCTCGCGCATGTGGTCGAGGTGGTCGGCGACGGTGGCGGCGGTGGCGATCGGGCGCGGGCTCGACGCCTCGAAGGCCTCGTGGACCTTCATCGCCTCCGGCGTCGTGTCGAGGTGGTGGAAGCCGTGCGCGCGCATGTTCTCGTCGGCGGCCGCCGTCCAGTCGACGGCCGCCTGGAGGACGAACTTCGGCACGAACGTCACCATCGCCACGCCGCCGTTGCCGGGCAGCCGCTCCAGGACGTCGTCCGGGATGTTGCGCGGGTGGTCGCACACCGCCCGCGCCGACGAGTGGGAGAAGATCACCGGCGCCACCGAGGTGTCCAGGGCCGCCCGCATCGTCGTCGACGCCACATGGGAGAGGTCGACCAGCATGCCGACGCGGTTCATCTCGCGTACGACCTCGTGGCCGAAGGGCGACAGGCCGCCGACGCCCGGCTCGTCCGTCGCCGAGTCCGCCCACGCGATGTTGTCGTTGTGCGTGAGCGTCATGTAGCGGACGCCGAGCGTGTGCAGCGCCCGCAGCGTGGCGAGGGAGTTGTTGATGGAGTGGCCGCCCTCGGCGCCCATCAGGGAGGCGATACGGCCCTCGGAGCGGGCCTTCTCCATGTCCGCCGCCGTCAGCGCGCGGGCCAGGTCCGCCGGGTGGCGGGCCAGCAACTGCTCGACGCAGTCGATCTGTTCGAGCGTGGCGCTGACCGCCGCGTCACCGGCCAGGTCCGTGCGGACGTACACCGACCAGAACTGCGCGCCGACACCGCCGGCGCGCAGCCGGGCGATGTCGGTGTGCAGATGGCCCGTCTGGTCGGCGGCGATGTCGAGGCGGTCGAGGTCGTAGCCCGCCTTCTCGCGCAGGGCCCACGGCAGGTCGTTGTGGCCGTCGACGACCGGGAACTCGTCGAGCAGGGCGCGCGCTTCGCCGTGCGGGGCGGGTGCTTCGTCGGGGGGTGTCATGCGATCACTTTCCCGAACCGAAGCCGAATCCGGAACCCGCTCCCTCGACCTTGGTGCGCAGACGCTTGCCCTTCTCCGTCGCCTGGTCGTTCAGATCCTGCTGGAACTCCCGCATACGGGACAGGAGTTCGGCGTCGTGGGCCGCGAGGATCCGGGCCGCGAGCAGGCCGGCGTTGCGCGCGCCGCCGACGGAGACCGTCGCCACCGGGACACCGGCCGGCATCTGCACGATGGACAGGAGGCTGTCCATGCCGTCCAGGTACTTCAGCGGGACCGGCACGCCGATCACCGGCAGCGGCGTCACGGACGCCAGCATGCCGGGCAGGTGGGCGGCGCCGCCCGCGCCCGCGATGATCGCCTTCAGGCCGCGGTCGGCCGCCTGCTCGCCGTACGCGATCATCTCGCGCGGCATGCGGTGCGCGGAGACGACGTCGACCTCGTAGGGGATCTCGAACTCGTCGAGGGCCTTGGCGGCGGCCTCCATGACGGGCCAGTCCGAGTCGGAGCCCATGACGATGCCGATGACGGGGGTGACGGAAGCGCTCATTCGGTGATCGTCCCTCTGAGGTAGCCGGCTGCGTGGCGGGCGCGGTCGAGGACCTCGTCCAGGTCGTCGCCGTAGGTGTTGACGTGGCCGACCTTGCGGCCGGGCTTCACGTCCTTTCCGTACATATGGATCTTGAGCTGCGGGTCGCGGGCCATGCAGTGCAGGTACGCGGCGTACATGTCGGGGTAGTCGCCGCCCAGCACGTTGGCCATGACCGTCCACTTGGCGCGCGGGCGCGGGTCGCCGAGCGGCAGGTCGAGGACCGCGCGCACGTGGTTGGCGAACTGCGAGGTGATCGCGCCGTCCTGCGTCCAGTGGCCGGAGTTGTGCGGGCGCATCGCCAGTTCGTTGACCAGGATGCGTCCGTCGGCCGTCTCGAAGAGTTCGACGGCGAGGTGGCCCACCACGCCCAGTTCCTTCGCGACACCGAGGGCCAACTCCTGGGCCCGGCCCGCGAGTTCCTCCGAGAGGCCGGGCGCGGGGGCGATCACCGTGTCGCACACGCCGTCGACCTGCTGGGACTCGACCACGGGGTAGGCGACGGCCTGGCCGTGCGGCGAGCGGACGACGTTCGCCGCCAGTTCGCGTACGAAGTCGACCTTCTCCTCGGCGAGCACCGGGACGCCGGCCCGGAAGGGCTCCGCCGCGTCCTCGACGGAACGCACGAACCACACCCCCTTCCCGTCGTATCCACCACGCACCGTCTTCAGGATGACCGGGAAGCCGTCGCCCTCGGCCGCGAAGGCGGCCACGTCGGCCGGGTCCTCCACGATCCGGTGGCGCGGGCACGGCACGCCGATCTCCATGAGCTTCTCGCGCATCACGCCCTTGTCCTGGGCGTGCACCAACGCGTCGGGCCCCGGACGGACGGGGATGCCGTCCGCCTCCAGGGCCCTGAGGTGCTCGGTGGGTACGTGTTCGTGATCGAAGGTGATCACGTCGCAGCCCCGCGCGAAGTCACGCAGCGTGTCCAGGTCGCGATAGTCGCCGATGACGACATCGCCGACGACCTGCGCCGCGGAATCCAGCGGGGTGTCACTGAGGAGCTTGAATTTCAGGCCGAGGGGGATGCCCGCCTCGTGGGTCATGCGGGCGAGCTGACCGCCGCCGACCATGCCGACTACCGGGAACGTCACACCCCTAGGGTATCGGCCGCTTCCGGCCACCCCGGAACCGCCGGGGCCAAGGGCGCCCCGACGCCTCCCGGCACGGTGCCGCCACGGCGTCCGGACGCCCGCGCGCGCCGGAAAGGCCCGCTGGTTAGCATGGCTGGGTCGACACGACCGAAACACCAATCCGTCGGCACGTACACGAGCCGGGGCATACCGCCCCGGTACGAACCGACGGGGGCTGGGGCGACCACCATGACGGAACGGGGCGCACTTCGGGGACGACTGGACCAGATCTGGCGCGAGATCGCCAAGTTCGGGGCCGTGGGGGCGGTCGGAACACTGGTCAACTTCGGTGTCTTCAACCTCGTACGCCACACCACGGATCTGCAGGTGGTGCGCGCGAGCGTCGTCGCGACGGTCGTCGCCATCGCCTTCAACTACGTGGGCTTCCGTTACTTCACGTACCGGGACCGTGACAAGAGCGGCCGCACCAAGGAACTCACGCTGTTCCTGCTGTTCAGCTCGGTCGGCCTGGTGATCGAGAACGGCGTGCTCTACGCCGCGACGTACTGGTTCGGCTGGGACGGCAGGCTCGCGGCCAACTTCTTCAAGTTCCTCGGCATGGGCATCGCCACGCTCTTCCGCTTCTGGTCCTACCGCACGTGGGTGTTCAAGGCGCTGCCCGCGCGCGAGGCCGTCGCGCATGCGGAATCGTTCCTGGAGAAGGAGCCGCCGCGAGGGAAGCCGGGGTCGCTGCGGGATGAGCCGGAGTCACTGCGCGGGGAGCCGGACGAGCGGCCCGTGGCGCGGCGCACCGGCTGACGCTCACCTGACCGTCTCCGCCGCCGCCTCCGTCTTCGATACCGGCGTACGCGACAGGAAGAGGCCGAAGACCGGCGGCTTCGTCTGGAGCATCTCCAGGCGGCCGCCGTCCGCCTCGGCCAGATCCCGGGCCACGGCGAGGCCGATGCCGGTGGAGTTGCGGCCGCTGATGGTCCGCTCGAAGATCCGCGCCCCGAGGTCGGGCGGCACGCCTGGGCCCTCGTCCGTGACCTCGATGACGGCCTGGTTGCCGGTGACGCGGGTGCGCAGGGCGACCGTGCCGCCGCCGTGCATCAGGGAGTTCTCGATCAAGGCCGCCAGCACCTGTGCGACCGCGCCCGGCGTGCCCACCGCCTCCAGGTGCCGCTTGCCCGAGCTGACGATGGCGCGGCCCGCGCTGCGGTAGGCGGGGCGCCACTCCTCCAGCTGCTGCTTGATGACCTCGTCCAGGTCGAAGGCGACGGCGGAGCCGGTACGGGGGTCGCGGGAGTTGGTGAGCAGCCGCTCCACGACGTCGGTGAGCCGCTCCACCTGCGCCAGCGCGATGGTCGCCTCCTCCTTCACCGTGTCCAGCTCGTCGGTGACGGTGATCTCCTCCAGGCGCATGGACAGGGCGGTCAGCGGGGTCCGCAGCTGG
The DNA here is from genome assembly GCF_043078805.1 of Streptomyces sp. NPDC015345. NCBI lineage: Bacteria > Bacillati > Actinomycetota > Actinomycetes > Kitasatosporales > Streptomycetaceae > Streptomyces > Streptomyces sp. NPDC015345. Next base: position 207,437 of record NZ_JBIBTX010000011.1, on the reverse strand, counting down.
TGGGAGGCGTCGGCGGCCAGGCGCCGCTCGGCGGTCAGCATGCGGCCGATGCGGTCGGCGGAGGCGTCCAGGACGTCGGCGACGCGGTCCAGCTCAGGTACGCCGTACCGCTTGTGGCGGGGGCGGGAGTCTCCGGAGCCGAGGCGCTCGGCGGTCTCGGCGAGGTCGGTGAGCGGGGAGGTCAGACGGTTGGCCTGGCGGACGGCGAGGAGCACCGCGGCGATGATCGCGAGCAGGGCCACGGCGGCGATGATCAGCAGGGTGCGGCCGACCTCGCGGGTGACGGCGTCCTTCGGTTCCTGCACGGTGACCTGTTCGCCCTGCTCGCCGGGGCGGGTGGCGCTGATCACGTCCCCGGTGGGCCGCTTGCCGATCTCGATGGGGGCGCGGCCGGGCATGTCGATGCGGGCGTAGCGGGCGGTGGCGACCTGGTCGCGCAGGATGGCGGCGCTGATCCGCTCCTGGCTGATCAGCCGGCTGTCGACGATGCTGGCGAGGCGCATGGCCTCGGAGTCCACGCGCTCCTGGGCGCTGCTGCTGATCGTCCTGGTCTCGACGATGACGAGGCTGACGCCGAAGACGGCGATCACGACGAGGACGACGGCGAGGGTGGAGTTGATCAGTCGGCGGCGCATTCACTCAGTGTCGCGGATCGGGGGCCGTCTGGGGGTACGGGCTGATCGCGGGGTGGCTCCGCTGCCCCAGGGAGCGTGGGGTGACTGCGGGGTGGTTCCGCTCCCCTACGGGCGCGGGCTGACCGCGGGGTGGTCCCGGCCCCCCTAGGGGCGCGGGGAACTGCGCGATCGGCCACGGACGGCCTGCGGCGGCCTGTGGGCCGGGCCCCGCACACGCGTCTGCCTCCGGCGGTTCCGTGGGCGAGTGCGGGTCGCACTTGGCTGGGCGCGCAGTTCCCCGCGCCCCTGACGGGGGCTGGGCCTGGGCCCGGTTCACGACGCAGTCGCGCACCCGTCTGCCCCGGCGGGCTCGCGGGCGAGTGCGGGTGGGACTTGGCTGGGCGCGCAGTTCCTCGCGCCCCTTACGGGGCGGGGTAGCTGATGCCCCTGACGATGTGGGCGTCAGCTCTTCTCGAAGCGGAAACCCACGCCCCGCACCGTCGCGATGTACCGCGGATTCGCCGCGTCGTCGCCGAGCTTCTTGCGGAGCCAGGAGATGTGCATGTCCAGGGTCTTGGTGGACGACCACCACGTCGTGTCCCAGACCTCCCGCATCAGCTGGTCGCGCGTGACGACCCGGCCCGCGTCGCGTACGAGGACCCTGAGGAGGTCGAACTCCTTTGCCGTGAGCTGGAGTTCCTCCTCGCCCATCCAGGCCCGGTGCGACTCGACGTCGATCCGTACGCCGTGCGTGGACGGCGCCTCCTTGTGCTCCGTGGCCCCGCGCCGCAACAGGGCCCGCACCCGGGCCAGCAGCTCCGCGAGGCGGAACGGCTTGGTCACGTAGTCGTCGGCGCCCGCGTCCAGACCGACGACGGTGTCCACCTCGTCGGCGCGCGCGGTGAGGATGAGGATCGGCACCGTGAGCCCGTCCGCGCGCAGTCGGCGAGCGACCTCCAGGCCGTCCATGCCGGGCAGCCCGAGATCGAGCACGACAAGATCGACACCGCCCTGAAGTCCGGCGTCGAGGGCGGTCGGGCCGTCCTCGCGCACTTCGACCTCGTAACCCTCCCTGCGCAGGGCGCGGGCCAGCGGCTCCGAGATGGACGCGTCGTCCTCGGCGAGCAGTACACGGGTCATGGGGTGATGGTAGTCCGCGGTGGACAAGCGCTGTGCGTTGATCGCACAGTGGTGGCGAGGGCCTGCGCCTATGGGGAGCGAAACTAAGAAACACCTTTGAATGTGTGCTGTTGGTTGCGCCGAAACCTGTGATCCATCTCTCAAGTCCTTCCATATGCCTCCCCGTGGTGTCGTATGGTGACCCAACGCCTGATGCACTATTCAAGGACCTTTGGCCCGCTGTGCGCGCCTTAGGTCTCTTTTATGTGCGGGCCGGCTTCGGCCAGCCTTGAAAGGAATGACCTGTGGTCGGGCCCTGCGCGCGAGGTTGCGCCCAGGGTGTGGATCCCGGAGTCGCCGTCCCTCGCTCCCTCCACCAGGGTGTGAATCTCCCCTGGGCGTGGGGTTGGACGAGGCGGCACCGGTGCCGACCGCCCCCCACCGGGCGCGCACACGCTCCTGCCGCGCGTCCCGAACCCACGAGGATCGACCCATGGCGTCCAGCCTGACGAAGGACTCCGCCAGTACCCCTGGCACCGAGAAGACCTTCTTCGGCCACCCCCGCGGACTGGCCACACTCTTCATGACCGAGATGTGGGAGCGTTACAGCTTCTACGGCATGAAGGCACTTCTCCCGCTGTACTTGATCGCCCCCGGCGGCATGAACATGAGTGCCACCACGGCGACGGCGATCTACTCCGTCTACATGTCGATGGTCTACCTGCTCGCCCTGCCCGGCGGCTGGATGGCCGACCGCTTCTGGGGTCCGCGCAAGACGGTCATCATCGGTGCCTCCGTCGTCATCCTCGGCCACATCACCCTCGCGCTGCCCAACTCGGCGTCCTTCTTCGCCGGCCTCGCGCTCGTCGCGCTCGGCTCCGGCCTGCTGAAGGCGAACATCTCCGTGATGGTCGGCCACCTCTACGACGGTCCGAAGGACCCGCGCCGCGACGGTGGCTTCACGCTCTTCTACATCGGCATCAACCTCGGCGCCTTCCTCGCCCCGCTGACCATCGGCACGGTCGGCGAGAGCGTCGACTGGCACCTCGGCTTCGCGCTCGCCGCGGCCGGCATGGCCCTCGGCCTCGCCCAGTTCATGATCGGCTCGCGCCACCTGAGCGCGCAGAGCAGCGTGATCTCGCAGCCCGCCACGCCGGAGCAGCGCGCCTCCGCCCTGCGTACCGGCCTGATCTGGCTGATTGTCGCCGCCGCGCTCTACACGCTGATGGGCGTCACCGGGAACTTCGCCGACTGGGCGCTGATGCCGCTGATCATCGCCGGTCTGGTGATCCCGATCGCCGTCCTGGCCCGTATGAAGCGCGACAAGGAGCTGTCGCAGCTGGAGCAGTCGAAGCTGTCCGGCTACATCTGGTTCTTCGTGGTCGCCGCCGTCTTCTGGATGATCTACGACCAGAACGGCTCCACCCTGTCGATCTTCGGCAAGACCGCGACGACGAACAACCTCCTCGGGTTCGACTTCCCGACCTCCTGGTACCAGTCGCTGAACCCGATCTTCATCATGGCGCTCGCCCCCGTGGTCGCCTCGGCGTGGCTGTGGCTGAACAAGCGGGGCAAGGAGCCGAGCACGGCGGTCAAGTTCGCCTCCAGCCTCACGCTCATCGGCATCTCCTTCGCCGTCTTCCTCATCCCGCTGATCGACACCGCCGCCAACGGCGGCCGGGTCAGCCCGATGTGGCTGGTCGCGATCTACTTCATCCAGACCGTCGGCGAGCTGTGCCTCTCCCCGGTCGGCCTGTCGCTCACCACGAAGATGGCCCCGGAGAAGTACAGCGCCCAGATGATGGGTGTCTGGTTCCTCGCGGTCACCGCGGGCGACTCCGTGACGGGTCTGCTCACCTCGCCGCAGCTCGGCGTCGATCTGAACAACTCGGGGGCCGTGGCCGTCGAGGCGGTCATCGCGGTCATCGCGGGCCTCGGTATCTGGAGCTCCCGCAAGAAGGTCAAGCAACTGATGGGTTCCGTCAACTGACGTACGCCCGTTCAGGCCCCGCCTGAACCGAACGAAGGGCCGCCACACCACCCGGTGCGGTGGCCCTTCGCGTTTCTGCATGCTCCTGTGGGCCCGCCGGTGGAGCATCTGGCCCATGCGCCGTACCTTGCTGCCCCTCGCCCTCTGCGGGGCGCTGCTCTCGCCCCACGTCGCCGCCGAGGCGGCTCCCCGGCCGCCGTCCGGCCGGCTCTTCTCGTACGGCCCCCACGAGCGTCAGAACATCACCGTGTACGGGAGCCCGTCCCCGCGCCGGCCCGCCCTGGTGATCGTGCACGGGGGCTCGTGGGCGCGGGACACCGACTGGAGCGGCCGGGCACGGTGGTTCGCGGACCGCGGCTTCACCGTCTACGACACCGACTACCGGCTTACGTCCGACGCGGCGTGGCCCGCGCAGCGCGACGACGTGCTCGCGGCGCTGCGGTGGGTCGGGGAGCGGGAGCGCGGGGAGCGGCCGCTGGTGCTCGGCTCGTCGGCGGGCGGACATCTGGCCTTGCAGGCCGGTGCGTACGGGGAGGGGCGTTCGCGGGTGCGGGGGGTCGTGGCGCTCTCCCCGGTGGCCTCGCCCTACCGGGCGTGGGCGGACGGGGGCGTGCCGGGTGCGTCGGCCGAGCGGCGGGCGCTGCGGAAGGCCGCGGAGCGGCTCGCCGGGTGCGCTCCTGATCTCGGCGGGCTGCGCTGCTGGGAGCGGTGGGACGACCTGGCCGCCAAGACCCACGCGTCCGGTACGGATGACGCTCCGCTGCTGCTGATCCACTCGGCGGGTGACTTCGTGCCGCGGGGGCACTCCGTGGAACTGGCGGCCACGCAGCGGCGGGCGGGTCAACGGGACGTGACGGTACGGACGGCCCGGGGCGCCGCCCACGGGGGCCCACTCCTCAAGGCTCCGGGCCTGGCCCGCATGACGCTCCGCTGGCTACGGGGGCATGCGTAGTGCCTCCGGCGGTTCGGGGGCGGGTGCGGGTCGGCCTGGGTTGCTCGCGCAGTTCCCCGCGCCCCTGACGGGGGCGCGAATCCCCCGTCCCCCACCCACGCCCCCCAAAGGGGCGCGGGGAACTGCGCGCCCAGCCCACCAACAACCCGCAGCGGCCGAGCCCGGGGAAACCCCGCAAACGCGACTGCCCCAGACCGCCCCCTGGCGACTGCCGGCCGTCAGACGGTCGCTCGCGCAGTTCCCCGCGCCCCTGACAGGGGCGAATCCCCCACCCCCCAAAGGGGCGCGAGGAACTGCGCGCCCAGCCCACCAACAACCCGCAGGCCCCTGGCAGGGGCGCACACCACCCCGAAGGGTTATCGCAAGCCCCGCCTCCGCCTCGGGAGGAACGTGAAGACCGCGCCGCCCAGGAGAATCACCGTGCCGGCGACGAGGCCCAGGGCCCGCAGGGCGCCGTTGTTCTCCGCTCCGGTCTCCGCGAGGCCGCCGCCAGAGGCTGAGCCTCCGGTTCCACCGGCCGCCCCCGTACCCCCGGTAGCCGTGCCCCCGGACGCGCCGCCCGGCTGGGCCTTCGTGTCCAGTTCCAGGGAGACCTCGCTCTTGGCGGGCGTGCAGGTCGTCGTCGTACCCAGTGCCTTCACGGTCAGGACGCCCGGCGAGAGCGTCGCCTTGCCGTCCGCCCCCGGCTTGTAGGTGCCGGTGAGGTCCGGGATGGTGATGGGCGCGCCCGACTTGAAGGGGTCCTTGTTGGCCGGGCCCTCGACATGCACGGTGCCCTTGTCCGCGCCGCCGAGCCTGACCTCCATGGACGGCTTCACGGAGCCGGCGGGGATGTCCGCCGGGCTGTCCATCACGGACTTCTTGAACCGCACGGTCAGGCCATAGCCGCCGCCGTCCTTCTTGGCGTTGATCTGGACGGGCGAGGTGGCTTCCTTGTCACCGATCGGCGTCTTGCACTTGTAGGGCGTCTGGACCTCCTTGCCAGGGAATTCGGTCTGCCCGTCCCCGCCCCCACCGGAGGCCCCGCCGGCGTTGCCACCACCGCTCGCGCTCCCACCCGTACCGCCAGAGCCCCCGGTACCGCCAGTACCGCCGGTACCCCCAGTACCGCCGGATGACCCACCCGTACCACCGCCACCCGTCACCTGGATCATCGCGCCCGCCCCCACCCGCTCCTTCGGCGCGCACTTCGTGTCCGTCGAGACCGGCTTGCTCACATTGATGTCGTACGCGTCCGGCGTCAGCGTCACCTCACCCGCCGCCGTCAGTTTCAGCTTGCCCTTCATGTCGGACAGGATCATCGGGCTGTTCTTCTTGATCGGCGGGTTCTTCCGCTCCCCCTCGACCTTGAGGTCGCCGCTCTGACCGCCGCCCACCTTGATGGTGCCGCTCGGCTTCACCGTGTCCTGGTCCAGGTCCAGGATGTCCGGGTTCTTCGACGCCGCCTGCGTCGTCTTCCATACGACCTCGACCTCGTCGCCCACCTTCGCCGTGGCGGGCGCCGTGATCTCCACCTTCGTGGTGCCCTGCACGGGCGGCAGCCCGGAGATCGCCGGCGGGATGCACTCCGTCTGGTAAGCGACTTCGGCGGCCTGCGCCGGCCCCGCGGTGAACAGGACACCCGCTCCGCCGAGCAGGAGCGCGACCGAGGCCGCGCCCGCTCTCCGTCGATGCGTGATCACGTGTTTCCCTTCGTCGGACTGTTGTCGGACGGTGCGGAGAGCCGGCCCGCAGGCGCGCCGGGGTCTGTGTCGGGGGTGAACCACGGCAGAGCGGTCGTCCGCTCCGCCTGGCCGGGGCCGTGCCCGCCCGATCCCCCCGGGGAACGGGCGACGCGTGGCGCGCGGGCCTTCTCGTCGGCCGCGACCGCGCTCCGCGAAAGCCTCAACCTCGGCAGCCGGTCGGCGAGTTCGGCGACCCGCCCGGTACGGTGCCGGCCACCGGCACGCCGTCGGCGGGGCCGCAGCCGGTCGACGACCGCCATGCCGAGGCGGAACACGGCCGCGGGCACGACGAGGCAGAGCAGGATCCAGAAGACGGTGACGCCCCAGGGGCGGCCCACGCCCCATGGCTGCTCGGCGAGGACCTTCCCGCCGAACTTCAGCGAGACCAGGTAGTCGCCGTGCGCGCCCGCCGACAGTTCCACCGGCAGCTCGATCCGCGCCTTCTTGCCGGGCGCGACGGTGCCGCGCCACTGCTGCTCCTCCCACTGCGGCGCGAACACGCCGTGCGAGGTGCCGACCTGGAAGACGGGGTCCTTGACGGGCGCCGGGCCGACGTTGCCCACGGTGAAGACGAGCGTGCGCCGAGGCGGGGCGCCGAACCAGGTCAGCAGGGAGCCGGAGCCTTCCATGCGGGTGTCCGTCAGGACGGAGAGCCGCCCGCCGCCGGTCTGCTCGGGCAGCGGCTTCACGGGGTGGCCCGCGACCTTGAAGGCGGCGTCGGCCCGCGCCTTCTCACCGGTCACCGTGGCGACGTGCACGACGCAGGGGCAGGGCTCGGGCGGCTCGGCGACGGGCAGCTTCTTGCGGAAGGTGCCGTCCTTGCCGGTGGTGACGGCGCGGCCCTCGGCGTTGGCGCACGAGTTGGTGCCGCCGACGACTCCCCTGCCGGGCGCGGACTGCCCGCAGATCAGCATCATCAGCAGGGCTCGGGGCCGCCAGCCCGCGCCCTTGACGGTGACGGAGCCGCCCTTGCCCGCCTGGGCGGTTGAGAGCGTCACGGTGGGCTTGTCCGCTGCCGCCACGGGTGCCTGCGGCAGCAGGGCGGAGCCGAGCAGCGCCAGACCGACGACGGCCCACAACCAGGCCTTCCCGTTCTGCTTGCCATTCCGCCTGCCGTTCACAATTCCTCTCCCGTCCCCGCCGCGGCCAACTCCCGCCCGGCGTCCGGCCCTTGCCCGCGCTCCCGCTCCGCCCCGGATTCCGGTTCCGGCACCCGGGCGTCGCGTCTGCGTCCGCGTACGAGATGGAGCGCGCCGCCCGCTACGGCGAGCAGCGCGGCGGCCCCGCCCGCCACCGCTCCCCACGGAACGAACCGCGCCGACGCCGTGGCAGTGTCACGGGCACGGGTACCGCCGGAGGCCGTCGCCGTCAGCCGTACGTCCGCCACGTCGAGGGCGGGGACGTCAGGCCAGGGCTCGCTCAGGGAGACGCGGCGGCCCGGCGGCAGTTCGACCGGCAGCGGCCGCGCCGGGCGGTCCAGGAGCGTGCCGAAGACGCCGTCGGCGTGGACCGCGAGCTTCGGTTTCAGCACGGTGTTGCCGCGGTTGACCAGGTCGTACGTGATGCGCCCCGCGTCCTGGTCGATCCTGACGCGCTCCACGGTGAGCGCCGGGAGCGCGGACCCGCCGACCCGCAGGTGCAGCCGTACGCCCACCGTGCGCCCGCCGCCGCTCGCGACGATCACCCCGGGGTGGTCGCCGGGCACCGCGTCCTCGGGGACCGTCACGGTGAACGGCACCTCGGCGCGGGTGCGCGGCGGCACCTTCACCTGCCGCTGCGCGAAGCGGATCCACGCCCCCGTGGCCTTGCCGTTGTCGGCACCGGCGTCCGCACCCCGCAGGGACACCGTGCGGGGCTTCGGCCCCGGGTTGGTGACGGCGACAGTGTCCTGGAGCACCGTGCCCGGGGCGCCCTCGGCGTAGAAGGCGGGCCGGCCGTCCTTCGCGGGGCGCGTGCCGCTCCCGGTCGACGGCGCGACGGACCAGGCAGGCGAGCCGCCGCCGTCCGCGTGCGCGGGGGCCGCTGCCGCCAGCAGGAGGGCGGCGGCGCACGCCACGGCGGCGCGTGCGGAGGCCGGCATGAGCGGCATGGGCTGCTTCGGCGGCGTGGACGGCTTCGGCGGCATCGGCGGCTCCTGGCCTGGTTTCGGCGGTCCGGGCTGTCGGGCGCGGGCTACCGCGAGCGCGCCGCCTGGTTCCTGCGGGTCAGCCAGAGCGCGCCGGCCGCGCCCGCGAGCAGCACGGTGCCGCCGAGGGTGCCGAGCGCGATCGCGGAGTCCGCGGGGCCGGTCTGCGGGAGCTCGCCGCCGCCGGTGGCGGAGCCGTCGGAACCGCCGGTCGTGCCACCGGAGCCGGCGTCGAGGCCCGTGTCGGAATCAGAACCGGTACCGGTACCAGAACCGGAACCGGAGTCGGACCCGGAGCCGCCCGAGCCCTTGACGTCCAGTTCCAGGGAGGGTTTCGGGTTGTTGGACGGCGTACACGTGGTGGTCGTACCGAGCGCCTTGATCGTGAGGACGCCGGCGGTGAAGGTGACCTTGCCGCTCTTCTTCGGCGTATACGTGCCCGACAGGTCGCTGATCTTGATGGGGGTGTTGGCGGGGATCGCCTCGGCGTTCGGCGCGCCGGAGACCGGCACGGTGCCGCTGTCGGCGCCGCCGACCTTGATCACGGCGCTTGGCTTCATCGCGCCCTTGCCGAGTTCGACGGGGCTGGACGACACGCCCTTCTGGAAGGACATCGTGAGCTTGTGGCCGCCGCCGCTCTTGACGCTCTTGATGTCGATCGGCGAGACCGCGCCCTTGTTCCCGATCGGCGTCTTGCACTGGTAGTTGACGTCCTGGACGGTGGCCTGCGCGGCAGGGGCGGCCATCAGCACCGCCGAGCCGCCGGCCAGGGCGGTGGCAAGCGCGAGTGCGGCCGATTTCTTGTACGACACCTCGTGATCCCCTCATGCCGGTCGTCGTGGCGTGCCGCGGTGCGGAGTAACGCTGGACCGACGCATTACTGACGGCACATCAGATTGGGCGCTCAAGGTACGCCCGGGGCCTTGCCGAGGGAAGACAAAAGACGCGCCGGATCGTGGCGATCCGGCGCGTGTGCGAACCGTGGGTAACGCCGTGGCCCTGGGCGGGCCGCGGGCGAGCGGGCGCTAGGCGGGCGCTCCCAGCTCCGCCCAGACCGTCTTGCCGACGCCCCCGGGCGTGCGTACGACACCCCAGTCGAGGCAGAGCCGCTGGACGATGAACATGCCGTGTCCGCCGGGCCGTCCGGCGCGGTGCGGGGTCCGGGGCGCGGGCTGGCCCGCGCCGCGGTCGGAGACCTCGATGCGCAGCACTTTCCCGTCACTGGAGAGCCAGAGCTCGTCGGGGCCCTCGGCGTGCAGGCAGGCGTTGGTGACGAGCTCGGAGACGACGAGCAGGACGTCCTCGGCGGCGGCCCTCCGGTCCGCGCTCTCCGCGGGCAGCCAGCCCCACGCGTGCAGCGCCTCGCGCGTGTAGTCCCGGGCGAGCGGGACGATGCCGCTCGCGCCGTTCAGGCTCAGCCGGCGTACCTGGCGAGCCGTGGGCGCCCCGGAAGCCCGGTCCGCGGGAGCGTCCGCGACGGCGGCCTCGGACTCCGGGCCACGGTCGCCCGGCGAATAAGGCCGGGTGGTGCTCATCAGCGCTTCACCTCACCGACAAGATGACTGAGCACTCTGGACACGCAGAGGACTCTGGACAAGTAGGGGTCGTGGGACGAGTAGGGGACATCGGCTGCTTGCCGTTCTGACAGAGGACGGGTCCAGGTCTCTCCTGCCCGGCCGAACCGTGAGAACACCCACTTGTTCGGGCCGGTCCGTGTGACGCTGGTAACGCCTTGATCACATCGGGACAACTGACGCGTAACTTTCGCGTGCGGCCGTCATGGCCTCAGTTCTCCAGGGCTGCTTCGAGCGTCTCGTGCACCGTGAAGACGGCCTCCGCACCGGTGATCTCGAAGACCCGGGCCACCACCGGCAGCATCCCGGCCAGATGGACTCCGCCCCCCGCGGCCTCGGCCTTGAGCCGGGCCCCGAGCAGCACATTGAGTCCCGTGGAATCACAGAACTCAAGACGCGAGCAATCGACGACGAGCCTTGAATAGCCGTCCGCGAGGCAGCTCTCCAGCGGTTCTCGCAAGAGATCGGCGGTGTGGTGATCCAGCTCACCCGCCGGAGTCACGACGGCGCTCGCATCCGCCTTTCGCACTTCGACCAGAAGCCGGCCCCTGTGCGCACTGCCGACCGTGCCGCGGTCCATGCCGTCTCTCTCTTCCGACCGTCGTAGCTGTTGATGACGCCCCTGAACATTACGCCCTCCTTGCGGTTCGGGGTAGCCGAACATCCCCCCGAAAACGGACATTTCACCGTCAAACGCACTTGCGACCGGAGCGCGGAAGCGGGTAGGGGTAGAAGAGACAGCAATCGACACGGACGGCTTTGGAGGCGCCGCACACCGCAGTGCACGTATTGGCATCGGCAGCCATATGCCGAGAACGATGGAGGACACCATGTCACCCCGGCTCGACGAATCGCGTACTGACCAAGCGACGTCGACACCCCCGCCGTCCCACTCCGCCACCACGATCCCGGGCCCCGCCCATGAGCCGCAGCCTGTCCCGGAAGCGGCCTCGGAAACCCTCGAAGGGCTGCACGACCTCCCCGAGATCCCGCCGTACGCCGAAGTGGGGCCGCTGGACGCGAGGGCCCTGTCCAAGACCCTTTTCGAGCGCCTCGAATCGCTCGAAGAAGGCACGCACGAACACGCATACGTCCGCAACACACTGGTCGAGCTCAACCTCGCCCTGGTGAAGTTCGCGGCCTCCCGGTTCCGCTCCCGCAGCGAGCCGATGGAGGACATCATCCAGGTCGGCACGATCGGTCTCATCAAGGCCATCGACCGCTTCGAACTCAGCCGCGGTGTGGAGTTCCCCACCTTCGCGATGCCGACGATCGTCGGTGAGATCAAGCGCTTCTTCCGCGACACCAGCTGGTCGGTGCGGGTCCCGCGCCGCCTCCAGGAACTCCGGCTCGACCTCGCCAAGGCGGGCGACGAACTCGCCCAGAAGCTCGACCGGGCCCCGACGGTGGCTGAACTCGCCGAGCGCCTCGGCATCACCAACGACGAGGTCGTCGAGGGCATGGCCGCGTCCAACGCCTACACGGCGAGCTCCCTGGACGCCCAGCCGGAGGAGGACGACTCCGAGGGCGCGCTCGCGGACCGGATCGGCTACGAGGACCACGGCCTCGAAGGCATCGAGTACGTCGAGTCCTTGAAGCCGCTGATCGCCGAACTGCCGCCGCGCGACCGCAAGATCCTCTCCCTGCGTTTCGTCGCCAACATGACGCAGTCCGAGATCGGCGAGGAGCTCGGCATCTCCCAGATGCACGTGTCGCGACTGCTGTCACGCACCCTCGTCAAGCTCCGCAAGGGACTGACGGTCGAGGAGTGAGCCTGCGCGGCGCCGCCGGGCGTCTCAACGGTCCTGTGGGGCCCGCCTCTTGAAGGGGCGGGCCCCACAGTCGTCCTCTCACCCGGCCACGGCCAACGCCGCCTCGACCGCCGCCTGGGCGTGCAGCCGGGTCGTCGGGAAGACCGGCACGGCGCTGTGCTCCTGCCGGATCAGCAGCTCGATCTCCGTACAGCCGAGGATCACGCCCTCGGCGCCCCGGCGTACGAGCCCTGCGATGACCTCCTGATAAGCCACGCGGGACTCGTCACGCACGACCCCGAGGCACAACTCCTCATAAATAACCCGGTGGACGACGGCCCGCCCCGCCTCGTCGGGCACGAGCACCTCCAGGCCGTGCCCCGCCAGCCGCTCCCGGTAGAAGTCCTGCTCCATGGTGAACGCGGTGCCGAGCAGCCCGACCGTGCGCAGCCCGGCCGCGCGTACGGCTTCGGCGGTGGCATCGCCGAGGTGCAGCAGCGGCACGGAGATGGCGTCCGCCACCTGCCCGGCGACCTTGTGCATGGTGTTGGTGCAGATGAGTACGAGTTCGGCGCCCGCCGCCTCAAGTCCCTTGCCGGCGGCGGCGAGCACGTCCCCGGCCCGCTCCCACTCCCCCGCGACCTGCAACCGCTCGATCTCCGCGAAGTCCACGGAGTGCAGGACGCAGCGGGCGGAGTGCAGGCCGCCGAGGCGCTCGCGCACGAGTTCGTTGAGCAGTCGGTAGTACTCGGCGCTGGACTCCCAGCTCATGCCGCCGATGAGGCCGATGGTCTTCATGCGCCCAGGATCACATCCCCACCTCTCTCCGGCTCACGACGTCGTTCGAGTGACCTGGCCGCCGCCGCGCTCGACCGCGGCCTCCCGGTCGAAGCGCCGGGCGCCTAGGACCCGGCCCTTCGGGCCCGCCCCTCCCCCAGCTCGCACCAGACGGTCTTGCTGTCGGCCCCCTGCTCGACGCCCCAGCGCAGCGAGACGGCGTCCAGCAGGGCCAGGCCGCGCCCCGCCTCCTCGTCCCCGGTGGCGTGGCGCAGCACCGGCAGCGCGCGGGGGTCGGGGTCGGTGACCGCCACGCGGATCCGTCCCGCGCCGCCTCCGGTAACTCTCACCGTCACGGGGGTGCCTTCGCCGAGGTGCCGGATGACGTTGCTGAGCAGTTCGCTGACGCAGAGGGCGAGGTCGGGGTGCGGGCGGTACGCGCTCAGCGTCCGGCGCAGTTCGGGTACTGCCTTGGGCACGGCGAGCAGGGCGGCTTCGAAGTGGGGGGTGGCGGGAGCCGGGTCGTGCATGGGGGTACGCCTTCCGGTGCGGTGTGTGACGTTGCGGTCACACAGTGGCGTGGGGCGGCGTAGCGTGACAGGGGTTTGGGTTGCGCTGAGTAACTGGCGAATGGCGGTGGTGAGTTGTGCCCCCTCGTAAGGATCCCGACGCCTCGGTGAGCGTTCCGGCCTTCTACGGCGCGGAGTTGCGCTTCAAGAGGGAGGCTGCGGGCCTCACGCTCGAAGGACTGGCCGAGGGAAGCTACCGGGGTATCTCGTTCCTCAGCCAGATCGAGCGCGGCGAGCGTCGGATGCCGCTGGATCTGGCCCAGCACGTGGACGAACGGCTCGGGACGGACGGCTTTTTCCAACGCCGCTGTGAAGATGCGCGCAAGGCTCGGCAGGATGGTCATGCGGAGTACTTCGCGGATGTCGCGGAGATGGAGCGGGAAGCGGAGTCCATCGAGGACTGGGCACCCATGCTTATCCCCGGGCTGTTGCAGACGCGGGCCTACGCGGAGAAGGTCGTACGAACGTCGCTGCCCTGGCTACCGCCTGAAACCGTGGAGAAGCAGGTCAACGCCCGCATAAAGCGTGCGGAGCTGTGGCGGCGCGAGGAGCGTCCGGCCTTCTGGGCGATCCTGCATGAGCAGCTCGTCCGCAAGCCGCTTCTGGCTCCGCAGGAGATGTCGGACCAACTGATGCACATCCTGACGGTGATCCGGTCTGCGCAGGGCGTTCTACAGATCCTCCCGGAAACGGCGGCGGCACACCCGTTCATGATGGGCATGACCAGGACCATGACCTTCCCGGACGCCCCTCCCGTGGTGTACACGGAGGGCCTTCACAGTGGCCAACTCATCGACTACCCACGGCTCGTGAAGGACTACCGAAGGTCGTACGATCTGCTCAGGGCCGCCGCACTGCCACCGGAGGCGTCCCTGGCCCTGATCGAGGCAGCCGCAGAGGAATACCGCAATGGCGCGCAACAACCCTGACTTGAGCTCGATGCACTGGCGCAAGAGCTCCTACAGCAACGGCTCCGGCGGCGAATGCGTCGAGGTCGCCGACGGCCTCCCCGGCGTCGTCCCCGTCCGCGACTCCAAGGTCACGGACGGGCCCGCCCTGGTGATCGCGGCGGCCGCGTGGGGCCCCTTCATCGCCGCCGTCACGGCGAGTGAACCGGTCATCTGAGGGCAAGGAGTGGGGCGTGCAGCATGCGGGCAGGGAGAGTAACCACTCGACCGTCAAAGCCGAGTTCATGGCTGCAGCAGCCTGCGGGGCTGAGCAGGAAACAGAACGAGCTCGCCGAGATGGAGCGCGCTTCCACCGAGTTCCGGTACCTCCTGCCATCCATGGTGACGGGACTGCTGGCCACCCCTGAGTACGCTGCGGCGAGCCTCGCCCACATCCCTGGAGACCACAGCGACGCCGTCGCCCGGAAACTGGAGCGCCAGGCGGTCCTCCATGACACGTCGAAGCGGCAGTCGTGACGTCTCGGCGTATCTGGATGAGTTCGCCGTGTACGAGGGGTACGCCCGGTTCGGCGAAGAGGCGCGAGACCGGCTGTCCCCCTGGAGGCGGCAGCTCCTCGCGTGATCGTCTACCCGACAACGCAAATATCGGCGATGTGCCATGGACGGTCGCCGCTGGGTCGACCTACCGTCCTCGTGGCGGCAGGAGATGGACCTGCGCCCAAAGGAGGAGATGATGGAGCGTGCGGAACTCATCCGTCTGACCGGCAGTGTCGGTGGGCCTGACTGTGATGACGACGATTGTCCGAACGTCTATCGGACCAAGAGCGGTTCATTCGTGGTCCAGGGAAACCTGTCCGAGGCTTTCACTCCGCCTACCGGAGAAGGCTTGGTGGAGATCCCGGAGCATATTCTGAGGGAGACCTTCCGTGCTCTTGGATGGTGAGGACTGGCGCAGGTTCTTCGACGCCTTCGAACAGGAAGCGTGGCGATTCGAGGCCCAGCCGACGTACACCATGCCCAAGGAGCGGGAGAACGTCAGCCGGTTTCTGCGCGGTGAGCAGAAACCCGCCGACCACAACGCCCGCTGGCACGACAGGGTGCGCAGGTACGTCGAATCCGGCAGACGTATCGGACGCGTCCGCATCGTGCGTCGACCGCTGACCGACTACCAGCGGTATCAATTCTCCTGGGGCATTCCCGGAAACGTCGCGGCAGGTGAGGACATCCGGGTCCTGGACGTGACGCACGAGGATTACGGGCTACCGCTGTCCGGGCGCGACTGGTGGATGTTCGACGAGTCACGCATCGCCCACCTGAATTTCCGGCCGGACGGAACCCAGATCAACCGCGAGGCTTACGAGGGTGACTCGTCGCCTTACCGGGAGTGGAAGCGAATCTCCCTGGAGCACGCCGTGCCCTTCGAGGAGTACGTGCGGGGCCTTGACGTTTGATCCAGCGGAACTAGGCCGGTCCAAGTCTGACCTGGCGAACAGACTCCGCGCCCTGCGCAAGCGAGCCGGCCGTACTCAGGTCTGGCTCGCTCAGCGCTGCCACATCTCCCAGACCAAGCTCAGCAACATCGAGACGGGCCGGATCACTCCGGGTGCCGTCGATGTGGACTTGATCCTCGGAGCCCTTGACGCGCCACCGGAAGTCGTGGCGGACGTGGCCGCTCTTGCCCGGCTGGCCCATACGGAGTGGCAGGGCAAGCGGGCCTCGCGGCGCAGAGGACTCGAAAAGCGGCAAGCGGAGCTCAGCGGGCTCGAAGCGGAAGCCAAGGAGTTCCGCTACTTCTTGCCCGCGATGGTGACGGGGCTCCTCGCCACCCCCGAGTACATCAGAGCGAGTCTCGCTCACTCACCCGTGGACGTCTCCAAAACAGTGGCCGGGAAACTGCAACGGCAAGCGATTCTCTACGATGAGGCGAAGCGGTTCACGTTCCTGTTGACGGAACAGGCCGTGAAGTGGGCGGTGGTCCCGCGCTTGGCGATGGCCGTGCAATTCGACCGACTCGTCTCCATGTCCCGCTTGCCGCATGTTCGCATCGGCATCATTCCCTCAGGAACCGCTGTCGGGCGCGGGCCGATGAACACATTCACTCTCTACGATCGCCGGTTGGCCACTGTCGAGACGTTCACGGGACGCATAGTCTTCCAAGATTCCAGGGATATCACGGAGCACTTGGAAGTGTTCGGTATGTACGAACGTCATGCCTTGTTCAATGACGAAGCCCGTGCACTTCTCGAAGAATGGGCTACCGCCTACCGCTCGTGATCATCTACCCGACAACATGAATAGGGCTGGATCCGCCTCGCCGAGTGGCTGAAGATCTAGGCACACCGGCCGAACGATCCAGAGCGCCGGCTGCAATCCCCGTCCCCGTTCCCGCCTGACCGCGACAACGGAAGGTGAACCATGCCCGGATCCGACCTGTACAGCCTCCCCATTTCCGAAGGCGCCGTATTCAGCAAGGCGTGCGGCGGCAATACCCACCCCGACGGCGAATCGTGCGTCACCCTCTGCCGGATCGGCGCGGACACCTGGGCGGTGGGGGACAGCAAGCGGCCCGACGTCCCACCCTTGCGTTTCACCACCGCCGAGCTGGACGCGGCCGGCATCGACCCGGCGCGGTTCGGGCTGTCCGCCTGACCGGTCCCGATGGCCACCGGCCGGGCCCACCCCCTTCCTCGCGGGGCGGGCCCGGCCGGTCACCACGCTCCGTGACTTCCCCGAAGGGCGCGAAGTGCACCACCACGGATACCTCTGGACCGGTCCCAAGCAACGGTTCGACGACGAAGCCCTGCGGCGGCCTCCGCCTCCGCATCTGCCTCCCGACGGCAGCCGCCCCGAGTTGGTCCAACGCCACCGGGAGGTGAAGGCGGAGTTCCCCGTCGTGGACCTGCCTCCGCTGGAGACGGCGTACTGGCTGGTCAAGCCGGTACAGCTCATTCGGGGGACGTGGGACGGGCCGAAGGAGGCGGCAGCCTGGTTCGCCGAGCAGCTGGCCCAGTACGCGCCACGCTTCGACTCCGCGTCCGATCGGGACCGCGCCCACCTCACGCTGCTCGCCGACTCCGCCGCCGAACGGCTCAGCTGCGGCGGAGATGTCTCCCACGGCTGCTACCTGGAACGGCCCGTGTTCCTATCCCTGGCCGTGGTCTGCTGCTCCCCGAATCGCTTCGCGCCCGAACTGCCCTGCCCCTCAGGACTCCCCACCCCCAGCGGGCGACGAACTCGCCGAGCGCCTCGGCATCACCAACTTCTGCCCGTACGGGCACGCGTCGGCCAGCGGCATCCGACGCTCACCGCGCCCGATCTGACTGAGGAGGGAGATACCCCGGTACGCCTCCTCCCCGGCGTCGTCCCCGTCCGCGACTCCAAGGTCACGGACGGGCCCACCCTGGTGCTCCCGGCGGCCGCGTGGAGCCCCTTCATCGCCGCCGTCACCGCAGGTGAGCTGACCGCCTGAGAGGAACGCCGCCCGTGCGCCGGGATGCCGTGGCCGGTCCAGGTCAGCGCAGGTTCTCGTCGGCGCGGGCGCTCCAGACCGCCAGCGCGGCCGCCAGGGCGCAGGCGCCGCCGAGCCACAGGACGCCCTGGAGGGTGAACGTGTCCACGATCAGGCCACCGGCCAGCGCGCCGAGGCCGATCGACAGGTTGAACACCGCCACCCACAGGGAGGAGGCCGCTTCCACCGCCTGCGGGGCCGCCTTGATCATCCAGGTCTGCAGGCCGACCGACACGCCGCCGTACGCCAGACCCCAGACGATCAGCAAGAGGGCACCGCCGACCGTCGTCCGGCCCAGCAGCAGGAAGAGCGGCATCGCGACCGCGAGGGACACGGCGGTGATCAGCACGCTCCGGTGCACCCTGCGCGCCAGCGCGGCGCCGGCGACAAAGTTGCCGATCATGCCTGCCGTGCCGAAGCCGAACAGCAGCGGGCCGACAAGTCGCTCGTCGATGCCGGACAGCTCCTGAAGCGTCGGGCTCACGAAGGTATAGGCCGCGAAGTGGCCGAAAACGATGAGGACCGTCGCGATGATGCCGATGCGCACGCCGGGGTTGCGGAACTGCTCAGCCAGGAGACGCAGCCCAATGGCCTGTGGGGCGGCCAGCGACGGGAGCACGGCCAGCAGGGCGATCAGCGCGATGAGAGCCAGGCCGCTCATCGACGCGAAGGCGACGCGCCAGCCGGTGAGTTCACCGATCAGGGTGCCGAGCGGGACGCCGAACACGTTCGCGGCTCCGACGCCACCGAAGACGATCGCGGTGGCGCGTGGCACGTTCGCGGTGGACACGAGCCGGACGGCCAGGCCGCTGGCGATGGCCCAGAAGCCGCCGATCGCCACCCCGACCAGCACCCGGGAGGTGACCAGGACGGCGAAGTTCGGCGCCATGGCCGATGCCACGTTGGCGAGGGTCATCAAGGCCATCAGCCCGAGCAGCAGGAGCCTGCGGTCCAGTGCGCCGACGAGTACCGGAACCACGGGTGCCGCGACCGCGGCGACCAGGCTGGGCACCGTCACCATGAGCCCGGCGGTTCCTTCGGAGACCGACAGCGCCGACCCCACGGAGGTCAGCAGGCCGATCGGCAGTTGCTCGGCGGTCACCAGCAGGAACGTTCCCAGGGCCACTGCGCTGACCGCCAGCCAGTGATCTTTTGTTGGTGTCTGCGAGGTGCTCGCCAAGGCGGCGGACTGTTCTGCGGTCGTCACCGGTGTCTCCTCCGTTCGTTTGGGAGCGTTCGCTCCCATACGAGGGAGGACCATAATATGGGAGCGATCGCTCCACAAGTTCGGTAGAGTGGGGGCATGGCACGCCCCCGACAGTTCGATGAGCAGGACGCGGTCGTCAGAGCGACCGAGCTGTTCTGGCGACGCGGCTACCACGCCACCTCGGTGCGTGATCTGGGCGACGAGCTCAAGCTCACGCCCAGCAGCCTGTACCGGACGTTCACCGACAAGCACACGCTGTTCTTGCGCGCGCTCGACCACTACCGGGCCACGGAGTCCGCTCAGGCCGAGCGACTGCTTGAGGCCGACAGTCGGCCGATCCGGCACGTGCTGCGGGACTGGATGCTGTGGCTTGTCACCTGCCCGCCCGACGGCGAACCCGGCCGAGGCTGCTTCGTGGTCAACACCGCCACCGAACTCGGCACCAAGGACGACCAGGTCAGTCAGCGGACCGAAGCCGCCTTCGAGGTCACCCGGCAGGCACTGCGCTCGCTGCTGCTCCAGGGGCGGGGCAAGGGCGAACTGCCCGCCGGTCTCGACGTCGACGCCGCCGTGGAACTGCTGTTCACCACGGTCCTCGGGCTGCGGGTACGGGAACGCGCCGGCCACGACCCCGCACGCCTGGCCACCGCGATCGACGTCGCGATCCGGACCTTGGGGCCCACGCCGACGACACCCTCCTGACCACGGCTTCGGTGCCGAACCGCCCTGCCCCTCAGGACACCCGCACGCCCCGCTGCCACACCCCACTGACCAACGGCACCCCCGGCCGATACGCCAAGTGCACATGGCTCGGCGCGTCCAGCAGGGCGAGGTCCGCGCGGGCGCCCTCGCGGAGTACGCCCACGTCCTCGCGCCGCAGTGCCGCCGCGCCGCCCGCCGTCGCCGACCAGATCGCCTCGTCCGGGGTCATGCCCATGTCCCGTACCGCCAGGGCGATGCAGAACGGGACCGAGGAGGTGAAGGACGAGCCCGGGTTGCAGTCCGTGGAGAGGGCCACCGTGGCGCCCGCGTCGAGGAGGCGGCGGGCGTCCGGCCACTCCGCCCGGGTGGAGAACTCCGCGCCCGGCAGGAGCGTCGCCACCGTGTCGCCCTGGGCCAGGGCGTCCACGTCCGCGTCCGTCAGGTGCGTGCAGTGGTCCGCCGACGCCGCGTCCAGTTCCACCGCCAGTTGGACTCCGGGGCCGTACGACAGCTGGTTCGCGTGGATGCGGGGGTGCAGGCCCTTCGCCTTGCCCGCCGTGAGGATCGCGCGGGCCTGGTCGCCGTCGAACGCGCCCTTCTCGCAGAAGACGTCGATCCAGCGGGCGTGCGGGGCGCAGGCGTCCAGCATCTCGCCGGTGACCAGTGCGACGTACGCCGCAGGGTCCTCGGCGTAATCCGGGGAGACGATGTGGGCTCCGAGGTACGTCACCTCGTCCGTGTGCCGTGCCGCGATGCGCAGGGCGCGGGCCTCGTCCTGCGTCGTCAGGCCGTAGCCCGACTTCGTCTCGAAGGTCGTCGTGCCCTGGCGCAGGGCCTCCCGGAGGTAGTGGACGACATTCGCCTCCAACTCCTCGTCCGTTGCCGCACGCGTCGCCGCCACCGTCGTACGGATGCCGCCCGCGGAGTAGGCGCGGCCCGACATGCGGGCGTTGAACTCCTGTGTGCGGTCGCCCGCGAAGACGAGGTGGGAGTGGGAGTCGACGAAGCCGGGGATCGCGGCGCGGCCGTCGGCGTCGTGCACCGTGTCCGCCGCCGGGGCCTTCGCCGCCGGGCCCACCCAGGCGATGGTCCCGCCGTCCAGGACGACGGCGGCGTCCGTGAGCAGGCCCAGGGAGCTGCCGTCGCCCTGGGCGGGGTCGTTGGTGACGAGGCTCGCGATGTTGGTGATGACGGTGGTGGTCATGAGGTGCTCCATGGAGGGAGGGCGGGGGTTCGAGCGAGTTCCTTCCCCAAGCCCGCCCCTTCCCGAAACCGGGGCTCCGCCCCAGCCGCCGCTCCTCGAACGCCGGAGGGGCTGGGAAAGCGGGCAAGGCGGCGGCCTTGGGGGGACCGGTCAATCTCTCAGCGCCGCCACCGCCTCCGCCAACGCCCCCGGCACATCCGGCACCAGCGCGTGCGCCCCGTCCCGTACGACGACCCGGCCGCCGGACACCACATGCCGGACGTCCGCCGCCGTCGCCGCGAAGACCGCCGTCTCGGCGGCCAGGCGCGGCACCGGGCCCGCCGTGCGGACCGTGTCGAGGGCGACGGTGGTGAGGTCCGCCAGGGCGCCCGGCTCGATGGCGCCCGCGTCGGGCCAGCCGAGCGCCGCGTGCCCCGTGGCCGTCGCCGCGCGCAGCAGGGCCGCCGCCGTCCAGTGGCCCCGCGTGTGCGAGCGGAGGCGTTCGTTCAGTTCCATCGCGCGTGCCTCTTCGAAGAGGTCGATCACCGCGTGGCTGTCGCTGCCGAGCGACAGAGGACTGCCCGCCCGGTCCAGGGCGACCGCGGGGCCGATGCCGTCCGCCAGGTCGCGTTCCGTCGTCGGGCACATGCACGTGCCCGTCGTCGTGCCGCCGAGCAGTCCGATGTCCTCCTCCGTCAGGTGCGTGTTGTGGATGCCCGTGGTGCGCGGGCCGAGGACGCCGTGGTCGGCGAGGAGCTGGGTCGGCGTGCAGCCGTGCACCGCCTGGCAGGCGTCGTTCTCCGCCGTCTGCTCGGAGAGGTGGACGTGCAGGGGCGCCTGCCGCTCCGCCGCCCACTGGGCCACCGTGCCCAGCTGCGCGGCCGGCACCGCCCGTACGGAGTGGATCGCCGCCCCGATCCGGGCGTGCGGGCGGTCCTTGAGCGCCGAGGCCCGCTCCGCCCACGCCTGCGCCGTGCCGTCGGAGAAGCGTGTCTGGTGGCGGTCGGGAGCCTTCCCCCGCGTCGCGGAGAGCAGTCCCGAGGCCACGTACGCCGTGTCCAGGAGGGTGATGCGCACGCCCGCGTCCACCGCCGCCTGGATCAGCGCCTCGCCCATCGCGTTGGGATCGGCATAGGGGGTGCCGCCCGGCCCGTGGTGGAGGTAGTGGAACTCCCCCACCGTCGTGATGCCCGCCAGCGCCATCTCCGCGTACACCGCCCGCGCGAGCGCGTGGTAGCTCTCGGGCGTCAGGCGGTCCGCCACCCCGTACATGACCTCGCGCCATGTCCAGAACGTGCCGGAGCCGACCTGGACGGTGCCGCGCAGCGCCCGGTGGAAGGCGTGCGAGTGGGCGTTGGCGAGGCCGGGGAGCGTCAGGCCGCGCAGGACTGTGGCACCCGGTGGCGGCGCCGCGACGTCCTTGCGGACGGCCGTGATCCGCTCGCCCGTCACCTCCACCGCCACGCCCGGCTCGACGTGCGTGCCGAGCCAGGCGTGCTCCATCCAGTACGTCGTCACCTGCACGCCAGCCCTTCCAGTACGTCGGCCAGTGCGGTCACCCCGGCCAGGCAGTCGTCCTCGGCGGCGTACTCGGCCGGGGAGTGCGAGACACCCGTGGGGTTCCGTACGAACAGCATGGCGGTCGGGATGGAGCCGGACAAAATACCCGCGTCGTGGCCCGCGCCCGTACCGAGGACCGGAATCGGCCGGTCGGCCTCCTTGCCGAGGATCGTGGCCAGCTCGTCGCGCAGCGCGTCCTCGAAGTCCACCACCGGCGTGAAGGACTCGCGTACGACGTCGAGGTCGATGCCGTGCCGCTCGGCGTACTCCCGGGCGGCCTTCTCGATGCCGGTGACGACCGTGTCGAGGGTCGGCTGGTCGGCGGCGCGGGAGTCCAGCCAGCCGCGCACGAGGGACGGGATGGCGTTGACGCCGTTCGGCTCGACGGAGATCTTGCCGAACGTGGCGACCGCGCCCGCGAGTTCGGCCTCCCGGCGGGCGGCAAGGACCGTCTCCGCGTACGTGAGCATCGGGTCCCTGCGGTCCGCCAGGCGGGTCGTGCCCGCGTGGTTGGCCTCGCCCCGGAAGTCGAAGCGCCAGCGGCCGTGCGGCCAGATGGCGGACGCGATGCCGACGGGGTCGCCCGTGAGGTCCAGGGCGCGGCCCTGCTCGACGTGCAGCTCCACGAACGCGCCGATGCGGGCGAGGCGTTCGGGGTCGGGGCCGATGCCGTACGGGTCGTAGCCCGCCGCCTCCATCGCCTGCGGGAGGGACACGCCGTCGCCGTCCCGCAGCTTGTGCGCCGCCTCGACGGTGAGCTGTCCCGCGGTGAGCCTCGACCCCACGCAGGCCAGGCCGAAGCGGGCGCCTTCCTCGTCGCCGAAGTTGACGATGGCGAGGGGCCGGGTGAACTCCTTGTGCCGGGCGCGCAGTTCGTCCAGGGCCGCGAAGGCGGAGACGACGCCGAGGGGGCCGTCGAAGGCGCCGCCGTCGGGGACGGAGTCCAGGTGGGAGCCGGTGACGACGGCGTCCCCCTGGCCCGGGTCGCCGAGCCAGGCCCACTGGTTGCCGTTGCGGTCCAGTTCGTACGTCAGCCCGCGGGTATCCGTCTGGGCCTTGAACCAGGCGCGGCAGTCGGTGTCAGCCGCCGTCCAGGCGTAGCGGCGGTAGCCACCCGAGCCGGCGTCTCGCCCAATGGAACTCAGGTCCCGCCACATTTCCTGGAAGGACGAGGGCCGCGCCCCCTCAGGGGCGCGAGGAACTGCGCGACCAGCCCCCACAGGCCGAGAGCCGTTCACGCGCCGTCACCCTCCCGCATGGGAACCCGCACACCCTTCTCGTCCGCCACGGACTCCGCGATGTCGTACCCGGCGTCGACGTGCCGGATGACGCCCATCCCGGGGTCATTGGTGAGAACGCGCCGGATCTTCTCTCCGGCGAGCTTCGTGCCGTCGGCGACCGAGACCTGGCCCGCGTGGATGGAGCGGCCCATGCCGACGCCGCCGCCGTGGTGGAGGGAGACCCAGCTGGCGCCCGAGGCGACGTTCACCATGGCGTTCAGGAGCGGCCAGTCGGCGATCGCGTCGGAGCCGTCGAGCATGGCCTCCGTCTCGCGGTACGGGGAGGCGACGGAGCCGCAGTCCAGGTGGTCGCGGCCGATGGCCAGGGGCGCCTGGAGCTCGCCGGACGCCACCATGTCGTTGAAGCGCTCGCCCGCCTTGTCGCGCTCGCCGTAGCCGAGCCAGCAGATGCGGGCCGGGAGGCCCTGGAAGTGGACGCGCTCACCGGCCATCTTGATCCAGCGGTGCAGGGATTCGTTCTCCGGGAAGAGGTCGAGGATCGCCTTGTCCGTCTTGTGGATGTCGGAGGCCTCGCCGGACAGCGCCGCCCAGCGGAAGGGGCCCTTGCCCTCGCAGAAGAGGGGGCGGATGTAGGCGGGGACGAAGCCGGGGAAGGAGAAGGCGCGCTCGTAGCCCGCGAGTTGGGCCTCGCCCCGGATGGAGTTGCCGTAGTCGAAGACCTCGGCGCCCGCGTCCATGAAGCCGACCATGGCCTCGACGTGCCGTGCCATCGACTCACGGGCGCGGGTGGTGAAGCCCGCCGGGTCCTTGGCCGCGTACGTCTGCATGTCGTCGAAGTCGACGCCCACCGGGAGGTACGACAGCGGGTCGTGGGCCGAGGTCTGGTCCGTGACGATGTCGATGGGCGCGGACTCGGCGAGCATGCGCGGCAGCAGGTCGGCCGCGTTGCCGAGCAGGCCGATGGAGAGCGGCCTGCGCTGGTCGCGGGCCTCGACGGCGAGCTGGAGCGCGTGCTCCAGGGAGTCGGCCTTCACGTCCAGGTACTTGTGCTCGATGCGGCGCTCGATGGCGCGCGGGTCGCAGTCGACGCAGATCGCGACGCCGTCGTTCATGGTGACGGCGAGGGGCTGGGCGCCGCCCATGCCGCCGAGACCGGCGGTGAGGGTGATCGTCCCGGCGAGGGTGCCGTTGAACTTCTTGGCCGCCACCGCCGCGAACGTCTCGTATGTGCCCTGGAGGATGCCCTGCGTGCCGATGTAGATCCACGAACCGGCCGTCATCTGGCCGTACATGGTCAGGCCCAGCTGCTCCAGGCGGCGGAACTCCTCCCAGTTCGCCCAGTCGCCGACGAGGTTGGAGTTGGCGATCAGGACGCGCGGCGCCCACTCGTGGGTCTGCATGACGCCGACGGGGCGGCCGGACTGGACGAGCATCGTCTCGTCCTGCTTCAGGGTCTTCAGCGTGCGGACCATCGCGTCGAAGGAGCGCCAGTCGCGGGCGGCCTTGCCGGTGCCGCCGTAGACGACGAGCTTGTCGGGGTGCTCGGCGACCTCGGGGTCGAGGTTGTTCTGGAGCATGCGCAGGGCGGCTTCCTGCTGCCATCCCAGGGCGCTGAGTTCCGTGCCGCGCGGCGCTCGTACGGGGCGGGGTCCTGACATGGGGCGGTGCCTCCTCGCGTGAACCTGCTGTGACTGTCGTCGCTCTGCCGACTGTGACCTTGTTATTCACATCCTGATGGGCTGAATAGAGCTAGTCAATAGCGAACGGATGCGCGAGTACGCCAGCGAGGGCCCCGCCCCGGATGATTGGCTGGATCGCATGGCCCATGACGAGGATGACGAGCAGCAGACGCAGGACCTCCGCGCGGCCGCCGCACCCGGCACCACCTCCGCCGCCGACCGCGCCGACCGCCGTGACCAGGCCGTCCGCGCCGCCGTCGAGCAGGGCGTCGTCGGGCCCGCCGCGCCCGTCGCGGGCCTGCTCGACATCGCGGGCATCCGCGCGAGCGCCGCCGCCCTGCGCGCCGCCTTCGAGGCGGTCACCCCGCCCGGCACCCCCGTCCTGCACGCCTTCGCGGTGAAGGCCACCCCGCTCGTCCCCGTCCTGCGGCTGCTGCGCGCGGCGGGCATCGGCGCCGAGGTGGCGAGCCCCGGCGAGCTGGCCCTCGCGCGGGCCGCCGGTGTCACGCCCGCCGACACCGTCCTGGACTCCCCCGCCAAGAGCCCCGCGGAACTGCGCCAGGCACTCGCGCTCGGCATCGCCGTCAACGCCGACAACCCGCAGGAGCTGGCCCGTCTGGACGCCCTCGTCCAGTCGGCGCCGACCGCCTCCCCCGTCGGGCTGCGCGTGAACCCGCAGATCGGCGGCGGCTCGATCGGCGCCCTGTCGACGGCGACGGCCACCTCCAAGTTCGGCGTACCGCTGCTCGACGAGGGCGCGCGGCAGTGGGTGATCCAGGCCTTCCTCGACCGGCCGTGGCTGACCCGCCTGCACGCGCACTCCGGTTCGCAGGGCATGCCCCTGGAGATGATGGTGCGCGGGGTCTCGGCCACGTACGAACTGGCCGAGGAGGTCAACGAACGCGCCGGACGGCGGCAGATCGACACGATCGACATCGGCGGCGGCCTGCCCGTCAACTTCGGCTCCGACGAGGAGAGCCCGACCCACGCGCAGTACGCGCGCCGCCTCAAGGCGCGGGTGCCGGGGCTGCTCGACGGGCGGTACGGCCTGGTCACCGAGTTCGGCCGGTCGCTGCTGGCCAAGCACGGCACACTCCTCGCCCGCGTCGAGTACGCGAAGAAGGCGGGCGGCAGGCCCGTCGCGGTGACCCACGCGGGCGTGCAGGTGGCGACCCGGACGGTGTACGCGCCGCTGTCGTGGCCGCTGCGGATCGCCGCGTACGACACCAAGGGCCGCCCCAAGACCGGGCCCGCCGTCGGCCAGGACGTCGCGGGACCGGCCTGCTTCGCGGGCGACCTGCTCGCCGAGAACCGGCCGCTGCCCCTGCTCGAACAGGGCGACCACATCGCCGCCCTGGACACCGGCGCCTACTATTTCGCGCAGCACTATTCGTACAACAGCCTTGTCAGGCCCGGCATTTACGGCTTCGCCCTGCACGGCGACGAGGTGCGCTTCGCCGCCGCGCGCGAGCCGCAGACCCTCGACGAGATCGTGGCGGAGTCGGGCGGCGGCTCGGAACGGGACGCGCTGCGGTACCTCTGAGCACCAAGCGCCACCAATACCCAGGGAAAGAATGAACGTTTCCGCTGGGCGAGACCCATTCGGGATACCCCATAAACCGTACAGCCTTTGCATGAGAAGCCACCTATGCGGCAGCCCGAAAAAGGGTGAGAATCATGCGATCACACCACTTCGACTCTTTCCGCGTGCTTCACTTGCCGCCGGGGTCGGAGAATTGGGGGGGGCACCATGGTTCAGGACCCGGACGGCGGTGGGCCGGCGCCGACACCGCCGAACAGCAGTGGCATTTCCCGTAGACGCGTCTGGGAGATCCTCGGAGTGGCGGCGGCGCTCGCCGGTGTCGTCATCGGGGTGATCCAGGTCTGGCCCGATGCTCCTTTCACGCTCCAGGACTGGCGCAAAGAGGTGAATGCCGCCTGCGCGCAGACGCAGGGGGACCTCGACGAAGCGGCGAGAGACGCCAACGACGCGCTCGCCGGTCTGAGCGAGGCGTACTCCCAGGGAACGGCGACCGAGGAGAATTTCGTCGCCACAGGAAACTTGTTCTATAAACTGGCGGGACTCCAGAACAAGCAGGCCGGAGATATCGGCAGAGTCCGCACTCCCAGCACGAGTGCCGACGAGACGGAATCGGTGGTCGACAACATGCGCGACGCCGACCGCACGCTCTATCGGGCGGCGGAGAAACTGCGCCAGGTGAATGCGGAGAACGCGCAGAAGAAGCTGAACGAATTCGATGCGCTGACCCAGTCGTTCAACCGGAAGGCCGACGAGGTCAACCAGCAGCTGGAGGAGCTGGGCGCCCATCACTGCCTGCCGGCGGTGGAGGCACCGTAGTCACCGGCCCATGCTCTGAGGTTCCTCAACTCGCGCATAGTGACGTGGCTCACGGGCAGACCCTCCCTCCAGACGTGTTCCCGGTCTCGGGGGAGGCTCCAGTGACGGCACCCGGCACACCCAGCACCGCTCCACCGCCCGCGGAGGAGGGCACGCTGCACCGGGCCATCGGCCCCAAGCTGCTGATCCTCTTCGTGATCGGCGACATCCTCGGCACGGGCATCTACGCCACCACCGGCAAGGTCGCGGGGAAGGTCGGCGGCGCGCTGTGGCTGCCGTTCGCGATCGGCTTCGTCGTGGCGATCCTGACGGCGGCGTCGTACGTCGAACTGGTCGGCAAGTATCCGAAGGCGGCGGGGGCCGCGCTCTACACCCAGAAGGCGTTCAAGACGCCGTTCCTCACCTTCATCATCGCCTTCATGGTGATGTGCTCGGGGCTCGCCTCGGCGAGCGCCGCGGCCCGCGCCTTCAGCGGTGACTACCTCGCCGAGCTGACGGGCGACGCGCTGCCGCCGACGCTCATCGCGATCACCTTCATCGTGCTGCTCGCCGCGCTGAACCTGCGGGGCGTCTCGGAGTCCGTGAAGACGAACGTGGTGCTGACCCTCGTCGAACTGACCGGCCTCGCGATCATCCTCGGGATCGGCGCGTACGCCGTGCTGACCGGGGACGGCGAGCCCTCCCGCCTCACCGAGTTCGAGGCCGGGGGCGGCACCGGGTACGCCCTGATGACCAGCGTCCTGGGCGCGACGGCGCTCGGCTTCTTCGCCTTCGTGGGCTTCGAGGACTCGGTGAACATGGCCGAGGAGACCAAGGACCCGGTGCGCACCTTCCCGCGCGCGATCTTCATCGGCGTCGCGGTGACGGGCACCATCTACATCCTGGTGGCGCTGGTCTCGTCCCTCCTCGTCGACCACAAGACGCTCGAAGGCTCCAGCGGCCCGCTCCTGGAGGTCGTCAAGGCGGGCGGCGTCGACTTCCCGCACAAACTCTTCGCGCTCATCGCGCTGTTCGCGGTCACCAACTCGGCGCTGATCAACATCATGATGGCCTCGCGGCTCTGCTACGGCATGGCCAACGAACGCATCCTGCCGCGCGCCATGGGCCGCGTGCTCGCCAAGCGCCGCACCCCGGTCGTCGGCATCGTCTTCGTCTCGCTGCTCGCGATCGGCCTGGTGTCGACGGGTGAGATCGAGGGGCTCGGCGACACCACGGCTTTCCTGCTGCTGTGCGTCTTCGCGGTGGTCAACGTGGCGGTGCTTGTGCTGCGCCGCGACCGCGTGGACCACGCCCACTTCCGCACCCCGACGTTCCTGCCGGTCCTCGGCGCGGTCACGGCCCTGGTCCTCGCGAGCCCACTCGCCGACCGCCCGGCGGAGGTCTACATCCGCGCGGGGATCCTCGTCGCCATCGGCGTCGGGCTGTGGGCGGTCAACAAGGCGGTCCTGAAGGCCCGCGGCGAGGAGTGACGCTCAGCGCCGCGCGCCCGCGGCGGCTGTGGTGCGGCGCCGGGCCCCGCCCGGCGCCGCGTCGCCCGCCGCCGGGCCCGTGGTGCGGTAGGCCCGGACGGCCTTGCCCCCAGGGGCGCCCGCGCCGCGCCCGAGCCAGTCGACGCGCACCCACAGGAGTACGTCGCCGTCCTGCTCGCGGCGGCCGAGCCGCGCCGCCTTCAGCCACAGGCCGGCGCCCGCGCCCGCGAGGGCGGCGCCACCGGCCACGGGCACCAGGAAGGCACTGCCGAGCGCGGCGAGGAAGACGGCGACGAGCCACCACCGGTGCCCGCGCCGCCAGTTGCGCACGGTCACGGCACGGCTCTGGAGCACGTCGTGCTTCCCGGCACGGGTGGCCTCGCGGGCGAGGGCGTCGTAGCGCTTCTTGCGGGCGTACGCGACGACGGCGGCCGTCACGAGGAACAGCGCGGCCCCGGCGAGCGCGCCGATACGCCGCCCGGTGATCCCCTCCGGCACGGCGCCGCCCCCGGAGGCGAGCACACCCAGCCACCACAGGGGCGCCGCCCCCGCCCGTACGACGACCGGCACCCTCGCCAGGCCATGTCCGCCGCGTCCCATGTCGCCTCCCGTGTCCGCGTCGCGCCGCTTCGGCGGGGGAGGATAGCGGCGGAATCTGAGGAGTCCGTGAGAAGGCGGCCACCGGCGGCGTTCAGCGGCCCGCGGAACGGGTGTTGCGGCCAGGCAGCCCTCAGGCCCCCACGCCCCGCAGCAACGTGTCGACCACCCGCGTGGCCAGAGCGTCCACGGCCGCGTCCGTCTCCGGTGCCTCCGTCGCCGCTTCGTGGATGAGCGCGTAGTACACCCGCCGCGCCCACTCCGGGTCGGTGCCGGGCCGCAGCACACCGGCGTCACGGAGGCGGCCGAACAACCGCTCGCACTGGGCCTGCACGGCGGCGTGCACGCGGGCGACCTCGGGTGCGTCGGTGGGCAGGGCGTTCATGGCGAAGCCCCAGCCGATCTTCACGCGCAGCACGTTCGCGGTGGCCTGGTAGAGCGCGACGGCGGGCGGCGCGGTGTCCGGCCTGGCGGCTTCGACGGCGTCATGGAACCGCTGGGTCGCCCAGGCGGCCAGTGCCGTGATCAGGGCCTCCCGTGAGGCGAACCGCCGGTGCACGGTGGTGCGGGCGACCCCGGCGGCCTCGGCGATCTGCTCCATCGGCGCCGCCGGGTTCGCGGACAGGACCCGCTCGGCGGCTTCGAGGATCGCGCGGACCGTTCGCTCGGCGTCGGCGCGGAGCGGTTTGGCGGAGGGGGGCAGCGCCATGCGGGTACGGGCCCTTCTGGTCGGCGTCGGGCGGAGCACGTGGCGGACACGGTGCCTCCGCGGCAATCGCGGCAATCGTACGTCCATGTGGCCAGTCCGTTACTACTTGCGTCAGCGCTGTTGCAGGTCCTATGTTGACCGCTACACGAGAGATACTTCTCTTTCTGGGGGGAACACCATGGACCTGCAACTCAACGGCAAGACCGCCCTGGTCACGGGCGCCAGCCGCGGCATCGGACTGGCCGTCGTCCGGGCCCTGAGCGCCGAGGGCGTCCGGGTCGTCGCGGCGGCCCGGACGGCCACGCCGGAGCTCCGCGCGACCGGTGCGCACCCGGTGGCGGTGGATCTGTCCGACCCCGCCGGCGCCGAGCGCCTCGTCGCCGACGCCACGGCCGAGCTGGGCGGCATCGACATCCTGGTCAACAACGTCGGCGGTGGTGACGGCGGCCTGAGCGGCGGCTTCCTCGATATGACGGACGCGCAGTGGGCCCAGGTGGTGGACCTGAACTTCTTCGCGACCGTCCGCGTCACCCGCGCGGCCCTGCCCGCCCTGCTGGCCGCTCGCGGCGCGATCGTGAACGTCTCCTCCGTGGGCGCCCGAGTCCCGCACGGCGGTCCCATCGCCTATACGACGGCCAAGGCCGCGCTGACCGCGTTCGGCAAGGCCCTCGTCCACGAGTTCGGCCCGAAGGGGGTGCGGGTGAACACCGTCTCGCCGGGTCCGGTCCGCACCGACATGTGGGAGAGCCCGACCGGCTACGGCGCCGAGCTGGCCGCGGCCATGGGCATCCCGCACGCCGACCTGCTGGCCGGTCTGCCGTCGGCGACGGGCATGGTCATCGGCCGGCTGGTCGAACCGGAGGAGGTCGCCGCCCTTGTCGCCCACCTCTCGTCGCCACTCGCCGCCGCGATCACGGGCGCCGACCACGTCATCGACGGCGGATCCATCAAGACGGCCTGAACCCGCGGGACACACGGCACAACGCACCCGGCCCCCCACACAGGCACTCCTCACTCCACGAACAACCCCCGCGCCACCGCCCCCGCGTCGAACTCCTCCAGCCGCGCCTGCGCGTCCGGGAGGCCGTCGCACATGGCCTCCAGCAGGACCCGGCCGAGCAGCATCGGCGCGCAGGCAGTGTCGAAGGCGAGGCCCGTGCCGACGGCCGCCGGGAGGAGGATGTGGGAGTACGTCGCCACCGGGGCGAACGGCGAGTCCGCCACGGTGACCACCGTCAGGCCCGTCTCCCTCGCGTGGGCCAGCGCGTCGACGACCTCCCGGGGGTGGCGCGGCAGCGCGAAGCAGAGGAGCGCCGTGGCGCCGGCGCGGGCCGCCGCGTCGATGCGGTCGGTGAGCATCGTGCCGCCCTCGTCGAGGAGGCGTACGTCGGGGTGGACCTTCGCGGCGAAGTACGAGAAGCCGTACGCCTGGGAGGCGGCGGCCCGCAGGCCGAGGACGGGCAGGGGGCGGGAGGCGGCGAGGAGCCGGCCCGCCCGCTCGACCGGCCCCGGGTCCGCGAGTGCCTCCGCGAGGTGCCGGAGGTTCGCGATCTCCGCCTCGACCGCCTGCTGGTACTCGTTGAGGGAGTCCCCGGCGGCCGCCTCGGCGGGCACCACGTCACGCAGGTGTTTGCGCAGCGCGGGGTAGCCGTCGAAGCCCAGCGCGACGGCGAACCGGGTCACGGAGGGCTGGCTCACGCCGGCCAGTTCCGCCAGCTCGACGCTGGAGAGGAAGGGGACGTCCGCCGCCCGCCGCACCATGCAGTGCGCGATGCGGCGCTGCGTGGGCGTGAGCCGGTGCCCCTCGAAGAGCACTTGGAGCCGTGCCGCAGGACTGTCACTCATGCCGTTCCTTGTCACCGGTGATTCACGCCGAACCATTGACAACCTATTCAGTCAGCAAGAACTCTGCATGACGATATACAGCCGAGCAAGGCTCCCGAGCGCGGAAGGCGGTCGTCATGGCAGCTGAGGACCTGGTGGAGCGGCGCTCCATCGACGTCGTCCCGGACGACGAACGGCACGGCACGGCGTTCAGTCAGTTCACGCTCTGGCTCGGCGCCAACCTCCAGATCACCGCGGTCGTCACGGGCGCCCTCGCCGTCGTCTTCGGCGGCGACGTGGTGTGGTCGCTCGCCGGTCTCGTCCTCGGCAATCTGCTGGGCGGCGCGGTGATGGCCCTGCACTCGGCGCAGGGACCGAAGCTCGGCCTGCCACAGATGATCCAGTCCCGCGCGCAGTTCGGCGTGAAGGGGGCGGTCGTCCCGCTGCTGCTCGTCATCCTCATGTACGTCGGGTTCTTCGCGAGCGGCAGCGTCCTCGCCGGACAGGCCACGGCCGAGCTGACGCACACCGACGACACCACCGGCATCGTGCTCTTCGCCGCCGTCACGGCGGTCATGGCGGCGGTCGGCTACCGCGTCATTCACGCGCTCGGCCGGGTCGCGTCCGTCATCTGCGCGCTCGCGTTCGTCTACCTCGGCGTCCGCCTCGTCGAACGCGTGGACGTCTCCGCCCTGCTGGGTGACGCCCGCTTCGACCTGCCGATGTTCCTGCTCGCCGTCTCGCTCTCGGCGTCCTGGCAGCTCGCCTTCGGGCCGTACGTCGCCGACTACTCGCGCTATCTGCCGCGTACGACCTCGGCGAAGGCCACGTTCTGGTGGACCCTGTCGGGGTCGGCGATCGGCTCGCAGTGGTCGATGACGTTCGGCGTGCTGGTGGCGGCGAGCGCGGGGGACGCCTTCCTCGACAACCAGGTCGGCTATGTCGTCGGCCTCGGCGGCACCGGCCTGATCGCCTCGTTCCTGTACTTCGTGATCGCGCTCGGCAAGCTGACGATCAACGTGCTCAACACCTACGGCGGCTTCATGTCGATGGTCACGAGCATCAGCGGCTTCCGCGGCCTGAAGGTGCTCGGGCCGCGCGGGCGCGCCGCGTACATCGCGGTCATCATGGTGGCGGGCACGGCGGTCGCGCTGCTGGGCAAGGACAGCTTCCTGACGTCCTTCAAGGACTTCCTGCTGTTCCTGCTGACCTTCTTCACGCCGTGGTCGGCGATCAACCTCGTCGACTACTACCTGATCTCCCGCGAGCGCTACGACATCCCGGCGCTCTTCGACCCGCACGGCCGCTACGGCGCCTGGCGCCCGGACGCCCTCGTCGTCTACGGCGTCGGGCTCCTCGCCCAGCTGCCCTTCCTCGTCACGCACTTCTTCACGGGCCCGCTCGTCGAGCCGCTGGGCGGCGCCGACATCTCGTGGATCGTGGGGCTCGTGGTGCCCGCGGTGCTGTACTGGACGCTGGCCGGGCGCGGCGCCGTGGCCCCGGGGGACGGCCCCCAGCCGGAAAGGGGGGCTAGCCCCACCGCCGACGAGGCACCGGCGCCGTAACGTTGACCGGTATGGAAGCCCGTGACGCCGAACTCAAGAAGGAACTCGACGCCACTCTGCATGCCCGCAGAGAACTCGGCGAGGAGTACGACTCCGCCCTGGTCGACTCCTTCCTCGGGAAGGTCGAGCAGCGCCTGGACGGCACGATCGACCGCCGCATGCGCCGTCACCTGGCCGAGCAGCAGATGGTCGTCGCGCGCGGCGCCCGTTCGCCGTCCGGCAGCCCGCTGGACTCGTGGAGCGAGCGGTTCGGCTTCGGGGTGATCTCGCTGATCCTCGCCGTCCCGCTCTCCGCGATCGGCGTGGTCAACGCCGGCCTGACCGGCCTCGTCGTGACGTGGGCGGGCATCTTCGGCGTGAACGCGGTGCACGCCGTCAAGGGCGTCCCCTTCGGCCGCCGCAAGAACCGCGACTCGGAGTGGGACGACTGACCCACCCTCGCCCGGACTGACCTCGGGCCGCCCTCAGGGGCGGATCAGCTTCCGGCCTCCGTCTCCGTACCCGTCGTACCCGTCGTACCCGTCCCCGCCGTGGCCCGTTCGGTGAACGCGACGAGGAAGTCCCGCAGGCTGCCCCGCGCCCCCGTGCAGTCCTCCTGCTTGTCCAGGGCCAGGCGGGCCAGTTGGGGCATGGCGACCGGCCACGCGCCCAGGCCGATCAGCGTGAGCAGCAGCTGGGCCGCCTGCTCCGAGGTGTAGCCGGTGGAGTCCCGCAAGGACTCGGACGCGCTCGCGTACCAGGCGGCTCGGCTGGATTCCCTGTCGGCCAGCCGGTCTCCGTAGTAGAGCGCCTCGAACATGAGCAGCCGCAGCAGCGTCGGGTCCTGACTGTGATAGTCGAAGACGCGCCCCACGTACTCCCCGGCCGGCCCCTCGCCGGGGCGCACGGCCTGCGCCAGCTCGGCCATCGCCTCGCCGAGCACCGCGTTGAACAGGCCTTCCTTGTTGCCGAAGTGCCCGTAGATCCGCTCTTTGTTGACCCCCGCCTGTTCCGCGATCCGATTGACGCGCGCTCCCGCGATGCCGTACTCCGCGAACTCCGCACGCGCTGCGTCCATGAGCAGGCGCTTGGTTTTGCCTGTGTCCCGTGCCATGCACCCAGAGTACCCGCACCCAACTAGTTGGTTGGACATTCGCGCGGAGCCGTGCCAACATTCAGCCAACTAGTTGGTTGGCACTGCCCACAGCGATGTGCCATGATCCAACCAACAGGTTGGAGGGCTTCCCTCCGGCCGTGCACCAGGGGGGGTGCTTTCGACGGGCCGTCGTGCCCGTGGGTTTCCCTTTCCCGGTTTCAAGACGGACCAGGTTTCGCAGTCGAAGGGTTGCCCAGAATGAAGATCTCCATCTCCGGTACCTACTCCGCCGGCAAGACGTCCACCGTGATGGCGCTTTCGCGCTACACCGGCGTCCCGCGGACGCTGGCGAGGACGATCCGCGAGATCCTGCCGGAGACGTTCCCCGGCAAGAAGCTCTCGGAGGTGACTCCGGATGAGTTCCTTCAGCTGATGCTGCGCCGGCACACCGGGCGCGCGGTCCAGGAGGCGCTGCTCGGCGACCACTTCATCTCGGACGGTTCATCGCTCCAGGAGTGGCTGTACGGCGCGGGCCGTGTCATCCACGGCATGAACCCGAACGACACGGCAGGTCTCGAAGGCGGCCGGGCCCCCGAACTCACCGAGGAGATGCGCTTCTTCGGCAAGGTGGTGGACCAGTACGGATACGCCCTCAAGCAGCACGTCAAGGACACCTACGACGCGTACGTACACCTCCAGCACGAGCTGCCCATCGCGGCCGACGGACACCGCCCGATGAATGAGCGCTTCCGCGCCACCATCGACACGATGCTGCTCCAGACGCTCGATGAGCTCGAGATCCCGTACCACGTGGTCAGCGGCACCATGCACGAACGCCTGGAGACCATCGCGGGCATCTTCGACCTCAAGCCGGTGATGAGCACCGAAGAGGCCATCGAGCTGGCCTGGCAGGACTACGGCAAGCAGGACTTCCGCATGGAGACCGAGCGCGTGCCCGCGGCCGCGTAGGACGCCGTTCCGCCCTCACCCGCCTCGCATTCACCTTTCAACTCACCATGAACAGAAGGAACTTCGTCATGCCCAAAAAGCCGAGTATCGCCATCGCCTATTACTCCGGTTACGGACACACCGACGTACTGGCGAAGGCCGTCGGGGCCGGCGCGACCGACGCGGGGGCCGAGGTCACGCTGATCCGCGTCGACACCATCACCGACGAGCAGTGGGGCGTGCTCGACTCCGCGGACGCGATCATCTTCGGCTCGCCGACCTACATGGGTTCGGCGGCCGGCAAGTTCCACGCCTTCGCCGAGTCGACCAGCAAGCGCTGGGCCGCCCTCACCTGGCGCGACAAGATCGGCGCCGGCTTCACCAACGCCGCCTGCAAGGCCGGGGACAAGCACTCCACGCTCGGCTACTTCGCCACCCTCGGCGCCCAGCACCAGATGAACTGGGTGAACCTCGGCCTGCACCCGGGCTGGCACACCAGCACCGAGAGCGAGAACGACCTCAACCGCCTCGGCTACTTCAACGGCGCCGCGGCCACCACCCCGGCGGACCTCCCCGCGGACGACGTGCACAAGGCCGACATCGCCACCGCCGAGCACCTGGGCGGCCGCGTCGCCCTGCACACGGCCGTCGTCCTGGCCGGCCGCGAGGCCCTCGGCGTCTGAGCCCCGGGGCCCCCGCCCCGCCGCTTCACGACCCGACCTGCGTACGAGAGACACGAGAGAAGAGAGGACCACCATGTCCACCGACACCCTGAAGTCGACCGCCGACACCGTCGATGCCTTTTTCGAGGCCTTCGGAAGCGGAAACCAGTCGGCCCTGCTCGCCCTGTTCGCCGACAAGGTGGACTTCACCGTCGCGGGCGCCCCCAACGTCCCGTGGGCCGGCAGCAGGTCCACCAAGGAAGAGATCGCCGAGTTCTTCGGGCTCTTCGGCCAAGTCCTCACGCCCCCCGAGGCGTTCGCCCTCACGGGCCGGGTGACCGAAGGCGAGCACGCCGTCGTCTTCGCCACCTGCGTCTTCGGGGTCCTCGCCACGGGCAAGAAGTTCACCAACAGCTACGCGCTGCACTTCACCGTCGTCGACGGCCGGATCGTCGGCTATCGCATGTATGAGGACAGCTACGCCATCCACGAGGCGTTCACCGCCTGACCTCGCGCATCAACGCCTCGGAACGAGCTGTCATGAATCAAAACAAGTTGCTGCTGCGCACGGCGCTCGGCCCCACGCTCGGCGGCACCTCCTATCTCGTCGCCCAGTACCTGCCGCCCAGCCCCTACTGGGACGCGGTCCTGCGCGCCGCCCCGGCCGGGCTGCTCCTGCTCGCCCTCAAGCCCGCCCTGCCCAAGGGCATGTGGTGGTGGCGCAGTCTCGTGGTGGGCGCCCTGAACATCGGGTTCTTCTTCGGGCTCC
Organism: Streptomyces sp. NPDC015345; assembly: GCF_043078805.1. Classification (NCBI taxonomy): domain Bacteria; kingdom Bacillati; phylum Actinomycetota; class Actinomycetes; order Kitasatosporales; family Streptomycetaceae; genus Streptomyces; species Streptomyces sp. NPDC015345. Next base: position 170,277 of record NZ_JBIBTX010000011.1, on the reverse strand, counting down.
TGTTCGTCTCGGCGCAGCGGCTGTCCAGTGGCGTCTCCGCCACCATCGGCGCCCTGTCCACGCTCTTCGCCATCGGCTTCGCCGTTCCGGTGCTCAGGGAACGGATCCGGCCCGTGCAGTACGTGGCCGCGGTCATCGGCGTCTGCGGTGTCGCCCTGCTGGTGTTCCGCGGGGACAGCAGTCTCGACGCCCTCGGTGTCGTGGCCGGTCTCGGCTCGGCCCTCAGCCTCGGGCTCGGCAGTGTCCTCTCCCGTCGCTGGGGACGGCCCGAAGGGATCGGCGGTATCACCTTCGCCTCCTGGACCCTGCTCGGCGGCAGCGCCGTCCTGCTGCCCATCGCGCTCCTCGCCGAGGGCGCGCCGCCCTCCATCACCCTGTCGCAGCTCGGCGGTCTCGCCTGGGTCGCGTTCGGCTGCTCGGCGCTCGCCTACTACCTGCTGCTCTCCGGCCTTCAGGCGCTTCCCATCTCCCTGTCGGCTCCCCTGCCTCTGCTGGGCCCCGTCAGCGCGGGCTTCTTCGGCTGGCTCATCGCCGGCGAGACACTCGCCCCGCTCCAGCTGCTCGGCGGTGCGATCGTCCTCGGTTCGGTCCTCGGAGCCACCTGGCCCCGGAAACCCAAGGCCACCGTGGAAGCCGTGCCGGACGCCCCCTTGCCCACCACCGAAGCGGAGCCGCCGGCCCCGCTGGCCGGCCGGCGCTGAGGCCGACCCGTTCCGAGAGAAGTAGCGATTTCATGCCCCCTCAGGAAACCGACGTCCTCGTGGTCGGCGCGGGCCCGACCGGCCTCGCCCTGGCCCTGGTACTGCGCCAGGCAGGGCTGCGGGTACTCGTCGTGGAGCGGAGCACCAGCCGCGACCGGCGGACGCGGGCCATCACCCTGCATGCGCCCACCCTGGAGTTCCTCGACGCGCTCGGCCTGCTGACCGAGGTGCGGGAGAAGGGCCTGGCGCTGGAGCGCATCTCCTTCCACACCCACCAGGGGTCCTACCACGGCCCGTTGACCGGCCTGGACAGCACCGTCGACGGCTATCTCAATCTGCCGCAGCCTGCCTACGAGGAGCTTCTGGAGGAAGCGGCCCGCGACAGCGGCGTCCTCTTCCACCATGGCACCACGTACCTGGGGCACTCCGGCGGAGGCCAGTCGCCGGACGAGTCACCGGACGAGCCGCTGACAGTGCGGCTCGACGGGGCCGGCGGGCCGTCCCTGGTGCGGTGCCGGTATCTGATCGGGTGTGACGGCGCGGGCAGCCAGGTACGCGCGCGGCTCGGCTCATCCCTGGAAGGCCGCCACGCGCCCGCCAGTTACCTCCTCGTCGAAGGCACCCCTCTCCTGCCGGCGACCGAGCCGGAGACGGGCATCTACGTGGGCCACGCCGGGATGGTCACCCTCGCTCCCCTGCCCTCGGGGCAGGTACGCGTCGCGGGTCCGGCCGACATGATGCTCGCCCTGGACAAGGACGCCCAGGTCACCGCGGACCAGGTCGCCACCCTTGTGGACGCCCTCGGCTTCGGTGACAGGCTGCGGCTTAAGCAGGTGGCGCGGGTGGCCCAGTACACCGTGCAGGAACGCATCGCCTCACGCATGGCCGAAGGCCGTGTCGCCCTGGCCGGGGACGCCGCCCACCTCAACGCCCCGGCCGGAGGCCAGGGCCTCAACCTGGGCATCGGTGACGTGCTCGACCTGGCCTGGCGCATCGTGTACGCGATACGCCACGACACCGCCGCCGACATGGCGGGCTACGAGTCCGAACGGCGGGAAGCCGCGGCCGAGGCGATCGCGGCCGCCGACGTCCTGCCCCTGGTCCAGCGGATGCGCACCGCCGCCGGCACGGCGGACGAGGAGACGCTGCGGCAGGCGCTGACCAGGCATGCTCCCCGCTGGAGCCAGCTCTACCCGCACCATCCCGCCCCCGACGCCCCGGACCTGCCCGACGCCTACCGGCTGGGGAAGGGCACCCGCGTGCCCACCGCCGTACGGGAGACCACCGGGCCGGTCGATCTGCTGCCCGCCGGCACGGACGCCACGCTCAGCACACTGCTCGTCGCTCACCCGTCCTTCCTCGCACGGGCGCGCGACCTCGCCGGCGGCCACACGGAGCTGCTCGGATGCCCGCCCGTCGGCATGCTCGACACCGTGCCCCTGGATGAACACCATCCGCGGGTCCGGGCGATGTGGCCGCAGGGCGCGGCCGCCTTGCTGGTCCGCCCCGACCGGCGCGTCGCCGCGGTCCTCACCGCTGACGCCCTGGCCGGCGGTGCGCGCCGGCTCGCCCTGTCCACCACCTGAGACCTGCCGACCTCGTCGTCGGCATGCGGCGACCGCCGCCTCTTCCCCATTGATCCAGGACCGATTCAGGAGTGCACCACCCATGACGTTCCCCGCCATGCCCAAGGCCGTCCACCAGTTCTACGCCGGCTCCCAGGCCGCGGACGCCGACCTGTGGGCCGAGGCCTTCGCCGAGGACGGGATCTTCCACGACCCGGTCGGCAGCGAGCCGATCCGGGGCCGCGAGGCCATCCGGACCAAGCTCCGCAACGTGATCCCGCGCTTCGACCCCTTCCTCGGCATCACGCCGATCGACGCCTACACCACCGGCGGCCAGACCGCCGTCTCGTGGCGCGGCGCGGTCGTCAGCACCGAAGGAAAGCCCGTCAACTGGGCGGGCATCCATGTATACCGTCTCAACGAGCAGGGCTTGATCGCCGAGCTGTGGGCCTACTTCCACCACGGCGTCTTCGCGGCCCAGCTCGCCGACGACCACTGAGTCCTTCCCGTCCCGCGGCGAAGCCGCCGCGGGACGGGGCGGCCGACGAAACACCTTCTCGCCGGGGGCGAGGAGCCACACAGGGGGAAAATTTCATGCAGAGTACAGCTACATCGGACATTCTCCGCATCAGCTCCGCGGACGATGAGCTGGGAAACCGTGAGGGACGCTTCTTCGGGGAGGGCTTCAAGCGCGTCACTCAGGCACTCACCGACATCACCATCCGGGACGCCACGCACGAAGCACCCGGACGCATCGACGCCACGGCCGCGATCGGCATACCCGGCACGTGGTCCCGCAAAGGCGACACCCACCAGCGGCCACACCTGTCGACCATCGACGCCATGGTCCTCGCCGCCCAGCTCACCGGCCTCTACGCCGCCCACGTCTTCGAACTGCCGCCCACCGGACCGTTCCTGATCCGGTCCCTGGCCATCAAGGCGGGCGGCACACCGGACGAGGAGAACCTCGGTTCCTTCGCCGTCCGCGCGGTCCACCACTCCACGAACGACATCGCCGCCCTGCGCCGCCGCCTGACCGCCATGGACTGCACCATCGGCTCGATGACCGTGCGCGTGGTGGTCGAACACGCCGTGACCGCGCCCACCTCGCGGACCGAGGGCTTCTACGCCCGTCCGGAAGATCTCCCCGGCCCCTGGAACGACGCCCCCTACGGTGCGTCCCACCTCGGCCGCCACCAGTTCCTCACCGGCATCGAGGCCGACGTCGAGGCGCACACGGCGAGCGCGGAGCTCAGCATCACCACCGACCCCGGCGGCACGCGCCGTGCCGCCCTCCCGGCGACGATGATCGACCTGTTCACCTCCGCGCTCCAGCTCGGCCAGATCCTTCTGTACCGGCTGGACGGCCTGGACCGTGCCACGTCCAACACCTTGTGGATGCGCAGCACCACCATCACCCCGGCGCCCGGGGCCGGGACCGACGACGGGCGCTTCCACGCAGAGCTGGCCAGAACGACCAAACTGCCCACTCCGCAGGGCGTCTGGCGCACAGGGCAGATCGCCGCGACGGCCGCAGGGATGCGTTTGACCTGCAACGTCGCTCACCTTCTCCCCTGACCACCGCTGCACCTCGGAGGTAACGAGCACATGGCGCACCACCAGCAACCGGCCGCCGCCGTCATCGGCCTGGGCAGCCACCTGCCGCCCCGCCGCATCACCAACGACGAACTGGCCGCCCGCCTGGACACCGACGACGAATGGATCACCACCCGGACGGGCATCCGGGCCCGTCACTGGGCCTCGCCCGGCACTTCCACCGGCGATCTGGCCGTCGAGGCCGGGCTCCGGGCACTGAAGTCCGCCGGGCTGCGGCCCGAGCCGGGCGCGGTGGACGCGGTGGTCCTCGCGACGACCACCCCGGACCACCCCTGCCCGGCCACCGCTCCCGCGGTCGCCGCCCGCCTCCAGCTGGGCACCGCCGCCGCCTACGACATCGCGGGCGTGTGCTCGGGATTCCTGTACGCGCTGGCCACGGCATCCGCACAGATCATCGCCGGCCAGGCCGAACGCGTCCTGGTCATCGGCGCCGAGACCTACTCGACGATCCTCAACCCCACCGACCGCACGACCTCCGTCATCTTCGGCGACGGGGCCGGCGCCGTCGTCCTGGCGGCGACCCGCGACGCGGAGCGGCCCGGTGTCCTGCTCGGCGTGGACCTCGGGGCCGATGGAAGCCAGGCGGACCTCATCCGCATCCCCGCGGGAGGCTCCCGGCAGCGGGCCAACCCCGACGACCCGGAGCTGGGCGACCCCTACTTCACGATGCAGGGCAAGAAGGTGTTCACGGCCGCCGTGACCCGGATGCAGCACTCGGCCACCTCGCTGCTCGACCGGATCGGCTGGAGCACCGACCAGGTCGACCACCTGGTCGGCCACCAGGCCAACGTACGCATCCTCAAAGCGCTCGCCCGCCAGCTCGACATCCCCGAGGACCGGGCCGTCATCAACATCGACCAGGTCGGGAACACCTCGGCCGCCTCCATCCCGCTCGCCCTGGCCGACGCGACGGCCGCCAGCCGGCTCACCCCGGGCTCACGCGTTCTGCTCACCGCCTTCGGCGGCGGACTGACCTGGGGTTCGGTGGCACTGACCTGGCCGGACGGTCTCACCGTCGGCTGAGGCGAGCCACACAGCGGCCCACTCCTCACGTACTCACAGATCCTCACGTACTCGCAGAGCCTTACGTACTCACAGATCGGCGACACGACATGACCACGCAGACGCAGCCCCTGTCCGACCAGCTCCTCGACCTCCTGGCGGCCGGATACGAAGCCCCCGAGGGCACCACCAGTGACACCCGGTTCGACCTTCTCGGCTTCGACTCCCTCGTCCTCGTGGAAGTCGCCGTCGACCTCACCCGGCGCTACGGCGTCCAGGTCACCGACGAGGAACTCCAGGAGGCCGGCACGGTCGCCGGGACCGTAGAGCTCCTCCGCTCCAAGGGCGTCGACGCCTGAGAGCAGGCGGAGGAGAGGGAGACGGCGGCCGGACACGACCCCCGGCGTCGGCCGCCGTCCCCCCACACCGCCGAAGTCCGTGTCCGAAGCCCCTGCTGCTGCCGAGAGCCTGATGAGACACACCCGGATCGCGTTCTTCGATGTCGACGGCACTCTGACGACCGACACGACACTGTTCCGTTTCCTGCGCCACTACCTGACGGCCCAAGGCCACGCACCACATGTGTACGAGCAGCGTCGTCGGCGCCTGAAAGCGATGACCGCCATCGGCGTGCCCCGGGAGGAGACCAACCGGGCGTACTTCGAGAACTTCCGGGGTGCGAGCGCCGCCACGGTGTCACGCCTGGCACGGGAGTGGTTCGCAGCCGAGCTGCGCCACGGCGGTTTCTTCAACGAGCACGCGCTCGCCGCACTGCGCCGCCACCAGTCGGACGGCGACGTAGTGGTGTTGGTCTCCGGTTCCTTTCCCGCCTGCCTCGAACCCATCGCCGCGTACCTCGGCACCGACGAAACGTGGTGCACCCCACCGGAGATCACCCGGGGCCGCTACACCGGCGGGCTCATCCGGCCCCCGATGATCGGCCGGGCCAAGGCGGAAGCCGTGCGGCTGGTCACGAGCGCGTACCGCACCTCCCCGGGCCACTGCGTCGCCTACGGCGATCACGTCTCCGACGTGCCCATGCTGAGCAGCACCGGCTCGGCCGCGGTCGTCGGCGGGGACGAGGAGCTGCGTGACCTGGCCCGCGCGCGTTCCTGGCTGCTGCTGCCGGGGGCGCCCGCGCCGCTCCGGAGTGCCGCCGGGGCCGCTTCCCCGGTCCGCGAGAGCGCCCCGTAAGGGTCGATCGCGGGGACCGCCGCACCCCCGGGTCTCCCCAGGGGGCGGGACGACGGCGGTCCCCGCGAGGGACGCGCACCGGGTCAGGGCCAGGCCGCGTCCAGGCGTCCGTGGAGGTCCGGGAGCCGCTCCGGAGTTCCTGACGCCGACAACCACCACTGTGCCGGGGCAGTGTTAAGCGGGTGCTGCGCCGACATGTCGCACGCGTACCACTTCCGCGAAGTCCGGCCGACGGCGGTCGCCCACCGCGGCCTGCTGCCCCTGCTGCTCCGCTACTGCCCCTGCTGCTCCGCGAGGAACGCCAGCAGGTCCTGGCGGCTGACGACGCCCGTCGGCTTGCCCTCGACCAGGACGATCGCCGCGTCCGCGCCGCCGAGCACCGACATCAGGTCGGCCACCGGCTCACCGGAGCCGACCTGCGGCAGCGGGTCCGACATGTGCTTCTCCAGCGGGTCGCCGAGCGAGGCGCGCTGCGTGAACAGGGCGTCGAGCAGCTCGCGTTCGACGACGGAGCCGATGACCTCGGCGGCCATCACGTCGGGGTGACCGGCGCCCGGCTTCACGATCGGCATCTGCGAGACGCCGTACTCACGCAGCACCTCGATGGCCTCGCCGACGGTCTCCTCGGGGTGCATGTGCACCAGCGAGGGCAGCGCGCCGCCTTCCTTGCGGCGCAGCACGTCGCCGACGCGCGGCGCGTCCCCGGCCTGCTCCAGGAAGCCGTAGTCGTTCATCCACTCGTCGCTGAAGATCTTGCTCATGTAGCCGCGCCCGGAGTCGGGCAGCAGCACGACGACGACGTCGTCCGGGCCGAGCCGCTCCGCGACCCGCAGCGCCGCCACCACGGCCATGCCGCACGAACCCCCGACGAGCAGCCCCTCCTCCTTGGCGAGCCGCCGGGTCATCTGGAAGGAGTCCTTGTCGGACACGGCGATGATCTCGTCGGTGACATTCCGGTCGTACGCCGTCGGCCAGAAGTCCTCACCGACGCCCTCGACGAGGTAGGGCCGCCCGGAGCCGCCGGAGTACACGGACCCCTCGGGGTCGGCGCCGACGACCTTCACCCGGCCGCCGGAGACCTCCTTGAGGTAGTTGCCCGTGCCGGAGATGGTGCCGCCGGTCCCGATGCCCGTGACGAAGTGGGTGATCTTCCCTTCCGTCTGCTCCCACAGCTCGGGGCCGGTGGAGTGGTAGTGGGAGAGGGGGTTGTTCGGGTTGCTGTACTGGTCGGGCTTCCAGGCGCCGGGCGTCTCGCGTACGAGGCGGTCGGAGACGTTGTAGTACGAATCCGGGTGCTCGGGGTCGACGGCGGTCGGGCAGACCACCACATCGGCGCCGTACGCGCGCAGCACGTTGATCTTGTCGAGGGACACCTTGTCCGGGCAGACGAAGATGCACTTGTAGCCCTTCTGCTGGGCCACGATGGCGAGTCCGACGCCGGTGTTGCCGGACGTCGGCTCGACGATGGTCCCGCCGGGCTTCAGCTCCCCGCTCTGCTCGGCCGCCTCGATCATGCGCAGGGCGATGCGGTCCTTCACGGACCCGCCGGGGTTGAAGTACTCGACCTTGGCCAGGACGGTCGCCTGGATCCCCGCGGTCACGTTGTTGAGCCTCACGAGCGGGGTGTTGCCGACGAGGCTGATCATCGAGTCGTGGAATTGCACCGTTGTCTCCGGGCTGCGATGTAGTGCGACGAATTGGTGCGGTCAGCCTAAGGCTCCGCCTCATCCGTTCACCTCCGCTCGCGATTGGCCGACCGTGCTTACGGGGCAATGACTGGATGTACGGCTGTACGGCGATTCGGCTGGAGGAGGTGGCTGCGGGGCATGTCGCGGGCGAGGGTGGCACGGCGGATCGCCGCGGGGGCGGCGTACGGCGGCGGAGGCATCGGGCTGATCGGGGCCGCGACGATCGGCGTGGTCCTTGCCGAGGTGCAGCTGGCGAAGCGGACCGTGGGCGGCGGGGCGCATACGGCCCCGCCCCGGGCCGACGGCCGCTACGGCAGGTCGTACGCGGAGAACTCCAGCCGTTCCGACTGGTCCGAACCGGTACGGTTCGCGATGCTCGGCGACTCCACGGCGGCGGGGCAGGGCGTGCACCGGGCCAGGCAGACACCCGGGGCGCTGCTCGCCGCCGGGCTCGCGGCGGTGGCGGAGCGGCCCGTCGACCTGCGGAACGTGGCGCTGCCCGGCGCCCAGTCGGACGACCTGGACCGGCAGGTGACGCTGGTCCTCTCCGACCCGTCGTGGCTGCCGGACGTCTGCGTCATCATGATCGGCGCGAATGACGTGACGCACCGGATGCCGCCGACGCGGTCGGTGCGGCATCTCTCCTCGGCGGTGCGGCGGCTGCGGACCGCGGGGGCGGAGGTGGTGGTCGGTACGTGCCCCGATCTCGGCACGGTGGAGAACGTCTACCAGCCCCTTCGGTGGCTGGCCCGCCGGGTCTCGCGGCAGCTGGCCGCGGCGCAGACGATCGGGGTGGTCGAGCAGGGCGGGCGGACGGTGTCACTGGGTGATCTGCTCGGCCCGGAGTTCGCGGCGAACCCCCGGGAGCTGTTCGGTCCCGACAACTACCACCCCTCGGCGGAGGGGTACGCGACAGCGGCCATGGCGGTGCTTCCCACGCTCTGCGCGGCGCTCGGCCTGTGGCCCGAGGAGGAGCGTCCCGACATCTCGCGGCGCGAGGGATTCCTGCCGGTGGCCCGGGCGGCGGCCCAGGCGGCGGCGGAGGGCGGCACGGAGGTCACGGCGGCGATGCCGGCGGGCCCCCGGGGGCCGTGGGCCCTCCTCAAGCGCCGCCGCCGTCGCCGCATCCATGCCCCGGAGCCGTCTCCGCTGCCTCACTAAGCGGCGTCCACTTCTGCGGGCCGTGGGGGCTGGCCGCGCAGTTCCCCGCGCCCCTTACGGGGCGCCACTGAGGGACGGCGCGAGGCGTGCCCCTTCAGGGGCGCGGGGAACTGCGCGAGGCGTGCCCCTTCAGGGGCGCGGGGAACCGCGCGAGCAACCACAACCCACCCGCACCAACAAACGCAGCTTCACGCCCCCTGCAAGGGGCGCGGGGAACTGCGCGCCCAGCCACAACCCACCCGCACCAAAAAAGCGCACCCCCCACCGCCCAAGCCCCGCAGGGCTGAGCGCTCGCTTAGAAATGCGGCCCGAGTCACATCCCCCACCCCCTGCCGCCCACCCCTACGTGCAGGTAACTTCCCAGAGAGTCCCGCCCGCCCGCCGCCAAGGCACCCGCCGCCAAGGCGCGCCCCCGCCCCAGGAGCCCGTGATGCCCGAAGCCGTGATCGTCTCCACCGCCCGCACCCCGATCGGCCGCGCCTTCAAGGGCTCACTGAAGGATCTGCGCCCGGACGACCTGACCGCCACGATCATCGAGGCCGCCCTCGCCAAGGTCCCCGAGCTGGACCCGAAGGACATCGACGACCTGATGCTCGGCTGCGGCCTCCCCGGCGGCGAGCAGGGCCACAACCTCGGCCGCATCGTCGCCGTGCAGATGGGCATGGACCACCTGCCCGGCTGCACCGTCACCCGTTACTGCTCGTCCTCCCTCCAGACGAGTCGCATGGCCCTGCACGCCATCAAGGCGGGCGAGGGCGACGTCTTCATCTCGGCGGGCGTGGAAATGGTGTCGCGCAGCGTCAAGGGCACCAGCGACGGCCTTCCCGACACCCACAACCCCCTCTTCGCCGACGCCGAGGCCCGCACCGCGGCCCGCGCCGAGCAGACCGGCACCGACTGGCACGACCCGCGCGAGGACGGCCTGATCCCGGACGCGTACATCGCGATGGGCCAGACCGCCGAGAACCTCGCCCGCGCCAAGGGCGTCACCCGCCAGGACATGGACGAGTTCGGCGTCCGCTCGCAGAACCTCGCCGAAGAGGCCATCAAGAACGGCTTCTGGGAGCGGGAGATCACCCCGGTCACCACCCCCGACGGCACGGTCGTCAGCAAGGACGACGGCCCGCGCGCCGGCGTCACGTACGAGGGCGTCCAGGGCCTCAAGCCCGCCTTCCGCCCCGACGGCATGGTCACCGCCGCCAACTGCTGCCCCCTGAACGACGGCGCCGCCGCCCTGGTGATCATGAGCGACACCAAGGCCCGCGAGCTGGGCCTGACCCCGCTCGCCCGCATCGTCTCCACCGGCGTCACCGGCCTCTCCCCCGAGATCATGGGCCTCGGCCCGGTCGAGGCGTCGAAGCAGGCCCTGCGCCGCGCCGGACTCACCATCGACGACATCGACCTCGTCGAGATCAACGAGGCCTTCGCCGCCCAGGTGATCCCGAGCTACCGCGACCTGAACATCCCGCTCGACAAGCTGAACGTCAACGGCGGCGCCATCGCGGTCGGCCACCCCTTCGGCATGACGGGCGCCCGCATCACCGGCACGCTCATCAACTCCCTCCAGTTCCACGACAAGCAGTTCGGCCTGGAGACGATGTGCGTCGGCGGCGGCCAGGGCATGGCGATGGTCATCGAGCGCCTCAGCTGACCCTGAGAGCGCCCGAATCACTGACGGAGAGTTCGCGCCCCTGACGCTCCGTTCCTGCATCATTCCGTGACCCAATCTCCCCCAGGATGTGACCTATCTCCTGGGGGAGACGCATATGCCCAGGTCACAGGAGATCCATCCACCCCACCAGGCCCAAAGACCTGTCCATTACGTGACGTTATGCACTGACAGGTGGATCGTGCAGGCTTCAAGCTGATGTAGGAAGTCGGGGGTCGACTTGAAACCGGGAGTACGTCAGTGAGCGCCATGCCTCTTGCCTTGCTGCTCTCCACGGCCGCTGCCACGGCCGTGGGCGCCGCCGCCCTGCACGCCGTGCGCGGCCTGCGCAAGCAGCTCGCCGAGCTCGCCGAGCTAATCGTCCTGCGCACCGAGCCGGCCGACAGCCGTGCCGCCGACCGCCCGCACCCCACGGTGCCGGGCGCCCGCACCGCCGTGGACACCGACGAGATACGCGCGGCGGTGGCCGAGGCGCTCGCCGAGGAGCGGGAGCGGGAACTCGCCGAGGCCCGTGCCTTCTGGGCCGCCCAGGAGGCACGTGAGGACTCGGACGCGCCGACCCTGCTGCACGGCCTGCCGGGCATTCCCGACGGCATCGCCGAGGAGCTGTTCCTGCCGCGCCAGGCCGACTTCACGGGCCTTGAGGCGGACAGCCTGGAGCCGGTGATCGAGCCCTTCGCCGACCCGTCCGCCGACGAATTCGCCGGGGACTCGCCGGAGTTGGCGGCGGCCCGCCGCCGGCACCCCTCGCACCCGGACTTCGTGCCGGTGCAGACGCCCGCCGCCGAGGGGTACGGCGACCACGAGCGCACCGTGGCCCGCCTCGAAGAGCTGGCCGGTGCCCGCACCGCCCTCGCCGACGTCCGCCCCGGCCCGCTGGGCACCCTGGACGTGTACGTCTTCGCGGACGGCACCACGCTCTGCATGACCCCGGGCCACCGCGAGACGGCGGAGCAGCTCGCGGGCGCCCTGCGCGAGGGCCACGCCCCCGTCCTGCTCGGCGGCTCCGGCATCTCGGGCGCCTACGCCCTGACCTTCGAATGCGGCACCGAGAACGTCTACATCCTCGCCGACCGCGTCATCGCCTCCGTCTGACGCGCTCCGCGCCGAGCCGGGGTTCTGCTAGGGCCTGTCTGACAATTCCCGCCTGCCTCGCGGCGACGACGCGAATTGTCAGACAGGCCCTAGACCCCGGCCCGCTTCTGCGCCTCCTCCACGAGTTCGAGCACCCGCGCCAGCTCGGCCGGATCCTCCAGTACGAGGGCCAGATCCCGCCCCGCGACGGTGATCTGGTCGGCGGCGGCGAACATCCCCGCGTCCGGCATCTCACGCGGCGGGGCGCCGGGCTCCTCGATGGCCTGCGCGCGCGCCGCCAGTTCCCTGGCCAGAGCCAGCGCTTCGGTCGCCGCGCCGCGCTGCAGCCGGCTCTGCGGCGCGGCCCGCAGGCGGTCGGCGAAATGGTCCACTGCGGCCGTCAAAGGCGTCGTATCGAGCACCCCGCGACCTTATGTGCCTTTCCGGGACTGTTGCCAACGCCGACGGCCTCAGGCACGGTGGCGTGAAGGACGGAACACATCGCGACGCGTCCGGAGGCGCCGATGTCACAAGTCTTCTCCGAGGAGACCCACCGCAATCTGATCGCCCGCATCCCCGAGTGCACCGGTCGTGAGATCTCCGACTGGCTGCGCGCCGTGGACGAGGGCCCTTCCCTCTTCCGCTTCGAGGAGAAGGTCAGCTGGCTGCGTGCCGAGCACAACCTCGCGTACGGCCATGCGAAAGCGATCATCCACGAGTACGACCTGAGGCGGGCCGCCCGCAAGCTCCGCTGACCCCCAGCACCTTCGAACCCCCGACCCGAGCCCCCGACCACGCGACATACGGCGAAGGGCCCGCGGACCGGTTCCGGTCCGCGGGCCCTTCGGGCGTTGTTCAGCTGTCCGACCGCTGAGCGGCCTGCGTCAGTCGTTGCCCTGAAGGATCGCGATCAGGCGCAGGAACTCGAGGTAGATCCAGACGAGCGTCATCGTCAGGCCGAACGCCGCGAGCCAGGCCTCTTCCTTCGGCGCGCCGTACGCGATGCCGTCCTCGACCTGCTTGAAGTCCAGGGCGAGGAAGCAGGCGCCGAGCAGGATGCCGACGATGCCGAAGACGATGCCGAGGCCGCCGCTGCGGAAGCCGAGGCCGTCACCGCCGCCGAAGACGGCGAACAGCAGGTTCACGGCGGTCAGCAGCAGGAAGCCCATCGCCGCGGCCATCACGAAGCCGTAGAAGCGACGGTTGACACGGATCCAGCCCGCCTTGTACGCCACCAGGACGCCGACGAAGACCGCCATCGTGCCGAGCACGGCCTGCATGGCCGCGCCGTCCGCGATGCGGTTGTCGACGACGCTGGAGATGACGCCGAGGAAGACGCCTTCCAGCGCGGCGTACGTCAGGATCAGCGCGGGCGATGCCTTGCGCTTGAAGGCCTGCACAAGGCCGAGCACCATCGCGACGAGGCCGGCGCCGATCGCGATGCCGTACGACTTGCCGATGTTGGCGTCGTCGACCGGCAGCAGCGCCCAGGCGAGCGCCGCCGTGACCAGCAGCGTGCCGAGCGTGGTGGCGGTGCGCATGACGACGTCGTCCATCGTCATGCGGCCCGTGGTGCTTACGGGCGCCTGGGGGGCGCCGTACTGCACGTCCTGCTGGGCGTACGGATTGGTGGCGTAGGGGTTGCCCTGCGCGTACGGGTTGCCCTGGGTCTGGGTCGCGGCTGCGGGTCCCCCGGCCTGCGGCTGCGCGCCGAAGCCGGCGTAGCCGTTGTCGCGGCTGAACCCCCGTCGCGAGAAGACCGGGTTGCTGCTCCTCATTTCACTCCTCCATGGCCACCGTGCGTGGCTTTGCCCTCAAGAGTAATGCGTAGGCAAAAGGATGGTCCTAGTGCTTGGGGAGGATCTTTCCCCCTCTGTGACCGAGAACGCGCGGAGTGGCCCGCACTGTTCCCGGATCGGAATCGTTCCGCCGCACGAGTGGCACCAGCGAGATGGCCGCCGCGCCGAGGACGGCGGCGACCGCGAAGGTGGTGAAGCCGAGCGAGGCGTTGCCGCCCGCGACCACCGCGCCGCCGAGCCACGGCCCGACGACCGCGCCGGTGCGTCCGACGCCGGTGACCCAGCCCAGCCCGGTGGCGCGCTGCGCGGGGCCGTAGACCGGGGGGGTCGCCGCGTAGACCATGACCTGCGCGGAGAAGAGCCAGATGCCGGTGACGAAGACGACGGCGTAGGCGACGCCCAGCGGCAGCTGGGCCTTGAGCAGGAAGGCGCCGCACGCGGTGAGCAGGAACCAGATCGCGGAGACCTTGAAGGCCCCGAAGCGGTCGGCGGTGCGCCCGGCGACGAGCATGCCGACGATGCCGCCCGCGTTGATCACCATCAGGAAGGCGACGGAGGAGGAGAGGGAGTAGCCGGAGGCCCGCATCAGCTCCGGGAGCCAGGTGGAGACGCCGTAGACGAGGAGGAGCCCGGCGAAGGAGGCGGTCCACAGCAGCGGGGTGGCCAGGCGCCGGCCGGGCGCGAAGAGCGCGGCGACGGCGGCGAAGCGGCCCCTCGCCCCGGCCTCGGGGGCTTCGGCGAGGGTCGGGGACGGCAGGCGGTAGCGGGCGGCGACCGCCTCGGCCTCGGCCGCGCGGCCCTTGGCGAGGAGCACCCCGGGTGACTCGGGCAGCCATTTGACGACGAGCGGGACGGCGACGAGCGCGGGGATCACGCCGGTCCAGAAGACGACGCGCCAGCCGTGGTCCGGCCCGAGCGCGAGCCCGAGGCCCGTCGCCGCCATGCCGCCCGCGTGATACGAGGTCATCATCAGGCCGGTGGCGAGCGCGGCCCTGCGCGGCGGCGCGAACTCGGCGACGATCGCGAGCCCGATCGGCATCAGCCCGCCGAGGCCGAGCCCGGAGACGAAGCGTCCGGCACCGAAGAAGGCGGCGCTCGGCGCGAGCGCGCACAGCGCGGAGCCCAGCGAGAAGAGGACGACGCTGCCGGTCACCATGGGCTTGCGTCCTGCCCAGTCGGTGAGGGTGCCGCAGCCGAGGGCGCCGATCAGCATGCCGAAGGTGGTCCAGGAGCCGATGGTCCCGGCGGTGGACGTGCTGAAGCCGAAGCCCTCGTCGTCGAGGAGGTGCGGCATGACGGCGCCGTAGATGTTGACGTCCATGCCGTCGAAGAAGACGACGAGCCAGCACAGGGCGAGGACGGGTGCGACGGATCTGAAGGTGCGTTCGGGGGCGGGAGGGGTCACGTTGCGCCTCTCTTCCTACTGTGGCTCGTCGAACTGCTGCGGCTCGTCGAACTGCTGCGGCTCGTCGAACGGGAATCCGGTGTAGGCCTCCGCCAGGTCGGTCTCGGCGGAGCGCGTCGTGGTGATCCGGTCGAGCGCGGCGAGCTGGACGCGGTCGTCGAAGGGGGTGGCGTCGGGAGCGCGGTGCAGCAGCGTCGTCATCGCGTACGAGAAGCGCTCGGCCTGCCAGACGCGGCGCAGGCAGGTCTCGGAGTACGCGTCGAGACGGCTCGGGTCGCCCTTCTCGCGGAGCAGGACCAGGGCGCGGGCGAACGTGACGACGTCCCCGACCGCGAGGTTGAGGCCCTTCGCGCCGGTCGGCGGGACGATGTGCGCGGCGTCCCCGGCGAGGAAGAGCCGGCCGTGGCGCATCGGCTCGTGGACGAAGCTGCGCATGGGCGTGACGGACTTGGCGGTGACGGGGCCACGGCGCAGGATCCAGGCGGGGTCGTCGGTCTCCAGGCGGCGGTCCAGCTCGTCCCAGATCTCCTCGTCGGCCCAGTCGGCGGCGTCCGTGCCGTCGGGGACCTGGAGGTACGCGCGCGTGACGGTCGGCGAGCGCATGGAGAGCAGAGCGAAGCCGCGGTCGTGGCGGGCGTACACCAGTTCGTCGTGCGAGGGCGGCACGTCGGCGAGGATGCCGAGCCAGCCGAAGGGGTACGTGCGCTCGAAGACACGGGAGAGCGTCTCGGGCACCGCCTCGCGGGCCACGCCCCAGAAGCCGTCGCAGCCCACCACGTAGTCGCACTCCAGGACGGACTCGCGGCCCTGGTGGCGGTAGCGGATCCGGGGGCTGTCCGTCTCCGCGCCCTCCACGGCCAGCGCCTCCGCCTCGAAGAGCAGGGGGCCGCCCTCGGCGAGCCGGAGCGCGATGAGGTCCTTGCAGACTTCGGTCTGGGCGTAGACGGTGACGGACTTGCCGCCGGTCAGCGCGGGGAAGTCGACGCGGTGCCTGCGGCGGTCGAAGCGCAGCTCGATGCCGTCGTGCGGGAGGCCCTCGCGGTCCATGCGGGCCCCGGCGCCCGCCTCGCGCAGCACGTCGACGGTGCCCTGCTCCAGGATCCCGGCGCGTTGGCGCCGCTCCACGTAGGCGCGGTCGCGGCTCTCCAGGACGACGGAGGCGATGCCCGCGTTGTGCAGGAGACGGGCGAGCAGCAGCCCGGCCGGTCCGGCCCCGATGATTCCGACGGTGGTGCGCATCCCTGGCCCCTCATCAGCTTGTTCGCCTGGTGAACTTTCGTTCATAATGTGCTGACGGGAGTCTCGGGCCGTGTCCGTGCGCTGTCAACGGTTGTGCGAGGAGCAGTGATGCCGGAAGAGTCCGTACGCCCCCTGGAGCGCGGTCTGGCCGTCCTGCGCGCGCTCGCGGCGGCGGAGCCGGGACAGCTGCGGGCCGGCGACCTGGCCCGCGCCACCGGCCTGGCCCGCGCCACGGTCGACCGGGTGGTGACGACCCTGGCCCGGCTCGGGTACGTACGCCCGCGCGGCCAGGAGCTCCACCTCACCCCGCGCCTCATGGAGCTCGGCAACGCCTACCTCGCGGCCAGCGGCCTGACCGGTGAGGTCGCCGCGCGCACCGCCCGGCTCGCGGACGAGCTCGACGAGTCGGTGTCGCTCGCGGTGCCCGACGGCGACGGGGTGCGCTTCGTGACGCAGGCCGCGCGGCGCCGCGCCATGTCGGTGGCCTTCCGCATCGGTGACCTGCTGCCGCCCGATCGCTGCGCCCCCGGCGCGCTCTTCGCGGACGCGTGGGACGAGGAGCGGTGGGCCGCCTGGCGGGCGCGCGCGGCCGCCGGCCCCGCCCACGAGGCTTATCCCGCGCTGCCGCCCGGCCCGGCGCCCGCCGGCGTCCCGGAACTCGCGGACCGCGTGGCGCACGCCCGCCGGAGCGGCTGGGCCCTGGACGACCAGCTGATCGAGCCGGGCCTGATCGCCGTGGCGGTCCCGGTGCGCGACGCCGCGGGGCGGGTGCGGTACGCCCTGTCGGCGGTGAGCCATACCAGCAGGCACACGGCACAGGGCCTGGCGGCGGCGGTGCTGCCGCGGCTGCGCGAGGAGGCCGAGCGGCTGGCGGGCCTGTCGGGCACGGACGCGCCACCGGACGCCGACGGCCGGGCGCCCGCCCGCGAAGCCGCCGACCCCGCCGCCACCGGCCCCGCCGCCGCCAAGGAGGAGCTCGGCCCCGGCTTCCTCCAGTCCCTGGCCCGCGGCCTCGCCGTCCTGCGCGCCCTCGGCGGAGCCCGCGGCGAAGGGCTGCCGCTCACCGCGCTCGCCGAGGCCACGGGTCTGCCGAGGGCCACCGCGCGGCGCTGTCTGCACACCCTGGAGCAGGCGGGGTACGCGGCTCACGACGGCCGCCTGTTCCGCCCGCTCCCCCGCATCCTGGAGCTCGGCCACGCGGCCCTGTCCGGACTCACCTTCGCCGAGCTGGCCGAGCCGCACCTGCGCGAGCTGGCCGACCGGGTGCGACAGTCGGCCTCGGCGACGGTCCTGGACGGCACGGACATCCGCTACGTCGCGCGGGCGGCCACCGTGCGCGTCATGAGCGTCCACATCACGGTCGGCACCCGCTTTCCCGCGTACGCCACCGCCATGGGCCGGGTACTGCTCGCCGGGCTCCCCGGGGACGAGCGCGAGCGCCTGCTGACGGCCGCGCCGCCCCGCGCCCTGACCCCGCGCACCGTGACCGACCCCGGCGAGCTGGCCCGCGTCCTCGACCGCGCCGCCGCCGAGGGCCACGCCACCGCAGACCAGGAGCTGGAGGACGGGCTGCGCTCGGTGGCCGTGCCGGTCAGGGACGCGGCGGGGCGGGTGGTCGCCGCCGTGAACATCGCGCAGCACGCGGGCACGGACCCGCTCTCCCGCACCCGCGACGCCCTGCTGCCCGCGCTGCGCGCGACGGCGGCGGCGATCGAGACGGATCTGCACATCGCCGCCCGCTTCAACACGGTGCGAATGTCTTGATCACGTAGGGAACTTGACGTTGCATCAGGCACTTGCCGCACGCCCGCCGGGCGCCCCGCCCTCGCGAGATGGCGGAGGTGCCCGGAGCCGGACTCGAACCGGCACGCCCCCGAGGGGCAGCGAGGTTTAAGCTCGCCGTGTCTGCATTCCACCATCCGGGCAGGCCGTGGGCCCCGCATCAAGGATTCGACCCTATCGGGAGGCATCCCCCGAACAGCGGAGGGACGGCTCGATGTTGTCTTATTTTATTGACGTCTGAGGGAGCATCAGCCGCCGGTACGGTCCATTGGTACTTGCCGGAGGCCTTTCCATGTCTCCGGCCGGTCTCATGGGCCTCTGCACGGAATGACGGAATTTAGCCTCCCGCCCGTTCCCGTCCCGGGTCGCGGATCTCAGGGACGCCCCTCATCCCCAGGTATGACAAGAGGCTCCCGGGTCCGACTGGAGAGGGCCCCTGGAACCGGAACAGCGGCTGACTCCAAGGCGCCGATCGGCCGCGACGATGGAGTACGTCCCCACTCGTCGTCCCGACAGGAGCACCGTCCCGTGACCACCACCCCCTTCGCCACCCGCGCCACCGCAGTGGCCGCGCGCGCCACGGACCTCTCCAAGGTGTACGGACAGGGTGAGACCCAGGTGGTCGCCCTGGACCACGTCTCCGTCGACTTCGGGCAGGGCGAGTTCACCGCGATCATGGGTCCCTCCGGCTCCGGCAAGTCGACGCTGATGCACTGCGTCGCGGGCCTGGACAGCTTCAGCTCCGGTTCGGTGCGCCTCGGTGAGACGGAGCTGTCCACGCTCAAGGACAAGCAGCTCACGAAGCTCCGCCGCGACAAGATCGGCTTCATCTTCCAGGCGTTCAACCTGCTGCCGACGCTGACCGCCCTGGAGAACATCACGCTCCCCATGGACATCGCGGGCCGCAAGCCCGACAAGGCGTGGCTGGAGCAGGTCATCGAGATGGTCGGCCTCTCCGGACGGCTCAGCCACCGGCCCACCGAGCTCTCCGGCGGCCAGCAGCAGCGCGTGGCCGTGGCCCGTGCGCTCGCCTCGCAGCCCGAGATCATCTTCGGTGACGAGCCGACCGGAAACCTCGACTCGCGCTCGGGCGCGGAGGTCCTCGGCTTCCTGCGCAACTCCGTGCGGGACCTCGGCCAGACCGTCGTGATGGTCACCCACGACCCGGTGGCCGCGTCGTACGCGGACCGCGTGATCTTCCTCGCGGACGGGCGGGTCGTGGACGAGATGCACCGGCCCACGGCGGACGGGGTGCTGGACCGGATGAAGCACT
Organism: Streptomyces sp. NPDC015345; assembly: GCF_043078805.1. NCBI lineage: Bacteria > Bacillati > Actinomycetota > Actinomycetes > Kitasatosporales > Streptomycetaceae > Streptomyces > Streptomyces sp. NPDC015345. Next base: position 151,108 of record NZ_JBIBTX010000011.1, on the reverse strand, counting down.
TCGACGCCAAGGGGCGCACCAGCTAGGCGTCCCTTCGCCTCGTCCTTCGTCTGCGGGCCGCATGTGGCTGGTCGCGCAGTTCCTCGCGCCCCTTCGGGCACTCCCCTCACCTGGACTCACACCCATGTTCCGTACCGCCCTGCGCAACGTGCTCGCGCACAAGGCCAGGCTGCTCATGACCGTGCTCGCCGTCATGCTCGGCGTCGCCTTCGTCTCCGGCACCCTGGTCTTCACCGACACCTTCGGCAACGCCTACAAGAACAAGTCGGCGAAGAGCTTCGACCACGTCTCCGTCGCCATCACCTCCAACAGCAGCTACTCCGGCGACAGTCAGGGGGGCCCGAAGCAGAAGCCCGAGCTGACCGAAGCCCTCCTGAAGAAGGCCGGGGAGCTGCCCGGCGCCGACTCCGCGATCGGCTCCGTCTCCGGCTTCACCGCCCTCGCCGACAAGGACGGCAAGCTGGTGGGCGGCGAGTGGGGCACCACCGGCGCCAACTACTTCCCGGGCAAGGGCGGCAAGGACCCGCGCTACGACTTCACCGAGGGCGCCGCCCCGAAGTCCGCCGGTCAGATCGCCCTCGACTCCCGCACCGCGGGACGCACCGGCTACACGGTGGGCGACACCGTCCGCCTCTCCACCGACGGCCCGGTGCGCACCGCGAAGGTCAGCGGCGTCTTCGACACCGACGAGGGCAGTGTCGTCGCGGGCGGCAGCCTGGTCCTGTTCGACAACAAGACCGCGTTCAAGGCGCTCAACAAGAACCAGTACGACGAGATCGACGTGAAGGCGGCCGCGGGCGCCTCCGAGGCGGCCCTGGAGAGCGCGGTCGAGAAGATCCTGCCCAAGGAGTCCTCGACGATGACGGGCGGTGAGCTCAAGGCGCAGCAGGACAGCATGATCGAGGAGCAGACCAGCTCGATGAGCCAGGTCCTGCTGATCTTCGCCGGTATCGCGCTCTTCGTCGGCATCTTCATCATCGCCAACACCTTCACCATGCTGGTCGCCCAGCGCACCAAGGAGCTCGCGCTGATGCGGGCCGTCGGCGCCTCGCGCCGCCAGGTGACGCGCTCCGTGCTGATCGAGGCCTTCCTGGTCGGCGTGATCGCCGCCGTCACCGGATTCGCGCTCGGCATCGGCGTGGCGGTCGGCCTGGAGTCGCTGATGAACTCCGCCGGTGCCTCGCTGCCCGACGGGCCGCTCGTCATCGCCCCGACCACGATCCTCGTGGCGCTGCTCATCGGTGTCGTCGTGACCATGCTGGCCGCCTGGCTGCCGGGCCGCCGCGCCGCGAAGATCCCGCCGGTCGCCGCGATGAACAGCGTCCACGCGACGCCGACCATGCGCGGCCTGGTGGTCCGCAACACCATCGGCTCGGTCATCGTCGCGCTCGGCGCGGTGATGCTCTTCATGAAGGACAACTACGTGAAGTCGGGCGGCGCGGGCGTCATGCTCGTCGGCGTCATCGTCCTCACGCCGCTGCTGTCCCGCCCGTTCATCGCCGCCTCGGCCCCGCTCCTGAAGCCGTTCGGTGTCACCGGCAAGCTCTCGCGCCTCAACTCGCTGCGCAACCCGCGCCGTACGGCGTCCACGGCCGCGGCCCTGATGATCGGTCTGACCCTCATCACGGCGATGACCGTGGTCGCCACCTCCATGAGCAGCGCCATCAACAAGATGGCCGCCGGTTCCATGAAGGCCGACTACAGCGTCTCCATGGCGAACTTCCAGCCGCTGACCCCCGAGGTCCGCGAGAAGCTCGACAAGCTCCCCGACGTCGAGGCGACCAGCCCGCTGCGCAGCACCTACGGCAAGACCGGCGGCACCTACTCCACCGTCTCCGGCGTCGACCCGAAGACCTTCGACCGGTTGGTGGGGCTTGACTTCACCGGCGGTTCGGCGGCCGGCCTGAAGACCGGCGGCGCGCTCATCGACACCGACATCGCCAAGGAGCAGGGCCTCAAGGCGGGTGACACCTTCCCGCTGGAGTTCGACGACGACGGCAAGAAGGTCCGGCTGAAGGTCTCCGGTGTCTACGAGGGCAACGAGATGCTCGGCGGCGTCTTCGCCCCCACCTCCGTCGTCGACCCGCACCTGACCAAGGTCGTCGACAAGCAGGTCCTCGTGAAGATGAAGGGCGGCGCCTCCGACAAGGCCGAGGACGCCATCGTCAAGGCCCTCGGCGAGAACCCCGCCATCACCGTCCAGGACAAGGACGCGATCAGCAACGCGGTGGCCGGTGCCATCAACATGATGCTGAACATGCTCTACGGCCTGCTGGCCATGGCCGTCCTGATCGCCGTGCTCGGCGTCATCAACACCCTCGCGATGTCGGTCTTCGAGCGGAAGCACGAGATCGGCATGTTGCGGGCCATCGGCCTGGACCGCGCGAAGGTCAAGCAGATGGTGCGTCTGGAGGCGGTCATCATCTCCCTGTTCGGCGCGGTGCTCGGCATCGGTCTCGGCCTCTTCATGGGCTGGGTCGCGGGCGGCACCATCTCGAACAGCGTCTCCACGTACTCCATGGAGATCCCGCTCGGCCGGATCGTGATCTTCCTCGGGATCGCGGCCCTGGTCGGTGTCCTCGCGGCGATGTGGCCGGCCCGCAGCGCGGCCAAGCTGAACCCGCTGATGGCCATCAAGGCCGAGTAGCGGCGGCACGCGGAAAGGGGGCCCCGGCGGATCACCGCCGGGGCCCCCTTTCACGTACGTACACGCAGCTACGACGCGCGCCACTCCCGGGCCCGCAGCGGCATCCCCGATGCGCCGATCTCAGGCGTCCTCACCGCGAGGACCTGGTTGACGCCGATGCGGTTGTGCTCGAAGGCGAGCGCGGAGGCGGCCATGTAGAGCCGCCAGACGCGGGCACGGCCGGGCGAGGTGAGGCGCTGGGCCTCGGGCCACCGCGCCTCCAGGTTGGCGACCCAGCGGCGCAGGGTCAGCGCGTAGTGCTCGCGGATGGCCTCCACGTCGCGCACCTCGAACCCGGCCCGCTCCAGGAGCCCCACGGTGGTCCCGACCGGCGCGAGCTCCCCGTCGGGGAAGACGTAAGCGTCGATGAACTCGTCCACCGAGTACGCCGATTCGTCGGCCCGCGGCCGGCGCGCGATCTGGTGGTTGAGCAGCCGTGCGCCCGGCTTCAGCAGGGCGTACAGGGTGTGCGCGTACTCCAGGTAGCGCTCGGAGCCGACGTGTTCGGCCATGCCGATGGAGGAGATGGCGTCGTACGGTCCGTCGCGCACGTCCCGGTAGTCCTGGACGCGGATCTCGATCCGGTCGGTGAGGCCCTCCTCGGCGATGCGCTTCCTGGCGTACGCGGCCTGCTCCTGGGAGAGCGTGACGCCGACGACGGTGACGCCGTGCTCGCGGGCCGCGTGGATCGCCATGGAACCCCAGCCGCAGCCGACGTCCAGCAGGCGCATGCCGGGCCGCAGCGCCAGCTTCCGGCAGATGAGTTCGAGCTTGTCGCGCTGGGCGTCCTCCAGGGTGGAGTCGGGCGAGGCCCAGTAGGCGCAGGAGTAGACCATCGAGGGGCCGAGGACGAGCTCGTAGAAGTCGTTGCCCACGTCGTAGTGGTGGCTGATGGCGCGCCGGTCGCTGCCCTTGGTGTGCAGATGGAGACGGCCGTGTCTGCGCATCTCCTCCGGCGGCGGCGCGGGCGGCAGGAAGGGCGCCGAGAGGGCGAACAGCGAGCGGGCGGCGGAGCGGACCCGCGGGTCGCGCAGCGCCTGCCGCAGGCCCGGCGCGTCCTCGCCGCGCTCCCAGATGAACTCCGCCACCTTGTCCAGCGTCTCGTAGAGATCCCCGTCGACGTCCAGGTCACCGGCCACCCAGGCGCGGGCGAGGCCCAGTTCGCCCGGCTTCCACAGGAGGTGGCGCAGCGCGCGGCGGTTGCGTACGACGAGGGTGGGGGCGCCCGGAGGCCCGGCCTCCGAACCGTCCCAGCCGCGGATCCGTACCGGCAGCGGGGCTCCCATCAGCTGCTCGGCGAGACTCTTCAGCCGCAGTGCGGCGTTCTGCATGGCGCACACCTCCATGACGACGACCCGGGATCGGTCCGACACCACGTAAACACCGAAGAACCCCGTGCGCAGTCCCCTCGCCGTGTCATGGAACGGCAAAATAGATGCCACAGGCACCTATCTCGGCCCGGATCTGCGCCACCCGGTGTCCGGGTACGCCGAAGGGGGCCGCCCGCACCACGGATGGCGGGCGGCCCCCTTCAGGGTGGATCAGTGACGCGAGGTCAGGAGGCCTTGGCCTTCTCCTCGGCCTTGACCGCCGGGGCGGGTTCGGCCGCGACCTGCGGCTTCGGGGCAGGCTTGGCGGCCTCGTAGAACTCCTCACGAGGCGCTTCCAGAGCACCGAGGGAGACGACCTCGCGCTTGAGGAACATACCGAGCGTCCAGTCCGCGAAGACGCGGATCTTGCGGTTGAACGTCGGCATCGCCATGCCGTGGTACGCGCGGTGCATGTACCAGGCGAGACGGCCCTTGAGCTTGATCTTCATCTTGCCCATGACGATCATCGCGACGCCCTTGTGCAGGCCGAGACCGGCGACCGCACCCTTGTTGGCGTGGCTGTACTCCTTCTGCGGGAAGCCCCGCATGCCGGAGATCACGTTGTCGCCGAGGACCTTCGCCTGACGCAGCGCGTGCTGGGCGTTCGGCGGGCACCAGGCGTTCTCGTTGCCCGCCTTGCGGCCGACGAGGTCCGGCACCTGGGCGTTGTCGCCCGCGGCCCAGATGTAGTCCGTGCCCTGCACCTGGAGCGTGGTCTGGGTGTCCACGTGGCCGCGCGGGCCGAGCGGCAGACCGAAGCGGGTCAGCGCCGGGTTCGGCTTGACGCCCGCGGTCCACACGATCGTGCTGGAGTCGACCTCCAGGCCGTTCTTCAGGACCACGTGGCCGTCCACGCAGGAGTCCATCGACGTCGAGAGGTAGACCTCGACGCCGCGGCTCTCCAGGTGCTCCTTGCCGTACTGGCCGAGCTTGGGGCCGACCTCGGGGAGGATCTTGTCGGCGGCGTCGACCAGCACGAAGCGCATGTCCTCGCGCTTCACGTTGTTGTAGTACTTGGCCGCGTCGCGGGCCATGTCCTCGACCTCGCCGATGGTCTCCGCACCCGCGAAGCCACCGCCGACGAAGACGAAGGTCAGCGCCTTGCGACGGACCTCCTCATCCGTCGTGGAGTCAGCCTTGTCCAGCTGCTCGAGGACGTGGTTGCGCAGGCCGATGGCCTCCTCGATGCCCTTCATGCCGATGCCCTGCTCGGCGAGGCCGGGGATCGGGAAGGTGCGGGAGACCGCGCCCATCGCGATGACGAGGTAGTCGAAAGGCAGCTCGTACGCCTCACCCACGAGGGGGGCGATCGTGGCGACCTTGCGGTCCTGGTCGATGGTGGTGACCCGGCCGGTGAGAACCTCTGCCTTGGGCAGCACGCGTCGCAGCGGGACGACTACGTGCCGCGGCGAGATGCTGCCGGCGGCGGCTTCGGGGAGGAAGGGCTGGTAGGTCATGTACGACCGGGGGTCGACGACCGTGACGGTCGCCTCTCCGTAGCGCATCTTCTTGAGGATGCGCCGAGCTGCGTACAGGCCTACGTACCCACCGCCTACTACGAGGATCCTGGGACGCTCCGTGGTGCTCATGCCATCGAGTATCCACCCGTCCGGCGGGGGTCGCTCGTGCGCCCCTTCACAAGCATGCCGGGGGGCTCTGCTACACTTCGCCGCCCACGTGACCGAGGTCATGGCGTTCCAGGGGAACCACCGCACCACGCGAGTCGTTGTCCACCCCTTGTGAGCTGCCGGTCCGGGCCCGTCGCCGGGGTGGACCAGTCGCCCGCGTCACCCGCGGGCCACCCGCCCGACACACGCGGGCCACCCGGCCGGGAGCCCGGGAATGACCTTTTCGGCGGCTCGGTGGCCCCGAACCTCGCCCGCAGGTGGCCAATTCCTTGTGAAGAACTTCACGAACTTTTCCGACAGCCCGTCGCCGAGAGGCGGGCCGCCGGATGGCCGCTGATCAGATGCGGTCGCGGGGGATGCCCGGGTGAATGGATGTCAGGGGGAGTCCATCCGTTCGCAAAGGAGCCTCATGCGCATCCGCACCGCACTCGTCACGGCGACGTTCGTCGCCGCGGCCACCCTCGGCAGCGCGGGCACGGCCGCCGCCGAGCACCACACGCCCGCGAACACGCCGGCGGGCACCGCACAGCCCCACGCCGACGACCCCGAACCGCTCGGCAACGACACCCTCGGCAACGACAACCTGGGCAACGGCACTCTCGGCAACGACACCCTGGGCAACGGCACCTCGGGCGACGACCCCCTCGGCGACGGCATGCTCGACAACGACATGCTCGGCAACCACACACGTGACGACGACCCGCGTGACGACAACCCGCGTGACGACGACCGACGTGACGACGACCGACGTGACGACGACATGCTCGGCAACCACACCCTGCCCAAGAACAACAACGAACAGCCCACCAACCAGCTCCCCGTCCTCGGCGGCCTGCTCGGCACCCTCGGCGGCCTGCTCGGCGGCCTGCTCGGCGGCGGCAGCGCGGCCTAGTGGGCGGACCCCACCGCCCACGGCGGGGCGGCCGACGCACATCGTCCGCCCGGAGACACGGCGCGCCCCCAGCCTCGTCAGAGACCGGGGGCGCGCCGATGCCGCGGGTACGGGGCTCAGGCCCGGCCGGGAGCGCCCCGCCGCTGCTCCTCGACCTCTTCCGCCACCTTGTAGGCGATGCCGTCGAGGATGTCGTGTTCGCTCACGACGACCTCCTCGGCGCCGGTCCTGTCCATGATCGCGAGCAGTACGAGGGCGCCCGACGCGATGACGTCGACGCGGCCCGCGTGCATCGCCGGGATCGCCGCGCGCTCGGCGTGCGTGGCCGTCATCAGGCGCTCCGTGATGGCGGCCACCCGCTCGTACGGGAGCCGGGTGTGGTGGATCGCGCGGCCGTCGTAGGTGTCGAGGCCGAGCTCGATCGCGGCGAGGGTGGTGACCGAGCCCGCGAGACCGACGAGGGTGCGCGCGTCCTTGAGCGGCACCGCGCGCTCGGCGAGGTCCAGGGCCGCCTCGATGTCCGCGCGGACGGCGGCGAACTGCTCGCGGGTCGGCGGGTCCGCGACGACGCCGTCGTGCACGAGGTGGCGCTCGGTCATGCGGACGCAGCCGACGTCCACCGAGTGGGCGGCGAGGACCTCGTCCGTGCCGACCACGAACTCCGTGGAGCCGCCGCCGATGTCCACGACCAGATATGGCTTGGCCAGGTCGTCGCGGCCCGCCAGCTCCTTGGTCGCGCCGGTGAAGGAGAACTCCGCCTCCTGCGCGCCGGTGATCACCTCCGGCTCCACGCCCAGGATGTCCAGGATTCCCTGGACGAACACGTCGCGGTTCTCCGCGTCACGGGAGGCGGAGGTGGCGACGAAGCGGACGCGCTCGGCGCCGTGCGCCTTGATGGCCTCGGCGTACTCGCGGCAGGCCGCGAAGGTGCGCTCAAGGGCCTCGGGGGCGAGGCGGCCGGTCCTGTCCACGCCCTGGCCGAGGCGGACGATCGTCATCCGCCGGTCCAGGTCGACGAGCGCGCCCGTGGCCGGGTCGGCGTCCGCCACCAGGAGACGGATCGAGTTCGTGCCGCAGTCGACGGCGGCGACGCGGGTCACCCGTCCCCCTCGGGCGCGCACGGCGTGACGCAGGGCCCCTTGGCCCACCACTCGGGCAGCATCGCGATGGCCTCGTCGCCGAGCGGGTTCACGCCGGGCCCGGCGGCCAGGGAGTGGCCGACCAGGACGTGCAGGCACTTCACGCGGTCCGGCATGCCGCCCGCGCTCGGGAAGCCCTCCAGGACCTCGATGGCGTCGCGGCGCGCGATGTAGTCCTCGTGGGCCGCGCGGTAGGCGGCGGCCAGCTCGGGGTCGTTCGTGAGCCGCTCCGACATCTCCTTCATGACGCCGTTGGCCTCAAGGGTGCCGATCGCGGACGCGGCCCTCGGGCACGTCAGGTAGTACGTGGTCGGGAACGGCGTCCCGTCCGGGAGGCGCGGCGCCGTCTCGACGACGTCCGGCTGACCGCAGGGGCAGCGGTGCGCGATGGCCCGCAGGCCGCGCGGCGGGCGGCCGAGCTGCTGCTTGAAGGCCTCGACGTCGGCGTCGGTCGGCTCGGTGCGCTCAGTGGTCGGCGGGGGCGTGTCCATGCCTGTCTTTCCATCAGTGGGTCAGTCGTCGGAACGGTCGGTCTCACGGGGCCCTGTCGGCCCCGTCAGCCCTGTCGGCCTTGTCGGCCTTGTCGGCCCTGTCAGCTTTGTCGACGCGTTCCCAGACGTTCGAGTACCAGGGGCGTGCGACCGCCCCCTGGTCCGCGCGCCGGCTCCTGGCCGCCGCGGGGTCGATCACCGTGAACCCGGTCTCGCCCGGCAGCACATAGTGCAGGCGGTCGCGGATCTGCTGCTGCGCGTACGCGTCGTCCTGCCAGCGGGCTTTCTCGTCGCGCAGCTTCTCGACGTCGGCCCGGTGCTCGGCCTGCTGCCGGCGCAGGTCGTCGATCTCGGCGCGCTGCGAGACGTACTGCCTTATCGGGTACGCGAGGGCGACGACCAGGGAGCAGAGCACGAGCGCGAGGAGCGCCGCGCGGCCGGTGAGCCGGGAGCGGCGCGCCTGGCGCTTGGTCTGGGAGCGGTAGACCCGCTCCGCGGTCTGCTCGCCGAGCAGCCGCAGGCGGGTAGCGGTGGAGAACCGGTCCTTGGTCCCGGCCTTGGCCATGGTTCGGTCTCCCCAGAGCTTGCGCCTGCACGTACGTACGTCCCCGCACACGGTACGGGACCGGCTGCGGGGACGTACGCAACTACGTGGCTACGCGAGCTTCGGACAGCTCGGCCTTGCTGTGCTCGGGTCAGGCGGAGCGGAAGCGCGGGAAGGCGCTGCGGCCGGCGTAGACCGCGGCGTCGTCGAGGATCTCCTCGATGCGCAGGAGCTGGTTGTACTTGGCGACGCGCTCGGAGCGGGCCGGGGCGCCGGTCTTGATCTGGCCGCAGTTGGTGGCGACGGCGAGGTCGGCGATGGTGACGTCCTCGGTCTCACCGGAGCGGTGCGACATCATGCACTTGAAGCCGTTGCGCTGGGCCATCTCGACGGCGTCCAGGGTCTCGGTCAGCGAACCGATCTGGTTGACCTTGACGAGCAGGGCGTTGGCGGAGTTCTCCTCGATGCCGCGGGCCAGGCGCTCGGGGTTGGTGACGAACAGGTCGTCACCCACCAGCTGCACCTTGTCGCCGAGCTTCTCGGTGATGGCGTTCCAGCCGGCCCAGTCGTCCTCGAACAGCGGGTCCTCGATGGAGACGAGCGGGTACGAGGCGACGAGCTCCTCGTAGTACTCGGTCATCTCGGCGGCCGTGCGGGACTTGCCCTCGAACTGGTAGGTGCCGTCCTTGTAGAACTCGGACGCGGCGACGTCGAGCGCGAGCGCGATCTGCTCGCCGGGGACGTAGCCGGCCTCCTTGATGGCCTCCAGGATGAGGTCCAGGGCGGCGCGGTTGGAGTCGAGGTTCGGGGCGAAGCCGCCCTCGTCGCCGAGGCCGGTGGCCAGGCCCTTGCTCTTCAGGACCTTCTTCAGCGTGTGGTAGACCTCGGTGCCCCAGCGCAGCGCCTCGGAGAACGACTCGGCGCCGATCGGCGCGATCATGAACTCCTGGATGTCGACGTTGGAGTCGGCGTGCGACCCGCCGTTGAGGATGTTCATCATCGGCACGGGCAGCAGGTGCGCGTTCGGGCCGCCGAGGTAGCGGAACAGCGGCAGGTCGCTGGCCTCGGAGGCGGCGTGCGCGACGGCGAGCGAGACGCCGAGGATGGCGTTGGCGCCGAGGGAGCCCTTGTTGTCGGTGGCGTCCAGGTCGAACATCGCCTGGTCGATCAGGCGCTGCTCGGTGGCGTCGTAGCCGACGAGCTCCGGGCCGATCTGCTCGATGACGGCGAGGACGGCCTTCTCGACACCCTTGCCCTGGTAACGGTTGGGGTCACCGTCACGGAGTTCGATGGCCTCGAAGGCACCGGTGGAGGCACCGGACGGGACGGCGGCACGACCGGTGCTGCCGTCGTCGAGGCCGACCTCGACCTCGACCGTGGGGTTGCCTCGGGAGTCCAGGATTTCCCGGGCTACGACGACGTCGATGGACGGCACGAGCATCTCCTTCTGGGATGTGACGCGTTTACGCGGGCCGATTCGGCCCGCGTCTCCTGAGCCTAACCGGCTCCGGGCCTCAGGCCAGCCGACCGCCCGTCCCGTGGGACGGGGGAAGGCTCAAATGGCCGGGAAACGGGATGGAAGCCCGCGTTTCTACTGGCCGGTAGCTCGCTAGGAGCGAACAGCGGACATGGCCCCGCCCCGGTGCGTACGGGGGATACGCGCACCGGGGCGGGGAGCCCGTGGGGACGGGGTGGGACGGCCGTGCGTCCGCCGAGGCACGGCCGCGACCGGATCCGTCAGCTGAGGTGCAGCTGCTGGCCGGGGTAGATGAAGTCGGCGTTGTCGATGATGTCGCCGTTCAGCTTGTAGACCTTCTGCCAGCCGCCCTTGACGTCGTGCGCCTCGGCGATCTTGGACAGCGTGTCGCCGGTCTTGACCTTGTACTCGCCGTCGCCCTTCTCGACCTTCTTGCCGGTCGGGGTCTCGACGGTCTTCTTGGACTCGGTCTGCGGCGCGGGCTGCGGCTTCGGGGCCTGCTGCGGGGCGGCCTGCTGCTGCGGGGCGGCCTGCTGCTGCGTCTTCTGCGGCTGCGGCTTGGCCTGCTGCTGCGGGGCCTGCTGCTGCGCGCCGCCGCCGTTGTACGCGGCGCCCGAGAGGCCGACGCCGCAGTGCGGCCAGGCACCCTTGCCCTGGCCGGCGAGGACCTTCTCGGCGATCTCGATCTGCTGGGCCTTGGAGGCCTTGTCAGCGGTCGGGGCGTACTTCGTACCGCCGTACGCGGCCCAGGTGGAGGGCGAGAACTGGAGGCCGCCCTGGTAGCCGTTGCCGGTGTTGATCGACCAGTTGCCGCCGGACTCGCACTGCGCGACGGCGTCCCACTCCTGGCCGGTGGCGGCGGAGGCCGAACCGGCGGCCATCAGCGGGGCGGCCACGGCGGCACCGGTGACACCGGCGAGCGTGACGACACGAGTGGCCTTGGACGGACGGCGGTGCTTGCCCTTGCTGGAAAACAGCATGAGTTGATCCCCTCACCGACGCCTGCGAGGTGAGCTGTCGGGTTCGGGCCAGTGAAGTTGCCCGGCCGCACCACGTGAGTGCGACTTCACCCCTAGCCGGTCCCGTACGTCCCGCTCCTCCTCGGAGCTCGACGTGCGGACCCGGCGGCTTACCTTGGGTCCCCCGCTCCTGCCTACGGCGCTCGAAGCGACGATTGTTCCCGTCCGGCCGTTGGCAGGATTCGGCGTACCGACCGGCGGGGCCCACCAGTGGCGGGCGTTGACGACGGTAGTCACGCGATCCACGGAATTTCAAAGGCGATCAGGGCTTCTGAGACCCATCTCTCACTTACGCCAATACCGACATTCGGCGCGAAGTGCCCCGTGGACGGTTCGTCAACTACCCCTACTTTTCGCCCAAATCGAGGCTCTGACCGGGGAGAATGAGGTCCGGGTCGGCCCCGACGGTCTTCTTGTTCTCGGTGTACAGCTCGTGCCAGCCGCCCTTGACGTCCAAGTCGTCCGCGATGGCCGACAGGTTGTCACCGGAGCGGACCGTGTACGTCCCGTCGGCGGCCTTCTCGGTGCGCTCGCCGCCGCGCGAGGCGTGCCGGCCCGGACGGTCGCCGCCGCTGCCGCTCTCGCTGCCGGAGGCGGGGCTCTCGTCCGCGCGGTCGCCACGGTGGCGGCCGGAGGTGGAGTCGTCGGAGGGGGCGGCCGGGTCCTTCGACCCGGGGGTGCCGGCCGAAGGGGCTTCGTCGCGCCCGGACTTGCCGTCCGTCGGGCCCTTGTCGCCGTTGCCGCTGTTGCCGCTGTTGCCCTGCTTGTCGCCCTTTTCGTGATTCTTGTCTCGGGAGGCGTCGCCCGAACCGGGCGTGTCGCCGGCCTCGTCGGCGGAGCCGGGGCCTTCTGACGCGTCGTCGGAGGCCTTGTCCGACGACTTGTCGGCGGCCTTGCCCTTGGAGTCCTTGGAGTCCCCCGAGCCGTCGGAGCCCTCGGAGTCCTTGGAGCCCTTGGAGCCCTTCGACTTCTCCGACCCCGTCGAACCGGTCGAGTCGCTCGCGTCGTTCCTGTCCGACGAGTCGGTGGGCTCCGGGGGGATCGGATCGCCCGGGTCCACGTCGGCCGCCGCGCCGCCGTCGGTGAGTCCGGCGATCGGGGCGCAGCTCGGCCAGGCCTCGGGGCCCTGCCCGTCGAGGATTCTCTCGGCCACGGCGATCTGCTGGGACTTGGAGGCCTGGTCGGCGCTCGGCGCGTAGTCGAGGCCGCCGTGCTTCTCCCACATGTCCTCGGAGAGCTGGAGCCCTCCGTAGTAACCGTTCCCGGGGTTGGCGCTCCACGCGCCGCCGCTCTCGCACTCGGCGAGCTTGTCCCACGTCACCGTCTCGGCGGCGCTCGCGCTGGTGGCTCCGAGCAGCGGGATGGCGATGGCGGATCCGGTGACTCCTGCCGCGACGATGAGGGCCGGGGCCTGGCGGGGGCGTCGGTGACGACCATTGCCGGAGAGCATGCGGTTGCCTTTCAGGAGACTGTTACGGCGACTTGGGCACCGGGTGCCCGAGTCGACGTGAACGTAGCCGCACTCGAACGCTTGTCACAAGTCGATGCAGCGGAGATCACGTCAACATCACAGTTGTGATGGGCCGTCAGAAACCGGTCGTTCCGGTGCCGTTTTCTGTGCGTCTGTGAACTTCACCGGCAGCGTGCGCAGTCCCCGCATGATCAGTCCGCCACGCCACCGCAAATCGGCCGGGTCGGCGGCGAGTTGCAGATCGGGCAGGCGCCTGAGCAGCGTCGCGAGCGCGGTCTGGCCCTCCAGGCGGGCAAGCGGGGCGCCGAGGCAGTAGTGGATTCCGTGGCCGTACCCGAGGTGCTGGTTGTCGCGGCGCGCGAGGTCGAGGGTGTCGGGCCGGTCGAACCGCTCGGGGTCGCGGTCGGCGGCGGCGAGCACCACGAGGACGGGGTCTCCGGCCGCGATCTCCTGCCCGCCGAGGGTCAGCGCCTCGGTGGCGAACCGCCAGGTGGCCAGCTCCACGGGTCCGTCGAAGCGGAGCAGTTCCTCGACGCCGGTCTCCAGCAGGCCGGTGTCGCCCTCCGCCAGGGCCTTCTGGAGCCGTGCGCGCTGCTCGGGGTGGGTGAGGAGGGCGTACATGCCGTTGCCGATGAGGTTGACGGTGGTCTCGAACCCGGCGAACAGGAGGATGAAGGCCATGGCGGCGGCCTCGTTCTCCGTGAGGTGCTCGCCGTGGTCGGAGGCGCGGATGAGGCCGGAGATGAGGTCGTCGCCGGGGTCGAGGCGTTTGCGGTGGATCAGCTCGGCGAGGTAGCCGCGCATCTTCTTCACGGAGCGCGCGACGCCGCCGCGTGGGCCTCCGCCGTGCCGGATCATCATGCCCGCCCAGTCGCGGAAGTCGTCCTGGTCCTCGCGGGGGACGCCGAGCAGGTCGCAGATGGCGTAGATGGGGAGCGGGAAGGCGAACTCGTGGATGAGGTCGGCCTCGCCCTTCGCCACGAAGGCGTCGATCAGGTGATCGGTCAGCTCCCGCACGCGCGGTGCGAACTCGGCGACGCGGCGCGGGGTGAACGCCTTCGAGACGAGGCGCCGCAGGCGGGTGTGGTCCGGCGGGTCGATGTTGAGCAGATGCGTCATCAGCTCGGCCTTGCGCTCGCCGGGGATGCCGGTCTTGCCCTTGGCGTGGGCGGGCTCGTCGTGGTGGGCCGGATTCTTGCTGAGCCGCTGGTCGGCGAGCGCCTGGCGCGCGTCCGCGTACCGGGTGACCAGCCAGGCCTCGACCCCGCTGGGCAGCGTGGTCCTGTGCACCGGGGAGTTCTCGCGCAGCCAGGCGTAGGCGGGGTAAGGATCGGTGGCGAACTCCCAGGTGAAGAGCTCGGGCTGCGGGGTCGCCCCGTGGGCGGGCGTGGCTCCTGCGGGGCAGGTCGCGGGCGGCTGGTCGTGCATGCGGTGACCGTATCTCCCGGGGGATGCGTGACTCCTCCTTGGCCGGGGGCTGGGCCGGGGCGGCAGCGGTCGTGCCGCCGGGCACGGGACGGAAGCCGCTAGTCCAGGGCTAGTCCAGGTGTGGGTCCTGGGCGTGGTCGCACGGGCGGCCCGTCGGGCGGAGCAGTCCCTTCAGGCGACGCGTCGCCGAGATGTCGCCCTCGGCCTCGGCGATGCGGAAGTAGTGGACCGCGAGGTGCTGGTGGACCTGTCCGAGGAGGGCGGCGGCCCCGGCCTCGCCCGCGTCGGCGGCGGCCGTGAGGTAGGGGATCGCTTCCCCGTACGCGACGCGGGTGGCGAGGAGGTGGCCCAGCCGGCAGGCGGCGCGGGAGCTTCCGTGGTCCGCCGCCTGCCGGAACCAGCCCTCCGCGGTCGCCGTGTCCCCCGCGTGCTCCGCAAGCAGGCCGAGCCACGTCATGGCGTGGGCGTCCCCGCCCTCGGCGCGCGGCTCCAGGGCCGAACGGAAGGCGGCCACCAGGCCGTCCAGCTCGGCGGCGTCGTGCGGCTCCAGACCCTCGTACGCACGGATCCACACACGGTCCGGCACCGGCGGTTCCGAGCGGTCCGCGTCCGCGATCAGCGAGCCGTACGGCCGCCAGGTGCCGGGCCACTCACCCGGTACGAGCAGGCCGGTCACGCCGTGCCGGGGCGCGGTGGCCCAGGCGAGCGCCTCGTCGAAGGTCTCGTCGGACGTGATGGCCACCGCCTGGCCGTACTCCTCCTTGACCTGGCTCAGCAGCTTCGCCGTGACCCCCCGGGTGAGCCCGCACCGCGCGAGGTCGATCGCGGCGCGCACCAGGAGGTGACCGAGCAGGCGGCTCCCCGCGCGCCGCGCCCTGCGCCACTCCTCCCACAGGTCCGGGCCGAGGGCGAGGAACTCCGCGACGCCGAGGCTCCCGCGCCAGCGGACGGCGTCCGAGAGGCGCGGGTCGTCGGCCGCCGCGAGCCGCGCCAGCTCCGCCTCGCTCCACTCGGCGGGGACCTCGACGGTCTGGGCGATACCGAGGACGCGGGCGGCGGGGTGGTGTCCGAAGCGGTGTCTGTCGTACGCCTCGTCCCGCATCGTCGCCAGGACGACGACGCGGTCATGGGTGAGCCGGGCGAGGAGACCAGGGACGCCGGGCTCCTCGAGATGGGCGTCCAGGTCGTCCAGCCACACCACGTGGGTGCCCGTGGCGTCGCGGCCACGGAGCTGGTCCGGGAGATCGCGCAGGTCCGCTCCGCCGCCCGCGACGAAGACCCGGGAGTCCCCCGCCACACTCGCCCGCAGGGCCGCCCAAGCCGTCGAGGTCTTTCCGGACAGGGGCCCGCCCGTGACGATGACGAGGCCGCCGTAGTGCGCGGCCTGCCTCACGAGGACGGACAG
This sequence comes from Streptomyces sp. NPDC015345, assembly GCF_043078805.1. Taxonomy (NCBI): domain Bacteria; kingdom Bacillati; phylum Actinomycetota; class Actinomycetes; order Kitasatosporales; family Streptomycetaceae; genus Streptomyces; species Streptomyces sp. NPDC015345. Next base: position 135,558 of record NZ_JBIBTX010000011.1, on the reverse strand, counting down.
CTCGTCGTCACAGTCCCTGGCGACGTAGGGAGGCAGCGCCGTCGCGCCGAGGAGCCTGCGGGTGGGGCGCACGCCGAGGCCGAGGCGGCGGAGCCGGTCGGCGCGCGGCCAGCCGTCGGCGGCCGGCCGCGCGGGCGAGGAGGCCGGTGCCTGGACCGTGACGGCGCCGATGTGCCCCGCCTGGACGACGCTCCCCGCCGACCCGCCCGAGACGGCGTTGTGGACGGCACCGAGGCGTTCCTCCACCACCGGCGGCTCGAACTCGGCCAACAGGGCCCTGAGTTCGGCGGCGAACGGCGCGTCGATGCGCAGCAGGAGGCGCAGCCGGTGGCGCCACCCCGACACGTCGTCCCCGTAAAGCGCGAACGCCCGCTTCCAGGCGTGCCAGTGCTCCGCCGTGCCGCTCTCCCTGACGCGGTGCTTGGAGCGGTGGACCAGCTCCTGGAGCCGGGCCGGAAGCCCGTCCGGTGTCCCGGAGTCCAGGGCGTTCACCACGGCCGCCGTGGCCTCGGCCGCCAGCTTCTCCCGTTCCGGTTCCACGTACGCCCCCACGCGTCAAGCCGTCCTTGGCGCGCAACGGTACTAAGCCCCCGCCCCCTCGGCCGCCCGCACCGCGTCGCGGTAGGCCCGCGCGGCGGCCCGCAGCGCCGCCTCCGGATCGACGCCCTCCGCTTCGGCCCGCAGCGCCAGGGCGAGGAGTTCGTACCCCACGCCCTTCCCCGACGGCACCGCCACGTCGAGGCCCGCCGTGCGGACGCGCGAGGCCAGCTTCGCGGCCAGGGCGAGGCCGGGCTGGCCGAGGGGGATGCCCTCCGTCACCGACGAGCGCTGCTTCTCCACCGCCTTCGTGCGCAGCCAGTGCGCCTTCACGTCCTCCGGGGTGTCCGCCGAGTCGTCGCCGAACACGTGCGGGTGGCGGTGGATGAGCTTGTCGACGATGCCGCCCGCGACATCGTCGATGGAGAAGGGTCCGTCGTCCTCGCCGGGGCCGCCCTCCTCGGCGATCCGCGCGTGGAAGACGACCTGGAGCAGTACGTCGCCCAGCTCCTCGCGCAGCTCCTCCCGGTCGCCGTCCTCGATCGCCTCGACCAGTTCGTACGCCTCCTCGATCGCGTACTTGGCCAGGCCCTTGTGCGTCTGCTGCGAGGACCACGGGCAGGCGACGCGGATCTGGTCCATGACCTGCACCAGGTCGAGCAGGCGCGCGCCCGGCAGGTCGTAGGAGGCCGGGAGCAGTTCCAGGTCCGGCATCGCGACGCGGCCCGAGCCGGCGAGGCGGGCCAGGCCGTCGGTGAGGGGGCGGTCGCCCTCCGCGGTGGCGACGACCACGACCGTGCGGCCGCCCGCGCAGGCGTCCACCAGTTCCTCGGCGGTCGGCGACGCGTGCGTCACGGTCACGCCCGCCTCGCGCAGATACGGCAGCTGCGGGTGGCCGGCGTCGGCACACAGGACCTCGTCGGCGCTGTGCAGGGCCTGCCAGGCGGGCCAGGAAAGCAGGCCGGGCGCGACGCGGTGGCTGGTGGTCAGCAGGATGACGCGGCCGGTGGACGCGTCGGCCGGGGGCGGGGTATCGGTGTCGTTCACGTCTCGAACGTAACCCAGCCCGCTGTCCCGGCCGCTGCCCCGGCCCGCGGCTACGCCTGCGGTGCCTCCGGGGAGCCGGAGCCCGTGGCGCCCCCGGCCTCGGTGACCTGGCGCAGCCACGGTGTCTTCGCGTCCACCCGCTTGTTCTTGTCGACGTCCCAGCTGCCGTATCGCGGGTTGAGGTCGACGTCGAGCTTCTTGGAGGCCGCGGTGAGGGCCTTCCAGAAGACCGCCTGGCCCTCGGGCGACTGCATGTCCGCGTCCAGCTTCTTCGCGAGCTTCTGCGCCTCGATCTCCGTGCGCAGGCTGTCGTCGAGGCGGGCCGGGGCGACGCCGTACTGCTGGAGCCACCCCTGCTCCAGGGCCTTGCGGCCACCCGCCTGCTGCTCCAGGCCCGCCCGCATCCGCTGGATGTCGCGGCGCGTCACGCTCACCCCGGCGTCGGTGGCCGCGCGGTGCAGGACCTTGTCGAGCACCATCGTGTGCAGCGTGCTGCGGGTGAGGCCGCCGGACTTGGCGATGGCCTGCTCGTACTGCGTGTCGTCGGTGACGGCGGCCCGCTGCGCGTCTCGCACCTCGTTCACCCGGCTCTCCAGCTGCGCGACCGTGATGCGGTCGCCGCCGACCACGGCCGCGGCGCCGGGATGCGCCTCGCTGCCGCAGGCGGTGAGGAGGGGGGCCGCGACGAGCGCGGCGGTGGAGAGGACGAGCGCGGTGCGACGGCTGGTGCGGCGGTGCAAGGTGGGGCCTCCCTGCTACGAGTTTGTGCGTGGGCGCACAAAGTCCGGCAGTGATCGATGGTAGGCAGTGGCCGTCTTGTCGGCCAGCTATTCGACAGCTATTCGACCAACGATTTCCCGGGAGTTGGGGCACCCTCCGCCCCGCCGTTCGGACCTAACCGCGCACCTGTCCGAGCCACTGCAAGGTCCGCCGGATCTCCGCGGGGAACGGGTGGCCGGGTCCGTGCAGCAGCTCCGCGTCGTGCAGGAGGCGCGCGAGGGTGTCGTGCGCGGCGGGCCGGTCACCGAGGGCGAGCAGCAGGTGGCCGATGCGGCGGCGGATCTCCAGGGACTGGCGGCGGTCGTCCGTCGCGTAGTGGTTCTCGTAATAGGGGAGCAGCGCGCGGTACTCGGCGAGGGCCGCGGCCGGTTCGCCGAGCTGCTCCAGGCACTGCGCGGCCTCGTACCGGAACTGGAGGGAGTGCGGGTCGGCGTGGCCGGACTCGGCGGCCCGCTCGTCGGCGAGGCGCCGCAGCTCGGGCAGGGCGCGGCGGTACTGCCCGTCGTCCATGAGCGTGGCGGCGTACTGCTTGCGCAGGGTGCGGACGACGGGTGAGTGCTCACCGTGCTCGGCGGCGGCGGCCGGCAGGATCGCGCCGAGGATGTCCACGGCCTGGGTGATGCGGCCCTCGCCGAGGAGGCGCCGGACGTCCTCGACGGCCCGGGCGACGTCCTGCCCGGGCGGCGAACCGGGCGGCCTCGGCGGCATGTCGGGGGCGGGCGCGGGGGTCGCGGCGCGGTCCGGCCAGGGCGCGAGCGGGCGCAGGAAGGGCCGGGTGGGGTCGAGCGGGCGGCCCGAGGGGGTGCCGCGGGCGGGCAGCAGCGGCGCCAGTTCCTCGTAGACGTGCTGGGCGCTGGCGGGACGGTGCTGGGGGTCCTTGGCGAGCAGGCGCAGGACCAGGGACTCCAGGGCCTCGGGCACCTCGGGGCGCAGCCGGCGGACCGGCAGCGGCGGCTCGTAGAGGTGGCGGTGCAGGACGCCGAGGGCGGTGGAGCCGGAGAACGGCACGTCGCCGCTGAGCAGTTCGTGCATCAGCACGCCGAGGGCGTAGAGGTCGGTGTACGGGCCGACGGCGCCGCCCATCGCCTGCTCCGGGGCCATGTACGCGGGGCTGCCGATCGGGGAGCCGGTGTGGGTGAGGCGGGTGGTGTCGGTGTCCATCACGGAGGCGATGCCGAGGTCGAGGACGCTGATCGTGCCGTCCTGCTTGACCATCACGTTCCGCGGCTTGAGGTCGCGGTGGACGATCGGCACGGCGTGCACCGCGGAGAGCACGGCGCACAGCTGTGCGGCGACGGCGACGGTCCACTGCCAGGGGTAGGGGTCGTGTTCGGCGAGGTGGTCGCCGAGGTCGGCACCGTCGACGTACTGCATGACGAGGAAGAGGGCGCCGTCCTCGGTGGGCTCGCTGCCCGCGTCGTGGACGGTGACCAGGCCGGGGTGGTCGACCTGCGCGGTGACGCGGCACTCGCGCACGAAGCGGCGGCGCAGCTCCTCGGCCTCGGCGCCCGCGACCCGGTCGGGGCGCAGCAGCTTGACGGCGACGCGGCGGTCCAGGCGCTGGTCGTACGCCGTCCAGACCTGGCCCATGCCGCCCTGGCCGATGAGAGTGGAGAGTTCATAGCGGCCTGCGACGACCCGGCTGCCCCGGCCGCCGGTCCCGGTGCCCTGTGCCACGGTCAGTTGCCGCCCTGCTGCTTGCGCAGGTAGTCGCTCAGCTCGTCGAGCTCGGCGCGGACCTGGTGGATGCGGGCGGGCGCGGGGGGCGCGGGCGGGGTCTCCTGGACGGGCGGTGGCGCTGCCGGGTAGCCGTAGTAGGCGGGCGGCGCCGGGGGCGGTGCGTAGGCGGTGAACGCCGGCTGCCGCAGGCGGCTGAAGTGGCGTATGTCCGCGAAGAGGTAGTAGGCGACGGCGGCCATCAGCGTGCACAGCAGGACGATCATGCCCGCGTTGCCCGGGCCCTGGAACTCCTCCTCGCCGGGGTCCACCCCGATCAGCACGAGCCCGGTGACGTCGAGCGCCGTCACGACGGCGAAGACGACCCAGTCGTACGCCTTGCGGGTCACGATCGCCAGCCGCAGCAGCGGCGCCCACGCGAGCAGGCCGCAGGTCACGACGGCGAGCACTACGAACATCACGCGCAGCGTCACCGGTGAGCCCCCGGCGGGGGGCGGCGGTTGCTGCGGCGCGTAGCCGTGGCCGGACATGGCTGCTCCTGGTACCTGAAGGACGAACGAACGCGGACCGAGCGTATAGGCCGACACCGGGGAGCGGTCCCGGGTTGTACCGAACCGTTGTCGTACTGGTCACGGCGGTGCGGCGGGGAGCGCCTCACTCCGGCGGAAGCGTGCCCTCCGTCAGTCCGTCGTGCATGCCGCGCACCAGCCGTTCGCCGAGCCGGCCCGCGAGGCGCACGGCGTCCTCGAACGCGGCCAGTTCCCGGAACCGCTCGCTGTAGCCGCGCTGTCCGGCGAGCGGCAGGCGCGGCAGCTGGAGGCGGCGGACGTCGAGCCGGGCGGCGGTGGAGGCGTAGCTGCTGGCCCGGCGGTGGTTGGCGGTGCCGCGCAGGAAGCCCGCGAGGAACCACGGGTCGAGCACGGCCGGGTCGGGGCGCAGCAGCGTGAGGCCCCGGCCGAGCGCGGCGCCCGCGGCGGCCTCGTCGACGACGCGGGCCGCGGCTCCGCCGCCGAAGACGGGGACGACGACGTCGCCGGGCTCGGTGCGCACCATCGTGTCGTCCGGGGCGCCCTCGTGGGGGGCTCCGGAGGGCGCGCTCCCGGTCAGGACGTCGTGGTCGGTGAGGACGGGGACGCCCGCGCCCCCGGCGCCGGTCCCGGTGTGCAGGGTCAGGGCGCCGGCCCGGGCCAGTTCGCCGACGGTGGTCAGGGGCGGGCGGGCCGCACCGAGGGGCCCCTCCGGGGGCAGCGGCGGGGTGAGGTCCGCGGCCCGTCGCAGCGCCTCGCCGAGGCTCTTGCGCACGGTCGCGAGTTCGGTGGTGCCGCCGCCCGCGGCCGGGGGCGGCAGCCGGCGGGCCGGGGCCAGGTCGACCTCGTCGTCGAGGAGTTCGAGCACCGGCACCGAGCGGGCGAGGCCGGGGCGCTCCGCGACCGTGCCGTGCCGGTCGAAGCGATGCCAGGCGTCGAGCACGGCGTCCTGCACGGCGGGCCAGAGCTGCTTGTCGCGGCCGTCGGTGTCCGGCACCCCGGCCGCCTCCACGAGGAGCAGCTCGGGGGCGGGCGGCACGGCAGGGCCCGGCCTGCGCAACACCCAGACGTGCAGCGGGAGGTTGTAGGGCGGCGCCGCTCCGGCCGGCAGCGCGATGACGGCGCGCAGGGCGCCGCGCCGCAGCAGGTCGGCGCGGATGCGGCGGCCCGAGCGGCGCGACGCGGCGGCCGGCGGCATCAGCAGGACGGCGGTGCCGCCGTCGACGAGGCGGGCCAACGCGTGCTGCACCCAGGCCAGTTCGGACTCGGCGCGGGCCGGGAAGCCGTACTCCCAGCGGGTGTCGTAGGCCAGTTCGTCGTGGCCCCAGTTGCGTTCGTTGAACGGCGGGTGGCAGAGCACGACATCGGCCGTGCGCTCGTCGTAGGCGTCGGCGCGCAGGGTGTCGGCGGCCATCGTGCGTACGGTCGCGTCGGAGTGCAGGGCGAGGCGCAGCGCGGTGAGGGCGGCCAGTTCGGGCGCGCTGTCCTGGCCGTACAGGCACTGGTCGGGGCGGGGCGCGACGGCGCGCAGCAGGGCGCCGGTGCCGCAGGCGGGGTCGAGGACGGTGCGGGCGGGGGCCGTGCTCGTGGCGAGTTCGGCCATGAGGGCGGCGGGTCCCGCCGGGGTCAGCGTGTACTGGCGGGGGTTGGCGTCGGTCTGCCGGCCGAGCAGGAACTCGTACGCGCCCCGGGCGCCGAGCTCGGCCGCCAGCTCGGCGACGCCGCGCAACAGCGGGACGGACGGGAGGAGTTCGGCGGGTTCGGGGACGCGTACGGCCCTTCCGCGCCGCCTCCCGAACCGCTGGGTGACGACGTCTTCGAGCTCGGCGGGCAGGAGCTGGGCCAGCCGTTCGTCCGACACGGCGCCGAGCGCGAGCCAGGCCGGCGGCCGGTCGCGGACCAGGAGCAGGGCGCAGCCCGCGTGCAGCAGGGCGGTGACGGGTCCCGCGGGGTGCCCGGCGAGTTGCTGCCAGACGCGTTCACGCAGCGGCACCTCGACGAGCTTGCCCTGGGCGCGCAGCCAGCGCTCGACGTCGGCGAGCGCGAAGGAGGGGCTGGTCTCCGTGCCGCCCACGGGCTTGGGGAAGTCCTCGTGCCTGCGGCGCCAGTTGCTGACGGCGGCGCGTCCCACTCCGGCCAGCCGGGCGATTCCGGCGGCGGTCACCTCGGTCGCGTCGTCCCGCGGCTTCATCCAGCAGCTCCCCTCGTCGCGCGGGGTCAGTCGCGCGCGGTCGAGCATACCCAGACGATCATCCGCACGGCAGGCTTCACGACTGTTGACCGATGGTCCACATGTACTCGTGTTGACTCGGTTCACAAGCATCTGCTGTGATGTCCCCACCGAACGACTTCCCTTGGGGGGATCCATGCGTCACCACCTGCGCCTGCGCCGCACCGCCATCGCCGCCGTCTGCCTCGCCACCGCCGCGACGGCCGGACTCACGGCCTGCGGCAGTGAGAACGACAAGGCCGACAAGGCCGGCGCGGCCGAGAAGGGGCCCTTCGCGGGCATGTCCGGCGGCGAGATCGCCGAGAAGGCCGTCGACGCGACCTCGGGCGCCAAGTCCCTGAGCGTCAAGGGCGACGTCACGGACGAGGCGTCCGGGCTGATCTCGCTCGACATGGCCATGGACACCAAGGGCAAGTGCGCGGGCACCATGGGCATGAACAATGAGGGTTCGATCGAGCTGATCGTCCCGGGCAAGACCGTCTACATGAAGTACGACGAGAAGTTGCTGCGCGCCCAGACCAAGGGGGAGCCCAAGGCCGACGTACAGGCCGCGGTGGACATGATGGCCGACCGCTGGGTGAAGACGAAGGCGACGAGCGCCGACGCCAAGGAGATCGCCGGGTTCTGCGACCTCGACGTCCTGCTCGCCGACTTCGAGGGCACCAAGTCCGCGGCCCGCAGGGGCGGTACGACCACGGTCGACGGCGCCCCCGCGATCAAGCTGACGGAGAGCGACGGCAAGACGAAGTACACCCTCTACGTCGCCACGGAGGGCAAGCCGTACCTGCTGAAGGTCGACACGAAGAAGGGCGGCAAGACCGAGTCCCTGACGTTCGGCGACTACGAGAAGCCGGTGAAGACGACGCCGCCGACCGGCGACGTCCTCGACCTCGACAAGCTGTGAGTCACAGCGTGTGCCGGACCCACACGTTCGGTTCGACGTACACGCCGTAGCCGCGCTCCGGCTCGCAGTGCACCGGCACCAGCGCGCCCGGTACCTCGACGGGCCCCTCCTCGTCGAAGGGCAGCCCGGTCCACTCGCGCCACTGCGCGGTCGCCCCGGACACCGTCATGGAGGCGTGCGCGACCTTCTCGATGACGCCGCCCGCGCGGACGTGCACCCGCAGCCACGGGTCGTGGGGCAGGCCGTCCTCGCGCGTGCGGTGGGCGTACTCGTCGATGGGCGTCGCCGGTTCGAGGTGCTTGGCGTTGGGGCGTACGGGCGCGACGACCTCGCGGAAGCCGCGGGCGCGGGCGTTGTCCCGCATCGCGGCGAGCATCCGGGCGGATACGCCCTTGCCGCGCGCCGCCTCGTCGACGGTTATCTCGATGGCGCTGACGGTGTCCGGCTCCTTGCCGTGCCGCAGGTCCGAGAAGGCCCACAGCAGGACCTGGTCCCAGCCGCCGTCGGGCAGCGCGGGCTCCCCGCGGGAGCGCAGGGCGAGCGGCACGCTGAAGGCGCGGGCCACGACGCTGCTCTCACCGTTCCTCCTGTCGCTGTCCTCGTCCGTGGCGACGAGGACGTACTCGGGGAGGTCCGCCACGATGCGGCCGATCAGTGACCAGCCGACCGGGTCATGGAGGATGAACTCCGGCCAGTCCTCGGCCATGCTCCAGAGTGGGCCCGCGAGTTCGGGGCGCTCGGCGAGGGTGGTGATCTTGAGGTCCATGCGCCGCACGGTACGCGTCCCGCGGGGTGAGCGGTAACGAGTATTCGGGGGCTTCGGGTGGCGTCTGCCGGGGGCTCTCCGGTGCGGTCCGCGGGTCTCGTCGTGGTTGCTCGCGCCGTTCCCCGCGCCCCCTCGGGGGCGCGCCCGCGAGGGATCCGGCCGATCGCCGGCCGCGGGTCTCGTCGTGGTTGCTCGCGCCGTTCCCCGCGCCCCTTTCAGGGGCGCGCCCGCGGGGGATCCGGTCGATCGCCGGCCGCGGGATCGTCGTGGTTGCTCGGGATCCGGTCGATCGCCGGCCGCGGGATCGTCGTGGTTGCTCGCGCCGTTCCCCGCGCCCCTTCGGGGGCGCGCCCGCGGGGGATCCGGCCGATCGCCGGCCCCGGGATCGTCGTGGTTGCTCGCGCCGTTCCCCGCGCCCCTTTCAGGGCCCCTTCGGGGCCACTTCATAAACCGGCTCGGGGTTAGCGGGCGTGGAAGCGCGGTGGTGCGGTCGTCGGGGCGGTGCCGGTGGGGAGGTTTTCGGCCGGGCAGGTCGACAGGACCTTCTTCATCGCGTCCCGTTCGGCCGCGGTCACCCACACCCCGTACTTCTTCTTCACCGCCACCTGCCCGGCCACATACGTACAGCGGTAACCCTTGTTCGGCGGCAGCCAGGTCGCCGTGTCGCCGTCGCCCTTGCTGCGGTTGGGGCCGGCGTCCACTGCCACGAGGTTGAGCGGATCGTTGGCGAAGGCGATGCGCTTGCCCGGCGCCCACCGGGCGGCGCCCTTCTGCCAGGCGTCCGAGAGCGCGACGAGATGGTCGATGTCGACCTGGCTGCGGCCGCGCCGGAACGTCACGTCCCTGCCGGTGTAGGGGTCGGGGGCGAGCCTGCCCGAGGCGACCCGGCACTCCCCGTCCTGACGGGAGCGCTGATACGTGACGTCCGTCAGGTCCCGCTTCAGTATGTCGTCCCGGGTGGGGCAGCCGTTGGAGTCCGTGTCGGCCCAGGCACTGCCGAACCGGCCCCGGTCATAACCCGTCTTGGGCGCGCGGCCCTTGACCGTGAGCGTGTCGACGGCCGCCAGCGCGGAGCCCGCCTTGGCGCCGGCCCCCGCGGCGCCGCCCTCCGCCGTGTCCCCGGTGCCGAGGCCGCAGCCGGTGAGCAGCGCGGGGACGGCGGCCAGCGCGAGCAGGGCCGAGGTGGTGCGCCGGTTCACCGGACGGCCACCGTGTCGCCGAGGGCGAGCGGCGCGGGCGTCACGACGTCCGTGTGGATGCCGATACACATGTCGCGCGCGGTGGTGAGCGTCTTGAGGACGCGGTTGTCCACGGGGAGGCCGGGCTGGGCCTGGGTGACCATGACGCAGCGCGTGACGCGCTTGATGCCACGCAGCCGCAGCGGTTCCGTGCCCCGGCCGCCGCCGAGGACGATCTCGCGGCCGACCCAGCTCTCCTCGATCCAGGGTTCGTCGGTCTCCACGACGATGTTCTTGCGCAGCCGCCGTACGTCGACGGGGTCGGCGTCACCGAGCAGGTCACCGAGGGCGCGGAGCGAGGCCGTGCCGATGAGGGACACGGCGGAGGCGTCCTTGTGGCTCTCCGGGCCCTTCTCGCCCTCGCGGACCAGCTCGACGCCGTCGCCGAAGCGCTCGGGGATGCGCGGATCACCGGGGCGCAGCGTCGCGCCGTCCGGTGCGGTGATGACGGGCAGGCCATCATCGTCGTACGCCGCGTAGTGCTCCAGGAGCCCCGGGACACGGCGGAAGCGCCGGGTGTTCTTCCCGCTGCCCAGCCTGCCGTCGGCGTGACGCAGGGCCCACCGCCGGTCGCCGACCGCGCCTCCCGCGTCGAACTCCAGCCGGTCGTGCTCCTCACCCAGCATCGATTTCACCGGGAACCGGCTCAGCCCCACAACCTTGAGCGTCACTGCGCTCTCCCCTCCCCTGGGCGGACTTGGCGGCCTCCACGGTAGCTGCCGGGCGGTGCGGACCGTGTCTGCCTCCGCCGCCCGGAGCGGCGGGACGGAAGCCGTAATATCTGCTGATCAATCACGTTTCAGGAGATGCATGCACCAGCGCCTGCCCCAGCTCGCCCTCTTGCTCGCCGCCCTCGCCGTCGGCGCCACGGCCTGCGGCTCGTCCGACACCTCCTCCGCACCGTCCGCGAACGCATCGACGACGGCGGGCAGTTCGGCGGCAGCGGGCGCGCCGACGGCGCCGAGTGCCTCCGCCAGTCCTCGGGGAAGGGGCCTGAAGGGCCCGGCGGCCGCCTTCTACCTGAAGACGCTGCGCAAGCACTACCCGGACCTCGACCACATCGCCGACGACGCGCTCGTCGCGGAGGGCGACGCGCTGTGCACCATCCGGGGCGCCGCCCTCGGCGAGCAGTTCACGAAGTCCACGCGCCGGCTCGGCACGACCAAGAAGCAGACCTCCCGCATCATGGGCGTCGCCCACGGCCTGTGCCGGGACGAGGACGAGCAGCTGTACAAGGACTGAGGCGGCTCCCGGGAGCGGGCCCGCAGGGGGTTACCTCCGCGGTAATCGACCGTTCCCCCGCCTCCCCGGCAGGATCAGGCCATCAGCCCGATCCGGAGCCGAGGAGAACCCCATGACCGCCGAGCACGCCGCCACCACCGCCCCGACTCCCGCCGCAGGCACCGCCGCGCACACCCGCGCCGTCGTGGCGGAGTTCCTCGCGGCCCGCCTGGCCGGGGACACCGGGCGGATGGTGGAGCTCTTCGCCGACGACGTCGACTGGATGCTGGCCGAGAACCCCGGCGTGCCGTGGATACGGCCGCGCTCCACCGGCGCCGAGTGCGCCGCCCAGTCCGCGGAGCTGGCCGCGCACACCGTCGCCGAGGACGCCCGCGCCTCCCTCGACACCTTCCTGGTGGACGGCGCCGACGCCGTCCTGATGGGCCACCTGTCCGGCACCGTACGGGCCACGGGCAAGTCCTTCGAGGGGCCCTTCGCGCTGCGGCTCACCGTGGAGGACGGCCGGATCACCCGGCACCACCTCTACGAGAACAGCCGGTCGATAGCCGAGGCGTGCGCCGCCTGACGGCAGCGCACGCCTCCGGCCGCTACGACCCGAGGATCGAGGCGAGGAACTCCCCCACCCAGCCAAGCAGTTCGCGGCCGACCAGCGGCTTGCCGCCGACCTTCGCGGTCTTGGGGCGCGGCACCAGGATCTGCTGGGCGTTCGCCTTGATGACCGTCCCGGGGTAGAGCCGCTTGAGCCGCAGCTCCTGCGACTCGCGCAGATCCACCGGCGCGAAGCGGATGTTGGTGCCCTGGAGGACGATCTCGCCGACGCCGCACGCGCGCGCGAGCATCCGCAGCCCGGCCACCAGCAGGAGGTTCTCCACCGGTTCCGGCAACTTGCCGTAGCGGTCGGTGAGTTCCTCGCGTACGGCCCTGACGTCCTCCTCCGTGTTGGCGGAGGCGATGGCGCGGTAGGCCTGGAGGCGCAGCCGCTCGCCGGGGGCGTAGTCGTGGGGGACGTGCGCGTCCACCGGGAGTTCGATCTTGACCTCCAGGGGCGGCTCCTCCTCCACGCCGCCCTCCAGCGAGGCGCGGTAGTCGGCCACGGCCTCGCCGACCATCCGTACGTACAGGTCGAAGCCGACGCCCGCGATGTGCCCGGACTGCTCGCCGCCCAGCAGGTTTCCGGCGCCGCGGATCTCCAGGTCCTTCATCGCCACGTACATGCCCGCGCCCATCTCGGTGTGCTGGGCGATGGTCGCGAGCCGCTCGTGGGCGGTCTCCGTGAGCGGCTTCTCCGGCGGGTAGAGGAAGTAGGCGTAGCCTCGCTCGCGGCCACGGCCGACACGGCCGCGCAGCTGGTGGAGCTGGGAGAGGCCGAAGTTGTCGCCGCGCTCCACGATCAGGGTGTTGGCGTTGGAGATGTCGATGCCGGACTCGACGATGGTCGTCGAGACGAGCACGTCGAACTTCTTCTCCCAGAAGTCCACCACGACCTGTTCGAGGGCCTGTTCGGACATCTGGCCGTGCGCGGTGGCGATGCGGGCCTCGGGCACGATCTCGCGCAGCCTGGCCGCCGCGCGGTCGATGGACTCGACGCGGTTGTGGATGTAGAAGACCTGGCCCTCGCGCAGCAGTTCACGGCGGACCGCCGCGCCGATCTGCTTCTCCTCGTACGGACCGACGAAGGTCAGGACCGGGTGGCGCTCCTCGGGCGGGGTGGTGATCGTGGACATCTCGCGGATGCCGGTGACCGCCATTTCGAGCGTACGGGGGATGGGGGTCGCGGACATGGTGAGCACGTCCACGTTGGCCCGGAGCTTCTTCAGCTGCTCCTTGTGCTCGACGCCGAAGCGCTGCTCCTCGTCGACGATGACGAGGCCGAGGTCCTTGAATTTGGTCTCGGATGAGAACAGGCGGTGCGTGCCGATGACGATGTCGACCGAGCCGTCCCGCAAGCCTTCGAGCGTCGCCTTGGACTCGGTCTCCGTCTGGAAGCGGCTGAGCGCCCGCACGTTGACCGGGAACTGGGAGTACCGCTCGGAGAACGTGCCGAAGTGCTGCTGGACCAGGAGCGTCGTGGGCACCAGGACCGCGACCTGCTTGCCGTCCTGCACCGCCTTGAAGGCCGCGCGGACCGCGATCTCCGTCTTGCCGTAGCCGACGTCGCCGCAGATCAGGCGGTCCATCGGGACCGTCTTCTCCATGTCCTCCTTGACCTCGGCGATCGTGGTGAGCTGGTCGGGCGTCTCCATGTACGGGAAGGCGTCCTCCAGCTCGCGCTGCCAGGGCGTGTCGGGGGCGAAGGCGTGGCCGGGCGCGGCCATGCGGGCGGAGTAGAGCTTGATGAGGTCGGCGGCGATCTCCTTGACCGCCTTCTTCGCGCGCGCCTTCGTCTTGGTCCAGTCGGCGCCGCCGAGGCGGTGCAGGGTCGGGGCCTCGCCGCCGACGTACTTGGTGATCTGCTCCAGCTGGTCGGTGGGGATGTAGAGCCGGTCGCCGGGCTGGCCGCGCTTGGCGGGGGCGTACTCCACGACGAGGTACTCGCGGGTGGCGCCCTGGACGGTGCGCTGCACCATCTCGATGTAGCGGCCGACGCCGTGCTGCTCGTGGACGATGTAGTCGCCGGCCTCCAGTGTCAGCGGGTCGATCGTCTTGCGGCGGCGGGCCGGCATGCGCTGGCCGTCCTTGCCCGCCGCCTTCTGGCCGGAGAGATCGGTCTCCGTGAGGACGGCGAGCTTCAGCGCGGGGTCGACGAAGCCGTAGTCGATCGAGCCGCAGGAGACGTGCACCAGCGACGGCGTCAGCTCGGTGAGGTCGCCGTCCAGGCGGGCCGCGATGCCTTCGCCGCCGAGGACCTCCACCGTGCGGGCGGCGGGGCCGTGGCCCTCGGTGACGTAGACGGTGCGCCAGCCGTCGGCGAGCCAGCCCTTGGTGTCGGCGAGCGCCTTCGCGGTGTCGCCGCGGTAGGTCTCCGGGGCGTGCATGCCGAGCTTCAGGGTCTGGTCGTCCAGCTCCTCGTCGGCGGCGAAGGGACTCACCGACCACCACATCATGCCGAGGTCGCGCGCGTGGTCACGGACGTCCGCGATGCCCCACAGGGAGGCCGCGCCCACGTCGATCGGCGCCTCGCCGCCCCCGGCCGTCGCCGCCCAGCTGGCCTGGAGGAACTCCTGCGAGGTGGCCACCAGGTCGGCCGCGCGGGTGCGCACCCGCTCCGGGTCGCAGACCACCGCCATGCTGTTCTTCGGCATGACGTCGAGCAGCAGCTCCATGTCGTCCACCAGGACCGGGGCGAGGGACTCCATGCCCTCGACCGCGATGCCCTCGGCGATCTTGCCGAGCAGTTCGCCCAGCTCCGGGTGTCGCTCCGCGAGGGCCGCCGCCCGCTGCCGTACGTCGTCGGTGAGCAGCAGCTCGCGGCAGGGCGGCGCCCACAGGCCGTGCTCGGCGACCTCCAGGGAGCGCTGGTCGGCGATCTTGAAGTAGCGGATCTCCTCGACGTCGTCGCCCCAGAACTCCACGCGCAGCGGGTGCTCCTCGGTCGGCGGGAACACGTCGAGGATGCCGCCGCGGACGGCGAACTCACCGCGCTTCTCGACCAGTTCCACCCGGGAGTACGCGGCTGCCGCGAGCGCCTCGACGACCGCGTTCAGGTCGGTGGTCTCACCGGAGCGCAACGCCACGGGCTCCAGGTCGCCGAGGCCCTTGACCTGCGGCTGGAGCACCGAGCGGACCGGCGCGACGACGACGGAGACCGGGCCGGTCTCGGGGTCGTCGGGGCGGGGGTGCGCGAGGCGCCGCAGGACCGCGAGGCGCCGGCCGACCGTGTCGGAGCGGGGCGAGAGGCGCTCGTGCGGGAGGGTCTCCCAGGACGGGTAGTCCACGACGCCGTCCGGCGGCAGGATCGTGCGGAGCGCCGCGGCGAGGTCCTCCGCCTCGCGGCCCGTGGCCGTCACGGCGAGGACGGGGCGGCCGGACTCGCGGGCCAGCGCCGCCACCACGAACGGGCGCGCGGCGGGCGGGCCGACCAGGTCGACGTGCGTGCGGTTGCCGTCGGTGGCGGCCTTGACCGCCTCGGCGAGTGCCGCGTCCTTGACGACAGCGTCGAGCAGACCGTGCAGGCTCATGGGAGGCTTTCCGTCCAGGTACCGGGGTGAGCCGGAGTGGGTGGGCAACGCGAACCGCCCGGCACGTCGCACGGGCCGGGGGCCTCCAGCGTACGACTCCGGGGCGGGCGGCGCGGCCCGCTCCGCGCGGGGCGGCGCCCGGCACGGGGGTCGCCGGGTGAGCCGGGGCCCGCGCTGGCGCACAATGACACGGAAACGGTCCCGCGGCCCCCGACACGGGGCTCCGCCCCCCGGACCCCGCTCCTCGAACGCCGGAGGGGCCGGTTGCCCGCCCCTCGCCGACCAGAAAGCCACCCCATGCCCGGAGCCAAGCCCGACGCCCCCGCCCTGGAGCGCGGCGACGAGCTCATACCGCCGCGGGACCAGGCCCCGCCCGCCCCCCGCCCGGGGCGCCACGGCGTCTGGGACCGCGTCCCGTATCTCCTCGCGGCGGCGTTGTTCCTCGCCTACGCCGTGGTGTCCGTCAGCCGGTACCGCCGGATGGAGAGCCGCTCCTGGGACCTCGGGATCTTCGAGCAGGCCGTGCGGGCCTACGCGCACCTCCAGGTGCCGGTCGCCGACCTCAAGGGGCCGGGCGCCAACATCCTCGGCGACCACTTCAGCCCCGTCACGGCGCTCCTCGCGCCCGCCTACCGCCTCTTCCCCTCCCCCGTCACGCTGCTCGTAGCGCAGGCCCTGCTGTTCGCCGTCTCCGCGATCCCCGTCACGCGCGCCGCGACCCGGCTCCTCGGCCGCGCCTCGGGACTGGCGGTGGGGGTCGCGTACGGCCTGTCCTGGGGCATCCAGCGCGCCGCCGACTTCGACTTCCACGAGATCTGCTTCGCCGTACCACTGATCGCGTTCTCCCTGGAGGCCCTGCTGCGGCAGCGGTGGCGGGGCGCGCTGCTGTGGGCGCTGCCGCTGGTCCTCGTCAAGGAGGACCTCGGGGTGACGCTCGCCGCCATCGCGCTGGTGGTGGCGGTCCGGGCCCGCCGCGTCCAGCCGAAGGCCGTGCCCTACGCCCTGGGCGTCGCCGCCTTCGGGGCCGTCGCCGCCGTCGTCACGCTCACCCTGATCATCCCGGCCTTCAACTCGGTGGGCGCGTACGACTACTGGGACAAGGTCGGGGAGGGTGGCGCGTCGGCCGGGGCGTTCGGCGGTCTCGACACCAAGCTGCGGACCCTGGCCTGGCTGCTGATCCCCACCACCGGGCTGCTCGCCCTGCGTTCGCCGCTGCTGCTGGTCGCGCTGCCCACCCTCGGCTGGCGCTTCCTGTCCGGCGACGACCACTACTGGGGCACCGACTGGCACTACAGCGCCGTCCTGATGCCGGTGGTCATGCTCGCCCTCGTGGACGCCGTCGACATCTTCCGCCGCGGCGGGCGGCGGTGGCTGCGCGAGTACGCCGACCGGCTGCCGGCCTGCGCGGCCGCCGCCGCGCTGGCCCTGACGACGTCGCTGCCGCTCGCGGGCCTCACCGAGGCGAAGACGTACGAGAAGAGCGGGCAGGTCGCGGCGGTGGAGCGGATGCTGGAGCGGGTCCCGGACGGCGCCACAGTCGAGGCCAACATAGGGCCCATCAGCAGGCTCACCTCCCGCGCCCGCGTCTTCTGGGTCGGCTCGGCCCGCCCGGTCGTCCCCCGGTACATCGCGCTCGACGTCCGCTCCGGCTGGACGAAGGACCCGGTCGCGTACGCCGAGAAGCTGCACCCCGGCACCCGGTACGTCGCCGAGGACACCGCCTACGGCTACGTGCTGCTGCGCAGGGCCTGAGACGGCGGACGGCCCCGGGGGACACATGTCCCCCGGGGCCGGCTTCCCCCGCACCCCCGTAGCGGTGGCTACTCGGTCGCGATCGCGTTCAGGACGTTCATGCGGCCCGCCCGGAAGGCCGGGACCAGCGCCGCGAAGAGGCCCACGAACGCCGATCCGACGAAGACCGCGATGATCGTCGGCCACGGGATCTCCAGGACCTTCAGGCCTTCGAGGGCGAGCAGCTGCTGGGCCGTCGCCCCCCAGCCCATCCCGAGGCCGAGGCCGAGCAGCGCGCCGAAGACGGCGATGACCACCGACTCCAGGCGGATCATGCGGCGCAGCTGGCGGCGCGAGAGGCCGATGGCGCGCATCAGGCCGATCTCGCGGGTGCGCTCGACCACCGAGAGGGCGAGGGTGTTCACCACCCCGAGGATCGCCACGATGATCGCGAGGCCGAGCAGGCCGTAGACCATGTTCAGCATCTGGCCGACCTGGTCCTTCAGGGTCTGCTTGAAGTCGGTCTGGTCCATGACCTTGTACTGCGGGTACGCCTTGAGTGAGTCCTTCAGGGACTGGTACGCGGCGTCCTGCTGCCCCTTGGCGGCCGTGGCGAACATGATGTCGTTCTGCGGCCTCCGGTCCGCCGGGACGTACTTCTCCAGGGTGGTGATGTTCGTGTACATCGCGCCCTTGTCGACGGAGCTGTCGTCCGAGGTGATCGCCGCGAGCCGCAGCTCGGCCGTCTTCCCGTGCTCGAAGGCGACCTTCAGCTCGTCGCCGACCTTCAGGCCGTACTTCTTCGCGAAGTCGTCGCCGACCGACATGGCGTTCTTCCCGTACGCGGCGGACAACTCACCGGCGACCGTCTCGCGGCGCAGGTCCTTGGCGTACGTCGGGTCGGCGGCGCTCAGGCCGACGCCGTCCGCGGTCTTGCCGCCAGGGGTCGTCAGGTCCGCCCTGATCTGCTGGTAGCGGGTGATGTGGCCGATGTGGTCGGCCTTCTCCAGGGCCTCGGCGGCCTTCGGGGTGATGAAGCCGCCGGGCTGGGTGGACTGGACGATGAAGTCCGCGCCGACCGACTTGTCCAGCTCGTCCGTGGCGGAGGCGACCATCGAGGAGCCGACCACGGAGAGGCAGGCGACCAGCGCGAGGCCGATCATCAGGGCCGCGCCGGTGGCGCCGGTGCGGCGCGGGTTGCGCAGGGCGTTGCGCTCGGCCATCCGCCCGACCGGGCCGAACGCCCGCAGCAGGACCGCGCTGAGGACGCGGACGACACCGGAGGCGAGCACCGGGCCGATGACGACGAACCCGACGAGGGTCAGGACGATGCCGCCGCCGAGGAGGAGCGAGCCCTCCTTGGCCTTGTCGGCCTGCCCGGCGGCGTAGAGACCGAGGCCGCCGGCGCCGGTGAGGACCAGGCCGATGACGGCGCGCAGGACACCGGCCCGGCCGTCGGCCGGGGTGCCCGCGTCGCGCAGCGCGGCCATCGGGGAGACCTTGCCGGCCCGTCGTGCGGGGAGGTAGGCGGCGAGGACGGTGACGACGATGCCGAGGGCCATGCCGACCACGGGTGTCGTCCAGGCGACGGTGAGGTCGCCGGTGGACAGTTCCATGCCCATGCCGGACATCAGCTTCATCAGGCCGACGGCGAGGCCGATGCCCGCGCCGACGCCGAGGACGGAGCCGAACACGCCGAGCAGCAGCGCCTCGACGAGCACGGAGCGGTTGACCTGGCTCCGGCTGGAGCCGATGGCGCGCATCAGGCCGATCTCGCGGGTGCGCTGGGCGACCAGCATCGAGAAGGTGTTGATGATGAGGAAGATGCCGACGAGGAAGGCGATCCCGGCGAAGCCGAGCATCGCGTACTTCATGACGTCGAGGAAGCTGCCGACGTCCTTGCGGTTCTCGTCCGCGGTCTCCTTCTGCGTCCTGATGTCGTACGCGGTCCTGTCGAGGGCGGTCGCGACCTTCGCCTTCAGCGCGGTGTCGCTGACGCCCGCTTCCGCGGTGAGGTTGACGTGCGTGAACCGGCCGGTGGCGCCGAGGAGTTCGCGCTGGGCGGTGGCGGTGTCGAAGTAGACGATCGCGGCGCCGGGGTTGGTCACCTTGAAGGTGGCGATGCCGGAGATCTTCGCGGTGTGGTCGCCGGTGGCGGTGATGGTCCGCAGCTCGTCGCCGATCTTCAGGCCGTGCTTGTCGGCGGTGTCGGCGTCGACCACCACCTCGGTGGGCCCGCGCGGGGAGTGACCGGAGGTGATGTCCATCGAACGCAGGTCGTTGCGCGTCCAGTTGCCCGCGATGGTCGGGCCGCCGTTGCTGGGGCTCAGGTTCTTGTTGTCGGAGTCGACGACGGTCACGCTCTGGCTGCTGACGGCGCCCTCGGCGGCCTTGGCGCCCTCGACCCTCCCGGCCTTCTCGACCACGGAGGCGGGCATCGACTCGGGCTTGCCGGTGCGGGGCGCGTCGTCGGCGTCCCCGGCGGACTTGGGGGTGACCGTGACATCGGCGGAGGTCGCCGCGAAGAGCTTGTCGAAGGTGGTGCTCATCGTGTCGGAGAAGACGAGCGTGCCGCACACGAACGCCACCGACAGGACGACGGCCACGGCGGAGAGCGCCATGCGGCCCTTGTGCGCGAAGAAGTTGCGCATCGAGGTCTTGAGGACGGTCATGACGTGCGCCCCCGCGCGTCGAAGGACTTCATGCGGTCGAGGACCTGGTCGGCGGTCGGGTGGTACATCTCGTCGACGATCCGGCCGTCGGCGAGATACAGCACCCGGTCCGCGTACGAGGCGGCGACCGGGTCGTGCGTGACCATCACGATGGTCTGGCCGAGGTCGGTCACGGACCGGCGCAGGAAGCCCAGCACCTCCGCGCCGGCCCGGGAGTCGAGGTTTCCGGTCGGCTCGTCGCCGAAGATGATGTCCGGCCGCGAGGCGAGCGCGCGGGCCACGGCGACGCGCTGCTGCTGGCCGCCGGACAGCTCGGTCGGGCGGTGCTTGAGGCGTCCGGCGAGACCGACGGTCTCCACGACCTGGTCGAGCCAGGCGCGGTCGGGCTTGCGGCCCGCTATGTCCATCGGGAGCGTGATGTTCTCCAGGGCGTTGAGCGTCGGGAGCAGGTTGAACGCCTGGAAGATGAAGCCGATCCGGTCCCGGCGCAACCGCGTGAGCTTCTTGTCCTTGAGCCCGGTGATCTCGGTGTCGTCGAGGAAGATCTGCCCCGATGTCACCGTGTCGAGGCCCGCGAGGCAGTGCATCAGGGTGGACTTGCCGGAGCCGGAGGGGCCCATGATCGCGGTGAACTGCCCGCGGGCGATGTCCACGTCGATCCCGTCGAGCGCGACGACGCGGGTCTCCCCGGAGCCGTACGCCTTCACTACGTCGCGCGCCCGTGCCGCCACGGCCGTACGCCCTCCAGTGCCCCCGTGCCTGGGTGTGGTCACAGCCGTTGTCACGGTAAATCTCCTATGTCGGTCATGGGAAGAACAGGTGTGTTCGCCGTGCGAACAAGTCTGGTGTGCCGATGGGTTCCGGCGCGATGGTGCTCAGCGCAGTCCCTTCCGGGGGAAAACCCCACCCCCACCCGTGCGGTGCGCCGTAAAGCCAATCTAAAGACCGGTCAGGGCCCGCTCATCCTCCAGCGGTACGAACCCTCCCCAGTCCGAAGTACGGAGGTTCCCCTAGGGGATCTCCACCCACCGGTGGAGATCGCCTCAGGGTCGGCGCCACCCTGCCGCCCACCCCCCGGCGGGTGAGAAAGTGGCCCGCAGCAACCGGTGCAGGGGGAAGGAATCGCCGTGGGGACGCAGGACGCGATACCGGGCCGGGGCGCGGTACGGGGGCGGGGCGCGGTCGTCGCCGCGCTGATGCTCGCCATGGCGCTGACCGCCGTCGACTCCACGATCGTGTCGACCGCCGTCCCGCAGATCGTGGGCTCGCTCGGCGGCTTCCCGATCTTCTCCTGGCTCTTCTCCGGCTACCTCCTCGCGGCCACGGTCACCCTGCCCGTCTACGGCAAGCTCTCCGACACCTTCGGCCGCAAGCCCGTGCTCATCGCGGGCAGCGTGCTGTTCCTGCTCGGCTCGGCGCTGTGCGCCCTCGCCTGGAACATGGAGTCGCTCATCGCCTTCCGCGTCGTCCAGGGCCTGGGCGGCGGCGCCATCCAGGGCACCGTGCAGACCCTCGCCGCCGACCTCTACCCGCTCAAGGAACGCCCCAGGATCCAGGCGAAGCTCTCCACCGTGTGGGCCACCTCCGCGGTCGCGGGTCCCGCCATCGGCGGCCTCATCGCCTCGTACGCGGACTGGCGGTGGATCTTCCTCATCAATCTGCCGATCGGCGCGGTCGCACTCTGGCTGATCGTGCGTCACCTGCACGAACCGGCCCGCGAGACGCTCGCGCGGGGCCGCGTCGACTGGCCCGGCGCGCTCGCCGTCTTCGCCTGTGGCGGCGTCCTGCTGACCGCGCTCGTCCAGGGCGGCGTCGCCTGGGGCTGGCTCTCCGCGCCCTCCCTCGCCCTCTTCGCCACCGGCCTCACGCTGGTGGGCGCCGTCGTCCTCATCGAGCGGCGGGCCGCGGAGCCGATCATCCCCGGCTGGGTGTGGCACAGGCGCACCATCGCCGCGGTGAACCTCGCCCTCGGCGCGCTCGGCCTGCTGATGGTCGCCCCCACGGTCTTCCTGCCGACCTACGCCCAGTCCGTGCTCGGCCTCGCGCCGATCGCCGCCGGGTTCGTGCTCTCCGTGATGATCCTGAGCTGGCCGGTCACCGCCGCGCTCAGCCAGCACGTCTACCGCAGGATCGGCTTCCGGAACACCGCGGCCGTCGGCATCTCGGCGGCGGCCGTGATCCTGCTCGCCTTCCCCCTGCTGCCCTACCCCGGAGCGGCCTGGCAGCCGGCCCTGATCATGCTGCTCCTCGGCGCGGCGCTCGGCCTCTTCCAACTGCCGCTGATCGTCGGCGTGCAGTCCACCGTCGGCTGGGCCGAGCGCGGCACGGCGACCGCGTCCATCCTCTTCTGCCGCCAGATCGGCCAGACGCTGGGCGCCGCCCTCTTCGGCGCGGTGGCCAACGGCGTGCTGAGCGCGCGGCTCGGCGGCTCCGGATCGCTCGACTCGGTGGCGCGCGTCCTGGACGACCCCGGCTCGGTGGCGGACCCGGAACGGCTGCGGCGGGCGGTGGACACGGCGGTCGACGCGGTCTACGTGGGCGCCGGGTGCGCCGCCGTACTGGCCCTGCTGGTCCTGCTCTTCGTGGCACCGCGCCGCTTCCCGGTCCTCCAGGAACCGCAAGAACCACAAGAACCAGAACAACCACAACAACCACAACAACCGGGCCCCGAGCCCGACCGGTTGTCCCCTACACGGCAAAAGCCCGACGGAGCGCCCTAGGGGATCTCCTCCGCCGGCGCCCGCCCCGTGAGCGCCGCGAGGCTGCCGCGTACGTGGTCCATGTGGGCCCGCACCTCGTCCCACTCCTCGCCGTGCTCCCGCAGGACCCGCTCCGTCTCCCGCGCGATCCGCTCCTCCCGCAGCCTCGCTCCCACGACGATCTCCGCGGCCCGCGCCTGCGCGTCCTCCTGGCCGTGCCGCGCCGCCTCCTCCACCGCGGCGAAGGCCCGTTCGACCTCGGCAAGCCGCGCCTCGGCGGCGGCGATCCGCGCCGCGTCACGCCCCTCCGACGCCGCCTCCCGCTCGGTGATCTCCCGCTCGGCCGCCTCCCACCGCTCGGCCTGCTCCTTCTCCTGCTCGGCGAGCAGCTCCTCGCACCGCCGACGCATCTCCCGCAGGGCGGCGAGCGCCTCGCCGCGCCACTCCTTCACGTCCCGCCGGGCGGAGATCCGGGCCTCGTCCGCCGTGGCGCGGTCCTTCAGCAGCCGCTGCCTGACCCATTCGTCGGTCTCCGCGCCCACCTCTTCGGCGTACGCGCGGGCGGCCTCCCGCACCTCACGTGCCGCGGCCCCGGCCTCCTCGGCGGCGGCCCGCGCCTCGGCCCGCGCCGCCTCCCGCACGGCGTCGGCCTCCTCCTCGCCGAGCGCGAGGATCTGCCGGGCCCGCCCGCCGAGGTTGTCGTACGTCTGCGGGGCGAGCCGGGAGACCACCTCGCGCAGGTGGGCGGCCTCGGCCTCCATGTTCTTGGCGAGGACGGTCAGCCGGGCGGCGCGCTCCCACGCCTCGTCCCGTTCCTGGAAAAGTGCGGCGGCGTACGCCTCCACCTGCTGGGGACGGTAGCCGCGGCCGCGCACGGTGGTGAAGCCGTGCGGCGACGACGTTGCACCGCTGCTGCTCATCCTGGGAACCCCTCTCCGACGTACCTCGCGCGTGGAGCACGATGGGCGCACATCTTGATGGATCCAGCGGAAGCACCCATAACGCGACACTCCGCCCACTCCACAGGTCAAGGATGCGGCAATCGCGGCCGGAAGGAGGAATCAAGCGGCCGGTTCACCCTCTCCAGGTCCATATGGGCGAGACATGGGCGCGAGATGGCGAGAGATGGCGAGACATGACGAGACATGGGCGAGCACCCCGCCACATACGGGAGAAGGCGCCCGACCCGTCGCACAGGTCGAGCGCCTTCTTCCGTACGCCGCCGGCTCACGCCCCGGCTCCGTACCGCCCCGCTACAGCAAGCCGTCCCACATCTGCTCCAGGAGAACCGACCACCAGCTCTCCGGCGACGCGAGCGCCGCCGGGTCCAGGGCCGCGAGCTGGTTCTGGAAGTCGACGGTCCAGCGGCCCGCCTGCTCCTGGTTGAGCCCGAAGCGCAGCCGCCACATCCGGCCGAGCAGCGCCATGCACCGCGCGAACTCGGGCAGGCCCGTGTTCACGAACTGCGGCGGTACGGGGGCGCCGCCGGGGCCGGCCTCCACCGGCACCGCCACGATGTGCGCCGTCCCGTACTGGACGCAGAGCGCACGCCCGAAGTCGCTGCCCATCACCAGGTACGAGCCCGCGTCGGACGCCGGCTGCACCCCGCGTTCCTGCGCAAGCTCCGCCAGTGTCGGCACCGGCCGGCCCGGCTGGGCCTGTGCCCAGAAGAACGGCCCGAAGTCGACGGGCAGCCCGGCCACCACGAGGGTGTGCGCCACGATGTCCGGCACGCCCTGCCGCGACACCGCCCGCTGGTCGAAGCGGAACACGCCCGGGCCGAAGGCCGCGGCCAGCTCCTGCGCCACGCCCTCCGGCGGGATCGGCGGGGCGGGCGGCATCTGCTGCAACGGCGCGCGCACGGGCGCCGGACGCGCCGGGCCGTCCGCGACCTGGTGCAACTCGCCCTGATGCGCGATCAGTTCCCGCATGCCCTGCTGGCGGGACGCGTGGTCCCTGCCGTACGGGGCGATGGACGTGATCCGCGCCTGCGGCCAGGTCTCGCGGATCATGCGGGCGCAGTACGCGCCCGGCAGCTCGCAGGACTCCAGCTCGGTGTGGAGCTCCAGGACCTGCTGCGGGGGCACGTTCATGCCGCGCAGCTCGTGCAGGATCTGCCACTCCGGGTGCGGGGTGCCGGGCGCCGAGCGGCGGATGAGCTGCTGCTCGGAGCCGTCGGCCGCGCGGTAGCGCAGCACGGCCTGGTAGCCGGGGCCCACGGTGGGCTGACCGGTGGGCGGCTGCGGGTAGCCGTACGGCTGTCCGGGCGGGCCGGGCTGTACGGGCGCGGGCGGCGGCGGCATGCCGGGCCCACCCGGACCGCCGACCGCGGGACCGGCCAGCATCGTCGCGGCGTGGTGGACGCCGCCGCCGGGCGGGCCGGGGGGCTGGGGGGCGCCGGAAGCACCGGGGGCACCGGGAGGCCCGGGAGGCTGCGGGGCACCGGGAGCGCCGGGAGGGCCCGGAGGCTGCGGCGCGCCGGGCGGCTTGATCCCACCCGGACCACCGAGACTCGGATCGGCGAACATCGTCGCGGCATGGTGCACACCACCGGGAGGCGTACCGGGCGCGCCGGGCGGCCCAGGCGGCTGCGGCGCGCCGGGCGGGCCAGGAGGCTGCGGCGCCCCGGGAGGCTGAGGCGCACCCGGCGGCTTGATCCCACCCGGACCACCGAGACTCGGATCGGCGAACATCGTCGCGGCATGGTGCACACCACCGGGAGGCGTACCGGGCGCGCCGGGCGGACCAGGAGGCTGCGGCGCACCGGGAGCCGCGGGCGCGGCCGGCGGCTGTCCGTCCGGGCCGAGGGAGGAGACGAGCTGCGTCGGGACGTACCCACCGGCAGGAGTACCGGGGGCGCCTGGCCCGGACGGAGGCGGTGGCGTCGCACCGGGCGGCCCCACCGGCGGCGGAGTCGCCCCACCGACGGCACCGGGCCCTTGCGGATAGCCGTACGCGGAGGCATCGGCCCCCGGCGGCGGAACCGGCGAACCAGCGGGCGGCTGCGACGCGTTCACACCAGCGGCACCAGGCGCACCCTGCGGATACCCGTACGCGGAAGCATCGGGCCCCGGCGGCGGAACCGGCGAAGCAGCGGGCGGCTGCGGAGAGTTGCCGCCGGCAGCACCCGAAGCGTCCGAAGCGCCGGGCACACCCACCGCACCCTGCGGCCCCGCCACACCGGGCCCTTGCGGATAGCCGTACGCCGAAGCGCCATCCCCGGGCGGCGGAGGCAGCGGCGCGCCGGTGGGCGGGGGCGGAGTCGCCGGGCCCGCGGACGGCGCAGGCGTGGCCGGGCCGTCCAGGGCCGGGGCGATCGCCGTGGCGGGCAGATGGCTGCCGCCGTGCATCAGCGCCGTCTTGGCGTCCGGCGCGACACCGGGCGGCGGGGTGTCGTCCTCGCCCAGCGAGGACAGCGGCGGCGAGAACACCGTCGCGGGCAGCGGCACCGAATGGTCCTCGGCCGGGTCGGCGTTGGTGTCCGTACCGGCCCACGGCGTCGCCCCCGCGGGCGTGCCCGCCGACGTGGCGGCCAGGCTGTCGTCCCACGCGGGCTCGCCATCGCCCTGACCACCGGCCTCGGGCCACGGCGTGCCGCCACCGGGAGCGGCGGGAGGCAGGGGCGCCCCTGCGTCCGTGGGAGCCGGCGGCGCCGGCTGCCCGGCACCGGAAACCTCCCCGGGCCCCGCCCCCGTACCCGCAGCCGAATCCGAATGCGAATCCGCAGCGGACGCACCCGAACGGCGGTCCGGGATGCCCATCTTGTCCGCCGCCTCCTGGAGCCACTCCGGAGGACTCAGCAGGAACGACGTCTGATTCAGATCGACCCGCTCCACAGGCGGCGGCGCCGCGTCCTGCGGTGCCGCGTCCGGCAGGCCGTACTCCTCCTCGTACCGGCGGATCACCTCGCCCACGGGAAGCGAGGGCCACAGCGTGGCCTCGCCGCTGTCCCGCGCGATGACGAGCCGCTGGGCGCCGCCGTCCGACACCGGACCGTCCTGGCGGTCCTCGGCCCAGACGACGAATCCGAGATCGAACTCCCGCACCCGCACCTCACGGTGCTGGTAGCCCGGCACATCGCCGTTGATCCACTCTTCGGCGCGCTCCTGCGCCTGCGCGAAGGTCACCATCGCCTAGTCACTCCCCAGCCGAGGACACGGGAACGGCGCGCGCGAAGCCGCCGTCCACCATCAGATTCGCCACGGTCTCCAGCTCCGGCGGATTGCCCGCGAGCCGCCCCAGGAACGCGTCGAAGTCGTCACCGCACGGCAGCAGCAACCGCCGCACACGCTCCGCCGGCGGCCACGAGGCCGCCTCCGAGACGTCCCGCACGTCGTCGTACGCGCAGAACCACACCGAACCGACCCGCTCACCCTTGACCTTCACGGCGAGCAGCCCGCCCTGCACGAACCCGACACCCAGAAAGTCCTTGGTGAGATGGTCGCGCAGACACTTGTTGACGTACACCAGGTCATTGACGGCGGCCTCGTCGCGCACCGTGAAGAACGGCTGGTCCACCAGCAGGCCCAACTCGGCGTCGAGCGCCGCGCCGACCGGCGCGCAGCCGCCCGCAGCCTTCAGGAACGAACGGTAGGCACCCGGCAGCCGGTAGCCCAGGTCCTCCTCCACGCCCTGCACCTGCTGCTCGGTCACCGCGACCGCGGCCTTCGGCAGACCGAAGTGCGCCGGACGCGTCTCCTGCAACGGACGCGTCCCCCTCTTCTCGTGGTCCACGGCCGTCGTCGCGATCCCACCGTGATGCCGGAGCAACGCCTTCACCTCGACCGGCACCAGCTCAAGCCGCCGACCGCCCGGCACGTGATGCCAGGTCCAGCCGTGCGGGGTCGCCACCGCGGGAATCGTGTCCCACAGGTCATGGCCGTCCGCCGCCAGCGCCGCGTTCGCCGACACGTAATCCGTCAGGCGTAGTTCATCGACGCCGAAGCCCTCCGGGGGCTCCGCGATCTCGGCGGCGGCCCGTGCGTAGGCCGAGAAGTCCGGATAGCCCCGCTCGTCCACCCGCACGCCTCTGGGATGGCGGGCGGCGCGGACCGGATCCGGGAAGTGCACGACCTGCCCGGCGTAGGCCGCGTTCGGCGGCGCGGACTGCTGCCCCAGCCGACCTGTCGTCATGGCGGTTGCCCCCTGCGGCACTGTGAAGGTTCTGATGCTGCTTCTGCGAATGCTGGTTCCGCGGATTCTCGGTCCCGCGGATGCCGACACAGCCTATGCGTAAGGACGACACGGGTCACCGGGCCTCCGGTTCCATGACCAGCAGCCACCGGACGGTCACCGTGCGGCGAAACCTCTTCAAAGCCAGGCGTGTCGCAGTGCCCCAGCTTCCGCATCACCCGCCCCATTTGACAGGCTGTCCCCCGCGACGCGGGGGCGTGGCACAGCGGTGACGGCCGCGAGCAGGGGGAGGGACAACAGCACGATGCACACGGCACAGAGCGGCACGACCGGTCAGACGCTGTCCACGACGGCGGCCACCATGCCACCCACGGCGGCATCCGCCGGCGGCGAGGCGGCGGCCGCCGCCTCCGGCGACCCACGCGTCGGCTGGAGCAGTACCGCCGCCCTCGCGCCCATCCTGCGCCAGCGCCGCGACGGCATCCTGCCGACCGTCGCCGCCGCGCTCTCCGTACGCGGCCAGACCACGCTCACCTGCACCGCGGGCCGCGGCGAGGAACCACCCGCGCTGCACCCGCTCGTCCAGGACTTCCTCGACACCCTCACCAGCGGCCAGCGCGAACGCTTCACCGGCCGCTGCGCCGAAGCCATCCTCATCTCGCGCCACCTCACGGCGGCGGACGCGAGCCGCTCCAAGCGGGCCGCGCGCAAGCCCATGACCAACGGTGAGGCCCGCAAGGCCCTCAAGCACGCCAGACTCACCACGCGCCGGATCCGCGAGGACGGCGACCCCCTGCACGGCTCCTTCGCGCCGCTCTGCCGCTCCTGTACCGCCCTCACGGCGCACTTCGGCGTACGGGTCGTGGACCCGACGGCGACCGAAGCCTGACCGCCGCCCCTCCACGCGACCGCCCCGACCGAACAAGGGCCACCCCATGCACGCCGACCACAGCACCACCACCGCCGTCCCTGCGGGCGGCAGCACCCGCTTCCCCGTCCCCGTCGACGCCGCCCTGCGCGCGGCCGGCTGGCGGCCGGGACACTGGGACATCAAGCAGGCCGAGATCTGGGCCGACGTCCTGCGCCGCCACACCTCACCCGCCGGACACCGCCACGCCGTCTTCCCCGCCGCCGTCGAGGCCTGGGCGGAATTCGGCGGGCTGCACATCACCCCACAGGGCCCCGGCCGCCAGATAGCCCCGGCCACCATCCACCTCGACCCGATGTACGGCCTCCACCTCGCCCGCACCCTCGGCGACCTCGGCCGCGCCCTCGACTCCGAGGTGTGCCCCATCGGTGAGGAGACGGACACCCAGGCGCTGCTCGCCATCGACGCCGACGGCCGCGTGTACAGCCTCGACCACAGCGGCGACTGGTTCCTCGGCGCCCACCTCGACCAGGCCCTGGCCACCCTGATCACCGGCGCCCAGCCGACCCGCCTCTCAGCAACCTGACCCCCAGCACGCACGAGCCCGTTCCCGGCGCCCGCAGTCAAACGTGGGCCAGAGAGAGGGCACGAGCCACGACGGGCCCGCAGCCGCCCACGCACCCGAGGGGACGTGGGGGTATGTGCGCGCGGAGCACAGTGGTGGTCACCAGGGCCCCGAAGCAACAAAACGCCCGCGCCAAGATAGCGAGCACGGACATACCCCCACGGCCCCGCCCCCAAAACGACCACCGGCACCCCCACGCACCCGCACACGCACCCCACCGCTACCGCACCCTCAGACAGGCACCCCCCGTACCCCCATCCCCACCACTACCCCAGCCCTACCCCACCCCCGGAACCGCCGCCGGCAGCACCGCCGACACGCGGAAACCGCCCCCATCCGTCGGCCCCGACACGAAGACGCCGCCGAGCCCCGTCACCCGCTCCTTCATCCCCACCAGACCATTGCCCCCGCTCGGCAGCCGCGCATCCGCCGTCGACCCCGCCTCCGGCGGCGGCTCGTTCTCCACCTGCATCGCGATCTCCGCAGCCCGATGCGCCAACCTCACATACGTCTTCGCACCCGCCGCGTGCTTGTGGACGTTGGTCAACGCCTCCTGCACCACCCGGTACGCCGTCTGCTCCACATCGGCGGCATAGCCACGCGGCTCCCCCTCCACCGACAGGTCCACCGCCATGCCCGCGGCCCGCGACTGCCCCACCAGCTCGTCCAGCTCCGCCAGGCACGGACCGTCCTCGTCCACCGCACGCGACGCCGCGGCCGCCGCCGCGTACCCCACGGCGGCCAACGGCACCGGCTCCACCGGCTCCACGGGCTGCGCGCGCCTGCCGCCGTCGCCCGTACGCAGCACCCCGAGCATCTCCCGCAGCTCCGTCAGCGCCTGCCGGCCCATGTCACCGACCAGCGCCGCGTTCTTCACCGCCTTCTCCGGGTCCTTCCTCGCCACCGCCTGCAACGCCGCCGCGTGCACCACCATCAGACTCACCCGGTGCGCCACCACGTCGTGCATCTCGCGGGCGATCCGCGTCCGCTCCTCGCCCCGCGCCCACTCCGCGCGCTCCTCCGCCCGCTCGGCAAGGAGCTGAAGCTCCCGTTCCAGATCGTCCGCCCGCTCCCGCAGGCTCTCCATCAGCCGCCGCCGCGCCCCCACATACAGCCCGAGCAGCACCGGCGGAGCCGTCACACCGATCGCCGCGGCCACCGCGAAGAACGGCACGTACTCGCTTCCGATCGGCGGATGCGCCCCCTCCTCCGCGAGATCCCGGCTGGCCCGCACCATCGTGACGATCAGCGTCCCCGCCATCGACATGCCCGCGAGCGCGCCCGTGATCCGGCGCGGCAGCTCCGAGGCCGCCAGCGAGTACAGGCCGACGATCGTCAGCAGAAAGCCCATCTGGGCGGGAGTGATCGCGATGGCTATCAGCACCACGGCGACGGGCCAGCGGCGGCGGAACAGCAGCGAGGAGCCCGCGAGCACCCCGAAGCCGACACCCACCGCCGTCGGCAGCCCCGCGTCCTTCGCGAACGCGATCCCCTCGGCCCCGCACTCGGCCGCGGACACCGCCGCGAGCCCCACATCCAACGCGGCCCCGAGCCGCCTCTCCCACCACCACGGCCCGGTCAAGGCCGCGGTGTGGTCGTCCCCCGTCGTGGTCATGCCTTCCAGCGTACGGGCGTTCCTCCCCGGTTTTCCGGTGAGTTTCCGGCGCGGTGATCCAGCCGCCGGGTCCGGGTGCCGACGAGCCGCCCGTGATCCACGCCGAGCAAAGTGCCGATCTCCACCGTCGCGTCGAAGGGCCTTGGTACGGCAT
Source organism: Streptomyces sp. NPDC015345 (assembly GCF_043078805.1). Lineage (NCBI taxonomy): Bacteria > Bacillati > Actinomycetota > Actinomycetes > Kitasatosporales > Streptomycetaceae > Streptomyces > Streptomyces sp. NPDC015345. The sequence continues at coordinate 104,995 of NZ_JBIBTX010000011.1, read as the reverse complement.
AGTGTTGGGGGCCGACTCGGCAACCTGACCGGATGTCCGGTTTAGTCGAGTTTCATCCCCCATGGTGTAATCAGGCAGCACTGCGGTTTTTGGTACCGTCTGTTCAGGTTCGAATCCTGATGGGGGAGCTGCGCTTTTCGTCGGGTCCTGACCGCCACGGTCAGGACCCGCCCCCATTTCCACCCCCCTACGCCCCGGTATCCTGCGGATGTCCACCCCACCCAGGCACCCCAAGCCATCCGAAGCCGAAGGGCACCCCCGTGAGCGCAACCTGCCCGGCAGCCGTCGTCGTCCTCGCAGCGGGTGAGGGCACCCGCATGAAGTCGGACCTGCCCAAGGTCCTGCACGAGATCTGCGGCCGTTCCCTCATCGGGCACGTGCTGCACGCCGCCTCCGCGCTCTCGCCCGAGCAGCTCGTCACCGTCGTCGGCTTCCAGAGCGACCAGGTCCGCGAGCACCTCGGCGCCATCGCGCCGCAGGTCCGCACCGCCTACCAGGCCGAGCAGAACGGCACGGGACACGCCGTCCGCATCGGTCTCGAGGAGCTCGGCGGCTCCGTGGAGGGCACCGTCATCGTCGTCTGCGGCGACACCCCGCTGCTGACCGGCGCCACGCTCCAGAAGCTCGCCGCGACCCACACCGGCGAGGGCAACGCCGTGACCGTGCTGACCGCCGAGGTGCCGGACGCGACCGGCTACGGCCGCATCGTGCGCGACGGCGTGAACGGCGCGGTCACCGCGATCGTCGAGCACAAGGACGCCACCGAGTCGCAGCGCGCCATCCGCGAGATCAACTCCGGAGTCTTCGCCTTCGACGGCCGGCTGCTCGCGGAAGCCCTCGGCAAGGTCCGCACGGACAACAGCCAGGGCGAGGAGTACCTCACGGACGTGCTGGGAATCCTGCGCGAGGCCGGGCACCGGGTCGGCGCGTCGATCGCGGAGGACCACCAGGAGATCGCGGGCATCAACAACCGCGTTCAACTCGCCGAGGCCCGCCGGACCTTGAACGACCGGCTGCTCACGGCGGCGATGCTCGACGGCGTCACCGTCGTCGACCCGGCCTCGACGTGGGTCGACGCGACCGTCACCTTCGAGCGGGACGCCGTCGTGCACCCGGGCACGCAGCTGCACGGAGCCACGCATCTGGGCAAGGGCGCCGAGGTGGGGCCGAACGCGCGGCTGACGGACACGAAGGTGGGCCCGGGGGCCCGGGTCGACAACAGCGTCGCGAACGGCGCGGAGATCGGGGAGCGGGCGAACGTCGGCCCGTTCGCGTATCTGCGGCCGGGCACCCGGCTTGGGGTGCAGGCCAAGGCGGGTACATATGTGGAGATGAAGAACGCGACGATCGGTGACGGTTCGAAGGTGCCGCACCTGTCGTACGTGGGTGACGCGACGATCGGTGAGCACTCCAACATCGGCGCCGCGAGTGTCTTCGTGAACTACGACGGCGAGGCGAAGCACCACACCACGGTGGGGTCCCACTGCCGGACCGGCTCGGACAACATGTTTGTGGCTCCTGTCACGGTCGGGGACGGTGCCTACACCGCCGCCGGGTCCGTGATCACCAAGGACGTGCCGGCGGGTTCGCTGGCCGTCGCCCGGGGCCAGCAGCGGAATATCGAGGGCTGGGTGGCCCGCAAGCGTCCGGGGAGCGCGGCCGCGAAGGCGGCCGAGGCGGCATCCCGGGAGGCGGACGGCGCAAGCTGACCGGAAACAGGTGCGCCTGACACGGCGTACCGTGATAGGTGCACACATTCGGCCGACTCGTCGCATCGGGACGCGTGAGTACGGCAGCGGGAAGAACTCTCTGAGGAGACAGTGCTGTGACCGGGATCAAGACGACCGGCGAGAAGAAGTTGATGCTCTTCTCCGGCCGCGCCCACCCCGAGTTGGCCGAGGAGGTCGCACACAAGCTGGGTGTCGGCATCGTGCCGACGAAGGCCTTCGATTTCGCCAACGGCGAGATCTACGTCCGCTACCAGGAGTCGGCGCGTGGCGCCGACTGCTTCTTGATCCAGAGCCACACCGCTCCGATCAACAAGTGGATCATGGAGCAGCTGATCATGATCGACGCGCTGAAGCGCGCGTCGGCCCGCTCCATCACCGTCATCGTGCCGTTCTACGGTTACGCCCGTCAGGACAAGAAGCACCGCGGGCGTGAACCGATCTCGGCGCGCATGGTCGCCGACCTGATGAAGACCGCGGGCGCGGACCGCATCCTCACGGTCGACCTGCACACGGACCAGATCCAGGGCTTCTTCGACGGCCCGGTGGACCACCTCTTCGCGCTGCCGATCCTCGCGGACTACGTGGGCGCGAAGGTCGACCGCACGAAGCTGACCGTCGTCTCCCCCGACGCGGGCCGCGTGCGCGTCGCCGACCGCTGGTGCGACCGTCTGGGCGCGCCGCTGGCGATCGTCCACAAGCGCCGCGACAAGGACGTCGCGAACCAGGTCACCGTCCACGAGGTCGTCGGTGAGGTGCAGGGCCGCGTGTGCGTCCTGGTCGACGACATGATCGACACGGGTGGCACGATCTGCGCCGCCGCCGACGCGCTGTTCGCGCACGGCGCGGAGGACGTCATCGTGACGGCGACGCACGGTGTGCTGTCCGGTCCGGCCGCCGACCGCCTGAAGAACTCGAAGGTCAGCGAGTTCGTGTTCACGGACACGCTGCCGACGCCGGGCGAGCTGGAGCTCGACAAGATCACGGTGCTGTCGATCGCGCCGACGATCGCGAACGCGGTGCGCGAGGTCTTCGAGGACGGTTCGGTGACGAGCCTCTTCGAGGAGCAGTAAAGATCCTTTTGGGTGTGGCCTCCCGGCCGAGTAGACTGCTGAAGTTGCTCGGCGAGGGAGGCCTCACCTTTTTGGTGGGGCGGTCCGTTATCGACGCGCTCTTCGTAGCAGGCCAGTCGTATGGCCGGGTAACCCCATCCGACACCTGTTGTACGAGGAGTGCACATGTCCGAGGTCAAGATCTCCGCCGAGGTCCGTACGGAGTTCGGCAAGGGCGCTTCGCGCCGCGTCCGCCGCGAGAACAAGGTTCCCGGCGTCCTCTACGGCCACGGTGCCGACCCGGTCCACCTGACCCTGCCGGGCCACGAGCTGCTGCTCGCCCTGCGTACCCCGAACGTCCTGATCTCCCTGGACGTCGACGGCAAGACCCAGCTGGCCATCCCGAAGGCCGTGCAGCGTGACGCCCTCCGTCAGGGCATCCTGAAGCACGTCGACCTGCTGCTCGTGCGCAGCGGCGAGAAGGTCACGGTCGAGATCCCGGTCCACACCGAGGGCGAGCTGGCCCCGGGCAGCAACCTGCTCGAGCACGTGCTGAACACGCTGCCGGTCGAGGCCGAGGCCACGCACATCCCGACCGAGGTCACCGTCTCCATCGCGGGCCTGGACGCCGGTGCGTCCATCCTCGCCAAGGACATCCCGCTGCCCGCCGGCTCCAAGCTGGCGATCGACGAGGACGCGGTCGTCATCCAGGTCCTGGCCGCGCAGGCCGAGGAGGCCCCGGCCGAGGGCGCCGAGGGCGACGCGTCCGCCGAGGCCTGATCCTCGCGACGCACATCCGGCACGGCAGCCGCCGCTCCTTCGGGGGCGGCGGCTGCCGCGTATGAAGGAGACACGCACGTGACGACCGACGCCAACGCCCCCTGGCTGATCGCGGGCCTGGGCAACCCCGGCCCCGAGTACGCCATGAACCGGCACAACGTGGGTTTCATGGTGGCCGACCTGCTCGCGCACCGCATCGGCGCCAAGTTCAAGCGGGCCGCGAAGGCGCAGGCCCAGGTGGTCGAGGGCCGGATCGGGGCGCCGGGTCCGGCGAGCCGCCGGGTGATCCTCGTGAAGCCCATGTCGTACATGAACGTCTCGGGTGGTCCGGTGACGGCGCTGCGTGACTTCTACAAGGTGCCGACGGAGCACATCGTCGCCGTCCATGACGAGCTGGACATCGACTACGGCACGCTTCGGCTGAAGCTGGGCGGTGGCGACAACGGCCACAACGGTCTGAAGTCGATGACGAAGGCGATGGGTCCGGACTACCACCGGGTGCGGTTCGGGATCGGCCGCCCGCCGGGCCGGATGCAGGTCGCGGACTTCGTGCTGAAGGACTTCTCGTCGACGGAGCGCAAGGAGCTGGACTACCTGGTGGACCGGGCGGCGGACGCGGTGGAGGCCCTGATCACCGAGGGCCTGGAGCGGGCACAGAGCACGTACAACTCCTGAGGGACGCCCCGTGAGGAGCGCCCCGAAGGGGCGCGGGGAACTGCGCGACCAGCCCCCACGCGCCCGCGGGAGTCAGCCGGTGTTCCGCAACCCGGCCGCGACACCGTTGACGGTGAGAAGCAACGCCCGGCCGAGCAACGGGTCCGGCTCCTCCCCCGCCGCCGCCGCGTCCCGCTGCCGCTTGAGCAGCGCGACCTGGAGATACGAGATCGGGTCGAGGTAGGCGTCGCGGATCGCGAAGGTCTGCCGCAACGCCGGGTGCGACCCGAGCAGTTCGCTCTCCCCCGTGACGCGCAGGACCTCGCGGACGGTCAGCTCGTGCTCTTCCTCGATCATGGCGAAGACGTGCTTGAGCTCGTCCGGCACGAGGGTGTCCACGTAGTGCCTGGCGATCCGCAGGTCCGTCTTCGCGAGCGTCATCTCGACGTTGGAGATGAAGTTCCGGAAGAAGTGCCAGTGCTCTTGCATCTCGTCGAGCACGGTGTCGAGACCGGCCTCGCGCAGCGCCTTGAGGCCGGAGCCGACACCGAACCAGCCGGGCACGATCTGCCGGGACTGGGTCCAGCCGAAGACCCACGGGATGGCCCGCAGGCCGTCGAGCGAGACGCCTGAGCCGGGGCGGCGGGACGGCCGCGAGCCGAGGTGCAGGTCGGCGAGCTGGTCGACCGGCGTCGACGCGAGGAAGTACGTCGGCAGGTCCGGGTCCTCGACCAGGCGCCGGTACGCGGAGTGCGCGGCGTCCGAGACGACGTCCATGGCGGCGTCCCAGCGGGCGAGGGCCTCGTCGGACTGGCGCGGCGCGGTGTGCAGGGCGGAGGCCTGGAGCGTCGCCGCGACGGTCAGTTCGAGGTTCTCACGGGCCAGGGACGGCACGAGGTACTTGTCGGAGATGACCTCGCCCTGCTCGGTCACCTTGATCTCGCCCTCCAGGGTGCCCCAGGGCTGGGCTAGGATCGCGTCGTGCGAGGGGCCGCCGCCGCGGCCGACGGTGCCGCCGCGGCCGTGGAAGAGGCGCAGCCGTACGCCGTACCGGTGGGCGACGTCACGCAGCCGCCGCTGCGCCCGGTGGATCTCCCACTGGCTCGTGGTGATGCCGCCGAACTTGGAGGAGTCGGAGTACCCGAGCATGACCTCCTGCACGTCACCGCGGAGCGCGACCAGCCTGCGGTACGACGGGTCGGCGAGCATCTCGTCGAGGATGACGTCGGCGGCGCGCAGCTCGTCGGTGGTCTCCAGGAGCGGCACGATGCCGATCTTGGCCCAGCCGGCGTGCAGGTCGATGAGGCCCGCCTCGCGGGCGAGGACGGCGGCGGCGAAGACGTCGTCGGCGCCCTGGCACATCGAGATGATGTACGACTCGACGACCTCGGGGCCGAAGACCTCAAGGGCCTTCTTGACGGTGAGGAAGACGCCGAGGGTCTTCTCGCCGGCGGCGTCGAGCGGTGCCGGGGACGGCGCGAGCGGGCGCCGGGAGCGGAGCTCCTTGGCGAGCAGCTTCTGGCGGTACTCGCGGGGCATGTCCGTGTAGCGCCAGGACTCCTCGCCAAGACGATCGAACAGCTGACCGAGCGCGTGGTGGTGGGCGTCGGCGTGCTCGCGTACGTCCATGGTGGCCAGCTGGAGGCCGAAGGCGGCGAGCGTGCGGATGGTGCGGTTCATCCGGCCGTCGGCGAACAGGGCGCCCTTGTGCTCGCGCAGCGACGTCTGGATGAGCGTCAGGTCGTCCAGCAGCTCGCTCGTACCGAGGTAGTCGCGGCCGGGCTCGTGGGCGGTGCCCCTGGCGAGGCGCTGCTTGGTGTTCTCCAGCTTCTGCCGGATGCAGGTGGCCTTGAGGCGGTACGGCTCCTCGGCGTTGAGCCGCTTGTAGCGGGGGCTGATCTCCGGGAGGCGCTCCAGGTCGCCCTGGAGGGAGGCCTTCAGCTCGTCGGTGGCTCCGGTGTAGCGGATGGAGTTGGAGAGGAAGCCGCGCAGCTCGTCGATGATGTCGAGCGCGTCGTTGATGCCGTGCTCGTGCTGGAGGATCAGGACGTCCCAGGTGACGGCGGGCGTCACGTTGGGGTTGCCGTCGCGGTCGCCGCCGATCCAGGTGCCGAAGCTGAGGGGGCGGGTGCCCTCGGGCAGCTGGACGCCGACGCGCTCCAGCTCGGCGGTGAGGTCTTCGAGTACGTCCCCGACGGCGCCGGCGTGCAGCTCGTCGAGGTAGTAGATGGCGTTGCGGGCCTCGTCGGCGGGCTCGGGGCGGACCACGCGCAGCTCGTCGGTCTGCCAGACGAGGTCGATGTTCTCGGCCAGGCGGGTGTCGTGGCGGCGCCGGTCGGAGTCGATGACCGGGGTCTCCAGGAGCTCGGCCACGCGGCGGAGCTTGTTGAGGACCGAGCGGCGGGCGGCCTCGGTGGGGTGCGCGGTGAAGACGGGCCGCACATTGAGGTGCTGCACGGTCTGGCGCAGGTGGTCGGGGTCGGCGTCCTTGAGGCGGTCCGCGGTGCGGGCGAGGAGACCGCCCTCGGTGGCGCGCCGGGCACGCAGCTCGCGGCCGCGGTGGACCTGCTCCGTGACATTCGCCAGATGGAAGTACGTGGAGAAGGCGCGGACCAGCTTGGCCGCGGTCTCCAGTTCCGTGCCGCCGAGCAGCTTGGCGGCGGCCTCGCCGTCCTCGCGCGTCAGGCGGCGGACCTTCTCGACCAGTTCGAGTAGTTCGGGACCCTCCTGGCGTACGAGGGTCTCGCCGAGCAGGTCGCCGAGGCGGCGGATGTCGGCGCGCAGCTCGGTGCTGGCGGGGCTGGTGGCCTGGCGGCCCTGGTCGTCGGCACTGCTCACAGGTGCGGCTCCTTGCAGTGTTTGAAGCTCATCTGGGAGGGGTCCCGGTACGGGTCCGGGGAGTATCAGAGCGGACCGCGCTGTCCGACCGGTTCCAAGGATATGTGTCGTGTCGCGGCGCGGAAGTTTCGGCCACTTGCCGAGACGCTCCTCACTGCCATACTTACGACGCCGTAGGTTACGGAACCGTAGGAAGCGGAACCCGTACCTGTGCACCTTCTCTCCGACCTTGACCCTCGACCCCCAGGGGACGTGCCCATGACGACAGCTTCCGATGCGCCTTCCGAGACCGATGTGATCGACGACGCTCCCGCCCACAGGGTGGCGGCGTCCACCGAACCGCTTCCTCCCGCGACGCTGGGCGGTGAGCAGAAGCGGTCCGTGGAGCAGCTGGCCCTGCTCCTGTTCATCGTCGTCCCGTTCCTGGCGGTGCTCGCGGCGGTGCCGCTGGCGTGGGGGTGGGGGGTGAGCTGGCTGGATCTCGGCCTGCTCGTCTTCATGTACTACCTGGGGTGCCACGGCATCACGATCGGTTTCCACCGCTACTTCACGCACGGTTCCTTCAAGGCGAAGCGTCCGCTGCGGATCGCGCTGGCGGTCGCCGGTTCGATGGCCGTGGAGGGGCCGGTGGTGCGGTGGGTGGCCGATCACCGCAAGCACCACAAGTTCTCGGACGCGGAGGGTGACCCGCACTCGCCGTGGCGTTTCGGTGAGACGGTCCCGGCTCTGATGAAGGGCCTGTGGTGGGCGCACATCGGATGGATGTTCGACGAGGAGCGGACGTCGCAGGAGAAGTACGCGCCGGACCTGCTCAGGGACCCGGCGATCCGCCGGATCTCCCGGCAGTTCCTGTTCTGGACGATCGTCTCCCTCGCGATCCCGCCGCTGGTCGGCGGTCTGGTGACGATGTCGTGGTGGGGGGCGTTCACGGCGTTCTTCTGGGGCTCGCTGGTCCGCGTGGCGCTGCTGCACCACGTGACGTGGTCGATCAACTCCATCTGTCACGCGGTCGGCAAGCGTCCCTTCAAGTCCCGCGACCGCTCCGGCAACGTGTGGTGGCTGGCGGTGCTGTCGTGCGGCGAGTCCTGGCACAACCTCCACCACGCCGACCCGACGTCCGCGCGGCACGGCGTGATGAAGGGGCAGCTGGACTCGTCGGCGCGGATCATCCGCTGGTGCGAGCAGCTCGGCTGGGCGTACGACGTGCGGTGGCCGTCCAAGTCGCGCATCGACTCCCGCCGACAGCCGCAGGGCGCTGACGCGGCATGATGGACGACGTGGCGACCGACTCCAGCAATTCCAGCCCTGCCGGCAAAGAGAAGCAGCCCCGGCGCACCCGCCGGACCCGGATGACGGGTGCCGAGCGCCGGGAGCAGTTGCTGGACATCGGCCGCACGCTCTTCGCCTCGAAGGGCTTCGAGGGCACGTCGGTGGAGGAGATCGCGGCGAAGGCCGGGGTCTCCAAGCCGGTGGTGTACGAGCACTTCGGCGGCAAGGAGGGGCTGTACGCCGTGGTGGTGGACCGGGAGATGCGCCAGCTCCTGGACATGGTGACGAGCGCGCTCACCGCCGGGCACCCGCGGGAGCTCCTCGAACAGGCCGCCTTCGCCCTCCTCGACTACATCGAGACGTATACGGACGGCTTCCGCATCCTGGTCCGTGACTCGCCCGTGGCGCAGTCCACGGGCACCTTCGCCTCCCTCATCTCCGACATCGCCACGCAGGTGGAGGACATCCTGGGCCAGGAGTTCAAGGGCCGCGGCTTCGACCAGAAGCTGGCGCCGCTGTACGCGCAGGCGCTGGTCGGCATGGTCGCGCTGACGGGCCAGTGGTGGCTGGACGTCCGCAAGCCGAAGAAGGCGGAGGTCGCGGCGCACCTCGTGAACCTGGCCTGGCACGGCCTGGACGGCCTGGAGCCGAAGCCGCGGCTGATAGGCCACAGGAAGAGCTGACGCTCCTGTCTGTCCCGGGGGGCGCGGTCAGCCGCGCGTGATCTCCTCGCCGATGGCGAAGCCCTTGGCGGGGCCGCTCGGGACCTCCACCTCAGCGCCGTAAGGCACCCGTAGCTCGCCCTCGTAGATCGCCTTCTGCACGTTGGGCAGGGTCAGCACGAGGACGGCGCCGTCCTCGTCGAAGTCGTCGACGATCACGTAGACCGGGATGCCCGCGCGAGCGTACTCGCGGCGCTTGCGGACCCGGTCCCGCTCGATGTTGCGGCGGCCGGGTGACACGACCTCGATGACCATGGCGACTCCGGAGGCGTCGACGCCGAGGTCTTCTTCGTCGGGGACCTCGTCGAGGTCTTCGGGGGCGAGGAAGACGTCAGGGATCCAGGCTTTTTGGCGGTGGATGACATTGACGTCCTGGTACGCCGCGTAGTCACCGCCCGCCAAATGGCGGTTCAGCGCGCGGCTGAGACGGTTGCTGAGCACGCCGTGACGACGGCGACCGGTAGGCGACACCTCGATGGCTCCCTCGATGATCTCGGCGCGGTAGCCCTCGGGGAGATCCATGGCCTTCCACGCCTGCCACAGGATCTCGTCCAGGTCGGATACCGGGTTGTCCACCACGGGAGTCACCTCGTGTGCGAGAGCGGTCATCGTGCAGCACCTCCTCCATCAGTGTGGGCGCGGGCGCCACTGCGGCACAAGCGACACCGCGACGCTAGGGCGCGTGGCGCGCTCTCACCCGGAAAGTCCGGGGCCTTCACCCAAACGTGCGAGGTCAGGCCAAGGGTTCGAGGAATTCGAGCCGGTTCCCTACCGGGTCCTGCGAGTAGAACCGCCGGTGCCCCGGCAGGTTCTCGTCCCACGTCACCTCCGCGCCCCGCGCGGCCAGCCGTTCCGCGTACGCCTGGATGCCCCGCACCCGCAACCCCGGGTGCGCCTTCCTGGCAGGCCTGAAGTCCTCCTCGATGCCCAGGTGCAGCTGTACGCCGCCCGCAGCGAACCAGCAGCCGCCGCGCGCCGCGAGAGCGGGCGACTTCAGTGTCTCCGTCATGCCGAGGACGTCGACGTAGTACGTACGAAGGACCGGTTCGCTGTCCGGAGGGGCGGCGAGCTGTACGTGGTCGAGGGCCACCAGCATCAGACCTCGCCCCCTGCCCGCGCCACCACGAAGACCCGCCGGAAGGGGAACACCGTGCCCCCGCCCCCGGGCATCGCCGGGTAGGCCTCGCGCAGGAGGGCTCGGTACTCGCCCAGGAAGGCCTCCGTCGCCTCCTCGTCGTCCGCGAGCGCCGTCAGGACCGGGCGCAGGCCCGTCCCCTTGACCCAGTCCAGGACCGGGTCCTCGCCCTCCAGTACGTGCAGGTACGTCGTCTCCCACGCGTCGACCTCGCAGCCGAGCCCCGCCAGCCGCTCCAGATACGCCCCGGGCGTCAGCACCGCGTCCGCGTGCCGCAGGCGCCCGCCGAGCCGCTCACGCCACCGCGCACGCGCGCACAGGTCCCGCATCAGCACATGGCTGGGAGCGTCGAAGTTGCCGGGCACCTGGAAGGCGAACGTACCGCCGGGCGTGAGCGCGCGGAGCCAGGCGGGGAAGGAGTCCGCGTGGTCCGGCACCCACTGGAGGGTGGCGTTGGAGACGATCAGGTCGTACGTTCCCGGGTCCGGCGCCCAGGCGATGGCGTCGGCGGCGGCGAAGTCCAGGCGGCCGCCGCCCGGCGTGGGCCCCGCGTACCGCTCGGCTTCGGCCAGCATGTGCGGGGAGTTGTCGAAGCCGGTGATGTGCGCGTCGGGCCAGCGCCGGGCGAGCAGCCGTGTGACGTTGCCGGGCCCGCAGCCGAGGTCGGCGACGCGTGGCGGGCGGCCATCGGGGCGGGGCGGATCGGGGACGCGTGCCAGCAGGTCGACGAAGGGCCTGGCGCGGTGGTCGAAGTGGCGCAGGTACTGCGGCGGATCCCAGGTGGCGGCGGTCGCGGCGGCGGACATGGAGAGCCTCCTCATGGACGGCGGCGGCAGGTGTTCACACCCCTCGCCCCGTCATCCTCACCCGCAAGTATCTTGACGTCAAGAGACTTCACGTCGACAGACCCCCTACACTGATCGTCATGGAGGACGAGGTCGATCGGCTGGTCGCGGCGTGGCGCAGAGAGCGCCCGGACCTCGACGTGGAGCCACTCGAGGTGCTCAGCCGCGTGAGCAGGCTCGCGCGCCATCTGGACCGGGCCCGCAGACTCGCCTTCTCCGAGCATCAGCTGGAGCCGTGGGAGTTCGACGTCCTCACCTCGCTGCGGCGCGCGGGCGCGCCCTATCAGCTCTCCCCCGGCCAGCTCCTGACGCAGACCCTCGTGACGTCCGGGACGATGACGAACCGCATCGACCGCCTCGCGAAGAAGGGCCTCGTCGAGCGCCTGCCCGACCCCAGCGACCGGCGCGGCGTGCTCGTGCGCCTCACCACCGAGGGCCGGGACCGCGCCGACCAGGCCCTGGCCGGACTCCTGGAGCAGGAGCGGGCGATCCTCGGCGAGCTCTCCCGCGCCCAGCGGGGCGAACTGGCCGGGCTGCTACGCCAGTTGACCGCCCCGTTCGACAACATCCCCGGTTAGGTCGACCGGGCCGACACCGGCCCGGCGGGCGAGCGCGACCGCCGCGAGCGTGGAGTGGACGCCCAGCTTCCCGAGCACGTTCTGCATGTGCGTACGCACCGTGTGCGGGGAGAGGAAGAGGCGCTCGGCGACGGCCTTCCTGCCCAGGCCCGCCACCATGCAGCGCAGTACCTCGCGCTCGCGCGGGGTCAGGGACTCCACGAGGCGCTCGGACTCGGTGCGGTGCTTGCGGGCGGCGGTCAGCTCGCGCAGGACGCCGGTGAGCAGGGCGGGCGGCAGATGCGTCTCCTCCCGGAGCACGCCCCGGATGACGGTGAGCAGACGCGAGAGCGAGCAGTCCTTGGCGACCCAGCCACAGGCGCCGGCCTGGAGCGCGAGGGCCGCGCGGCGCGGGTCGTCCTTCTCGGCGAGCACCACGGTGCGTACGGCGGGCTGGCCGGTGCGGACGCCCGCGACCAGGGAGATGCCGTCGACGAGCCCCTCGGCGTTGCCGTCCTGGACGGGGACCGCGGGCCGGCTGCCGTGCAGGGCGCTCGCGGTGGCGCCGAGGTCGGCGTCGACCAGCAGCACGTCATATCTGCGGCCCTCGGCGACCGCTCGCTCCAGGCAGCGCAGCGCGGCCGGCCCGCTGCCCGCCGCGGACACCTCCACGTCGGGCTCGGCCGCCAGCGCCGCGGCCAGCGACTCGGCGAAGATGCGATGGTCGTCGACGACCAGGACTCGGATACGAACCACAGAAACCCCCTTCCCCGCGCTCCCGCAAGGAGCAGGGGATACCCCCGTCGGACACGTCGGGGAACGATCCGCGCGGGTACGGCGTCCGGGACAGGGGTCGCCGCGGTCGCACGGCCGCCGCCGCGCGTGCCCGCGCCCACCCCCATGCCGGGCGTCGTACCCGACTGTCTCGCCCCCCTGATCGGCGCCGGCCCCCACCGGCACTGTTCTTCAGAGTAGGGCCGCACGCCGGGAGCGGAAGGTGATTTGCAGAACTGATTGTCCGGCGCGTTTATGGTGAGCCGTATGTTTCGCATGGAGACAGGAGTCGACAAAGAGCGGCTGTCCCTGCTTCGTTCGCGGCTCGCCGCGACGAACACGGCGGCCTCCCCTCGGCTCCGCGCCCTGCGCGGAACGGCCGACGACCAGGAACTCCCGCTGGCACTCTGGGCGTTGGACGCGGCGGGTGATCTCGTGGCCGGTCTCGCCGGACACACCTGGGGCCGCTGGCTGCATGTGGACCTCCTCTGGGTCGACGACCGCTGCCGCGGCGCGGGCCTCGGCACCCGGCTGCTCGCCGAGGCGGAGCGGGTCGCCCGCGAGGAGCGGGGCTGCGTGGCATCGCGGGTGGAGACGTGGGACTTCCAGGCGCCGGGCTTCTACCGCGGCCAGGGGTACGAGCTGGTGTGCGTCATCCCCGACTACCCCGAGGGCGTCAAGGAGTTCACGCTCACCAAGCGGCTGGCCTGAGGGCCTGGCCGGGCTCAAGCCGCCGCCCCGAGGGCCAGGGCGCCGACGACCGGCGCCGCGTACACCAGGGGGAAGGGGATGTGCGCGTACCAGCGGGCCCGCACCACGGTGATCACCGCGCCGGTGAAGTACAGGACAAGGGCGATGCCGGCCGCGACCCCGACGACCGGCACGGCCAGGCCGACGAGCAGGCCAACGGCGCCCGCGGCCTTGGCGGCGCCGAGCCAGGGCAGCCATGTCATGGGGATGCCGTAGTCGGCCATGGGCTGGACGACCCACTTCGAGCGGAGGAAGACCGAGGCGGCCGAGAAGCCGGTCATCGCGGCGGCCAGGATGGTGACGACGACGTGCGCGGTGGACATCGGGAGTGCTCCTCAGTTGGCAGGCGCCGGGGCGCGTCCGCGCCCCGGCCAAGGGGTTGTTCACTGCCATGACGAGCCGCTCCGCGGGAGTGTGACCGCTCGGCGAGAATCAGATTTCCCGGCGGGCCCCCGCCGACGCCACCGCCGGGAAGACCCGGGGCGCCGTGAAGCCCGCGGCGGCGAAGGCCTCCAGGACGGACGCGGTGACCCGGTCGGCGTCGTCCGTCTCGACCAGGACGATCGCCGAGCCGCCGAAGCCGCCGCCGGTCATCCGGGCACCCAGCGCGCCCGCCGCGTTCGCCGTGCTCACCACCAGGTCCAGCTCCGGGCAGGAGATGCGCAGGTCGTCGCGGAGCGAGGCGTGGCCCTCGGTGAGGACGGGGCCGATCGCGCGGACGTCACCGGCGTCCAGGAGGCCGATGACCCGCTCGACGCGGTGGTCGTCGGAGACGATGTGGCGGACGTAGCGGCGGACCTTGTCGTCCGACAACTTGTCGAGCGCGGCGGGCAGTTCCTCGTACGCGATGTCGCGCAGGTGGCTGACGCCGAGGGCGCGGGCGCCTTCCTCGCAGCCGGCGCGGCGCTCGGCGTAGGCGCCGTCGCCGAGGGCGTGCTTGACCCGGGTGTCGACGACGAGGAGCCGCAGGCCCTCGGCCGCGAGGTCGAAGGGGACCTGGCGTATGGACAGGTCGCGGCAGTCCAGGTGCAGGGCGTGGCCGTCGGTGCAGCAGGCCGACGCCGTCTGGTCCATGACGCCGCAGGGGACGCCGACGAAGGCGTTCTCGGCGCGCTGGGCGAGCACGGCCAGTTCGGGTCGGGTCAGCCCGAGGCCGAACAGCTCGTCGAGGGCGAGCGCGGTCACGACCTCCAGGGCGGCCGACGAGGACAGTCCGGCTCCCGTCGGGACCGTGGAGGCCAGGTGCAGGTCGGCACCGGTGACGGGGTGTCCGGCGTCCCGCAGCGCCCAGACGACCCCGGCGGGGTAGGCGGCCCAGCCTCCGTCGGACAGCGGGGTCAGCTCGTCGACGCGCAGTTCGGCGAGCGGGGCGTCGAGGTCCGCGGAGTGCAGGCGCAGGACGCCGTCGGTGCGCCGGGCGACGGCGGCGACCGCGGTGTGCGGCAGGGCCAGCGGCAGCACGAAGCCTTCGTTGAAGTCCGTGTACTCGCCGATGAGGTTGACGCGGCCGGGGGCCGACCAGACCCCGTCCGGCGCGTACCCGTACAACTCCTCGAACCGCGCGGCGACTTCGGCTGCGGTGGCCATCGACAACTACCCCTTTCGCTGGGCGAACGCCCAGGCGTCGGCGACGATGCCCGCGAGGTCCGGGCGGGACGGGTGCCAGCCGAGCTTCTCGCGCGCGGTGGCGGCGGAGGCGACGAGCACCGCCGGGTCGCCGTCGCGGCGCGGGGCCATCACCTCGGGGATGGGGTGCCCGGTGACCTGGCGGACGGTCTCGATGACCTGGCGCACGGAGAAGCCGTTGCCGTTGCCGAGGTTGCAGATGAGGTGCTCGCCGGGGGCGGCGGCCCGGACGGCGAGGAGGTGGGCCTCGGCGAGGTCGGCGACGTGGATGTAGTCGCGTACGCAGGTGCCGTCGTCGGTGGGGTAGTCGTCGCCGTAGACGCTGATCGCCTCGCGCGTGCCCTGGGCGACCTGGAGGACGAGCGGGATGAGGTGCGACTCGGGGTCGTGGCGCTCGCCGAACTCGCCGTAGGCGCCCGCGACGTTGAAGTAGCGCAGCGAGACGGCGGCCAGGCCGTGCGCGGTGGCCTCGCCGGTGATCATGTGGTCGACGGCGAGCTTCGAGGCGCCGTAGGGGGAGGTGGGGGCGGTCGGGTCGGTCTCCGTGATGGGGGTGTTCACGGGCTCGCCGTAGGTGGCGGCGGTGGAGGAGAAGACGAGCCTGCGCACGTCCGCGTCGCGCATGGCGGCGAGCAGCGCCATGGTGCCGCCGACGTTGTTGTCCCAGTACTTCTCGGGCTTGGCGACGGATTCGCCGACCTGAGAGAAGGCGGCGAAGTGCAGGACGGCGTCGAAGGAGGAGTCCAGCCATTTGGCGGCGTCGCGGATGTCGCCCTCGATGAAGGCGGCGCCGGCGGGGACGCCCTCGCGGAAGCCGGTCGAGAGGTTGTCGAGGACGCTCACCTCGTGGCCGGCCTCGATCAGGTGCTGGGCCACCACGCTTCCGACATAGCCCGCGCCACCGGTGACCAGGTACTTACCGCTCATGAACTCGCTACCTCTCGCAGTCGCTCGGCCGCGGCTTCCGGCGGCACGTCGTTGATGAACACGCTCATGCCGGATTCGGAACCCGCGAGGAACTTCAGCTTGCCCGAAGTGCGGCGGATCGTGAAAAGTTCGAGGTGGAGGGCGAAATCGTCACGGTTGATCCCGTCATGTCCCTCCAGGGCCGTGAAGGGCGCCTGGTGCCAGGCGGCGATGTACGGGGTCGGGTTCCCGGCCTGCCCGAAGATCCGGTCGAAGCGCCTCAGGAGTTCCAGATAGATCCGTGGGAACTCCGTGCGCGCCCCCTCGTCGAGCCCGAGCAGGTCGGGCACCCGGCACTTGGGGTAGAGGTGCACCTCGTAGGGCCAGTGGGCGGCGTAGGGCACGAAGGCCACCCAGTGCTCGCCCTCCAGGACGACCCGCTCGCCCGCGCTCTCCGTGGCGACGATGTCGTCGAAGAGGTTCTGGCCGCCCGAGGCCTCCTTGAACGCGGCGAGCGAGCGCAGCATCAGGTCGGTGCGGGGCGTGACGAACGGATAGGCGTAGATCTGCCCGTGCGGGTGGCCGAGGGTCACACCGATCTCGGCGCCGCGGTTCTCGAAGCAGAACACCTGCTCCACGGAGGGCAGATGGGAGAGTTCGGCGGTCCGGTCGGTCCAGGCCTCCAGGACGAGACCGGCCTGCTCGGGGGTGAGGTCCGCGAAGGACGAGGCGTGGTCGGAGGTGAAGCAGACCACCTCGCAGCGGCCCGCGTCGCCCGCGAGCGAGGGGAAACGGTTCTCGAAGACGACGACGTCGTACGAGGAGTCGGGGATCTCGCTGAGCCGGTCCCCGGCGGAGGGGCACAGGGGGCACTCGTCGGCCGGCGGGTGGTAGGTGCGGCCCTGGCGGTGCGAGGCGATGGCCACCGCGTCGCCGAGGAGACGGTCCTCGCGGACCTCGGACGTCGTGGAGACGGGCCCGAGCGGGCGCCGGTCGACGGCGTCGCGGACCGCGTCGTCGCGCACGTCGTAGTAGATGAGCTCACGACCGTCGGCGAGACGGGTCGAGGTCTTCTTCACGTCCGGGACTCCTCACCACCCACATCAAACAGAACCGCACACAACAAACCACAAGCGAACAGGTTCGTCAATGGCCGTGGTGAGAGGGTCAATGGCCGTGATGGAGGCGGCCTTGTACAAGGCAAACGTGACCACCGGCAGCAAGAAGAGAAGGTCACCACCGGGAGCAAGAAGAAGGTCACCGACCGGCGGGGCATGCCGCACCCGCTGGAACCACCCCTGGGCCGCGCCACCGGGCGCCCCGTGCCGCTCAGCGCGGTGACTCGGGTCCCATCCGCCTGGCCGCGTCCTCGGTGTCGGCGGTCGGCTCCGCGTACGCCGGTGCCGGCCGCTCGGCGCGGTCCAGCAGGCCCGTGCGCGCGGCGAGCGCGGCGGCCTCCAGGCGTGAACCGACGCCCAGCTTCATCAGGACCCGCTGCACGTGTGTACGCGCCGTGCTCGGCGCTATCCCCATCCCGGCCGCGATCAGCCGGGTGTCCTCGCCGTCCGCCACCCGCACGAGCACCTCGACCTCGCGGGGCGTGAGCATCTGCAACAGGCGCTGCCCCTCGTCGTCGGGCTGCGCGGCCGGATTCAGCAGCTCGCTGAAGGCTCCTTGCAGCAACTGCGGCGCGACGGCGGCCTCCCCGGCGCGCGCCTTCATGATGGCGCGCTCCACTCCTTCTATGCGCTCGTCATGGCGTACGTATCCGGAGGCGCCCGCGGCGAACGCCGCGGCGATCCCGCGCGGACTCGGCACCGGGCCGAGCACCACGACCGCCACCTGCGGCCGCTCCCGCTTGATCCGCACCACCGGGTCGAACATGCCCGGCTCGGCGGGCGTGGCCGTGCCCAGGAGGCAGACCTCCGGTGCCCTGCTGATCACCAGCTCCGCCGCCCCCGCTGCGGGCGCCGCCGCGGCGAGCACCCGGTGCCCGCGCAGTTTCAGCGCCGAGGCGAGCGCCTCGGCGAGCAGTCGGTGATCGTCGACCACCATGAGCCGCACACCCATAGCAACCCCCCACTTCCCCCAGGCCCCCCGGCCCTTCATCTCCCGGAAGCTACACGCTTGTTCGACGTTGCGCGCCCCCTACCCACCAGATGCGGCCCGGAATGCCGAAATCCCTGCCATTCGTGGGTGATTGGGGTTACTGGGCGGCGCGATGACGACGGCGGCCGCCCCCTCGTGCTCCGAGGGGACGGCCGCCGTGCGGGAACGCGGGACTACTTCGCGGCGAAACCGAGCGCGACGTACTCCTTCTCGCCCTTCGAGTAGGGCTTGCTCAGCAGCTGCTTGCCGAGGAACAGACGCCCGTCGGCGTAGACCAGTTCGTTCGACTTCGGGACCATGCCGCTGATCGCGTCGGTGACCGACTCCGAGGAGGGCGTCTCCAGGAGCTTGGTCTCCTTCATCGTCTTGCCGTCGAGCGAGACGATCTGGGCGCCCTTCTGGTAGCCGTGCGCCTTGTACGCGATGACGTTGCCGCCGTCCATGCGGACCGGGAAGATCTCGCCGTTGTCGCCCGCCATGGCGCGGTCACTGGTCGGCTTGCCGGTGGCCAGCGAGAACGACACGATCTCGTTGGTCCGGTTGTAGCTCTCGCCGCTGCCGTCGTGCTGGCGCGTCGGGACGTACAGCCGGTCGTTGCCGACCGTGATCGACGTGCAGTCGTTGACCATGTTGACGCCGCAGTCGTGGTCGTACTTGCCGTCCTCCAGCGAGATCTTGGCGCGCAGCTTGCCGTTGCCGCCGAGGGAGAAGACGTCCGTGGCGCCGCTCGCGGTGATCTCGGTGGTGTCCTGGCCGAAGACGACCGGGTTGGTCGAGATGATCTTGGCGTTGTCGATGCCCTCGGCCAGCGGGTACGTCCACTTGTCGTCGCCGGTCTTCGGGTCGAGGAGCTGGATCTTCAGCTTCTCGTCGCCGTACGTACCGCACTTGCGGACCGCTACCAGCTGGTCGCCGCCGGCGTAGCCGACGTCCTCGCACTTGCCGACCTTCGGCGTCCACAGGGTCTTGCCGGTCACGTCCCAGGCGGCGCCGCCGCTACTGGTGCCCGCGCCGGCGGCGATCGTGGTGCCGGAGATGGTGACTTCCTTGAACGTCGCCTTCACGCCGTTCGTCTCGACGCTCTCGGTCCAGAGCTTCTTGCCGGACTTCAGGTCGATCGCGGAGACGTTGGTGCACTGCTCGTAGTCGCCCTTCTTGTTCCGCTCGGCCTCTTCGGTGACCACCGCGGCGACGCCGTCCTCGGTCATCTCCCGCGACATCGCGCAGACCTGGCCGGAGAGCGGCACCGACCACTTCTCCTTGCCGGTGTCGAGGTCGTAGCCGTTCACTTCGCTGACGCCCGACTTGACGTAGGTGTCGTCGGTCAGTAGCGAGCCGGGGACCTGCCAGATCTGGTCCTTGGGGATCGCCGGCTGCGGCAGCTGCATGACCACCTTGGCCGAGGGGTCGGCCGGGGCCTTCTCCTTGGCCGGGCCCGCGTCGGGCAGGGTGCTGCCGCCCTTGCCTCCCTTGCCCTTCCCGCCGCCCTTGCCGTTGGACTCCTGGGCGGTGTTCTTGGAGTCGTCGTCCTTCGACGAGGAGGCGTACCAGACGCCGCCGCCGACGATCAGCGCGATCGCGACGACCGCCGCGACGATGATCGCCATCTGGCCGCCGAACTTCTTGCCGCCACCGGAGCCGCCGGGCTGCGGCTGCATCGGCATGGTGGGCGGCTGCTGGTAGCCCTGCTGGTACGAGGGCTGCTGGTACTGCGGCGGCTGCTGGTACTGCGGCTGGGCGGGCTGCGTCGGGTAGCCGTAGCCCTGCGGGGCCTGCGGTGCCTGCGGTGCCTGCGGGTAGCCGTAGTTCGGCTGGCCTGCCGGGGGCGTCGGCGGGGCCTGCGGCGGCGGTCCCGCGGGGGCCGGGGGCGTGGCGGGCGGCGGGGTCTGCGGGTAGCCGTAGGACGGGTCCGGGGCCTTGCCGAAGCCTCCGGGCGGAGGGTCCTGCGGGGCGCCGAAACCGCCGGGCGGGGGGTCCTGGGGCGCGCCGAAGCCGCCCTGCGGGGGTTCGTTCGGCGGCTGCTGGGGCGGCTGGGGCGGCTGGCTCATGGGGTCGTCGATTCCTTGGGGACGCTGAGGGACGAGAGGGTGAACGGGGCTGCGGGCGGGGTCACTTGCCGTAGGCGAGCATCAGCTTCGCCTGGCCGGAGGTGCTGCCCGTGATGCTGGTGGTGGAGATGTAGAAGCGCCCGTCCACGTAGTCGATGTCCTTCGAGTAGAAGCCGCTCTCGATCTGCGAGGTGCCCTTCGGGTGCTGGAGAAGGGTCCTGGGCTTGTGCGAACCGGACGTCGCGATGGAGACCACGCGGCCGCCGGAGTCGTACGACGGTTCGACGTACGCGATGAGCGAGCCGCTCTCGGCCTTCATCGGCAGCATCGTTTCGTCCAGCGGCGACTTGGTGCGCCAGGCCTCCTTGCCGGTGGCCAGGCTGATGGCGACGATCGAGTTGGCGCCGCCCTTCTCCAGGGTCGGCAGGTAGAGGTACTTGTCGTCGGCGGTCGCGCCCAGGCAGCCGCCCAGCTCGCGGTCGAGGATCGAACTGCCGCAGTCCGGTGCGAAGCTCTCGTCGCTGTCGACCTCGGAGCGGGTCGCGTCGCTGTCCTCCTTCAGGACGGTGATGTTCCACTGCTCCTTGTCGGGGTTCTTGAGGTAGACGACCGTGGGGCTCACCGAGTAGACGTTGCCGATGGTCCAGCCCTTGGGGAACTTCTTGGTCCACAGGGCCCGGCCGGTCTTCGGGTCGAGCTGCTGGAGCTCGTCGTGCTCCTTGGGACCTGCCGCGCCGCAGGAGAGCGCCATCAGCAGCTTCTCGCCGCCGGCGAAGCCGCGGGGGAAGCAGGTGCCCTCTTCCTTCTTGTCCGCGACGAAGAGCTTCTTGCCGTCGCTCATGCGCAGCGCCGTGCCGGACTGGTCGCGGCCCACCATCAGCGTGTCGCCGACGAGGACGAGGTGGCTCTGCATGGAGAAGTCGAACATGCCCTCCTCCTTGACCGGCTTGCCCCAGCCCTTGCCGCCGGTCTTCAGGTCGATGACCTGGAGCTGGTTGCACTTGGCGTTGCTCTTGGTGCCGTCCTTGAAGGCGACGACGATCTTGCCGTCGTCGGTGGCCGTCTGGGTCGCCGCGCAGATCTTCTGCGGGAACTTGATCGGGTCCCACGCGGTTTTGCCGGTCCGCACGTTGTAGGCGAAGAGTTCCTTGTACGCGGCCTTGACCACGGTGTCGCCCTCGACCCACATGCCCGGGGCGTCGCCACCGGCACCGGGCACCTTGGGCGCCTCCTTGTACCAGAGGACCTTCGCCTCGCCCGGCTGGCGGCCTTCGTTGAGGTCTTCCTTGCCTTCGTTGCCGTCGCCGTCGCCGGTGCCCGGGTTGGCGGGCGCGGTGGCGGAGGGCTTCGGGTCCTTCTTCTTCGCCTCGGGCTTCTTCCCGCCGTCGTCGTCACCGCCGACGACGGCCCAGGTGACGCCGCCCGCGACGAGGAGTGCGGCCACGGCCGCGGCGGCTATCACGAGGAGCTTGTTGCGCTTGCCGTTGCCGCCGCCGGGGGCGCCGGGGCCCGCCGGGAACTGCGGCTGGGTGGGCGGCTGCTGCTGCGGGTAGCCGTACTGCGGCTGACTCGCGTAGGGGCCCGGCTGCGTCGGCTGGCCGTAGGGGCCCGGCTGCGTCGGCTGGCCGTAAGGGCCCGGCTGCTGCGGCTGGCCCGCGTACGGACCGGGCTGCGCCGGCTGGCCGTACGGACCCGGCTGCTGCGGCTGGTTCGCGTACGGTCCGGGCTGCGTCGGCTGTGCGTACGGGTTGTCCGCCGCGGGCGGCGGGGTCTGCGGAGCTTGCGGAGTCTGCGGGTAGCCGTAGCCGGGCTGCGAGGCGCCGCCGGGTGGCGGATCCTGCGGAACTCCGAAGCCGCCGGGCGGCGGCTGGTTGGGCGGCTGAGTCATCAGCGCTTCCCCCTTCACTGATTTTCGGCACGCCAAATGGTGCTCAGGTCAGCCTTTCTATCACCCGGAGCCCCTACCAGACGGGGCCGGTCCTGCCCCTGTTCCCAAGGGAGGACCGGCCCGTGATGCGTCCGTTACGCGAGCTGCACGGGAGCTTTACGCGTCTTCCGCGAGCTCCATCCAGCGCATCTCCAACGCCTCGCGCTCACCGATCAGTTCGCGCAGCTCGGCGTCCAGTTTGGCCACCTTTTCAAAGTCCGTGGCGTTGTCGGCGATTTGAGCGTGCAGCTTGGTCTCCTTCTCGGAGACCTTGTCCAGTTGCCGCTCGATCTTCTGGAGTTCCTTCTTCGCCGCGCGGGCGTCGGCGGCGGAGACCGTCTTCGTGGCGCTCTGCGCGGGGGCGGGCGTGGGCGTGGAGGCGGCGGCGGTGTCGGCCATCCGGCGGCGCCGCTCCAGGTACTCGTCGATGCCGCGCGGCAGCATCCGCATCGTGGCGTCACCGAGGAGCGCGAACACCTTGTCCGTGGTGCGCTCGACGAAGAACCGGTCGTGGGAGATCACGACCATGGAGCCCGGCCATCCGTCGAGTACGTCTTCCAGCTGCGTCAGCGTCTCGATGTCGAGGTCGTTGGTCGGCTCGTCGAGGAAGAGGACGTTCGGCTCGTCCATCAGCAGCCGCAGCAGCTGGAGCCTGCGCCGCTCACCACCGGAGAGATCACCGACCGGCGTCCACTGCTTCTCCTTGCTGAAGCCGAACGTCTCGCACAGCTGCCCCGCGGTCATCTCCCGGCCCTTGCCGAGGTCGACGCGCTCGCGCACCTGCTGCACGGCCTCCAACACCCGCAGCGTCGGCTTCAGTTCGGCGACCTCCTGCGAGAGGTAGGCCAGCTTCACCGTCCTGCCCACGACGATCTTCCCGGCCGCGGGCTGCACCTCGCCCTCGCTGCGGGCGGCGTCGGCCATGGCGCGCAGCAGCGAGGTCTTGCCCGCGCCGTTCACCCCGACCAGGCCGATGCGGTCGCCGGGGCCGAGCTGCCAGGTCAGATGGTTGAGCAGCAGCTTCGGTCCGGCCTGGACGGAGACGTCCTCCAGGTCGAAGACGGTCTTGCCGAGCCGCGTCGTCGCGAACTTCATCAGCTCGCTGGTGTCGCGCGGCGGCGGCACGTCCGCGATCAGTTCGTTGGCGGCCTCGATGCGGAACTTCGGCTTGCTGGTGCGGGCCGGGGCGCCGCGGCGCAGCCAGGCCAGCTCCTTGCGCATGAGGTTCTGCCGCTTGGTCTCCTCGGTGGCGGCGATGCGCTCACGCTCGGCGCGGGCGAAGACGTAGTCGGAGTAGCCGCCCTCGTACTCGAAGACGGAGCCGCGCTGCACGTCCCACATGCGGGTGCACACCTGGTCCAGGAACCACCGGTCGTGGGTGACGCAGACGAGCGCCGAGCGGCGCGTGCGCAGGTGCTCGGCCAGCCACGAGATGCCTTCGACGTCGAGGTGGTTGGTCGGCTCGTCGAGGACGATGAGGTCCTGCTCGGCGATGAGCAGCTTGGCGAGCGCGATGCGGCGGCGCTCACCGCCGGAGAGCGGGCCGATGACGGTGTCCAGGCCCTGCGGGAACCCGGCCATGTCGAGCCCGCCGAACAGCCCCGTCAGCACGTCCCTGATCTTGGCGCTGCCCGCCCACTCGTGGTCGGCGAGATCGCCGATGACCTCGTGCCGGACGGTGGCCGCGGGGTCGAGGGAGTCGTGCTGGGTCAGCACACCGAGGCGGAGTCCGCCGTTGTGCGTGACGCGGCCGGTGTCGGCCTCCTCCAGCTTGGCGAGCATCCGGATCAGCGTGGTCTTCCCGTCGCCGTTGCGCCCGACGACGCCGATCCGGTCCCCCTCGGACACGCCGAGTGAGACGCCGTCGAGCAGGGCACGGGTGCCGTACACCTTGCTGACTGCCTCGACATTGACCAGATTGACGGCCATTTCTCTCCTGACAGGGGGGATCGATCGACTCTCCAGCGTAGTCGCCTCCGGGGGGCGGGCCGTCGGGTGCTTGTGGGTACCGGGGCGCTCACTCTTTGTGATGACGGATCCGGAACGTGGCGGCTACGGTGGGGATGCAGGCCGAAGAATCCCGCCCATGGGAGGAACCATGACCGCCGAGCCGATTTCCGAGCCGATCTCCGAGCCGGTGTCCGGGACCCGCTGGCCGGTGCCGCCGCCGGAGGGCTGGACCGTGGACGACCTGCACACGCTGCCCGACCTCCCGCCGCACACCGAGCTGATCGACGGGAGCTTGATCTTCGTGAGTCCGCAACGCCTGTTCCACAGCCTCGCCATCGATCTGCTGGTGAACGGGCTCCGCAGCAGCGTGCCGGCGGAGATGCGGGTGAGTCGGGAGATGACCGTCGTCCTCGACCGCCGCAACGGCCCCGAACCGGACATCTCCGTCGTCCGCAAGGAAGCCGTCAAGAGCCGCGACCAGACCTCCTTCGCCGCCGCCGACGTCCTTCTCGCCGTGGAAGTCGTCTCCCCCGACTCGGAGGCGCGCGATCGGGACACCAAGCCGCGCAAGTACGCCGCCGCCGGAATCCGCCACTTCTGGCTGGTGGAGATGGCGGGCCAGGACGATCACCCTGTCGTCCAGGTATACGAACTCGGCACGGTGTCCGGTACGTACGCCCTGACCGGCATTTACCACGACCGCCTCAAGATCACCGTGCCCTTCGGCATCGACATCGACCTCAACGCCATCGACGAGCTGTAGAGACGGCGGAGCCCCGCCCCGCCCGCTCCACCAGCAGCCACCCCACCAGCGCCATCGCCACCGCCGCCGGAGCCGTCACGTGGACGGCCACCAGCATCGCCGCACGCCCCTCCAGCAGGCCCCCGAAGCCGACCATCGACAGGCCGAGCACCCCGAAGAGGCAGAGCGTGACGCCGAGTGCCGCCGCCGGGCCCGAGGCCGTTCCGGGAGCGATCGGCTCCGCCGCCGCCGGGCGTTCGAAGCGGCGGAAGGCCGCCACCAGTGCCGCCGTCAGGGCCGCGGCCACCGCCATCCGCAGCGGGACCTGCGCCCACCACGCGGCGCTCGCGGGCTCCGGGAGCGGAACACGGAGGGCGAGCAGCATCCCGTACACCCCGAGCATCGCCGTCAGGTGCCAGAGGAACGCCGT
The DNA here is from genome assembly GCF_043078805.1 of Streptomyces sp. NPDC015345. Lineage (NCBI taxonomy): Bacteria > Bacillati > Actinomycetota > Actinomycetes > Kitasatosporales > Streptomycetaceae > Streptomyces > Streptomyces sp. NPDC015345. Next base: position 80,154 of record NZ_JBIBTX010000011.1, on the reverse strand, counting down.
CATGGAGATGCCGTTGGCCGCCACCACGCCCCGCCAGACCCGGGGCCGCGCCAGCCACCGCGTCGCCGGGCCGCGCAGCGCCTCCACCGCGCCGACCAGCCACAGGCCGTGGCAGAGGAGGGCGAAGGTGGGCGGGGCCATGTTGGAGACGCGCTCGCCGGGCATGCCGACCATGGAGAGCGGATAGGGGCCGACGGCGACCAGGAGCGCGGCGCCGGTCAGGCCGGTGCCCGCGAGGGCGTACGGCAGCCGCAGCTTCCCGTCCACGCGCAGGAATCCGAGCTGGTGCACCGCGAGCCACACGAAGGCGAAGTTCAGGAACTCCAGGTACGGCACGCCGAACGCGAAGCGGGCCACGTCGACGGCGCCCGCGGCGGCCACGAGCGCGCCGAACGCGCCCCAGCCCCACCGCTCGTGCAGCCGCAGCAGCGGCGGTGTGAAGGCGACCATCGCCAGGTAGATGCCGATGAACCACAGCGGCTGGGCGACGAGGCGGAGTGCGACGTCGAGCAGTCCGCCGCCCTGGCCGCCCAGTTGCAGGATCAGCGCGCCCGCGCCCCACACGCCTATGAAGACCATGGTGGGGCGCAGCAGCCGCTGGAGGCGGGCGCGCAGGAAAGCCGAGTAGACCGAGCCGCCGTTCGAGGCGCGGCTCAGCGAGCGGTACGACAGAGCGTGCGAGAAGCCGCCGACGAAGAAGAACACCGGCATGATCTGCAACGCCCAGGTGAGGAGCTGGAGTTGCGGTACGACGGCGAGGAGGTTGCCGATCTCGGCGCGGCCGTCGTCGCCGATGGTGACGGCGGCCATCAGCCAGTGCCCGGCGACGACCGTGCCGAGCGAGGCGACCCGCAGCAGGTCGATGTACCGGTCACGCCCGGCGGGCGTCTTCTCGGCCAGTTCGCGAACGCTTGATCCCATGGACGTACGGTCGCCTGTCGTGCCGTCCGCGCGTCAGCGTGCGCGTACTCAGATCCGGGAGTGAGTATGTGAGCGCTCCGCCGCGTCCGGGGTCCGCCGCGGGTACGTCGTGGCTGGTCGCGCAGTTCCCCGCGCCCCCTTCGGGGCGCCCACCGGCGCCGACTAGACGATCCGGGCCCCCAGGGCCGGGGACATCGCCGCACGCGCCGTGCGGCACGTGCCGGAGGCCGTCAGCGCGTCGGCGACCTTGCGGGCGGACGTGGCGTCGGCCGTGAGGAACGCCGTCGTCGGGCCCGAGCCGGAGACCAGCGCGGCCAGGGCGCCCGCCGCCGTGCCCGCCGCGAGGGTGTCGTGGAGCGCGGGGAAGAGGGAGAGCGCGGCGGGCTGGAGGTCGTTGGCGACGGTGGCGGCGAGGGCTTCGGCGTCGCCCGTGCGCAGCGCTTCGAGCAGCGCCGGGGACGCCTCGGGGGCGGGTGCGTCAGGGGTGAGCCGGTCGAACTCGCGGTACACGGCGGGCGTGGAGAGCCCTCCGTCGGCGACGGCGAACACCCAGTGGAAGGTGCCGCCGACCTCCAGCGGCTGAAGCTTCTCGCCGCGCCCGGTGCCGAGCGCGGCCCCGCCGACCAGGCTGAACGGCACGTCGCTGCCGAGCTCGGCGCAGACGTCGAGCAGCTCGTCGCGGGTCGCGTCCGTCCCCCACAGCGCGTCGCACGCCACGAGCGCGGCGGCGCCGTCCGCACTGCCGCCCGCCATGCCGCCGGCGACGGGGATGTCCTTGGCGATGTGGAGGTGGACGTCGGGCGCGATGCCGTGGCGCGCGGCCAGCAGTTCGGCGGCACGGGCGGCGAGGTTCGTACGGTCCAGGGGCACCTGGTCAAAGCCGGGGCCCTCGCAGGTCACCCGCAGTTCGTCGGCGGGCGTGACCGTGACCTCGTCGTAGAGGCCGACGGCGAGGAAGACGTTGGCAAGGTCGTGGAAGCCGTCGGGGCGGGCGGCGCCCACGGCGAGCTGGACGTTGACCTTCGCGGGGACCCGTACCGTCACGCTCACGCGGCGGCCTCCTTGTGCTCTGCGATGCGCGCGAACTCCTCCACGGTCAGGGCCTCGCCGCGCGCCTGCGGGGAGACTCCGGCGGCGACCAGGGCGGCCTCCGCGGCGGCGGCCGACCCGGCCCAGCCGGACAGGGCGGCCCGCAGCGTCTTCCTGCGCTGCGCGAAGGCGGCGTCGACGACGGCGAAGACCTCACGCTTGGACGCGGTGGTCTTCACCGGCTCGGCGCGGCGCACCAGGGAGACGAGCCCGGAGTCGACGTTCGGCGCGGGCCAGAAGACGTTGCGTCCGATGGATCCGGCGCGCTTCACGTCGGCGTACCAGTTGGCCTTCACGGACGGCACTCCGTACACCTTCGAGCCGGGGGCCGCGGCGAGCCGGTCGGCGACCTCGGCCTGCACCATCACGAGCGTGCGCTCGATGGTCGGGAAGGTGTCGAGCATGTGGAGGAGCACGGGAACGGCGACGTTGTACGGGAGGTTCGCGACGAGCGCGGTGGGCGCCGGGCCCGGCAGTTCGCGCACGAGCATGGCGTCGCTGTGCACCAGCGCGAAGTGGGCGGCCTTCTGGGGGAGGCGGGCCACGATGGTCGCGGGCAGGGCGGCGGCGAGTACGTCGTCGATCTCGACGGCGGTGACGTGGGCGGCGGTCTCCAGCAGGGCCAGGGTCAGGGACCCGAGGCCCGGGCCGACCTCGACGACGACGTCGTCCGGGCGGACTTCCGCGGTGCGGACGATGCGCCGCACGGTGTTGGCGTCGATGACGAAGTTCTGGCCGCGCTGCTTGGTGGGGCGTACGCCCAGGGCAGCGGCCAGTTCGCGGATGTCGGCGGGGCCGAGGAGGGCGCCGTGCTCAGTGCTCACGGCTCAAGGTTACGGTGCCTGGCCCGGCCTCCGGGCCGCGGAAGCCGCCGGGGTCCCTCGAAGCCGCGGCTTCGCCGCGCGCCCTTCAGGCGCGCGGGGAACTGCGCGAGCGACCACAACACACCCGCGGCCGACAGACGGCAGAGCCCCGCGGCACCTCATCCCCGCAACCGTCCCCCGCAGTGCGGCCACGGACTCGCCCCCCGCTGCACGTACAGCTTCTTCGCACGGTACGTCTGTTCCGACGCGGAGGCGTCCTGGGGGCGGCCCGTGCCGCCGAGGGCCTGCCAGGTCCGTGTGTCGAACTGGTAGAGCCCGCCGTACGTGCCCGATGGATCGACCGCGTCCGGTCGGCCGCCCGACTCGCAGCGCGCGAGCGCACCCCAGTCCAGCCCCTCCGCACCGGCCACCGTCTGCGGCTTCTGCCGGGTGCCGACCTTCACGATCTGGTCCTGCGGCGCGCGCACCACCTCGGAGCTCACGCGCCGCGGCCGCTGCTTGACGCCATTGACGCTGCGCAGCGCGTACGTGACGCGCCGGGCGCCCGGCCGCCCCGCCTGCGCCACGGCCTCCGTGCCGCGGAACAGCGCCGGGTCCTCGATCCTGTGCACGTCGAAGGGGATGGCCTCCTCCCGTACCTCCCTCGCCCCGGTGATCCGCATGACCGTGACGGTCTGGCCGTCGCGCGGGAAGCTGTCGGGCGCCACCGACGTGGTGTCCTGGCCGCGGAGGGTGACCCCGGCCTCCTCGACGGCCTCCCGCACGGTCGCCGCGTTCGTGCGGATGGTCCGCTCCCGGCCGTCCGCCATGATCGTGACGGTGCGTTCCGTGCGGACGGCGAGATCGAGCCCGGCGCGGCCGATCCGGCGGCCGCGGGAGGCCGACAGGTGCGCGCCTTCCGCGCGCACCCCGAGCTGGCGCAGGGCGCCGTCGACGGTGTGGGCCGTGGTCCACACCTCGCGCCGCTCGCCGTCGAGGGTGAGGTGGACGGGCCGGCCGTAGCGCACGGCGATCTCGTCGCCGCTGGCCAGGGCGGTGCCCGTGGCGGGCGCGACGATGTCGTGGGCGCCGACGGCGAGGCCTTCGTCGGCGAGGAGTTCGCTGACGTCGTCGGCGAAGGTGTGCAGGGTGCGCGGCTCGCCGTCGACGCTCAGCCGCACGGCCTTGTCGTTGGCGACGAACGCGGACGTGCCGCCCGCGAGGAAGGCGACGACGAGGGCCTGCGGCACCAGCCGCCGCAGCGCCACGGCCCGCTCGGAGGTGCCGGGGCCGCCGGTGGTGCCCCGCGTGGTCCTCCGGCGGCGCGCGGCCCGCCGCGCCTCGGCCCGCCCACCGCTGCCGCCGCTGCCACCGCCGGGGGCGGAAGGCGGGCCGGACGCCTGGCCCGGCACGTATGCCTGGCCGTACGGCTCGGTCACCTGGCCGTACGGCTCGGTCGGCTCGCACGAAAAGTCACGCGGAAGGTCATACGGCGCTTCCGCGAGGCCATACGGCGCTTCGTACGTCTCGTACTGCGACTTGCTCACGATGACGCTCCAGGGGTCCGGACCGGGCGGACAGAACCTAGCGGAGCCGTCGTCACTCTCCAAAGTCGACCGGCTACGGAGCGTCGTTACGTTATCGGCCGGTGATCACTCAGTAATCGAAGGCGCGTGCGGTATTCGCGGAGAGGGCCGTGGCCATGGCGTCCTCGTCGATGCCGCGGACCTCCGCCATGGCGCGCACGGTGACCGGGATGAGATACGGGGCGTTGGGCCGGCCGCGGTAGGGGGCGGGCGTGAGGAAGGGCGCGTCGGTCTCGACGAGCACCAGCTCCAGCGGCGCGACGGCCAGCGCGTCCCGCAGCCCCTGCGCGTTCTTGAACGTGACGTTGCCCGCGAAGGACATGAAGTAGCCGTGCTCCGCACAGATCCGGGCCATCTCGGCGTCCCCGGAGTAGCAGTGGAAGACGGTGCGCTCGGGGGCGCCCTCCTCCTTCAGGACCCGCAGCACGTCCGCGTGCGCCTCGCGGTCGTGGATGACGAGGGCCTTGCCGTGCCGCTTGGCGATCTCGATGTGGGCGCGGAAGGACCGCTCCTGGGCGGCCATGCCCTCCGGGCCGGTGCGGAAGTGGTCGAGGCCGGTCTCGCCGACGCCCCTCACCTGGGGCTGCGCCGCGAGCCGGTCGATCTCGGCGAGCGCCTCGTCGAGCGCGGCCTCGCCGCCCGCCTCGCGCGCGCCCTGCCGGGACCAGCCGTCTGGGTCGCCGAGCACGACGCGGGGCGCCTCGTTGGGGTGCAGGGCGACGGCGGCGTGCACGGCGTCGTACTCGGCGGCGGTGGCCGCCGCCCACTGGGAGCCGCGCACGTCGCAGCCGACCTGGACGACCGTCGTGACGCCCACCGATGCGGCCTTGGCGAGCGCTTCCGCCACCGTGCCGGACTGCATGTCGAGATGGGTGTGGGAGTCGGCGACCGCCACCCCGAGCGGTGCGGGCAGGGGCGGCGGGACGTCGGCGTTCTTCGAAGGCATGCCCCCGATCCTACGAAGCGGCGGGCCTCGCCGGGCGGGGGCGTCTGCCCCGCCTGGCGGGTGCGGTCTCTCGCGCCGGACGGGTGCGTCTCAGCGCGCCCTGCGGTGCTGGAAGGGGTGCAGCAGGTCGGACAGATGCCAGTGGTGCTCGTGTCCGCGCGCGGCCGGCACCGGCACGGGCCCCGGCCCCGCGGCCCGCACGTCGGAATCCGTCGCGCCCGCGGGCTCGCCCGCCTGCCCGCTCACCTGACCGGCCCCGCGCCCGGGGCCGCCCTCGCGCTGGCGCCGCATCATGTCCAGGACCGACGACACCTGGCCCGCGCGCATGATCCGTACGACGTGGCCGCCGCAGTTCAGGCAGGTGGGGCGGGACAGCGGCGACGGCACATGCTGACCGTCGGCCAGGTACATCACGAATTCCTGGCCCCTGGCGTCCACGTGATGCTCGATCTCGTACGACTGTTCCCAGCCATGCCCGCAACGCATGCAGGCGAACGCGTATGACTCATGGACGACGTCGAGCGCCGTCCGGGGGTGGCCGGTGCCTGCGATCTCACTCATGCCAGCTGCTCCTCTTGTCCGGGGGACAAGCGTTGTCCGGGGGACAAGCGCCACGCGTCCCCACGACCAGTGGACGCCTTTCCCGGAGCGAGCGCATCAGATCTGTCGAGCGTTGAGGCCGATTTGGCGATTCCGTGGGAAACAAGCCCCGTGCGCGGCCCGCGCTTTGCCTTTCACGATAGTCCTTTGCCCTCCGATGGGCCGCTTCGAGCCGCGTTCTTTGCCGCGACGACGGCATCGAAGACCTCGCGCTTGGGAACGCCCGCTTCGGCGGCGACCGCGGCGATCGCCTCCTTGCGCCGCTCCCCCGCCTCCTCGCGCACCAGCACCCTGCGCACCAGCTCGCCGGGGCCGAGATCGGCCGCGCTCTTCTCCGGGGCGCCCTCGACGACGACGGTGATCTCACCGCGCACCCCGTCGGCGGCCCAGGCGGCAAGCTCCGCGAGGGAGCCGCGCCTGACCTCTTCGTACGTCTTGGTCAGCTCGCGGCAGACCGCCGCCCTGCGGTCCGCGCCGAACGCCTCGGCCATCGCGGTGAGCGTGTCGTCGATGCGGTGCGGGGCCTCGAAGTAGACGAGCGTCCTGCGGTCCTCGGCGACCTCCTTCAGGCGGGAGAGCCGCTCGCCCGCCTTGCGCGGCAGGAAGCCCTCGAAGCAGAAGCGGTCGACCGGCAGACCGGACAGGGCGAGCGCGGTGAGCACGGCCGAGGGGCCCGGCACGGCGGTCACCTTGATGTCCCGCTCCACTGCGGCGGCGACGAGGCGGTAACCGGGGTCGGACACCGACGGCATCCCGGCATCCGTCACGAGGAGCACGCGCGCGCCGTCCGCGAGGGCCTCGACCAGCTCGGGGGTGCGCGCGGATTCGTTGCCCTCGAAGTAGGAGACGACACGGCCGCCGACCTGCACGCCGAGCGCCTGGGTGAGCCGGCGCAGGCGCCGGGTGTCCTCGGCGGCGACGACGTCGGCGGACGCCAGCTCGGCGGCGAGCCGTGGCGGCGCGTCGGCGACATCGCCGATGGGAGTGCCTGCCAACACGAGGGTTCCGGGGGAATCTGCGCTTCCTGTCACGGATCCATCCTCGCAGGGCCCACCAGCGGGACTCGCACACCTCGGTTCCCTACGATGGCGCGGTGACCAGTACCGCGTCTTCCCCGGACACCCGCGAGGGCCAGGCAGCCGAGGAGCAGCAGCCCTCGTGGCCTCGGCGGCTGCGCCGATTCGGCTACGCGGCGCGCCCCCCGGCGGACATCACGGCGCGGCTGGTGCCCCCGTACACCGAGCCGGGACCCCGCCTGTGGATGACGCTCGGCGTGGCGAAGCCGGCCGCCGACCAGCTGGTGCGCTGGTCGGCGTGGGCGGGCCCGCTGCTGGTCACGCTCGTCGCCGGGGTGATGCGCTTCTGGAACCTCGGCAATCCGAAGGCCGTGATATTCGACGAGACGTACTACGCGAAGGACGCCTGGGCGCTCATCCACCGCGGCTTCGAGGTCAACTGGCCGGAGAAGATCAACGACGACGTGCTGCGGCAGGGCAGCGACATCGCGATCCCGCACGACGCGGCGTACGTGGTGCATCCGCCGGTCGGCAAGTACGTGATCGGCGCCGGTGAGTGGCTGTTCGGCTTCGACCCGTTCGGCTGGCGGTTCATGACGGCGGTGCTCGGCACCCTCTCCGTCCTGATGCTGTGCCGGATCGGGCGGCGCCTCTTCCGCTCCACGTTCCTCGGCTGCCTGGCGGGCGCGCTGCTCGCGGTGGACGGCCTGCACTTCGTGATGAGCCGCACCGCGCTGCTCGACCAGGTCCTGATGTTCTTCGTCCTCGCCGCCTTCGGGTGCTTCCTGATCGACCGGGACCACGCGCGGGCCAGGCTGGCGGCGGCGCTGCCGGTCGACGAGGACGGCATCATCCGCGCCGACGCGCACGTCGCCGAGACGCTGCGCCTCGGGTGGCGGCCCTGGCGGTGGGCGGCCGGGCTCTGCCTTGGCCTTGCCTTCGGCACCAAGTGGAACGGCCTGTACGTCATGGTCTTCCTCTGCCTGATGACGGTGCTCTGGGACGTCGGGGCGCGCCGCGTCGCCGGGGCGGACCGGCCCTACCGCGCGGTGCTGCGGCGCGACGTGCTCCCGGCGTTCGTGTCGACGGTGCCGGTGGCGCTCATGACGTACGTCGTGTCCTGGCTCGGCTGGATCCTCTCCCCGACGGACGGCACCGGCGGCTACTACCGCGACTGGGCGGCGACGTCGGGGCGGGGCGGCAGCTGGACGTGGCTGCCGGACTGGCTGCGCAGCCTGTGGCACTACGAACACGCGGTGTACGAGTTCCACGTGGGGCTCTCCTCGCCGCACACCTACCAGTCCAACCCGTGGAGCTGGATCGTCGACGGCCGCCCCGTCTCGTACTTCTACGAGTCGCCGCTGCCCGGCAAGGACGGCTGCCCCGCCGGCACCACGGAGAAGTGCGCCCGCGAGGTCCTCGCGCTCGGCACGCCGCTGCTGTGGTGGCTCGCCGCCCTCGCGCTGCTCTACGTCCTGTGGCGCTGGTTCTTCCGGCGCGACTGGCGGGCGGGCGCGATTCTCTGCGGGGTGTTCGCGGGTTATCTGCCCTGGTTCTTCTACCAGGAGCGGACGATCTTCTATTTCTACGCGGTCGTGTTCGTGCCGTTCCTGTGTCTGGCGGTGGCGATGCTGATCGGCGCGATTCTGGGGCCGCCGGGCTCCAGTGAGCGGCGCCGGGTGGCGGGGGCCGCGGGTTCGGGCGTGCTGATCCTGCTCGTCCTGTGGAATTTCATCTACTTCTGGCCCATCTATACCGGCACCGCGATTCCCGTCGATTCATGGCGTTCGCGAATGTGGCTGGATACATGGGTGTGAACAGACACCTTCGGATAACGGACGTCCCAGGTTTCTCCCCTTCCCCATAAGGTGCCGAAGGAACGACCTTCCCGTATGCCTTCGGGAAGGCTCCTGGGGAGGGGAGCGCATCGTGCGCAAGGGAGCAAAGGCCGCTCTGGTCGGCGGGATCTTCGCCGTCATGGTGGGGGGCGCCGGTTATGGCACGTACAACCTGGTGAACGGGGTGACCGGGGGCGGTGGGTCCACCGGAGCCGGACCGGCCCCCTTGCGGACCGGGCCGCCGACCAGCGGTGAGGTCCGGGAGACCGCGCGGAAGTTCCTCGACGCGTGGGCGGCGGGCGACGCCCGGCAGGCGGCGGGGTACACGAACGACGACGCGGCGGCATCGGACGCCCTGGCCGGCTACCGCGAGGACGCGCACGTCTCCAAGGTGAAGCTGACGCCGAAGCGGGCGTCCGGCGCGCACGTGCCGTTCTCCGTGTCGGCCACCGTCTCGTACAAGGGGAAGAGCAAGCGGCTCGCCTACGACTCCAAGCTCACCGTCGTGCGGGGTGAGACCACGGGACGCGCGCTCGTCGACTGGTCGGAGAGCGTCCTGCACCCCTCCCTGGAGAAGGGCGACACGCTCGTGACGGGTGAGGCCGCGGCGCCGCCCCTGAAGACGGTGGACCGCGCGGGCGTCGCCCTGCGCAAGAAGGACTACCCCTCGCTCGGACCGATGCTGGACGCGCTGCGAACCAAGTACGGCGAGAAGGCGGGCGGCACACCGGGCGTGGAGCTGTACGTGCAGCCGGCGGACGGGGGCTCCGAGGCGGTGACGCGCACGCTGCTCACCCTCCAGAAGGGCAAGGCGGGCAAGCTCCGTACGACGCTCAGCGCGGGCCTGCAGAAGGCGGCGGAGCGGGCGGTGCTGCGCTACGACGAGTCGTCGGTGGTGGCGCTGAAGCCGAGCACCGGTGAGGTCCTCGCGGTCGCCAACAACCGCAAGGACGCCTTCAACGCGGCGTTCCTCGGCAAGGTGGCCCCCGGCTCGACCATGAAGATCGTCACGGCGGCGATGCTCATCGACAAGGGCGTCACCAAGGCGAGCGGCCCGGCGCCCTGCCCGGCCACGGCGGTCTGGCAGAGCCAGACCTTCCCCAACCTCAAGGGCATGGCCCCGGACGAGTCCGCGACGTTCTCGGACAGCTTCGCGCGCTCCTGCAACACCGCGTTCGTGAAGCTCATCGACGAGGAGGGGCTGACCGACGCCTCCCTCACCGAGGTGGCACAGAACAACTTCGGCCTCGGCAGGGGCGACTGGAAGGTCGGCGTCTCCTCCTTCGACGGAGCCGTCCCGCCCGCCCCGGGCCCGGACCGCGCCGCCAACGCCCTCGGTCAGGGCAAGGTCCAGATGAGCCCGCTGGACATGGCCTCGGTCACGGCGACCGCGATGACGGGCACCTTCCGGCAGCCGGTCATCGTGCCGCGCTCCTTGGACGGCCGCGAACTGGCCACCGCCCGGGGCCTGCCCGCCCCCACCGTCGCGCAGCTGCGCCAGATGATGCACCGCACGGCGGTCAGCGGCACCGGGGCGCGTGCCATGGCCGGCCTGACCGGGGACGTCGGGGCGAAGACGGGCTCGGCGGAGGTGGACGGCCGGGCGGAGTCCGACAGCTGGTTCACGGGCTACCGCGGCGATGTGGCGGCCGCCGCGATGGCACAGCGGGGCGGGCACGGCGGTGACGCGGCGGGGCCGATCGTCGCGGACGTCCTGCGCGCGGGGTAGGGCTTCGCCGGGCGGCAAAGTGGTCGAGGGCTTCTCCGTACGCCTCTAAGGTGGCCTTTCGGTGAGGAGCATGGGCAGCTCTGGGGAACTGCGGAGGGTTTGTGGGCAAGCGAAGGCGCGCCACTGAGCGCAAGAGCGTCGGAGTGCGGAACGTGCGGGTGCGCAGGGGCGTGCTCGCCGGGGCGGCGGCCGTCGTCGTGTGCGGCATGGGGGCCGCCGCGTTCGCGCTCTCCGGTGGCTCGGCGTCCGGCGAGGCGACCGGCGAGGAGAAGTCGGTGCCGACGGGTCCGCCCACGTCCGCCGAGATCCGCGCGACCTCGCGGGAGTTCCTGACCGCCTGGGCGGAGGGTGACGTGGCGCGGGCCGCCGCGCTGACGGACGACCGCACGGCGGCGAGGAAGGCCCTGACGTCCTACCGCAAGGACGGCCGGCTCACGAAGGTGCGGCTGAAGCCGGGCAAGCGCTCGGGCGCCGAGGTGCCGTTCAAGGCGGCCGCCATGGTGTCGTACGAGGGAGTGAGCAAGCCCTACTCGTACGCGTCCGAACTCACCGTGGTGCGCAGGAAGAGCGACGGCGAAACGCTGGTCGACTGGCGCCCCTCGGTGCTCCATCCCGAGCTGCGGCCGGGGGACCGCCTGGTCACCGGTGAGGCGGGCGACCCGCCGATCAAGGCGGTGGACCGCAAGGGCGCCGAGCTGACGGCGGCGAAGTACCCCTCGCTCGGCGCGGTCCTCGACAGCCTGCGCGAGAAGTACGGCAAGAAGGCCGGTGGCACGGCGGGCGTCGAGCTGCGGGTGGTGCGGGCGGAGGACGGCAAGGCGACCGGGAAGTCCGGGAGGGCGGAGAACGACGCCAAGGCCGATGACGGCGCCAAGCCGGTGCCGGACAAGACGCTTCTGACGATCGCGCCCGGCACCCCGGGGACGCTGAAGACCACGTTCAGCGGCTCGCTCCAGGCCGCGGCGGAGCGGGAGACGGCCAAGCGGAAGCAGGCGTCCGTGGTCGTCGTGAAGCCGAGCACCGGGGAGATCCTGGCCGCCGCCAACTCCAACCCGACCGGTTTCAACACGGCCTTCCAGGGCTCCCTCGCGCCGGGCTCGACGATGAAGGTCGTCAGCGCGTCGATGCTGCTGGAGAAGAAGCTGGCGGGGGTGGACAAGAAGCACCCGTGCCCCAAGTACTCCACGTACGGCGGCTGGAAGTTCCAGAACGACGACAAGTTCCAGATCAAGAACGGCACGTTCCGGGCGAGCTTCGCGCGCTCCTGCAACACGGCCTTCATCAGCCAGGCCAAGAAGCTGGAGAACGACTCCCTGACCCGGCAGGCACAGGAGGTCTTCGGCCTCGGCCGGAACAACTGGTCGATCGGTGTGCCGACCTTCGACGGCGCGGTCCCGGTGCAGGCGGACGCGCAGATGGCGGCGTCTCTGATCGGCCAGGGCGGAGTGCGGATGAACCCGCTCAACATGGCGTCGGTGGCGGCGACGGTGAAGTCCGGCACGTTCAGGCAGCCGTACCTGGTCTCGCCGGACGTCGACGACCGCGCACTGGCGACGGCACCGCGCAAGATGTCGGGGGCGACGGCGGCGGCGCTGCGCGACCTCATGCACTACACGGCGGTGGCCGGCACCGCGGCGGAGCCGATGCGGGGCCTCGGCGCCGACTCGGGCGCGAAGACGGGCTCGGCGGAGGTCGACAACCAGAAGAAGCCGAACGGCTGGTTCACGGCGTACCGGGGCGACCTGGCGTCGGCGGCGGTCGTGCGGGAGGGCGGGCACGGCGGGGAGTCGGCTGGGCCGTTGGTGCGGGCGATGCTGCTGGCGGGGAGCTGAGAGCGGCCGTACGGGATCGCGCGGCCGGGATCTCCGGTACGCCTCCGGCACATACGTGGTCGCGTGGCCGGTACACGGACCGCTAGCGTGCCGGGCATGAGCGCTACCGCACCCGAAGCATCCGATGCCCACCCCCGTTTCGCCGAGGCCCTTCGCGAACTGGGTCTGGCCGACGTGATCGGCCGGACCCGCCGCTTCCCGGAGCAGACCCGCACCGCGCAGGAGGCCGCCGCCGCGATCGGCTGCGAGCTGAGCCAGATCTGCAAGTCCCTGATCTTCGCGGCGGACGGCGTTCCCGTCCTGGTCCTGATGGACGGCGCGTCGAGGGTCGATGTGGAGCTGGTACGGCGGGAGTTGGGCGCGGAGAAGGTCACGCGCGCGAAGGCGGACGTGGTCCGGGCGACCACCGGCTACGCGATCGGCGGCGTACCGCCCTTCGGCCACGTGACCAGGACCCGGGTGCTCGCCGACCGCTCCCTGCTGGAGCACGACGTGGTGTGGGCGGCGGCGGGCACGCCGTACGCCGTCTTCCCGATGGACCCGAAGACGCTGATCGCCCACGCGGGCGGCACCGTGGTGGACGTACGCGAGACCGCGAAGTGACGCCGCTGGTCGCGGCGGCGGTCCTGCTCGCCGCCGTCACGCACGCCGGCTGGAACGCGATAGCCCACCACATCACGGACAAGCTGGTCGGCTTCACGCTCATCTCCGGCGGCGGCGCGCTGATAGGCCTGCTCCTGGCCCCCTTCGTCGCGATCCCGGCGGCGGAGGCCTGGCCGTACCTGATCCTCTCGGCGGTGATCCACGTCGGCTACTACGCCCTGCTGATGCGGTCGTTCAAGCTCGGCGACTTCGGCCAGGCCTACCCGATCGCGCGCGGCACGGCGCCGCTGGTGGTCACCGTCCTGGCGGCGGTCTTCGCGGGCGAGGTACCGGACGGCTGGCAGGCGGCGGGCGTGGCGGTGTCGTGCGCGGGCCTGACGGGCCTGGCGCTGTGGGGCATACGGGGATCGGGGCGCCGCCCGGACTGGCCTGCGCTCGGCGCGGCCCTGGCGACGGGCGTCTCCATCGCGGCGTACACGGTGGTGGACGGCCTCGGCGTACGGGCGTCGGGCTCCTCGATGGGGTACATCGCGTGGCTGATGATCCTGGAGGGCGCCGCGATCCCGCTCTACGCGGCGTACCGCTGGCGGGGCGAACTGCCCACGAGACTCCGCCCGTTCGTGGCGGTGGGCCTGCTGGGCGCGGCCCTGTCCGTCGGCGCGTACGGCCTGGTCCTGTGGGCCCAGACGAAGGCGGAGCTGGCCCCGGTCTCCGCGCTCCGCGAGTCCTCGATCATCGTCGGCGCGGCGATCGGCGCGATCTTCTTCAAGGAGCGGTTCGGGGCGCCGCGGCTGGTGGCGGCGGGGTTGATGGTGGCGGGGATCGGATTGATGCTGCACGCGGGGTAGACCCGGCCGGAACCGGTCGCGGCAACTCGCCAAAGGCGTCACGCACCTCGATCCGCACGCCGCGTGCCATCCGCGGACAGCGGGTCCCCACCTCCCGCCACACTGGCCGCCTTCGCGACAGACCCTAGCTCCGTACGCCGGTCACCGCGACGACGGGCAGCCGCGCGCACCGCCGGCAAGCGCGGGCCGAGGTCGCGACCGTTGCGTGGGCGGTGGCGGACAGGGCTCCGGCGAAGGTCAGCAGGGGCCAGTCCGTGGTCAGCGTCGCCGCCGTGGCGAGCGCGAGGGTCGCGGCGGCCATGGCTCCGCTGGCCGTGGTGCCCGCCCAGGCGACGAGCAGCGGCAGGCGTTCCGGGGTCGGGAGGCGGCGGGCGAGGCTGCCGGTGGCGGTCAGGGTCGCCGCGGCGAGCAGCGCGGCGATCGTTGCGACGAAGGCCAGGTGGACGGCCAGCAGCTGGGCGGCCGCAGGCAGTTGCCAGGCGGGGTCGTGGCCCGCGGTCCTTGCCAGGTACCAGCAGGCGAGCAGGAAGGGGGCCGTGAGCGTGACGGCCCGTGCCGTGTGCCGTGCCTGGGCGACGGTCAGTTCGCGCTGGCAGCTGGGGGCCAGCTCCTCGACGGTGCCGAACTCCCGTACCGCCTGGCGGGCGGCGTCCTCCGCAGGCAGCCCGGCATCGGCGTACGCGGCGGCCGTGTCGGCGAGGCCGTCCCGTACCTCCTCGACCAGCCGGGACTTCGCCTTGGCCGGGCCGTGCAGCGCGGCGGTCAGGTCGGCCGCGTACTCCTGTACGAGCCGGTCGGCGGGGCTCATGTGGCGAGCCCAGGGGTCGGGCCCGGGTTCAGGACCGAGCCGATCGCCTCGGTGAATTCCGCCCACGCCGCCCGCTCCCCGGCCAGCGTCGCCCGGCCGGCGTCCGTCAACTCGTAGCACCTGCGCCGCCGTTCACCGGACGACTGCCAGCTGCTGCTCAGCAGGCCGAGCCGCTCCAGGCGGTTCAGGGCCGGGTAGATCGTGCCCGTACGCAGCTCCAGCGCGCCGCCGCTGCGGCGCTGCACGGCGGCGATGATCGCGTACCCGTGCAGGGGGCCCGGTTCCAGTACGGCCAGCAGCAGTCCGTCGAGGTGCCCTCGCACCGCATCCGCCTTCATGAGTAGGCAGCCTACACAAAGTCTGCGTAGGCAGTGTATGTATTGGCTGCCAACACATAACCGCTCGGAGGTTCGGCGTGACCAAACTGCTGTTGTCCGTCCACGTGCTCGTGGCGATCCTCGCCGTCGGTTCCATCACCGTGGCCGCCTCGATGTTCCCGCGCCAAGCGCTGCGGGCGATCGGCGGCGAGGGGCCGAAGGTGGCCGCGCTGCTGCACCGGGTCTGCCGGGGCTACGCGCTCGCCGGTATCGCCGTGCCGGTGTTCGGGATAGCCACCGGCGCGCAGCTCGGTGTCCTCGGCGACGCGTGGCTGATCGTCTCGCTCGTCCTGACGGCGGGCGCGGCGGGCCTGCTGGCGCTGGCCGTCCTGCCGGGGCAGCGGGTCCTGCTCGCGCTGGCGGAATCCCCTGGAGGCGCCGAGGAGGCGGCTCGGCCCGTCGCCGCCCGGCTGACCATGCTCACCGGCGTCTTCAATCTCCTCTGGGCGGTCGTCGTGGTGCTGATGATCGTCCGCCCCGGCTCCACGACGGGAGCGTGAGCAGCGTGCGTACGCTCCGCTTCGCGGCCGCCGCCGAGGCCGCCTCGCTCGTCCTGCTGCTCGGCAACCTCTTCACCGTCCACGCGCCCGCGCTCTCCGCGCTCCTCGGCCCGCTGCACGGCACCGCGTATCTCGTCGTCATCGCGGCCACGTGGACGGCGGCCTCGGCCGCGGCACCGGGCACCCGGTGGCGCGCCCTCGTCCCCGGCGTCGGCGGGCTCCTCGTCCTGCGGCGGGTCGGGGAGCGGGCACCCGTGGCGGAGTGACCTACGCCTGCCGCAGGGCCCTGACCAGGGCCTGGGCGCGGGGGTCCGCCGTCACGCCCTTGTTCATGCCGTTGGTGACGTAGCCGAAGGCGATGCCCGACTCCGGGTCGGCGAAGCCGAGGGCGCCGCCACGGCCGGGGTGGCCGAAGGAGGCGGGGGACAGCAGCGGGGAGGCGCCGCCGTGCAGCATGTAGCCGAGGCCGAAGCGGGTGGGGACGACCAGGACGCGGTCGGGGCCCGCCGACGCCTCGGTCCTGGCCGCGTCCACCGTCGCGGGGGCGAACAGCCGGGCCGCTCCGTCCACTTCGCCGATCAGCGCGGCGTAGAACCGGGCCAGGCCGTCCGCCGTGGCGATGCCGTTGGAGGCGGGCAGGGCCGCCGCCCGGTACGCCGGGTCGTTCTCGTCCGGCAGCGGATCGATCGCCCCGAAGGCGCGGCGGGTCAGGGATGCGGGGTCGGCGTAGGCCTGCGCCACGTTCCGCTTGGGGCGGGCCCGCAGGGCACCCGGCACGGTGGGCGGCTCGATACGTCCCATCCGGCCGGCCCGCGCGGCTTCCGCTTCCGGCAGGCCCACCCAGAGGCCGAGGCCGTACGGCCGGGCGATCTCGGCGTCGATCCACTCCCCCACGGCCTTGCCCGTCACGCGCCGCACCAGCTCGCCGGTGAGCCAGCTGTAGGTCTGCGCGTGGTAGCCGTGGCCGGTGCCCGGCTCCCAGAACGGGGCCTGCGCGGCGAGAACGGCCGCCGCGAGATCCGGGTCGAGCGCCTCGGCGGGCGTGAGCGGACGGTCGAGGGCGGGCACCCCGGCGCGGTGCGCGAGGACGTGCCGTACGAGGACGCCTTCCTTGCCGCGGGCCTTGAACTCCGGCCAGTAGGTGCCGACCGGCGCGTCCAGGTCCAGTTCGCCGCGCTGCTGGAGCAGGAGCAGCGCGGCGGCGGCCACGCCCTTGGTGGCCGAGCGGATCACCTGCGCGGTACCGGACTCCCACGGGGTGTCCCCGTCGACGTCCTTCGTGCCGCCCCACAGATCCACGACCTTGCGTCCGTCCCGGTAGACGGTGACGGCGGCGCCGCGCTCCCCCCGCTCGCTGAAATTGCGCACGAAGGCGTCGCGAACCGGTTCGAAGCCGGCGGCCACCGTGCCGTGCACCCCACCCGTCACGTCCATGTCATTCATGACAAGGCCAACAGCGGCCCCGGGCCGAGGATTCCCGGGCTGTGCGCGACGGCGGGCTTCACATCGAAGCTTCGGGGGCCACCGTCCTCGGATCGAAACCGAACGGCAGCTCCAGGCGGTGGGCGCTCATCAAGGCCTCGTCGGCCAGCAGTTCGCCCGTCGGGCCGTCCGCCGCGATCACGCCCTCGCTGAGGATCAGGGCGCGGGGGCAGAGCTCCAGGGCGTACGGCAGGTCGTGCGTGACCATCAGGACCGTCACGTCCAGCGAGCGCAGGATGTCGGCCAGTTCGCGGCGCGAGGCCGGGTCGAGGTTGGAGGACGGCTCGTCCAGGACCAGGATCTCCGGCTCCATGGCCAGCACCGTGGCGACCGCGACCCTGCGGCGCTGCCCGAAGGAGAGGTGGTGCGGCGGGCGGTCGGCGAACTCCGCCATGCCGACCTGGCCGAGCGCCTTCAGCACGCGGGCCTCCAGCTCCGGGCCGCGCAGGCCGGCCGCCGCGGGCCCGAAGGCCACGTCCTCGCGGACCGTCGGCATGAACAGCTGGTCGTCCGGGTCCTGGAAGACGATGCCGACCCGGCGCCTGATCTCGGCCATGTGCTTCCTGCCGACGGGCAGCCCGGCCACCGTCACGGTCCCGGCGCCGCCGGTCAGTATGCCGTTCAGGTGCAGGACGAGGGTGGTCTTGCCCGCGCCGTTCGGCCCGAGCAGGGCGACGCGCTCGCCTCGCGCGACGGTGAAGTCGACGCCGAACAGCGCCTGATGGCCGTCGGGGTAGGCGAAGGCGAGGCCGGCCACTTCCAGCGAGGGTGCGGTCGTCACGGTCACAGGGTCCATCCCAACAGGCATACGGCGAGCGCGGAGAGGGGCAGGGCCAGCGCGTACGTCCACTGCGCCCGCGAGGCGGTCACCTCGTCGATGACCGGCATCGACCCGGTGTAGCCCCGGCTGACCATGGCCAGGTGCACCCGCTCCCCCCGCTCGTACGAACGGATGAAGAGCGCCCCGGCGGACCTGGCGAGGACGCCCCACTGCCGCACGCCCCGCGCCTCGAAGCCGCGTGACTCCCGGGCGGTCCTCATGCGGCGCATCTCGTCCGTGATGACGTCGCCGTACCGGATCATGAACGAGGCGATCTGGACGAGCAGCGGGGGCAGCTTGAGCCGCTGGAGGCCGAGGAGCAGCTCGCGCAGTTCGGTCGTGGCGGCCAGCAGTACGGAGGCGGCGACGCCGAGGGTCCCCTTGGCGAGGACGTTCCAGGCGCCCCAGAGACCGTGCGCGCTCAGGGAGAGGCCGAGTACGTCGACGCGTTCGCCCTGCGCCACGAACGGCATCAGGAAGGCGAAGGCCACGAACGGGACCTCGATCAGCAGGCGCTTGAGCAGGAACCCGGCGGGGACGCGGGCGGCACCGGCGACCACCCCGAGGAGTACGGCGTAGAGCCCGAAGGCCCACATCGCCTCACGGGGCGTGGAGACGACCACGACGACGAAGCAGAAGACCGCCGCGAGCTTGGTGTGCGGGGGCAGCGCGTGCACCGGCGAGTGCGCGCGCCGATAGAGCCGGTGGGCATGCCCCGCCCCCACGTCAGACCTCCCCGGACGCGGCCCGCCCACCGGCGCCACCCGCCTCGCCCGCGCCGGCCGTCCCGGTTACCCCGGCCGCCCCGGGCAGGCCGTCGGCCTCCGGCACAGCCACCGCGGACGCCGCCCCCGCTCCCCGGCGCCGCAGCGCCCAGAAGACCGCCGACCCCGCGACCACCGTGACACCCACGCCGATCACGCCCGCCAGACCCCCGGAAAGGCGCGCGTCGGTGATGTCCTTGACGCCGTAGTCCGCGAGCGGCGAGTCCGCCGTGGCGTGGTCCTCCGTCTTCTTGTCGATGCCCTTGTCGTGCGCGACCTTCTCCAGGCCGTCGGGGTTCCCGGAGGCGTAGAAGCTGACGACGCCCGCGAGGACGAGGGACGTGGCGATGCCCGCGAGCCACAGCTTGCGGTGGGAGCGGGCCGGCACGGCGGACGGCGTCGGTGCCGTGGCTGTAGGGGCGTCCACCAGTTCCCCGCCGACCCGCAGCTTCAGCGGCCGCGTCAGGCCGCGCGCCCCGTACACGAGATCGGGCCGTACGGCGATGACCGCGCCGACGGTGAGCGCGGTGATCGCGGCCTCGCCGACGCCGATCAGGATGTGCACGCCGACCATGGCGGTGGCGACCTTGGTGAGGGAGACGTCGGTCGTGCCGCCCACGGCGTAGATGAGGGTGAAGGCGACCGCGGCGGCGGGCACGGACAGCAGCGCCGCGACGAAGGAGGCGGCCGTGACCGAGCGGCGCCCGCGCGGAAGCACCTTCACCAGGCCGCGGAAGACCACGTAGGCGACGACGGTGGTGACGACCGCCATGTCAGTGATGTTCACGCCGAGCGCGGTCAGCCCGCCGTCCGCGAAGAGGACGCCCTGCATGAGCAGCACGACGGAGACGCACAGGACGCCGGTGAAAGGGCCGACCAGGATCGCGGCGAGCGCGCCGCCGAGCAGGTGACCGCTGGTCCCGGCCGCGACAGGGAAGTTCAGCATTTGCACGGCAAATATGAAGGCGGCGACGAGCCCGGCGAGCGGCGCGGTCCGTTCTCCCTCGCTCCCGGCCACGCTCGAACCGGCGGCACCCCCCAGCTCACGCCGTGCGCCCTTGAGGCTGAGGGCCACCGCACCCGCGGCGACGAGCCCGGCCGCGGCGGAGACGGGGGCATCGATGAATCCGTCGGGGACATGCATGGGCGCACTCCTGGGCAGGGGCCCTGGCAGGGGCAGACCGCTCTGGACCAAACCGTTCAATGATAGGTCCTTGTTGCGAACGATTTGCAAGAGCACTGCGGTCCCAATACGGCTACGCCCGGGGTGCGCGGCCCGCGCCGCGCGCCCGGAGCGATAGGCGTACATATGGGACATTGGTGAGGAAGTACGCGGCAACGGCGGCGCACGCACGCCGGGACGAGGAGTTCAGCGATGTCCGCAGTCGAGCAGTACGCACGTGCCCACCTCGTCACGGACTCCTCCGAGGGCCACCGCGCGGTGCCCGTCGTCCTGCGCTACGACGCGGAGGCCGACCCGCACACGGTGCGGATCGGCCTCCCCGGCCGTCACGAGTGGACCTTCGCCCGGCAGCTGCTCGAACAGGGCCTGCGGGCCCCGGTCACCGCCGGTGACGTGCATATCTGGCCGTGCGGCCGGGTGCAGACGATCGTGGAGTTCCACGCAAGGGAGGGGGTGACGGTCGTCCAGTTCGACGCCTCGGCCCTGATCCGCTTCCTGCGCCGCACCTACGCGGCCACCGCCACCCCGGTCACCCGCTGACCCCCGACGGGATCAGACCCGTACCGGCTCCCGCTCGGCGCCCGCCTCGCGGCCGGCCTCCTTCTCTGCCGCCGTGCGCAGCCCCTCGCCCTCGACGTCGACGTTCGGCAGCGCGCGGTCGAGCCACTTGGGCAGCCACCACGCCTTGTCGCCGAGCAGCGCGAGGACCGCGGGCACCAGCGCCATGCGGACCACGAACGCGTCGAAGAAGACCGCGATCGCGAGGCCGAAGCCGATCATCTTGACCATCTGCTCGCTGGAGCCGATGAAGCCCGCGAAGACCGCGATCATGATGACGGCCGCCGCCGAGACCACCCGGGCGCCGTGCCGGAAGCCGGTCACGACCGCCTGGCCGGGCCGCTCCCCGTGGACGTACGCCTCCCGCATGCGCGTCACGAGGAAGACCTCGTAGTCCATCGCCAGGCCGAAGACCACACCGACCATGAAGATCGGCATCATCGACATGATCGGTCCTGTCTGCTCCACGCCGAAGAGCGAGCCGAGCCAGCCCCACTGGAAGACCGCGACGACCGCGCCGAGGGCCGCGAGGACCGAGAGCAGGAAGCCGAGGGCCGCCTTGAGCGGGACCAGGACCGAGCGGAAGACGACGATCAGGAGGAGGAAGGCGAGGCCCACGACGAGCGCCAGATAGGGCAGCAGGGCGTCGTTCAGTTTCTGCGAGACGTCGATGTTCATGGCCGTGGTGCCGGTGACCATGATCTCGGCGCCGGTGTCGGAGGTGATCTCCGCACCCGTGCCGCGGATCGAGTGGACCAAATCCTCGGTCTCGATGCCGCTCGGCTTGGACGACGGCACGACGCTGATGATCGCGGTGTCGCCGGCCTTGTTGAACATGGGCGGGGCGACGGTCAGGACGTCGTCGAGCTTCGAGATCGTCTTGGTGATCTCACCGGCCGCCGCCTTCGGGTCGTCGGCGCCCCGGAGGTCGCCGACGACCATCAGCGGACCGTTGAAGCCAGGACCGAAGCCGTCGGAGACCAGGTCGTACGCCTTGCGCTGGGTCGTGGACGTGGGCTGCGCGCCGTCGTCCGGCAGACCGAGCTCCAGGTGGGAGACCGGGATGGCGGCGGCGCCGAGCCCGACGATGCCGACGAGCAGCACCGCGACCGGGCGGCGGACCACGAAGCGGGCCCAGCGGGTGCCCATGTTCGGCTTCTCGCCCCCGTTGTCCGGCTTCTCGCCGTCGGCCCGCGCGGCCTTCCTGCCGCCGAACAGCCTGCTCTTCTCACCCATGGGCATGACCCGCCTGCCCGCGTATCCGAGCAGCGCGGGGATGAGGGTGAGCGCGATGAGGACGGCGATGACGACCGTGCCGGCCGCGGCGAAGCCCATCTTGGTGAGCATCGGGATGTTGACCACGGCGAGGCCGACCAGCGCGATGACCACGGTGAGCCCGGCGAAGACGACCGCGGAGCCCGCGGTGCCGACGGCACGGCCCGCCGCCTCCTCACGGTCGCGGCCCTCGGCGAGTTCGCCGCGGTAGCGCGAGACGATGAACAGCGCGTAGTCGATGCCGACCGCGAGGCCGATCATCATGGCGAGCGTCGAGGTGGTGGTGCCGAGGTCCAGCGCGTTCGCGAGCGCCGTGATGGACGAGACGCCGATGCCCACCCCGATCAGCGCGGTGAGCAGCGGAAGCCCGGCCGCGATCAGCGAGCCGAAGGTGATGACGAGGACGACCGCGGCGACCGCGATGCCGATGATCTCGGTGGAGCCGGTCTCGGGCATGGCCTGGAGCGCGTCACCGCCGACCTCGACCGTGAGCCCGGACTTCCGCGCCTTGTCGGTGGTCTTCTCCAGCGCGTCGCGGTCCTCGTCGGTCAGCTCCATCGAGGTGACCTTGTACGAGACGGAGGCGTACGCGGTGGAGCCGTCCTTGCTGACGGTCTTGGCGCGGAACGGGTCGTCGGCGCGGGCCACGTGGTCCGAGCCGGTCTTGAGGGCGCCGACGGTCTTGACGATCTCGGCCTTGTTGGCCGGGTCCGTCACCTTCTCGCCGTCGGGCGCCTTGAAGACGACGCGGGCGCTCGCGCCGTCGGCGCTGGCCTCCGGGGCCCGCTTCTCCAGGAGGTCGAAGGCCTTCTGCGCCTCCGTGCCCGGTATGGAGAAGGAGCTGGACGCGGCGGTGGGCGCCGACGCCGCGCCGACCCAGGCGAGGGTGAGCAGCGCCACCCAGATCAGGGCGACGAAGTGCCGTCGCCGGAAGGCGAGTTTGCCGAGTTTGTAGAGGAAAGTGGCCACGAGGGCGTACTCCCGGTCAGGTCGTGGTGGCCGCGGAAGCGGGGGTCTTCCGCGGGCAGGGGAGGTGAGCCCGACGACGTGAGCGGTCGCGTCAGGTACGGGGGTGTCGCGAGAGGGGCTGGTCAGACGCCGAGGGCGGGGAGCACCACGGCGTCCAGGTACGAGGCGAGGAAGGCCTGGTCGACCGGGCGGTCCTCGATGAGGTCCCGGGCGACGAAGCCGCCGACCATCATGTGTACGACGTACTCGAGGGCCGGATTGTCCGCGGCGACCTCACCGCGCTCCACCGCTCTGCGCAGCAGGGCGTTCAGGCCGGTGAGCTCCGGCTCGATGAGGAGGTTCCGCAGCGCCTGGTGGAGCTCGGGGTTCTCGTGCACGGCGTGGAACAGACCCCGCATCAGCGCGGCGTCCTTCTCCATCTGGCAATCGTCCGAGCGGGCCACCATCTCGTTCAGGTCGCCGCGCAGCGACCCGGTGTCGATGTCCGCCAGCGACGCGGGTTTGTTGTGCCGCAGCGCCTTGGCGACCAGTTCGGGCTTGCTCCCCCACTGGCGGTAGAGGGTGGCCTTGCTGGAGCGGGTGCGGGCCGCCACGGCGTCCATGGTGAGGGCGTCGTAGCCGACCTCGCGGAGCAGGTCGAGCACGGCCTCGTACAGTTCGGCCTCGCGCTCGGGCGTGATCCTGCTGCGCCGCGCGCTCGCCGCCTCAGCCATGGTCCCCACCTCTTGCTCGTATGAACTCGTACGAAACGGTTTCGTACACGGTCACCGTACCCAGCCGCCCAACGAAACGAAACTGTTTCGTACGTGGTCTGGGTCACGTGCCCGGTCACGAGTTGCCGGGGCCCCCGGAGCGGAAAAGCATGGTGAGGTGACCGACGAGCGCGACGAAGCCCAGGCAGCACAGGCCCGCCAGACCGACCGGGCCTACCTGCGATTCCCCCATGTCAGCGGCGACCGCCTCTGTTTCGCCGCCGAGGACGACCTCTGGGTGGCCCCCCTCACCCCCGAGGGCGTCCCCGCCGACCGGGCCTGGCGGCTCACCGCGGACCGGACCAAGATCGGCCACCCCCGCTTCTCGCCGGACGGCCGCCACATCGCGTACACGAGCTGGCGCAGCCTCGACCCGGAGATCCATCTGGCGCCGGTGGCCGGCGGGCCCTCGCGCCGCCTGACGTACTGGGGCAGCACCGACACCCGGGTCTGCGGCTGGTCGCCCGACGGCCACATCCTCGCCGTGTCCTCGCACGGCGAGCCCTTCTCGCACTTCTGCTTCGCCTACAGCGTGCCGACCGACGGCTCCCCCGGCGGCAAGCTGCCCTGGGGCCCGGTCGCCGACATCGCGGTCACCGACACCCTCACCGGCGCCCCCGCCGACGGCGGCACCGGCGCCTGCGACCGCAAGACGCTCCTCCTGACCGGCAAGCCGCCCCACGAACCGGCCGCCTGGAAGCGGTACCGGGGCGGCGCGACGGGCCGCCTGTGGATGCACGGCAAGCGGATCCTCGCTCACCTCGACGGCCACCTCGACTCCCCCATGTTCGTGGCCGGACGCATCGCGTTCCTCTCCGACCACGAAGGCGTCGGAAATCTGTACTCCTGTCTCCCCAACGGCTCCGACCTGCGCCGCCACACCGACCACGACGCCTTCTACGCCCGGCACGCCGCCAGCGACGGCACGCGCGTCGTCTACCAGTGCGCGGGCGAGGTCTGGCTGGTCGACGCGCTCACCGCGGACTCCGCGCCGCGCCGCCTCGACGTGCGGCTCGGCGGGCCCCGCTCCGGGCGGCGGATCTACCAGGTGCCGGCCGCGCAGCACATCGACGCGCTCTCCGTGGACACGACGGGGCGGGCCAGCGCCGTCGTCGTGCGCGGCAGCCTCTACTGGCTCACCCACCGGGACGGCCCGGCCCGCACGATCACCGACACCCCGGGCGTACGCGTGCGGCTGCCGGAGATGCTGGGCACCGGCGGGCAGGTCGCGTACGTCACCGACGCCGACGGTGAGGACGCCGTCGAGATCGCCGGTCTGCCGCGCGCCACCGGCGACCGCAGGCCGCGCAGGCTGGTGACCGGTGGCCTCGGCCGCGTCCAGGAGATGGTCTCCGACCCCGACGGCGAGCGCCTCGCCATCGCCTCGAACGACGGCCGCCTCCTGCTCGTCACGGTCTCCGACGAGCAGGAGACCGCCGCCATGAACCGCAGGCTGCGCGAGGTCGGGGAGACCGCCCCCGAGGCCCCGGGGGAGACCGAGGCCGACGCCGGGGACGTGGAGAGGACCGAGGCCGCCGATGTCACCGAGGTGATCCGCTCCATCAACGGGCCGGTACGCGACCTCGCCTTCTCCCCCGACGGCACCTGGCTCGCCTGGTCGCACCCGGGCATCGGCCGCTCCCTGCGGCAGATCAAACTGGCCCGCATCGCCGGGCCGGGTCCCCGCACGATCGTGGACGTCACCAACGGCCGGTTCGAGGACGAGAACCCCGTCTTCACCCGCGACGGCCGCTACCTCGCCTTCCTCTCCTGGCGCGGCTTCGACCCCGTCTACGACGTGCACACCGGCGACCTGTCC
This sequence comes from Streptomyces sp. NPDC015345, assembly GCF_043078805.1. Lineage (NCBI taxonomy): Bacteria > Bacillati > Actinomycetota > Actinomycetes > Kitasatosporales > Streptomycetaceae > Streptomyces > Streptomyces sp. NPDC015345. The sequence goes on along the minus strand of NZ_JBIBTX010000011.1, from coordinate 55,036 downwards.
TTCCCGCTCGGCTGCCGCCCCTACCTCGTACCGCTCTCGTCGGCGATCCCCTCCCCCTTCGCGCTGCTGCCCGACGGGCGCCCGGCGGCCGGCGGCCTCGACCCGGCCGACGACAACCGGGGCGACGGCACGACGACGGTGGAGACCGAGGGCCTGGAGGCACGGGTCACGCCCTTCCCGGTGGCGGCGTCGAAGTACTCGGCCCTGCAACCGGTCAGCGGCGGCGGCCTGGTCTGGCTGCGCTGGCCGATCTCGGGCGCGCTCGGCGAGACCTTCGCCAATCCGGCCGACACGTCGGGCCGCCCCACCTTGGAGCACTTCAACATCGCCAAGGCGAAGAAGTCCCAACTCGTGCAGCACCTGGACTGGTTCGCGCCGAGCGGCGACGGCACCCGGCTCGTCGTCGTCGACGAGGGCGACCTGACCGCCGTGCCCGCCACCGAGCAGGGCGACAGCGACACCACGGTCTGGATCGACCTGCGCCGCATCCTGCACGAGGTCGACCCGGGTGCCGAGTGGCGCCAGGCGTACGAGGAGGCGGGCCGGATCATCCGCGCCTACTTCTGGGACCCGGGGATGAGCGGCGTCGACTGGGACGGGGTGCTCGCGCAGTACCGGCCGCTGGTCGAACGCGTCGCGTCCCCGGACGAGTTCGCGGACCTGCTCCGTGAGGTCCTCGGCGAGCTGGGCACCTCCCACGCCTACGTCTCCCCGGCCCGCCGCAACGAGGGCCCGCCGCACTACCAGCGCGCGATGGGCCTGCTCGGCGCCAATCTCGTACGCAGGGACGAGGGCTGGCTGGTGAAGCGGATCCTGCCCGGCGACTCCTCCGACTCCAAGGCGCGCTCCCCGCTCGCCGGTTCGGGCATCCGCGAGGGCGCCGTCCTCACCCATGTCGACGGCCGCCCCGTCGACCCGGTGACCGGCCCCTACCCGCTGCTCGCGGCGGCGGGCGGCACGACCGTCGAGCTGACGTTCCGCCCGGCGGAGGGCGAGGGGCGCCCGCGGCGGGTCGCCATCGTCCCGCTCATCGACGAACGCCCGCTGCGCTACCAGGACTGGGTGGCCAAACGCCGTGAGGTCGTCCGGGAGTTGAGCGGCGGCAAGTGCGGATACCTGCACATCCCCGACATGGGCGGCTCCGGCTGGGCGCAGTTCAACAGGGACCTGCGCCTGGAGGTGTCGCGGCCCGCCCTCATCGTCGACGTGCGCGGCAACGCGGGCGGCCACATCAGCGAGCTGGTGGTGGAGAAGCTCACCCGCAAGATCCTCGGCTGGGACCTCACGCGCAACGCCCAGCCCGTCTCGTACGCCTCCAACGCGCCGCGCGGCCCGGTGGTGGCGCTGGCCGACGAGGCGACCTCATCGGACGGCGACATGATCACGGCGGCCTTCAAGCTGCTGGGGCTCGGCCCGGTCGTCGGGCAGCGCACCTGGGGCGGCGTGGTCGGCATGACCGGACGGCACCGGCTCGGCGACGGGACGGTGATCACGGTGCCGATGAACGCGGGCTGGTTCGACGCGTACGGCTGGTCCGTGGAGAACCACGGCGTGACCCCCGACATCGAGGCGCTGCGCACGCCGCTGGACTGGGCGGAGGGGCGGCACGCCCAGCTCGACGACGCGGTGCGGGTGGCGCTCGACCTCCTGGAGCGGCACCCGGCGGTGGCCCCGCCCGGCTACTCCGACGTGCCTGACCGTCGGCGGCCTCCGCTGCCGCCCCGCTCCTGACGCACCCGCCGATGCTCCCCTGACGCTCCGTAGTTGATCGAAATGCGGCGAATGTCCACCCATGTAAATCTGGTCGAGGCCCCAACCCCCTCACCCACAACGGGAGTGAACAGCATGGGCATCAAGGACCAGTTCCAGGACAAGGCTCAGGACCTCGCCGACAAGGCCAAGAGCCGCGCGGGCGACAAGGACAAGGCGCGCGAGCGCGGCTCGCAGGCCCGTGACGACATGCGCGAGCGCGGCACCCGGGCCCGGGACGAGGCGTCGGAGCGGTCCTCGCAGGCCCGTGACACCGCGCGCGAACAGCGGGACAGGTTCGAGCAGGACTACGACATCTGACCCGCGGCGCACCCACGCGCGAGAAGGCCCCCGGGACGCCGGGGGCCTTCTCGCGCGACCGCGGAGGCCGGACCGCTCAGCTCGCCCGCGCCGCCTCGTCCGCCGAACCGCCCGCTCCCACCAGGCCCGTCGGCACACTGGCGAGCCGTGGTTCGAAGCGCCGCATCTCGCGCTGCCCGACCGCGCCGATGACACCCGGCAGATAGCCGCGAATGCCCTGCATGCCCCGCAGCCACCACTGCGCGTACACATGACTGGAGCGCCGTTCGATGCCGGCGACGATGCGGTCCACCGCCGGGCCGAGTGGATACGTCTTGTTGGACGGCCACGGCAGCCGCTGGCGCAGCTCGCGCATCACCTCGTCCTGGTCCGCGCCCCGCACCATGTCGGTGTCCGTCCAGGACAGATAGCCGACGCCGACCTTGACGCCCTTGTAGTCGACCTCGGCGCGCAGCGCGTGCGCGTACGCCTCGACGCCCGACTTCGACGCGCAGTACGCCGTCATCATCGGCGCCGGCGTGATCGCGGCGAGCGAGGCGATCTGGAGCAGATAGCCGCGGCTCTCCATCAGGACCGGCAGGAAGGCGCGGGCGGTGACCGCGCTGCCGATGAGGTTGACCTCGATGACGCGGCGCCACGCCACGGGGTCGGACTCCACGAAGGGCCCGCCGCCGGCCACGCCCGCGTTCGCGACGACGATGTCGACCTTGCCGAAGCGCTCCTTGACCTCTCGCGCGACCCGCGCCATCGTCTCGTGGTCGGTGACGTCCGCGTGCCAGTGGTCGGCCTCGGTGTGCAGCCGCTGCGCCACCTGCTTCAGCTCGTCCGGCTCCAGGCCCACGAGCGCGACCTTCGCGCCGCGCGCCGACAGCTTTCGGGCGAGCAGCTCACCGACCCCGCGCGCCGCGCCCGTGACGACCGCGACCTGTCCCTCCAGGCTGACCCTGCTCATGCGCCCTCCTTCACCTGTACGTACGTTGCGACGAGTTCCGCTATGCGTGCCGTGACGGCGTCCGGTGCCTCGATGGGCGTCATGTGCCCGACCCCGGCCAGTTCGGTGAGCCCCACGCAGTCGGGCAGGGCGGCGGCGATCCGCCGCGCGTGCACGACGGGGGTGAGCCGGTCGGCCAGCCCCGCGAGGACGGCCGTGGGCACGCGCAACGCGCCCACCTCGACATCCAGTTCGAGCGTGGCGAGCACATGGGACCAGCCGTGGCGCACGGCGGTCGGGCAGGCGTGCACGATCCGCGCGCACGCGTCGACCTTGTCCCGCGCCGAACCGGGGCCCATGGTCCCGTACTTGAGGATGCGGCGGGACAGCGGCGTGACGGGCCCGAGCGGCGCACGTGAGCCGAGCACGGACCGCGTGATCCGGGTCCGCACCCGCCCGGCACGCAGCGGCACCACCATCGACTCGGCGACCAGGCTCGAACTGCCCGTGCTGCACAGCAGGACGGCGGCGGCGTGCTCCCGGAAGGTCTCGCGCCCGCCCGCGGCCATGATCGTCATGCCGCCCATGGAGTGCCCGACGAGCACGGCCTTCTCACCCGGCGCGAGCGTCGCCGCGAGGACCGCTTCGAGGTCGTCGGCGAGCGCCCGCGTGCTGTACCCCTCGGGGTCCGCGGGCGCGGCGCTGCGCCCGTGTCCCCGCTGGTCGTACGTGATGACCCGGTGGTCACCGCTGAGGGAACGTATCTGCGCGGCCCAGAAGGCCGTCGAGCACGTCCAGCCGTGGGCGAGCACCACGGCGGGCGCTTCCTCCGGACCATGTGCCTCGACGTGTATGCGGGCCCCGTCGGCGGAGACGGCGGTCAGTTCGCGCGCGGGGGCGGGCGGCGCGTAGGGCCCGTCCGCGAGGCGGGTCAGCCTGCTCATGCCCCGGCCTCCACCTTCGCGCCGTCGGACTCCCTCTTCTTGTGGGACGGCGGTGTCTCCTTCGGCGCCCGCAGCACCTCGTACTCGTTGAGGTCCACGCGCCGCGTCGCCGCCCGGAACTCGGTGGTCGTGCCGGGCCAGACGGTGGTGTTGACGCCGTTCGCGTCGAGGTACCAGCTGGTGCAGCCGCCGGTGTTCCACACGGTGCGCTTCATCCGCTCCTGCACCCGGCGGTTCCAGGCGCTCACGGCGCTCGGGCGGGCGGCGAGCGCGGCGCGGCCTCCGAGGACGTCCAGCTGGCGCAGGTAGTCGGCCATGTAGTTCAACTGGGACTCGATCATCAGGATCATGGAGGAGTTCCCGAGCCCGGTGTTGGGACCGATGATCGTCATCCAGTTCGGGAAGCCGGCGGCGGTCGCGCCGCGCAGCGCGTTCATGCCGTCCTTCCAGGTCTCCATGAGGGTGAGCCCCTCGTCGCCCACGACGCGCTCGGCGATCGGCATGTCCGTGACGTGGAATCCGGTGCCGAAGATGATCGCGTCGACCTCGGCCTCGGTGCCGTCGGCGGCGACGACCGTGTTGCCGCGCACCTCGGCCAGACCACTGGCGACGACGTCCACATTCGGCTTGGCGAGCGCCGGGTAGTAGGTGTTGGAGAGCAGGATGCGCTTGCAGCCGATGCGGTACGTGGGGGTCAGCTTGGCCCGCAGCGCCGGGTCCTTGATGGCGCGGTACATGTTCCGCTTGGCGAGCTGTTCCACCATGCCGAGTTCGTTCGGCCGCTTGGTGAACGCCTGGACCTGCAACTCCCGGATGCCCCACAGGAGTCCGCGCCGGGCCTGGGTGGTGAACGGCAGCTGCTTGTGCAGCCAGCGCTCCACGCCGGTGATGGCACGGTCCGCGCGCGGCATCACCCACGGCGGCGTGCGCTGGAAGAGGGTGAGCCGGCCGGCCTTCTTCTGTATCTCGGGCACGATCTGGATGGCGGAGGCACCGGTGCCGATCATCGCGACGCGCTTGCCGCTCAGGTCGTAGTCGTGGTCCCAGCGGGCGGAGTGGAAGACCTTGCCGGGGAAGGTGTCGATGCCCGGGATGTCCGGCGTCTTGGGGTCCGAGAGCGGCCCGGTGGCGGAGACGACGACGTCGGCGGTCAGGACCCCGCCGCTGGTCTCGATGACCCAGCGCAGCCGGGCGCCGTCCCAACGCATCAGCTCGACCTCGGTGTTCAGGCGGATGTGCGAGCGCAGCCGGAAGGTGTCGGCGACATGCTCCAGGTACTCCCGGATGTGCTCCTGCCCGGAGAAGGTGCGCGGCCAGTCCGGGTTGGGCGCGAAGGAGAACGAGTAGAGGTGCGAGGGCACGTCACAGGCGCAGCCCGGATAGCTGTTGTCCCGCCAGGTGCCGCCCACCGCGCCGGCCCGCTCCAGGACGACGAAGTCGGTGATGCCCTCCCGGCGCAGCCGCACGGCGGCCCCGAGGCCACCGAACCCGGAACCGATCACCGCCACCCGTACGTGCTCGTGCTCGCGCCCCTGCTCAGGGCCACGCTCGCGCTCGGCCATGCCGCCGCCTCCCGAAGTACACGACTCTGCCAGTAACTACTGGCGCAATGGGGAGAGTAGAACACGTACGTACTCATGGGTAGGGGTCGGCCAGCGAAAGTTACCGACGGTACGACATAGGCTTCCCCCCGTGGCAGACCAAGGGGAAGGCGAAGGCGGCGTCCGCGAATACCGCATGGCGGAGCTGGCCGCGGAGGCCGGCATCACCGTGCGCACCGTGCGCTTCTACCGTGAGCGCGGGCTGATCCCGCCGCCGCGCCGCGAGGGCCGCATCGCCTGGTACGACGAGCACCACCTGGCGAGGCTGCGCACGATCGCCGCGCTCCTTGAGCGCGGCCACACCCTGAACGGCATCGCCGAGCTGGCCGACGCCTTCGAGAAGGGCCGCGACGTCGGCGAACTCCTCGGCCTCGGCGAGCCCACCGAGGAACAGCCGGTCCGCCTCACCCCCGAGGAACTGGCCGACCACTTCGCGGGCGAGGTCACCCCGGAGAACCTCGTCGCCGCCCTGGACCTCGGCTATCTCGGCACGGACGGCGACGAGCTGGTGCACATCAGCCGCCGCCTCCTGGACGCGTCATCCACCCTCGTGCGCAAGGGAGTTCCGCTCGCGGCGGTCCTGGAGGCGGGGCAGCGGGTGCGTGAACACGCTGACGCGCTGGCGGAGTTGTTCGTCACCGTCCTGCGCGACCACGTCCCCGCCACCGCCGAGACGGACCTCGACGACCTGCGCCCGGTGGCCAAGGCCGTGGTGGAGGCGGAGCTTTCGATGGCCCTGGACCGCCGCCTCAAGAAGCCCTGACCGGCGGAACCCTCACCGCGGCAGCCACCACCGCGCCTTGTAGATCCCGCCGCCGACCAGCTTGTAGCCGCTCGCGGGCCGATGGACGCCGACCGTCGTCGTCCACCACGTCTCCCCGAGGCCGCGCTCGGGCACGGTGCTCACGACCTGCCCGGTACGGGGATCGTCACCGACGGCCTTCACCGACTTCCGCGAGATCTCCCCGGCCCCGGCGAAGTCCTGCACGAAGGCCCCGCCGCTCATCTCGTACTGGAAGACGGCCGCGTTGGTCGTCACCCACAGCCGCCCCGGCCGCCCCGCCACCGGAAAGAGATCGTGCCCGCCCGGCGTGCGGCCCGGCGTCCCCACCGGCAGGCCGACCGCAAAGGTCGGCGTCAGGGCGGGCCGCGCGGCGGTGCCGCCCACCTCGTACGCCACCAGCTCGTCGTCGCCGATGGCCCACAGCACCCGCCGCGCGCCGTCCCAGTGCAGCCCGTGGGCGCCCTTGAGCACGGCCTCCGCGTACCGCTTCGCGCGCGGGCCCTGCGAAGCCGCGTACAGCCGCACGAGCGCGCCCGTGCTGCACGCGACGGCCACATTGCCGTCGGGCAGGATCTCGGCGCTGTGCGGATTGAACAGGTCGTCCCCGGGCCCGAGCCCCGTGCCCCAGTACCGCCGTCCCGACGGATGCTCGACGACCGCCACGAAGCCGAACGACGCCGTTGTCAGCACATACGTACGCTTCCGGTGCACCCGCACCTTCGCCTCGCACGGATACACCCAGCTCACGTCGGGTTGGAGGTCCCCGTACCGCGGATCGCCGAGCGGCGAGAACTGCCACCGCACCACCGACGGGTCGGCGGCCGGGTCCCACACGCGCCGCCGCGGGTCGAGGACGAGGATGCGCCTGGACGCCTGCTCGGTCAGCAGCACCGGCGGCGTCCCGGCCGGGACCGGACTCCCGCTCGCCCCGTGCGCCGCCGCGGCGGGCAGCGCCGCCGCGATCCCGGCCCCCGCGGCGCCCAGCACCACGGCTCGTCTCGTAGGCATGGCCGACACGAAGTACCCCCGGATCCACGGCAGTTGGTCGTGTACGCGACCGCAATCTGCCATGCCGGGCGGGGCCCGGGACAGCCCTCTGCCGGACTTTGTGACCGTGTCCCGCCGAGGACCACCCCCCTGGCGGACGCCTACAGGTCGTAGACCACGGTCACGGGCGCGTGATCGCTCCACCGCTCCGCGTGCGTCGCGGCCCGCTCCACGTACGCCTTCACGGCGCGCTCGGCGAGGCCGGCCGTCGCGACGTGGTAGTCGATGCGCCAGCCCGTGTCGTTGTCGAAGGCGCGCCCGCGGTAGGACCACCACGAGTAGGGCCCCTCCACACCGGGGTGCTGGGCCCGTACGACGTCCTCGTACTCCTCGAAGACCTCGCTCATCCAGGCGCGCTCCTCCGGCAGGAACCCGGAGTTCTTCTTGTTGCCCTTCCAGTTCTTGAGGTCGGCCTCCTGGTGGGCGATGTTCCAGTCGCCGCAGACGACGACGTGGCGCCCGTCGGCGGCGGCCCGCACCTTGAGCTCCTTCAGGTAGACGAGGAACTCCGCCATGAACCGCACCTTCTCGTCCTGCCGCTCGGTGCCGACCTCCCCGGAGGGCAGATACAGGCTCGCGACGGTGACACCCGGCAGGTCGGCCTCCACATAGCGCCCGCTGCCGTCGAACTCGGCCGACCCGAAGCCCACCCGCACCCGGTCCGGCCCGCGGCGCGTGTACAACGAGACACCGGCGCGGCCCTTCGCCGCGGCGGGCGCGTGCACGACATGCCACCCCTCGGGCGCACGGACCTCGTCCGGCAGCTGCTGCGGCTCGGCGCGCACCTCCTGGAGGCACAGCACATCGGCCGTGGTGTCGCCGAGCCACTCGACGAACCCCTTCTTGGCAGCGGCACGCAGCCCGTTCACGTTCACAGAGGTCACTGTCAGCACAACACTCGCCTTACTCTCCTCCGGCGTCTTCTCCCGGACCGCCGATCAGACTCCCACACGGCCGACAGTGACCCGTGCCGCCGGCACGGTGAGCAGAGGCCGCCTCCCCCTGCCGCCCGCACCGCTGGGCCTGCCTGCCGTCGTGCCCTGCGCGGCACGGCCCCAACCGCTTCAGGAGAGCAACGTCACACCCGGGGCTCCGACGAAGGGCCCTGCCGCCCGCCGCCCCCTCCCGGCACACTGAAACTCGCCCCCGCTCCCTCCGTATAGAAGTACGATGCCTCGCATGACTATCCAGCCCACCGACACGGCCACCACCGCCGCCACCGGCGTCCACCTGCGCACCGTCACCTTCGCCCACCCCGACGCCATCGCGCTCAACGACCGCGTCCAGCTCGAATACGCGGAGCGCTACGGCGACGAAGGCGACGTCACCTTCCTCGACCCGTCGATGTTCACGCCGCCCCGGGGCCTGTACCTCATCGCGTACGACGGGAACGGCACCCCGCTGGCCACGGGCGGCTGGCGCGCGATGGACGAGAACGGGGAGGGGTACGAGAACGGCGACGCGGAGCTCAAGCGGATGTACGTCACACCCGAGGCACGTGGCCTCGGCCTCGCCCGGCGCATCCTGGCGGCCCTGGAGGCGGACGCCAAGGCGGCGGGCCGCGTACGGATGGTCCTGGAGACGGGCACGAAGCAGCCCGAGGCGATAGCCCTCTACGCCTCCAGCGGCTACACCCCCGCCCCGGCCAAGTTCGGCCACTACCGCTTCGACGACCTGAGCCGCTGCTACGCGAAGGCGCTCTGAAGGACGCGGGGCACGACGCAAAGATCCCGCCCAGTTCGATGAACTGGACGGGATCTCATGTGCAGTGGACCTGTGGGGATTTGAACCCCAGACCCCCTCGATGCGAACGAGGTGCGCTACCAGACTGCGCCACAGGCCCTTGCAACGAGTGAAACTCTAGCATCCCGATCGGGGTGCTTGGAAATCCGTTCCTGGCTGGTCAGCCGGGGCGGACCCCGCGGCGCCTCACTCGTTGGCGGCGCGGGGCCGGTCCCCGTCCTCGTACTGATCGAAGAGCGGCGTACGACCGCGCTCGCGGGCCCGTCGCGCGGACGCGGCCCGGCGCTTGTCGCTGCGTCCCCCGGCCGCGTCGGAGCCCTCGGCCGCGTCGATGTCTCCGGCGGCCGCGGCGGCACCCGTGGTCCCGGCGCCGCGCCGCGCCTCGTCGGCGGCGGGCTCCGCCGTGCTGGAGCGTGCCGAGCTCCAGGTGTCGGGGGCGCCCAGGTCGACGCTGCCGGTGGCGCGCGGGGCGACCGGCGCGGTCACGTACGTCGGCAGGGGCACCGGGACCGGGTCCCAGCTGTCGCCACGGCCGGGCCCGCGCTGGCGCTCGCGCTGCTGGTCGACCCACTCCGCGTGGTCGGTCTGCTCGACGAGGGCGCGGCGGTCGGCGGCGAGCGCCGACAGGCCGGTCTCCGTCTCGGGCGGCTGCTGCGCCTCCCGCTCCTCGTCGACGGCGGGCTCCGCGCTCGCGGGCCTGCGCCGGGGCCGGTTCTCCCGCAGCCGCTGCGCCGCGGCCTCGGCCCGGCGCCGGTCCATCGTGTACGTGAAGCGGCGCCGCTCCTGGCCGCGCAGATAGACGATGTAGGCGCTCAGCAGCACGGCGGGCGCGGCGGGCGCCCACAGGAAGGCGAGGCCGCCCACCCCGGCGACGACCGCTCCGGCCGTGAAGGCGAGGAAGAGCAGCATCGTCGTGCGCCGGCGCCGGGCGAGGACCTTCGAGCGCCTGGCACGCGCGGCGGCCTCGGCCGAGGCGGCGCGCTGCGCGGGCGAGGCCTTGGCACGCGGCGGCTGTTCGCGTTCCGGTTCGGCGTCGGGGTGCGCCTGCTGACGGGCCGGAGGTTCACTCCGCGCCGCGACAGGCTCCGCCCGGTCCGCCTGGGGCTCCACCCGTTCCGTGGGAGGCACGGCGAAGGCCCGGACGTCCACCGAGCCGGTGGCGTCGTCCGGTTCACCGCGCGTCTCCCCTTCTTCGGGCGAGCGGGCTTGCAGGTCCTTGGCGTATCGGCGCTCCATGCCCGCCCGTCCGGACAGCAGCCGGATGGCGGTGCTGAAGCGTTCCGTCGGACGGGCTTCGTTCAGCTCGTCCTGCCTACGGAGCCACATCGGCACCAAGTAGGCGGCCCAGGCCCCGACGATGACTGCGTAGATGAGGCCGCTGCTGCTCACGCTCACACGGTAGAGGGGTTTGGTTGAGGCCATCTGCCAATTGCGCCGGTGTGTCGCACGATCCGGCTGATATCTCGAACTTTTTTTGTGACTGATGCGATCAACAGGAGGCCGTCAGCGTGAAATTAATGCCCGGGACAAGGCTCATACGAGTCTCAGACGGACGATCGGCGATCAATTTCGAACACTTATTTCATTTGCCCAGGCGAGTGGTCGGCTAGGCGGTGTTCCGAGGTCGCGCCTGGTGCCAGCGGCGCAACAACCCTTCCGGCACCTCTTCGGCGGTGAGCGCGAAGACAAGATGATCGCGCCAGGCACCGTCGATGTGAAGATACCGTGGACGCAGCCCCTCCTCGCGGAATCCGAGTTTCTCCACGACCCTGCGGCTCGGCGTGTTCTCGGGCCGAATACAGACCTCGATACGGTGCAGTCCGACCGAGCGGAAGCAGTGGTCGACGGCGAGCGCGACGGCGGTCGGCATCACGCCGCGGCCCGCGACGGACTCGTCGACCCAGTAGCCGACGTGGCCCGAGCACATCGATCCCCAGGTGATCCCGGCGACCGTCAGCTGCCCGACGAGGCGGCCCTGGAACTCGATGACGAACGGCAGCATCCGGCCCGCGCCCGCCTCGGCGCGCAGATGGCGGACCATCTGCCGGTAGGTGGGGCGGTGCACGATCGGGCCGCCGGCCGTGGGCGGCGGGATCGTCGCCTCCCAGGGGCGCAGCCAGTCGCGGTTGCGCCGGTTGACCTCGCGCCAGGCGCGCTGGTCGCGCATCTTTATCGGGCGGAGGGTGACATCTCCGTCCGTCAGCTCGACGGGCCAGGCAGGGCTGTTCAGCTCGCACCCCCCGAGGGCCCGGGATGGTCGCCGCCGCGCAACTGGTCGACGGCATGCGTGAGCAGCGGCTCCAGGACGGCGAGGCCGTCGCGCACGCCGCCCGTCGAACCCGGCAGGTTCACGATGAGCGTCCGGCCCGCGACCCCGGCGAGACCCCGGGAGAGCACGGCCGTGGGGACCTTGTCCCTGCCGTACGCGCGGATCGCCTCCGCGATGCCCGGCACCTCATGGTCGATGACGCGGCGGGTGGCCTCGGGCGTGCGGTCGGTGGGCGAGATGCCGGTGCCGCCGGTGGTGACGACGACGTCGTAACCCGCCGCGGCTCCCGCGCGCAGGGCCTGCTCGACGGGGTCACCGTCCGGGACGACCTGGGGGCCGTCGACGGCGAAGCCGAGCGCGGTCAGCGCCTCGGCGATGAGGGGGCCGCCACGGTCGGCGTAGACCCCGGCGGCGGCGCGGTTCGAGGCGGTGACGACGAGCGCGCGGTAACCGCTCATGCCCCCGCTCCTTCGCGGCTCCAGTCCCCGGACTTGCCGCCGGTCTTCTCCTCGACGCGTACGTCCGTGATGACGGCGCCCTTGTCGACGGCCTTGACCATGTCGATCACGGTGAGGGCCGCGACGCTCACCGCGGTGAGGGCCTCCATCTCCACGCCCGTACGGTCCGTGGTCTTCACCGTGGCGAGGATCTCCACGGCGTCGTCCGCCACAAAGAGGTCGAGCTTCACTCCGGAGACGGCCAGCGGGTGGCAGAGCGGGATCAGGTCAGGGGTGCGCTTGGCGCCCATGATCCCGGCGATCCGGGCGGTGGCGAGGGCGTCGCCCTTGGGGACGCCCTCACCCCGCAGGAGCTCGATCACGCGCGGCGAGACCAGGACACGGCCGCTGGCGCGGGCGGTGCGGGCGGTCACGTCCTTCGCGGACACGTCGACCATGCGGGCCGCGCCCGCCTCGTCGATGTGCGTCAGTCGCTGCTGCTCAGGGGATCCGGGGGTGTCCCCCCGGGAAATCGCGGTCATGTGCTGTGGCGCTCCCGGTCCGGGCCCCGCGCGGTGCGGCGCGCGCGGGCCTGCTGTGCGCGACACGGTACCGCGCGGGCGGCGTTCTCAGCCGAGCAGGACCACGTCGACGTCCGTGCCCGGCTCCACCGAGGTGACGTCCTCGGGGACGACGATCAGCGCGTCCGCGTGGGCGAGCGCGGCGACCAGATGCGAGCCGGCGCCCCCGACGGGTGTCACTGTGCCGGCTTCGGCGTCGTACTTCCCCCGCAGGAACTGGCGGCGTCCCCGGGGCGAGCCCAGCGCCTTCTCGGTGGCCAGCCCCGCGCGCGTGAGGGGCCGGTGCACTTCAGGGAGGCCCATCAGCGTGCGGATCGCCGGGCGCACGAAGAGCTCGAAGGAGACGTACGAGGACACGGGGTTGCCCGGCAGCGCGAGCAGCGGCGTGTGGTCGGGGCCGATCGTGCCGAAGCCCTGCGGCTTGCCCGGCTGCATGGCGAGCTTGCGGAACTCCACGCCGCCGCCCGCCCCGATGCCGGTCTCCTCGTCCGGGTCGCCGAGGGAGGTCAGGGCCTCCTTCACGACGTCGTACGCGCCGACGCTCACACCGCCCGTGGTGACGACGAGGTCGGCGCGGATCAGCTGGTCCTCGATGGTGGAGCGCAGCGTCTCCGCGTCGTCGGCGACCGCGCCCACGCGGTAGGCGATGGCCCCGGCGTCGCGGGCCGCCGCGGTGAGGGCGAAGCTGTTGGAGTCGTAGATCTGGCCGTCCGCCAGGGACTCGCCGGGCTGGATCAGTTCGCTGCCGGTGGACATGACGACCACGCGGGGGCGCGGGCGCACCTTCACCGTGCCGCGGCCGACGGCGGCGAGCAGGGCGATCTGCGGCGGGCCGAGGACCGTGCCCGCGCTCAGGGCTCGGTCACCGGCGCGGACGTCGCTGCCCAGCGCGCGTACGTGCGCGCGTGCCTCGGCCGGGCGGTGCACGCGGACCTCTCCGGTCGCACCCTCGGGGGCGGCGCTGTGGGCACGCATACCGGAGACGGGGCCTTCGCCGAGGCCTCCGTCGGTCCACTCCACGGGGACGACGGCCTCGGCGCCGGGCGGCAGCGGGGCGCCGGTCATGATGCGGGCCGCCTCGCCCGGGCCGACGGTGGGCTGTTCGCCCGCGCCCGCCGCCACGTCGCCGATGACGCGCAGGACGGCGGGGAACTCCTCGCTCGCGGCCTCGATGTCGGCGATCCGTACCGCGTACCCGTCCATGGAGCTGTTGTCGAAGGGCGGCAGCGAGACGGGCACCGTGACGTCCTCGACGAGGACGCAGCCCTGTGCGTCGAGGAGTTGGAGCTCGATGGGTTCGAGCGGGCGGACGGTCGCGAGGATGTCGTCCAGATGCTCTTCCACCGACCACAGGGGGGTCTGGCCGGTGGTCGGTGTCGTCGTGCTGCTGCTCAAAGTGCTACATCTCCTCGGTGACGTAACTGCGAAGCCAGGCCTTGAAGTCCGGGCCCAGATCCTGACGTTCGCACGCCAGTCTGACAATGGCACGCAGATAGTCGCCCCGGTCGCCGGTGTCGTAGCGCCGGCCCTGGAAGACGACGCCGTGCACCGGACCGCCGGCCTTCCCCGCGGCGCTAGCCGCTGATTGATACGTCGCGGCGAGCTGCTGGAGGGCGTCGGTGAGCTGGATCTCGCCGCCGCGACCCGGCTCGGTCTTGCGCAGGACGTCGAAGACGGCGGGGTCGAGGACATAGCGGCCGATGATCGCGTAGTTGCTGGGCGCGTCGGCGGTGTCGGGCTTCTCGACCAGGTCGGTGACCTTGACGACGTCGCCTTCCTCGGTCGCCTCGACGGCGGCGCAGCCGTAGAGGTGGATCTGTTCCGGGGCCACCTCCATGAGGGCGATGACGCTGCCGCCGCACTGCTCCTGGACCTCGACCATCCGGGCGAGGAGCGGGTCGCGGGGGTCGATGAGGTCGTCACCCAGGAGCACGGCGAACGGCTCCTTGCCGACGTGCGGAGCAGCGCACAGGACGGCGTGACCGAGCCCCCTGGGGTCGCCCTGGCGGACGTAGTGCATCGTCGCGAGGTCGCTGGACTCCTGGACCTTGGCGAGCCGCGCCTCGTCGCCCTTCTTCAGAAGGGCCGACTCCAGCTCGTAGTTGCGGTCGAAGTGGTCCTCCAGCGGGCGCTTGTTACGCCCCGTGATCATGAGGACGTCGTCGAGACCCGCCGACACGGCCTCCTCGACCACGTACTGGATCGCCGGCTTGTCGACGACCGGCAGCATCTCCTTGGGGGTCGCCTTCGTGGCCGGCAGGAAGCGTGTGCCGAGGCCTGCCGCCGGGATGACCGCCTTGGTGATCCGGGGGCGCGGGGGGTGAGACTCAGTCATGCGGCCACCATATCCGGTACGTATGTGCGGAATCTGTGGGTCCAGATAATTGGATGGCATATGCGCCCAACAGGAAGGATTTGAGAGCATCCCATGAGCGGAAGAGCCGAGGCCGAAGGACAGCCAAACAAGCGCACGTTGCGGCGAGGCCTCCTCGCGGTGAGAAGCGGGTTGACGGGGGATGACACGCGGAAGGCGGCCGCGCTGCTCGCCGAACACGCGCTGGAGCTCACGGAGCTGGCCGCGGCGCGGACGGTCGCGGCGTACGTCTCCGTGGGGAGCGAGCCCGGCACGCGCGTACTGCTCGACGCCCTCCACGCGCGCGGGACACAGGTCCTGCTGCCGGTGCTGCTCCCGGACAACGACCTGGACTGGGCCGCGTACGAGGGGGAGAGCTCCCTGGTCCGCGTGCGGCACCAGGGGAAGATCGAACTCCTTGAGCCCTCCGGGCCCCGGCTCGGCCCAGAAGCCGTCCTGGCGGCGGACGCCGTCCTGCTGCCGGGGCTCGCGGTCGACGAACGCGGGACGCGGCTCGGGCGGGGCGGCGGCTCGTACGACCGCGTCCTGGCCCGCCTGGCGCTCTCGGGCGCCGATCCCGCTCTCGTGGTGCTGCTGTACGACTCCGAAGTCGTCGCGCGCGTCCCCGCCGAAGTCCACGACCTGCCGGTGCACGCCGTGGTGACGCCGTCGGGGGTGCGCCGCTTCAGGTGACTCCCGTGGGTCCGGGAACGCCGAAAGGGCCCTCCACGCGCGCGTGGAGGGCCCTTTCAGGATTTAAGGGTCCCGGTGGTCAGGGGCGCAGGACCAGCTTGTCGCTCGTGCTCTTCTCGACCGCCTTGTCGGTGTAGGCCCACGGCAGGAGCTCGCCCTTGGCCCACTTCTCGGTCTGGTCGGTGTAGTGGTCGTTGTACGCGTGCCCCGAGGCGCCCGTGAGGTTGATCCACTTGGACTTGTCGAGGTCCTTGAGGTTCACCACCATGCGCATCGACGGCACCCAGACCACGCCGTAACCGCCCGCCGCGTTCCAGCCGGTGGCGTTGACCGCCGCCTCGCCGCCGCCGAGGTTCCAGGGCCCGCGGTTGAGCACGTACTGGAGCCAGCCGGGGCCCTCGGTGCCGAGCGTCTGGTTCTTCAGCGTGAGGCGGTGCAGGCGGCCCCAGCTCCAGGTGTCGATGTCCTTGCCGAGCTTGGCCGTCAGGTCCCAGCGCGCGTCCACCATGGCCCGCTTGAACAGCTGGTCGCGGGTCTTGGTCTCCTTCTCGGTGCGGGTCGCGGGCGACTTCCACCAGTCGTTGGTCTCGTCATCGATGATCTTGCGGACCACTTCGTAGTAGCGGTCGCCACCGTCCGGCTGGGCCGAGTCCGCGTCACGCTGGCCGCACTCGCGCACCTTCTTGCCCTCGTCGGCGGGACCGGTGTTGCCGGCCGGCTCGACGCTCAGGCACTGGCCCTTGACGCGCAGCTCCTTGGGGAGCTTGTTGCCGAAGGCGAGCTTGAGGATGTTGCGCCAGACCGAGTTGAAGTACGCGGCGGCGGCCGAATCGGCGTCCTGGGTGTAGTCCCAGCCCTCCAGGAGCTTCTGCGCCTCGCGGACGTACTTGTCCTTGACGTCGATCTTCAGCAGCTTGGGCACCAGCAGCTTGGCGATCTCGCTGCTGTTGTCCATCTGCATGAGGCGCATGTCCTCGGTGGAGATCTTGCCGCCGTTCTTGATCTTCGACTGGATGAGGTCGTCGATGCGCTGGCTGCGCGCGCCGTAGCCCCAGTCACCGGTGAGCTTGTACGGGTACTTGTCCTCGTCGATCACGGCCTGGTTGGCGGTGACGATGTAGCCGCGCTTGGGGTCGTACTCGTACGGCAGGGCGTCCTGCGGGATGTAGCCGGTCCAGCGGTACTCCGGGTCCCAGCCGGGCGCCGGGAGCGAGCCGTCGCCCTTGCCGCGGGTCGGGATCCTGCCCGGCGCCTGGTAGCCGATGTGTCCTTCGCGGTCGGCGTAGACGAGGTTCTGGGACGGCACCTCGAACAGAGCGGCCGCCTTGCGGAACTCCGTGAAGTTCTTCGCCTTGTTGAGCTTGAAGACCGCGTCCATGGACTTGCCGGGGCTCAGTGCGGTCCAGCGCAGCGCCACTCCGTAGCCGTCGCCCCGGTCGGGGGCCGCGGCGTCGACGTGGGCCTTCTTGCCGACCTTGACCAGCTCGTCGTCGCGGTCGGAGATGAGCGGGCCGTTGTTGGTCTCCCGGACCGTGATCGTCTTCGACTTGCCGCCCGCGACCTTGATGGTCTCCTCGCGCGACCGGAAGGGCAGCACCTTCTTGCCGTACTGGTAGCCGTCCCCGGTGAACTTCTCCAGGTAGAGGTCCGTGACGTCGGCGCCGAGGTTCGTCATGCCCCAGGCGATCTCCTGGTTGTGGCCGATGACCACGCCCGGCATGCCGGAGAAGGTGTAACCGGAGACGTCGTACTGGCACTTGTCGGAGACGGACCGGCAGTGCAGGCCCATCTGGTACCAGACGGACGGCAGCTGCGGGGCCAGGTGCGGGTCGTTCGCGAGGAGCGGCTTCCCGGTGATCGTGTGCTCGCCGGAGACGACCCAGGAGTTCGAGCCGATGCCGTTGCCGTTCGGGCCGAGGATCGCGGGGACCTCGTCCAGGGCGTCGGAGACCCCCGAGAGCTGCGACTGGAGCCCGTCGGGCGCCTCGGCGCCACCCGCGAGGCCGGAGCCCGCGGTGCCGCCGCCTGTGCCCGTGGCGCCACCGGTGCCGGTCCCTGTGCCCGTGCCCGTGCCGCCGGTTCCGGACTGCGTGCCGGTGCCCTTGGCGTCGTACTCCTCGGTGACGGCGTCGTAGGCGCCCTCACGGACGATCGGCTTGTTCCGCTTGAACGGGTACTCCGGGTACAGGTCCTTGATCTGCGAGGGGCCGAGGCGGCTCGTCATCAAGGAGCGGTCGATCTCGTCCTGCATGTTGCCGCGCAGGTCCCAGGCCATGGCCTTGAGCCAGGCCACGGAGTCGACGGGGGTCCACTTCTGCGGCTTGTAGTCGTTGGTGAAGCCGAGCGCCGCGTACTCGACGGAGATGTCCTTGCCGTCCTTGCCGTCGAGGTAGGCGTTGACTCCCTTGGCGTAGGCCTGGAGGTACTTCTTCGTCTCCGGGGAGAGCTTGGAGTCGTACTCCTTCTTCGCCACCCGGTGCCAGCCGAGCGTGCGCAGGAACTCATCCCTCTCGACCTGGCTCTTGCCGAACATCTCGGAGAGCCGCCCGGAGGTCATATGGCGGCGTACGTCCATCTCCCAGAAGCGGTCCTGCGCCTGGACGAAGCCCTGTGCCATGAAGAGGTCGGCGTCGGACTCGGCGTAGATCTGCGGGATTCCGTTCCCGTCCCGCTTCACCTCGACGTTGCCCGACAGGCCGTCGAGCTTGAGGGTCCCCTTGGTCTGCGGGAAGGAGGCGCGCACGGTGCTGATGCTCCAGTACGCGCCGAAGCCGATGCCTCCGACGATGGCCAGGACCAGGACGATCACGACGAGTCGGGCTCGGCGCCCCTTCTTCTTGCCGGACTTATGACCGGAAGAGGCGGTGGTGTTGGAGGGCATCGCTGTCCTTGCTGTCCTTACGCGAGCGGCAGGGCGGGCTGTGCTGTCGACTGGGCGGCTCTGGGAGCGCTGGAGCAACCATAGGCGCAGGGCGTCTCGGCCTCGGACGCGGAGTCAGGAACCGGACCCCAGAAGATCGTAAACGCGTTCGAAGGCATCAAGAAGGCGTTAACGATTAGGTAAGGTAACGAAGTACTTGGCTCGCAAGAAGTGCTTGTGCGCGCGCGGAGGAAGGAACGGCCCCTGACTGTCCACCACCTCAACCAGCTCCTGCTCGTCTGCTCCCTGGTTCTGCTCGTCGCCGTGGCGGCGGTCCGCATCTCGTCGCGCAGCGGGCTCCCCAGCCTGCTCCTGTACCTCGGCATCGGCGTCGCCATGGGTCAGGACGGCATCGGCGACGTCCACTTCGACAACGCCGAACTGACGCAGGTCATCGGCTATGCCGCCCTGGTCGTGATCCTCGCCGAGGGCGGCCTCGGCACGAAGTGGAAGGAAGTGCGGCCCGCCCTGCCGGCGGCCGCCGTCCTCTCCACCGTCGGCGTCGCGGTGAGCGTGGGCGTCACGGCGGCGGGCGCGCACTACCTGGTGGGGCTGGACTGGCGGGCGGCCCTGATCATCGGCGCGGTCGTCTCCTCGACGGACGCCGCGGCTGTCTTCTCGGTGCTGCGGAAGGTGCCGCTCCCCTCACGCATCACGGGTGTCCTGGAAGCGGAGTCGGGGTTCAACGACGCCCCTGTGGTGATCCTCGTCGTGGCGTTCTCCACGGCGGGGCCGGTGGACGACTGGTACGTGCTGCTCGGCACGATCGCTCTGGAGCTGGCGATCGGCGCCGCCATCGGCATCGCGGTCGGTTGGCTCGGCGCCTACGGCCTGCGGCACGTGGCCCTGCCCGCCTCGGGCCTCTACCCCATCGCCGTCATGGCCATCGCGGTCGCCGCCTACGCGGCCGGCGCCATGGCCCACGGCAGCGGCTTCCTCGCCGTCTACCTCGCCTCGATGGTCCTCGGCAACGCCAGGCTGCCGCACTGGCCCGCCACCCGCGGCTTCGCCGAGGGGCTCGGCTGGCTCGCCCAGATCGGCATGTTCGTCCTGCTCGGCCTCCTGGTGACCCCGCACGAGCTGCTCGACGACACCTGGCACGCGATCGTCATCGGGCTGGTCCTGACGATGGTGGCGCGGCCCCTGGAGGTCGTGCTGAGCCTTGTGCCGTTCCGCATGCCGTGGCAGGAGAAGGCGCTGCTGTCGTGGGCCGGCCTGCGCGGCGCCGTGCCCATCATCCTGGCCACGATCCCCATGGTGAACGGCGCCGAGGACAGCCAGCGCATCTTCAACATCGTCTTCGTGCTCGTCGTCGTCTACACCCTCGTCCAGGGCCCGACGCTGCCCTGGCTGGCCAAGCTGCTGCGGATCGGCGGCTCCTCGGAGGCCGCCGACCTCGGCATCGAGTCGGCGCCCCTGGAGCGGCTGCGCGGGCACCTCCTGTCGGTCGCCATCCCCGAGGGCTCGCGCATGCACGGCGTCGAGGTGGCCGAGCTGCGGCTGCCGCAGGGCGCGGCGGTCACGCTGATCGTGCGGGAGGGCGAATCGTTTGTCCCGCTGCCCACGACGGTGCTGCGGCGCGGCGACGAGCTGCTGGTCGTGGCGACCGACCCGGTGCGGGACGCCGCCGAGAAGCGGCTGCGCGCGGTCGGCCACGGCGGAAAGCTCGCCAGTTGGCTGGGAACCGACGGAGAAAAACACCAATCGTAGGTGGCGGGGGTCTCATCGGCTGCGATCACAGGGGCGGATCACCCTGTTGCCTGTACGATAAAGGCGCGCCTGAAAAGGCACCTCACTGAACCAACTGATCGAACCAACTCTGCCTGAAGCAGAGCTGGCGCGACCGTATGGCGGCCGTGACGCCCCCGCACCGGGCCCCGGCATCTACCGCAGTTCCGCGCAAGAGGACAGCTCTCGGCATCGTCGCCCCCAAAAAGGGCGCCGCGCTACCAGGCGGCAGAAAGGCACGGGCCGTGGCATCCACGGTCACCGAATCCCGCCCGGGTTACGGACAGCTCCTGCGCACCCCTCGCGCCTGGACGTTCCTGCTCCCCGGCTTCGCGGCGCGACAGCCGTTCGCGATGCTGACCATCTCCATCGTCCTGCTGGTGCAGCACACCACCGGCTCGTACGGTGCCGCGGGCGCCGTCTCGGCCGTCACCGGCGTCTCCATGGCGCTGTTCGCCCCCTTCAGCGGCAAGCTCGCCGACCGGTTCGGCCAGCGTGCCGTGCTGGTGCCCGGCGTGCTCGTCCACTCCGCCTCCGTCATCACCCTGACGGTGCTGGCGCTCTCCGACGCCCCCTTGTGGGCGCTGTTCGTGGCCGCCGTGCCCGCGGGTGCCTCGACGCCGCAGATCGGCCCCATGGTCCGGGCCCGCTGGGGCGTCAAACTCCAGGGCTCCCCGCTGGCCACCACCGCGGCCGCCTTCGAGTCGGTCACCGACGAGCTGACCTTCGTCCTCGGGCCGCTCGTGGCGACCGCTCTGTGCACCGGCGTGGACCCCTCCGCCGGGCTGCTCACGGAGGCCGGGCTCACGCTGATCGGCGGTCTGCTGTTCGCCGCGCAGAAGGGCACCCAGCCGAAGCCGTCCTCGCATGTCGAGGGCCACGCGCGCGTGGAGCACGTCTCCGCGCTGCGGGTCCCCGGTATCCGCGTATTGATCGTGACGTTCCTCGGGATCGGCGCCGTCTTCGGCGGCATGCAGGTCTCGCTGGCCGCCTTCACCGAGTCGATCGGCGAGCCCGGCCTGAACGGCGTCCTGTACGGCACCTTCGCCGCCGGCAACATGCTCTCCGGCGTCGTGTGCGGCGCCATCGCCTGGAAGGTCTCCCCGCAGCGGCGCCTCATCGTCGCGTACGCGGCGCTGACCCTGATGGCCTCCGGGCTGTGGGCCGCGCACTCCGCGCCGCTGCTCGCCGGGCTCGGTCTGCTGGTCGGCGTCTGCATCGCGCCGGCGCTGATCACCGGCTACACGCTGGTGGACAAGCTGGTCGCGCCGACCGGCCGCACCGAGGCCTTCACCTGGCTGACCGGCGCCGTCGCGCTCGGGCAGGCCGCGGCCGTCACGGTCGCCGGACAGCTGGAGGACCGCTTCTGGGACGGCGCCGGATTCCTGGTCCCCCTGGGCGGTACGGCACTGGCTCTCGCGGTCCTCGTGACGCTGCGCTCGCGCCTCGTTCCGAAGGCCCCGGGGCGCACGGTGGCGCGTGGCGTCGGTCACCGCCAGCCGGTCACGGTGGACTGATCCCCCGGAATACGTCACTATGGATCGTCGTTAGCACTCATCGAGTGAGAGTGCCAGGAGGAAGCAAGTGCCGACGTACCAGTACCAGTGCACCGAGTGCGGCGAGGGCCTCGAGGCGGTGCAGAAGTTCACTGACGACGCCCTGACCGTGTGCCCGAACTGCGACGGACGCCTCAAGAAGGTGTTCTCGGCGGTCGGCATCGTCTTCAAGGGCTCCGGCTTCTACCGCAACGACAGCCGCGGCTCGTCGTCGAGCAGCACGCCGTCGTCTTCGCCGTCGAAGTCCACGTCCGACGCGAAGTCCACGGCTTCCACGTCGGCCGCTTCCGGTTCCTCGTCTTCTTCGGGCTCGGCCTCGTCCGGCTCCTCGTCGACGTCTTCGAGCTCGGCCGCGTAAGGCCTCCGGGCTTCTTCTCCAGGGACCTCGCCGTTCACCGACGGCGGGGTCCTCGGCGTGTCCGGCGCCGATACTGTGCCGTCCATGGTGAACACGGCGAACGCGACGCGGGCCGAGATCGGCGTGATCGGCGGCTCCGGCCTCTACTCCTTCCTCGACGACATGACCGAGGTCCAGGTCGACACCCCCTACGGCGCCCCGAGCGACTCCCTCTTCCTCGGCGATGTGGCGGGCAGGCGGGTCGCCTTCCTGCCCCGCCACGGCCGCGGCCACCATCTGCCCCCGCACCGCATCAACTACCGCGCCAACCTCTGGGCGCTGCGCTCCGTCGGCGTACGCCAGGTGCTCGGACCGTGCGCGGTCGGCGGGCTGCGGGCCGAGTACGGGCCCGGCACCCTTCTCGTGCCCGATCAGTTCGTGGACCGCACGAAGACGCGGACGCAGACGTACTTCGACGGGGTGCCGCTGCCGGACGGCAGCGTTCCCGAGGTCGTGCACGTGTCATCGGCCGACCCGTACTGCCCGGTGGGCCGGGCGGCCGCGCTGAAGGCCGCGCGCGGCCGTGACTGGGAGCCGGTGGACGGGGGGACGCTCGTCGTGGTCGAGGGGCCGCGCTTCTCGACCCGGGCGGAGTCGCGCTGGCACGCGGCGCAAGGCTGGTCGGTGGTGGGCATGACCGGGCACCCGGAGGCCGTGCTCGCGCGGGAATTGGAGCTCTGCTACACGTCGTTGACGCTGGTCACCGACCTGGACGCGGGGGCGGAGGCCGGTGAGGGCGTCTCGCACGAGGAGGTCCTGCGGGTGTTCGCCGCGAACGTGGACCGGCTGCGGGGTGTGCTGTTCGACGCGGTCGCGGGGCTGCCGGCGGTTGGGGAGCGGAAGTGCCTGTGCGCGGGGGCGTTGGGCGGGATGGAGCCGGGGATTCCGTTGCCGTGAGGGGGCGGGAGGGCCGGGCGGGTGTGAGGCTCGGGCAGGTGTGAGGGTCGGGCAGGGGTGGGGGCTGTGGCAGGTGTGATGGCTGTGGAAAGTGGTGCCACTCGGGTGGAGGTTTTCCTTCGGGTGAGGGAGTTGTCCACAACCGGCGAGTAGTCCACGGGCCTCAGCGGGAATCGGCGCGGGCCTGCATCGTGAGAGCGCAAGCCCAGCTCTCGCACCGCAGGCGGTGGTTGTCGTGACCCACGTTCCTCCCCAGGCCAGGCCGTCGGACGGCTGCCCTGTCCCCCACTTCTCGCCCGTGCGGGTGCGCGGCGGCCATCCACGGCTGCGCCGGCTGTCGCGGCACCGGCGGCGGGCCCTGGCCGTGGGGCTCGCCATGACCGCCGCCGCCCTCGCGGCCACGGCCCCGGGGGACGCCGACCGGCCGCCGGGGTCCGCCGCGGCGGCCGAGCAGTCGCGGGTGCGGCCGTCCATGGAGACGGTGACCGCGCCGGTGCGGATCGCGGACGCGGGCGCCGCGGGGCTGCTGCGCCCCGGCGACCGGGTCGACGTGATCGCCGCCGAGGGGCCGCCGGGGAGCGGTGCGAAGCCGCGCGTGGTGGCGGCGAGCGCGCGGGTCTCCGAGGTGCCCGAGCAGGCGGAAGGGGCCGCGGAGAGCGGGGCGCTGGTGGTGCTGTCGGTGCCGCGTGACACGGCGTCGCGGCTCGCCGGGGCCGGGGCGAGCGCCCGCCTGGCGGTGACGCTGCGATGAGCCGCACCGTTCACGATCGCACTGGCACCCGGTCAAGTCGCCCGTTGGGGAAAGGCGATTGGACAGGCTCTCCACGGTCTGACGTAGGTTGCGAAGTCGTTTGTTCCGCAACCCGCACATGCAACGAAAGGCCTCGTGGTGAGCGAGAAGAAGGTACCGGGCGTCTGGGAGGGCTTCAAGGCCTTCCTGATGCGCGGGAATGTGGTCGACCTTGCGGTCGCGGTGGTCATCGGCGCCGCGTTCACGAACATCGTGAACTCAGTGGTGAAGGGTGTCATCAACCCGCTGGTCGGCGCCTTCGGCACGAAGGATCTCGACCACTACAGCTCCTGCCTGAAGTCTCCCTGCGAGGTGAACGCCGCAGGCGAGGTGTCCAAGGGCATCCCGATCATGTGGGGCACCGTGCTCAGCGCGGTCCTCAGCTTCCTGATCACCGCGGCCGTCGTGTACTTCCTGATGGTGCTGCCGATGGCGAAGTACCTCGCGAGGGTGGCCGCCAGGAGGGCCGAGAAGGAAGGCACTCAGGAGGTCCTCGAAGTCTCCGAGCTGGAGGTCCTCAAGGAGATCCGCGATGCCCTGGTGGCGCAGCGCGGCTCCGGGCACGACGAGCGGTAGCGCGGGCTCAGAGGTGGTGGGGCGGCTTCTCGTCGAGGAACCGCGCCAGATCGGCGGCGCTGTCACCGCCAGTGTCGGCCCGCTCGCCCCACCCTCGGTCCGTGTCGTCCGAAGACTGCTGCGACAGCGGGTCGTCGAAGACCAGAGTGTTCCGCGGCTTCTTGCCCCGCTCGGGGCTCGCCGGGCTCTTCGGGCTCTCCGGATCGCGCGGTTCGGGGGCGGGGGCGGTGCTCATGTCTCCAGGGTACGGCCACGAGGACCGGCGGCCACCGTCAGACGGCCTTCAGGCCCTCGGCCGCGAAGATCTCCTTGGCGGTGGCGATCTGCTCCGTGCTCGGCGAGGGCGTGTCGCGCAGGGTGAATACCTTGCCGAGCGCCTCCCACTTCGGGCCGGTGACGAGGACGAAGCGCACCCAGACATCCTTGCCCAGGCCCGCCAGGCGGTGGGCGAGGTCGAGGGTCGGCCGCAGGGGCCGGTCCGTGACCTTCGGGTGGGTTCCCGGTTCGCGTTCGCTCAGGGTCCCGACCTTGCTACGGGGCCTGACCTCTCCAAGATCGCCTGCGTGAGGAGCCGGCGGCAGAGCCATAGGACACGGACGCCCGAGCCCGAAGGCACGGAGGTCGAGGGGACTTCGGGCCCCGAACTCCGGCGGCGCGTCCCCGGGGCCGACCGGGCTTCGGCAGGGCCTGGCGCCGAGGGCCCGTCCGCTCGTCGGGCAGGCCGCGGCCGGGCGGCGGCCTTGCTTCGCCCGGGTGGCCCTCCCCCGACGCCGGGCGGCGCAGCCCGGTTCGGCGTACGCCTTCTGCTGTGGTGGCCCCATGACGTCATCGCCTGGCTCCCCCGACACCCCCGGCTCACCCGCCACTCCGGGCCCCACCGGCCCCGCAGACTCCACCACGGCGGACGCGCCTCCCGCATCCTCCGTCTCCGCCAGGCCGCTGCGGCCCCTCCTCTCCCGTGGGCGGGACGAGAAGCACCGCGCGGCGACGCCGCTGGAGCTCTTCTTCGACCTCTGCTTCGTCGTGGCGGTCGCCCAGGCGGGTGCCGAGCTCGTACATGCCGTTGCCGAGGGCCACGCGGGCGAGGGCATCTTGAACTACGCGATGCTCTTCTTCGCTCTGTTCTGGGCCTGGGTCAACTTCTCCTGGTTCGCCTCGGCGTACGACAACGACGACGCGCTGTACCGCGTGGTCACGCTGCTCCAGATCGCCGGTGTCCTCGTCTTCGCGGCCGGAGTCTCCAAGGCCTTCCAGGAACACGACTTCCTGCTGGTCTGGCTCGGCTACCTCATCATGCGGATCGCGCTCTCCTCGCAGTGGCTGCGCGCGGCCAGGAACGCGACGGGCGCCGAGCGCGCCACGGCCCTGCGGTACGCGGCCGGCGTGCTGATCTGCCAGATCGGCTGGACCGGGCTGCTGTTCCTGCCCGAGGGCGCCCGGCCCTGGCTGTTCCTCGTGATGGCGGTCGCCGAGATGTGCGTGCCGGTGCTGGCGGAGCGGGGGTACACCACGGCCTGGCATCCGCACCACATCTCGGAGCGGTACGGCCTGTTCACGATCATCGTGCTCGGCGAGACGATCGCGGCGGCGACGATCGCGGTGAAGTCCGGCATCGAGGAGAACGACGCCCTCGACGAGCTCCTGCCCATCGCCGCGGGCGGCCTGCTCATCGTCTTCGCCGCGTGGTGGATCTACTTCGTCGTGCCCATCCACGGGCGACTGCGCAGCAACCGGCAGGCATTCCTGTGGGGGTACGGCCACTACGTGATCCTCGGTTCGGCGGCGGCGATCGGCGCCGGGATCGAGGTGGCGGTCGAGCAGGCCGTGGGCGAGGCCCACCTGTCGACACTGGCCGCGTCCGCCGCGGTGACGGTCCCCACCGCGCTCTACCTCATCACCCTCTGGGCGCTGCACTCCCGCTACTACAAGGTGGGCATCGCCCAGCAGTTGGTGCTGCCGGCGAGTGCGTTGGCGACGCTGGCGAGTACGTTCGCGGGGCGCTGGGCGGTGCTGGTGGCAGGTCTCGTGGCGGTGGTGACGGTCGCGACGGGGGTCACGCTCACCGCCCGCACGGGCCGCCGCGCGCAGTAGGCATCCGTGATACGCATCGTCGTATGACTACTGACGCGGCAGCGTGCTCGACCACCGGCTCCCTGACCGATGTCGCGGGTCTGCGCGTCGGACACGCCACTCTGCACGGCGACGGACAACTGACGGGCACCACGGTGGTGTTGGCGCCCGAGGGCGGCGCTGTCGCCGCCGTGGACGTGCGCGGCGGCGGGCCGGGCACCCGCGAGACGGACGCCCTCGACCCGCGCAATCTCGTACGGCGCGTCGAGGCCGTCGTCCTCACCGGAGGCAGCGCGTACGGCCTGGACGCCGCGTCCGGGGTGATGGCGTGGCTGGAGGAGCGCGGGCGAGGGGTGCGGGTCGGGCCCGAGCCCTCCCAGGTCGTGCCCGTCGTCCCGGCCGCCTGCGTCTTCGACCTCGGCAGGGGCGGCGACTTCAAGGCCCGTCCCGGTTCGGCGACCGGGCGGGCCGCGGTGGAGGCGGCCGCGCGCACGGAGCCGTTCACGCCGGTCGTGGAGGGCAACGTCGGGGCGGGGACCGGCGCGGTGGTCGGCGCCGTCAAGGGAGGCGTCGGCAGCGCGAGCGTCCGCCTCGACTCGGGCGTCACGGTCGCGGCGCTGGTCGTGGCGAACGCCGCGGGCTCGGGCATCGACCCCGGGACAGGCACGCTCTACGGGCGGTACTTCGCGGGGCGGCGGGTCGACCACCCGGCGCCGGAGGTCCACGAGGAGGCGACGCGGCGCCTCGCCGAAGTCGCGGCGGAGAAGGGACCGCCGCCGCTCAACACCACCCTCGCCGTCGTCGCCACCGACGCCGAACTGTCCAAGGCCCAGGCGCAGAAGCTCGCCGGTACCTCGCACGACGGCATGGCGCGCGCCGTGCGGCCCGTCCACCTCCTCAACGACGGCGACACGGTCTTCGCCCTCGCCACGGGAGAGCGCCCGCTGGCCCCGGACGGCCCGCTCGCCCTCAACGAGATCCTCGCCGCCGGGGCGGACATGGTGACCGCGGCGATCGTGCGGGCGATGCTGGCGGCGGAGTCGGTCCGGACGCCGGGCGGCACCTTCCCCGCGTATCTCGACCTCTACGCCGCAGAGAGCCCTCACCGATAACCGCATAGCATGTGACAAACGAGCAAATACCCACCCTCGCAAGCCTCTTGGGCACGAAGTGTGCTTACGCTCACACCCTCCGGAGGGAACCTCTCCGCGCATCCGGGCGCTCTTTACTCGTACTGGATCAGAACACGTACGTTGGAGCAGCCCGTGACAAGGTCGGTCATAGTCAACCCCCGGCGCCGTGCCCTGCTGGCCGCCACCGCGCTCGCCGCTGCGGGCGCGCTGACCCTTACGGCCTGCGGTGGCGACGCCGACGCCAACGGCGACAAGAAGGGTGCGAACTCCGCCGCCAAGGGCGCCGACATCACCATCTCCTCCAAGGACGGCGCCACCGACGCCTCGATCAACCACACCGGCGTCAAGGTCAAGAACGGCAAGCTGACCAGTGTGAAGATGACGTCCGTGACGTCCGGCACCGCGGTCGAGGGCACCATTTCCGGGGACGGCACCTCCTGGAAGCCGAAGGTCCAGCTGGAGCGCGGCACGAAGTACAAGGTGACCGCCAACGCCAAGGACCCGAAGGGCAACGCGGCGACGGAGAACGCGACGTTCACCACGGTCTCCACGGCCAACAGCTTCATCGGCAGCTACACCCCCGACGGCGGCACCACGGTCGGCGTCGGCATGCCTGTCTCCTTCAACTTCGACAAGCCGATCACGGAGAAGAAGGACGTCCAGTCGCACATCACGGTGACGTCCACCAGCGGCCAGAAGGTCGTCGGCCACTGGTTCGGCAACCAGCGCCTGGACTTCCGGCCCGAGGAGTACTGGAAGGCCGGTTCCAAGGTCACCATGAAGATCGACCTGGACGGCGTGAAGGGCGCGAACGGCATCACCGGCGTGCAGAAGAAGACGGTCACCTTCACCGTCGGCCGCGCGCAGGTCTCCACCGTCGACGTCAACACCAAGAAGATGACGGTCGAGCGGGACGGCAAGGTCATCAAGGCCATCCCGATCTCCGCGGGCAGCCCGTCGAACCCGACGTACAACGGCAAGATGGTGATCTCCGAGAAGTTCACCCAGACCCGGATGAACGGCGACACGGTCGGCTTCGGCGGTGAGTACGACATCAAGGACGTGCCGCACGCCATGCGCCTGTCCACGTCGGGCACCTTCATCCACGGCAACTACTGGGGCTCGCCGTCGGTCTTCGGCAGCGCCAACACCAGCCACGGCTGCGTCGGCCTCCAGGACGCGCGCGGCGCGGGCGACCCGAACACCATGGGTGCCTGGTTCTACAACAACTCCCTCATCGGCGACGTCGTGACGGTCAAGGGCTCCCCCGACAAGACGATCGCCCCCGACAACGGCCTCAACGGCTGGAACATGCCGTGGAGCGAGTGGACGGCGGGCAGCGCGGTCTGACCCACCTCCGGGCGGCCCCGCCGCCCCCCAACCGCGCGAGCCACGGGGGAACTTCCCTCGTGGCTCGCGCGTTTTCCCGTTCCCGGGCATGATGTCGGACCCAGGGGCTACGGTATGCACTCACCAGGTGACATGCAGCAACGCCGGGAGAAGCCTTGAGCGTTCCGTACGAAACGGCGTACGAGCCACCCGAGTCGCCCGAGCCACACTCTCCGGAGGAGCACCTCGAGCGACTCCTCGGCCGCGCCCTGAACTCCTTCGACCTGCCGGACGAGGTGATCCGCCGCCTCGACTCGGCCTTGGCCCACGACAGTTCCCTGCACTCCGCGCACCACAGCGCGGGCCTGCACCGCGAGACGTACAGACACTCCTGGCTGCTGGCCGACGCGTCCGTGCTCACGCTCTGGGAGCTCGTCCACAACACCACGCCGGGCAGCGCCCCGACGTACGAGCTCTACGCCGACGAGGAGGAGGCGGGCGTCGCCACCTCGCGGCTTCCGCTGCCGCCCGACCCGCCCGCCTGCGGCCGGCCCGTCATGTTCCACATGTCCGCCGACCCCGGCCCCCGCCACACGTACGTCCCGGACGACTCCGCGGACCACGCGCGGCGGCTGCTGCGCCGCGCGGAGAACCCGGACGGCGACTTCCCCGGCGAGGACATCGCGCGCCTGCTGCGGGCGGCGTTCGCGCACCAGATAACGCAGGCCTTCGGCCGCCCCGGCCTGAGCGGCGAGGCGCGTCTGAGCTTCTCGCTCTACGAGCACGCGTTCCTGCTCTTCGACGGCGGCGAGATCAGCCTCTGGGAGGTCGAGCACACCCTCACCCCCGACAGACGCCACATGTGCGAGGTGTACGTCACCGAGGAGGCGGCCCGCGCCGCGATGGAGCGCAGGGCCCGGAACGCGGCGGCGGGTTAGCGGTGCGGCGGGGCCCGCGACGTGTCGGGGTCCGCGACGTGCGGACCGGTCGGCGGGCCGACCGGCCGACCTTCTAGGAGTGTCGTTTCCCGAACTGCCGGACGAGACCGGCGAAGGCGGCCCGCTCGTCCGCGGTGAGTTCCACGGCCTCCGCGCGCGGCGGGCGCTGCTGGCCCGGAAGGGCCCGGAGGCCCTGGAGGCCCTGGGCCTTACGCCACGCCTCCACGTCGGGGCGCTCCCTGCGCATCACCCGCACCAGGCCGACGGCCCAGGCCACGGTCGCCACGGCGAGCGCGGCCACGCCAATCTGCTGAACGATCGAGACATCCTGGAGCATGCGGCCCAGTAGACAACAGCGGACAGGACTTACGACAGGGGGTTATGGGGCTTAGGTCCCGAAGTGACGCAAGTCGCACATCCCCCTGCCGCAGACGTCCTGTGTCACGCGGCCGTCGGCACGCGCTTCGTGTCGGCGGCCTCGGCCGCGGCCCCCGTCTCGGCCCCGCTGCCCGAAGGCGTCGTCTTCCGGGCGCCCTTGAGTGCGACCACCACGGCTGTGGAGACGCAGACGCCGGCGGCGATCGCGACGAGGTAGAGCAGCGGCTGCCCGATCAGCGGGACCACGAAGACGCCGCCGTGCGGGGCGCGCAGCGTGCAGCCGAAGGCCATCGACAGGGCGCCGGTGACCGCGCCGCCCGCCATGGACGCCGGGATCACGCGCAGCGGATCGGCGGCCGCGAACGGAATGGCGCCCTCGGTGATGAAGGAGGCGCCGAGGAACCAGGCCGCCTTGCCGTTCTCCCGCTCGGTCTTGGTGAAGAGGCGGCCGCGGACGGTGGTCGCGAGAGCCATGGCGAGCGGCGGCACCATACCGGCCGCCATGGCCGCCGCCATGACCTTGAGGCTGCCGTCGGTCGGGTGGGCGAGGCCGCCCACCGCGAAGGCGTACGCGACCTTGTTCAGCGGGCCGCCGAGGTCGAAGCACATCATCAGACCGAGGATGACGCCGAGGATGATCGCGTTGGCGCCGGAGAGGCCCTCCAGCCAGTCGGTCAGCGCGCTCTGGAGGGACGCGATGGGCTTGCCGACCACGAGGAACATCAGGAAGCCGACCACCGCCGAGGAGATCAGCGGGATCACCACCACCGGCATGATGCCGCGCAGCACGGTCGGGATGCGTACCCGCTGGATGCCGAGGACCACGGCGCCCGCGATCAGGCCCGCGGCGAGACCGCCCAGGAAGCCCGCGTTGATGGTGACGGCGACCGAGCCGCCCACGAAGCCGGGGACCAGGCCCGGCCGGTCGGCCATTCCGTAGGCGATGTAGCCGGCGAGGACCGGGACCAGGAAGGCGAAGGCGAGCCCGCCGATCTGGAAGAGCAGCGCGGCCCAGCTGGTGTGGTCCGTCCAGATGAAGTGCTCGGCGACGGACGGCGCCTTGTCGATCTTCCAGCCGCCGATGGCGAAGCCGAGGGCGATCAGGAGGCCGCCCGCGGCGACGAAGGGCACCATGTAACTGACGCCCGACATCAGCCACTTGCGGAGCTTGGTGCCGTAGCCGTCGCCGCTCTCCCCCGCCTCGTCGACCGGGCTCGGGGACTTGGCGTCCACGGTGACCTCGCCGCGGGCGGCCTTCTCGCGGGCCTCCGCGATGAGCGCCGCGGGGCGGTTGATGCCCGCCTTCACCCCTACGTCGACGGTCGGCTTCCCGGCGAAGCGTTCCTTGTCACGTACGGGGACGTCGTGGGCGAAGACGACCGCGTCCGCGGCGGCGACGACCGCCGGGTCGAGACGGGCGAACCCGGCGGAGCCCTGCGTCTCCACCACCAGTTCGACGCCCGCCTCGCGGGCCGCGTTCTCCAGTGCCTCCGCGGCCATGTAGGTGTGGGCGATGCCCGTGGGGCAGGAGGTGACGGCGACGATCCTGAAGGCGGGAGCCTCTTCGGTGGCCGCCTCCCGGGACGGCTGTCCGGCGTCGGGGGCGGGCTCGTCGCCGTTGATCAGCGCCGCTGCCGAGGCCGGGTCGGACACGGAACGCAGGGCGTCGGTGAACTCCGCGTCCATCAGCTGCCGGGCCAGGGACGACAGGATCGTCAGGTGGGCGTCGTCCGCGCCCGCCGGGGCGGCGATCAGGAAGATCAGGTCGGCCGGGCCGTCCGGCGCCCCGAAGTCGATGCCTCGCGCCGAGCGGCCGAAGGCGAGGGTCGGCTCGGTGACGTGCGCGCTGCGGCAGTGCGGGATGCCGATACCGCCGTCCAGGCCGGTCGGCATCTGCGCCTCACGGGCCGCGACGTCGGCGAGGAACCCCTCCAGGTCGCTCACCCGCCCGAGGGCCACCATCCGCTCGGCGAGGGAGCGGGCCGCGGCTTCCTTGGTTTCGGCGGACAGGTCGAGTTCGAGGTCGACCAGATCCGCGGTGATCATGTCGGTCATCGCGGGCTCCTTGGCTGGGTTCCGTGGGCGTGGGCGTGAGGGCGGCTCATGAGGCGGGCTCCGTCAGTACGCGGTCCAGCGGGACCTCGGCCGTCACGGTGACCGCGTCGGGTCGCAGGTCGGCGGGCGAGGGCATCACGCTGCCCGGCAGCTGGACCGCCGCCGCGCCGTGCGCCACGGCCGAGGCGAGGGCGCGCGCCCCCGTGCCGCCCGCGATCAGGAAACCGGCCAGGGAGGAGTCACCGGCGCCCACGTTGCTGCGTACGGCGTCGACGGGGGCGCTCGCGAAGTACGCGCCCGAGCCGTCGACCAGGAGCTGGCCGTCCGCGCCGAGGCTGGCGAGCACGGCGTGCGCGCCCAGCTCCCGCAGTTCCTCCGCCGCCTTGACCGCGTCGCCGACGGTGGTGAGGGGGCGGCCGACGGCTCCGGCGAGCTCCTCGGCGTTCGGCTTGACGACGTCAGGGCGCTCGGCGAGCGCGGCGAGCAGGGCCGGGCCCGAGGTGTCCAGGGCGATACGGGCGCCCGCGGCGTGGGCGCGGGCCACCAGCTCGGCGTACCAGGAAGGGGCGAGGCCGCGCGGGAGGCTGCCGCAGCAGGCGACCCATTCGGCGCCGGCCGACCGCTCGCCGACGGCGGTGAGGAGCGCCTCGCGCTCGCCCTCGGAGAGTTCGGGCCCCGGAGCGTTGATCTTCGTGAGGGTGCCGTCCGGCTCCGCGACCGCGATGTTGGAACGGGTCTGCCCGGCCACCGGCACCGGGGCCGCCTCGATGCCCTGCTCGTCGAGGAGCGTCGCGACCAGCGCGCCGGGGGCGCCGCCGAGCGGCAGCACGGCGACCGTGCGTACGCCCGCCGCCGCCACCGCCCGCGAGACGTTGACGCCCTTGCCGCCCGGGTCCATGCGGTCGCCGGTGGCGCGGACGACCTCGCCGCGGTCGAGGGAGGGGACCTCGTAGGTGCGGTCGAGGGAGGGGTTGGGGGTGACGGTGAGGATCATGCGTGTACCGACTGTTTCCGTGCTCATGCGCGTGCTACTTCCGTGCCGGCCCGCTCGATGGCGGCGGCGTCCTCGGGGGCGAGACCGGTGTCGGTGATGAGCAGGTCCACGTCGGTGAGGTCGCCGAAGCGGGCGAAGTGCTCCTGGCCGTGCTTGGCGGAGTCCGCGAGCAGGACGACCCGGCGGGCGGCGGCGACGGCCGCGCGCTTCACGGCGGCCTCGGCGAGGTCGGGGGTGGTGAGCCCGGCCTCGGCGGAGAAGCCGTTGGCGGCGAGGAAGAGGACGTCGGCGCGGATCTCGCCGTACGCGCGCAGGGCCCAGGCGTCGACGGCCGCGCGCGTACGCTGCCGGACCCGGCCGCCGATGAGGTGGAGCTGGATGCCGGGGTGGTCGGCGAGGCGGGCGGCGGTCGGCAGGCTGTGCGTGACGACGGTGAGCGTGGACTCCAGCGGGAGGGCCGCCGCGAGCCGCGCGACGGTCGACCCGGCGTCGAGGACGACGCTGCCCTCGGCCGGCAGCTCGGCGAGGGCCGCGCGGGCGATGCGGTCCTTCTCGTCGGCGGCGGTGCCCTCGCGCTCGGCGAGGTCCGGTTCGAAGTCGAGACGCCCGGCCGGGATGGCCCCGCCGTGCACGCGGCGCACGAGCCCGGCTCGGTCCAGGGCCTTCAGATCACGGCGGATCGTCTCCGCGGTGACCTTGAACTCCTCGGCGAGCGACAGCACGTCGACCCGCCCGCCGTCCCGCGCGAGCCGCAGGATCTCCTGCTGCCGCTCCGGTGCGTACATGTCCGTTCGCCTCCGCCGAATGCCCGAGCCTGTGGTTTCACTGGGAGAGTACGGCTGGATTTCGGGAAAGTAAACAGCTTCGGGCGTGATATGGGCACAAACGGACTTCGGGTGCCTTGCCGTGGTTCCCTACGGCCAGGGAAACGTTCGCAGTGCCTCCAGGCCGCGGGCCGCGAGCGCGGCCGGTCCCTCGGGTCCGTCGGCGGAGGCGTCGCCGGCGGCCCACGCCTCGACGGCCACCCGCACCGCCGCGCTCGCGACGGCCGCCGCCAGGCTCAGTTCCAGGGACGGTCCACCGCCGCCCGCGCGCTCCACGAGGGCCGCCAGCAGCGTCTGCTCGGAGGCGTGACAGGTGTCCGCCCACACCGCGCGCAGCGCCGGGCTCTGCTCCGACATCCGCAGCAGCGAGCGCACCCACTCCAGGGATTCCGCGGCTCCCGCGTCCCCGGGGGCGAGCGTGTGGGTCACCGCGTGGCGGAGCGCGTCCGGCACCGGGAGGCCGTCCGGTGCCTGTCGCACCGCCTCCGCCCACTGCTGGGCGCCCGCCGTGAAGAGCGGGGCGACCGCCTCTTCCTTGGTCGCGAAGTAGCGGTAGAAGGTGCGCGGCGCGACGCCCGCGGCCCGGGCGATGTCCTCGGCGCGGGTGGCCCGGAGTCCGTCCGCGGCGAAGAGCGAAGCCGCCGTGCGGGCGATGTCGAGGCGGGTCTCGGTCTTACGGCGCTCCGTGAGCGACGGCTGCGGGGACGGCTGCGGGGAGGGCTGTGATGCCTGGGCCGGCTGCGACGGCTGTGAACGGGGGGGCATGTCGGGCAGGTTATGCCAGCGCCGCCGCCTCGGGGGGCTCGCGGTCAGCTACTGCCCCTGTGGCAGAATCTGCCACCTGGCGGCCGCGACGCGCTACCGGCAGGACCCGTAGACCCGTAGACCCGCAGATCCGTAGATCCGTAGAGGCAAGAGGTGGCAGCAGCGGTGCGTCGTCGGCAGTTCCTTCTCCAGCGCAGTTCCCCGCGCCCCTCACGGGGCAAGTCCGGCGCCAGGCTGACGGGGCACGAGCCCTGTGGCCGCTTCTTCTCGGCTGCCGGCCGGTGGGGGTTGCGCGCGCAGTTCCCCGCGCCCCCGACAGGGCAAGTCCGGCGCCAGGCCGATGGGGCACGCGCCCTGTGGCGGCTTCCTCTCGGCTGCCGGCCGGTGGGGGTTGCGCGCGCAGTTCCCCGCGCCCCTCACGGGGCAAGTCCGGCGCCAGGCCGCTCAGTTCCCCGCGCCCTTGTGGGGCGCGGGGAGGTCCGCGTCAGGGGGTCAGTGCCGGTTCCTTTCGGGGGACGGCGTCCGCGGGCGGCGCCTCGCCGCCGCCCTCCACATGCTGCTTCGGCTTCGCCGGGAGTGCGAACATCAGCAGGAAGATGATCACGAGCACGCCCGCGACCCACCACAGCGCGTTCTGGAACCCGGCCGTGAACTCCGCCGGGATGCGGCTCCGCGGGACCCGCTCGTCGATCACCCCGAAGAAGACCACCGACACCAGCCCGAGGCCGAGCGCGGTGCCCATCTGCTGCACGGTGTTGATGAGCCCGGAGGCCGAACCGGCGTGCTCGCGCGGTACTTCCGAGAGCACCGCGTCCGTCAGGGGCGCCACGATCAGGCCCATGCCGAGGCCCATCACGACGAGCGGCAACGCCATCTGCCAGGACGTGATGCCCGCGCCGTACCGGTCCGCCTCCCAGATGTAGACCAGCAGGCCCGCGGCCATGGTCAGGGCCCCGGTCTGGAGCACCTTGCGCCCGAAGCGGGGTACCAGCTTCTGCACGGACAGGCCCGCGGCCACCGAGACGGCGATCGAGAACGGCACCCCGGTGAGGCCCGCGCGCAGCTCGCTCCAGCCGAGCCCGGCCTGCATGTACATGGTCCAGACGAGGAAGAAGACGCCCATCACGACACCGAACACGGTCTGCACGGCGATGCCCGCGGCGAAGCTCTTCACCTTGAACAGCGACAGCTCCACCAGCGGCGAGCCGTCCTTGGCGGTCTTCCACTTCTCGTACGCGATGAGGGCGCCGAAGACGACGACGGAGCCGCCCATCATGACGAAGCCCCAGGCCGGCCAGTCCAGCTCACGGCCCCGCGTGAGGGGGTAGACCAGCATCAGCATGCCGAGCGTGACCAGGACGACGCCGACGAGGTCGAGCTTGAGGGCCTTCGGGGCCTTGGACTCGGTGATGAACTTCCGGCCGAGGACGAGGCCGACGATGCCGACCGGCAGATTGATGAGGAAGATCGGCCGCCACTCGAGGCCGAGGATGTTCCACTCGGTGAGCAGCGCGCCCAGCAGCGGCCCGGAGACCGCGCCGAGCCCGACGATCATGCCGAAGAGTCCGAACACCTTGCCGCGCTCGTGGGCGGGGAAGGTCGCGTGCACGATGGACAGCACCTGCGGCACCATCAGCGCGGCCATGCCGCCCTGGAGGATGCGGGAGGCGACCAGCATCTCCGGGTTGACGGCGAAGCCGCAGAGCGCGGAGGCGACGGTGAAGCCGGTGATTCCTATCAGGAAGAGCCGCTTGCGGCCGTGGATGTCACCGAGCCGCCCACCCGTGATGAGTCCGGCGGCGAAGGCGAGCGCGTAACCCGCGGTGATCCACTGGATCTGGCTGTACGTGGCGCCCGCGTCCCGCTGGATCGACGGGATCGCGATGTTGACGATCGTGACGTCGACGAGGTCCATGAAAGCGGCGGTCATCACGATGGCCAGGGCGAACCAACGTCGTCGGTCCGCCTCCGGCGGGGCTTCGGGCACGGGGGTGGTGGAAGAACTCATGCCGGAAGAGTAGAAGCCATGTAGGTCATAACAGTTCCTATTTAGCGGGCATCCTGGGGCGCATGAAGATGATCCTGGGTCTGATGCCGATGCCGATGCCGATGCCGACGCCGTCTCGGGCGCGCGCGTGACGGGGGCGACGGGGGCGCAGACCCCCATCCGGCTGCTGCAACTGCTCTCGCTCCTCCAGACGCCCCGCGAGTGGCCCGGCAGCGAACTCTCCGAGCGGCTCGGGGTGAGCCGGCGGACGGTGCGGCGCGACGTGGACCGGCTGCGGGACCTGGGCTATCCGGTGCAGGCATCGCAGGGCGCCCTCGGCGGCTACCGGCTGGTCGCGGGCAAGGCCATGCCGCCGCTGGTCCTCGACGACGAGGAGGCGGTGGCGATCGCGGTGGGGCTGCGGGCCGGGGCGGGGCACGCGGTGGAGGGCGTGGAGGAGGCGTCGGTGCGGGCGCTCGCCAAGCTGGAGCAGGTCCTGCCCGCGCGGCTGCGCCACCGGGTCTCCGCGCTGCAGACCGCGACGATGCCGCTGACCAGCGGGGACGGCGCGAGCATCGCACCGGAGACGCTGACGGTGATGGCGTCGGCCGCGGCGGGCCACGAACGCCTGCGGTTCTCCTACCGCTCCGGCGACGGCACGGAGTCACGCCGCCTGACCGAGCCGTACCGGCTGGTCTCCACGGGACGGCGGTGGTATCTCGTGGCGTACGACATCGACCGCGAGGACTGGCGGACCTTCCGCGTGGACCGGGTGGCCGAGCCGTTCGCCACGGGGGCGCGGTTCGTGCCGCGGGAGCTGCCGAAGGGGGACGCCGCGGAGTTCATCCGCCAGTCGGTCTGGCGCGGGCAGCAGTCGTACGACGTCGACGTGACCTTCGCCGCGCCGGCCGAGTTCGTCGTGGCCCGGCTGCCCTCGGCGCTCGGCACGGTGGAGCCCCTCCCCGCACCCCACGAGCACCACTGCCGCCTGCGCGGCACGGTCACGGACTCCCTGGAATGGCTGGCGGTCCGCCTGGCGCTGACCGACTGCGACTTCACGGCCCACGGCCCCCCGGAGCTGCTGGACTGCCTCACGGAGATGGGCGGCCGGCTGACGCGGGCGGGGGGAACGGGCGGCGGCGCCCGGGGGTGACGCGCGGCGGCGCGAGGTCAGGCCGCCGCGTCGAACCCCGTGTCCCGCGCCAGCTTCTTCAGCTCCAGCAGCGCGTGCTTCTCGATCTGCCGGATCCGCTCGCGGGTCAGCCCGTGCTCCTTGCCGACCTCGGTCAGCGTCCGCTCGCGGCCGTCCTCGATGCCGTACCGCATCTTGATGATGGAGGCCGTGCGCTGGTCGAGGCGGCCGAGCAAGCCGTCCAGCTCCTCGCTGCGCAGCAGCGAGAGGACGGACTGCTCGGGCGAGACGGCCGAGGTGTCCTCCAGGAGGTCACCGAACTGGGTGTCGCCCTGGTCGTCCACGCCCATGTTCAGCGAGACGGGGTCGCGGGCCCAGTCCAGGACGTCGATGACGCGCTCGGGCGTCGAGGACAGCTCCGCGGCGATCTCCGCGGGCTCCGGCTCCCGGCCGTGCTCGCGGTTGAACTCGCGCTGGACACGGCGGATCCGGCCCAGCTCCTCCACCAGGTGGACGGGGAGGCGGATGGTGCGGGACTGGTCGGCTATCGAACGGGTGATGGCCTGGCGAATCCACCACGTGGCGTACGTGGAGAACTTGAAGCCCTTGGCGTAGTCGAACTTCTCGACGGCGCGCACCAAGCCCGCGTTCCCCTCCTGGATCAGGTCGAGGAGGGGCAGGCCGCTGCGCGGATAGCGGCGGGCGACCGCGACGACGAGGCGGAGGTTCGAGCGGATGAAGACGTCCTTGGCCCGCTCGCCGTCGGCGACGAGGGCTTCGAGCTCCTCGCGGTCCGCGGTGACCTTGCTGTCCTCGACCTCGCCGTCCAGGATCTTGCGGGCATACACGCCCGCCTCGATGACCTGCGACAGCTCCACTTCCTTGGCGGCGTCGAGCAGCGGCGTACGCGCGATCTCGTCGAGGTACATGCCGACCAGGTCGCGGTCGGCGATCTCCCCGCCTACGGCGCGAACACTGCGTGCCGCGTCGGTCTCGCCGGAGGCGGACTTGCGACGGGCGACGGCACGGGTTGCCATGCGTGCTCCCTTGCGGTTGGGGTCTCCCCTGGACGGCTTGTTCACCGCCCCTTGGGGAAGGTCCTGGTCGGCTCTGTGTTCTGGGGCCTCTGTGGCGGATGGCACACCCTCGGGTGCCCTGCATCCGATGGAAACAACGACTGGAATCCGGACAGAATTCCCATGCCGCACATCTTTTTTCCTGACGGTGCAGTACCCTGTCGCGCCACAAGGGGAGACAGAGGGCGGGGACATGCTGTCCGGACGCACAGAGGTGCAGGTCAGGCCGGGAGTCGAGAGTGACCTGAGCGCCCTCACCGAGCTCTACAACCACTATGTACGTGAGACGGCCGTCACCTTTGACACCGTCGCCTTCCTGCCTGAAGAGCGCCGCCCTTGGCTGCTCTCCCACCCTCAAGACGGCCCTCACCGCCTCTTGGTTGCTCAGGAGCGGGATCCCGGGGCCCGCCCGGGCCGGCTGCTCGGGTACGCCACCAGTAGCCCTTTCCGGCCTCGCCCCGCTTATGCCACATCCGTGGAAGTCAGCGTCTACTGCGCGCCCGACGCCGCAGGTCGCGGCATCGGCACGCTGCTCTACAAGGAGCTCCTGGCCGCCCTGGAGGGCGAGGACCTGCACCGCGCCTACGCCGGGATCGCACAGCCGAACGAGGCCTCGGTCCGCCTCCACGAACGCTTCGGGTTCCGCCATGTGGGGACGTACGAGGAGGTGGGCAGGAAGTTCGGGCGGTACTGGGACGTCGCCTGGTACGAGCGCCCCCTCGGCCGGCGGACCTAGGTCCCCGGGCCGTTACGAGACTCCCGGCCCCCGGCCTACCGTCCCCGCATGACCGACATCGGCACCGGCACGGCCATCGAGACCGACACCAACACCGCCACCGACACCACCGGCATCCTCGACGAGGCACTTGAGCGGCTGCACACCCGCGGGCCCGAGCGGCAGGGGCGGCTCACCAACCACGCCCCGATGGCCGTCGAGGCACTGGCCGCGCGCGGGCGACCGGAGGCGGTCCACAAGTGGCTCGATCTGTACGCCCCGAAATTGGAGGAGTTTCCCGCCGGGGTCGAGCCGGTCACCGACGCCGACTGGCACGCGGCGCTCGGGGACCCGCGCCGCGCGGCGGACTGGATCGCGTACTTCGGCAGGGAGCTCGGCGCGCACCCCTGGCGCGAGGTGCTCGCCCGCTGGTGGCCACGGCTGCTGCCCGGGATGTACGGGGGCTCCACGCACCCGGTGATCCGGGTGGGGCACGCCGTGCGCACCCTGGAGGCGGGCGGCGAGACCGCGCCCCGCCTCGCCGAGCTCGCGCACGGCCTCGGCTACTGGGCCGCCCGGCACCACCCCGTCACCGGCCTCGCCCCGCTGCCGGGCGCCGAGAGCGCGGCCGCCGCCCTGGACGCGGTGCCGCCCCTCGCGGACCGGACGGACGGCGGCTTCCCCGCCCGTCTCGGCCGGGTCCGGGCGCTGCCGGTGTGGGCCGCCTCGGTGGACGGCCCCGAGGAGGCGCGGCGCAGGCTGACGGAGCTGGTGCGGGCGGCCACGCACCGGTACGCCACGCACGGCCACGGCGACGAGGTGATGCTCGTACACGCGGCGACGGCGCCGAACGCCGTGCTGCGCGCCCTGCCCGCGCTCCCCCGCGCCCTGTGGGTGCCGAGCCTGCACGCGGCGTGGACGGCGTCGGCGGCGGTCACCGCCATGTACGCGCCGGATGCCCCGGTGGCGTACGACCCGCCCGGCAGTTTCACCGCCGAGGAGGTCTTCGAGCGGGCTCTCGCGCACGGCGACGAGCACGTCATCAAGCTGACGGACACGGCGCTGGACGTGGGCGACGAGCAGGCCCTGGCCGCCGCCCTGCGGGCGATCGAGCTGGGTGAGCCGCTCCGTCAGTGACCTGGGTGAGCCGTTCGGTCAGGAGGGGCACCCGCCTTGGCCGAACTGCACCGACCTCTTCGCCAGCCCCATCCAGAAAC
This sequence comes from Streptomyces sp. NPDC015345, assembly GCF_043078805.1. Lineage (NCBI taxonomy): Bacteria > Bacillati > Actinomycetota > Actinomycetes > Kitasatosporales > Streptomycetaceae > Streptomyces > Streptomyces sp. NPDC015345. Next base: position 14,106 of record NZ_JBIBTX010000011.1, on the reverse strand, counting down.
CGTCGATCACGCTGCGCTGCCCGCCGAGGTCCCCCAGGGCGTCGGCGGCGCCGAGCGTCACGAAGAGCGGGGCGAAGTGCTCGGTGCGCGGGTGGGCCAGCCGCCCGGCCGGCGACTTGTGCCCGAAGTCGAGCAGCGCGTCCACGTCGCCCGCGTCGAGGGCCTCGCGCCCCCAGGCGTCGAACTCCGCCGACCAGGCAGGGATGCCGCCCTGCCGCAGCGCGGCCAGGTTGTGCGTGAAGAAGCCGCTGCCGACCACCAGCACCCCTTCGTCCCGCAGCGGCGCGAGCCTGCGGCCGATGTCCATGAGGCGGCGCGGATCCAGCGTGGGCAGGGAGATCTGGAGGACGGGAACGTCCGCCTCGGGATACATCTCGACCAGCGGGACGTACGCGCCGTGGTCGAGCCCTCGTTCCGGCACGTCCTGGACGGGTACGCCGGGCGCGCGCAGCAGCTTCCGTACGGACGCGGCGAGTCCGGGGGCGCCCGGCGCGGCGTACGTCACCTGGTAGTAGTGCTCGGGGAAGCCCCAGAAGTCGTACACGAGCGGCAGCGTCTCGGTGGCGCCGATGGCCAGTGGGGCCTCTTCCCAGTGGGCCGAGACCATGAGGATCGCGCGGGGGCGCGGCAGCCGCGCCGACCAGGCGGCCAGCTCGGCGGGCCACAGCGGGTCGTCGGCGAGCGGCGGCGCGCCGTGACTGAGGTACAGGGCGGGCATACGGGTCATCGCGCACCTCCGGCGATTTACTTGAACTCTCAAGCTATCTGACGCAAACGTACGCGTGGTTTGTTCAAAGTTCAAGGAGCAGCCTCGTACAGTGGGGTACATGGATATGGCACCCACTCCTCTCCCGGACGGCGAGCCGAACTGGCTGAACGGCGACGAGCAGCGCGTTTGGCGCGTCTACCTTCAGGCGACCACGCTGCTCGACGACTTCCTCGACCGTCAGCTCCAGCGCGACGCGGGCATGCCGCACATGTACTACGGCCTATTGGTCCAGTTGTCCGACGCCCCCAGGCGACGGCTGCGGATGACCGAACTGGCCAAGACCATGAAGATCACCCGGTCCCGCCTCTCGCACGCCGTCGCCCGCCTGGAGAAGAGTGGCTGGGTGCGCCGTGAGGACTGCCCGTCGGACAAGCGGGGCCAGCTCGCGATCCTCACCGACGAGGGCTTCGAGGTGCTCCGCAGGACCGCCCCCGGCCATGTCACGGCCGTCCGCCAGGCCCTCTTCGACCGGCTCACCCCGGAACAGCAGAAGTCCCTCGGCGAGATCATGACGATCGTCGCCGAGGGACTTCAGCCGGAGGAGGCCGGGGCGGACCTCCCCTGGCTCCGCTAGGTCCTGACCAAGGAGGTCAGTGGGCCATCACCGGGATCTTCACCTCGTCCTCGACGCCTTCCGCCGAGTCGCCGGAGGCCGCGGGGCCGCCTTGGTGGCCGGTGTTGATGAACGTCGCCGCGATCGCCGCGGAGACCACCAGGATGCCGACCGCCCACCAGATGGCGCTGGTGTAGCCCTCGACCATGGCCTGCGCCTGGACGAGCTTCGGGTTGGCGGCGCCGGCCGCGTGGTCCGCGATGTACGCGGAGGTCGCGGAGGCGGCGATGGTGTTCAGCAGGGCCGTACCGATGGCGCCACCGACCTGCTGCGAGGTGTTCACCATCGCGGAGGCGACACCGGCGTCACGGGCCTCGACGCCGTGCGTGGCGAGCGACATGGCGGGCATGAACGCCGTACCCATGCCGAGGCCCAGCATCAGCTGCGCCGGCATGATCAGCCCGGTGTACGAGGAGCCGACCTCCAGCTGCGTCAGGAGCAGCATGCCGACGGCGGCGAGCAGGAAGCCCGGACCCATCAGCAGCCGCGGCGGAACGCGCGTCATCAGGCGGGCGCCGACCTGCGTGGAGCCCACGATCATGCCCGCGATCATCGGCAGGAAGGCGAAGCCGGTCTTGACCGGCGAGTAGCCCTCGACGATCTGCAGGTAGTACGTGAGGAACAGGAACAGGCCGAACATCGCGATGACGGCGAGGCCGAGCGAGAGGTAGACGCCACCGCGGTTGCGCTCGGTCAGGACGCGCAGCGGGAGCAGCGGCGACTTGACCTTGGCCTCGGTGAGGACGAACGCGGCGAGCAGCACGACCGACGCGACGAACATGGTGACCGTCACGGAGTCCGACCAGCCCTTGGACTCGGCGCGGGTGAAGCCGTAGACGAGCGCGACCAGGCCGAGGGTCGAAAGGACCACGCCGGGGATGTCGAGCGGCGAGCGGTTGCGGCCGCCGGCCGGCTCACGGATGACGAAGTACGCGCCAAGCGCGGCGACCACCGCGAACGGGATGTTCACGAAGAAGGTCCAGCGCCAGTTCAGGTACTCGGTGAGGAAACCGCCGAGGATCAGGCCGACGGCGCCGCCGCCACCGGCGATCGCGCCGTAGATGCCGAAGGCCTTGGCGCGCTCCTTGGCGTCGGTGAACATCACCGCGAGCAGCGAGAGGGCGGCGGGCGCGAGCAGCGCGCCGAACACACCCTGGAGGGCGCGGGCGCCGAGCATCATGGCCTCGCCGGTCGCGGCGCCGCCGAGCGCGGAGGCCGCCGCGAAGCCGATGAGGCCGGTCACGAAGGTGCGCTTGCGGCCCCAGAGGTCGGAGATGCGGCCGCCGAAGAGCAGCAGGCCGCCGAAGGCGAGCGCGTAGGCCGTGATGACCCACTGGCGGTTGCCGTCGGATATGCCGAGGTCCTCCTGGGCGGAGGGCAGCGCGATGTTCACGATGGTCGCGTCGAGGACGACCATCAGCTGCGCGAGAGCGATGAAGACGAGGGCTTTCCAGCGCCTCGGATCCGTTCCGGATGTTTCAGACATGGATGGGGCCACCTAGCGGTACGAAAGGGCTGATGCCGTACGAAAAGTCGATGCAGTACGAAAGGGTTAACGCCGCATGAAAAGTCGATGCGGTGCGAAAAAGGTGATGCTGTTCGAAAGTGGTCAGCGTCGCCGGAGGTCTTCCAGGGTCGCCGCCTCCCCCGGCAGCTCCGAGCGGGCGGGCGTCATCAGGCCGTCCAGGAACAGCTGGAGATGGCGGTGGACGAAGCGGTCCATGTTCGGGCAGGCCGTGCCGGGCAGCGGCCGCCCGAGCTGGGAGAGGGCGATCATCAGGTCCCCGACGTCGATGTCGGTGCGCAGCTGCCCCGCCGCGCGGGCCCGCTCCATGAGGCCTTCGATGGCCCGCTCCAGGCGTTCGCGGCCTTCGAGCAGGTCGGGGTGGTCGGGGTCGAAGCCGGCCGACAGCATCGGGCACAGGGCGCCGATGCGCTCGTCGGCCGCCGCGTGCACGAAGGTGCGCAGCGCGTCGAAGGCCGCGCTCTCGTCGGCGTCCGCGGCGGCGATGCCCCGCTCGGCGTGGACGGTGACGCAGTCGGTCACCGACAGGACGACCTGGCGCACCAGTTCGGCACGGTCGGCGAAGTGGCGGTAGACCGTGGCGTTGCCGACGCCCGCCCGGCGCGCGACCTCGTCGAGGGGTACGTCGGGTCCGTACTCCACGAACATCTCGCGCGCGGCGGCGACGATCCGCTCCCGGTTGCGCAGGGCGTCGGCCCGCGGGCGGGTGGCTCGGCGCTGCGGGGCGGTGGCGGCCTCCACGGCTCCTCCTCTGATCGGTGGCTTCGGGTCAGTGGTCTTCGGGTGATCCGGCCCGATGCGGGGAGTAGTTCCCCGTTTCGCGCGGACACAGGTCTAAACGGGGAGGCAGTCCCCGGATATTTCCCGAACGAGGCCTTCATGATGTGACCTGCATCACACGTCGCGGCCGGAAAAACCCACGATCGGTCGCACCCAGCGAGCGCCCGCGCACCCCCCGACACAGGGTGATCGAACAGGGTGCAGCCAGGACCGGCGGCTGCCGCGGAGCGGAAGGCCCACGTATGCAGCAGCCGATGTGGCGACGGATATCCGCCACCCGCCGCACTGTGGCCCTCGCGTCGGTCACGGCACTCGCCCTCGCGGTCACGACCTCGGCGAGCACCGGACGCCTGATGGAGGATTCGCCCAGCGCGGCGGGATCGGTGTCGATGGCCCGAAACGCCACGCTCGGCCCGTGCATGATCAGCGGCACGATGGGCGTACAGATGTCGGAGGGCGTACCGACACAGCCCGGCTACTCACGCTCCACCGGCACCGTCCGGGCCCTGAACCTCATGGTCGACTTCTCCGACGCGCCCGGTGAGGGCAGCGCGATGGACCGTCTCGCGGAGTTCTTCCCGCAGACCTCGCAGTGGTTCCGCACCAGTTCCTACGGGCGCCTCGACTACCGCCCGGAATCCCCCGTGCCCGACTGGCTCCGGATGCCCAAGCCCTTCGCGAAGTACGGGATAGAGCGCGGCGCCCCCTTCGACCCCGGCTACCGCGAGCTCGTCGAGGACATCGTGGCGGCCGCCGACCCGGACGTGGACTTCCGTGCGTACGACCTCGTGAACGTCCTGGTCACCCCGAACGCGGGCCCATCGGCTCTCGACACGGTCCTGTCGGTGACCTTCGCGGGCAACCACGAGGCGCCGGTCGCGGACGGCGTGCCCGTCGCCAACGCGTCCTTCGTCTACAGCCGCCAGGACGACGGCTCGGGCAGCTACCACGAGACGGGCTACCGCGTCCTGCCCCACGAGAACGGCCACGTCTTCGGCCTGCCCGACCTCTACACGCACGAGGGCGGCGGCGCGGTCGGCCACTGGGACATCATGAGCGAGGACTGGGGCGCCAACAACGACCTGCTCGCCTGGCACAAGTGGAAGCTGGGCTGGCTCGACGACGACCAGGTCAGCTGCGCGGCGAAGGCCGGCACCACCGAGCACCTCCTGACCCCGCTGTCCCGCTCCGGCGGCACCAAGCTCGCCTTCGTCCCGCTCAGCGAGGAGACGGGGTACGCGGTCGAGGTCCGCACCCCCGGCGGCAATGACGAGGCGGTCTGCAAGCCGGGCGTCCTCGTCTACCGCGTGGACGCGAACGTCGACACGGGCCACGGCCCGGTCACGGTCGCCGACTCGACCGCCGACAGCGGGGGTTGCACCCGCAGGCCCAACGTCCACGCAGAACTCTCCGACGCGCCCTACGGCCCCGGCGAGACCTTCACCGACCGCGAGTCCGGGGTGCGGGTGACGGTGGCGGAAGTGAACGGCGAGGGCCACTACCGGGTGCACGTCACGCGGCCGTAGCGCCGTTCGCCGAGCCGGCCCCCGGCACGGTCTGCTGCACCTGCCGCAGGAACGCGGCGTTGTCCGGAGTCTTCTTGAGCCGGTCGAGCAGCGTCTCCAGGGAGCTCGTGCTGTCCCTGCCATGAAGGGCGCGCCGCAGCCCGCGTACGGCGATCAACTCATCGTGCGGCACGAGCAGTTCCTCCCTGCGCGTGCCGGAAGGCGTGACGTCGACGGCCGGGAAGAGGCGCCGGTCGGCGAGGGTGCGGTCGAGCCGCAGCTCCATGTTGCCGGTGCCCTTCAGCTCCTCGAAGTAGTAGTCGTCGGCGCGGGATCCGGTCTCCGCGAGGACGGTCGCGAGCATCGTCAGGGAGCCGCCCTCCTCGGCGAGGCGCGCGGCGCCGAAGAGCCGCTTGGGCCCCTGGATCGCCGCCGCGTCGACGCCGCCGCTGAGAGTGCGGCCGCCGCTCGCGGCCGCGTTGTTGTACGCGCGGCACAGGCGCGTCAGCGAGTCGAAGAGCATGACGACGTCGCGGCCGTCCTCGACCATGCGCTTGGCGCGCTCGACGGCGAGTTCGGCGAGGGCGATGTGCTGCTTGGCGGGCCGGTCGAAGGTCGAGGAGAGCACCTCACCGCGGACCGAGCGCCGCATGTCGGTGACTTCCTCGGGGCGTTCGTCGAGGAGGACGACCATCAGATGACACTCGGGGTGGTTCCGGGCGACGGCCGCGGCGATCTGTTGGAGCAGTACGGTCTTGCCGGTCTTCGGCGGCGCGACGATCAGGCCGCGCTGCCCCTTGCCGACGGGCGCGACGAGGTCGACGAGCCGCCCGGCGAGCGCGCCGCCCGGGGACTCCAGGGTGAGGCGTTCGCGGGGGTGCAGCGGCGTCAGCTCCCCGAACCGCCGCCGTCCGCGCAGGGCTTCGGGAACACGTCCGTTGACGCGGTGCGCGCCGGTGAGCGTACGGGCCCGCCCCGCGCACTCCCCCTCGACGAAGTCGCCGCTGCGGAGGCCGTGTTGGCGGATGAGCGGCGCGGGCACCTGGACGTCGTCGGAGGCGGGCAGGCAGCCGGCGCCGCGGAGGAATCCACGGCCGTCGCGGGCGATGTCAAGAACTCCGGTGCAGATGAGGGGAGTTGCGGCGGCAGGGGAGGTGGTGGCGGATGCGGTGGTGCTGGGGGCGGTGTGGGTGAGGGTCATGGGTGTGGGTCCTTTCGCGGACATGCGCGGGAGGCGGCCCGGCGGGGCGGCGTGAACACGCCCCGTACGACGGGTGAGGGGAACTGCTGCGTGACGAGCAGCGAAGGAAGAGAAGAAGCAGACCGGAAAACCGAATGCTCTGCCGAGAACCGGCATGGTCTGTTCTGAGTGAGATCCCGGAACCGGGAGAGAAAACGTGGCACGGGCGTCCCGATGGGACGTACGAACGTGCTCTCCGCAAGGTAACACACCGGCGGGCGGGCCGACAGAGGTCGTCGGCGGCCTCGGCGCCGTGCCGTGCCGTGCCGTCAGAAGGCGGAGCTGTCGAACCAGCGCGTCAACAGCCGCTGGTCACCGGCGACCGCGAAGGCGTCGGCGGCACGGTCGAGGCGCCCGTAGAGAAGCAGCAGGAGGTCGGCGGCGGGGGCGTGAACGGAGGCGTGCGGCTCCTCACGCGCGGCCTCACGGGCGCCCTGGTGGGCGTCGGCAGCGACGAGCCCGAAACCATCTGCGCGCAACTGCACGTGCCAGTCGTGGCCGGTGTCGGTGGCACGGAAGCGGATGACTTCACCCGCGCCGCGGAGGCGGGCGACGCCGGGGGCGAAGGGGGTGGCGAAGGGCAGGTTGACGAGGAACTCGTCCACGCCGTCGGCGGCGGTCGCCGGGTCGATCACGGACGGCAGCCCGAGGGCGGCCTCCGCGTCGGTGCGGTGCACCAGCGTCTCGTACAGCATGCGCCGCACCCAGAACCGGGCGTGCGGATCGGCGCCCCAGGCCCACATCGGAGCGTCCGGGTCGATCCCGTCGAAGGTCCGGGCGGCTTCCTCCCCGCCGGCCGCGAGCCACGCGGGGTACGCGTCGAGGCGCTCGGGCAGGCGCAGCTCGACGTCACGGGTCCTCGGCGGCTCCTGGACACCCTGCCGCAGCAGTACGCAGAACCAGCGCTGCACGCCTCCCGTGTGCCGGACCAGGTCGAGGAGGGTCCACCCGGGGCAGCCGGGCACGGGGGCGGAGAGGTCGGCGCCGTCGAGAAGGCCGGCGAACGCCGCGGTCTCGTCGGCGACGGCGCGCTGCCGCCACTCACCGGACGCAGTCACGTGCGCCTCCGTCCGACGCGTCCTCGGTCTCTCCGTCGAGCGCGGCGGTGAGCTTGTTGAGCCGGGAGCGCAGGTCGCGCACCTCGTCGAGCGAGAGCCCGGTGGACTCGGCGATGGCGCGCGGCACGGCGAGGGCCTTCTCGCGCAGGTCGGCGCCCTGCGGGGTCAGCCGTACCGAGACGGAGCGCTCGTCCGCGACACTGCGCCGCCGCTCGACGTGCCCGGCCGCCTCCAGCCGCTTGAGCAGCGGCGAGAGCGTGCCGGAGTCCAGCCGAAGCCGCTCGCCGATCTTCTTGACGGGCAGCTCGCCGTCCTCCCAGAGCACGAGCATCACGAGGTACTGGGGGTAGGTGAGCCCGAGGTCCTTGAGGGCGGTGCGGTAGACGCCGTTGAAGGCGCGGGCGGCGGCGTGCAGCGAGAAGCAGACCTGGTGATCGAGCCGAAGGAAGTCCTGGCCGGTCAGGTCGTCGGTGGCGCCGACGGATGCGTTCTCCATACCCACAGCGTACAACAACATGCCTCGCGATTAAGTTGCGCACAACTAAATAGCGTGCTCTACTAATGCCCTAGTGATCGCAAAGCAGCTCGCCGCGGAGTCGCGAAGCTGCTCACCCGCCGAGGAAGAGGGACGCACCATGGACGCGCTGTACACCGCCGTAGCCACCGCCAACGGCCGCGAGGGCCGCGCCGTCAGCTCCGACGGCCAGATCGACCTGCCGCTCGGCTTCCCCACCGCCCTCGGCGGCAACGGCAAGGGCACCAACCCCGAGCAGCTGTTCGCCGCGGGGTACGCGGCCTGCTTCGCCAGCGCGATGGGCAGCATCGCGCGCCAGGAGAAGATCGACGTATCGGACGTCTCCGTGACCGCCGAGGTCAGCATCGGCAAGGACACCGACGGCGGCTTCGGCCTCGCGGTGGTCATGCGAGCCGAACTCCCCGACCACCTCCAGGGCCCCGCCGGCGAGGACCTCCTGAAGAAGACCCACGCCTACTGCCCCTACTCCAAGGCCACGCGCGGCAACATCCCCGTCGAGCTCGTCATCGAGTAACCCCCAGCACCCCGGAACAACCCCCGGCCCCGAAATGACCACCCGCTACACTGACGGCGGTGACGCACTCCACCCGAGCGGCGCCACCATGCCTCGCCTTCGTAGCTCAGGGGATAGAGCACCGCTCTCCTAAAGCGGGTGTCGCAGGTTCGAATCCTGCCGGGGGCACCAGGTCAGAACACCAAAGGCCCAGGTCACGGACGCGAAGTCCGGGCCTGGGCCTTTGTCTTGTGCACTCTGGCTACACGCCCAAACGGTCTCGCTACACCCTTACCACCGAAGATCATCGTCCAAATATCGTCCAAACGATCTTCGCATCTCCGCAGGTGAGAGCCGGGGAGTGCACACAGACCGCCCCCGTACGCCGCAGCGTACGGGGGCGGCCCCAAGTGCCGGGCCCGTCACGAGGGGGGTACCAAGTGGGACGGTCCCGGCACGTTCGTGACGGGGGGGTGGCGCTCTGCCTATGTGTAAGTGCCGCTGGCGACGCTGATGGAGTGACCCTCTCCTCAACCACCGCCCGCGACCTCGTGTGATGAGCGGCCCGCCCCGTGGGTCGGCGACGGGCGGGCCGCCCTCGTCCCGGTGTGACCCTTCCCAGGGCCGCACCGGGGGCCTAGTAGGGGTACCGGCGCGTGAGCGGGGGCGGCGCCGGGCACCTGCCTGTGTGGATCCAGACCACGGCACCCCCGCCCGAGAGGGAATTCTTCGCGGTGGACGTGCCGGGATGCTGCTTGGTGATCGGCATGTCGCAGCGAGAGCAGTACCGGACGCCCTCACTCATCGCCGCACCGTCCGCATGGCCATGCGCAGGCCCGTGCCGACGCGGCAGCGGGTGAGGTCGTCGGCGCACTGCTCGCAGGACTGGGTGTGGTCGAGGAGCGCCCGATAGATGTGCTCGAAGCCGCACGGGCGGCAGCAGCGGGGGAACCAGCTGCTGGTGCTGCCGTGCGCGCTCACCTCGCGACGCTCCCTGAGGTCGACGGTGATGGCGGTGTTGAGGGAGGCCGCGCACCAGACGCAGCGCCGACCGCACAGCTGATCCTCGGCCAGGCCGCTGGGAGCAGGCAGTTCGATCGGGAGCGACGGTACGTCGGTGCTGAGGGCGATGGACATGCGTGGGCCTCCACGTGAGTGGCCAGTTCGTTCACACACATCGTTCGCGCTGGTCAGGGAGTCGGGAAGTGTGTGAGGTCGCGCCTCGGCATTGCTCCATACACACACTGTGTGAATTGTTCGGCGCTACTCTCGGCGCACTGACAGTGACGTTAAGGCGGGTCGCCGATGGAGCCGAATACCCTGCTCGACGCCCTCCTGGACGAAGCCGGCATGTCCCGTGTCGGTCTGGCCACGCGGGTGAACCAGGCCGGAGCGACACGAGGGAAGCGCATGCGTTATGACCACAGTTCCGTCATCCGCTGGCTGCGGGGCGAGCGACCTCGTGGGATAGTCCCGGATCTCATCGCCGAGGTTCTCGGGCCACGGCTGGGGCGGACGCTGTCTCTTGATGACATCGGCATGGGTGCAGCGAGCGCTGCGCCCAGCACGCCACTGGATGGGTTCATCGGCAAGGCAACGGCCCTTTGGCACGGTGACCACCAGCAACGTGAGGATCTCCAACAGGTCCCGGTCATCACCGGACTCCCCGCGGTCGGGCCGGTCTGGGAGTGGGAGAACCCGCCCGACGACACTGACGTGTCCAGCCGCGGCACGATCCGAGTCGGTCTGCCCGACGTGGAGCAACTCCGCACTGCGCGCAGTCACTACGAGCAGATGTACCGGAAAGCGGGCGGCGTCGCTACGCGCACCCGGGTCGTGCGCTATCTCGTGCAGGACACAGCCCCGCTCATGCGCGGTACGTACACCGATGGCACAGGCCGTGAACTGCACCGCGCCATCGGTGGGTTGGTGGCGATCGCTGGGATCTGCGCGTACGACTCGAACGCACAGGGCCTCGCCCAGCGCTACTACCACCAAGCCCTACGGCTCGCGAAGGCCAGCGGGGACCGCGCGTTCGGCGGGTACGTGATCGCGCTCCTGGTCAACCACTCGCTCTACCTCGGAGATCACCGGCAGGCCGTCGCTTTCGCTGAGGCGGGACTCCGAACAGCCGGGCAGGCCATCAGCCCTGCTCTGGCGTGCGACTTGCACTCGATGCAGGCAAAGGCCTTCGCGCGAATGGGAGACCAGAGCAGCGCCCACCGGGCCACGCAGCAGGCAGAGGCCGCAGCCGGGCGGATTCGCCCCGACGAGGAGCCAGCGGAGACCGGATACGTGCAGCCCGGCCTCCTGGAAACCTCGCTCGCCGACACCCTCATGCGGCTCGGCGACACCGGGATCGCCCAGCAGTACGCGGCCGAGGCCGTCGCCATCCAGGCGCACGAGCGTGGACGCGTGCACCGGCTCGCCACCCTCGCTGATTGCGAGGTCAAGGCGGGCGAGGTCGACCAAGCGGCAGGAACCGCATCGCGGATGCTCGACAGCGTGCAGGGCATGGAGTCTCACCGCCTGTACGACCGGCTTGCTGGTGTACGGCGTGCCCTTGCCTCTACCCGGAGCCACGCCGTGGCCGACGTCGTCGGTCACATCGACGACACCCTGCGAATCCCCCTGTAGCCGGGTGTGGTCGGATGGGATGGTCCCGATGAGAGGCAGCAGCGTGTCAGTGTGGCGGAACCTGGGCGAGCGCACCGTGTACGAGAACCAGTGGGCACAGGTGAACATGGCGGACGTCGAACTGCCTGACGGCCGGCACCTGGACCACACTGTCATCCGTCTGCGCCCGGTCGCGGTGGCCACCGTCGTCAACGAGGCGAACGAGGTGCTACTGCTCTGGCGGCACCGCTTCATCACGGACGCGTGGGGCTGGGAGCTTCCGTCAGGAGGGACCGGCGAGGGCGAGGACCCAGCGGTCGCCGCGGCCCGTGAGTTCGAGGAAGAGACCGGGTGGCGCCCCGGCCCGATGAAGCTTCTCCTCGCCGTCGATCCGATGCCCGGGATCTCGACCTCCCACCACCGCGTGTACTGGTCCGACCAAGCCGAGCAGGTCCGGGCAGTGCCTACTGACGACTTCGAGTCGGCGCGGCGCGAGTGGGTTCCGTTGGCGTCGGTACCCGGTCTGATCGCGCGCGGCGAAGTGCGCTCGGCGAACGCGGTGTCGGCGCTGCTCATGCTCCACCACCTGCGCATCGGCTCGGCCCAGACGTGACGAAAGGCCCCTTCCGCCCGAAGGCGGAAGGGGGCCGGGTCATCTGGTGCGCATGTGCTCGCGCACTTGGTCGTGGATGTCGGTCGGGTCTGGGGTGATGCCGCGGTCCCGCATGGCAGCCACTTTGGGGCGAGCCTCTAAGATCATGGCCCCAACGTCGTGCTTTACCGGGCAGGTCCACAGACTGCCCGACGCGCCGGAAGCTTACGGGGCCATGATCACTCGCCCCAAAGCAGCTGCAGCCCAAAGCCGCTCCACCGACCTACGGGTCACAATTACCCATCAGACCCAGGATCGCGTTCGGGAGGCAGCAGTGATTCTCAGTGCTCAGTTTGACATGGGTACTGTCCCGGCTTGGTTTGGTGGGGCATCACTCGTGCTTGCATTGCTAATCTTCGGTAGGGATCGAACCGCGAATGACCGCAAATACGTTGATCTAGTCGCGGTGTGGTGGGAAATCGAATACGAGCGCCGAATGCCGAACGACTCGACAAGAATCGAGGACGTCACCGTTACGCTGTTCCTTAAAAACGCTGGAAACCTGCCGGTAGAAGTCACGGCCGTGGAGTACACGCTTACACCGAGTTGGCTCGTCCGAGATCTGCATCAATGGCCGAAGCGAGCCGACGGAAGCTTCATGGAGCCGAATGATCCTGGCTTCACCGGAGTATGGACTGTCTCCACAGCGCAAAGCAGTGGCCGCAACTTTATCCAAGATATTAGAATTCCGCCTGACAAAATCATCACATGTGGACCGTACCCGATGAACATCGCTCACCTAGTTCCCGACCACGCCGATCAGCTCTCTCCGATCAACGGAGTGAAATGTAAAATCGAACACATGGAAGTCATCGATAACACCGGCAGAAAATGGGAAGTGCGCCCCGGTGCCGCGCGTCGCCCCATCCACCTTCACCGCTACAGGACTCGACTCCGCGCCTTCAGAGACAAGTGGTCAACCAAGCCTTAGATAGAGAAGGTTCAGGTAGGAAATTGATCGCCCCGGCCCCGCCAAGGCCGAAACGGTTCCGAACGGGCAGGAGGATCGCATTTGAATCACGAAGAGGAAGCACCCTTTCTCGCCCTACTTTTCATCACCTTCTGCATTCCCGGCCTATTTGCAACGCGCCACATCCTTTCCCAAGCGCGTACGTCCATCAGGTGGCCAGGAATCTTGATTTCGTTTTCATGAGAACACTCGATAAGCGCTTGAACTATTGCGACAACCCTGCCCCTCCTGGGGCGCGCTGTTCCGTTCAAATACCGAGAAATCTGGGAAGGTTGATATCCAGTTTTTGCGGCCAACAAGTCACATCCCGGTGCGCCTACACGGCGATGCAACGCCCGTAACCGGGACGCAAAGGCGAGGATGAAATCTCGCGGCTCAGCTTCGTCCACCGTTTTCCCCATGGCAACAGCCAGCAGGTCGATAGCGCTGGCCAGCTCATAGTCCGCCTGTCGAACAGAGGACCCTCTCGACGGGTTCGGAATCATCACCCCGCCAACGGCGCGACGTCGAGCTGGAGCACCCAGCTCCATCCCGCATGATGCACCCAACCGTTGTTCATGAGGAACGAGAACCTTGTAGTTTTTCCCGGCAGGAATAAGTGTTTCCCCGTTTACATGCTGCCAGAAAACCAGCTCTGACTCAGGGTCAAACAGCATAAGAACAACTGGAAGTGAATGATTCCTCCAGTATGCAACGTGAGCCGCGTCGCAGTAAAACCACCAGCCGCGATCGGCAGGCGCCGCAAAATGACTCGCCCCCGACTTGATCTGGACAGCTAGCAGGTGCCCAGTACCCCGCCTGGATCTACCGCTAGAGACGCTCATTTCTTCCACCACCTCGATTTGAGCGTCGATTCCGATGTCGCTGGTCTCTTGCTCACGAAACAGCCAGCCAAGTTGCGTAGTAACTAGGTAGGCAGTCCAAGACACACCAGCCCTATCAACCAGGTGAGTGGGAGGAACGATCGTCAAGCTGCACCCCTTACGCCTGCGCCGACCAGTCAAGGAGTCCAAGCCTAGAGGGCGAGACTGACAGTCTGCCTCACCCCCAACTTGGCCGCACTGCGGCGAAGTTGGACGGCATCCACAGACGACCTCACGCCCTCGGGCCGCAGCCGCACGAGCGTCGCGTCGCCGCGCAGCCACGGGCTTCAGGCGGCCGTGTGACCAGCCCAGCAGGCTTCAGCAACCGCCCCGCCCGTAGTTCGGCATCGAGGGGCAACCTGACATCCACGGATAACATCAACGACGCCGGATAAGGGCTGTCCCGGAATCCGGTACCGGGCTGGTACGCCACTACCCCCAGAGTGGGAGGTGTCAGCTACTGGCCTTGGCGCTTGCGTTCGACGCC
>NZ_JBIBTX010000010.1:321486-325068 GCF_043078805.1 Streptomyces sp. NPDC015345 | reverse complement strand
ACGCCCGGTTACATTCCGAACCCGGAAGCTAAGCCTCACAGCGCCGATGGTACTGCAGGGGGGACCCTGTGGGAGAGTAGGACGCCGCCGAACTCCTTTTACAGCCGTGGTTCCTGGATTCAAATCCAGGAACCACGGCTTTTTTGTTTCCAGAGGGCGATACCTTGCCACCCCTCCGCATCGTCGTCTCCCCGCTGAGGGTAGGGTCAGGGGCATCATTGGTTCTTTTCCCACAGGAGGCCCCCGGGTGGAGGTCCAGGAGACGCGTGTCCAGACGGACCGTGTCCTCACCATCCCGAACATCCTCAGCATGGCGCGCCTCGCCGGCGTGCCCCTCTTCCTGTGGTTGATCCTCAGGCCTGAGTTCGGAGGGCCCAACAGCGACGGGTGGGCGCTACTGGTGCTCGCGCTCAGCGGCGTCAGCGACTACCTCGACGGCAAGCTCGCACGCCGCTGGAACCAGATCAGCAACCTCGGTCGGCTCCTCGACCCCGCGGCAGACCGGCTCTACATCCTCTCGACGCTTGTCGGCCTGACCTGGCGGGAGATTCTTCCGCTCTGGCTGACCGGCGTACTTCTGCTGCGCGAACTGGTCCTCCTGGTGATGGTCTGGATCCTCAGGCGCCACGGCTATCCGCCGCCGCAGGTGAACTTCCTGGGCAAGGCCGCCACCTTCAACCTGATGTACGCCTTTCCACTACTGCTCCTGAGCGACGGAAGTAGCTGGATCGCTTCTCTCGCTGCTATTTTCGGATGGGCGTTCGCAGGATGGGGTACAACTCTGTACTGGTGGGCAGGGATCCTGTATGTGGTCCAGGTCCGCCGACTTGTGAAAGCGGACAGCATGGCCGATTGAGCCTGCCAATTAGGTGACCGTAGAGGCGCGAAGACCCGCGTTTGACGTATGCGGGTCCTGCTTGGCGGGCTGAGTCGGCTAGATCGTCGTCTATTGAGGAGGACGTTTCCGACATGAAGGCCGTCGTAATGGCCGGCGGTGAGGGTACCCGCCTTCGCCCCATGACCTCTAGCATGCCCAAGCCGCTCTTGCCCGTGGCCAACCGGCCGATCATGGAGCATGTGCTGCGCCTGCTGAAGAGGCATGGTCTGACCGAGACCGTGGTAACAGTGCAGTTCTTGGCGTCGCTCGTCAAGAACTACTTCGGCGACGGCGAAGAGCTCGGGATGGAGCTCACCTATGCCAACGAGGAGAAGCCGCTCGGCACCGCAGGCAGCGTGAAGAACGCCGAGGAAGCGCTGAAGGACGATGCCTTCCTCGTGATCTCAGGTGACGCGCTGACCGACTTCGACCTCACCGAGCTGATTAACTTCCACAAGGAAAAGGGCGCGCTCGTCACCGTCTGTCTGACGCGCGTACCCAACCCCCTTGAATTCGGCATCACCATCGTGGACGAGGAAGGCAAGGTCGAGCGCTTCCTGGAGAAGCCGACCTGGGGGCAGGTCTTCTCCGACACGGTGAACACGGGCATCTATGTGATGGAGCCCGAGGTGTTCGACTATGTCGAGGCCGACGTGCCGGTCGACTGGTCCGGTGATGTCTTCCCGCAGCTGATGAAGGAGGGCAAGCCCATCTACGGGTTTGTCGCCGAGGGCTACTGGGAGGACGTCGGTACGCACGAGAGCTACGGCAAGGCCCAGGCCGACGTCCTGGAGGGCAAGGTCGACGTCGAGCTCGACGGCTTCGAGATCTCCCCCGGCGTATGGGTCGCCGAGGGCGCCGAGGTGCACCCTGACGCCGTACTGCGCGGGCCCCTGTACATCGGGGACTACGCCAAGGTCGAGGCGAACGTCGAGATTCGTGAGCACACCGTGGTGGGCTCGAACGTCGTCGTGAAGGACGGCGCGTTCCTGCACAAGGCCGTCGTGCACGACAACGTCTACATCGGTCAGCACAGCAATCTGCGCGGCTGCGTCGTCGGCAAGAACACCGACATCATGCGGGCCGCCCGCATCGAGGATGGCGCGGTCATCGGCGACGAGTGCCTCGTCGGTGAAGAATCGATCATCCAGGGCAATGTGCGGGTCTATCCGTTCAAGACGATCGAGGCGGGCGCGTTCGTCAATACGTCCGTCATCTGGGAGTCCCGCGGCCAGGCGCACCTCTTCGGAGCCCGTGGTGTCTCCGGCATTTTGAACGTGGAGATCACGCCTGAACTCGCCGTGCGTCTCGCGGGTGCGTATGCGACGACCCTGAAGAAGGGCTCGACCGTCACCACCGCGCGTGACCACTCGCGAGGCGCCCGGGCGCTCAAGCGAGCGGTGATCTCGGCGTTGCAGGCCAGCGCCATCGACGTACGCGATCTGGAGAACGTGCCGCTGCCGGTCGCGCGGCAGCAGACGGCGCGCGGCAGTGCCGGCGGCATCATGATCCGGACGACGCCCGGGGTGCCGGACTCCGTCGACATCATGTTCTTCGACGGGGAGGGCGCCGATCTCTCGCAGGGAAGCCAGCGGAAACTCGACCGTGTATACGCGCGTCAGGAGTACCGGCGGGCCTTCCCCGGCGAGATCGGGGATCTGCACTTCCCGTCCAGTGTCTTCGACTCCTACACCGGGTCCCTGCTGCGAAATGTCGACACCTCGGGAATCGCCGAGTCGGGACTGAAGGTCGTAGTCGACGCGTCCAACGGAAGCGCCGGACTGGTGCTGCCCAGCCTGCTCGGCAAGCTCGGCGTGGACGCGCTGACGATCAACCCCGGCCTCGACGAGTCGCGGCCCACCGAGACCGCGGACGCCCGCAGGGCCGGCCTGGTGCGGCTCGGCGAGATCGTGGCGTCGGCGCGAGCGGCCTTCGGCGTGCGGTTCGACCCGGTGGGTGAGCGGCTGTCGCTCGTGGACGAGAAGGGGCGGATCGTCGAGGACGACCGGGCCCTGCTGGTGATGCTCGACCTGGTGGCCGCCGAGCGGCGCAGCGGGCGGGTGGCGCTGCCGGTGACCACGACGCGTATCGCCGAGCAGGTGGCCGCGTACCACGGCACGCAGGTGGACTGGACGACGACCTCGCCCGACGATCTGACGCGGGTCGGACGCGGGGAGTCGACGATCTTCGGTGGCGACGGCCGCGGTGGGTTCATCGTGCCCGAGTTCAGCAGCGTGTTCGACGGCACGGCCGCGTTCGTGCGGCTCATCGGTCTTGTGGCGCGTACCCAGCTCACGCTGAGCCAGATCGACGCGCGCATCCCGCGTGCCCATGTGCAGCGGCGTGACCTCGCGACGCCGTGGGCAGTCAAGGGGCTCGTGATGCGGCGTGTGGTGGAGGAGGCCGGGGACCGGTCCGTGGACACCACCGACGGTGTGCGGGTCGTGGAGGCCGACGGGCGCTGGGTGCTGGTGCTGCCGGACCCGGCGGAGGCCGTCACCCATCTGTGGGCCGAGGGGCCCGACGACGCGTCCGCCCAGGCGCTGCTCGACGAGTGGGCCGCGGTGGTGGACAGCGCCGGCCGCTGATCATGACCGGCGTGGCGGGCGGGACCCCCCACCCGGGGCCCCCCGCCCCCCCGGGGGGGCCCTCGGGGGGAGCGCCCCCCCCCGGCGCCCCAGTGCGGCCAGCCCCACCCCCCCCCC
>NZ_JBIBTX010000010.1:0-321476 GCF_043078805.1 Streptomyces sp. NPDC015345 | reverse complement strand
CCCCGGCGCCCCCGGGGGGGCGGCGCGGGGGGGGGGGGGGGGGGGGGGGGGGGGGGGCGGGGCGGGGGGGGGGGGGGGGGGGGGGCGCCCCCGCGGGGCCCCCCCCCCCCCACGCCGGTGGGGCCATTCGGAGGTAGCGCCCGCGACGTGCGACGATGTGCGGCATGCCGCAGCAGCCCCCCGTTCGGAGCACCCCTTCCCGGCCCAGACGTCCGGACGCGTCCATGTCGCTGCTCACCACGGTCATGGACCACAGCCTGGACGAGGGATACGCGGAGGCGGCCGCCAGAAGGAAGGCCGAAGGGGTCAGTGGTCTCCCTCGGCCGCTGCGGGCCAAACTCGGTCTCGCCGCGGGTCTCGTACTTGCCGCCCTGGTCGTCACCGTTGGGGCCGCGCAGGCCCGGGTGGCGGCGCCGGTGCTCGCCAAGGAGCGCGAGGAGCTGATCGACCGCGTCGAGGCCGCCACGGCCGGGGCCGACGAGCTCGAGGACGATGTGGACGAGCTCCGCGACGACGTGGGCGAGCGGCAGCGGGCCGCACTGAAGAAGCACGGCGGCAGCCAGGGCGAGTTGCTCGGTCTGCTCTCCGGCGCGACGAAGGTCCGCGGGCCCGGAGTGAAGCTCGTGGTGGACGACAAGAAGCAGGCCGACCAGGGCGGCGGTGGGCCACGCGAGAGCGCCGGGTTCTCCGACACCGGGCGGGTGCGCGACCGGGACATGCAGCGCGTCGTCAACGGCCTGTGGCAGTCCGGCGCCGAGGCGATCTCCATCAACGACCAGCGGCTCACCGCGCTGTCGGCGATCAGGGCCGCGGGTGAGGCGATACTGGTGGACAACAGGCCGCTGGTGCCGCCGTATACGGTGCTCGCGGTGGGGGCGGGGAAACGCCTGAGCACACGGTTCCAGAACAGCCCCGACGGTCAGTACCTGCATGCTCTGCAGGAGAACTTCGGCATCCGGACCAGCATTTCCGTGTCGGACGAGCTCCGGCTGCCCGCAGCGCCGAGTGTGACCGTACGTACAGCAGAGCCGAAAGCAGGAAAGGGCACATCGTGATCGCCGTACTGGGCCTCGTCGTGGGAGTCGTGGCCGGATTGTTGGTTCGGCCCGAGGTTCCGGCGGTGGTCGAGCCGTACCTTCCCATCGCCGTGGTCGCGGCTCTCGACGCCGTGTTCGGCGGCTTGCGCGCGATGCTCGACGGCATCTTCGACGACAAGGTCTTCGTGGTGTCGTTCCTGTCGAACGTGGTGGTGGCCGCGCTGATCGTGTTCCTCGGCGACAAGTTGGGCGTCGGTGCGCAGCTGTCCACCGGCGTCGTCGTGGTCCTCGGCATCCGGATCTTCTCCAACGCCGCCGCCATCCGCCGGCACGTCTTCAGGGCGTGACGCCGATGAGCGCCGAGGAGAAGCCCGAGCACCGTCATCGCAAGGAACTCCCCGCGGAGGTCCCGAGCGAGCCCAAGGCGTCCGAGACGCCTGAGACGCCCGCACCGCCCGTGTCCGGGGCGCAGGGGCTCACCGGCCGTCAGCGGCTGGCGAAGGGCCTGTGGCCGCCGCGAGTGACCCGGCCTCAACTGATCGTCGCCCTGCTGCTGTTCGTGCTGGGCCTCGGTCTGGCCATCCAGGTGCGGTCCAACAACGACAGCAGCGCGCTGCGTGGCGCGCGACAAGAAGATCTTGTACGCATCCTCGATGAACTGGATGACCGTACTCAGCGTCTGGAAGAGGAGAAGCGGAGTCTCGAGGAGCAGCGGACCGGGCTGGAGAACAGTTCGGACCAAGCCGAAGAGGCCCGCAAGCAGACGGTCGAGCGGGAGGAGCAACTCGGCATCCTGGCAGGCACGGTGGCGGCCCAGGGGCCGGGCATCACGCTCGCCATCGAGGACAAGAAGGGGGCGATCGAGGCGGACATGCTGCTCGACGCCATTCAGGAACTGCGCGCCGCCGGCGCCGAGGCGATTCAGATCAACGACGTACGCGTGGTGGCCAGCACCCACCTGTCGGATGCCGACGGCGGTGGTGTCCGGGTGGACGGCCGCAAGGTCGACGAACCGTACCTCTTCAAGGTGATCGGCAAGCCGCAGGATCTGGAACCTGCGCTGAACATCCCGGGAGGCGTGGTGCAGACTCTGGAGAAGGAGCAGGCCACGGTGACCGTGACACGCTCGGAGAAGATCGTCGTGAGCGCCTTGCGACCTGCGAAGCGGCCTGACTACGCTCGGTCGTCCTCGCAGTGAGGGGCGGGCGCATGAGGGCTGTGAGGCGAGGGCATGAGGTTGCGGGGGGTCGGCGCACCGGAAGCGTGGTGCGTGGTGGAAACTGTTTGGTGGATACGGACGTTGTGATGATGTCTGGTTCACCGATGAATGCCGGTGAGAGCAATCAGGGTTCGTCCTGCCCCACGGGCGGGTCTGTTTCGGTCAAGGGGAATCGCCCGTGAAGTTGTTTGCGAAGTTGTTCGGCAAGAGCGCACGTGAGGACAGCGGCAATCCCGCCACTGCCCGGCACCGTGCCCCGCGCCATGGAGACGGTGAGGGACAGGGCGGCGAGCGCCCCATGTTCCGGGACCAGGTGGCTGGTCCAGGTGGTGACAATTCGGGCGGACAGGGCGCGTCATCTGTTGACCCTGCCGGTCCCGGCCGCATAGGTTTCGGAGAACCGTCAACCTCAGGCGCGGGTGGAGGGTTTACCCCCGACCCGTATGCATCCCATGCCCCCGCGGGGCAGCCGCGGCAGGAGGACCCGTCCATGGCCCTGGTGTGTACGAGGTGCGGGAACCGAAACGCCGAGGCGAGCCGGTTCTGCTCCAACTGCGGTGCGCCGCTGCGCGCAGGCGCGGCACCGGAGCGCGCGTCCGAGACGACCTCGACGATCTCCATCTCGGGCCTTGAGGCCTACGACGCGGAGGCGACGGGGCAGACCCTGTCTCCCGCGCTCTCCCCGGAGGCGCAGGCCGCCGTCGACGCGCTGCCGCTGGGCTCGGCGCTGCTCGTGGTGCGCCGCGGGCCGAACTCGGGCAGTCGTTTCCTGCTCGACGGGGAGCTGACCACGGCGGGGCGTCACCCGCAGAGCGACATCTTCCTCGACGACGTGACGGTGTCGCGTCGCCACGTGGAGTTCCGTCGCGTCCAGGACGGTTCCTTCACCGTCGCCGACGTGGGCAGCCTCAACGGCACGTACGTCAACCGGGAGCGCATCGACTCCGTCGCGCTGTCGAACGGCGACGAGGTGCAGATCGGTAAGTACCGGCTGGTCTTCTACGCGAGCCAGCGGAGCGTCGGCATCTGACCCACCACCCCCGGACCCGTCCGGGGGGCACCCCCCTCAGGAAGGTCCATGCTTCAAACACCGAGCGGCGGTGCCGTCACCGGCACCGCCGCCGCGGACCGTCGGCTGATGAGCATCGGCACCGTGCTGAACACGCTGCGTGACGAGTTTCCCGAGGTCACGATCTCCAAGATCCGTTTCCTGGAGTCCGAGGGGCTCATCGAGCCGCAGCGCACGCCGTCGGGCTACCGGAAGTTCAGTCCGGAGGATGTCGAGCGGCTCGGCCATGTCCTGAGGATGCAGCGGGACCACTATCTGCCGCTCAAGGTCATCCGTGAGCACCTCGAAGCGCTGGAGCGGGGCGAGCGGGCCCCGCTGCCCTCTCTGGGGCGCCAGCGCGACCCCGGCGGTACCGAGGGCCACGACGAGGCCGAGCGGCCGACTGCGGCCCGTGTGGGCCGTGACGAGCTGCTGGCGGTCGCGGAGATCGAGGAGCGGCAGCTCGACGAGTGGGAGACGTACGGGCTCGTGGTGCGACTGCCGGACGGGGGGTACGACGCGGAGGCCATCACGATCGCCTCGCTCGTCGTCGAACTCGGCCGGTTCGGTATCGAGCCACGCCATCTGCGGGCCATGAAGTCCGCCGCCGACCGGGAGGCCGGTCTCGTCGACCAGGTCGTCGCGCCGCTGCGGCGGCACCGCAATCCGCAGACCAGGGCCCACGCCGAGGCCCGTACCAAGGAGCTCGCGGGGCTCACGGGGAAGCTGCATTCGGCCCTCGTGCAGACCGCGCTCGGGGTCAGACTGCCCTGATCCGGCAGGCACCCGGGCCGAGGCCCGGCTGGTACTCGGCGGGTGCCCGACTACCCAAACCTGCCAGCCACGTCCTAGGGTTGCTGTGTGAACGAGCTCGACGTCGTAGGTGTCCGGGTCGAAATGCCCTCCAACCAGCCGATCGTGCTCCTGCGTGAAGTGGGAGGCGACCGGTACCTCCCCATCTGGATCGGACCAGGTGAGGCGACTGCCATCGCCTTCGCGCAGCAGGGCATGGCACCCGCACGGCCGCTGACCCATGACCTGTTCAAGGACGTGTTGGACGCGGTGGGCCAGGAGCTCTCCGAAGTGCGCATCACCGACCTGCGGGAAGGGGTCTTCTACGCCGAGCTGGTCTTCGCCAGCGGGGTGGAGGTGAGCGCGCGGCCTTCCGACGCCATAGCGCTGGCACTGCGCACCGGGACGCCGATCTACGGGAGCGACGGCGTCCTGGACGACGCGGGGATCGCGATCCCGGACGAGCAGGAGGACGAGGTGGAGAAGTTCCGCGAGTTCCTCGACCAGATCTCGCCCGAGGACTTCGGCACCAACAGCCAGTGAGCCGCCGCTCCCCGGGGTCCGTTTCGGGCCATTCGGCTAGCCTTTCCCCGCGGCGGGGCACGGGAAACCACTCTCAGGGTGATTATCACTCGGCGTGGCGAGTGTGGCGATCGTTGACGAGCCCCTGGTGACTGCCTACCGTCGAGAAGGCAGGTCAAGGACGGAGGTCGGCGTGAGAAGCAGCGGCGACGGTACGGCGGTGGGCGGTCCGTACCCGTTTCACAGCGCGGCCGATCACTCTCCGAAGCCGATGGTGGTCCAGGGGAGCGGGGACGCGACGTTCGAGAATTCCGAGCGGATCGGGTATCGCGGTCCGACCGCGTGCGCGGCCGCGGGCATCACATACCGCCAGCTCGACTACTGGGCCCGCACGGGCCTGGTCGAGCCCAGCGTGCGTGCCGCCGGCGGTTCCGGTACCCAGCGGCTCTACAGCTTCCGGGACGTCGTCGTCCTGAAGGTCGTCAAGCGGTTCCTCGACACCGGGGTATCGCTGCAGAACATCCGTACGACGGTCCAGCATCTGCGGGAGCGCGGGTTCCGTGACCTTGAGCGGATGACGCTGATGAGCGACGGCGCGACGGTCTACGAGTGCACGTCCCCCAGCGAGGTCCACGACCTGCTCCAGGGCGGGCAGGGGGTGTTCGGGATCGCCGTTGGTGTGGTGTGGCGTGACGTCGAGGCCGCGCTCTCCCAGCTGCACGGGGAGCGGATCGACACCGGGGAGACGCTCGTCGGTCACAACCCCGCCGATGAGCTCGCCAGACGGCGCAACAAGGCGGTCTGAGCCGCCGACGGGCACTGTCGATGGGGCATTGTCAGTGGCGTAAGGCAGCATCAGAGATGTGAGAAGCGCGCCGACGATCCTGCATCTGGACATGGATGCCTTCTACGCGTCCGCCGAGCAGGCCGCGAAGCCGAGTCTGCGCGGAAAGGCCGTGGTGGTGGGCGGTCTCGGGCCGCGGGGTGTCGTGGCCACGGCCTCTTATGAGGCGCGGCGGTTCGGTGTGCACTCGGCGATGCCGATGGGGCAGGCGCGGCGGCTGGCTCCGAACGCCGCCTATCTCGTGCCGCGCTTCGGGTTGTACCGCGAGATCAGTGAGCAGGTCATGGGGCTGCTGCGCGAGCTGTCACCGCTGGTGGAGCCGCTCAGCCTGGACGAGGCCTTCGTCGACCTGGAGGCCGGCGGGGTCGCCGATGACGAGGCGTCGGCCAGGGCCGTGGGGGAGCGGCTGCGGGCGGACATCAAGGCGGTGACCGGGCTGACCGGGTCCGTGGGGCTCGCCGCCTCCAAGATGCTGGCGAAGATCGCCTCCGAGGAGGCCAAGCCGGATGGGCTCAGGCTGATAGCACCGGGGACGGAGCGGGCGCTGCTGGGACCGATGTCGGTGCGGACGCTGCCGGGGGTCGGTCCCGCCACCGGGGACCATTTGCGGCGGGCCGGGATCACCACGGTCGAGGAGATCGCCGAGGCCGGGGAGGACGAGCTCGTACGGCTGCTCGGGAAGGCGCACGGCGGATCGCTGTACGCGATGGCGCTGGCGCACGACGAGCGGCCCGTGGTGGCCGAGCGGGACACCAAGTCGGTCAGTGTCGAGGACACCTATGACGTGGACATCCACGACCGGGTACGGGTCAGGGGAGAGGTCGCCCGGCTCGCCGACCGGTGCGTGCAGCGGCTGCGTGCGGCGGGGCACTCGGGGCGGACCATCGTGCTGAAGGTGCGGCGGTTCGACTTCTCCACGCTGACGCGGTCCGAGACGCTGCGGGGGCCCACCGACGACCCCGGAGTGGTCCGGGAGGCCGCGGCGCGGCTGCTGGAGTCCGTGGACACCACGGGTGGGGTGCGGCTGCTGGGGGTGGGGGTCACGGGGCTCGCCGACTACACGCAGGAGGACCTCTTCGCGCAGGCCCAGGCGCAGGCTGCCGCTGAGGCCGGGGTTTCCGATGAGGGTGCGGAGCCGGAGTCCGGCGGCGAGGTGGACGGGGCGGGCGGGGCGGGTGGGGCGTCGCCCGGGGAGCCGCAGGACGTGGGTGCCGAGGAGTCCGCGGCCCCTGCGGAGCGGCGCTGGGCAGCTGGGCACGATGTGCGGCATGCCGAGTACGGGCACGGGTGGGTGCAGGGGAGCGGGCTGGGGCGGGTGACGGTGCGCTTCGAGACGCCGGGGTCCGAGCCGGGGCGGGTGCGGACGTTCCGCACGGATGATCCGCTGCTGGTGCCGGCGGAGCCGTTGCCGTTGGTGGAGCCGTCCTGTGCGGTGGAGTCGTCGGTCGTGGGGGAGGCCTTGCCTGCGGGGGCTGGGGAGGTGACGGGGCTGGGGGAGCGGGGTTGAGGCTGCGGTCGGGGGGCTCGGCAGAGGGGAGAGGGAGGTCCGCGGCGAGGGAGACGTACGGGGGCGGTGGTGATGTGGCCGGTGTCGTGGTCTCGGGCCGGCCGGTCGGCCTCGCTGGGAGCTTGTTGGCTGTGTGACCGGGATTGCGGGTCCGCGTGGCCGATGGTGCAGGGGGAACCGAGGGAAGGGGAACGGCCGCGTGGTCAGGGAGGGTCGCCTGCGATGTGGCCGAAGTCGCGGTCCTGGGGTGGGGGCTCTGGGGGTGTGGTGTCCAGGCCGTAGTGGTGGTAGAGCTGGAGTTCCTGGGCGGGAGAGAGGTGGCGGCCGACGCCGAAGTCGGGGGCGTCCTTGATCAGGTCGCGGTCGAAGGGGATGCGGAGGGTGCCGTCGCCGGTGAGTTCGCTCGGCTCCAGGGGGACGAAGGCGTCGCGGCTGAACAGGCCGGTGCGTATGGCCGCCCACTCCGGTGCGCCGGTGGCGTCGTCGAGATAGATCTCGTCGATCGTGCCGATCTTCGCCCCGTTCCGGTCGAACGCCTTGCGGCCGATCAGGTTGCGCGGATCGATGTCGGTCTGCACGGGCCCTCCAGCTGATCGCGGGGTCGGATGTGGGCATAACTCATCTTTGTCCGCTCGTACTCACTACGTAAGAGCACTTCGGGGCAGGCGGCCACTCGAGGGAATGGCCGGGGGACGCGCTGGTAGGCTGGCGCTGGCTGCTGATCCCGTGCGGGAGAGCTCTCCGGGTCACGATTCCGGAGGCGCCGAAGGAGCAAATCCTCCCCGGAATCTCTCAGGCACACGTACCGCACGGACGAGGTCACTCTGGAAAGCAGGGCGGGCGTACGGGCGGGCACGTTCGAACCCCTTCCTCACCGACGGTGAAAGCCGGGCCGGCGCCTTCGCGGTGTCCCCCGGTGAAGCTCTCAGGTTGAGATGACAGAGGGGGAGGCCGTCCGGGTACCCGCGCCGTGGTACCCCTCGTAGGTCGCGCAGACCAGGAGGCCTCCGCAATGACTGCCACCAATCGCATCCCGCTCTCCGAGCTCGAACAGGGCATCCCCTTCGAGCAGCGGCACATCGGGCCCGATGCGGAAGCGCGGGCCAAGATGCTCGCCCAGGTCGGGTACGGCTCGCTCGACGAGCTCACGGCCGCCGCGGTGCCGGATGTGATCAAGAACGCCGAGGCGCTGAAGCTGCCCGGCGCGCGCTCCGAGGCCGAGGTGCTGGCCGAACTGCGCTCGCTCGCCGACCGGAACCAGGTCCTCGATTCCATGATCGGTCTCGGGTACTACGGCACCTTCACACCGCCCGTGATCTTGCGGAACGTCATGGAGAACCCCGCCTGGTACACCGCCTACACGCCGTACCAGCCCGAGATCTCCCAGGGGCGCCTCGAAGCGCTGCTCAACTTCCAGACCATGGTCGCCGAGCTGACCGGCCTGCCCACCTCCGGAGCCTCGCTGCTCGACGAGGGCACGGCCGCTGCCGAGGCCATGGCCCTGTCGCGGCGCATGGGCAAGGTCAAGGACGGGGTCTTCCTCGTCGACGCGGACGCCCTGCCGCAGACCATCGCCGTCATCCGGACCCGTGCCGAGCCGACGGGTGTCGAGGTCGTTGTCACGGACTTGAGCACCGGAATTCCCGCCGAGGTCGCCGAGCGCGGTGTCGTGGGCGTGCTGGTGCAGTACCCCGGCGCCTCCGGTGCCGTACGCGACATCAAGCCGCTCATCGACCAGGCGCACGAGCTCGGTGCGGTCGTCACGGTCGCCGCCGACCTGCTCGCCCTGACGCTGCTCACCTCGCCGGGCGAGCTCGGCGCGGACATCGCCGTCGGCACGACGCAGCGCTTCGGTGTGCCGATGGGCTTCGGCGGCCCGCACGCCGGTTACATGGCGGTGCGCGAGAAGTTCGCGCGCAGCCTGCCCGGGCGGCTCGTCGGCGTCTCCGTCGACGCCGACGGCAACAAGGCGTACCGGCTCGCGTTGCAGACCCGTGAGCAGCACATCCGCCGTGAGAAGGCCACCAGCAACATCTGTACCGCGCAGGTGCTGCTCGCCGTCATGGCCGGGATGTACGCCGTCTACCACGGCCCCGACGGGCTGAAGTCCATCGCGCGGCGCACCCACCGGTACGCGACGCTCCTCGCCGAGGGCCTGAAGGCGGGCGGTGTCGAGGTCGTGCACGGCGCGTACTTCGACACGCTGACCGTGCGCGTGCCCGGCAAGGCGGAGGGGATCGTTTCTGCAGCCCGCGAGAACGGCGTCAACATCCGCCGGGTCGACGCCGACCACGTCTCGCTCGCCTGCGACGAGACCACCACGCGCCGGCAGCTCGCCGCCGTGTGGGGGGCCTTCGGGGTCGAGGCCGATGTCGACGCGCTCGACGCCGAGGTCAGGGACACGCTGCCCGCGGGCCTGCTGCGTACGGATCAGTACCTCACGCACCCCGTCTTCCACCAGTACCGCTCCGAGACCTCGATGCTGCGCTACCTGCGCAGGCTGGCCGACCGCGACTACGCGCTCGACCGCGGCATGATCCCGCTGGGCTCCTGCACGATGAAGCTCAACGCGACCACCGAGATGGAGCCGGTCACCTGGCCCGAGTTCGGGCAGCTGCACCCCTTCGCGCCCGCCCAGCAGGCGCAGGGCTACCTCACGCTCATCCGTGAGCTGGAGGAGCGGCTCGCCGAGGTCACCGGGTACGACAAGGTCTCCCTCCAGCCGAACGCCGGGTCGCAGGGTGAGCTGGCCGGGCTGCTGGCCGTGCGCGGGTACCACCGCGCCAACGGTGACGACCAGCGCACCGTCTGCCTCATCCCGTCCTCCGCGCACGGGACGAACGCGGCGAGCGCCGTCATGGCCGGCATGAAGGTCGTCGTCGTGAAGACCGCCGACGACGGCGAGATCGACGCCGAGGACCTGCGCGCCAAGATCGAGAAGCACCGCGACGAGCTGGCGGTGCTCATGATCACGTACCCCTCGACGCACGGCGTGTTCGAGGAGCATGTCGCCGACATCTGCGCGGAGGTGCACGAGGCCGGCGGCCAGGTCTATGTGGACGGCGCCAACCTCAACGCGCTGGTGGGGCTCGCCAAGCCCGGGCACTTCGGCGGCGACGTCTCGCACCTGAACCTGCACAAGACCTTCTGCATCCCGCACGGCGGCGGCGGTCCCGGTGTCGGCCCGGTCGGTGTGCGCGAGCACCTCGCGCCGTACCTGCCCAACCACCCGTTGCAGCCCGCCGCGGGCCCGAAGACCGGTGTCGGCCCGATCTCCGCGGCGCCGTGGGGTTCCGCCGGGATCCTGCCGATCTCCTGGTCGTACGTACGCCTCATGGGCGGCGAGGGGCTCAAGCGCGCCACCCAGGTCGCGGTGCTGTCCGCCAACTACATCGCCAAGCGCCTTGAGCCGCACTACCCGGTGCTCTACACCGGTCCCGGCGGGCTCGTCGCGCACGAGGCCATCATCGACCTGCGGCCGCTCAGCAAGGCGACCGGCGTCAGCGTCGACGACATCGCCAAGCGGCTCATCGACTACGGCTTCCACGCGCCGACCATGTCGTTCCCGGTCGCGGGCACGCTGATGATCGAGCCGACCGAGAGCGAGGACCTCGCCGAGATCGACCGGTTCTGCGACGCGATGATCGCCATCCGCCGGGAGATCGAGAAGGTCGGCTCCGGTGAGTGGGCGGCCGACGACAACCCGCTGCGGAACGCGCCGCACACCGCGGCCGCGCTCGGCGGGGAGTGGGAGCACGGCTACAGCCGCGAGGAGGCCGTCTTCCCGGCCGGCGTCGTCGCGTCGGACAAGTACTGGCCGCCGGTGCGCCGCATCGACCAGGCGTACGGCGACCGGAACCTCGTCTGCTCGTGCCCGCCGCTGGACGCGTACGAGGACTGATGACGGGGCCCGTGCGGCACGGGCATGCGTCGGGGCCGGTTCGGAGAGTTCTCTCCGGGCCGGCCCCTCGTGTGTTCCGTGTTCTGTTCCGTGCTGCGGGGTTACGTCCGTGCGGCTGTGCCGGTGGTGATCAGGCGGCCGTCATGATCTGGTCGGTGCCCAGCGGTCGGTGCGGGGCGATGATCTGGCCGTCCGGCAGCAGCTCACCGGTGTCCTCGAAGAGGAGGACGCCGTTGCACAGCAGGCTCCAGCCCTGCTCCGGGTGGCTCGCCATGAGGAGCGCGGCCTCCCGGTCGGCGGAGTCGGCTGTCGGGCACGGTGGTTGGTGCTGGCACATGGAAGGGTTCTTTCGCTGCGGTGAGATGGTGGTGACGTCTGTGCTGCGGTTCGCTGCGGTACTCATAACCGCCCCCCGTTGTAGTCGGTCCGATCCCAGTGTTGCCCCACGGGCGTCAATCCGCAGGGATTTTGCAGCAGCGGTTCTTACTGCTTAATGACGTATCACCCGCCCGGGCGGTTCAGCCCAACTCCACTGTCCCTTCGGGTGGTTCGGGGTGGCCTGACCGGACTAGTCCACCTGGGTGGGAGCGCAGCGCCGTGCCCCGCGGCCAAGGGCGGCGGGGCACGTGTGACAGCAGGGTTGTCGCGGGGTCAGGCGGGCGAGCCGAGCAGGGGCGCGGGCGCGGCCGGTGTCAGGCGGTGGGCGAGGACCGGGAGCAACTCGGCGACGCGGTGCGGCCGGTGGGCCGCGATGCCGGGCGGCGCCGGAGCCAGGGGGACCAGCAGATCGGTGGCCGCGAGCGGGGCATCGGTGCCGTCGTCGGTGCAGTCGCCGTGCAGCCAGAGCGTCAGCATGTAGAGCTCCGGTACGGAGAGCAGCCGGGGCTGGCAGGGCATCGGCATGGCCTCGGCGTGCCGCAGGGCCCGCTCGGTGGAGGCGATGTAGGGGCCCTCGAAGAAGTGGGAGAAGGCCCAGCCGTCCGGTGTGAGCATCGTGTCGGCCGCGGCGAGGGTGCGCTCACCGCTGCGGATCATGAAGCGCCAGCCGGCGAGGCGGGTGGGCGAGGTGCCGTCGGGCGCGGTGCGGCCCAGCACATGGACGGGCAGCGGGAGTTCGGGGCTCACGGCACCCTGGGCGGCACGGAGGGCCGGGGTCCGGGCCTCGCGTACGGCTGTGGGGGAACCGAGTGCCGCGAGGACGCTGCGCAGGGCGGGCGCGGGGGCCGGGAGGACATGCAGCGGCATGGTGGGTCGCCTCTCTCATTCGACAGGCACAGTGGAGCGGGGGCAGGTGCGTGACGTCGCTGTCAGCTCTGGGTCAGAGGGGCGGGGGCCGGGGGACCGCGAGCGCCAACTCTCTGCCTAGATTGCGAAGTTTATATGAGACATGTTCGAGCGGTGTTTCGGCTAGACGTGCTCGATATTGCGGGCAAGGCGTTATCGGGTCATACTTCTGAGAGCTTTAACCCGATTTCGGATGGGCTTCGCTTCCGTGACCTCGTATTCAGCGAGGTGAGCGGTCGGCCGATTCCCGTCGGTTCTTTTGACCAGGTTCTCCGGAACGGAATCCTCGCCGTGCCGCATGCCCGGTGAATGTGCCGCGCGCCGGCTGCCACGAGCCTACTGCCCGGCGCGTCGCCGTGGGGCGTTATCGATCACATTGACGGGGCATCATCCCCCGTACACAGTGGCCGGACCCTTGGCCGCCTGTCCGAGGAGGGACGCTTCGATGGGTGAGAAGGTCGTGGCGGGCGCGTTCGACCTGTCCGATCGACACCAGTACCGAAGGAAGCTCCGCGCGTGCCTGACGGGGCTGGAGCGGCTGTTGGAGGAGGAGCGGTTCGATCGGCCCAGGAATCTGATGGGCATGGAGATCGAGCTGAATCTCGCAGGGCCCGACGGACTGCCGAGAATGTTGAATGCGCAGGTTCTCGAGCGCATCGCGAGCCGGGATTTCCAGACGGAACTCGGAATGTTCAACCTGGAAGTGAACATTGCCCCGCACCGGCTCGGCGGACGCGTTCTCGACCGGCTCGCCGAAGAAGTGCGCACCGGTCTCAACTACGCGCACAGAAAAGCCAACGAGGTGGACGCGGGGATCGTCATGATCGGCATTCTGCCGACCCTGAACAGGGAGGACATGGTCTCCGCCAACCTCTCCGACGTCGACCGCTACGCCCTCCTCAACGAGCAGATCGTGGCGGCGCGCGGCGAGCGCTTCGCCCTCGACATCGAGGGCGTGGAGCGGCTGACCTGCACGTCTGCCTCGATCGTGCCCGAAGCGGCGTGCACCTCCGTGCAGTTGCACCTCCAGGTCACCCCGGGCCGGTTCGCCGATGTGTGGAACGCGGCGCAGGCCGTCGCCGCGGCGCAGGTCGCCGTGGGGGCCAACGCGCCGTTCCTCTTCGGGCGCGAGCTGTGGCGCGAGTCGCGGCCCCCGCTCTTCCTCCAGTCCACCGACACGCGACCGCCCGAGCTCCAGGCCCAGGGGGTGCGGCCGCGGACCTGGTTCGGGGAGCGGTGGATCACGGGGCCGCTGGAGCTCTTCGAGGAGAACCTGCGCTACTTTCCGGCGCTGCTGCCCCTCATGGAGGCCGAGGACCCGCTGGGCGTCATCGACGCGGGCGGTGTGCCGCAGCTCGGCGAACTCGTCCTGCACAACGGCACCGTCTACCGCTGGAACCGCCCGGTGTACGGCATCGCCGACGGCGTCCCGCATCTGCGGGTCGAGAACCGCGTGCTGCCCGCGGGCCCCACCGTGACCGACGTCATCGCCAATGTCGCCTTCTACTACGGGCTCGTGCGAGCCCTCGCGGAGGAGGCGAGGCCCGTATGGACCCGGCTGCCCTTCGAGGCCGCCGCCGACAACTTCGAGGCCGCGTGCCGGCACGGCATCGACGCCCGGCTGCGGTGGCCGCGGCGCGGCAGGCTCGGTGGCAGGGGCGGTGCCGGCGGCACGGTCGAGGTGGCGGCCGTCGATCTCGTACGCGATGAACTGCTGCCGCTCGCGGCCGCCGGGCTCGACGCGTGGGGCGTGGAGCCCGCGGACCGGGACTTCTACCTCGGGGTGATCGAGGAGCGGTGCAGTCGGCGGGTCAACGGCGCGTCGTGGCAGGTGGCGACGTACCACCGCGCCCTGGAGAGCGGTCTGTCCCGGGAGGCGGCGCTGGCCGCGACCACCAAGCGGTACTGCCGGCTGATGCACGAGGGCGAGCCGGTGCATACCTGGCCGGTGGGGCATCTGGAACCGGCGGTGCCGACCCGCTGAGGGCCGGGCGGGCCGCGGCCCTGGCTGCTCGCGGTCGCCGAGCCGTGCGGTCGGTGCAGGTCGCGGTACTCGCGGGTGCCGTTGAGCCGGGTGGTACGCATGTCGCCGCGGGCCGCCACCGCCGCGCTGCGAGGACGAGGGCCGGGCGTGCTGGGTCCGTGCTCATCGGGCAAGCTGTGACGTCTCAAGGGTCCCCTCGGCCTGTCGCGCACGGTCTTCGCAACTTCTTTCGAGACCCTGGCGGGGCGAGGGTGGGGATGAGGCGGGATCACTCAAGTGGAGGCGTCAGTGCAAGCGGAGCCGGGGCCGATGGCCGGTTCTTTTCCGACGGGCGGGCCATCGCGGCGGATTCTGCGGGACGAGACGTTGCTCGTCCTCGCCCTCTCGCTCGGGGCGAGCGGGGTGTCCGCGCTGATCAGCTTCGTCGGATCGGTCACGAGGCCGGGCGGCCTCAAGGACCAGGCGGCGACGTTGAACGCGTCTCAGGCGCCGGGGCGGCCATGGCTTGATCTGGCATGGCAACTGTTCGGCATCGCGAGCGCGTTGGTGCCGGTCGCGCTCGTCGCGCATCTGCTGCTGAGGGAGGGGGCGGGTCTGCGGACGCTCGGCTTCGACCGGACGCGGCCGTGGCCCGACCTGGGCCGGGGCACGGCGATCGCCGCGGTGATCGGCAGCCTCGGCATCGCCTTCTACCTCGCGGCCCGCGGGTTCGGCTTCAACCTCACGGTGGTGCCGGAGGCGCTGCCCGACGTGTGGTGGAAGTATCCGGTCCTCGTGCTGTCCGCCGTACAGAACGCGGTCCTGGAGGAAGTGATCGTGGTCGGCTATCTGCTGCGCAGATGCGGGCAGTTGGGCTGGACGCCGATGGCCGCGCTGGTCGGCAGTTCTGTGCTGCGCGGCTCCTACCACCTGTATCAGGGCATCGGCGGGTTCCTCGGCAACGTGGCGATGGGAGTGGTGTTCGTCCTGCTCTACCGCAGGTGGGGACGGGTGGGGCCGCTGGTCGTGGCCCACTCCCTGCTGGATGTTGGGGCGTTCGTGGGGTACGCGCTGCTCGCGGGGAAGGTGGGGTGGCTGCCCACGCCGTCTTGAGGCGGGGTGGTTCCGGGGCGGCTGTGTGGGGACGTACGCGGGCGATTTCTCGTACGTCCCCATCGTGCTGTACGAGGGTGGGGGCGCCGTCAGGCCAGGAGCTCGCCCTCGATGACCGTGACCGCGCGGCCCGTCAGGAGGGTGCGGTCGCCGCGCAGTTCCGTGCGGACCAGGCCGGTGCGGGCGGAGGCCTGGAGGCCGGTCAGTTCCATGCGGCCCAGGCGCTCGGACCAGAAGGGGGCGAGGGCCGTGTGCGCGCTGCCTGTCACGGGGTCCTCGTCGATGCCGACGCGGGGGAAGAAGCAGCGGGAGACGAAGTCGTAGCCGCGTGCGGGGTCTTCCGCCCCGGCCGTGGCGATGATGCCGCGCTCGGAGTGGCGGACGAGGGCCTTGTGGTCCGGGGTGAGTGCCCGCACCGTCTTCTCGTCGGCGAGCTCGATCAGCAGGTCGCCGATGTGGCGGCCCGTGTCGTACGCGGCGACCGGCTCGGCGCCCAGGGCTTCGGCGATGCCCGGGGGGACCTCGGTGGCGGTGAGCGGGGCGGTCGGGAAGTCGAGGGTGAGGGTGCCGTCCTCGTGCGCGGTCGCGGTGAGGACGCCGCCGCGCGTGGCGAAGCGGACGGGGCCGGTGGCGGCGCCGGTGGTGTGCAGGACGTGGGCGGTGGCCAAAGTGGCGTGGCCGCACAGATCGACCTCGGTGGCCGGCGTGAACCAGCGCAGCGCCCAGTCCGCTTCGCCGCCCTCGGGGAGGCGGTGGGCGAACGCGGTCTCGGCGTGGTTGACCTCCCTGGCCACGTGCTGGAGCCAGGTGTCGTCGGGGAAGGCGTCGAGGAGCAGGACGCCCGCCGGGTTGCCGGCGAAGGGGCGGTCGGTGAAGGCGTCGACGATGCGGATGCGGTGTGAAGTCGGCATGACGCTGACGGTAGCGGGGCATTGGGCCGGATCGGTAAGGCCAATTGGGGGTGAGTGGACTGATGTGGTGGCCTTGGGTGTGCCCCGCGCTCACGCGCCCGTCGGCCATGCCCCTGGCTGCCCTCGCCGAGGCCGGCCGCAGACGCGGGCGTGGGCCGAACCGCGGAACGGCAAGCGTCCGGAACGCACCTTCTGGTGACGCCCCTGGCGGCCTTCGGCCTGGACCGGTTGCTGCATGGGCGGCGTCCTGGGCGCCCGGCGTGGGCGGCCAGGACGGTGGAGGGGGTTGTCAGTCGGTCGCTTCCGATATATCGTCGAAGCATCGCGATCGATACGTGATTGATCGCCGATCTGACACGAGGAGTGATCTGTATGCGTTCCCACGGTTTTGGCCCGGGTTTCGGGCATGGGCACGAGCAAGGGCGGCGCGGGGCGTTCGGGCCGTTCGGTCCCGGCTTCGGGGGGCCCGGCGGGCCCGGCGGCCCCTGGGGTGGTCGCGGCGGGCGAGGCGGCCCGCGGGGCCGGGCGCGCCGCGGTGACGTGCGCGCCTCGATCCTGGCGCTGCTGAAGGACCGCCCCATGCATGGCTACGAGATGATCCAGGAGATCGCCGGGCGTAGCGGCGGGGCGTGGAAGCCCAGCCCCGGTTCGGTCTACCCGACCCTCCAGCTCCTGGAGGACGAGGGGCTGATCAGCAGTGCGAGCGAGGGCGGCAAGAAGCTCTTCTCGCTCACCGACGCCGGTCGCGAGGCCGCCGAGGAGGGGCCCGAGGCTCCCTGGGAAGAGGCCGGGCGCGGGGTCGACTGGGACACGCTGAACGAGATCCGGCAGGCCGGCTTCGGTCTGATGGAGGCGTTCGGCCAGGTCTGGAAGACCGGCAGCAAGGAGCAGCGCGAGAAGGCGGTCTCCGTCATCAACGACGCCCGCAAGAAGCTGTACCTGATCCTCGCCGATGAGGACTGAGGTGACAGGGGCCGCCGGCCCCTCTCACGGATGAGGCGCTCCGCACCGTGTGTGTGGGGCGCCTCATCCGTGTGTGCGGGGGCTTCAGGACACCAGGGCGGCCAGTTTCCGCAGCGACTCGTTCAGCGCCGCCGTCGCCGAGTCCTTCAGCTTGCCCGCCATCAGGGAGACGGCGGCGCCGGTGAACTCCCCGTCGATGCGGGCCAGCGTTCCGCTGCCGTCCGAGGTGAGCGTGTAGCGGGTGCTGACGTTGACGCCCATCGGGCCCTTCCCGGCGATGGCCAGGGTGCGGGCGGGCGTCAGTTCCGTGACGATCCAGGTGACTTCGGCGGGGAAGCCCATCAGTTTCATGTTCTCCGCGAAGGTGCCGCCCACCTCCAGCGCGGTGGGCGGGCCCTGGGGAAAGCTGGTGTGGGTGGCGTTCCACTCACCGTAGGAGGAGAAGTCGGTGAGCCGCGCCCAGACCTTCTCGGCGGGCGCCTCCATCCGTGCCTCCGCGCTGACTTCGGCCATGCGGCCACCCCTTCTCGTCGGGCTCGTCGGGCTCGTCGGGTGCGCTGCGACAGCCGCAGCCACGGTGTCGCGGAACGTAGCCGCAGGGTCCGGAACATTCAATACTGACGAACCGTCAGCTCTCCGGGCGTCGTGGTGTGAGGTACTGTTCCCCTGTCCTGCGACGGCCGCAGGCGGCGCGCTTTGGAGGTGAGACCCATTACCGCAGTAGCAGGTCGGGTGCTTCCTCCTCGCGACCACGCGGTTCACCCGGCATAGGTGACCCGAGGGAGCCCCCATCGGGATCCCGGAAGGTTTTCTTCGCATGTCGGTGTCGTCTTTCCCCGCTTCTCAGCCGTCCCTCTCGCAGTCACCCTCGCTCGCGCTGTCACCCTCGTCCCCCGCGTCCTCGCCCTCGCACGCGCTCTCTTCCGCGCGACGCGCCGCCGTCGTCACGGCGCTGCGCACCGCCGGGTGCGTCTTCGCCGAGGACGAGGCGGAGCTGATCCTCTCCACCGCCCGTACGCCCGCTGAGGTCTCCGCCATGGTGGAGCGCCGCGCGGGCGGGCTGCCGCTCGAACACGTCGTCGGCTGGGCCGAGTTCCGCGGTCTGCGGATCGCCGTCGACCCGGGGGTCTTCGTGCCGCGCCGCCGCACCGAGTTCCTCGTCGCCCGGGCCGCCGCGCTCGCCGGGCGCGAAGCCGTCGTCGTCGACCTGTGCTGCGGATCGGGCGCCCTCGGGGCCGCGCTCGCCGCCGGCCTCGACCGGGTCGAGCTGCACGCCGCCGACATCGACCCGGCGGCGGTCCGCTGCGCCCGGCGCAACGTCCGGGCCGCCGGGGGAGAGGTGTACGAGGGCGACCTCTACGACCCGCTGCCCGGCGCCCTCCGCGGGCGGGTCGACGTCCTGCTCGCCAACGTCCCCTACGTACCCACCCGCGAAGTCGGCCTGCTGCCCGCCGAGGCCCGCGTCCACGAGGCGCGGGTGGCCCTCGACGGCGGCAGCGACGGGCTCGACGTGCTGCGCCGGGTGACCGCGGGGGCGCCGCGCTGGCTGGCGCCCGGCGGCCATCTGCTGTTCGAGACGAGTGAGGGGCAGGTGCCCGCCGCCGTCGAGGCCGTCGAACAGGCGGGCCTGACGGCACGGGTGGTCGAGGACGAGGAGCTGTACGCCACAGTAGTCATCGGCACGCGGTCCGCGAGGGCGCCGGGTGATACGCCGGACTAGCCGACCCGGCGGATCATCGCCGCGTCGAAGAGGTCCGACGCCCTCGGGAACGGACTCTCGTCGTGGCAGTGCCAGGCTTCCCAGAACAGGTCGGCGGGCAGCGCGTCGTCAGGTGCGTACACCCGGTACACGTACTGCCTGCCGTCGACCGCCGGCAGGGCGACCATCCAGCACCTGCTGTCCATGCTTATGAGACGTGTGACACCGCGCCGGGGTTGCCCTGCGGATGCCGGGCGGGCGGCGCGCGCCCCTCGGGGGCGGGATGGTCGGATCTCATCCGTAAGGAGGACAACCAGAGCCCGGGTGCCCAACTTCCGTCGGACGCGAAGATGCTCCCCACCGCCGATGCATATGCCAGCGGTGGTTGATGTGGTGGGAGATGTGCAAAGCCGTACCCCGCCGGGAGCCGACCCCGGCCCGACCCGAGCAGAACTCGACTCGCGACTCAGCGCCGAGCTGGCCTCGGTGGTGGCCGGCGCGCGCCGCCGCGCCGTGCGTGACGGGGACCGGCAGATAGACACCGCGCACCTGCTGCACTCCCTGCTGGAGACCGACCCCGAAGTGCGCGCCGTCTTCGAGAACGGCGCGCAGGTCGTGCGCCTCCTCGGCTATCTCGTGCAGCGCAGCATCGGGTACGGCCTTCAGTGGCAGGGCACCGTCGAGGACTCGGGCGCCGTGCCCGTGGTGGGGTCCGTGCAGGAGGCGGGCTGGTCGCCCGCCGCGCTCTCCGCGATGGACGTGGCGCTGGAGCGCGCCGAGTCGCGCGAGGATCCGCGCGCCCTCGGCATGGACCTGCTCGCCGGGCTCACCGCCGACCCGGAGTGCCGGGCGGTCGAGGTCCTGGGGCGCGCCGGAGTCGACGTCGAGATGCTGCTTCAGCGCGTCGAGGCCGGATGCCGTCAGTACGCCTCAGGGGGTCACGGGTTCGCGGGCGGTCACAGCTCAGGGCGCTGATCCGCACCCGCCGGACCTACGACGCGTCCCTCTCGGTGGGCCCCGGCGTCCGCTGAGTGAGACAGGGGTCAGGCGGGATGACGCTCATGACACCTCCTGCCATGATGTGCCGGTGCAAGCGTCCCAGGGGAGTCAGACGAGTCAGGTGAGTCACGGCAGTCGGGCGAGCCGAGGGGTTCAGGAGAGTCACGGAGGCCGGAGCGACCCGGGCCACGGCCACGGCCGTGGCCTGGGGCTCGGGCTCGCCCTCGTGTCGGCGGTCGCCTTCGGCGGCTCAGGTGTCGCGGCGAAACCGCTGATCGAAGCCGGCCTGGACCCCCTGCACGTGGTGTGGCTGAGGGTGGCGGGCGCCGCCTTGGTGATGCTGCCCGTGGCCTGGCGCCACCGTGACCTGCCGCGGCGCAGGCCCGCGCTGCTCGCCGGATTCGGTCTGCTCGCCGTGGCGGGCGTCCAGGCCTGCTACTTCGCCGCGCTCTCCCGGATCCCCGTCGGAGTCGCGCTTCTGATCGAATACCTCGCTCCCGCGCTGGTCCTCGGCTGGGTCCGCTTCGTGCAGCGGCGGCCGGTGACGCGCGCGGCCGCCCTCGGCGTGGTGCTCGCCGTCAGCGGCCTCGCGTGCGTGGTCGAGGTGTGGTCGGGGCTGAGCTTCGACGCCGTCGGGCTCCTGCTCGCCCTCGGCGCCGCCTGCTGCCAGGTCGGCTACTTCGTCCTGTCCGACCAGGGCAGCGACGCCGGCGCCGACGCCCCCGACCCCCTCGGCGTCATCGCGTACGGCCTGCTCGTCGGGACCGCCGTGCTGACCGTCGTCGCCCGCCCGTGGGGCATGGACTGGTCGGTGCTCGCGGGCGGCGCGGACCTGGACGGCTCGACCGTGCCGGCCTGGGCCCTGCTCGCCTGGATCGTGCTCGTGGCGACCGTCGTCGCCTACGTCACCGGGGTGCTGTCCGTACGCAGGCTCTCGCCGCAGGTCGCCGGCGTCGTGGCCTGCCTGGAGGCCGTCATCGCGACCGCGCTGGCCTGGGTGATCCTGGGCGAGCACCTCTCGGCGCCGCAGATCGTCGGCGGCGCGGTCGTCCTCGCGGGCGCGTTCATCGCCCAGTCCTCGGCGCCCGTCGAGCCCTCCGTGAAGGGCGGCGTCCCGGATGCCGAAACGCAGTTGTCGCGCAGCGGCAGCGCGACCTAGTGTGCTGATCATGTACGCACGAGCACTCGTTCTTCCGCCCCCCGCCGCCTAGCGCGGGGCATTCACGGATCACGCCCGGGCCAGTGGCCGGGCGGAACGGTGCTGCCCGCAGACGGAGCCAGACATTCCTTCTCTGCTGCGGAGAACTCACGTGTCCAACACGTCCAACATCTTTCACACGTCCACCGTGTCGAACGCCGTCCTCGGCCTGTCCGTCGGGCGGGGCCTCTTCTATCTGATCGTCGCCGGAACCGCCTGGGGGACCGCCGGTGCGGCCGCCGCGCTCGTCTTCCAGGACAGCGACATGGGGCCGGTCAGCCTCTCCTTCTGGCGGTGCGCGGGCGGCTTCGTGCTGCTGCTCGCCGCGCGCCTGGTGCGGCCGCGCCGCGCGAACACGTACGACCCGGCCACCGAGCCGCTGAGCCGCAGGATCCGCCGGATCGTCGTGACCGGCGTCGCCCTCACGGTCTTCCAGACGGCCTACTTCGCGGCCGTCCAGACCACCGGCCTGGCCGTGGGCACGGTCGTCACCATGGGGTCGGGGCCCGTCCTCATCGCCCTCGGCGCACGGCTCGCCCTCGGGGAGCGGCTCGGGCGCGGCGGGGCCGTCGCCGTCGTGGGCGCCCTGGCCGGGCTCGTGGTGCTCGTCCTCGGCGGCGGGGGCGCGACCGTCCGGCCGGTGGGCGTGGCCTGGGGGCTCCTCTCCGCTGCCGCGTACGCGGCGATGACGCTGGTCACGCGGCGGTGGGGCCGGGACGGCGGCGCCGACTCGTCCGACACCACGGTCTGGTCGTTCGCCGTCGTCGCGCTCTGCCTGCTGCCGCTCGCCGGGGCCGAGGGACTGGTGCCGCACACCGCCGAACCCGCGCGCGTGGGCGTCTATCTGCTCTACATCGCGGCTGTGCCGACAGCGGTGGCGTACACGCTGTACTTCGCCGGGGCGGCCGTCGTGCGGTCCGCGACCGTCTCCGTGATCACGCTCCTGGAGCCGGTCAGCGCCGCCGTCATCGCGGTCGCCCTGCTCGGCGAGGCGCTGACGGTGGCGACGGTCGCGGGCACGGTGCTGATGCTGGCCGCGGTGACGGGGCTCGCGGTCGCCGAGACGCGGAGCGTGGTGGCGGCGCGCAGGGAAGCGGCGCCGGTGTAGCCGTCGCGGGTCCGCCTGCCGCTCACGGGGGTTCGGGGCGGCAGGCGGACCCGCCCAGGCCCTAGGCCTCGCGGCGGCGCAGGTGGTGCGCCAGGGCGGCCGCGTCGCCGGGCCCGCCCCGCTCGGCGAGCCCCGCGGCGATGCGCTCCCGCACCTCCACCGGCTTGTGGGTCGCGTACTTGAACTTCGCCCGTACGTCGGTCACTTCGAGGCACAGCGCGCGGATGCCCGAGAGCATGCGGCCGTACGGCGCCTCCCCGGCCGCCGCCCGCGCGGAGCCGCCCTCCGGCTGGAAGTGCCCGACCTGGCGGTTCAGGATGTCGGCCTTCTCCGCCGGATCGTCGACCACGCGTGCGGTGCAACGCAGCTGGACGGCGGCGTAGAAGCTGGTGGGCACGCCGTGCTCTGCGGGGTCCTGCGGGGCGGCCTGCCAGGGGCCGGGCACGAACACATAGTCGTCGACCACGCTCAGGAGCACTTCGGGGTCGCTCTCCACGGCCTGCCACAGCGGATTGGGGCGGGCCAGATGGGTCAGCACCCTGCCGTGCTCGCCGTGGTCGGCCTCGTACGCGAAGTGCATCGGCTGGACGTGCGGCGGTTCACCCGGCAGGCCGTTCACGGCGAGCTGGCCGAAGTCGTGGGCGGCGAGCCACTGTTGCCACTCGGCGTCGGTGCGGGGGGCGTCCCAGGGGTGGATCAGCACTACAGCTCCACCAGGTAGTCGGGGACTTCGATGCCGGGCGCGAGGTCGGCGGAGGGGATCAGGGTGTCGTGGCCCTTGCGCAGGGGGACGACGCCCGACCAGTAGGGGAGGTCCATGTCCTCGGGCTCGTCGTTCGGGCCGCCGGTGCGGGCCTTCGCGGACACCTCGTTCAGATCGAGGCGGAGCACGGCGGTCGCCGCGAGCTCCTTGGCGTTGGCGGGGCGCGAATCGGAGGAGCGGCCCGGCACGACGTGGTCGACGAGCGCGTCCAGGGCGGCCCGCTTCTCCTCCGGGTCCGTGACCTGGTGGGCGATGCCGTGGACCACCACGGAGCGGTAGTTGATCGAGTGGTGGAAGGCGGAGCGGGCCAGGACGAGGCCGTCGACGTGGGTGACGGTCAGGCAGACCTCGAGGCCCGGGTCCTCCTGCCCCTCCGCGGAAGCGCCGGCCATGCGCAGGGGGCGGGACCCCGTCGAGCCGTGCACGTACAGGCGTTCGCCCACGCGGCCGTAGAGGGTCGGCAGCACGACGGGGGAGCCGTCGCGTACGAAACCGAGATGGCAGACGTAGGCCTCGTCGAGTATCGCGTGCACCGTCTCGCGGTCGTACGAAGCCCGCTCCCGGGAGCGGGTGGGGACGGTGCGGTCGGTGGGTGCGTAGGCGGCGCCCCCCGGCGAAGCGGTGTCCGTGGTGGTCGGCGTCGTCTGCATGGCCTCTCCCTGCTGGTCCGTGTGGCGCGCCCCCGCCCGCGCAGGTCGGCGGTGTGGCGTTGCCGTTTCTTTTGTACTAGTGCATACTGCGTTTTGTGCTAGGAGAGTATCGGATCACAGGCCGGCGTGCAGCTGATATCGCTGCCAGCGTGGAGCGTGCTGTCGGTGACGGCGGTCTGGAGCCGGGGCAACTGCTGCCGCCGATGCGGGAGTTGGCGGCGCGGCTCGGGGTGAATCCCAATACCGTGGCAGCCGCCTATCGCACGCTGCGCGAGCGCGGGGTCATCGAGACGGCCGGGCGGCGCGGCAGCCGCGTCCGGCCGAAGCCCGCCACGACCGCCCGCGAATTGATCCGGGTGGACGCGCCCCCGGGCGTGCGGAACGTCTCCAAGGGCAACCCCGATACGCAGCTGCTGCCCCCGCTCGCCGAGGCGTTCGCGGCGGCCGCGGCAGAGGGCGACGCGAAACCGGTCCTCTACGGAGAAGGCGCCGTCGACCCCGGACTCGAACGGTACGTGCGCCTGGTCTTCGAGGCCGAGGGCGTCCCGGCCGGGCCCGTCGCCGTCACCTCCGGAGCGCTCGACGCCATCGAGCGGGTGCTCGCCGCCCATCTCAAGCCCGGCGACGCGGTGGCTGTCGAGGACCCGGGGTGGGGCAGCCTGTTCGACCTCGTGTCGGCCGGCGGGCTGCGGGCGGTGCCGGTTCCGGTGGACGACGAGGGGCCGCTGCCCGCCGCCGTGGAGCGGGCCCTCGCCGAAGGCGCCCGCGCGGTCGTCGTGACCGACCGTGCGCAGAATCCCACCGGCGCCGCCGTCAGCGCTCCACGCGCGCGTGCCCTGCGGAAGGTGCTCGCCGCGCACAAGGAGACGCTGCTCATCGAGGACGACCACGGCCACGGCATCGTCGATCTGCCGCTGCACCCGCTCGCCGGGGCGACGCACAGATGGGCCCTGGTGCGCTCGACCGCCAAGGCGTACGGTCCCGACCTGCGGCTCGCCGTGCTGACCGGGGATCCCGTCACCGTTGACCGGGTGCAGGGGCGGCAGCGGCTCGGCCCCGGCTGGGTGAGCCTGCTGCTCCAGCGTGCCGTGGTGCGGCTCTGGGAGGGCGGCGCGGTCGACCCCGCGGTGGTGGCGGCGTCGTACGCGCGCCGGCGGGACGCGTTGATCGCGGCGCTCGCCGAGCGGGGTGTACCGGCGCGGGGGCGTAGTGGCATGAACGTATGGGTGCCGGTGCCGGACGAGACCGGGGCGGTGGCCCGGCTGTTGCACGCCGGGTGGGCCGTCGCTCCGGGAGCGCGGTTCCGGCTGAGCGCGCCGCCTGGGGTCCGCGTCACCGTTGCGGCGCTTACCGGGGAGGACATCGTGCCGCTGGCGGATGCGGTGGCCTCGGCGGTTGGGTCCGTGCCGGCGCGGCGTTATGGGTGACGGGGGTCGGGGGTCGGGGGTGACGGGGGTGACGGGGTGTCGTAGGGCGTTGGGGCGCGGTTGTGTCTGCCGGGGTTTGTGCTTTGGCGAGTGCGGGTT
Organism: Streptomyces sp. NPDC015345; assembly: GCF_043078805.1. NCBI lineage: Bacteria > Bacillati > Actinomycetota > Actinomycetes > Kitasatosporales > Streptomycetaceae > Streptomyces > Streptomyces sp. NPDC015345. The sequence goes on along the minus strand of NZ_JBIBTX010000010.1, from coordinate 296,429 downwards.
GTGTGTGGTTGCTCGCGCAGTTCCCCGCGCCCCTGGTGGGGCGCGGGTCTCGGTGGTGTTCAGTACCGGGACCTGAGCCTCTGGTGGGGCGCGGGGCTCGGCGGCGTTCAGTGGTGGGACCTGAGCCTCTGGTGGGGTGCGGGGCTCGGTGGTGTTCAGTGCCGGGACCTGAGCCTCTGGTGGGGTGCGGGGCTCGGTGGTCGTTCAGTGGTGGGATGCGTGTCCGGCTGGGGTGGCGTCGCGATGCGTGGTCGGGACTGGGTGAGTGCCGCGCCTGCCAGGACGATCACCGCGCCGACCGGCGTCGACCAGCTCAGGGACTCGCCGAGCACGGCCACGCCCGCGGCGGTCGCGATGACCGGGACGAAGTACGTGACCATCTGGGCGGTGGTCGGACCGACCTCGGAGACCAGGGCGTACTGCAACAGGAAGGCGAGCCCCGTGCCGAGGGCGCCCAGCGCCACGATCGCCAGCAGCGGCATGACCGGGAAGCTCGTCGGCATCGAGGTGAACAACGGCGTGACCACGGCCAGTTCGACCGTCGCCAGCAACAACTGCGCGCCCGTCAGGGAGAGGTTCGAGTGGCCCGCGCCGGCCAGGGTGCGGCGGACGTAGATCCAGCCGATCGGGTAGCTGAGCGAGGCGAGCAGCGCCAGTACCGTGCCGGTGACGTCGAGACCGCTGAAGCCCTGCCAGGCGCCCAGCACCGTGAGCACCCCGAAGAAGCCGATGCCCAGGCCCGCGACGCGGCGCCGGGTCGGGCGGTCCTCGGAGAGCGCGACGAGCGACAGGGCCATGCCCCACAGCGGCGACGTCGCGTTGCAGATCCCGGCGAGCGTCGAGGGGATCGTCAGCTCCGCGTATGCGAAGAGGGAGAACGGCAGGGCGTTGAGGAACAGCGCCGCCACCGCCAGGTGCAGCCAGGTCCGCGCCCCGCGCGGCAGCCGCTCCCGCTTCACGGCGAGTACGGCCGCGACCACGGCCGTGCCGAACACCAGCCGCCCCAGAGTCACTTGGAAGGGTGCGTACGCCTCCGTGCCCACCTTGATCAGCAGGAAGCTGAAACCCCAGATCAGCGAGAGGATGCCGAAGCGAATGCGCCAGTCGAGGGCGGGGCGGCCGGGCGGTCGCGCCGAGGGTGCGGCGGTGGCGGCGGCCGTGCGGGAGTGTGGGGGCGGGGTACTCATGGCTTCCACGATGGGCCCCGATGATCTCGTAGCACAAGCGATATTTTTTGCGCGGTATCGCGTAGCATCGCTTATATGTCGAGGGTGGGCTTCCCTTCCGTCCTGCCCCGACCCCAGCCCTCATCCCCGGAGTCCTGCCCATGCTGAACCTGGAGCGCCTGCGCACGCTCGACGCCCTCGCCCGGCACGGCTCGGTCAGCGGAGCCGCCGCGGGCCTGCACGTCACGACCTCCGCCGTGTCGCAGCAGATGACGAAGCTGGAGCGGGAGGTCGGCCAGCAGCTCCTGGCCAAGAACGGCCGGGGCGTACGCCTGACCGACGCGGGGCGGCTGCTCGCCGAGCACGCCGCGCGGATCCTGTCGCAGGTGGCGCTCGCCCAGGCCGACCTGGAGGAGCAGCGCGGCAAGGCGGTCGGCGAGCTGCGGATCTCGGCGTTCCCCACGGCCATGCGCGGCCTGCTGCCCGCCACACTCGCCGCACTCCGCGCCGAGCATCCGGGGCTGCGGGTCGGCTGTCACGAGTTGGAGCCGTCGCCCGGGGTGTCGGCCGTGGTGCGCGGCGACATCGACATGGCGGTCGTTCTCGACTGGTACAACAAACCGCTGCCGATCCCGGACGGCCTGATCAAGGCGCCGCTCCTGGACGACCCCGCCGACATCGCGATGCCCGCCGCGCATCCCCTCGCGGACCGCTCCGAAGTGGATCTGGAGGAGTTCGCGGACGACGAGTGGATCACCTGGGCGGAGGGCGAGTTCTGCCATGAGTGGCTGATGTTCACGCTGCGCGGCAAGGGCATCGAACCGCGCATCGCGCACCGCGCCGAGGAGCACCACACCCAGCTCGCCCTGGTCGCGGCCAGCCTCGGCGTCTGCGTGGCCCCGCAGTTGGGGCGCGACCCGATGCCGACCGGGGTGCGCACGGTCCCGGTGCGGCACCGGGTGCGGCGCCATGTGTACGTGGTGTGGCGGGCGGACGCGGACCGCCGCCCGTCGGTCAGGGCCGCGGCGGAGGCGCTGCGGGCGGCCGGAGCGGGCCTCCGCTAGGCCTCCCGGCGCGAGCACCCGCCTGAAGCAAGCCCCGCCTGAAGCAGCCGGCCTGAAGCAAGCCTCACCTGAAGCAGCCCGCCTGAAGCAAGCCCCGCCTGAAGCAGCCCGCCTGAAGCAAGCCCCACCTAAAGCCCCGCCAGCTTGCGGAAGTCCCAGGAGGCGATCGCGTCCGGCGTGAGCCGGATCCACGCGTGGCGGCCGTCGTGCGGCATCTCGTCCAGGCCGAACAGCTTGCGGGCGAACAGCCGCTCCGGGACGTCGAGTTCGGGGCACGGCTCACCCGTGCGCGGGGACTCCCCGACGAATTCCGCGGTGCCGGACAGCTCGACGCCGCGCAGCTCGCCGTACTCCTCGCCCGTGTCGATCACCACGGCGATCCGCTGATCCCGGCGCAGATCGGCCCAGCGCTTGCTGCGGGTGATCGAATACAGCCACAGCGACCTGCCGTCCCAGGCGAACCAGAGCGTGCTGGCGTGCGGGGCGCCGTCGGCGGAGACCGTCGCCACCCGGCAGGTGCGCTCCGTGGAGAGGAATGCGTCGAGTTCGTCCGGCGTCATCATGATCCTGCGGCCCCGGCGCTGCGTGACGGCCATGTGTCCTCCCGAGTGACGTGGCATGACGCGTACCCATGATCCGTACCTGACTGTGCGTCAGGAGAGCATGCGGGCTCTTCCTTCGTGACGCAATGGCCGTTACCCTCGCGCGGATTCCGGGCACCGGCCGCCGCCGGGGGCCGACCGCTCCGGACGTCCGCGACAGGGGGAGCCATGCCGTCGTACGAACAGCTCAGGGAGGTCCTCGACCCGGCGACCACCGTCCTGCTGACCGTCGAGTGCCAGCAGGGTGTCGTGGGCACCGAGAGCGCGCTGCCCGAACTCGCCGAGGAGGCACGGTCGTCCGGCGCCCTCGCCAATGTGGCGCGGCTGGTGATCGCGGCCCACCACAGCGGCGTCCAGGTCGTGCACGCGGTCGCCGAGCGGCGTCCCGACGGGCGCGGGGCCAACCACAACGCACGGCTCTTCCGCGCCGCCGAGCGGCTGCCCGTGCAGCAGCTCTCCGGGACGAGGGCCGTGCGGATCGCGCCGCCCATCGAGGTGGCCGACGAGGACCTCGTCGTACGCCGCCTGCACGGCCTCTCGCCGCTCGCGGGAACCGGCGTCGACCCGCTGCTGCGCAACCTCGGCTGCCGCACCCTCCTGGTCACCGGCGTCTCCGCCAACGTCGCGATCCCCAACGCCGTGTTCGACGCGGTGAACCTCGGCTACACCGCCGTCGTGCCCGCCGACGCCATCGCGGGGGTCCCCGCCGACTACACGCCCGCGATGGTCCGCAACACCCTCGCGCTGGTCGCCACCGTCGCGAGCACGCAGGACGTACTGGGCGTGTGGAAGCGGCCGCGCGGGGCGTAGGCGCCGGTCGGCCGCCCCACGGCCTTCCCGCTACCGCGGGCGTTCGGCCGTCACCAGCCAGGCGGTGCTCCGCAGCCGCAGCGCGCCGTCACGCTCGTACGGGCGCAGCAGGTCCGTGAGGGTGCGGCGGGCGCGCTCCTGGTCCGCTGGACCGACCTGGGCGAGCAGGTGGTGGCCGGGGCCGGAGCCCAGCAGGAAGGCGGCCGCCTCGTCGGCGTCCCGGCCCCAGACGCCGTACGCCTCGACGTGCCTGACGCCGAGCCGGACGAACCCCGCGGCGGCCAGGATGCCGCGCGTGCGCTCCGGGTCGGCCAGCGAGAACATGCCGGGGCCGCCCGGTTCGCCGAAGCCACCGATCGGCAGGATGTCGCGCAGGCCCGCCACGGCCTGGAGCCACTCGCTGCCCTCGGCCTCGGCGGCGCAGACGAAGGCGGCGCGGCCGCCGGGGCGCAGGGCTCCCGCGATGTTGGTGAACGCGGCGACCGGGTCGCCGAAGAACATCACGCCGAAACGGCTGATCGCGACGTCGTACGTGCCAGGCTCGAAGCGGTGGACTTGGGCGTCGCCCTGCGCGAACGCCACATTGCCGAGCCCTTCTCGACGGGCGAGGGCCCGGGCGCGCTCCAGCATCGGCTCCGACAGGTCGAGCCCCAGGGCGTGGCCTTCGCCCACCCGCCGCGCGGCCTGCCGGGTCGTGGCCCCGGCGCCGCAGCCCACGTCCAGGACGCGGTCGCCGCCGACCAGTGCCGCGGCCGCCAGGAGGGGCTCCGTGAAGCCCGCGTTCACGGCGTCCCAGCGGTCTTGGTTACGGGCCCAATGGTGGCCTTCGTAGCCGTTCCACGCCTGCGCCTGCTCGGGGTTGGCGGTCTGCTCCATCTGCTCCATGGACTGCCTCCTGGGAGACGTGGCCTTGGCCACGGTGTGGCGCCGGGCTAGTATGGGCGCTCGCCCAAACAGTATGGGCGAGCGCCCATACTGGCAATCCCCTACGCAGGAGAAGTGCATGTCACCGCGCGGAGTCGCGATCCCCGGCCTGCGCGAGCGGCTGTTCGACGCCGCCGAGCGCGTACTGGCCCGCGAGGGCCCGGCGGCCCTGACGAGCAGGGCCGTCACGGGTGAGGCGGGGTGCGCCAAGGGGGTGCTGCACACGCATTTCGAGGGCCTTGACGCGTTCGTCGCGGAGCTGGTCCTCGACCGCTTCGCCCGCACCGCGCGCCGGGCCGCCGAACTGCCGGCCCTGGCGGGCCGGTCGACCGTGCCGGAGAACCTCACCACGGTCGCGCTGGCCCTGCTGGGCTCCTTGGACCCCACCGTCGTGGGCCTGGCCATGACGCGCGCGGACGCGGCCCTGCGGATCCGCACGGCGCTGGCCGAGGGCGCGCCCGGCTTCGCGGCCATCGAGGAGTCGGTCACCGCCTACCTGGACGCCGAGGTGCGGCGCGGACGGCTCGCGGCGGCCACGGACACCGCGGCCGCCGCGCTCGCGCTCGTCGGCACCGTCCACCATCTCCTCATGACCGGCCCGGGTGGGGACTTCGGTCCCCGGGAGCGGGTGGAGCGCCTGGTGGCGCTGCTCGTCGGGCCCGCCCCGGCAGGGGAGTGCGGCGCGGGCCCGACGGTCTAGGCGAGCCGGATCGAGTCACCGTCCACGGAGATCTCGGCCGCCGGCAGCGGACGCGTCGCCGGCTTCTGCTCGACGCCGCCGTCGGTGATGGAGAACTTGCTGCCGTGACAAGGGCAGTTGATGGTGCCCCCTTCGACGCTCGTCACCGGGCACCGCTTGTGGGTGCAGAGGTTCGAGAAGGCCTTGAACTCGCCCTTGGTGGGCTGGGTGACCACCACTCCTTCCTCCTTGAAGATCTTGCCGCCGCCCACGGGGATGTCCGCCGTCCTGGCGAGCACGGTCCCGGTGACCCCGTCGCCGCCACCGGAGGACTCCGCGCCCGCCGGTGCGGTGGAGCCGTCGCCGCTGTCACTGTCGCCGCCGCACGCGGTCAGGGCGGCGGCGAGCCCCGCGCCGCCGATCGTGGCCACGACGGTGCGGCGGCGGGGCCGGGAGAAGGGTTCGTCGGAAGTCGTCATGCCCGGTGGTACGGCCCCGCGCGCCGCCGCGTTCAAACGCCCGGGGACTTCCTCGCAAGCCCGGTCCGAGAGCGCACCCGGGGAAGGTGATCGAACAGCTCCGCCCCGCAAGTAACCTGGGGCGATGCTCACCGAAGTCACCGCGGTCCGCTACGTCACGCCCCTGCGGGAGGGCGGATCGCTGCCCGGCGTCGTAGAGGCCGCCGACGCCCACGGCGCGTACGCGACGTACGTCATGAAGTTCACCGGGGCGGGCCAGGGCCGCAAGACGCTCGTCGCCGAGGTGATCTGCGGGGAGCTGGCGCGCCGCCTGGGGCTGCGCGTGCCGCGGCTCGTCCAGATCATGCTCGACCCCGTCATCGGCCTCGGCGAACCCGACCAGGAGGTGCAGGAACTCCTGAAGTCGAGCGGCGGTGCCAACCTCGGCATGGACTTCCTCTCGGGCGCGCTCGGCTTCGACCCCCTCGCCCACGACGTGGACCCGGCCGAGGCGGGCCGCGTCGTCTGGTTCGACGCCCTGATCAACAACGTGGACCGCTCCTGGCGCAATCCCAACCTGCTCCTGTGGCACGGCGACCTGTGGCTGATCGACCACGGCGCCAGCATGATCTGGCACCACAACTGGCGCACCGCCCAGACCGCGGCCACCAAGCCGTACGACGCCTCCGACCACGTCCTCGCCCCCTACGGACCCGACATCGCGTCGGCCGCCGCCGAACTCGCCCCGCTCGTCACCGAGGACCTGCTCACCGAGGTCACCGCCGAGGTGCCCGACGCGTGGCTGCTCGACGAGCCGGGCTTCGAGAACCCGGACGACGTACGCCGTGCCTACGTGTCGGCGCTGCTGCCGCGCGCCGGGACCATCCACGAACGGATCGCCCTCGGCGAGCCGCGGCCGAAGAAGGGTGCCACCAAGTGACGCAGCGGGACGTCTTCGAGTACGCGCTGGTGCGCGTGGTGCCGCGCGTGGAGCGCGGCGAGCAGTTCAACGCGGGCGTGGTGGTCTACTGCCGCGCCAAGGCGTACGTGGCCGCCCGCACCCATCTCGACGAGGGCAAGCTGCGGGCGCTCGACCCCGCCGCCGATGTCGAGGGTGTCCGGGCCGCGCTCCGCGCCGTCGAACGGATCTGTGAGGGCGGCGAGGCCGCGGGCCAGGCGGAGCGCGACGACGCGGGGCGCCGCTTCCGCTGGCTCATCGCGCCGCGCTCCACGGTGGTGCAGCCGGGCCCCGTGCACACCGGTCTGACGGCGGATCCCGTGGCCGAGGTGGACCGCCTGCTCGGCCTGTTGGTCAGGTAACGCTTGGTGAGGTATCGCGTCACAGCTCGCCTGTCTGCCGTTGACACCCGGTGCCAGGGCTTCTAGCGTCTCGTCCAGCTGAAGGTACTAAGCGGTCGCTCACCGTGGGGGCGTACCGTGGAGCAGCATCAGAGCCGCATTCCGTAGAGCCGCATCCCAAGGGCGAGGAGAACCAGCATGTCCACCACTGAGCAGCGTGTCGCGGTCGTGACCGGAGGAGCGCGAGGCATCGGTGCGGCCACCGCCGTACGGCTTGCCGCCGAGGGCCGCGCCGTGGCCGTCATCGACCTCGACGAGGCCGCCTGCAAGGACACCGTCGAGCGGATCACCGCGGCCGGCGGCAAGGCGCTCGCGGTCGGCTGCGACGTCTCCGACGAGGCCCAGGTCGAGGCCGCGGTCGCCCGTATCGCCCAGGAGCTCGGCGCGCCGACGATCCTCGTCAACAACGCCGGTGTGCTGCGCGACAACCTCCTCTTCAAGATGAGCGCGAGCGACTGGGACACGGTCATGAACGTGCACCTGCGCGGCGCCTTCCTGATGTCGAAGGCCTGCCAGAAGCACATGGTGGACGCGAATTTCGGCCGGATCGTGAACCTCTCCTCGTCCTCCGCGCTCGGCAACCGCGGCCAGGTCAACTACGCCGCCGCCAAGGCCGGACTCCAGGGCTTCACCAAGACCCTGGCCAAGGAGCTCGGCAAGTTCGGCGTCACCGCCAACTCCGTCGCCCCCGGCTTCATCGTCACCGAGATGACCAAGGCCACGGCGGACCGCGTCGGCATGGACTTCGAGGAGTTCCAGGCCGCCGCCGCCACGCAGATCCCGGTGCAGCGCGTCGGCCGCCCCGAGGACATCGCCAACGCCATCGCCTTCTTCACGGGCGACGACGCGGGCTTCGTCTCCGGGCAGGTCATGTACGTCGCCGGCGGCCCGCTCAACTGATCCGGAAGGCGGAGATCATGGCAGCACAGAACAGCGCGGCACGGGACGGCGCGGTACGGGACAGCGGGAAGGCCGCGCTCGTCACCGGCGCGAGCCGCGGCATCGGCTACGGCATCGCCGAGGCACTGGTCGCCCGCGGCGACCGCGTCTGCATCACCGGACGCAACGAGGACGCCCTCAAGGAAGCCGTCGAGAAGCTCGGCTCCGACCGGGTCATCGGCGTCGCGGGCAAGGCCCACGACGAGGCGCACCAGGCCGTCGCCGTCGAGCGCATGATGGAGGCGTTCGGCCGGGTCGACTTCCTGATCAACAACGCCGGTACGAACCCGGTGTTCGGCCCGATCGCCGAACTCGACCTCAGCGTGGCGCGCAAGGTGTACGAGACCAACGTCATCTCGGCGCTCGGCTTCGCGCAGCAGACCTGGAAGGCGTGGCAGAGCGAGAACGGCGGCGCGATCGTGAACATCGCCTCCGTCGCCGGCGTCTCCGCCTCGCCCTTCATCGGGGCGTACGGAATGAGCAAGGCCGCCATGGTCAACCTCAGCCTCCAGCTGGCGCACGAGTTCGCGCCGAAGGTGCGCGTGAACTCCATCGCCCCCGCGGTCGTCAAGACCAAGTTCGCCCAGGCGCTCTACGAGGGCCGTGAGGCGGAGGCCGCCGCCTCCTACCCGCTCGGCAGGCTCGGCGTTCCCGAGGACATCGGCGGTGCGGCCGCCTTCCTCACCTCCGCCCAGTCCGACTGGATCACCGGCCAGACACTCGTGGTCGATGGCGGCATCTTCCTCAATGCGGGCGTCGGCTGACGAAGCCCGCACAACCACCGGGTACGCCGCCAAAAGCGACGTACACGCGCATCAAGTGCCCTGTCGGCGCCATGGGTTGGCCCGGCGGGGCACTGCGATATTGTCTCCCGACCCCATGGCATGGCCGATCGAGGAGCGTGCGCGTGTTCAGTGAAGTTCCCCTTGCGAAGCGTATGAGGGGTCTGCGTCCGGTGTCGGCGTTCGCGTCCATGTCCCTGCTGGTCGGCTGCGGGATGCTGCCCTCCGACGGGCCGGACGAGGAAGAGCTGATCACCGTCGGCACGATGAGCGCGCCCAGCACCCTGGATCCGGCCAAGGCCTGGGACAGCTCGTGGGAGCTCTACCGGAACGTCTTCCAGACCCTGCTCAGCTTCCCTTCGGGGGCCACCGAGCCGGAGCCGGACGCCGCCGAGTCGTGTGAGTTCTCGGACGCCTCGAACAAGGTGTTCACCTGTGAGCTGCGTGAAGGGCTGACGTTCTCCGACGGCGACACACTGGACGCGGCGGCCGTCAAGTACTCCTTCGACCGGATGCGGACCCTTGAGGCCAAGGGTGTGGTGAAGGGCGGCCCCATGGGGCTGCTCGGCTCGCTCGACACGGTCACCACCAAGGGGGACCGGACCGTCGTCTTCCGCCTCAAGAAGGCGGACGCGACGTTCCCGTTCGTGCTGTCGGCGCCCGCCATGTCGATCGTCGACCCCGGGGACTACCCGGCCGACAAGCTCCGCACGGGCGATCGGATCACCGGCTCGGGGCCGTACACCCTGGAGGCGTACACCCCCAACGAGAAGGCCGAGCTGGTCAAGAACAGCAACTACAAGGGTGCGGCCGACGTCAAGAACGACGCCGTCACCATCCGCTACTTCAAGAAGTCGTCGGCGATGGTCGACGCCCTCAAGAAGAAGCAGATCGACGTCACCTTCCGCGGCCTGGCCGCCGAGGACATCGTCGCCATGCAGAACAGGGGCCGGCGCGAGCAGGACATCGAACTCGTCGAGGGCGCGGGCACCGAGATCCGCTACCTGGTGTTCAACACCAAGGACCCCTGGGCGCGCAAGCTCCCGGTCCGGCGGGCCTTCGCGCAACTCGTCGACCGGGCCGCCATCGCCCACAAGATCTACAAGGACACCGTCGAGCCGCTCTACTCGATGGTGCCCAGGGGCCTCACGGGCCACGCCACCGGGTTCTTCGACGACTACGGGAACCCCAGCACGGCCAAGGCCAGGAAGATCCTCACCGACGCCGGCATCACCGCGCCCGTCCCGCTCACGCTCTGGTACACCAGCGACCGCTACGGATCGGCCACCGCGCCGGAGTTCGCCGAGATCAAACGGCAGCTCGAGGCCTCCGGGCTCTTCCGGATCACGCTCAAGAGCCGCCCGTGGACCGAGTTCCAGGACGGCTACAGCAAGGGCGGGTACCCGGTCTTCGGACGCGGATGGTTCCCGGACTTCCCCGACGCGGACAACTACATCGCGCCGTTCGTCGGCCCGAAGAACGTGCACAACACGCCGTACGTGTCCAAGGAGATCACCGACGAGGTGCTGCCGCGCGAGCGCAGGGAGACCGACCGGGGCGCGGTGATCGACGACTTCGAGCGGGCCCAGGAGATCCTCGTCGAGGACGTCAGGCTGCTCCCGCTCTGGCAGGGCAAGCAGTACATCATGTCCAGCGAGGAGATAGCGGGCGGCGAGCGAGCCCTCGACCCCTCGGCGATCATGATGATGTGGGAACTCCAGCGCAAGACGAGCTGGTAGCAGGGCCGGCCGGTCGGGAAGAGGCGGCCGGGCCAGGGGAAACAGGGCGCCGGTCCGATTGTCAGTGGGCGCCGGTAGGTTCTTCCGTGAGAAGTGACCGCACACCGGAGGTTGTTGACGTGACCGACATCGCCATGCTGCCCGCGTCCTGGCGCGGAGTCCTCGGCGAGGAGCTCCAGAAGTCCTACTTCAAGGAGCTCACCGAGTTCGTCGAGCGGGAGCGGGCGGCAGGCCCCGTCTACCCTCCGCGCGAGGAGGTCTTCGCCGCCCTCGACGCGACGCCCTACGAGCGCGTGAAGGTCCTGGTCCTCGGCCAGGACCCCTACCACGGCGCGGGCCAGGGCCACGGCCTGTGCTTCTCCGTGCGCCCCGGCGTGAAGACCCCGCCCTCCCTGAGGAACATCTACAAGGAGATGCAGGCGGAGCTCGGCCACCCCGTGCCGGACAACGGCTACTTGATGCCGTGGGCCGAGCAGGGCGTCCTGCTCCTGAACGCGGTCCTCACGGTCCGCGCCGGTGAGGCCAATTCCCACAAGGGCAAGGGCTGGGAGAAGTTCACCGACGCGGTGATCCGCGCGGTGGCCGAGCGCCCCGACCCCGCCGTCTTCGTCCTGTGGGGGAACTACGCCCAGAAGAAGCTCCCGCTCATCGACGAGGAGCGCCACGCCGTCGTGAAGGGCGCGCACCCCTCGCCGCTGTCCGCGAAGAAGTTCTTCGGTTCGCGCCCCTTCACGCAGATCAACGAAGCGGTGGCCGCGCAGGGGCACGACCCGATCGACTGGCGGATCCCCGACCTCGGCTGACCTAGGGCCTGTCTGACAATTCCCGCCTGCCTCGCGACGCCATGCACGCACTCTCGCCGCACCGGGCGCAGAGCCAAGTACATCCAGTACGAGGCCCTACGCCCGGCACGCCGAGAGCACGCACCTGACGCCGCGAGGCCGCCCTCCGGGCGACGACGGGAATTGTCAGACAGGCCCTAGCCCGCGCCGACCGTGTAGTCGAACGCGTACGGGGTGGACTTCTCCCCGTACCGCGCGGTGAACGTGCCGGTCCCGGTGAGTCCGGCCAGTTCACCGGTGGCGGAGCCGGGCAGCACGGTGAAGGCGCACTCGATGGCGTCGTCCAGGAACGAACCGCGCTGCTCGATGATGAACGAGCCCTTGCGCCCGTCGAGCATGCCGTCGATGAACTCATAGCCGACGTACGCGCCCGTCGTCTCGCTCGTGTACGCGATGGTGTACTGGCAGGAGGTGCCCGCCGCCTCGATGGCCCCGGAGTAGTCGTTGACGACGGCGGCGTGGGTGATGCGGACGCCGCCCTCCGCGCCGGCGACCGGCCGCTCGTCCCAGTCGGCGAAGGTGAAGGTGCCGACGGTGCTCCCGGTGCCGACGGTGTCGATGGTGCTGCCGGTGCTGCCGGTGTTCGCGGTCATGTGGATCCTCCTGGAAACGATCAGTTGTGTCGCCGTGAGGAGGACTCTGCCGTGCGTACCTGACACCTTCTGTCAGGTATCGGGGCAGACTGGGGGCCATGCGCGCCGACCGCCTTCTCGCCCTCCTCCTGCTGCTCCAGAACCGCGGGCGCATGACCGCGCCCGAACTCGCCGAGGAGCTTGAGGTCTCGGTCAGGACCGTCTACCGGGACGCCGAGGCGCTCACCGCCTCGGGGGTGCCGGTCTACGCCGAGCGGGGCCCGGCGGGCGGCTTCCGGCTGCTCGACGGTTACCGCACCCGGCTGACGGGCCTCACCGACGACGAGGCCGACTCCCTCGCCCTCGCCGGCATGCCGGGGGCCGCGGCCGACCTCGGCCTCGGCGCGGAACTGGCCACCGCGCAGCTGAAGTTGGCCGCCGCGCTGCCCACGGGCCTCGGGGAGCGGTCGCGGCGCATCAAGGAGCGATTCCATCTCGACGCGGCGGCGTGGTTCCGCACGGCCGAGCCGGCGCCGCGGCTCGCCGTGATCGCCGAAGCCGTGTGGCGCGAGCGAGTGTTGACGGCGCGCTACCGGCGCTGGGGCGGCGAGGTCGACCGGGAACTGCACCCCTTGGGGCTGGTGCTCAAGGCGGGCAACTGGTACCTCGTGGCGTCCGCCGACGACAACGTACGTACGTATCGGGTCTCGCGGTTCCTGACGGTGACGGTGGCGGAGGAGCCCTGCGTGCGCCCCGCCGGGTTCGACCTGGCGGCGTACTGGGAGGAGGCCTCGCGTGGCCTGGAGGCGCGGGTGCTACGGAGTACCGCGCGGCTGAGGGTCTCCCGATCCGGGCTGAGGCTGCTGCCCGCGATGTTCGGCGCGGCGGGGGCGCGGGCCGTGGAGGGCGCGGGTGAGGCCGACGCGGAGGGCTGGGCGGAGGTCGACCTCGAAGTGGAGGAGCTGCCGGTGGCCGTGAGCGACATCCTCCGGCTCGGCCTGGAGGCGGAGGTGCTCGGGCCGCCCGCGCTCCGCGCCGCAGTGGCCAAAAGCGTCACCGGGCTGGCCCAGCGGTACGCGTGAGCGCCGCCTTCGCCGAACGTGCCTGACCGCGATTGTCAGTGGTGGCCGCTAGCGTCGTGAGGGATGGGGGCGATGGCCGCACGACCACGGAGGACCCGGTGACGGAGCAGCAGGAGCAGACGGCGGAAGACGCGATGATGACGCGGATCGGGCAGGCGGTCATGTTGCATCACGGCGGCGACCGCGAGGAGGCGCAGGGCCGCTTCCTCGGTCTGTGGGGGGAGATCGGCGAGGACGGCGACCCGCTGCACCGGTGCACCCTCGCGCACTACATGGCGGACACGCAGGAGGACCCCTCGGCGGAACTGGCCTGGGACCTGCGGGCGTTGTCGGCGGCGGACGAGCTCACGGACGCCCGCGTGGCCGAACACCACCAGTCGCTCGCGGTGCGCGGCTTCTACCCTTCCCTGCACCTCAACCTCGCGGCGGACTACTTGAAGCTCGGCCGCCCCGAAGCCGCCCGCAGTCACCTGCGCCGGGCCCGCGGCGCGGTCGGCGCGCTGGAGGACGACGGATACGGAAACGGCATCAAGGCGGCCATCGCGAGGCTGGAGCGGGAGGTGGGGGAGGGCAGCGAGGAGGAGTGACGGGGGTCGGGCCGGGGGGGGTGGGGGACGGCTTCGGGGGTTCACGGGATCGCGGGCGCGCAGCGGCGGACACGGGGGTGTCGCCGCCGCGTGTCCGGCCCGGGACTCCCGGAGCCGCCGCGCAGAGGCCGGGAGCTTTGGCCCGACCTCGACGCCCGTCCACGTCAACGCCCGTACGCAGCAACGCTCGTACGCGTCAACGCCCGTACACATCCCGGCAGATGTCCGACTCGGGGCTGCCCGGCCGCCAGCCTCCGTAGGCCTCGCCGAGCGCGCAGATGTCCGTGGCGGGCGGCGGCAGGGACGGGGCGGGTCGGGTGGCGCCCGCGTCGGGCCGGGCGGCGGGGGGCCTGCGCACCGGCGGCGGCTGTGGTTGCGGCTGCTCGGGGCGGGGTGCCGGTGCGGAGGTGCGGGCGACGGCGGCGGGGCTCCGGGAAGCGGGGCGGCGGGGCGGGCCCGCGCTCACCAGCGCCTCGCGGGCGGGAGCCTGCTCGATCTGCGGCCTGCTTCTCCCGTCCGTGCGGGGCGCGGCGGGCGCCGCGGTGGTCGCGGCGGGGGCGGACCGGGGCGGCCGCTCGACGCTCACGCAGCCGGAGGCGGTGGCCGAGACGGCCACGGAGACGAGAAGCGCGGCGGCGGTGGTGGTCGTCGATCTGTGCATCCGCACAACTCTCCGTGCCCGGGCGCCCCTTGGGGTCGAAACGCGGAAGAGGATGCCCCGCACGGGTGACGGGGCGTGCCGTGCGGACGCGTGGGTCTGGCCCCAGCCCGAGGCCGCGTGCCGCACCACTAGGCGCCCGGCGGGCGACTTCGCGGCGGGCCTCGCCGCTGACAGCGTGGTGATGTTCCCCCCTGGGCCAGGGGCGTCGTGGGGCGGGTCGCGTGTCTCCCGGCCGGCCTGCCCCCTCATGAGCCCTACGGCGCCCGGTGGCGGCCTCGCGGTGAGCCTCGCCGCTTACAGTGCGGCGAGGTTCCCCTCGCGCCACGGGCGTCGTGGGGTGAGTCGTGCGCTTCCCGGCTGACCCGCCTCCCTCACGAGCCCTGCCCATCGCCGTACGCGACGCCCTCATCTCCACGGCCGCCCGCAGCTCGGCCCGGACCTCATGCTGCGCGGCTTCGCCGCCATCGCCGGTCGGTGACCGCCGCAGGCCCCGTATGCTGCGGGAACGACCACAGGGGCCTTCGCGCGGACGGCACGGGGCACGGGGCGCGAGCTCGGCACGGCGGCAGGCCGACGGCAGACCCGCGGCAGGCCGGCGGCAAAGGTGAGGGAGACGTGAGGGAGACCATGGTGAAGATCGGCTGCATCGGATTGGGTGACATCGCGCAGAAGGCGTATCTGCCCGTCCTCACCGCCCAGCCCGGGGTCGAGCTGCACCTCCAGACCCGCACGCCCGCGACGCTCGCCCGCGTCGCCGGCGTCCACCACGTCCCGGACGCCCACTGCCACACCGACCTGGACGCGCTGCTCGCCCAGGGTCTCGACGCCGCCTTCGTGCACGCGCCGACCGCAGTGCACCCCGAGATCGTCACGCGGCTCATCGAGGCGGGCGTACCGACGTACGTCGACAAGCCCCTCGCCTACGAACTCGCCGACTCCGAGCGCCTCGTCCGCCTCGCCGAGGACCGTGGCGTCAGCCTCGCCGTCGGCTTCAACCGCCGCTACGCGCCCGGTTACGCCCAGTGCGCCGACCACCCGCGCGACCTGATCCTGATGCAGAAGAACCGCGTCGGGCTGCCCGAGGACCCGCGCACGCTCGTGCTCGACGACTTCATCCATGTCGTGGACACGCTGCGCTTCCTGGTGCCCGGGCCGGTCGACGACGTGGGCGTGCGCGCCCGGGTCGTCGACGGGCTCATTGAGCACGTCGTGCTGCAACTGGCGGGTGACGGCTTCACGGCGATCGGTGTGATGAACCGGCTCAGCGGCTCGACGGAGGAGATCCTCGAGGTCTCCGGGCAGGACAGCAAGCGGCAGGTGGTCAACCTCGCCGACGTCATCGACCACAAGGGGCAGCCCACCGTGCGGCGGCGCGGCGACTGGGTGCCGGTGGCCAGGCAGCGCGGCATCGAGCAGGTCGTCCTCGCCTTCCTCGACGCCGTGCGCGCGGAGAAGGTCCTCAGCGCCCGGGATGCGCTGGCGACCCATGAACTGTGCGAGCGCGTGGTCCTCGCCGCTCAGGGACAGGGCGCCTGAGGGCGCGCGCGCCCTCGGCCGCGCAGAGCGCCGCGAGCACCAGGAGCGCGCCGTGCACCGGCCAGTCGCCCCACCGGACGTACGCGGTGACGCCCTCGGCCAGCGGTATGTCGTAGACCGCGGCGGCGCTCGCGGAGGTGCCGAGCGGTTCCCCGACGCGTGAACCGTCCGCGGCGTGCACCGCGGAGACGCCGGTGAGGGTGGCGTGCACCATCGGGCGGCCCGTCTCGGCGGCGCGCACCGCCGCGAGCGAGGCGTGCTGCTCGGGCGCCCAGCTGGCCTGGAACGACGACGTGGCGGACTGGGCGATCAGCAGTCGGGCCCCGTCTCGGGTGAGCTGCCTGCTCATGTCGGGGAACGCCGACTCGAAGCAGACCAGCGGCCCCACCCGCAGGCCGTGGCCCGCGTCCATCACCACTTGGCGGCCGCCGCGCCTGCGGTCCTCGCCCGCGGCCTTGCCGACGGAGGTCGCCCAGCCGAGGAGGGAGCGCGCCGGTATGTACTCCCCGAAGGGCACGAGCCGCATCTTGTCGTAGCGGTCGCCGGTCGGCCCGTCCGGGCCGACGAGCACGGAGCTCTTGAAGATGCCGGGCCGGTCGGAGCGGCGCGCGTCGACGTTCACCAGGATGTCGGCGCCGACGTCGCGGGAGAGCGCGGCGATGCGGCGGGCCACGTCGGGCCGGTCCGCCAGGTCGAAGCCGACGCTGCTCTCGCCCCAGACGACCAGGTCCAGGTCCCGCCCGGCGAGGGAGCGGGTCAGCTCCTCCTCGCGGGCGAACCGCTTCTCGGGGCCCGCGATGCCGTTGATGACCCCGGGCTGCACGACGGCGACCCGGATCTGCCCCGCCGCATCCGGCCGTGGGGCCCAGGCCGAGACCGCGGCGGTCACGACGGCGATGGTGGCGAGCCCGGCGAGGGCGGGCGTGACGAGCCCGGCGGGGGTGGGGGCCGCGGGGGAGGCGGGTTTCGCGGACACCGGGCGGGAGGCCGGCTTCGGGATCGTCGCCGGGGAGGCGGGCTTCGGGTCCCCCGCCAGTCCCCTGCCCCGGGCCCAGGCGACGATCAGCAGCGCGAACCCCACGTTGACGGCCACCACCAGCGCGCTGACCAGCCAGACGCCGCCCACGGAGGCGAGCCGCAGAGCCGGGGTCAGCTGCCACTGGCTGGAGCCGAGCAGACCCCAGGGGCCGCCCAACCCCTGCCACGACCTGACCAGTTCGACCATCAGCCAGCCCGAGGGGAGGGCCACCAGCGCGACCGCCGCGTGGCCCGGCGTCGGTATGCCGCCGAGGAGCCGCCGCACCAGCCAGCCCCAGGGCGCCCACAACAGGCCGAGCAGCGCGGCTATGACGATCGTGAACACATGCAGGCTCGGCAGCAGCCAGTGGTGTACGGCGACCATGAAGCCGAGGCCGCCGAGCCAGCCGTCGACCATGGCCCGCCGCCCGGTCGGGGCCGTGCGGGCCAGGAGCATCCAGGGGACCAGCGCCACGTACGCGAACCACCACAGCGACGGCGCGGGGAACGCGAGGGCGGGCAGCGCCCCGGCCAGGACGGCGATGCCGCCCCGCCGGCGCCGTGACGCGAGCAGCCGCTCGGCGCGGGCCCGAAGCCGCCACCGCCGGTCGTCGCCGAACTGATCCATGCAGCGCCTCCCTAGATCCCCGACGCCCGGACGTGTACCCAGTGTGCGCGCCGCCGACGATCTAGAACAGTGGGCATTTGTTCGGATGGCGCGAGCAGAGACCGGGGTGGCCGGAGGGCGTGCAGAGGGGCGCTCGGCGTCAGTCCTTGGCGGGCGTCGCGCGCGGTCGGTCGCCGACGCGGCGCCACTTCTCCCGCACCGCCACCTCGCGAAGCCGCCAGCCGCCGTGCGTACGCAGCAGCGCGAAGGCGTACCGCCCGCCGCAGACGAAGTCGGGCGCGGAGGAAGGCTTGGTGCCTCCCGGAGGGGCCGCGAACCGCATGGGGTTCACATAGTCGGCCCGTACGCGCGCGGAGTCACCGATGTCCTGGTCCAGCGTGCCGAACTCCAGTCGGCGGTTGACGATCAGGTGCTGGCGCATCGGGAACATCCGCATCGTCTCGGTCAGCCAGGCGGCCACCTCGGCGGCGTCTCCCTCGATGCCGCCGGCGGAGCGGTAGTCGGCGCGCCCTCCAGGGGCGAACAACTGCTGGTAGGCGTCCCAGTCACCGTCGTCGACGGTCACCGCGTACTCGGTGATGAGGGCATCGATGGCCAACCGGTCGATCACGGCGGCGAGTTCCACGCGCTGCGTCATCGGCTCAGTGTTGGGCACGGGAGGTGCCGCGCCAAGGGGTGTGCAGGGAGGAAGAGGCGGCGGGGCGGCGGGGCAACGGAAACGTGGTCGTGGCAGAACTGTCCCTTCGACAATGTCCGTACGGCGCTTCAGCGGGTACACGGAGGGTGCACGGACCGCTCGCTACTCGCGTCATAGGAGAACGACATGCCAGGACTGATGACGAAGATCAAGCAGTTCGTCCAGAGCCCTCAGGGCCGACGCACCGTCGCACAGGTGCGTCGCGCCTCCGCCGATCCGCGGCGACGGGCCCAGGCCCAGCGGTTCCTGGGCGGCCTGCGCCGGCGGTGACGCCGGTCGGCCGGTCCGCTCCCACCGCCGGGAGCGGACCGTGGCCCGGCAGGCGTGACTCTTGCGTTCCCCCGGCTGGTCGGCCGGCAGCGCCGCGCGTCAGGCGGCCTTCACCATCTCGGCACGGACCGCCGCCGCCCACTCCGTCACGAGCTGTTCGTACTCCCTGCGCTGTTCGGACGTGAGGCGGCCGCCCGCGCGCAGCCACAGGCCGCGTATGCGCTCGTTCAGTTCCACGGAAGAGCGCACGGAACCATGGGTCGGTGGGGTTAAGGGCATGACGCCAAGCCTAGGGGATGGGTACGACAATCGGAACTGTCAGCTACCGCACACCTCCGCCAGGTGATCGGCCCCGGCCTCCGCTCCCGGGTCGCCGCCTCCATATCCGTATGGAACGGTGGAAAGCGACTCAGCGGTCCCCGCCGTAGCGGTGGTTCCGACCCGAACCACCGCTCTCTGGCGGAACCCGTGGTTCCTATCCGGAAGAGGTGGCTCCATGTCCTCGAAGCGACGCCGCAAGAAGAAGTCCCGCCGTAAGCACGCGGCCAACCACGGCCGCCGCCCGCAGTCCTGAGACCAGGGCACCCACGACCCCGAGCGCGTCCCCGACGCGGCGGGGTCTCGCCGTTCCTGCCCTCGTCGACACTCTCCGACGCTACGATCCGGATCTTCGCGCGCGCCTGCCGAGGCGCGCCGCAGCCGGAACGGAGGAGAGGCAGATGTGGTCCACCCTGATCGCGGTGCTCGGCACACTGGGCGGCGCCGCCCTGGCCGGCCTCACCGCACACTGGACGGACCGCCGCGCCCGCGCCCTCGAGCACCGCCAGCGGGTCCTCGATGCCACCGCACAGCTGCTCGCCGCCGCCCTGGCGTTCCGCGAGCAGTACTGGCTCCAGGTCGCCGATCTACGCGACGGCATGCCCCTGGGCAGGGAGGCCCGGGCCGACCTGTACCGAGCCCGCTCGGCCGTCACCGCGGCCTTCGACCGCCTGGCGCTGACCGTGACCGACCCGGAGCTGACCGCCATCGCGGTCGAGGCCGCGTGGTCGGCCATCGACCTGGGTGACATCACCCTGGGAGACGTACGGGACGGCCGGTTCACCGACGACGTCGAAGCCGCTCTCGACGCAGGACGGGAGCGGAGCCGGGACGCGCACACGGCGCTGCGCAGCGCCGCCCAAGCCTGGTAGCGGCAGCGATACAGTTTTCGACTGCGACTATGAGTCCTTGCGGGGGCTAACACACGCCTGGCTGGAAGCAGTGCTTCGAAGGCACCGTGCGCTACCAGCAGGGCACGGCCGGAAACCTGCACGTACAGAGCCCGGTCACCCCGCCGATTCCCCCGCATGCGGGCTCAGCACACCCATGCTGACCAGCACCACCAGGACGATGCCGAGCAGGATCCGGTAGTAGACGAACGGCATGAAACTCTTGGTCGTGATGAACTTCATGAACCACGCGATGACCGCGTAGCCGACCACGAACGCGATGATCGTGGCGAAGATCGTCGGGCCCCAGGAGACATGGCCCTCGCCCGCGTCCTTCAGCTCGAAGACGCCGGAGGCGAGGACGGCGGGGATCGCCAGGAGGAACGAGTAGCGCGCCGCCGCCTCGCGGGTGTACCCCATGAGGAGGCCGCCGCTGATCGTGGCGCCGGAGCGGGAGACGCCCGGGATCAGGGCCATCGCCTGGCAGATGCCGAAGATCAGGCCGTCCCTGACGCCCAGCTCCTTGAGGCCCTTGCGGTGGCGTACGGCGCGGTGCCTGCCGCCGGTCTCGTCGCGGGCCGCCAGGCGGTCGGCGATGCCGAGGACCACGCCCATCACGATCAGCGTGGTGGCGATCAGCCGCAGGTCGCGGAAGGGGCCCTCGATCTGGTCCTTGAACGTCACGCCGAGGACGCCGATCGGGATCGAGCCGACGATGACCAGCCAGCCCATCTGTGCGTCGTGGTCCGAGCGCGGCACCCTCCCGAGGAGTGAGCCGAACCACGCGGACACGATCCGCGCGATGTCCTTGCGGAAGTAGATCAGCACGGCCGTCTCGGTGCCGATCTGCGTGATCGCCGTGAACGCCGCGCCCGGGTCGTGCCAGCCGGCGAACGCCGCCGTCAGCCGCAGGTGCGCGCTGGAGGAGATCGGGAGGAACTCGGTCAGTCCCTGGACGAGCCCGAGGATGAAGGATTCAAACCAAGACATGAGAACTGCGCCGTCCAAGTACTGATCATCGGACCACTGAAGCGGTCGTAGCGGTCGTAGCGGTCATAGAGGGGCGTGCTGGGGTGTGCGGGAAGCGTGCGGGAGGCGTGGGCGAGGCGGGCTCCGGAGAGGCGGAACGCCGGGAACGCGAGAGGGGCCACCGAGATCACCCCCCTCGTCGTGGGGCAGCGTAGCGGCCCTGGGTTACGGGGATGGGGGGAGGGCCGTCTTCGGCCGCCGGGCGGCTCGCGGGCCCCGGCGCCGCCCTACGCCGCCGAGGGGCCCGTCGTCGTCCACCCCGGGGTCTGGGGATGCGCGGTGAGGTCCTCGTGGTGGACCGCGTCGCCGCAGGCCGAGCACGTGACCACCGGGACCAGCTCGTGGCCGCAGGTGTGCTCCAGGACCATCGGCCGGTCCCCGTCACCGCGTAGATGGCGGTCGCCCCACGCCATGAGCGTCATCAGGACCGGCTCCAGTTCGAGGCCGGCCGGCGTGGGCCGGTACCGGAAGCGCTGCGGGCGCTCGCTGTAGGCGACCTTCTCCAGGATCCCCGCCTCCACCAGCCGGCGAAGGCGCGTCGCGAGGATGTCGCGGGGCGCGCCGATGTTGCGTACGAGCTGGTCGAAGCGTTCGTTGCCGAGGCACACCTCGCGCAGCACGAGCAGCGAGTACTTCTCGCCGACGAGGGCGAGGGCGTCGGCGATGGAGCAGGGGCGCGGATCCTTCATGCGGGCAGTCTAGGGGGCGGGAAGGAGAGGGTTTGATTTTCCAACTCATAGGGCTATGGTGAGTCCAGATTTCCTACTCACTGGTAGCCCCGGGCCGGGAGCCCGGCGGTCCAGCAGCTCCGGTAGCCGAAAGAGGCCCGCATCATGCGTGACGCCGTCATCGTCGAAGCCGTACGCACCCCCGTCGGCAAGGGCAAGCCCAATGGCGCCCTCGCCGGCGTCCACCCCGTGGAACTCCTCGCCCACACCCTGCGCACCCTCGTCGAACGCAGCGGTATCGACCCCGCCCTGGTCGACGACGTGATCGGCGGCACCGTCGACCAGGTCGCCGAGCAGGCCATGAACACCACGCGCTACGCCGTCCTCTCGGCCGGCTTCCCCGAGTCCGTGCCCGCGACCACCGTCGACCGGCAGTGCGGCTCCTCCCAGCAGGCCGTGCACTTCGCGGCGCAGGGCGTCATGTCGGGGGCGTACGACATGGTCGTGGCCTGCGGTGTGGAGTCGATGAGCCGCGTGCCGATGTGGTCGAACGTGCCCGCCGGGGCCGATCCGTTCGGGCCCGGCATCGCCGAACGCTATCCGGAGGGCCTGGTCCCGCAGGGCATCAGCGCCGAGCTGATCGCCGCCAAGTGGTCCCTCGGGCGCGAGCGCATGGACGCCTTCGCCACCACCTCGCACCAGCGGGCCGCGCGCGCCTGGGACGCGGGCCTCTTCGACGCCGAGACCGCGCCGATCGCGGGCCTGACCCGCGACGAGTCGGTACGCCCCGCCACCACGCCCGAGGTCCTCGCCGGCCTCAAGCCCGCCTACTACGACCCGGGCTTCGGCGAGCGCTTCCCGCAGATCGACTGGTCGGTCACGGCGGGCAACTCCAGCCCCGTCAACGACGGCGCCTCCGCCGTCCTCATCACCACCAGCGAGCACGCGGCAAGGCTCGGCCTGCGCCCGCTCGCCCGCCTGCACAGCTTCGCCGTCACCGGCTCCGACCCGCTCCTCATGCTCACCGGCATCCTGCCCGCCACCGAGAAGGTGCTGCGCAAGGCGTCACTCACCCTCGACGACATCGATCTCTTCGAGGTCAACGAGGCCTTCGCGAGCGTCGTCCTGGCCTGGTTGCAGGAGACCGGCGCCGACCCCGAGAAGGTCAACGTGCACGGCGGCGCCATCGCGCTCGGCCACCCGCTGGGCGCCAGCGGGACCCGCCTGATGACCACGCTCGTCCACGCGATGCGCGCCCGCGGCGCCCGGTACGCGTTGCAGACCATGTGCGAGGCGGGCGGACTCGCCAACGCCACGGTCCTCGAAGCGCTCTGACGGCCTGGCCGGCCCCCGCGAAGCCGAAGCCGGCCTCAGCGGGGGCCGCGGAAGTGGTGGCGCTTGAACCACGCGACCGTCGCCCCGCCAAGGCCCGTCACCGCGATGAACCCCATCGCGATCAGGAAGGCGGGCGACGTCGGCGTCGAGGCCCGGGCGCCCGCGATGACGTACGCCGCCGTGTTCGGGATCGACCCGAGGCCCGTGGCGAGAAGGAACGGCAGCCAGCCCATGCGGGAGACCGCCGCGCAGTAGTTGGCGGCGGCGAACGGCACCCCCGGGAAGAGCCGCACGGCCAGCATCGACCGGAAGCCGTGCCGGCTGAACTGGCCGTCCGCCGCCTTCAGCCAGCGCCCCCGCAGCAGCGGCCGCAGCGCGTCCTGGCCCAGCATCCTGCCGAGCCCGAAGGCGATCCCGGCACCGAACACCGTGCCGGCGATCGCCGCGACGAGACCCGCCTGCGAACCGAAGAGCGCGCCCGCCGCCAGATTGAGCAGCGGCCGTGGCACGAACGCGGCGGTGCACACCCCGTACGCCACCGCGAACAGGGCCACCGCCGTCGCGCCGCCCAACTGCGCGGGCCAGCCGTCGGACAGGAGCCGCTGCGGCTCGAACAGCAGCACGCACGTGCCCGCCGCCGCGAGGAGCACCACGAGCAGCGACAGCCGCGACCACGGCGAGAGCAGCGCCCTGGCGCAGCGCACGGCGAGGCCCTGTGGCCGGGCGGTTGCGGTCTCGAACATCCGGGAAGACTAACCGGCCAATGTGTCTGATCGCCGTATGGTGCGTCTCATGAGCGTCACAGTCCCGAGAAGTGACCTGGCCGACGCGGTGCTCGACCGGCTTGTCGTGACGTACGCCTCGGCGGCCGACCCCCGGCAGGCGGCGCGTATGCGTACGTACATGAAGGACGTCGCCCCCTTCCTCGGCCTCGCCTCGCCCGCGCGCCGCGAGCTGTCCCGCGCCGTCCTCGCCGGCATGCCCCGCCCCGACGAGGCGGACTGCGCGGCCATCGCGCTGCGCTGCTGGGAGCTGCCCGAGCGGGAGTACGCCTACTTCGCGGTGGACTATCTGCGCCGCCACGTGAAGCGGTGCTCATCCGGTTCTCTGCCCGTCGTACGCCACCTCGTGACCACGCGCCCCTGGTGGGACACCGTCGACCTGCTCGCCGCGCACGTCGTCGGAGGGCTCGTCGCCGCCGACCCGCGCCTGCGCGCCGACATGGACGAGTGGATCGAGGACGAGGACATGTGGGTGGCCCGCACGGCGCTCCTGCACCAGCTGCGCCACAAGGAGGCGACGGACGCCGAGCGTCTCTTCGCCTACTGCCTGCGCCGGTCGGGGCACCCCGACTTCTTCGTCCGCAAGGCGATCGGCTGGTGTCTGCGCGAGTACGCCAAGACCGATCCGAACGCGGTACGCGCCTTCGTCGAGCGCGAGCGGGACCGGCTCGCGCCGCTGTCGGTGCGGGAGGCGCTGAAGAACCTCTGAACCGGCCGGGAGGGGGAGGGGGGAGGCGCGGCGGCAACCGGGCGCTCACCTCGTCCCGTTCGGCGAAATTCATTCGACGTGCGTGACTCGTGTCGGCCAGGATCAGAGCCATGTTCCGGTACGCCTTCCTCGCAGCCACGCCCGCAGTCGCGGGCGCTGCGAAGGCTGCCGTCGACGCTCCCGACGCCTTCGGCGGCGCCCGAAGCTGACCCTCCCCGGACACTCCGGCGGACCCCGCAGGGGGAGGGTCGGTACGGCCCCCGGGGTCCCCGTCCCGACCAGGCGCACACCGCCGGTCCGGGGCAGCAGCTTCGAGTTCCGAGAAGGAACCACCATGCCCAAGACGGCTTACGTCCGCACGAAACCGCACCTCAACATCGGCACCATGGGGCACGTCGACCACGGCAAGACGACGTTGACCGCCGCCATCACCAAGGTCCTCAGCGAGCGCGGCACCGGCACGTTCGTCCCCTTCGACCGCATCGACCGCGCGCCGGAGGAGGCGCAGCGCGGCATCACCATCAACATCGCGCACGTCGAGTACGAGACGGACACCCGGCACTACGCGCACGTGGACATGCCCGGCCACGCCGACTACGTGAAGAACATGGTCACCGGCGCCGCCCAGCTCGACGGGGCCATCCTCGTCGTCTCGGCGCTCGACGGCATCATGCCGCAGACCGCCGAGCACGTGCTCCTCGCCCGGCAGGTCGGCGTCGACCACATCGTCGTCGCCCTCAACAAGGCCGACGCCGGGGATGAGGAGCTGACCGACCTCGTGGAACTGGAGGTCCGTGACCTGCTCTCCCGGCACGGGTACGGGGGCGACTCCGTCCCGGTCGTACGGGTCTCCGGGCTCAAGGCGCTGGAGGGCGCCCCCCGGTGGACGGGTGCGATCGAGGCACTGCTGGACGCGGTGGACACGTACGTACCGATGCCCGAGCGCTATCTCGACGCGCCGTTCCTGCTGCCCGTCGAGAACGTGCTCACCATCACCGGGCGCGGCACCGTCGTCACCGGCGCCGTCGAGCGCGGCACCGTCCGCCTCGGCGACCGCGTGGAGGTGCTCGGCGCGGACACCGAGACGGTGGTCACCGGCCTGGAGACCTTCGGCAAGCCCATGGAGGAGGCGCAGGCCGGGGACAACGTGGCGCTGCTGCTGCGCGGTCTGCCACGTGACGCCGTCCGCCGGGGCCATGTGGTCGCGGCGCCCGGCAGCGTGAGCCCACGGCGGCGCTTCACCGCGCAGGTGTACGTCCTGTCGACCCGCGAGGGCGGCCGTACGACACCGATCGCCACGGGGTACCGGCCGCAGTTCTACATCCGCACCGCGGACGTGGTCGGTGACGTGGACCTCGGCGAGGCGGCCGTGGCCCGCCCCGGCGAGACGGTCACCATGACGGTCGAGCTGGGCCGTGACGTGCCGCTGGAGACCGGCCTCGGCTTCGCCATCCGCGAGGGCGGCCGCACCGTCGGCGCGGGCACCGTCACGGAGGTCGCCTGACGGGCCATGCCCCGCACCGCCCGCTCCGGGGGGATCGAACCCCCCGGGGCGGGCGGCACAATGGAGCCCGTGGACGAGCACGAGTTCGAGACCGGCGCGGGGTACGAGCCCCCGGGCGAGGCGATTCCGGTGACCCGCGAGGTGGATCACGGCACCGCCAAGCTGATGCCCGACGTCGACCGGGCGCGGGCCTGGCTGCTCACCGTCGACGGGGCGCCCCAGTCGTACGTGGACCTGGACGCGCCGACCCACCTGGAGTTCGAGTACGCGCGCCGGCTCGCCCACGTCCTGGACACCGCGGCCGCGCCGGGCCGCCCGCTCGACGTCATCCACCTCGGCGGCGGCGCCCTCACCCTGCCACGCTATGCCGCCGCCACGCGCCCCGGCTCCCGGCAGGACGTCGTCGAGGCCGACCGGGGGCTGCTGCGACTGGTCGCCGAACAGCTGCCGTGGGAGCGGGACGCGGGGATCACCGTGCACGGGGCGGACGCCAGGCAGTGGCTCGACGCGGCGCCCGCCGACAGCGCCGATGTCCTCGTCGCCGATGTCTTCGGCGGCTCACGGGTGCCCGCGCACCTCACCACGGTCTCCTACGCCAAGGCCGCCGACCGCGTGCTGCGCCCGGGCGGTCACTACACGGCGAACCTCGCCGACGGCGCGCCCTTCGCCTTCCTCCGCTCCCAACTGGCCACCTTCGCCGAGGCCTTCGAGGAACTCGCGCTGATCGCCGAGCCGTCGGTGCTGCGCGGCCGCCGCTTCGGGAACGCGGTACTCATCGCCTCGCACGCACCTCTCGACATCGCGGCCCTGGCCCGGCGCGCGGCGTCCGACGCCTTCCCCGCCCGCGTCGAACACGGCGAGGCACTGCGGCGCCTCATCGGGGACGCGAAGGCGGTACGTGACGAGGACGCCGTCCCTTCACCGGAGCCGCCTGGCGGGGCGTTCAGTGTTGGGTGAGCCGATCCTTCACCCGAGCCGCCCGACAGGGCCCTCCGCATCGGCTGAAGTCGAGGCGACCGCGTCCGCGGAGACGCCGGCGCGAGGCGTCGGCACCGCCACCTCCTTCGTGCGTCGCGTCAAGTTGCGTACGTCAGGGACGAACAGGACGGCCGCCGTCACGAGGACCACCAGCACCGCGCAGCCCCACAGCGACGCGCCGCGGCCGAACGCGGACTCCGCGGGGCCGGCGAGGGCCGTGGCGAGAGGCACCATCGCGATCGAGCCGAACCAGTCGTAGGCGGCGACCCGCGACAGCTTCTCCTCCGGGATCTCCTGATGCATCGCGGTCATCCAGGAGACACCGAACACCTCGATCGCCACGCCGCTGACGAACATCACCGCGGCGAGCCCGGCCACCGGCAGCGGCACGGCCAGCGCCGCCGAGGGCGCGGCCAGCGGAAAGACGCAGAGGGTGCCCGCGAGCAGCAGCCGCCGCGGCTTCCACCGCATCATCAGGACCGCGCCGCCGACCGTGCCCGCGCCGAACGCGGCGAGCGCGAGGCCCCACGGCCCCGCGCCGCCCAGCTCGTCGCGGGCCACCAGGGGCCCGAACACCGACTCGGCGGCCCCGACCACGGCCACCACGACCGAGAACTGTGCCACGATCGACCAGAGCCAGGTGCGGCCGGTGAACTCCCGCCAGCCGTCCCGCAGATCGGAGAACAGCCCGCCGCCGGGCGCGCGCTCCGGTATGTGGCTGACGTCCAGGAAGGAACGCAGCGCTCCCGCGGCCGCGAACGCCGCCGCGTCCACCGCGAGCACCCAGCCCGGGCCGATCGCCGCCACCATCAGACCGCCGAGCGCGGCGCCGCCGAGGCCCGCCCCCTGCATCGCCATCCGGTACAGCGCGAACGCCCGGCTGACCTGCTCGCCGCTGACCGAGGACATCAGCATCCCCTCGGCCGCGGGCCCGAAGAAGGCCTGCCCGACGCCGCCGAGGCCGGTGAGCAGCATCATCTGCCACAGCTGCGGCTCGCCCGCGATGACGAGCACGGCGAACGCCGCCTGCGACACGCAGTTGAGGGCGTTGGCGGCGACCATCACATGGTGGCGCGGCAGCCGGTCGGCGACGGCCCCGCCGATGAGCAGGAACAGCACGAGGGGCAGTGTCCGCGCGGCCGCGACGAGCCCGACGTCCCCGCCGTCACCCCCGGCGTCCAGCACGGCGAACGCCGCCGCGATCAACGCCCCGTGGCTTCCGAGGTTCGTCACGATCGCGGCGGCGGTCAGCAGCGTGTAGTTGCGACCCGCCCAACTGGGGCGGCGGCGCGGCACGGAGGCAGGATTCGTCACTCCGGGACTATCCCCGGGGCAGTACGCACTTGCCAAACCGTTTGTTCTCGTGGCTCAGAACGCGCCGCGCGGCTCAGGACTCCTCGGCCGCGGCCTCGCTCCACCGCACGGTGTCCAGAATCTTCCTCACCAGGGCGTCGGAGACCTCTTCCTTGACGCCCTTGGCGCCGTAGAGGGTCCAGGCCACGTACTCACCGGCCTCGTTCTTGAAGGCGAACGTGGTGGCCTTGCCCTCCGAGTCGCACTTGGCGGACGTGGCCGCGCCGGACGTCGTCGACGTCGCCACGCTGCCCTTGACGCCGGACTTGGTGGTGTACTCCTCCACCTTGCCGATCTTGATCTTCTTCTTGTCGGCCTTGGTCTGCTCGGTGTAACCGCCGAAGACCCACCAGGCGGAGTCGTTGCGCGCGACGTCCTTGGTGTTCTTCGCGCCGTTCTGGCCCTTGGTGCCGACGACGGCGAGCGAGGTGTCCTCGGACTCGCCGTTCTTGTCCTCGTCCGAGGTGCACCACTTCTCTTTGTAGACCGCGGGCGCGGACATGCCGATGATCGCCTTCGCGCCCTTGTCCTTGCGGTCGTCGAAGCCGGTGAAGGTGTCCGGCGTCTCGACCTTCCAGTCGGCCGGAACGTCGAAGGCGGTGCCCCACTTGGGGTTCACCACGACCTGCCAGCCGGGAACCGTCGGCTTGTCCTCGCCGCCCTCACCGCGTTCGTTCCCACCGCCGGTGGGCGTCGGGTCCGGCTTCTTCGTCGCGGACTTCGAGGGCTTCGCCGGCCCCGCCTTGTCGTCCTTGCCCTCTTCGTCACCGCCGAGGACCAGGAAGCCGGTGACGCCGGCCGCCACCACCACGGCCAGCGAGGCGACGATGGCGGTGATCTTCGTCTTGTTGCCGCCCCCGCCCTGGCCGCCACCGCTCTGCTGCGGCAGCCCGGGCGGTGGCGTCGGAGCGGACCAGTGCGGCTGCGGCTGCTCGGGCTGCGAGAACCCGCCCGAGTGCGGCTGCTGGTAGCCACCGGCGGGCGGCTGCTGCGGGTAGCCGCCCGCGGGCTGCTGCTGATACCCCGGCTGCTGATAGGGGTTGGGCGCCTGGTACCCCGGCTGCTGGTACGGGTTGTGATTCTGGTCCTGCGGGTTCTGCTCGCCCCCGGGCGGCTGCTGTTCTGGCCACATGGCCAGTAACCATAGAGGTGCCGGGGGCCGGGTGCCACGGGCAGCCCCGCCGGGGTCGCCACGGGGCCGCCGCCGACGGGAAGAACGTACGGAGAAAGCGGCGGAAAGCGTCAGGATTCCGTCGGCTCGCCGTGGGTGCGCACCGTGCTGAGGATCTTCATGACCGTCTCCTCGGGTATCTCGTCCTTGACCCCGCGCGCTCCGTAGAGGCTCCACGCGACGTAGTCGCCCGCGGAGTTCTTGAAGCCGAAGGTGATCGCCTTGCCGTCGGAGGCGCACTTGCCCGTCTGGGGCGTGTTCGTGGACTCGGCGCGGGCGATGCTGCCCTTGATGCCGGCCTTGGTGGTGTACGGCTGCGCCTTCTCGTCGGAGCTGAAGCTCTTCTTGTCCGGCTGGGTGTAGCCGGCGTAGACCCACCAGGCGACCTGGTTGACCGCGACCTGCTCGGTGTTCTTCGCGCCCTTGGCGCCCTTGGTGCCGACGGCGGCGAGTTCGTGGTCCTCGCTCCTGCCGTCCTTGTCGTCGTCGGTGACGCACCACTCGGGCTTGAGGTACGCGGGCGCCGACATCGTCATGAGCGGCTTGCCGGTCTTGACGTCCTCGAAGGCGATCGCCGAACCGGGGTTCTGCACCTCCCACTCGGGCGGCACGTCGAAGGCCGTGCCCCACCTGGGGTTCACCACGACGTGCCAGCCCTTGATGGTCGGCTTCAGGCCGTCGTCCGTCCCGCGCTCGCTGTCGTCGCCGTCGTCCGGAGCGGCGCCCGGGCTCTCGGGGGCGGCCTTCGAGGGGGAGCCGGAGCCGGCCCGGTCGTCCTTCCCGGCCTTCCCGTCCTTGTCGTCGCCGAGGAGCAGGAATCCCGTCACGCCCGCGGCGACGACCACGGCGGCGGCCGTCACGAGAGAGATGACCTTGACCTTGCCGCTGCCCCTGCCCCCGCCGTCCGGAGCCTGCGGGGCCCCGGACGGGACGGTCGGCGCGCTCCACTGCCCCTGGGGATGGGGATGGGGATGGGGTGCGGCCGGCTGCTGATAGGGGTTCGGTGCCTGATAGCCCGGCTGCTGATAGGGGTTGGGCTGCTGGTACCCCGGCTGCTGGTACGGGTTCCGGCTCTGGTCCTGCGGGTTCTGCTCGCCCCCGGGCGGCTGCTGTCCTGGCCACATGGCCGCACACGATACGGGGGCCGCCCGCTGAAGATCACATCGCCCCGGGAGGCCGGGGACGGCGGCCCCGGGAGCGGCTCAGTCCTCGGCCATCTCGTACTCGCGCACGGTCGAGAGGATCTTCCGCACGGTCGCGTCCGGGAGTTCCTCCCGCACGCCCTTCGCGCCGTGGAAGGACCAGGACGCGAACTTGCCCGCCGAGTCCTTGAAGGCGAAGACCGTGGCCTTGCCGTCGGAGTCGCACTTGCCCTGCTTGTCGACACCCGCCGAAGTGGCGCTCGCCAGGCTGCCCTTGAGACCCGACTTCGTGGTGTACGACTCCACGGGGCCGGTGGTGACCTTCTTCCTGTCGGGCTGCGTGTAGGCGCCGTAGACCCACATGGTCGCGTCGTGCCGTGCGATCTGCTCGGTGCTCTTGGCGTCCTTGTTGCCGCGGGTACCCGCCGCGGCCAGCGGTACGTGGTCCTTGACCCCGTCCTTGTCGTCGTCGCTCGCGCACCACTTCTCCTTGAAGTAGGCGGGGGCGGCGTAGGCGGCGAGGAACGGTGCCGATTCGTCGTCGGCGTCCTTCTCTTCCACGTATCCGCCGGCCCAGTCCCTCGATTCCAGGGACCACTCGGGAGGTACGTCGAAGGCGATGCCTCGCTTCGGGTTCACCACGACCTTCCAGCCGGGCACGGTCGGGCCGGGGTCGGCGCCCGCGCGGGGGTTGTCGGCGGAGCCTGACGCGGAAGGCTTCGCCGGGCCGGGCTCGGCGGAGGCGCTCGTCTCGTCCTTCGCGCTCCGCTCGTCTTTGTCGCCGCCGAGGAGCAGGACCCCGGTGACGCCCGCGGCGACCACGACGGCAGCCGCCGCGGCGAGGGCGATCACCTTGGTCCGTCTGCCGTTGCCGCGCGGGGGCTCGGGGGCCCCGCCCCGCGACTCCCCGGGCATGGTGGGCGCGTTCCAAGGGGCCTGCTGCTGATAGGGGTTGGGCTGCTGGTACCCCGGCTGCTGGTACGGGTTCCGGCTCTGGTCCTGCGGGTTCTGCTCGCCCCCGGGCGGCTGCTGTCCATGCCACATGGGCGTCCACGATAGGGGACGGTGATCTCCACGGCGGAGGGCCCTGGTCATTCAACTCTACTCATGGGTAACATCGCCGCCATGAGCGCAGACCAGATGTCGATCGGCGAGATGCTCGCCGCCACGGTGCCGATGGCCAGGACCCTGAACCTCGAGTTCCGTGAGACCGCGCCGGACAAGGCCGTGGTGGCCCTGCCCGACCAGAGCGAGTACCACAACCACGTCGGCGGCCCGCACGCCGGCGCCATGTTCACGCTGGGCGAGTCCGCGAGCGGGGCCATCGTCCTCGCCGCGTTCGGCGCGCAGCTCTCCCGCGCCGTGCCGCTCGCCGTCAGCGCCGAGATCGCGTACAAGAAGCTCGCCATGGGTGCCGTGACGGCCACGGCGACGCTCGGCCGCCCGGCGGCGGACGTGATCGCCGAACTCGACGCCGGCCAGCGCCCCGAGTTCCCGGTCGCCGTCGAGATCCGGCGGGCGGACGGCGCGGTCACCGGCGAGATGACCGTCCTGTGGACCCTCAGGCCCAACGACCCCAGCTGACGGAAGCCGGGCGTGAGCGGCGTCGTTCCATTCGCGTGGGGCTTGACCGGTAGGCTGCGCGGGCGTGCGTCGCTCAGGGGCGCGTATGCCGGGGGCAAGCACTGGGACTATGGGAGGAACCGGCGTTGCACGTCCAGGAGTGGCTGGAGCAGGTACCGGCCGTCAGTATCTACGCGCTGGTGGGAATCGTCATCGGGCTGGAGAGCCTGGGCATCCCGCTGCCCGGCGAGATCGTCCTGGTCTCCGCGGCGCTCCTGTCCTCCCAGCACGGTGAAGTCAACCCGGTGATCCTGGGCGTCTGCGCCACCGCGGGCGCCATCATCGGCGACTCCATCGGGTACGCCATCGGCCGCAAGGGCGGCCGGCCGCTGCTGGCCTGGCTGGAGCGGAAGTTCCCCAGGCACTTCAGCGCGGCCAACGTCGCGACCTGCGAGCGGTCCTTCCAGAAGTGGGGCATGTGGGC
Organism: Streptomyces sp. NPDC015345; assembly: GCF_043078805.1. Lineage (NCBI taxonomy): Bacteria > Bacillati > Actinomycetota > Actinomycetes > Kitasatosporales > Streptomycetaceae > Streptomyces > Streptomyces sp. NPDC015345. The sequence continues at coordinate 264,089 of NZ_JBIBTX010000010.1, read as the reverse complement.
GGTCTTCTTCGGCCGCTTCGTCGCCCTGCTCCGCATCTTCGCCGGTCCGCTCGCGGGCGTCCTGCGCATGCCGTACTGGAAGTTCCTGATCGCCAACGTCCTCGGCGGCATCGTCTGGGCCGGCGGCACCACCGCCGTCATCTACTACATCGGCGTCGTCGCCGAGGACTGGCTGAAGCGGTTCTCCTACCTCGGGCTCGCCATCGCCGTGCTGATCGGCGTCGGCTCCATGCTGTTCATCAAGCGGCGGGCGAAGAAGGCGGCCGCCGAGGCGGAGGCCGCGGCCGCCGGGCCCGTGGCGGCCGAACCGCAGCCCGTCGGCGTCGGCGACTGAGTCACTCCGCGGCGTGCGCGTCGCGGTGGGCCCTGGCCAGTTCGACGTACAGCGTGCCGTTGAGCGTGATGCCCTCGCGCTCCTCGTCCGTGAGCTGCCTGCGCACCTTGGCGGGCACGCCCGCGACGAGCGAGCCCGGGGGCACGCGCATGCCCTGCGGTACCAACGCCTGCGCCGCGACCAGGGAACCGGCCCCGATCACCGCGCCGTTGAGTACGGTCGCGCCCATCCCGATCAGGCTGTCGTCCTCGACGGTGCACCCGTGCAGGACGGCGTTGTGCCCGACCGAGACGCGCTCGCCGATGCTGATGGGGAAGCCCGGGTCGACGTGCAGGCTGCAATTGTCCTGGATGTTGCTGTCCGCGCCCACGACGATGGGCCCGCAGTCCGCGCGCAGCACCGCGCCGTACCAGGCGCTGGCCCCGGCGTGCAGCGTCACCTCGCCGAGCACGACCGAGGTCGGCGCGGTGAACGCCTCCTGGTCGATCTTCGGATCCTTGCCGCCGATGCCGGTGATGAGTGCCTCGTGGCCCATCGACTCGCTCCCCGCTTCCATGACGTCAGTCTTCCGTGGTGTCCGTGGTCCCGCGCCTGACGGCACCGTACGGGACGAGGTGGCGCACACGGCCGGGTGGGGTGAAGATCACAGGTCATGGACCTGCGGGGGCCGGTGGCACTGAGTAACGTGAGCGCGTGCCGAAGAACAGGAACACGTTCTCATCCCTGACCGCCGTGCCGCGCCGCCTCGCGCAGCGCGCGGTCCACTCGGGCTGGGCGTGGGCGCAGCGCACGGGCGCGGTGACCGCCGCGCACCCGGGCCGGCTGCGGTTCGGCGCGATCGGCGAGGGCACGAAGCTCGCCTTCCCGCAGGGCACGGTCTTCGGCGAGCCGTGGATCCGGCTCGGCGACCACTGCATCGTCGGCGAGCACGTCACGCTCACCGCGGGGATGATGCCGGACCTCGACCTCGGCCCCGACCCGATCCTGCGCATCGGCAACGGCGTCGTGCTCGGCCGCGGCAGTCACGTCATCGCCGATACGACGGTGACGATAGGCGATGACTGTTACTTCGGGCCCTATGTGTACGTGACGTCCACCAACCACTCCTACGACGACCCGCACACGCCCATCGGCAAGCAGTGGCCGCGGATGGACCCGGTGGAGATCGGGTCCGGGTGCTGGGTGGGTACGGGTGCGGTGATCCTGCCGGGGGCGCGGATCGGGCGCAATGTCGTCGTCGCCGCGGGGGCGGTCGTGCGGGGTGAGGTTCCCGACCACGCGGTGGTGGCGGGGGCGCCGGCGCGGGTCGTGCGGACGTGGGACGCGGAGATGGGGTGGCAGCCGCCGTTGCGGACGCCCGCGCCGGTTCCCATCCCTGAGGGGGTTACGCCGGAGCAGTTGATCGCGCTGGGGGAGATGCGGGAGATGGGACAGGGGTAGGCCGGTGGGTTTTCGGCCGCGGGTTGTGTGGGGCTGGTCGCGCGGTTCCCCGCGCCCCTGGCGGGGCCGTGTCAGCTGGCCAGCAGTACCGTTCCCACCAGTGCCAGTCCCGCTCCCGCCGCCTGGATTCCCCGCAGCCGTTCCTTCAGCACTGCCCGGGCCGCCAGCGCCGTGACCACCGGGTAGACGGAGGAGAGCACGGCGGCGACGGTGACCGGGCCGTTCTGGGCCGCCATCGAATACGTGCCGTTGGCCGCGACGTCCGCGAGGCCGACGAAGGCGAGGGCGGGCAGCATCGCCCACAGCACGCCCATCCCGGAACCCGCCGGGAGCGCGGCGCCGCCCCGCTTCACGGAGACGTAAAGGGCCGCGCCGCCCGCCGCCACGTTCGTCACGCGCTGCACGAAGAGCGCGAGGAACAGACCGGTGAGACTGCTCGACGCTTCGGCGATCAGCGCCATGACGCCACCGAAGCCGAACGCGGCGAGCAGGGTGAGCAGGACGGCCTGACGCTGGACGGGCGCGCCGCGCAGCTCGGGGCCGCCCGCGAGGAGGATGCCCGCCACGGCCACGGCGATGCCCGCGAACTGCGCGAGCCCGGGCCGCTCGCCGAGGAGCAGCCCGACGCCGACCGGCACGGCGACGCCGAGCGAGCCGAGCGGCGAGACGACACCCATGGGACCGAGGGCGAGCGCCTTGTAGAAGGCGAGCATGGCGACGGGGCCGACCAGGCCCGCGCCGACCGCGAACCACAGCTGCGGCCCCCACTCGGTCCACCCGCCGGTCGCGAGCACGACGGCGCCGAGCACGACCACGGCGATCGTCTGCGAGGCGACGACGACCGTGAGGGCCGGCACGCGCCGGGTCAGCAGTCCGCCGCCGAAGTCGGCGAGCCCCCACAGCAGACTCGTGGCCAGGGCGAACAGTGCGGTCATGGAGAAGCCTCGCAGTACAGTGTGGTGAACCATCGGGAACCATCAGGTGCACCACACGGTAGTTCAGTATCGTGAACTGTGTCATTCAAAATATTGGACGGAATGTGTCGGACCTCGACCAGCTGACCCAGTCGCTCGCGCGCAACCTCAAGCGGTGGCGCAACGAGAGAGGCTTCACCCTTGACGCCCTCGCGGCCCGCGCCGGGGTGAGCCGCGGCATGATCATCCAGATCGAGCAGGCCAGGACCAACCCCAGCGTGGGCATCACGGTGAAGCTCGCGGACGCGCTGGGCATCAGCATCACCACGCTCCTGGACTACGAACAGGGCCCGCACGTCCGCCTCGTACCGCCGGAGCAGGCCGTACGCATGTGGTCCACGGAAGCCGGCAGCAGTACCACGCTCCTGGTCGGGGCCGAGGCGCGCGGCCCCTTCGAGCTGTGGTCCTGGCACCTCGTGCCCGGCGAGGGCAGCGACTCCGACGCGCATCCGCCGGGCACCGTCGAGCTGTTGCACGTCTCGCGGGGCGAGCTGACGCTCGTCGTGGACGGCGCCGAGCACGTCGTCGCGGCTGGGGCGGCCGCCACCTTCGAGGCCAACGTGCCGCACGGTTACCACAACAGGGGCGCCGAGCCGGTCGAGCTGACGATGTCGGTCTCGGTGCCGCCCGCCCACGCGTCCTCATACTGACGGCTGTTACCGTGCCGCCAATGCGAGCTCCTCTCGGTGATTTCGACGTCGTCCACCCCGCTTCCGAGGTCCTCGACCTGCTGGCCGCACCCGTCGCGCGAGCCGTACGCGGCTGGAGCGGACCCGTCCCGGCCGACGAGCTGATCCACGTCGACACGGACCCGGCGTGGGCCGACACCGCCACGTTCCTTGAGCACTACGGCCCCGAACTGCTCGACCGGTCGGCGAACTGCGTGGTGGTGGCGGGCAAGCGGGGCGGTGGGACCACGCTCGCCGCGTGCGTCGTGCCGTCCGGCGCGCGGGTGGACGTCAACGGCGTCGTACGCCGCCAACTCGGCGCCCGCAAGGCGTCGTTCGCGCCGATGGACACGGCCACGGGCGAGACCGGCATGGAGTACGGCGGCATCACGCCCATCGGGCTGCCCGCCACGTGGCCGCTGCTGGTCGACGCCGTCGTCGCCGATCTGCCGCACGTCCTCGTCGGCAGCGGCCGCCGCCGCGGCAAGCTGATCGTGCCGGGCAAGGCCTTCGCCTCACTGCCGAACGCGGTGGTCATCGAAGGGCTCGGCACCGTCGCCTGAGCGGTTCAGGTGTCCAGGCCGCCGCGTTTGACGAGTTGACGAGCGATCACATTGCGCTGGATCTCGTTGGTCCCCTCGCCGACGATCATCAGCGGGGCGTCGCGGAAGTAGCGTTCGACGTCGAACTCGGTCGAGTAGCCGTTGCCGCCGTGGATGCGGACCGCGTCCAGCGCGATCCGCATGGCCGTCTCCGACGCGAACAGCTTGGCCATGCCTGCCTCCATGTCGACGCGCCGTCCCGCGTCGGCCTCCCGGGCAGCGTGCAGGGTGAGCTGGCGGGCGGCGGAGAGTGAAGTCGCCATGTCGGCGAGGTAGTTGCCGATGGACTGGTGCCGCCAGATCGGCACGCCGAACGACTCGCGCTCCTGGGCGTAGCGCAGCGCGTCCTCGAACGCGGCCCGCCCCACGCCGAGCGCGCGGGCGGCGACCTGTAACCGCCCGGTCTCCAGGCCCTTCATCATGTGCCCGAAGCCCTTGCCCTCGACGCCACCGAGCAGCGCGTCGGCCGGTGCGCGGTAGTCGAAGAAGGCCAGTTCGCAGCTCTCCACGCCCTTGTAGCCGAGCTTCGGCAGGTCGCGGGAGACGGTCAGGCCGGGGCCATGCTCGACGAGCAGGACGGAGATGCCGCGATGGCGGGGCCGCGCGTCCGGGTCCGTCTTGCAGAGCAGCGCGATCAGCTGGGAGCGGCGGGAGTTGGTGATCCAGGTCTTCGCGCCGTCGATCACGTACCCGCCGCCGTCCTCGTCGCGGCGCGCGACCGTGCGCAGCGCCTGGAGGTCGGAGCCGCCGCCCGGCTCGGTCAGCGCCGCCGTCGCGCGCACCGCGCCCGTGGCCATGCGGGGCAGCCAGCGCCGCTTCTGCGCGTCGGTGCCGAAGTGCGAGAGCAGCTTCGCGACGACCGTATGGCCGCCCATCGCGCCCGCCAGGCTCATCCAGCCGCGCGCCAGCTCCTCGGTGACCAGGACGTAGCAGGAGGTGGAGACGGGGGTGCCGCCGTACTCCTCGGGGACGGCGAGCCCGAAGAGGCCGAGCTCCTTCATCTTCTCGATGAGCGCCTCAGGGTAGGTGTCGGAGTGCTCCAGTTTCCGTACGACCGGCCTGACATGGCGGTCGACGAAGTCCCGCACGGTCGTGACGGCCAGCTGCTCGTCGGGCGGGAGGGTGTCCAGGGCGCTCACCGGCAGACCCCCTCGGCGAGCAGCCGGGCGATCTCGTCCGGGCCGCGCCCCAGCTCGGCGAGGATCGCCTCGGTGTGCTCGCCCGCCGCCGGCACCGGGTCCATCCGCGGGGCCACGCCGGAGAGGTCCGCGGGCGGCAGCAGCGCCTGGACGGGCGACGGCGCCCCCGGCACCCGTACGTCCCGCCAGCGTCCGCGCTCGGTCAGCACGGGGTGGTCGAGGAACTCATGGACCGAGTTGACGCCCGCGTTGGCGATGCCCGCCCGGTCGAGCAGCTTCATCGCCTCGTCGCCGCCGAGTTCGCCGAAGCGTACGGCGATGATGGCGTCCAGGGCCTCCCGGTGCGCCACGCGGTCGGAGCCGGTGGCGAACCGCGGGTCGTCGGCCAGCGCGGGACGGCCGAGGAACTCCCCGCAGAACGCGGCCCACTCGCGTTCGTTCTGCACGGACAGCAGGACGTCCTTGCCGTCGGACGCGGTGAACGGGCCGTACGGCGCGACCGTCGCGTGCCGGGCGCCGACGCGGGGCGGCTGGGTGCCGCCGTACCGCGTGTAGTAGGCGGGCTGGCTCATCCACTCGGCGAGCGCGTCGAAGAGCGAGACCTCCACGGCCGGCGCGCGCCCGGTCGTCGCCCGCGTGAACAGGGCCGACAGGATGCCGCTGTACGCGTACATCCCGCCCGCGATGTCGGCCACGGAGATGCCCACGCGCACCGCCTCGTCCGGGGTGCCGGTGAGCTGGAGCAGCCCCGTCTGGCACTGCACGAGCAGGTCGTACGCCTTGCGGTCCGCCCAGGGGCCGTCCGTGCCGTACCCGCTGACGGTGCAGGGGATGAGGGAGGGGTGGCGCGCCTGGAGCTCCTCGGCGCCGAGACCCATGCGGGCGGCGGCCCCCGGGGCGAGGTTCTGCACGAACACGTCCGCCCTCGCGAGCAGCTCCTCCAGGAGCTGCCTGCCGCACTCCGACTTGAGGTCGAGGGTGAGGGACTCCTTGGAGCGGTTGAGCCAGACGAAGTAGCTGGCCTGGCCGTGCACCGTGGTGTCGTACCGCCGCGCGAAGTCACCGCCGCCGGGCCGCTCGACCTTGATGACGCGCGCGCCCAGGTCGGCGAGCTGCCGGGTGGCGAAGGGCGCGGCGACGGCCTGCTCAAGGCTGACGACGGTGATACCGGCGAGGGGGAGGGGAGGTGGCATGCGGCGTTTGTACGGCCTGACCTGGGGGCGGGTCAATGGGGGCCGCCCGGGGTGGGCGCCGCGGCGGCCGGAAGAGGCCGTATGGCGGGGACGGTCGGCGGTCGGCGGGGGTGTCGGTGGCCGGGGGTGAGGCCCCCTGCCCGTTCTGGACGCGCGCCGGACGTACGACCGACGCGCGCCTGAAGCGCGAAGTTCAGCCGGTGCCGTCACCGTGCTGAACGTGCCGCGGCGAACGGTCCGCCACGCAGCGTCCCCCCGTCCCCCGTCGTCCCCCCCTCTCCCGTCTGTGCTCACCCCACGAACCGAGAACGGAAGTGTCATGCCCTCGACATCCCTCGTTTCGACGGTCACCAGCTCATACGTCACCTCCCTCGCGGACACCACCGAACAGATCAGGGCCGCCCAGCGCCTGCGCCACCGCGTCTTCGGCGAGGAGCTGGGCGCGGCGCTCGACACGCCGCTGCCCGGCCACGACGTCGACGCCTACGACGATCTCGCCGACCACCTCATCGTCACCGACACCTCGACCGGCGAGATCGTCGGCACCTACCGGCTGCTTCCCCCCGGGCGTACCGAACACTCCTACTCCGACGGCGAGTTCGACCTGCGCGCCCTCGACCGCCTGCGGTCCTCGACCGTCGAGGCGGGCCGCTCCTGCGTCCACCCCGACCACCGCTCCGGGGCCGTCATCAACCTCATGTGGTCCGCGCTGGCCCGCTACGTCCTGCTCTCCGGCCACCGTCACCTGGCGGGCTGCGCCTCCGTGCCGCTGGCCGACGGCGGGCGGGCCGCGTCCAGCGCCTGGCTGCTCGGCACCGCCAAGCACGCCGCGCCCCCCGAGCTGCGCGTGCACCCCCGGCGCCCCTGGACCCCCACGGGCCCCGCCCCGGAACGCCCCGCCTACGCCGACCTGCCGCCCCTGCTGCGCGGCTACCTCCGCCTCGGCGCGTGGATGTGCGGAGCCCCCGCCCACGATCCGCAGTTCGACGTCGCGGACTTCTTCGTACTCCTCGACACCGAGCGGCTCAGCGCACGGCACCGCCGCTACTTCCTTGGGGAGGGCGCGTGACGAGCCCCTGGGCGCTCGACCGCGGCTGCCCGGCGAGCTGTGCCGCCGCCCCGGACGCGCGCGTGCCGGTGACCGAACTGGCGCGGCGGTACGCGGCGTTGACGTACGTCCTGACGCGCGCCGCCGCGCGGGGCGACCGGCTCGCGGAGCCTCGCGTGCTGCGCGGGGAGGCGTGTGCGGTGCTCTCCGCGCTCGGGGTGCGGGTGGCGGTGGGGGGCAGCGAGCGGCTCGGTGCGGGGCTCGCGGGGCGGCTGAGTGTGCCGGACGGTTCCGGCGTGGGCACCCTGGTCGTGGCCAACCACGTCTCCTGGCTGGACGTCGTCGCCCTGCTCGCGGTCGAGCCCGTGCGCGTCCTCGCCAAACGGGAGGTGAGCCGCTGGCCGCTCATCGGCACGCTGGCCCGGCGCGCCGGCACGCTGTTCATCGACCGGGACGGAAGCCCTCGTCAACTCCCCCGTGACGTGCGGGCGTTGTCCGCGTGTCTGCGCGGCGGCACCTCCGTCCTGGTCTTTCCACAGGCGACGACCTGGTGCTCCGCGGCGGGCGGGCGCTTCCGGCGGGCCGCCTTCCAGGCCGCGGCCGACGCGGGCGCCCCCGTGCGCCCGGTGACGGTCACCTACCGGGAGGGCGGCTCCCCCAGCACCACGGCCGCCTTCCTCGGCGACGAGGACTTCACCGCCTCGCTGCGCCGCGTGACCGCCGCCCGGCGCCTGAGCGCGCGGATCACGGCGCACGCCCCGCTGCGGGGCACCGACCGGCGGGAGCTGGCCGCCGCCGCGCAACTGGCCGTCAGCGGCGGAGCCGTGCCCTCACCAGCCCCTGAGCGGCGGATGGTTGACCAGTAGGGCGAGCCCGGCCCGGGCCGCGAGCCAGTACCGTGCGCCCCGGCCGGGAAGCAGCGCCGCGGCGGGCAGGAGCAGTGTGGCGAGCGGCAGCCGGAGCCCCGCTACTGGGTGTGGGCCAATGGTGGCCGGGCTCATCCTCGGCGACCGACCCCGGTGGGCGCTCACGTCACCGGTCCGTAAGAACCGCGGGCGCCGCCGGAGCCGCGATCCGCTTGAAGTTGTCGCCGAACGTCCACCCCTTCGAGCCGTCCCAGTTGATGGACCACGTCATCAGGCCCTTGAGGGCGCCGTTGTACGTGTTCCACGCCTGGGCCACGAGGCTCGGGGACATGTGGCCGCCGCCCGCGCCCGGTTGGGCGGGGAGGCCCGGGACCTGTTTGTCGTAGGGGACCTTGATGGTCGTGCCCTGGATGACCAGGCCCTTGTTGAGGCAGTCGGTCTGCGCGGTGAAGCCCTGGACGGTGCCGGCGGAGTAGGAGTCGCCGGAGCAGCCGTACATGCTGCCGTTGTAGTACTGCATGTTGAGCCACCACAGGCGGCCGTTGTCCGCGTACTTCTTGATGATGGGCAGATACGCGCCCCAGATCGAGCCGTAGACGACGCTGCCGCCCGTCACGTACGCCGTCTCGGGGGCCATGGTCAGGCCGAAGTTCGCGGGCATCCGGGCGAGGACGCCGTCGATGATGCGGACGAGGTTGGCCTGGGAGGGGGAGAGCTGGTTGATGTTGCCGCTGCCCACGAGGCCGGTCTCGATGTCGATGTCGATGCCGTCGAAGTTGTACTTCTTCAGGATCGGCACGATCGTCTCGACGAAACGGTCGGCGACCCTGCTGGAGCTCAGGTCGATCCCGGCCGTCGCGCCGCCGATGGACATCAGGATCGTCGCGCCGGCCGCCTTGGCCCGGCACATCTCGGCGGGCGTCGCGACCTTGACCGTCGCGTCCATGCCGTCCTCCCACAGGACGGTGCCGTCGGAACGGATCACGGGGAAGGCCGCGTTGATCACGTTGTAGCCGTGTTCGCGGATGCGGGAGTCGGTGATCGGGGTCCAGCCGAAGGGCGGGTGCACGCCGTTGGCCGCGCCGTCCCAGTTCTCCCAGTAGCCCTGGAGCACCTTCCCCGCGGGCTTCGACTTGACCTCGCAGGTGTCGGCCAGGGGCGTGGAGGGGGCCGCCGCGGCGGCCGGCAGTTGTGCGGCACAGGCCAGGGCCAAGGCGGCCCCCAGCAGGCGTAACGTCCGACCGATCACGCTGTGCTCCTTGGGGAGAGGGAGGACTGGGGGCGAGGAGGCGTGCGTGTGCGAAGCGTCACAGTAGGAAAGTCCAGACCTGTCGTCAATAGTCTGTACCAAGGGGGAGTTGGGGAGCGGGTGCGCTCCTTGGTCAGCCGTCCACCGGCAGGCCCTCTGGTTCCTTGATCCGCTTCATGATGATCTGCGAATTGACCTCCGTGACCCCCGCCAGCGCCGTGAGCCGCTCGATCCACAGGCGCTCGTACGCGGCGAGGTCCTCCACGGCGATGCGCAGCAGGCAGCCGGGGCTCCCGAACAGGCGGTACGCCTCGATGACGTCCGGGATCTCCTGGAGCGCCGCCTCGAACGCCTCGACCGTCTCGCGGTCCCGCCGCACCTCGATGGAGACGAGCACCTCGAAGCCCCGGCCGACCGCCTCGGGGTCCACGACCGCGCGGTACCCCTGGATCACACCGTCCAGCTCCAGCTGACGCACCCGCCGCATGCACGGCGACGCGCTCAGGCCGACCCGCTGGGCCAGCTCCTGGTTGGTGAGCCGGCCGTCCCTCTGGAGCTCACGCAAGATATTGCGATCGATCTCGTCCATGGCGCAATTATCCACCCTGAAATGGCGCTGTGCCCGGGGAACAGGGCAAACACATTGCGCGGTGTTCGAACTATCGTTGCGTCGAGGATGCCCGCCGCTCGGAGGGCTTGATCGTCCTCGGGATCTCCGGGAGGTACGCAGACGTGGAAGCACAGGCGCGACGGATCGTCGTCATCAGCACCGGCGGGACGATCGCCAGCCGGTGGCAGGGCACCGGTTTCGCCGCCGACGCCCCCGGGCGCGAGGTGCTCGCCACGGCCGCGATACCCCACGACATCACCTCCGAGGTCATCGACCTGTTCAACGTGAACAGCCCGCGCCTGACCTCCGCCCAGCAGCTCACCCTGCTGCGCACCGTGCACGAGGTGCTCGCCGACCCCGGCGTCGACGGCATCGTCGTCACCCACGGCACGGACACCCTGGAGGAGACCGCCTTCCTGCTCGACCTCCACCACCACGACTCCCGCCCGGTGGTCCTCACCGGCGCCCAGAAGCCGCTCGGCGCCGAGGACGGCGACGGACCCGGCAATCTGTACGACGCGCTGCTCACCGCCGCGACCGTGCGCGACCTCGGGGTCCTGGTCGTCTTCGACGGCAAGGTGCACGCCGCGCGCGGCACCGTGAAGACGCAGACCCTCGCCGCCGACGCCTTCGCCGACCCCTCGGGGCCGCGCGTGGGCAAGGTCGGCTTCGGCAAGGTCTCGGTAGCGCACCGCCCGGAGCGGCCCGAGCCGCTGCCGCTGCCCCCGGCCGGCGTGGCCGTGCCGCGCGTCGACATGGTCATGCACCACGTCGACGCCGACCCGCTGCTCCTGGAGGCGGCGGTCGGGGCCGGTGCGCAGGGCATCGTGCTCGTCGCCACCGGGGCGGGCAACGCGACCCCCGAGTTCGTCACCGCCGTCGCCGGAGCCGTGGAGCGGGGCGTGCTCGTTGCCCTCACCACCCGGGTCCCCGCGGGCCCCGTCACCGAGATCTACACGCACGGCGGAGCCGTTGACCTCGCGGCCGCCGGGGCGGTCCTGACCGGTACGTTGCGTGCCGGGCAGGCGCGTACGGCGGTTCTCGCGGCGCTGCTCTCCGCCTCCGGGCGGGGGGAGCGGGTGGAGGTTCTGCGGAGGGTCGTCGGTGGGGCGGGGGCCGTGGCCGAGGTTGCGGCCGCGGCTGTCTGAGCGGATTTGCCTGCGGGCCGGTTTGTGGCTGGTCGCGCAGTTCCCCCGCGCCCCTTCGGGGGCGTTCACCTCCTCCGTACGACCGGAAAGAACAGCGCCATGACCGCCGCCTCCGTCCCCGCCCTCCGTCGCGAGCACGACCTCCTCGGTGATCGCGACGTCCCCGCCGATGCCTACTGGGGCATCCACTCCCTGCGCGCCACGGAGAACTTCCCCATCACGGGCATCCCCATCTCCGTCTACCCGCAGCTCATCGACGCCCTCGCCGCCGTGAAGGAAGCCGCCGCGCGCGCCAACGAGGAGCTGGGGCTGCTGGCCAAGACCAAGGCCGACGTCATCGCCGCCGCCTGCCGGGAGATCCGGGCGGGGCGCCTGCACGACCAGTTCGTCGTCGACGTCATCCAGGGCGGCGCGGGCACCTCCACCAACATGAACGCCAACGAGGTCGTCGCCAACCGCGCTCTCGAACTCCTCGGCCACCCCAAGGGCGCGTACGAGCACCTGCACCCCAACGAGGACGTCAACCTCAGCCAGTCCACCAACGACGTCTACCCGACCGCAGTGAAGGTCGCGACGATCAGCGCGGCGCACGGCCTGCTGCGTGCCATGGCGGTCGTACAGGACGCGTTCGCGGCGAAGGCGCTGGAGTTCCGCGACGTCCTGAAGATGGGGCGTACGCAGCTCCAGGACGCGGTGCCGATGACGCTCGGCCAGGAGTTCTCCGCGTACGCCGTGATGCTCGGCGAGGACCGCATGCGGCTCGCCGAGGCCGTCGAGCTGCTCCACGAGATCAACCTCGGCGCCACCGCCATCGGCACCGGCCTCAACGCCCCCGCCGGATACGCCGAGACGGCCCGCCGCCACCTCGCCGACATCACCGGCATGCCGCTCGTGACCGCCGCCAACCTCGTCGAGGCCACCCAGGACTGCGGCGCCTTCGTGCACCTGTCCGGCGTCCTGAAGCGGATCGCCGTCAAGCTCTCGAAGAGCTGCAACGACCTGCGGCTGCTCTCGTCGGGCCCGCGCGCCGGGCTCAACGAGATCAACCTGCCGCCCGTGCAGGCCGGTTCGAGCATCATGCCGGGCAAGGTCAACCCGGTCATCCCCGAGGTCGTCAACCAGGTCGCCTTCGAGGTCATCGGCAACGACGTCACCATCACCATGGCCGCCGAGGCGGGCCAGCTCCAGCTCAACGCCTTCGAGCCGGTCATCCTGCACTCGCTCGCCAAGAGCATCACGTCGCTGCGCGCGGCCTGCCTGACCCTCGCCGAGCGCTGCGTGGAGGGCATCACCGCCAACACCGAGGTGCTGCGCGCCTCGGTGGAGACGTCCATCGGCCTGGTGACCGCGCTCAATCCGCACATCGGCTACACCGCCGCGACCGAGATCGCGCGGGAGGCCTTGAGCACGGGGCGGGGCGTGGCCGAACTGGTCCTGGAGAAGGGGCTGTTGCCGCCGGAGCGGCTCACGGAGCTGCTGACCCCCGAGCGGATTGCCGGCGCTGCCTGAGAGGATGGCCGGACACCGAAGAGGGGGCAACGCCATGGCGGATCGCTGGGTCAAGCTGGAACTCGACGCGGCCGCCTTCGACGCGGCACGCTTCGAGCAGTACCTGGAGCGCTGCCGGAGCGGCGGTATCCGGTTCACCACGATGTCCGAGCTGGGCGACACCCCGCGCCACCGGTGGGCGCTCTACGAGCTGAACAAGGAGTGCTCCGCCGATATCCCGGACCGCGGCGAGTTCTACACGTTCGAGGAGTACGTCGAAGGGCGGCTCGCCGTGCCTTCCTACGACCCCCGCGGCGTCGTGGTCGCTCTCGACGGCGACGTGTGGTGCGGACTCGCCATGACGTCGGACCACCGGGCCTCCGGCTTCGTCTTCAACGAGATGACGGGGGTCAAGGCCGCCTACCGCGGCCGGGGCCTCTCCCTCGCGATGAAGACGGTCGGCATGGGCTTCGCCGGTCTCTGCGGCGTGGACAAGGTCCGGACCTTCCATCACCCGGCGAACACGGCCGCCATCCAGATGAACCGGAGGCTCGGCTACGTCGACATGCCGGGGACCGGCGGCTGAGCACCGACCGGCCGACGGCTCAACGGGACGGCATCAGCACGTCCAGCGCCGCCTGGGCCGTGAACTCGCTCTGACCGCCCCGGAACAGCAGCTCCGCGTCGGCGAACGCCGGGTCGTCGGCGTGGGCGGCGACATAGGGGACCGCGACGCACCGCATGCCCGCCGCCCGTGCCGCCGCCGCGCCCGGCGCCGCGTCCTCGAAGACCACGCACTCCGCGGGCTCCGCGCCCAGCAGCGCGGCCGCCGCGAGGAACACGTCCGGCGCCGGCTTGCCGCGCGGCACCTCCTCGGCGGAGACGAACGTGGTCAGCCAGGCGTCCAGGCCCGTGCCGACGAGGATCGCCTCGATGGCCGCCCGGGACGAACCGGACGCCACGGCCATCGGTATGCCCGCCCCGTGCAGCCGCTCGACGAGCTTGCGCATCTGTGGGTAGACGTGCGTCCCGGCGCGCGCCAGATCCAGATAGCGGCGGTCGAGGTCGGCGATCAGCTCGGCCACGGAGGCGCCGATGCCGTACTCCTGCCGCCACCGCGCGAGCGTCTCGTGGGAGCTGATGCCCACGTACTGCTCGTTGTCGGCCCAGGTGTACTCCCGGCCGGTGTACTCGGCGAGCAGGGCCCGGGACGCCTCGTAGTAGTTCGGCTCGCTGTCCACGAGGGTGCCGTCGAGATCGAAGATGACCGAGGTGTTCCCGAAGTCGCGCATGCCCTCCAGGATGCCAAACGCCCAGGTCGGCGCCGTGAGGCGGGGTTCACCTCCGCGCCGCGGCCGCCCGGCCCACCGACTCGACCAGCGGGAGCAGGCGGTGCGGCACCCGCTCCCGCAGCGCCATCTCCGTCCGCGTGCGGACCACGCCCGGCAGCTTGATCAACTGCTGGATGACGTCTTCCAGATGGCCGTTGTCCCGTGCCGCGACGCGGGTCAGCAGATCACCGCCGCCCGTGATCGAGTGCGCCTCGATGATCTCGGGCACCGCCGCGAGCGCGTCGCCCACCTCGTCCAGGTATCCCTGCGTGACCTCGATGTGGACGAAGGCGAGCACCGGGTGGCCGAGCGCCGCCGGGGAGAGGAACGGGCCCGTGCCCGTGATCACACCGTCCCGCTCCAGGCGGTCGAGCCTGGCCTGGAGGGTGCCGCGGGCGATGCCGAGGACGCGCGCGTACTCGCGCAGGCTGGTGCGGGGCTGTTCGAGGAGCAGCCGCAGGATACGGGTGTCGAGTTCGTCGACGGCCATGGTGCGAGGTTCTCCCAGGTGGGCGGGGCTGATCGCTGGTGACTGTAGCCGCTGGGCCCCGCCCGCGACGCCATGCCCGGCGCTACTTCGGGGTGACCCGGACCTGGCGCTTGTCCATGTTCGCCGTGTACAGCTGGATCTGCGTGCCGTTGGCGGCCTTGCCGCCCTTGACGTCGAGGCACTTGCCGCCGAGCCCGGTGAGCCTGCCCCGCGGGGGCGGCGCGGCGCCGCCGCCACGGGCCAGGTGACGCAGGCCCTGCACGTCGTACTGCTGCGCGTAGGTGCCGCCGACGAACGCCTACCAGGACAAGCGCGCGTGAAGTACGGGGCGATCGGTGTCAGTTGGCCTCCGGCGGAGACGCCACTCAGTGCGCGTCCTCCGTCGGGCGCAGGCCCTTCGGGATCTTCGCCCAGGTGAGCGCCGCGGCGGCCAGCGGCAGCGCCGCCGCCATCAGGAACGTCGGTGTCATCCCGGAGGTGAACGCGTCGGCGGCCCCCGTCAGCAGGGCGTCGCCCGCAGGCCCGGTCAGCCCGGACGCCACGCGCGCGGCCTCACCGATGGAGTCGCTCACGGCCGATGCGGTGTCGTCCGGGAGGCCGAGGTCGGGGAGGTTCACGCGGTACAGCGCCGTGGCGACACTGCCGAGGATGGCCACGCCCATGGCGGCGCCGAGTTCGTAGCAAGTCTCCTCGACGGCCGCGGCACCGCTGACGTCCTTCGCCGGGGTGGCGGCCATCAGCGTCACGGACGCGGCGGTCGTCGCGATGCCGACGCCGCAGCCGAGCACGGCCAGCGCCACGGCGATCCCGCCGTAGCCGAGCGGCCCCGAAAGCTGGAGCAGCCACGGCAGGGAGAGGCCCGCCGTCATCATCAGCAGACCGCCGCCCATGATGTGCCGGATGGGCAGCCGGTGCATCAGCATCGGGGTGAGCAGCGAGGTCAGGACCAGGCCCAGCGGCGCGGGCAGCAGGTGGATGCCCGCGGCCAGGGGCGTGTAGCCCTGCCCGTACTGGAACCACTGGGTGATGAGGAACAGGGCCGAGCCCAGCGCGATCATGCCGAGGAAGATCGAGGCCGCGGCGATGGCGAACGGCCGGGAGGCGAAGAGACGTACCTGGAGCAGCGGGTGCTCCAGACGCAGCTGGCGGCGGACGAAGACGGTGAGCGTCACCGCGGCCACGACGAGCAGTGTCCAGGCCACGGGGTCGGCCGGGCCGCCCTTTCCGAGCTGCTTGATGCCGCCGGCCAGGGCGAGCATGCCGAGGACGGACTGGCCCACACCCCACCAGTCCCAGCGGCCCTGCCGGGGCTGGTGCGACTCGGGCAGGATCCACAGGCCGAGCGCGATGATGACCAGCGCGACGGGGATGTTGATCAGGAACGCGGAGTGCCAGCCGTCGTGCTCCACGAGGAGCCCGCCGACGACGGGGCCGAGCGCCATGCCGCCACCGAAGACGGCGGACCACACCGCGTAGGCGAGGGCGCGCTCGCGGGCGTCGGTGAAGACGTGCCGCAGGATCGACAGGGTGGCGGGCATGATCGCGGCGCCACCGGCGCCGAGCAGTGCGCGGGCGGCGATGACCTGCCAGGCGGCGGTCGCGAAGACGGCGAGCAGCGAGGCGAAGGCGAACACGCCGAAGCCGATGAGCAGCAGTCGCTTGCGTCCCCACCGGTCGCCGAGAGCGCCCGCCGTGACCAGGAGTCCGGACAGCACGAGGGCGTAGATGTCGATGATCCACAGCTGCTGTACGGAGCTGGGCCGCAGATCGGCGACGAGGGACGGGAAGGCGACATTCAGGATCGTGGTGTCCATCGCGATCAGCAGCAGGCTGCCGGAGAGGATCGCGAGGACGGCCCAGCGTCGTGAGTCACGCTGCGGGGTCATGATGGAACACTCCAAGTTCGAATGAGACGTCAGTGTCTCATGCGGGACGTGAAGGTGTCCAATGAGGATGGGTGAGGAGACAGGTGGTGACGAGCGGTGGGGGTGGCGGCGCGGGGTGCGCGCGGGGCTGCCGGGACGTCTCCGTCTTCTGCCGTAGGGCCCGGTGGGCGGGCTGGTTGGCGATCAGTCCGAGGGGGCATCACCGTGGGGCAGGACCGGTCGCGCAAGACACGCCGCGGCCCCGGTGGCGACAGTGATCGCGGGTGTACCGGTTGTCCCAGGGAGGGGATGTGAGTGGCATGCGTGCGCAGCAGCGCGCCCATAGGCCCACCGCACGAGTCGAGTACGCATTGCCGCAGGAGGCCGCCTCGGCGGGCCGGGCACGGAGGCTGACCTGCGCGTTCCTGGTCAGGCCGCACCGTCGTAAGAACCAAGTGACCGCCGAGCGCGTGGACGACGCCGCGCTGGTCGTCTCCGAGCTGGTCTCCAACGCCGTCCAGCACGCGCGAGGCGGCTGCCGCCTGCGCGTGGAGGTCTCCGGTGACCGGGTGACCGTGGAGGTGTACGACACGAGCCCGGCCCGCCCGCGCCTGCGCAAGCCGAGCAGCGAACGGGAGAGCGGCCGGGGCCTGGCCCTGGTCCGCCAGCTCGCCCACCGCCTGGAGGTGGTGACCGCGCGGCAGGGCGGCAAGACGGTGCGGGCGGTACTGGCCTGAGGGGTCCGAGCGGGCCCGGCGGCTCCGCGCGCCCCGGCGCGGCGGAGGGCGGCTCGGCCGTTCATGGCGGTGGTCCGCGGAGCGCGTATGGAGTGGGCGCCGCGCGTCGCCGCGAGCGGTGTGACGCGGTGAGCGCGGCGGTCGTGAGGGGGAGGCGGCTGGGCGGCGCGGCGGCCAGGGCCGGCGGCGGGTGGCGCCGGCCTTCGCCGGGCGCGCGGCCGACGCGCCCCGCATCGGCGTACTCAAGGCCGCCGCGTCGAACCGCACCCGGGCCAGGGCGCCGAGGCGCCGACGAACGCCAAGAGGCGTCGCCGCGCGGCGCCCCCGGCCGTGGACGAACACGCGGAAGCGGCCCGGGTCGCTGCGGGAGGGGCCCCGCGCCCCAGGGGCGACCGCCACGACCCGCACCCCCGACAAGCCGCCGCCGCGAAAAGTCCGTTGCGGTCGAAGGGCGCCGCGTCGGACAGTGGGCCCATGACCACGTCTCTCACCCCGCCGCCCGGCCTGACCGTGCGGGCCGCGACGCTCGGTGACGCGGCGGCGGTGTGCGCGCTGCTCAATGAGGTCGATCTGCTGGAGATCGGCCGCGCGGACACAGAACTCACCGAAGTGCAGGCCGACTTGAAGCACCCCGAAGTGGACATGGAGCGGGACTCCTGGCTGCTGTTCGAGGGCGAGCGGCTCATCGGGTACGCCCTGCTGTGGGACGAGTCGGGCGGCGAGCGGATCGACGTCGACCACTACGTGCTGCCCGGCCGGCCCGAAGTGCCCTGCATCTCTTCGACTTGGTGGAGGACCGCGCCGCACAGCGCGCCGCGGCCAACGGAGCCACCCGCGCGGTGCTGCACCTGCACCTCAACATCACGCCCACCATGGACTTGCCGGCGCTGCGCGACAGGGGCTGGCGGCCCGTTCGCCGCTACAACGTGATGGCACGTCACCTGAACGTGGCAGCGGCCCAGTTGCCGAAGGCGCCGGACGGCGTGACGCTGCGGGACTGCTCGGAAGAAGAGGACCGGCGGCGCGCCCACCGGTTGCTCCAGGAGTGCTTCGCCGAGCACTTCGACTTCCAGCCGCGTACGTACACGCAGTGGCTCGACGACATCGACGCCGAGCGCGTCGACTGGTCCCTGATCTGGATCGCCCACGTCGACGGCATCGGCGACGCGGCCGTGCTGCGCACCCACAACGACCGCGCGTCGATGGCCTGGATCGGCAACATAGGCGTCCTGACCGAGGCCCGCGGCCGTGGCATCGGCAGCCACCTCCTGCGCCACGCCTTCGGGCACTACGCGGCGTTGGGCCGCGACCGGATCGGCCTCGGCGTCGACGCGGACAACAGCAGCGGCGCCCTCGCACTGTACGAGCGGCACGGCATGGCCCTCGACTTCGCCGTCGACACGTGGGAGCTGACCCGCCCGGTCTGACGGTCAAGGAGCCGACCACGGCGCAGGAGTCGACCGCCGCCAAGAAGCCGACCGCCCACAAGAACCGCGGCCCGGTCCGAGACCCACAGGGGAGGTCTCGGGCCGGGCCGTGCCGACCGCCGCGCGGGGATCAGCGCAGCACGCTGCCGAAGAGCGCCGCGGTGTTGGGCGCTTCGACGTCCTTGGGCCCGAAGGCGACGGAGTCCGTGGCGGTCAGGCCGGTGGACGTGCCGCGCAGCGACCACACCGCGCCGGCCTTGGCGTTCTCCTGGACGGAGGACGCGGTCAGGTCGGCGTGGCCGTCGCCGGTGACGTCGAGCAGCGCGGTCTTCGCCCCGAACCCGTCGCCCTTCTCGGCGACGCCGGGCACGGCCGCCGTGTTCTGGTGGAAGGCCTGGGCTCCGGAGCCGGTCACGCCACCGGCGCTGCCGCGCACCAGCACGACCGAGCCCGCGTCGGCGACGGTGCCGACGTCCTCGCCGGGGACACCGACCGCGATGTCGGCGTATCCGTCACCCGTCACATCGCCGACGGCGATCGCGTGGCCGAAGGCGTCCCCGTCCTCCTCGGCGCCGGGCACGCCCGGCAGGTCCTGGTCGAACTTCTGCGTCTCCGCCTTGAGACCGGCGGCCGAGCCGAAGGCGACCTTGACCCGCGGCTCGGAGTCGTCGTCGCCGATCACCAGGTCGTCGTAGTGGTCGCCGTTGATGTCACCGATGCCCAGTTCGCCGGCCGAGCCCGGCGCCCAGGCGCGCTTGAAGCCGGTCGGGGTGCCGTACAGGACGCTGTTGCCCCACTCGCCGTCCCCGCTGTAGTCGTTCATGGCGATGTCGGCGCGGCCGTCGCCGTTGATGTCACCGACGGCCTTGGGGACGACCGGGCCCTGCACGGAGCCGGGTCCGTCGACGCAGTCCCGGTCGGCGCAGGTCGGGTCGGGGCGCTGCTCGCTGTCGTAGTCCCACCACTGCGACTTGTCCATGAAGTCCAGGGTCTCGGCGGGCGTGCCGGTCCGCGCGATGGGGCCCTTCCAGAGGCGGGCCTGCTGGCCGACCGGGTCGTCTCCGTAGGAGCCCGCCCCGGAGAACAGGGCGAGGTCGGTGGTGCCGTCGCCGTCGAAGTCCCCGGCCTGCGGGGCGAACCCGTGGGCGGCGATCTTCGTGCCGCCGGTGAGACCGGACGCGGAGCCCCACAGGACCACCGCGCCCGCGGCGGAACTCCTGCTGTCGACGCCGATGACCAGGTCGGCGTACCCGTCGCGGTCCAGGTCGCCCTTGGTGAACGACCTGCCGAACTCCTGCTTGGCGGTGGCCGCGCCGGGCACCCCGGCCGTGGAGCGGCTGATGACCTTCTTGCGGGCCGGGTCGAGGCCGCCCTTCGACCCGTACGTCACCACCACGTACCCGGCCTTGGCCTGGCCGGAGACCGTGCTGTCCGGGGCGCCGACGACCAGGTCGCCGTACCCGTCGCCGTTGAAGTCGTCCGTCGCCTTCGCCGCGGCCCCCGCGCGCCCGGCATCGGCGGCGGGAGCGGCGGCACGGGCGGTGCCCTGCCCGAGGGTGAGGGCGGTAAGGCCGCCGCTCACCAGCAAGGAGGCGGCGATCACGGGCATGGTGAGACGAGCGGTGCGACGGACGCGCGACATACGACTTCCCTTGGTCAAGGTTCAGTTGAGCGGCTCGGGAGGTGAGACCACGTGTGGTTCCCCGCTGTTCACTGCGAGTCATCCGCTGGTTCACACCCGGCCGGTCATGTGACCTTCGACCGTGCGGGAAGGTTGTACGGGGGCAGCCCCGCGGGTTACTGGGGCACGTTCAGGACGAAGTCGAAGTCGGCCTCCTTCGCGTTCCCGACAGTACGTACGTTCATGAGCAGCCGGGCGTCGAAGATCGGGTCCGTGTTGTTGCGCGGCTCGCCGGGGAAGTACAGCTGCGTGGTGAGCACCGGCCGCCCCGGGGCCTGCACCTTGACGTGCAGATGGCGGGTGCGCCCGGGGTAGAGGCCCGGCACGACCGTGGTGAGCCGGAAGGCGCCGGACGCGTCCGTGAACTGGTGCCCTCGGAAACGGAACCCCACGTTGTCATAGGTCCCGTAGGCGTCGGCCTGCCAGAAGTCCAGCAGGACCTGCGGGATCGGGCGGCAGGCGCGCCCGAAGACGTACCCGGTGACGGTGAGCCGCGTCCCCGGCGTGCCCGCCTGGATCAGCGAGGTGCGGCGCGGGGAGTTCGGCTTGAAGTACGGCCCTTCCATCTGCGGCGGCGTCGGGTCGTCGCCGTCGTCGCATGACGGGGTCACCGCGGGCGCCTCGCCCCGCTCACCGGCGGTACGGGCCAGTGCTGGAACGCCCATGAGGCTCACCGGGACGGCCATCCCGACCGCGGCGGCGGCCCTCAGGACGGTCTTGCGGCTGGGCCCCTTTCCGCGCGGCCGCGCGGGACCGCCGTCGCTGTCGCCGCGGCCGCCACTGTCGCCGGTGCCGATCTCGTCGTCCATCGCTCCTCCTGAAGGGTGGGGTGGGTTCCGGATCGGCTATGAAGCTATGCGGGGGAGCGGTGCCGGGCGATGGACGGGAGCCGGTGGTCGTGGTGAATATCGCCACTGCCACGGCGGAAGTCCCCGGGGCTCGCCCCGGTCTCCCGGCGGAAGAAGCGGCAGAAGTACGCCGGATCCCCGAACCCGACCCGCCCCGCTATCTGACGCACCGACAACTCCGTGCGCAGCAAGAGCCGTTTGGCCTCGTGCACCCGGGCCTGCCGGATCAGCTCGCCGGGTGTGCGGCCGGTGGACGCCTTCACCGCCTCGCTGAGGTAGCTGACCGAGACGCCCAGGTGCTCCGCGCAGGTCCGCACCGACGGCGGGGCGCCTTCCGGGGTGGCGAGCAGCGTCACGAACTCCGCCGCCACCGAGCCGGGCCGTGACCGCGGCGGTGCGGCCGCCGGCCGGCGCCCGGGCAGCCGCGCCGCCCGCACCACCAGGACGTGCAGCAGGGCCCGCAGCACGCTCTGGAA
This sequence comes from Streptomyces sp. NPDC015345, assembly GCF_043078805.1. Lineage (NCBI taxonomy): Bacteria > Bacillati > Actinomycetota > Actinomycetes > Kitasatosporales > Streptomycetaceae > Streptomyces > Streptomyces sp. NPDC015345. Next base: position 242,475 of record NZ_JBIBTX010000010.1, on the reverse strand, counting down.
ACCCTCCGCCCCCGTGCGGTACTCGCCGTCCAGCTCGGCGACGAGACGCGCGGTCCACTCCGCGGCCTCGCCGGACAGGTCGAGCCACGAGCGCCGCGTCAGCGCCCGCAGGACCTCCCGGTCGGCGGGATGGTCCAGGAGGAAATCGTCGGTGAAGAGGATGACGTGGCCTTCCAGGCCGGTGACGTCCTGCCATTGGTGGACCTGGCCGGGAGCGATGAAGCCCAGGTTGGGCGGCCGCAGCGCGAAGCCCGTCAGGTCGACGACGTGTCTGCCGGTGCCGCCGGTGACGTGGACGATCTCGTGGAAGGTGTGCCGGTGCGGGAAGGGCGCGCGGGACATCGGCCCGATGGTGTCGAACGTGCCGATGGCGAAGGGCAGCGCGTTGGGCATCGGCACCTCCAGGCGGTGCATGGGCATGCCCTCCCCGGCGGGCTCCCCGTTGTTCCCCTTGCCGGGCAAGACCGTTGTGCCGCGCATGCGTTACGCTCCTCATCCCGACGCGCCGTCCGCCACGGCCGCCGTCGTCACGACCGGGAGGCTGGTCCGGACCAGCCGCTCTCCCACGATGGCACGGGCGGCCGGACGACGTCAGAGTCATGTCAGCGCCGCTCGGCACGATCGGAGCCACAGGGAGCCGATCGAGCCACCCGGAGCCGGGTGAACGGCCCGGAGCCGCGCGACCTGACAGCCGGAAGCAAGCGAACGACACGGATCCAAGCCGCTGGGGGACAGCAGAAATGGCCGTCAGAAAACTCGCACGCGATCGGAACGGCAACGGCAGCGGGGACACGCCCGAGAGCAGGCACAGGAGCGGGCACAGGAGCGGGCACAGGCAAGGGAAGCGGGCGGCCTTCGCCGGCGCCCTCGTCTGCGCCGCCGCCATGACCGTCTCCCCGGCCTCGCAGGCCACCGCGTCCGCGCAGGCCACCGCGGCGGCCTGCCAGACGCGGGCCGACGCCCGGCACACCGACTGGACCGGCATGCACTTCCTCGGGGACGTGGTCTGCTCGCACAACACCGGCTCGATCCGGGTGCAGTCCACCACCGACAGCATGGTGAACGGCCAGATCGACTTCTCGCCCAGCTGGTTCGTCTGCTGGAAGCGCGGCAGCCCGTACCAGGGCGGGGACATCTGGTACTACACGCAGGGCGACACGGTCTCCGGCAGCAGGACGGCCAAGGGCTGGGGCTATCTCCCGGCCGCCGAACTCTCCTCCGCCACACACCCGGTACCGGGCCTCAAGCAGTGCACCTGGTCATGAGCGACTGACACCGCCGACCCTCCGGACCCCTGGAGTACGAGCATGCGCCCCACCACGCCCCACGGAAAGCGACGCGCGGCCCTCGCGGGCGCCGCGCTCAGCCTGGCCCTGACCGCGGCGCTCGCCCCGGCCGCCGCCCAGGCGAACCCCTCCGCGCCCCGCTCCGGTTCGGCCGACGCGACGGCCACCTGCTCGCTGCGGCAGAACCAGCCGCACAAGGACACGCTGGGGAACTACTTCAGCCTGGACCTGTACTGCGACAACCTCGCCTCCGACGCCTTCGGCCGCCCCGCGTTCAACGCACCGGTCACCGGCCGTCTCAAGTTCTCGCCGAGCTGGTTCGTGTGCTGGACCGAGGGCGACGCCGCGCCCGACGGGAACAAGATCTGGTACTACACGCAGAGCGACGAAGTCGTGAGCCTGCCCGGCATCAAGGGCTGGGGCATGGTGCCGGCCAAGGTCGTGCAGACCCAGAAGCACCCCTACCCCGGGCTGCCCCGCTGCCCCTGGTTCTGATCAGCCCGCTCCTTTCCACGTACGCACATTCACGTACGCCCCACCACCGCTCGGGAGAAGGTTCACCGTGACTTCACGATCCAGCCGACGTATCCGTGTCCGTACGCTCGCCGCCACACTGCTCGGCTGTGCGCTGCTGACCGGGCCCGCCGTGGCACTCACCGGGGCCGGCCCGTCCGCGAAGGACGGCGGCACGGCCGCCGCCCGCGACATAGGGACCAAGCAGGCCACCAATGGCGAGTGGCGCCACTGCCCGTACACCGGCACCCACCCCGAACTCGGCAAGGGCCACGCGAACGACGCCGTCGGGCACCTCCAGTGCGTCCTGAACAAGGTGTACGGCTACAAGAACGTCGCCATGGACAAGATCTTCGGCGACGCCACCCTGGCCGCGGTCAAGAACTTCCAGCAGAGCGTCGGCCTGACCGCCGACGGCTTCGTCGGCCCCAACACGTGGGCGGCGCTGCACCCGTAGCGAGGTGCGCATGGAACGCACGTCGGAGCCCGCGTCGGTCCCGGTGAGGGAGAAGCAGCAGGCCCGCTCGCCGCGGATCAGCGGCATCAGATACGTGTGCTCCTCGGACAGATGGATTCCGTGGAAGCCGAGTTCGCGGCTGCGCCGCCAGACCGATCCGAGGTCGGCGCGCAGCCGGTCCACGACGAGCGCGGCAAGGCGCGGGTCGTCATAGGTGGGACGAGAACCCGCATGCGGGTCAACGGTGATCGCGCGAGTGAGTTCGGCGCTGCGGGCGCCCCCTCCGCGAGCGGGTGATCAAGTTTGACTAATCGGCTTCACGGCGTTACCGTCACCCCTCTAGTCAAGCTTGACTAGAGAGTGCGCACCGGATGTGGGTGTGTGTGGAGGGGAGACGGATGGAGAACGCGATCGTCCTCGCGGGCGTGCGGAAGCGGTACGGAGACAGAGCGGCCCTCGACGGGCTCGATCTGGTGGCCGCGCGCGGGACGGTGCACGGCGTGCTCGGGCCGAACGGCGCGGGCAAGACGACCGCGGTACGCATCATGGCGACGCTGCTCCGGGCGGACGAGGGCCACGTGGAGATCGCCGGATGCGACGCGCGGCGCCACGCCGACGAAGTGCGCCGCAGGATCGGCCTGCTCGGCCAGCACGCGGCGGTCGACGAGGAGCTCGGCGGCCGGCAGAACCTGGAGATGTTCGGCCGCCTGCACCACCTCGGCGCCCGGCGGGCACGGGAGCGGGCCGATGAACTCCTGGCCCGCTTCGGCCTCGCCGGCACGGGCCGCAAGGCCGTCAAGCGGTACAGCGGCGGCATGCGGCGCCGCCTCGACCTCGCGGCGTCGCTCATCACGGAACCGGAGGTGCTCTTCCTGGACGAGCCGACGACAGGCCTGGATCCGCGCGGCCGCGCCGAGGTGTGGGAAGCGGTGCGCTCCCTCGTCGGCGGCGGTACGACGGTGCTCCTGACCACGCAGTATCTCGAAGAGGCCGATCAACTGGCCGACCAGATCTCCCTGGTGGACCACGGCCAGGTCATCGCGGACGGCACGGCGGACGACCTCAAGGCGCGGATCGGCGGCGACCGCATCGACGTCGTGGTGCGCGACGGCGCCCAACTGGTACGCGCGGCACGGCTGTTGCCGGGTGACACGGGCGACGTGACCATCGACGCCGACCGCCGACTGGCCAGTGCCCCCGTCACCGACCGCGTGGACGCCCTCACCCGTGTCGTACGGGCGCTGGGCGAGGAGGGCATCGAGGCGGAGGACATCGCTCTGCGCAGGCCGACGCTCGACGAGGTGTTCCTGCGCCTGACAGGACGTTCGGAGGGCAGTGGGCCGGGAGCGGCGGGAGCGGCGGCATGGGTGAAGGAGACCGCATGAGGACGACGGTGACACAGGAGGGCGCAGGGAGCACAGGGAGCGCGGGCGCGTCCGGGAGCGCGGCCGTGCCTGTGACGGCTGGTTCGCGGGTCGGCTGGGCGCTGGTCGACTGCTGGACCATGACCCGCCGAGAACTGGCCCACTGGGCCCGGCAACCCGTGCAGGTCCTCGTCGGGCTCGTCTTCCCCGTGATGCTGCTGCTGATGTTCAACTACCTGATCGGCGGCGGCAAGGGCATCGCGGGTGACTACGCCGAGTTCCTGGTGCCCGGCATGTTCGCGCTGACCATGGCGTTCGGCCTCGACGCCACGATGGTCGCGGTCACCGCCGACCTCAACAAGGGCGTCGTGGACCGCTTCCGGTCCATGCCGATGGCCAACGGCGCGGTCCTGGTGGGCCGTTCGGCGGCCGACATGCTCCAGTCCTTCGCCTCGCTGATCGTGATGATGGGGGTAGGGCTCGCCATCGGCTGGCGCTGGCACGGCTCGCTCGGCGCGGTACTCGGCGCGATCGGCCTGCTGATGCTGCTGCGCTTCGCGATGCTCTGGCTCGGCATCCACCTCGCCATGGTCGCGGGCAGGCCGGAGCTGGTGTCGGCCGTGCAGATCCTCGTCTGGCCGGTCGGCTTCCTCTCCAACGCCTTCACGGTGCCGGAGACCATGCCGGGCTGGCTCGGTGCCGCGGTCGAATGGAACCCGATGTCGGCGACCGCGACGGCGGTGCGCGACCTGTTCGGCAACGACCCGGGGGCCACGGGCACTTCGTGGGCGGCGGAGCACGCCGGGCCGCTCGCGGTGGTGTGGCCGCTGCTGCTCGTCGGCGTCTTCCTGCCGTTGGCCGTACGAAGGTTCGCAGGCCTCAGCAAGTAGCGCCGCCGGCAACGGGTCAGCGGCCGGGCGGGTCCAAGGGGCGGGCTTCGGCGACCAGGAGGGCGACGTCGTCGTGGTCGTCGGAGTGTCTCAGGGACGACAGCAGCCATTCACAGGTCTCGCCGAGCGGCCGGCGCGGCTCGTCGAGCAGGAGCAGCAGGGCCTCCAGGCGCTCGTCGATGGGATGGTGGCGGGTCTCGACGAGGCCGTCGGTGTAGAGGAGGAGCCGGTCGCCCGGGTCCAGTGGGAAGGTCATCGTGCTGAACGGGATGCCGCCGACGCCGAGCGGCGCCCCCGTGGGCAGGTCCAGCAGTTCGGCGCGCCGGCCGCTGCGGGCGAGGACGGGCGGCAGGTGCCCGGCGTTGGAGATGCAGCAGGTCCGCTCGTGCGGGGCGTAGATGGCGTAGGCGCAGGTGGCGATGTAGTGCTCCAGGCTGCGGGCGATCTTGTCGAGGTGCCGCAGGACTTCGTCGGGCTCCAGATCGAGATCGGCGAAGGCGCTGGTCGCCGCGCGCAGGCGCCCCATGGCGGCGGCCGCGTCGATTCCGTTGCCCATGACGTCGCCGATGACCAGCGCCGTCCTGTCGCCGTCCAGCGGGATGATGTCGTACCAGTCGCCGCCGACCTCGCTGGACGCCTCGGCGGGTTGGTAGTGCGAGGCGACGTCCAGGCCCGCGAGACGCGGGGGCACCTTGGGCAGGAGGCTGCGCTGGAGGGTGACGGCGGAGTTGCGGATGCTCTCGTGCCGGCGCGCGTTGTCGATGGCCACGGCGGCCCGGGCGGCCAGTTCCTTGGCGAGGAGTACGTCGTCCTCGTCGAAGGGGCGCTGATTGCGCGCGCGCAGCAGGTCGAAGGCGCCGAGGATCTCGTTGTGCGCGATCAGTGGGACGGCGACGTAGGAGTGCACACCGGCGCGGGCGAGGGTCCGCGCCGCCTCCGGGTCGCGGGCGATCCGCTGGAGATCCTCGGGCCCGGCCCGGGTCACGAGCACCGGCCGCCCGGTGCGGACGCACTGCGTGACCAGCCGCTCGGCCCCGTACTCGGCGACGTCACCGACCTGGTCCATGGCCACGGTCGCCTCGGACGGGTAGGCGGAGGCCACGGCGAGCGCGCGGAACACCTTCGCGCCCTCCTCGGTCTCCGTGGGCCGGCGGAAGGCCAGCACCGAGTCGAGCACGTCCACCGCGGCCATGTCCGCCAGCTCGGGGACGGCGACCTCCGCCAGCTCGTTGGCGGTCTGCACCACGTCCAGGCTGGTGCCGATGCGGCCGGACGCCGTGGCGATCAGCGTCAGGTGGCGGCGGGCCCGGTCCGCCCGGGTCGCGGACTGGTGGCGTTCCGTGACGTCGATGACGGAGTTGGCGACGCCCATCACCCGCCCCGTCGGCCCTTCCAGCCGGTAGTACGACACCGACCAGGCGTGATCGGTGCCCGGCGAGGCCGGGGTGCGGCCCACGACGTAGTCGTCGGTGATGGGCGTACCGGTCGTCAGCACCTGTCGCAGCGCCGACTCGATGCGGTCGACGTCGAGGAACGGCAGGATGTCCCGCGGCCGGCGGCCGATGTGGTCGGTGGCCGGAACGCCGTTGATCCGCTCCAGGGCGGGGTTGACCAGCAGATAGCGCAGGTCGGTGTCGAGGAGCGCGAGACCGATGGGGGACTGGTGCACGAGCCGCTCGGACAGCGCGAGGCCCGTCTCGACCTGCTGCAACGTGGACTGCTCGGCGGCGATCCCCAGGGCGTAGACGTCGCCGAGGTCGTCGAGCAGCCGCATGTTGCGGAACTCCACCACCCGGGTGCTGCCGTCCTTGTGCCGCACGGGAAACGCCCCGGCCCAGCTCGCCCCGGTGCCCATCACCTCGGTGAACAGCTTGGAGACCAGACCGCGGTGCTCGTCGTGGACCAGCAGCCTGGCCGCGTACTGGCCGAGCGCCTCCTCGGCGGTGTACCCGAAGACGTCGTCCGCCTGCGGGCTCCAGAAGACGATCCGCCCGCCGCTGTCCAGCACCACGGCCGACACACTGAGCAGATCGAGCAGGCCGCCCGGAGGCAGGGGTGCCGAAGGGGCCGTCGCCCCGTCGTCCCGCAACGGTTCACCTGTACCCATCGCGCCCACTCCCTCCTGGCCGGCGCCCGGGGGCCGCACGGCCGGCGGCGTGTATCCCTCCATCCTGCGCGAGGAACCGGTCAGCGCACGACCGGAGGGTGGCGCCGGGGTGTGTCCCGGCCGCGGAGCGAGGAACATCGGTCATCGAGAGAGACATGGCCACATGAATGGCATCACAAGATTTGGACAATGTTTGGCGCCGCGATCTGCGGAATTGCGGATAATGGTCTGGATCTTGGTTGACACCTGAGGCGGTCGCCCGTTTAACTGAGTGGCGCCGGAAGTTGATCCCATTGATTCGGCGGGAGAAGTATTCCGATATGGATTCTCGGCTCGGCTATCACTTATGGAGCGTTCGGGCCACCGACGGCCCGCCTCCCCTGGTATCGGCCCTCCTCTCCTGGTCCGGCTCCGGTTAATGCAACCGCCAATACTCGCCATTTCCTCCAGGCGCGATTCGGCTCCTGCCATTATTCGGTGTCGATTCGGTGGTCCGCCATTCGCGCCGCTGCCACGCCAAAACAAGGGGCGACTCCATGACCCATACATATGAGCCGAATCTTCTGGACCCCGCGATCATGGCCGATCTTCGAGGGGAGTTCGGACGGCTGCGGGACCAGTCGTCGCTCTGGCGCGGGTGGGCCATGGACGGCACCCCCGCCTGGTACGTGACGGGGGCGGCGGAGGTCCGTACGGTCCTGAGCGACCCGCGGTTCGCCACCCGCAGGACGCCCGCACCGGGCGAAGAGGATCCGCTGATCAAGAACCTGGCCGCCCTGGGCATACCCGAGGATCTGACCGTCCACGTCACCGGGATGCTGATCAACTTCTCCGGGGCCGAACACTCGCGACTGCGCAAGCTCGTCTCCTCCGCGTTCACCGCGCGCCGGGTCACCGACCTCCGCCCGCGCATCGAGGAGATCACCGGGAAGCTGCTCGACGGCATCGAGGCCGCTGCGGCGGGCCCCGACCCGGTCGACCTGATCGAATCGTTCGCCTACCCGGTGCCGATCGCCGTCATCTGTGAACTCGTCGGCGTCCCCGAGAGCGACCGCCCGGCCTGGCGCGAATGGGGCGACGGACTGGTGTCGATGACGCCCGACCGCACACCCGACGCCCTGCGCTCGATGGTCGAGCAGGTCAAGGCCCTGGTGGACCGGCGGCGCGCCGAACCCGCCGACGACCTGATCACGGCGCTGCTGCGGGCCCAGGCCGAGGACGGGGACCGGCTCTCCGACGACGAACTCGTCACGCTCGTCATCAACATCGTGTTCGCCGGCCACGAGACCACGGCCCACCAGATCGGCAACTCGATCGCGGCGCTGCTCACCCACCCCGACCAGCTCGACCTCCTGCGCCGCGAACCGGACCGCTGGCCCGCCGCCGTGCACGAGCTGGTCCGCCTCTGGACGCCGTTCCCCATCAGTCCGCTGCGCTACGCCCTGGAGGACGTGGAACTGGGCGGCTTCACCATCGCCGCGGGCGAGGCGGTGCAACCGGTGCTCATCTCCGCGAACACCGACCCGGCCTGCCACAGCGACCCCGACCGCTTCGACGTCGGCCGCCGCGACGGCGAACGCGGCGGCGGGAACCTCGGCTTCGGGCACGGCATCCACTACTGCCTGGGCGCCCCGCTGGCCCGGATGGAGACGGAGATCGCCCTGTCGGCGCTGTTCCGCCGCTTCCCCGAGCTCACCCTGGCCACCGAACCCCACTGGGCGCCGCACCCGCTGATGGTCCGACTGGGCCAACTGCTCGTCCACCCCCACCCCCACCCGTAGCGCGCAGTTCGCCGGTCGGCCGCCACTCAGGTCCCCCCACCTCGACCTGCACCATCACTTCCAGAGGAGGGTTCTTCATGCCTGACGACGCACCGCCTGAGACCGCACCGCACGAGACCGCACCGCACGACAACGACGGCACCCCGGTGCTGCACGACCGGGCCGCGATCGTCGAGACCTGCACCCGGTCGGCCTGGAGCACCGACCGCCGGGACTGGTCCGCCTTCCGGGAGGTCTTCGCCGACGAGGTCGACCTCGACTACACCTCCCTCAACGGCGGCGAGCCGCTTCACCTGCCCCGTCAGAGCATCGTCGACGGCTGGAGAACGGTCCTCAGCGGTCTGGACGCCACGCAGCACCTGGTCGGCAACCACCTGGTCACCGTGGACGGCGACACCGCCGAGTGCACGGCGTCCGTCCTCGCCACCCACATCCTCGCCAACGACGGGGGCGAACCCATCTGGACGGTCGGCGGGCACTACCGCTACCGCCTGGCCCGCACCCACGAGGGATGGCGCATCAGCGGCCTGCGGCTGACCGTCGACTGGACCAGCGGCAATCGCGACATCATGCTTCTCGCCGTCCAGAACCAGCCCGAGCACGTCAGGGAGTGGAAGCACGAGAACGGCCGGGCGTAGCAAGGCCAAGGGCCGGGCCCGGCCCCGGTCGCGGAACCGTTCATGGGGTTACCGCTTCGCCCGGCGGCGCCACGGACCATACTGGTCGGGCCCTGACCCCCCACAGAACGATTCCATGGCCAAGAACAGCACCTCCTCGACCACCGTCCCCGACACCGCGTGGCTGGGGCGCGGGCGCCACCTCGGGCCCGAGCCCGAGCAGGACGTCCGGCGCAACCTGATCGCCCTCAAGGCGGCCGGGGTGCTCGACGACTACCTGGACCTCGACCCCGCCGAGGCGGCCCGCTCCACCGTCCTCCACCCGCGGGACGAGTCCGCCGACCCAGGCCCCTCGGCCCGCCGCCTCTTCGAGGCCCGCTGGCACGTGGCCGACGACGTCACGGTGCGCGCACAGCTCACCACGTACGACCCCGAGACGCGCCGCAAGGACGGCGAAGGCGTCGTCTGGGTCCTCGCCGCCGAGGCGGAGCGGGCCTGGGACCCGCACTGGCCCTCGCCCGCCACCATGTTCTGGCCCGACAGCGACCGGGTCGCCTGGGACCACGACACGGTGCCGGACCTGCGCCTGCGGACCACGAACCACCTGCCGAAGGACGACGACGAGCTGCGCCACCTGCTGCGGGAGTGCACCCGGCAGAGCTGGTTCGTCCACGTCGTCGTGCACGAGGCGATGACGCCGGACGCGCGGGGACAGCAGCCGGTCTCGGTGTTCCTGCCGCCGAGCCTGCGGCACCGGGTGGTCGAACACCGGGGCACGCCCGAGCAGGCGCAGATCGCCGACTTCGCGATGAAGCGGGAGCTGGGCGTGCGCATGCCACGCGGCGGCGCCGTCGTCCTGCCCACGGCGCCGCAGGGTGCCGACTACGACGCGGAGCGCTTCACGGTGCGCAGCGTCTTCCTGGACGGCTCGGAACCGACCGAACTCCTCGACAGGATCAAGGAGTACGCCGCCCTGCCCCGGCCCCTGCCCGCCGACGCCGAGCGGGCCCTGACGCGGCTGCGCCACGGCTGGCATCTGCTCACCCCGGACGAGGAGCTGGCCCACGCCCGGTCCATGGTCACCAGGTACGCCGAGGCGCTCGACGCCATGACGAAATCCCGTGACCTGTACCGGGAAGCGGCCGAGGCGGCGCAGGCCGTGCTCGCGGAGACGACCGGCGGCGACGGCGTGCTCCGGCCGCCCGCGCCGGGCCCGGGCAAGGCGGAAGGGTCACCGCTGAGCGCCATCACGAAGGCGTTCGGCCGCTTCCGGGACTCCAACAAGTAGGGCGCACGGCGGCGAACCGGACTGTGGGGGCGCCGGTCAGGCGCCGATCAGTGGCGCGCGCCTCGTGCCCTGAAGGGGCGCGGCGAGCGCGGCCAGCGTCCTCTCCAGGCTGTGCAGGTGCGCGAGGGCGGGTTCCGCGACGGCGGCCTGCGGCAGGTCGCCGTGGGCCCCCGCCACCCCGGCCGCGGCACCCGGCGCGGTCAGGGCCTCGACGGCCGCTTCGACGCGCCAGCACGCGGCGGCCAGGCGGGCGTCGTGGGAGGCCTCCGGGTCACCGGCGACGGAGGCCAGCCCACGCACCTCGTGCGCACAGGCGTCGAGCAGGGCGAGGACCTCAAGGGCGCGCTGCTTGCGGGCACGCAGCGGGCAGAGCGGATGCACGAGCGGCGCCACGGACAGACGTACCCGCCCCAGCAGCGCCTCGAGCTCGGTGACCCGGTGGGCGGGATCGGCGTCCGCCGACCCGGCCAGTCGCGCCGCGGCCTCCGCGGTGCAGGCGTGCACGCAGCGCAGCGCGCGCTCGATCCAGCCGTGGGTCGTGGCGTGGGTCGTGATCGGGAGCACGAGGAGCACCGCGAGGACCGCGCCCAGAGCGCCGACCCCGGTCTCCGCCAGCCGCAGCACGAGCAGATCCCCGGTCAGCACCCCGATGAGGCCGTAAAGGGAGCTGGCGAGCACCGTCACCGAGAGCATCATCCACGTGTACGACACCGCGGCCGTGAAGAAGATCCCGAAGACGCTGATCGCGACGAGCACGGCGCTGGGCACGGCCGCGCCGTTCAGCGGTACGACGAGCACGAACCCGGCGGCGATCCCGAGCAGCGTGCCGAGCAGGCGCCGGAAGCCCCGTACGAGCGTCTCGCCGCGCGAGGTGGTGTTCACGAACACCCACCAGGTGGCGCCCACGGCCCAGTACCACCGCTCACCGGAGACCATCTGCCCGAGCAGGAGCGCGAACGCGCCGCCGAGCGTGGCCTGTACCGCCTGCCGGGTGGTCGCCCGTGCCAGGCCCTTGCCGGCCGGGGGAACCGGCGGGGCCGCGGTCGGCAGCCGCCGCTCGTAGCACCACAGCCCGAACCGGACGGTCGAGGACGCGAGGAGGGAGAGCAGGACGGCGGCGTAGAGCTCGGGCAGCTGCTGCCACTCGGCGTGCAGAAACTGCGTGATGAAGAAGGTCATGAACGCGAAGACGCCGAGGGAGTGCCCGCGCGGCCCCCACCGCCGCGCGTAGACGCCGATGCCCATCACGGCGAGGAACGCGATGTCCCGCGCCACGGGGACGTCGTGCAGAACGGCGGCCAGCGCGAGTACGGGGAAGCCGACGACGGGCAGCAGCGCGGTGGTGACCGCCTGCCCCCGCACCGTCGCGTCGGTCACGGTGAAGAGAGCGAGGAGGGCGGCGAGGCCGCTGATGATCGCCGCCATGAGCGAATGCCCGGCCAGACCGCACACCGCCACCGCGAGACCGATGCCGAGGACGGCCCGCGAGGCGAAGCGCAACCGCACCCGCCCCGGATCCGGAGCCACGAACATCCTCTTCAGCACTGCTTCCCCGCCCTTCCGTGACGCGCCCGACATGCCCACATGAAAAAGGCGCCACGGGGATCCGCAGCGCCATCGACAGCGCCATCACACCATCTACTCGCCCCTTGGCTCAACTGACACCCGGCAGGGTGGGCCATTGGTACAGCAATGGCCGCTCGCGCCGGATCGGTGGCAGGCCAACGGACCAGGTACCGCGGGGCGGGCCGGGTCGGCGGGCGGACATGAGAAGACCCCGGCTGGACGGGGGAGACCAGCCGGGGTCGTCGCGGGTGGCTCGCGGAGGGCGGTCGCCTCTCGGCGAAAGGCTCCATGGGGCTTCAGCCGAACGATCGTCCCCATGGGCTATAGGTGAGGCCCGGGGACACTGTCCCCTCCGCAGCCACACAGGAAAGAACGGCCGACCACATCCGGTTGTTCCGGGCCTTCGCGCCTTATCGGCGTGAGCTGGGACACAGGTGACGGTGGAGGGTCAGGGCGTCTGCCGGGCGCCGTCTGGTCCAGACCGGCTGCTAGCGTCGGCCGCACGAGCGGCGCCACGGACGCGGCGCCCCGGCCGAGAGGGGACAGCAGTGGACGACGGCAACCGTGCCGGACGGGCGTACATCGGATCCTTCACCGCGGCCGGAGGACTCGGCATCCTCACGGCGGCCGTCGACGAGGACACCGGCGCGCTGACCGTCCTCGGCACCACGGACACGGTCGCCGATCCCTCCTACCTCGCGCTCTCACCCACCGGCGACACCCTCTACGCGGTCAGCGAGACATCGGACGGCGCCCTCGCCGCCTACCGGCTCGAAGGTGACAAACCGGAACTCATCGGCCGTCCCGTGCCGGTCGGCTCGGCCCCCACCCACCTCGCCCTGTACGCCGGCCACGTGCTCACCGCCAACTACCGCTCCGGCAGCGTCACCGCCGTGTCGCTGCGCCCCGACGGCGGCCTCGCGGCACCGGCGGCCGAACTGCGCCACACGGGATCGGGGCCCCACCCGCAGCGCCAGCAGGGCCCGCACGCCCACCAGGTCCTCGCGGACCCGAGCGGCCGCTGGGCCGTCAGCGTCGACCTCGGCACGGACTCCGTCCGCGTCTGCGCCCTCGACGGCGACGGGCTCGCGCTCCACCGAGAAGTGGCGCTGCGCCCGGGCTCGGGGCCACGGCACCTCGTCTTCCACCCGCGCGGCGACCGCGCGTACGTCCTCAACGAACTGACCCCCACGCTCACCGTCTGCGCCTGGGACGCCGACGACGGCACGCTCAAGCCGCTCGGCGAGGTCTCCGTTCTCACCGACGTCCCGGACGGCGACGTCTACCCCTCCGAGGTCGTCGTCGCGCCCGACGGACGGTTCCTGTGGACCGCGACGCGCGGCGCGGACGTCATCTCGGTCCTCGCGCTCGACGAGGCAGGCGAGGCGCCCCGGCTCGCGGCGACGGTGCCCTGCGGCGGGCACTGGCCCCGCGACCTGGCCATCGATCCCTCGGGGCGGCATCTGTACGCCGCCAATGAACGCTCCGGTGACGTCACCTGGTTCACGGTCGACCACGACACCGGGCTCCCTCGGAAGTCCGGCTCCATCCAGGCGCCCGCCGCCTCCTGCGTGATCTTCGGCTGAGCGACCGCTCGGCCACTGTCGTGCGTATCGGATGGGTCCGCCGTACGCGAATGGGTCCGCCCCACATCGGGGCGGACCCATTCGGCGTATGTACGCGGGGGCTCAGTGCACCGGCGCGCCCGAAGGCTGCTGCGGGGCGATGCCGAGCGCGGTCGTGTACTTCGAGAGCGCCAGCTTGCCGATCGCCGGGTACGGGCCGAGCGGCTCGGCGACCGAGCAGCCGGCGTCCTTCGCCGCCGCGTCGAGCAGACCCGCGTCGAGCTCGGGGCCGATCAGGTAAGGCGCCAGCGCCAGCTGGGCCGAGCCCGAGCCGCGCAGCTGCTCGGCGGTCGCCGCGATGGCGCCCTCCTGGTCGAGCGCGGCGGCCATCACCGGCACCGCGAGGCGCGCGGCGAGCAGCATGCCGGTGATCCCGGCGGCCTGCACGGCCTCCTCGCCGCCGACCGTGGCGAGGACGATGCCGTCCGCCGCGGTCGCGACGGTGAACAGGCGCGCGCGGTCGGCGCGGGCGAGCCCGGCCTCCGACAGGCGCACGTGCAGCGCCTCGGCGAGCAGCGGGTGCGGGCCGAGCACATCGGTCAGCTCGGCGGCGACACCGCTGTCCGCGACGGTCTGCCGTATGCGGTCCATCAGCGTGCTGTCGGGGCCCGCGAGCAGCGGTACGACGACCGCCACGGGGCCCTCCGGCGGCGCGGCCGGCGCGCTCTCGCCGGCCTCGGCAGCGGCGGCGCGCGCCCGCTCGGCGCGGGCGGCGCGCTGTGCGGCCGCGTGCACGAGCACGGACCGCAGCGACGGGAACTCGGGGAAGGACGTGACGGTGGCGTCCTCCTCGCCGTCGACGTAACCGATGCGGGCGTCGAGCCCGGGCAGCTCGGAGCGGGCGATGCTCACGACTTCCTCGGCGAGGCCGCGCGTGGTGGTGCTGGGGGCGCCCGGCACGGCGAGGACGAGTGCGGGCGCGCCCTCAGGAGCCGCGACGGGCTCCGGACGGCGGTGCCGGCCCGGCTGACGGGGGCGCGGCATTCGTACGGGCAGGCCGGATGCGGGCCCAGTGGGGGAGCTCATGCGCCCGCATGCTACTGGCTTGCGCAGCCACTCTGTTCGGGGAGGGTGCAGGTGAGCGGTATAAGTCCGTTTTTGTCTGATGAATTACGTAGAGGTCAACTGTCACTTTCCTCTGTATGGATCATATGCACGGAGAGCATGCGCGCGTCCTGCGGCAGCCGCAGCCGGCCCAGGGCGATATCAGCCGCTATGCGCAGCGCGCCGTCCAGCGGGTCGCCGGCCGCCGGGACCTGTCGCGCCCGCGGCAGTTGGGCCGCGAGTTCCTCGCGCAGCGGGGCGAGCAGCGGCTCCCCCAGCTTGAACAGACCGCCGGTGAGGGCCACTTCGCACGCCCCGCTCCCGGGGCGGACGGCCGCCGCGGCTTCCGCGATGTGCCGCGCCGCGTCCCGCAGGATGCCGGCCGCCACCGCGTCGTCCGCCGCGCGGCCCGCCACCTCGGGTGCGAACGAGGCGAGGACGGCCGGCCGGTCGGCGCGGGGGTAGAGCCGACCCGGCAGCCCCGCCACCGGACCGAACAATTCCTCCGCGCGCGCGAGGAGCGGCCGCGAACCGCCCCGCCTGCCGTCGTGCGCCCGCATCGCCGCCTCGAGCCCCGCACGGCCGATCCAGGCGCCGCCGCCGCAGTCCCCGAGCAGATGGCCCCAGCCGTCGGCACGCCGCCAGGCCGTGAGGTCCGTACCGATCGCGATCAGGCCGGTGCCCGCGGCGACGACCGCGCCGGGACGCTCCCCGAGCGCGCCCGCGTAAGCCGTCACGGCATCCGCGGCGAGCGCCACGCGCCGTACGCCGAGGGCCTTGTCGAGCGCGGACGGCAACGCGGCCCGCAGATCGTCCCCCAGCGTCGCCATCCCCGCGGCGCCGACGGCGACGGCCGTGATCCGCCCGCCGCCCGCCCGGTCCAGCAACGCCCGTGCCATGGGCAGCAGTTGCGTCATGAAGTGCGAGGCGTCGATGCCGCGCGGTCCCGTGCGCACCGGTTCCGGGGACCGAATCGGCTCCCCGGCCGGGACCGGGCACGGCGCGCCGCCGTCCGGCACGGCTAGAGCCACCCGCAGCCCGGAGCCTCCCGAGTCGACGCCGAGGACGTACGCCGGCTCCGGCTCGGTCACGGAAGCCGCCAGTCCACCGGCTGCGCCCCCTGCTGGACCAGCAGGTCGTTGGCCCGGCTGAAGGGGCGCGAGCCGAAGAAGCCCCGGTCGGCCGACATGGGGGAGGGGTGCGAGGACTCCACCGACGGCAACTGCCCGAGCAGCGGCCGCAGATTGCGCGCGTCACGCCCCCACAGAATCGACACCAGCGGCTTCCCGCGCGCCGCGAGCGCCCGTATGGCCTGCTCGGTGACCTCCTCCCAGCCCTTGCCGCGGTGCGCGGCGGGCTTGCGCGGAGCCGTGGTGAGCGCCCTGTTCAGGAGCAGGACGCCCTGCTGGGTCCACGGCGTCAGGTCGCCGTTCGACGGCGGGGGCAGCCCCAGGTCGTGGGTCATCTCGCGGTAGATGTTGATGAGGCTGCCGGGCAGCGGCCGCACGTCGGGCGCGACCGAGAACGACAGACCCACCGCGTGACCGGGCGTGGGGTAGGGGTCCTGGCCGACGATCAGGACGCGGACGTCGTCGAAGGGCTGCTGGAACGCGCGCAGCACGTTCGGCCCCGCCGGGAGGTAGGTACGGCCCGCGGCGATCTCCGCGCGCAGGAAGTCCCCCATCCCGGCGATCCGTTCGGCCACCGGTTCCAGGGCCTTGGCCCAGCCGGGTTCGACGATCTCATGCAAGGGTCGTGGTGCCACGGCGTCACCCTACTGCCGTAACGGCGGTGTCGATCAACCGATGGCCGCGGCCCGCACGCACAGCACGTCCGGCAGGTGCGAGGCGAGCAGCCGCCAGCTGTCGCCGTCGTCCGCCGAGGCGTACACCTCGCCGTTGCGATTGCCGAAGTAGAGGCCCGCCGGGTCGTTGTCATCACTGCACATGCCGTCCCGCAGCACCGTGCCGTAGTGATCGCCCTGCGGCAGGCCCGCGCTCAACGGCTCCCAGCTCGCGCCCGCGTCGGCCGTGCGGTACACGCGGCAGCGGCGGGCGGCGGGGACCCGGTCGCTGTCCGCCTCGATCGGGAAGACGTACGCCGTGCCGCCCCGGTGCGGGTGGGCGACCACGGCGAAACCGAAGTCGGAGGGCAGGCCGCCGCCGATGTCCGTCCAGTGCGCCCCCGCGTCGTCGCTGCGGTACACGCCCCAGTGGTTCTGGAGATACAGCCGGTCCGGGTCGGCCGCGTCCCGCGCGACCTTGTGCACGCACTGCCCGAACTCGGGGTCCGGCTCCGGCAGGAACACCGCCGAGACCCCCCTGTTCGAAGGGGCCCAGCTCGCGCCGCCGTCCAGGGTGCGGAACACGCCCGCGGTGGACACGGCGACGGTCACCGCCCGGGCGTCGCGGGCATCCGTCAGGATGGTGTGCAGGCCCTCACCGCCACCGCCCGGCACCCACTTGGAACGTGTGGGGTGCTCCCAGAGGGGACGGACGAGCGCGAAGCTCTCGCCGCGGTCCTCCGAGCGGTACAGCGCGGCGGGCTCCGTGCCCGCGTACACGACGTCCGGCTCCGCGGCCGACGGGTGCAGCTGCCACACCCTCTCCAGCGACGCCCCGGTGTCCTTGGGGAACTTCACGGCGGGCTTCGCAGGCTCCGTCCACGACTGGCCCAGGTCGTCGGAGTGGAAGACGGACGGGCCCCAGTGCGCGCTGTCGCCGCCGACGAGCAGGCGGGGCGTCCGGCCGCGCGTGTCGATCGCGACGGAGTACACCGCTTGGGCGTTGAAGTACGGGCTGTCGTCGAACTCCCAGGCACCCTCGCGCCTGCGGCCGATGAACAGGCCTTTGCGGGTGCCTACGGTCAGAAGTACATCGGCCATCGCGGCCACCTCCGGACGTCGTTGTCTCAGGTATCCGTCAGTCTGCACCCCGGCACTGACAGTCACCCTCCGGCACGGTGTTTCCGCAGGTGAACGCCGTGTCCCAGCCTGAACGCCGGGTCTCAGCCCAAAGGCCGGGTCTCAGGCCGAAGAGCGGTCCGGCGGCGACGACAGCTCCGACGCGACCCGCGCGATCGCCCCCGGACCCACCCGGCAGCACCCGCCGATCAGCCGCGCCCCCGCCGCCCGCCAGCCGGCCACCTGACCGGCCGCGAACCGCGCGGGACCACGCCACGACCGCGCCTCGGCGTCCCACCTCTCGCCGCTGTTCGGATAGACGACCACCGGCTTGCCGGTGACCCGCGCGGCGAGCTCCACCGCCGACCGCGCCTCGCGCGGATCGCAGCAGTTCACGCCGACCGCGATCACCTCGTCCACGTCGGCGGCGAGAGCGAACGCCTCGTCGAGAGGCCGGCCCGCGCGCGTGCGGCCCCCCGCGACGCTGTACGACAGCCAGGCGGGCACCCCGAGACCGCGCACCGCACGCAGCAACGCCCGCGCCTCGTCGGTGTCGGGGACCGTTTCCAGGGCGAGGACGTCCGGGGCCGCCGCGGCGAGGGTCTCCAGGCGGGGCCGGTGGAAGCGCTCAAGATCGGCCACGCTCAGGCCGTACCGGCCCCGGTACTCGGAGCCGTCGGCGAGCATCGCGCCGTAGGGCCCCACCGACGCCGCCACCCACACCTCGCGGCCAAGCCCGTCGCCGGCCCGCCGCGCCAACTCCACGCTCAGGCGCAGCAGGTCGGCCGTGCGGGGCGCGTCGACACCGTGCCGCGCGAACCCCTCGTACGTCGCCTGGTAGCTGGCGGTGATGGCGACCTCGGCGCCCGCCTCGTAGTACGCGCGATGGGCGGCCTCGATCGCGTCCGGCCGGTCGGCGAGCAGGCGCGCCGACCAGAGGGCGTCGCTCAGGTCGTGCCCGGCGGCCTCCAGCTGGTTGGAGAGGCCGCCGTCCAGCACGAGCGGGCGGTGGGAAAGAGCGTCGGCGAGTCTCACATGGCTGACGCTAGCCGAGGCGTGGTCAGCGGGAAGTGGCAGGCCACCTGGTGTCCGGCGCCGCTCGGAGTGCTCACCGGCGGCTCCGTCGTGGCGCAGACGTCCTCGGCGAGGGGGCACCGGGTCCGGAAGCGGCAGCCGGACGGGGGGTTCGCGGCGGAGGGGGTTTCACCCTTGAGCGGCGCGCGTCCAGTGGCGGGGGCGGCTTTGCGGGCGGCTGCGGGGTCGGCCAGGTTCACCGTCTCCAGCAGCCCCCGTGTGTAAGGGTGCAGCGGCTGCCCGTACACCTTCTCCACCGGCCCGGCCTCCACCAGCTTGCCGAGGTACATCACGCCCACCGTGTCCGCCAGGTGCCGCACCACGGCCAGGTCGTGCGAGATGAACAGGTAGGTCAGGCCCCGCTCGCGCTGGAGCTCCCGCATCAGGTTCAGGATCTGCGCCTGCACCGACACGTCCAGCGCGGACACCGGCTCGTCGGCGACCACCAGATCGGGTGAGAGCGTCAACGCCCTTGCCAGGCCGATGCGTTGCCGCTGCCCTCCGGAGAACTCATGCGGGTAGCGGTGGACCGCGCCGCGCGGCAGGCCGACGGCGTCGAGGAGTGCGGCGATGCGCTCCTCCTGCTCGGCGCGGCTGCCGACACCCTGGATGACCAGGGGCTCCCGCAGGATCTCGCCCACCCGCATGCGCGGATCCATCGCGGCGGTGGAGTCCTGGAACATCAGCTGGACGCGACGCCGGTGCGCCCGCCGCTCGGCCCGGGTCATCCGGGACGGGTCGACGCCCTCGAAGCGCAGCGCCCCGGCGGTCGGCTCCTCAAGCCCGGCGACGATCCGCCCGAGCGTGGTCTTGCCGCAGCCGGACTCGCCGACCATGCCGAACGTCTCGCCCTCGCGGATCGTGAGGGACACCCCGCCGACCGCGCTGACCGTGCCACGACCGCGCGCGAACGGACCGCTCTTGAGCGGGAACTCCTTGACGAGGACGTCGAGTTCGAGAAGTACGTCCCCGGGGGCGGCGGCCGGGGCCACGGGCGCGGGGATCACCGCCTCGTCCTCGGACGTGGCCTCGTCCGGCACCGGGTGGAAGCACGCGAACCGGTGCTCCGCGCCCCGCACATCGTCGTCGGCGAGCGGCGGCTCCTCGCCGCGGCACTCGTCCGTGGCGAAGGCGCAGCGCGGCGCGAAACGGCAGCCCGCGGGGCGCGTCGCGAGGCTCGGCGGCAGACCGGGGATGGTGTGCAGTTCCGTGCCGGTCGCGGCCGCGCGTTCGGGCAGCGCGGCGAACAGTGCCTCGGTGTAGCGGTGGCGCGGGCGGGTGAAGAGGTCCCGTACGCCGGATTCTTCGACGACCTTTCCCGCGTACATGACGGCGACCCGGTCGACGCGGTGCGCGATGACGCCCAGGTCATGGGTGACCAAGATCATCGCCATGCCGAGGCGGGCGCGCAGGTCGTCGACGAGTTCGAGGATCTGGTGCTGCGTCGTGACGTCCAAGGCGGTGGTCGGCTCGTCGGCGATGAGCAGCTTCGGCTCGCAGACCAGGGCCATGGCGATCGCCACGCGCTGGCGCATGCCGCCCGAGAGCTGGTGCGGGTAGGCCTTCATGCGTTCGGCGGGCCGCGGCATACCGACGAGGCGGAGCATCTCCTCGGCGCGGGTCATGGCCTCCGCGCGGCCGATGCCGGGGCGGTGCAGGAGCAGCGGCTCGGCGACCTGGGCGCCGATGGTCATCGTCGGGTTGAGGGAGGTCAGCGGGGACTGGAAGACCATGCCGATGCTGTTCCCCCGTACGTCCTCCAGGACGGGCGCGGCGGCGGTGGCGAGGTCGTGGCCGTCGAACAGGACGCGCCCGCCGGTGATCTCGCCGCCCGGCGGCAGCAGGCCCAGCACGCTGAGTGCGGTCATGGTCTTGCCGCAGCCGGACTCGCCGACAATGCCCAGGGCCTCGCCGGGGGCGAGGGTGAGGCCGACGCCGTCGAGGGCGTGGACGGTGCGGTCGCGCGAGGCGATGTCGACGCGCAGGTCGTCGATGGTGAGCAGTGGCTCGGGCGTGGTCATCTCTCTGGTCTTCCTCTCAGCTTCGCAGCCGGACTTCGAACGCGTCCCGCAGCCCGTCGCCGATGAAGTTGAACGCGGCGACGACCAGCACGATCGCGATGCCCGGCGGGAAGATCAGCCACCAGTAGCCGTTCTGGGTGTAGGTGATGCCGGCGGACAGCATGGAGCCCCAGTCGGCCGAGGGCGGCGGGATGCTCAGGCCGAGGAACGCGAGGTAGCTGACGTAGAGGATGGCGTCGGCGATCTGGAAGGTGCAGTTGACGATGACGGTGCCGATGGCGTTGGGCACGATGTGCTTGAAGACGGCGCGGGTGCCGCCGCCGCCCATCATCCGCATGGCCTGGACGTACTCGCGGTCGCGCAGCGCCAGGGCCTCGCCGCGCACCAGGCGGGCGGGGGAGAGCCAGGCGACCGCCGCGATGATCACGACCAGGACGCCCTTGTCGGGCGTGATGATCGCGGCGACCACGACGAGCAGGAACATCGCGGGGATGGCGAGCGCCGCGTCCGTGACGCGCATCATCGCGGCGTCGACCCAGCCGCCGAAGTATCCGGAGACCGCGCCGTAGACGGTGCCGAAGAGGGTGGCCAGCAATCCCGCCGCCAGGCCTATCTCCAGCGAGGTCCGGCCGGCGACCATCAGACGGCCGACCATGTCGTAGCCGAGGTCGGTGGTGCCGAGGAGGTGGCCGGGGCTCCCGGGCGGGAGGTTCGCCTGCGACAGGTCGGTGTGCACCTGCTCGGTGGGGTGCAGGAGCGGCCCGAGGTAGCTGAAGGCGAGCAGCAGGGCGAGGACGGCCACGCCCGTCAGGGCGAGCTTGTTACCGGTGAAGACCCGCAGGGTGCGGTGGGCGAGGGAGGGGGTGGCCCGCGCCGTCTCCTCCTGGCCGGCGGCGGTGACAGGGGCGGCGGTGGTACTCATGCCACGCTCCGTATCCGGGGGTCGAGGGCGGCGTACAGGATGTCGGTGAGCAGGGAGCCGACGACGGTGGCGACGCCGACGACGAGGGTCACGCCGAGGAGTACGGGGAAGTCGGAGCCCTGTGCCGCGTTCCAGAACAGCAGCCCCATGCCCGGGTAGTTGAACATCGACTCGACGACGAGGGCGCCGCTGAACAGCGTCGGCAGGTAGAGGCCGAGGAGGGTCGCGAGCGGGATGAGCGCGTTGCGCAGGACGTGCCGGACCATGACGCGGCGGCTCGACTGGCCCTTGGCCATCGCGGTGCGGACGTATTCCTCGGTGAGGTTGTCGAGGACCGCCGAGCGCATGTAGCGGCTGAACATCGCGATGATGCCGAAGGCCATGGTGACCACCGGCAGGATCAACCCGGTGAAGTCGCCGAGGAGTTCACCGATCGTCTCGCCCTGGGGCGCCTCCGCCGGGAAGATGGGCATGACCTGCGCGAACAGGATGATCATGATGAGGCCGAGGAAGAACACCGGCGTCGCGTACATCAGGAAGGCGAGACCCGTCAGCGCGTAGTCGACGGGCTTGCCGCGCCGCACGGCCTGGAGCAGGCCGAGCGGGACGGCGATGACGACGGCGAGCACGGTGGACAGGACGGTCAGGAGCAGCGTCTTCGGCAGACGTTGCTTCAGCAGGTCCAGGACGGGCGAGTTGAGCTTGAAGGACTCGCCGAGGTCGCCGGTGAGCAGCCGCTTCAGGTACATCGCGTACTGCGTCGGCAGTGAACGGTCGTACCCCTGCTGGTGGTTGAAGTGCTCGATCTGCTGCGGCGTGCCCTTGGGGCCGAGGATGGCGCGGGCCGGGCCGCCCGGCAGGAGGTGCAGGAGCACGAAGACGATGACCGACACCAGGAAGAGGACGACGATCGCCTGGAGGAAACGCTTGACCAGAAAGCCGGTGAAGCCGGTCACTTCACGGCTCCCTTCAGCGTGCCGCTCTCCACGCCCTTCTCCGTGCCGCTCTTCTTGGCGTTCTTGACGTAGTACCAGTGCTGGGGCGCGAAGGTGACGGTCGGGTTCTGTTCGATGCCGCGCAGGTCGTTGCGGATGACCGAGACCTGGTACGCCGGATTGGGCATCCACATCACCGGAAGCTGCTCGGCGAGGTACTCGCCGTACTCGTGGACTGCCTTCATGTCGGGGGAGTACTGCACGGCCCGGATGACGCGGTCGGCCTTCTCGTCGCTGTAGTTGCCGAAGTTGGCGGAGGCCCCGGTGGAGAAGAGCTGCTCGCCGCTCGGGTTGAGCGGGTAGTACCAGCTGCCGGCGGTCCCGAAGAAGGACATGTCCCATGCGCAGCCAGGGTCCTTCGCCGTGCAGGGCACGGAGTTGCCGAGGACCGAGTTCAGCGGCTGCTGGCGCACCGACAGTTCGATGCCGGCCTTGGACAGGGACGACTTGAGCTCCTGCATCATGTTCGTCGTCTCGGTGGAACCGGACTGGGACAGGAGGGTCAGTTCGAGCGGGGTGTCCTTCGCGATGCCCTTGCCGCACTGGTTCTCGCCGGTTCCGGGGCGTACGCAGCGGGCGGTGCCGTCCTCGACGCGCCAGCCGTGCGCGGTGAGGAGACGCCGGGCCTTGTCGACGTCATACGGGTAGCGGTTCTTTCCCATGGCCTCGGAGAGGTACTGGCTCTTCGGCGTGGCCGGCACCGGGCCCAGCGTCGGTGTCGCGCTGCCCTGCCAGATGACGTCGCTCATCGCCTTCTGGTCGACGAGGTGCTGCATGGCCCGGCGGATGTAGAGCTGTCCCATCAGCGGGCCGCCGCGCGTGGAGTTGAAGTTGTAGACGATGTACGTCGCCGCCCAGCCCTCCCATGGGTCGACGCGGTAGCCCTTGCTCTCGAACTTCTCCCTCTGCGCCATCACCGACGGCGGGATGTAGCCGTAGTCGACGCCGCCGGAACGCAGCACGTTGTACTCGGAGTCGGCCGTGGTGAAGGGCTTGAAGACCACCTTGTCCAGGTGCGGGCGTTCGGACTCCGGGCCGGTGAACTTCTCGTTCGGCACGATCGTCACCTGGCCGCTGTCACGCCATTCGGCCAGCTTCCAGGGGCCGTTGACCGTCTTCCAGAGCGGGTCGGAGCCATACGAGCCAAGGCTCTTCGCGTGCTTCGTGAGGCGCGCGAAGACCGCCTTGGAGCCCTTCGGCGTGCGGTCCCAGTCACCGATCCTGCCGCCGTCGGTCTTCGCGTCCCAGGCGTGCTGCGGGAGGGCCCGCATGAGCGTGAGCTGGTTGGCGGTGAACCAGTCCGGGTTGTAGGCACGGGTCAGGCGCAGCCGCACGGTGTGGTCGTCGAGGGTCTCGAACCGCTTGACGTTGTCCGGCATGGTGCCGACCGAATAGCTGCCCCACTCCGCCTTGTTGGCCTTGACGAGGCGGAACCAGAACTCCAGGTCGCGGGCGGTGACCGGCTTGCCGTCGGACCATGTCACGCCCTCGCGCAGCGGCACCGTCACGGTCTTGTTGCCGTCGCTGTACCTCGGCTCCAGGCCCAGCGTGCCGGGCCCGTGCGTCGTCAGCTCGTCCTTCTCCTTGTCCTGCACGGCGTCGTAGACCGGCGTGAACAGCAGGGACTGGATGCCGTAGTTGTACGAGGCGCCGTAGCCGGGCGCGCCGATCGGGAAGATCCAGTTGGGGGTGGCGGCCGGCGGCAGGGCCATGGTCGCCGTACCGCCTTCGACCGGAGTGCCGCCGGTGGGGCCCATGTCGATGCGGCCGCCCTCGCGGGTGCAGCCGGTGAGGGCCGCCGCGAGGAGGAGCAGGGCTGCCGCCGCGGACCTGAGTGAGCGCATGGCGATGGGCCTCCAAGGGGGACGGGGCCGGCCTCCGTGCCGGAGAACGACGGAGCGGCGCCCGAACGCTAGGCCGTGCCGGAAAAACAAGTCAATACTTCATTCGGCGGGAACTCGAAAACCCGGTGGGGGTGGCGTACTTGATTCGGTGAGCCCTAGTGTTCGGCCGAACGACGAAGGAACATCGCGAAGAAGAAGCGCTACGGAACGGCGCGAAAGAACAGTGCGGGGCGCCTCGCACGACAGGTGAGCAACTGGGGGCGGCATGGCCGGAACACCACTCGGCGAACCAGGATCGGCACAGCACATCGTCCACCTGGTCTCCACGGGTACGGCCTCGTCACGGGCCGACCTCGTACGCGAACTCGGCCTCGCCGCCTCGACGGTCTCCCTGCGGGTGCAGGAACTGGTCGACGCCGGGCTCCTCACCGAGTCCGGCGAGGGCGCCTCCCGCGGCGGCCGCAGGCCCAGGCTGCTGCGGGTCGCCCCACACGGAGGCGTGGCGGTCGCCGCCGACCTCGGCAGCCACCACGCGCGGCTCGGCGTGGTCGACCTCGGCGGCACCGTCAGCGACGCCGTCGACCTGCCGCACGACATCACCGCGGGCCCCGAGTCCGCCGTCGACTGGCTCTGCGGGCAGGTCGACGGGCTCGTCGCACGCCAGCGCGAGGAGGGCCGTACCGTACGGGCGCTCGGCGTCGCCTTCCCCGGGCCCGTGCAGCCGGGGACGGGCCGTGTCCTGAGCCCCTCCCGCATGCCGGGCTGGCACCGCTACGCGCTGCGTGACGTGCTCGCCGAACGCCTCGGCTTTCCCGTCACCGTCGACAACGACGCCACGATGATGGCCGTCGGCGAACACCGCGTCGCCCGCCCCGGACTCGACCACCTCGTCGTCGTCAAGGCCGGGCGCGGCATCGGCAGCGGCGTCATCTCCGCCGGACGCCCGCACGACGGCGCCAACGGCAGCGCCGGCGACATCAGCCACGTCCGCGTGGACGCCGCGGGCGACCGGCCGTGCAGCTGCGGCAACATCGGCTGCCTGGAGACCGTGGCCAGCGGCGCCGCCCTCATCCGCGAACTCGCCCTCCACGGCGTCGAGGTGAGCGACACGAGCGACCTGCTGCGCCTCGTCGCCGACGGGGACCCGCGGGCCACCACCCTCGTCCGCACCGCGGGACGGCACATCGGCACCGTCCTGTCCGTCGTCGTCAACTTCTTCAACCCGCAGGCCGTGGCGCTCGGCGGCGTACTCGCGACCGCCGAGCCCCTGGTCGCCGCCGTGCGCGGCGTGCTCTACGAGCGGTGTCTGCCCCTCGCCACGGCCGACCTGGAGATCACCACCACCGTCACGGGGGTCGACGCGGGCCTTCTCGGCGCGGGCCTCACCGCGCTGCGCAGGCACCTGCCGACCACCCCGGCGGCCCTCCCGGGACCCGGCCCCGACCCTGCCCGTGCCCCCCAGGAAGAGAGCGCACCCGCATGACCCCCACCACCGCCAACCGCCGCCTGCGCATCGGCATCGGCGGCATCGGCATCGAGTCCTCCACGTTCTGCCCGCACCGCTCCACCACGGAGGACTTCCGCCGCACCCGCGGCCAGGACCTCCTCGACCGCTACACCTGGACGCAGCCGGGCTCCGACCTCGCCGCCACCGTCGAATGGGTGCCGCTGCTCCACGCGACCTCGCTGCCCGGCGGCCCGGTGGAGGCGCAGTCGTACCTGACCCTCAAGGACGAACTCGTCACGCGCATACGGAGCGCGGGCCCCCTCGACGGCCTCGTCTACGACATCCACGGCGCGATGAGCGTCGTCGGCCTCACCGACGCCGAGGCCGACCTCACCGAGGCGGTCCGCGCGGCCCTCGACTCCGTGGGCACCCCGGACGGCACAGGGCGCCCCGTGCTCTCCGCCGCCATGGACCTGCACGGCAATGTCTCGCGCCGCTTCGCCGAGCCCGTCGACCTGCTCACCGCCCACCGCCTCGCCCCGCACGAGGACGCCTGGGAGACCCGCGAGCGCGCCGCCCGCAACCTCGTGCGCTGCCTCCTCGACGGCACGCGCCCGCACCGCGCCTGGGTGCAGATCCCCGTCCTCCTCCCCGGCGAGAAGACCAGCACCCGCCTGGAACCCGCCAAGTCCCTCTACGCCTCGCTCGCCGACATCGAGCGGCTGCCCGGCATCCTCGACGCCGCGCTCTGGGTCGGCTACGCCTGGGCCGACGAACCCCGCTGCCAGGCCGCCGTCGTCGTCACGGGTGACGATGCCGGACGCGCCGCCACCGAGGCCGGGAAGCTCGCCCGCCGCTACTGGGACGCGCGCCGCGACTTCGTCTTCGTCGGCCCCACGGGCACCGCCGAGGAGTGCGTGGAGCGGGCCGTGACCTCCACGAAGCGGCCCTTCCTGATCAGCGACTCGGGCGACAACCCGACGGCGGGCGGCGCGGGCGACCTCGCGTACATGCTGCGCAAGCTCCTCGAACACGACGCGATCCGCACCGGAAAGGTCACCGCCGTCCACCCCGGCATCACCGACCCGGCCGCCGTGGCCCAATGCTTCGCGGCGGGCGTGGGCGCGCAGGTGACGCTGAGCGTCGGCGGCAAGGTCGACACGCATCACGGCGGGCCGTACGAACTCACCGGCACCGTCGTCGCGTTGCAGCGCGCCACCGACCACAAGGACCGCGCCGAGGGCGGCGCGTACGACCGCGGGGTCGACATGGCGGCCGTACGCACCGGCGGCCTCACCGTGATCCTCGTCGAACGCCGCAAGCCGTTCCACACCCTGGCCGACTTCATGGGCCCCGAGGACGGCGGCCTCGGCATCGATCCGCGTACGTACGACATCGTGGCCGTGAAGATCGGCTATCTGGAGCCGGAGCTGTACGACATGGCGGCCGACTGGCTGCTCGCCCTGACCCCCGGCGGAGTCGACCAGGACCTGCCGCGCCTCGGGCACCACCGGGTGGTACGGCCGCTCTACCCGTTCGACGAGGACGCGTACGACGCGGGTGAGGGTCCGGACCTGACACCGGTCGTCCTGGCGCCGCTCGCAGGGTGAGAAGGGGGTGCAGGCGGCGGAACGTGTCTGCGAGGGTGATCCCTTCGAGCCCGCCCGCAGCGCAAAGGAGCCCCCGTGAAGCGTGCCGCCACTCTGTCCGCCCTCGCCTGCCTGCTGGCCGTCACCGCCGCCGCGCCCGCGTCGCCGGGCGCGGCCAAGCAACCGGAACGCCCCTACCGGGGGAGCCTCTTGGACGCGGTGCCGAGAAAAGGTGTCCTGAAGGTCTGCACGACCGGTGACTACGCGCCCTTCACGAAGCTGGACCCCGCCGGCAGGACGTACAGCGGCGTGGACATCGAGATGGCGCGCGACCTCGCGAAGAGCCTCGACGCCGAGCCGAGGTTCACCGCGACGACGTGGGCGGACCTCACCGGGGACGTCGCCGCGCGCCGCTGCGACATCGGTGTCGGCGGCGTCTCGATCACACTGGCGCGCGCCCGCCAGGTCTACTTCAGCGAACCGACGCGCGAGGACGGCAAGACGCCGATCGTGCGCTGCGCGGACAAGGACCGGTTCGGCGCGGGCACGCTGAAGGACATCGACAAGAAGGGCGTGCGGGTCGTCGTCAACCCCGGTGGTACGAACGAGGAGTTCACCAGGGCGAACATCAAGCGGGCGACGATCAAGCCGCACCCCGAGAACACCACGATCTTCCAGGAGATCATCGACGGGCGCGCGGACGTCATGATGACGGACGCGAGCGAGACGCTCTACGAGTCGAGGATCCACCCCGAACTCTGCGCCCTCCACCCCGACAAGCCCTTCACCTTCTCGGAGAAGGCGTACGCGATGCCACGCGGGGACGAGGAGTTCAAGGAATACGTCGACCAGTTCGTGCACCTCGCGAAGCATGACGGGACGTACGCGAAGTACGAGGACGAGTGGACCGTCAGGCGGTGAGGTCAGCGCGGCGCAGGGCCGCCCGTTCCTCCTCGCAGGTGCCGCCCCACACGCCGGCCGTCTGACCGGTCCTGAGCGCCCACGCCAGACACTCGCCGCTCACCGGGCAGCGGGCGCAGACACGTTTGGCGGCGGCGAGATCCCTTATCGCGGGGCCTGTCGTACCGACGGGAAAGAAGAGGTCCGGATCCTCGTCGACGCAGGCAGCCCTCTGCAACCACTCCATGGGCGCCCGAGTGCCCATGGCGGCGGAACGAAAACCTCCGGGTAGCCCGCCCTGCGCGCCCCCGGCCCGCCAAGTGGCCCCGCGTGCGCCCCGTTTGGCGGGGCGGGCAGGGGGGACCCGCACACCATGACCGTCCACAAGAACGCCGTGCTCGTACTGGACTGCTCCGAGCCCGAGGCCCTGGCCGAGTTCTACGCGGGACTCCTCGGCGCGGAGGTCCGGTTGAGCAAGGACCCCGACTACGTGGAGATCACGAACGAGTCGGGGGTCTGCCTCGCCGTGCACAGGGAGCGCGACTACATCCCGCCGAGCTGGCCCCGCCCCGAGGACTCGCAGCAGGCGCACGTGCGGATCATGGTCGCCCGGCACGACATGGACGAGGCGGAGCGTGAGGCGGTCGGCCTCGGGGCGCGCCCGGTGGACACCAAGAACAACAACGGGCCGCGGGACACGCGTACGTACTCCGACCCGGCGGGCCACTCCTTCACGCTGGCGGCCATTCCCGAGTGACCCATGAGATCCACGTGATCCGAGTGGACGGTCACCAGCGGGGAGTTTCCCTAACTCGCCGCACTCCTACGTAAGGTGATGCCTTCGCGTCACTCTCTGTGGCATCCTTGCCCTCCACACGCACCACTCGCGCGGGGGAGGGCGCCACTTGGCCGCGGAGTCGAAACCCGTCCGCCCGGACGCCGAGCCGGCCCGACCTGAGGCCGGCGCCGACACTGGCACCGACACCGGCGCCGAGACCGGAGCGGGCGCCGGAGCAAGCATCGGAGCGCCGGACCCCGAGGGCAGGCGTTACTTCTCGGTGCTCTTCGTCGTGCACCTGGTGCTGATGCTGACCCTCGTCGGTGTCGCGATCGCGATCGTGAGCATCGGCGACTCGGCGACCGCTCTCACGTTCGCGGGCGGCGGTTTCATCGCGTACGTATCCGCGATGACGCTCTACGCGCGTCGGGACGAGCGGCAGGAGGTCACGCAGCACCTGCTGGCGTTCCTCGCCGCGTTCCTCGTCGTCGCGCTCGTCGGGGGCGCCTCGTGGTGGTTCCTCGCGGCCCGGCCCGAGAACGTGTCGGGCGACGCGCGTCTGAACGGGGACACGATCGCCGCCGACGCCACGGTGGGGCTCGTCGTGGACGCCGATCCGGGGGACAAGAACCGGCTGCGGCTGACGTTCACGGCGGGGGACAGCGTGGCCGGCGCGTCGCCCTGCCTGCGCATGGGCAAGCTGGGGTTCCTGGGCGGCGACATCGAGGCCAAGGCGCCCGTCGCCCTGGAGGAGACGTTCACCACCACCCTCGCGCTCGCCGATCCCGGACCCGAGGTCGCGGTCGACCTCCAACTCGTCGGCAGCGCGGACTGCCGGGTCGAGCTCACGCTGGAGAAGGCGGAGTACCGCCGGTAAGCCCAAGGAGAGTGTCATGCCCCGCCAAGCGCCAAGCCGTCGCCTCGTCACCGCCGCGTGCGTCCTCGCCCTCTCCCTTGCCGCCGCGTGCGGCGGCGGATCCGACGGCGGGGGCGGCACGGGCACCGCGTCGCCGACCCGCTCCGCGGGCCCGGACGGGGGCGGGCGCCCCTCGCTGTTCGACAAGGAGACGCTGAACATCGCGGTGAAGAAGGGGCAGCCCGGCTTCAGCACGCTCAGGGAGGAGGACGACGACTTCGCGGGATTCGAGGCGCAGTTGGTGCAGTTCCTCGGCACCGACCTCGGCTTCAGGGCGGCCGACTGGGACGTGCAGTCGCGCAACCGCGAGAAGGTCCTGCGCGAACGCAGCATGGACCTGGTGGTCGCCACGTACTCCATCACCGCGCCGCGCGACAAGGAGATCGACTTCACCGCCCCCTACTTGAAGACCTATCAGGGCGTGCTCGTGCGTGAGGACGAGAGAGGGATCAACCGACTGGCGGACGTCGACGGGAAGCGAGTGTGCAGTGTGCACGGCTCCACCGGCGACCCCAAGAGCGAGACGGACAAGAAGGCGAAGAAGGCGGTCCGTGACGCGCTGGGGCCCCATGTGGACGTCGAACGCCGCAACAGCTACAAGACCTGCGTCAGAGAGCTGATCAGGGGGAACTTCGAGGCCGTCTGGACGGACAAGATCATCCTGGAAGGCTTCGCGCAGGACCCGCGGTACGCCGACGACGTCAAGGTCGTACGGAACATCACGGTGAAGAAGCAGCAGTTCTACGGCATCGGCCTGCGCGAGGGCCACAAGGAGGACTGCCGCAAGCTGAACGACGCCCTGAAGCGCTTCCTCGACACCCGGTGGACGCTGACCTTCCAGATGTACTTCCGCAGCATCACCGAACGCGTCGCCGGCTACGAGCAGCAGTACAAGCCCACCGACGACGAGTTCGAGGCCCTCGCCGAGACGTCGTGCGGGGGCCGGTAGGCGCGCGGAGTACGCGGCCTGCCCACCGGCCCCGGCGGCGAGGGCGGTTCAGACGGACCGGTGGTACTGCTCCGGCACATGCACCTCGCCGCCAAGATCGCGTGCCGCGCGCCGCGCCCACGAGGGGTCCCGCAGCAGCTCCCGTCCCAACAGGACCGCGTCCGCCTCGCCGTTGGCGACGATCTTCTCGGCCTGCTCCACCTCGGTGATCAGGCCGACGGCCGCGACCGGCAGCTCCGTCTCGGCCTTCACCCGCGCGGCGAACGGCACCTGGTAGCCGGGGCCGACGGGAATGCGGACGCCTGCCGCGTTGCCGCCCGTGGACACGTCGAGCAGGTCGATGCCGTGCTCCTTGAGCTCGGCGGCGAAGCGGACGGTGTCGTCGGCCGTCCAGCCCGCCTCCTCCAGCCAGTCGGTGGCCGATATGCGGAAGAACAGCGGCTTGTCCTCGGGCCAGACGGCACGCATGGCGTCGACCACTTCGAGGGCGAAGCGCGTGCGGTTCTCATGCGAACCGCCGTACGCGTCGGTGCGCTTGTTGCTGTGCGGGGAGAGGAACTCGCCGATCAGGTAGCCGTGCGCGCCGTGGATCTCGGCGACCTCGAACCCGGCGTCCAGCGCGCGTCGCGCGGCGTCGGCGAACTGGCCCACGATCTCGCGGATCCCCTCGACGGACAGCTCGGCCGGCACGGGGTGGCGCTCGTCGAAGGCGACGGGGCTGGGCGCGACGCTCTGCCAGCCGTGCTCCTCCGGGCCGAGCGGGGCGCCGCCCTTCCAGGGGCGGTCGGTCGACGCCTTGCGCCCGGCGTGCCCGATCTGGATGCCGGGGACGGTGCCCTGGCTCTTGAGGAACGCCGTCGTCTGGCGGAACGCCTCGACCTGGGTGTCGTTCCAGATGCCCAGGTCATAGGGGCTGATGCGGCCTTCGGGGCTGACGGCGGTGGCCTCGACGATGATCAGGCCCGTGCCGCCGGCGGCGCGCGCGGCGTAGTGCGCGAAGTGCCAGTCCTGCGGGACGCCCGCCTGGGGGCCCTCCGGCGGCGCCGAGTACTGGCACATCGGGGGCATCCAGACCCGGTTCGGGATCGTCAGCGATCGCAGGGTGTACGGCTCGAACAGCGCGCTCACGGCGGACTCCATTCCTCGCGGCTGGTATCTCCTCGTACGGTAGCCCTCGTAGTACGTTGAATGTCAAACTACGGTGGTTCTCGTACAATGGCGGAGAGCGCGCGCGGGAGAGCACTGGGCAGGGGCACGCGCAGGAACACCGGACGAGGGGAGCCGTCATGACGACCGCCACCGCGAGCGGCAGGACGCTCGCCCACCCCGAGCCGGCGGACATCCGGCTGGAGGCGGTGCTGCACGCCCTCGCCGACCCCATGCGGATGCGGGTGGTCCGGGACCTCGCCCGGGAGGAAGGCGCCGAGTTCTCCTGTTCGCACTTCGGACTGCCCGTCACCAAGTCGACGAGCACGCACCACTTCCGGGTGCTGCGCGAGAGCGGGGTGATCCGGCAGATCTACCGCGGCACGGCCAAGCTGAGCGCACTGCGCCGCGACGACCTCGACGCGCTCTTCCCCGGCCTCCTCGACAGCGTCCTCGCCGCCGCCACCCACCAGGCGGAACGGCTCGGCACCGACGCCTGACGGGGGGCGGCCCCGCGACGTGGTCTGTTGGGCGGTCCGGTGGCCCCGCGCCGTGCGGCTTGCCGCTGTGGTTCGTCTGCCGGGACGGTTCGGCGACTGTGCCTGTGCCTGTGCCTGTGCCTGGCGTGGTGGGCGCCTGCTGCTGGTCACCGGGCGGGACGCCTCGCGGGGCCTATGACCGGCGCGCGGTCCGCTCTGCGGCTTCGCCCGGCGAGGCGCCGCCCCGCGCTAGCGCTCCGCGCCCCGCGCCGCCCGCCGCAGCCCCGCCCAGTCGGGGATCTTCACCACGCCCCGCCCGAGCGAACGCCCGAGCTCCGCCTCCGCCCGCTCGATCGCCAGCCAGCCCGGCCACTCCACCGGCCGCAGCCCCGCCGCGCGCAGCCCGGCCAGAGGATCTTCCGCGAGGTCCTTCCGTACGAGCTCGGGGGCGTCGTCGAGCAGTGACTGCACCGTCTCCTTGGCGCACGGGCGGTTGGTGCCGATGACACCGGTCGGGCCGCGCTTGATCCACCCGGCCACGTACTCACCCGGGGACGGCGCCCCGTCGCGCAGCACCCGCCCCACCGCGTGCGGCACCGTGCCGCGGTCGGGGTCGAACGGCAGCCCTTCGAGCGGCACCCCGCGGTAGCCGACCGAGCGCAGGACCAGCTGCGCCGGGATGTCCTCGTACCGCCCCGAACCCGTCACCCCGCCCCGGCCGTCCGGCAGCGTGCGCTCGAACCGCGTCCCGGCGACACGGCCCGTGGCGCCCGCCGTCAGGGCGACAGGACGCAGGAAGAACCGCAGGTGGATCCGCCGGGGCAGACCGCGCGCGGGACGCTCGGCCCAGCCGCGCAGCACCTCGACGTTGCGGCGGTTCGCGGCGGGCAGCCCCGACGGGTCGGCGTACGCCGGGTCCAGTGCCAGCTCCGCCGGATCCACGAGGACTTCGGTGTCCGGGAGCGAGCCGAGCTCGCGCAGCTCCTTGGTGGTGAACCGCGCCTGCGAGGGCCCGCGCCGCCCCACCATGTGCACCTCGCGGACCCGGCTCCCCGCGAGGACGCCGAGCGCCGCGTCCGGCATGTCGGTGGGCAGCAGTTCGGTGACGCCGCGCGCCAGGATGCGGGCGACGTCCACCGCGACGTTGCCCACGCCGATGACGACGGCCGACTCCACGCCCCGTACGAAACCGTCCTGTTCGAAACCGTCCGTCAGCACATCAGGATGCGCGCTGTACCAGGAGACGAACTCGGTCGCCGAGTGGCTGCCCGGCAGATCCTCGCCCGGCACCCCGAGCCGGCGGTCCGCCGCCGCGCCGACGCAGTAGACCACCGCGTGGTACAGACCGAGGAGCCGGCCGGGAGGCAGCCCGCCGGGGCCGATCTCGACGCCGCCGAGGAAGCGCACGCGGTCGTGTTCCAGGACGGTGCGGAGGCTGCCCTGCAAGGACTTGATCTTCTCGTGGTCCGGCGCGACGCCGTACCGCACGAGGCCGTACGGGCACGGGAGCCGGTCGAGCACGTCGACCCGCACTCCCGGCACCCGGTCCTGCTGGACGAGGGACTGCGCGGCGTACACCCCACTGGGACCCGAACCGACGACGGCGACGTGCAGCACCATGGTGCTCCCTCCGCGAGGCGACCTCGGGACGGTTTCAGGATCGCACTCGGGGTGCCCGCTGTCAGGAGCGTGGGAGCACGGTCAGCGCGCACGGATGCGAGACGACTCCCGTGCCGGTCCTTCGGCCCTCGGACTCACCGTCGCTTTCCGGCCATGCCTGCGGCGCACCGCCCCGCCTCCCGCGCCCGCCCCGCTACTCCGGTCCGGGAGGCCGCGCCGGCAGGCAGCCGGACATCCTCTCGGGCGGTGCGCCGCAGGGCGGGACGCCCAGCTTCCAGTCCAGTTCGTACCGCTGGAAGAGCTCGGCCCGCAGGGTCGCCTGCGGCATCGGCGCACCCGGGATGAGCAGGGCGAAGACCGCGCCCATCAGCAGCGCGCGCAGCAGCGGATAGTCGGTGTCGACGTCGCCCGATCCGTACCGCGCCACGGTGTCCCGCAGCAGTTCGGCGAGGCGCTGCTGCTCCGGGCACTGCACGAAGCCCTCCGCCTGGAGGATGCCCGCCATGTGCGTGCGCATGAGCAGCGGCTCGTCGCGGGCGAGGCCCAGGATCGCGTCGATGGCCCGCGCCAGGCGCTCCGCACCGTCCACACCGCCGGCGGGGCTCGGCTCCCGCTCCAGGGCGGCCGCCAGGGTGCGGTGCATCAGCCGGTGCACGGCCGACTGGAGCAGCTGGCGCTTGCCGGGGAAGTAGTACGAGACCAGGCCGCGGGCCGCGCCCGCCCGGTCGGCGATGTCGCCGAGGGTCGTGGCCTCGTAGCCGCGCTCGGCCACCAGTTCCACCGTGGCTTGCAGCAGCCGCTCGCGGGAACGCCTGCGCAGCTCTTCATTGACCGATGGGCTACGCGGGGACATTCTGTAACTCCTGCGTTGACTGGCTCTGAGCCAATATACTCAGCTGGTCGCGTGAGAGGGCCTTCATGGGTCCCGCACGGGCCGGGCCGGCCTGGGGCAGGCAACACCGCGGGGGAGTGTTGCCTGCTCACAGGTGGTTCGGGCGCCCCACGGCTCAACCGACGAGGCCGAGCACCGGCCGCAGCGCGTCCGGGCGCCGGTCGGCCGGCAGATGGTCGACGAAGTGCACCGCGCAGCCCAGGCCGGCCGCGCCGCCGTCGGCCCGCCGGTCGTCGCCGACCATCAGGGCGTCGCGGGGATCGGTCCCGAGCGCCTCAAGGGCCAGCGCGAACAGGCGCGGGTCGGGCTTCTGGATGCCGTGTTCGTAGGACAGGGCGTACGTGTCGACGTACGGGTCGAGGCCATGGGAACGGAAGACGGGCCGCAGGTCCCACCCGATGTTGCTGACCACGCCGACCTTGACGCCCCGCTCGCGCAGCCCCGCGAGGACGTCCGCCGCGTCGTCGTAGGGGCGCCACGCCTGCGGGGCCATGTGCCGCGAGTACAGCGCGTCGTACAGCCGTGGGTCGGGCAGGGGCACCTCGCGGGCAAGGCCCGTGAACGCGGCGCGGTGCAGCTCGGCGGACTGGTCGCGGACCGCCCACAGCTCGGCGAGGTGCGCGGGCACCGCCACCGGCGCGGCCCCGCCGGGCAGCGCTCCCGCCCGCTCCAGGGCGGCGGCGGTCCGCGCCGACTCCCCCTCGCCGAGCGGGACTTCGAGGTCGTCGAGCACGGCGCGCAGCCAGGCCTCGGTGGGTTCGACGCGGAACAGCGTCCCGGAGAAATCGAAGAGCACGCCCTTGATCGTCATGGGCAGGATCCTCCGGGAGCGGCCGACGGGCGGTCAAGTGGGGTTCGGGGCGGGAGCGCGGCGGTGGCCTGATGGGGACGGCCTCCCCGCCGGGCGGCATTCCCGAGGGGCCCGGCGCTCTGCATGGCTGCCGGGTCCGTGCGTGTGTGTCGTGACGGCCGGCGCCACTGTCGGCGTGTCGTGCAGGCGGCTGCCGGGGATGCCTGTGGGCCAGTGGGCGCCGCGCGGGTCGGCCGACTTCTGCGCGGTCGCCCCGCCACGGCGCCGGGCCCGTGCTGAGTCCGAAGGCGTATGTCGCGACGGCCGGCGCTACTGTCAGCGCGCCGAGCAGTCAGCCATCGAGGATGTCCGTGGGCCAGTGCATGCCGGGCCGGACGTGGGTGGGGCCGAGGCCTGCCACGGCCCCACCGCGGCGTCGGGGCCGCGCCGCGTTCGTCAGTGTCACGTGATCCGTGGATCCGTACGGCTTCCGGGGCCGCGGGTGTACGTCACGACGGCCAGGGCCACCGTCAGCGCGCCGAGCAGCCAGCCGCCGAGGACGTCCGTGGGCCAGTGGACGCCGAGCCAGACGCGGGTCAGGCCCACGCCTGCCACGGACAGCACCGCGAGGGCCACGGCCGCCCGCCACGGTGCCCGGCCCGCGCCGTGCAGCCGCATCAGCCACAGGAGCAGGCCGCAGACGACCGCCGCCGTCATCGCGTGGCCCGAGGGGAACGCCGCGTAGTGCGCGGAGTCCACCGGGTCCGGCCACACCGGGCGGGGACGGTCCACCGCGGCCTTCAGCGACTGCTGCACCGCGGATGCCACCAGGCAGGTCCCCGCGAGCCACAGCGCGAGCCACCGGGCGCCGCGCACGGCGAGCCAGATCACCACCACCGCGCACAGCGCGCGCATCGTCCACGGGTCCCACACCCAGTCGGTGAGGATGCGGCTCGCCCGGGTGACGCCCGGGTCGGCCACCGCCCAGCGGTGCGTGGTCCGCGAGATGTCCTCGTCCAGCGAGATCAGCGGGCCCCACTCGAACTCCACCAGGAGGAGCAGCAGCACGGAGGGGACGCCGAACAGCACGGCGGCGAGCGCCGCCCGGTGGGCGGCCGGTCGGGTCGGGGAGTCCAGTGGTGCGGGGTACATGCAGCGATCCTCGCCGACGGAGTGGGCGGAAGGCCATCCCGGGGCACGCGGCGCGGCGCCTCGCCGTCGCCGCGGAACAGCGCCGCCACGCAGGAAACGGACCTAGGGCCTGTCTGACAGTTCCCGTCGTCGCCCGGAGGGCGGCCTCGCGGCGTCAGGTGCGTGCTCTCGGCGTGCCGGGCGTAGGGCCTCGTACTGGATGTACTTGGCTCTGCGCCCGGTGCGGCGAGAGTGCGTGCATGGCGTCGCGAGACAGGCGGGAATTGTCAGACAGGCCCTAGCCCAGGGCGCGCAGGCCCGGTACGAACGTGACCAGAACGGGGATCACCGGCACCAGCGCCGCGGTCGCCGTCAGGCGGAGTCTGCGGCCCGCGGTGAGGCGCGGGCGGGCGGAGAGCAGCCGCTTGACGCGCTGCGGGACGTGCGCCTGCGGCGTCGGGCAGGGGCCGAAGACGCCGCGGTCCTCGTTCAGTTCGACCAGGGCGAGCGCGATGGTCAGCCGGCCGAAGCGGCGCGAGGCCACGTCGTCGGCGGCCAGCTCCACCAGGCGGTGCATCTCGTCGCGGAACGCCGCGAAGACCCGGACCTGCGGAAACCCTGCGGCCAGCGCGCCCGAGCAGTGCAGCAGCCAGTCGTGCCGCGCCTGCGCGTGCCCCTGCTCGTGGGCGAGCACGGCGTCGAGCTGGCGTCCCTTGAGGCGACGCAACGCGGCCGTGGTGATGACCAGTTGGGGCGCCTGGCCCGGCAGCCACCAGGCATCCGGGCGCTCGCCCTCCAGGACGACGAGGCGGTCGGCGCCCGGCTCCTCGCCGGGCAACAGGGGGGCGCGCACGAGGAGTTCGGCCCGGCGGCCGGACCTGCGGATCCGGGCCAGCGCGATCTCCCGCGTCAGCATCGCCGCGGTCCACACGCCGCCGCAGGCCAGCGTCACGGCCGTGGCCGCGGCCCAGGGCCCCGGTGCCTGGAGGGCGTACGCCTCGACCACGGCGTGCGGGGCCGGCGCGAAGAGGTGGCCCCGCACGGCCTGCCACGCGGCGGCCGCGCTCAGCGTCATCGAGAGCGCGCAGCAGAGCAGGACACCCGCCACCACGCACTGCCAGGCCCATAGCGCGACCACGGGTTCGCGCTCCGGCCAGTCGGCCCGCGCGAGCATCCGCGGGGCGAGGACTGCGGTCAGGGCGCCCAGCAGCAACAGCGCGACGGGGACCATCATGCCGCCCAGCCTATGAGGGCCCGGCTGCCAAGGGTATGGGCTGCCTCCTCAAGTGACGGACGCCACGGCGGGCGCGGGACGTCGGGTGCGAAAGGCGCGCACGAAAGGCGCGCACGAAAGGCGCGTACGAAAGGCGCGTACGAAAGAGGGCTTGATCGGTTCGCTCCGCGCCGCCCGCCGAGTGGCGCCCGCGTGCGGAAGGCGGGACGCCGTAGTGTCGGACGATGATCGAGACCATCGTGTTCGACGTGGGGGAGACCCTCACCAAAGACGACCGTTACTGGGCCTCTTGGGCGGACTGGCTGCAGGTGCCGCGGCACACCGTCTCCGCGCTCGTCGGCGCCGTCGTGGCGCAGGGCGGGGACGGCCTCGACGCTCTGCGCCTGATCAGCCCGGACATGGACATCGCCTCGGCCCATCACGCGCGCGAGGCGGCGGGACGGGGCGAGCACCTCGGCGAGGCCGATCTCTATCCCGACGTACGGCCCGCCCTCGGCGGCCTCCACAAGCTCGGGGTCCGCGTCATCATCGCCGGCAACGAGTCCTCGCGCGCCGCCGAACTCCTGCGCGACCTCGACCTGCCCGCCGACCTGGTGGTCACCGCGGGTGACTGGGGCGTGGCGAAGCCGGACCCCGCCTTCTTCGCGCGCGTGCTCGAAGTAGCCCAGGCCGGGCCCCGCGAGACGCTCTACGTCGGCGACCATCCCGCGCACGATGTCTTCCCCGCGAAGCAGGCCGGGCTGCGGACCGCGCACATCCGCCGCGGCCCGTGGGGACACCTGTGGGCGGACGACCCGGCCGTGGCCGAGGCGGCGGACTGGCAGATCGACAACCTCACCGTACTGGCCGCGCTGATCGCCCACTGAGGCCGTGCCGGGCAGGTGATGTCCTGGGCGGCGAGCAATTCCGTACACAGCGGCCCCGACGAGACTCCCGTCGGGGCTGACGCACGTCCGCGCCGCTCGACGGCATCGGCTAGTCGACGGGCCACACCCCTGCCTTGTACTTCGGGTTCGGGGACTGATCCGGGTGCAGGCACTTCCAGGTGTCAGGGCCCACGATCCCGTCCACCGTGATCCCGCACGCACTCTGGATACGACGCATGGCTGAATAGGTGTCCGAACCGAAGTACCCGTCCTGGTTGATCAGCTTCCGGCCGCCGTGCAGGTCGTTCTGCGTGTTCCACAGGCACTGGGCGTGCTTGACGGCGGACGAGTAGCTGTCACTGCGGGTCAGTTCCGGGTGGCTCCCGCTGTACGGGCATGTCCCCGCCACCGGCTGCACCCGGTCCAGTTCCACCTCGGCCGCCGGGACGCTGTTCGACGAGCTTACGAGCGCCACGACGGCGCCCACGGCCACCGCGGCACTGCCGATCTTCAACCGAATGCGCATGACGTCGGTTCCCCCTGAGATGTCGACTACAGACGTGTGACTACAGACGTGTGACTACAGATGTGTGACTACAGACGTGCGCCAATAGACGGGCGGGTCAGATTCGCTCCGTCAGGTCCGGCGGTCCGGCCAGACTGTCCGACGCCGACGTCCGGGGCCATCCTTTTCGGGCATGCCCTAAAAGCCCAGGCAGGGCAACTGCGGGCACGCTCCGGGCGGCGCCGCGGCTAGGGCCTGTCTGACAATTCGCGTCGTCGCCCGGAGGGCGGCCTCGCGGCGTCAGGTGCGTGCTCTCGGCGTGCCGGGCGTAGGGCCTCGTACTGGATGTACTTGGCTCTGCGCCCGGTGCGGCGAGAGTGCGTGCATGGCGTCGCGAGGCAGGCGGGAATTGTCAGACAGGCCCTAGAGCGTCAGCAGCATGGCCAGCATGCCGATGCCCATCGACAGCCTGCACGCCAGCGCCAGCTCGGGCCGGTCCCCCCAGCCGAGGACCGCCGAGCCGCCGCCCCGGCCCGCCGCGAGCGGCCCCGAGGGAGCGAGCCGGGCGCCGGACCACAGGACGTATCCGGCGAAGTAGAGCAGGAGGGCGCCGGTCAGCGGGGGCAGGCCCGCGCCCCCGTGACCCGCGTGCGCGCCCGGCGTCGTGATCATCGCCGCCGACATGTAGACCATCGCGAACGCGCCGACGAGGTGGTGGAGATGGTGGCGGCTCGCGCGCGCCGCCCACAGCGCGTGCAGCGTCGCCGTCCCGAACACCGCGGCGTAGCCCAGCCAGGCCCAGCGCGGCAGGGCGACGGTGGCCGCGGGCACGGCCATCACCGCCATCCCGAAGCCCATGAGCGCCTCGCCTCCCGCGGTGCGGCGCTGCTCCTCGATCCGGCTGCGCATCCGCAGCAGACAGTACGAACCGCTCACCGCGCACAGTGCGACGAGCAGCCAGGCGGCTTGCGCCGGTCCGTGCACCGCGTACCTCCCCCTGCCGAGATGTTGTCGGGCTCCTTGTCGCGTCGTCGTCGGGTCGATGCCCGGGGCCGCGCGGCCGTACGCGAGCGCACGGGGGTGCACGGGGAGCACAGGGGGGCTCGGCGGCCCCAAGGTGGATCGTTTCCAGGTAAAACACTTGCTAATGTTTTAGGTATGAGCAGTACTCCGCCATCCCCGCACCCCGCTTCCGGTCCCACCCCGCGCCCCGCCCGCGTCCGCAGGCTTCCGCTTGCCGGCGTGCTGCGCCCGGGCAAGCCGTCCGACATCTGGTTCAAGCCCGCGTGCAGCGTGGTCGTCGCCAACGCGCTGCCGAACCTGATCCTGCTCGCCCTCGGACGGCTCGACCTCGTGATGTACACGATGGCCGGTTCGTTCTGCGCCCTGTACGCCCACCACCTTCCGTACGCCGCCAGGGCGCGCGCCCTGGCCTGGGTCGTCGCCGGGATGTCCGCCGGGGTGGCCGTCGCCCTCGTCACGGCCTCGCTGACCGGCTCCGCCGCGGTCCTCGTCGCCGTCGGCGCGGTCCTCGCCGCCGCGCAGAAGACGCTGTGCGACGCGACCCGCATCGGGCCGCCCGGACACCTGATCTTCACCTTCATCAGCTCGGCCACGCTCTTCGCCCCGCAGAGCCTCGGGCAGGTGCCGGGCCACCTCGCGCTCACGCTCGCCGGGGGAGCCGTGGCCTGGCTGGTCGGCATGGCGCCCGCCCTGGTGCGCCCGCACGGCCCCGAGCGCCGGGCCACCGCCCGCGCCCTGCGCGCCGCCGCCGCGTACGCCGAGGTCGCCGAGGGCGCGGACTCCGGGCCCGCCGTCGAGCGGGTCCGCGCCGCCGCGGCCGGTGCCGTGCACGCCGCCTGGCAGTCGCTGCTCGCCACCGGGGCCCGGCGCGCCGAGGCCCGGCGCGCCCTGGCCCGCCTCGTCGTCCGCGCCGAAGAGGCCCTCGCCCACCCCGCCACCGCCGACCCCGCCGCCCTGCGCTCCTGGGCGGCCGGGTTGCGCGGCACGGGCGCCGTCCCGCGCCCCAGCGACGTACGCCCCGGCGAGCGCGACGAACTCATCGGCGTCGCCGCCGAGCTCGCCGGGGCGGACGTCAAGGGGGCGCTGTGGCGCCGACTCACGCCCGGCTCCCCGCTGCTGCCCATCGCGCTGCGCACCGCGCTCGGCTGCGCGCTCGCCGGATACGGATCGCTCGCGCTCGGCATCGGCCGCCCCTACTGGGCCCTGGTCACCGCCGCCTCCCTCTACCAGGCCAACGTCACGCTCACCTGGAACCGGGGCGTGCAGCGCGTGGTCGGCAACCTCGTCGGGGTGCTCGCCTTCGCCGCCATCGCGCCGTTCGCCCACCTCGGCCACGCGGAACTCATCGTCAGCTGCCTCGCCCTCGCCTTCGGCGCCGAGGCCCTGATCAGCCGGAACTACTGGCTGGGCAGCGTGTGCGTGACCCCGATGGCGCTGCTCGTGACGGAGTTCGCGCGATTCCAGCAGCCCGGTGAGCTGATCCTCGACCGTGTCGTGGACACCCTCGTCGGCGCCGTGCTCGGCGTCGCGGCCGCCGTCCTCGTCACCAACCGGCGCGCCGCCGACCGGATCGAGGAGGCCGTGGCGGCCGTGGAGCAGGCGCGGGAGCGGGCCGAGGCCGGCCTCGCGGGAACGGGCGGCGCGGTCGAACCCGCCCGGCGCCGGCTCACCGCGGCCCTCGTCGACCTGCGCGCCGCAGCCGACGCGGCCGCCGGGGAATGGTGGCAGCGCGCCCTGCCCGAACAGCGGGTGATCGCGGCCGAGCGCGCCGGACACCGTACGCTCGCGGCGACAGTCCGTCGTCAGAGCGGTCGGAGCGGTCAGGGGACGCGGCCCGGCGAAAGGGCCGCCGACGCCTGGGAGGGCGCACGAGCATGAGAGCAGAGAACGGTCCGGTGACGGGTCCCGGCGGGGACACCGTGGCCGCGGTGGTACGGCAGTGGCAGGCCGTGCGCCCCGACATCGACACCGGGCCGATGGAGGTGATCGGCCGCATCAACCGCTGCGCGGCCCTCCTCCAGCAGGCCGAGGACGCGCCGCTGCGCAGGGCCGGTCTGACCCGCGCCGAGTTCGACCTGCTGGGCGCGCTGCGCCGCACAGGAC
This sequence comes from Streptomyces sp. NPDC015345, assembly GCF_043078805.1. Lineage (NCBI taxonomy): Bacteria > Bacillati > Actinomycetota > Actinomycetes > Kitasatosporales > Streptomycetaceae > Streptomyces > Streptomyces sp. NPDC015345. The sequence continues at coordinate 199,811 of NZ_JBIBTX010000010.1, read as the reverse complement.
ATGAGCTGACGCCCGGTGAGCTGGCCCGCGAGACGTTCTCCTCGGGAGCGGCGGTCACCAAGCGGCTCAAGCAGCTCCAGGAACGGCAGCTGGTCGACCGCCGGGCCGACGCCCGCGACCGCCGGGTCGCCCACGTCCGCCTCACCGACGCCGGGCGTGAGCTGGTCGACGCGATCCTGCCGGAACAGCTCGCCTACGAGACGGTGGTGCTCTCCGTGCTCGACACGGATGTGCAGGGCCAACTCAGCGGCTTGCTCGGTGAGTTGCTGGCCCAGCTTGAGGGGCGGCTCGGGGTGCGGCGGGGCTGAGGCGAGGCCGGGACGTGCCGGGCGGTTCAGGCGTTCGGGTGGTTCGGGCGTTGGGGTGGCTCGGGCGTTCGGGTCATTCGGGCGTTCGGGTGGTTCCGGTGGTTCGGCTGAGCCATGATGTGGGCATCGGGTCGCGCCGCTTGGCGCCGCGCGCGCGGGACCGCGGACCTCAGTCGTCCGCCACCGCCACCGCGGCCGCCAGCAGTTCCCTCGTCTCCGGCTCCACCTGGTCCGCGTAGTACTCGTGCAGCGCCGTGCGGCCCAGCCTGGCCGCGCGTGCGCTGTCGCCCGCCTCGATCGCGGCGAGGACGTCGCGGTGGTGGGCGATCGAACGGCTCGTCCAGGCCGCCGGGTCCGCCACCGCCGCGATCTTCTTCTCGATGACCTCGACGACCGCCTCGTGCACGGCGCGGGCACAGAGGCCGAGCAGGGCGTTGCGGCTCGCCTCCGCTATCGCCCGGTGGAAGAGCGCGTCGGCCTCGCTGAACGCGCGCAGCCCCGAGGGTGCCGCGCCGAGCGCCTCCATGCGGGCGATCTGCTCCCGCATCCGTACGAGGTCCTCATCGGTGTGCAGGCGCGCGGCGAGGCGATTGCTCTCGGCGTCCAACACCATGCGGAACTGCACCAGTTCGCCGAGCGAGGCGACGCCGGAGCGGGTGAGGCGGCCGAGCGCCTGGCTGAGGTTGTCGGGCGAGACGCCGAGCACCTCGGCGCCCAGCGGATCACCGGGGCGGGAGCGGATCAGCCCCGTCGACTGGAGCACGCGCAGTGCCTCGCGGACCGTGGAGCGGCCGACGCCGAACCGCTGGACGAGCTCACGCTCCCCGGGAAGCCGCGCGCCCGGCGGGAGTTCACCGCTGAGGATGCGCTCCTCGATCTGCTCCGCCACGCGCTGGTAGGCGCGCACGGGCGGTACGGGCCGGAAGAGATCCTCGTCGGCGGCCATGGCCCCTCCACGGTGGCTGGTCGGTGCGAGCCGACCAAGATCTGATGGTTGACCCCGGGCTGAACGTGGGGGCAGAGTACGGGAATTCAACTGGTCTGACCAGCTGACCGCTCGACGTGTGCCTTCCCCTCCCGGGCGCCGACGGTCGACCACGCGGTCCGCGGTCAGCCGGACGACTTGGAGGTTCTCCATGGCCACCGCACCCCCGACCGTCCCCGCCGTCGACACCGACGCGGCCGTCGCCCTCACCCAGGACCTGGTGCGGCTGCGCACCGTCAACGCCGCCGGAGCCGCCGAGGTCGAGCGGCCCGCCGCGCTCCTCGTGCAACGCCTCTTCGCCGCGTTCGGATGGACGTACGACGTCGTGGAGGTCGCCCCGGGGCGGCCCAACACCGTGGCCGTCGTCGAGGGCGGGGGCGGCGACGGGCCGACCCTGATGTTCGAGGGGCACATCGATGTGGTCACCGAGGGTGATCCGGCCGACTGGAGCGTGGATCCGTACGGGGCGGTGATCCGCGACGGCAGGCTCTGGGGGCGCGGCGCCGCCGACATGAAGTCCGGCGTCGCCGCGATGATCTACGCCGTACGCGCCCTCCAGCTCGCCGGGCCCTTCCCCGGCCGGATCGTCGTGGGCGTGCTGTGCGACGAGGAAGGGCTGATGCTCGGCGCCAAGGCGTTCGCCGCCTCCGCGCTCGCCCGGAGCGTCGACGCCGTCATCGTGTGCGAACCCGAGGGGTACGAGGTGTGCACCTCCGCCCGCGGCGGCATCCGGCTACGGCTCGATCTGCACGGCGTGATGGCGCACGGCGCGATGCCCCAGGAGGCCAGGAGCCCGATCGTGGCGGGAGCCCGCGTCGTGCAGGCGCTCTCCGACGTCCAGACCTGGGCCGAGGAGCGCTACGGCACACACCCGCACGCGGGCCGTGTGACCGTCACCCCGACCGTGCTGCTCGGCGGCGATCCCGACCAGCTCAACGTCATCCCCGCGCACGGCGTCGTCGGCGTCGACGTGCGCACCGTCCCCGGCACGGACCACGCCGAACTCATCGCCCGCGTAGGGGAGTCGGCGCGCGCGGCGGCCGCCGAGGCCGGCGTCGACGTCGCGCTGACCGTGGTCGACGACCGGCCGGCCGTCGAGATCCCCGAGGACCACCCGGTGGTGAGCGCCCTGGTGGAAGGGCACCGGCTCGTCCACGGCGAGGCGCCGCCCTTCGGAGCCGTCCCCGGCACCACGGACGGCACGATCCTCACCCGTGACGCGGGCCTGCCCACGGTCGTCTACGGCCCCGGCGGCAAATGGATCGCGCACCAGAAGGACGAGTACGTCGAGGTGCGCGAGATCGGCGAGTACGCACACGTGTACGCGGCGGCGGCACGCGCCTTCCTGACCGGGGGCGCCCGGTGACGACGTACCCGCCCCCTGCGTACGCCCCCCGCCCCCCTGACGGGCTGCCGGTCGGCGACATGTGGGTCCCGGCGCCCGGCCACCGTGCCGTCGTCTTCCCGTACGACGGCAGCGAGATCGCCCGGGCGCCCGTCGGCGACGAGACGCTCGCCCGGCAGGCCGTCGAGCACGCGGCCGGTCTGCGCAAGCCGGTCGGCGCCCTGCCCGCCCACACGCGGCGCCAGGTGCTCGGCGATGTGGCGGCGGCACTCACGGACGCGCTGCCCGAACTCGTGGATCTGCTGGTCCTGGAGACCGGCAAGCCGCGCGTGGACTGCGACATCGAGATGCTGCGGACCGTCGCCACCTGGCAGGCCGCCGCCGATGAGGTGGCCCATCTGCACGGCGAGACCGTGCCGCTGGACATCCAGCCGTCCGGCGAGGGGCTCTTCGGGTTCTGGACCCGGCGGCCCGTCGGCGTCGTCGTCGGCATCGCGGGCTTCAACTACCCCGTACTGCTGGCCTCCCACAAGATCGCGCCGGCGCTCGCCGCGGCCTGCCCGGTGATCATCAAGCCCGCGCCGGCGACGCCGCTGGCCACCCTGCGCCTCGTCCACCTCGTCCGGGAGCGTCTCGCCGCGGCGGGCGCGCCGGTCGGGGCGGTCCAACTGGTCACCGGGGACGCGGAGGTGGGCCGCGCCCTCACCACGCACCCCGAGGTCGCCGCGGTCTCCTTCACCGGTTCGGCGGCCGTCGGCCACCGCATCGCGCGCGACGCCGCGCCCCGCAAGGTCGTCCTGGAGCTGGGCTCCAACGCCGCGCTCGTCGTGGCCGCCGACGCCGATCTCGACGCCGCAGCGGACGCGGTGGTGCGCGGCGGGTACTACGCGTCCGGGCAGGCCTGCATCTCCGTCCAGCGAGTCGTCGCCGTCGCGGCGGTCGCCGACGCCCTGGAGGAGAAGATCAAGGAACGGCTGCGGACGGTGGTCGTCGGCGATCCCCGCGATCCGGCGACGCGGGTCTCCGCGCTCATCGACGAGGCGGCCACCGAGCGGGTCGCCGCCTGGCTCGGCCGGGCGCGTGACGCGGGCGCCCGGGTGGTCGCCGGGGGCGTCCGCGAGGGCCGCGTCCTGACCCCGACGCTGCTCGCGGACGTGCCGGACGGTCAGCCCGCGTGGGAGGAGGAGATCTTCGGCCCGGTGGTCTGCCTGCGCTCGGTGCCGGACCTGGACACGGCGTACGACGTCGTCAACGCCGGCCGCTATGGACTGCACGCGGCGGTCTTCACCCGTGACCTGGGCGCCGCCTTCCGCGCGGTGGAGGAACTGGAGGCGGGCGGCGTCGTGATCAACGAGGTCCCGGGCTACCGCAGCGACATCGCCCCCTACGGCGGCGTCAAGAACTCGGGCATCGGCCGCGAGGGCCCACGCTTCGCGATCGAGGAACTGACGGTGACGCGGATGGCGGTCGTCCGCCCTTGAGCAAGGTGGCTCGTCTTGGCGGGGGTCCGCGTTCCTGGGTGGTGCGTGCTGCCGGGTGGCTGGTGTTCCCGGGTGGCCGACGTTCCCTGGTGGCCCGTGCTGCCGGGTGGCCCGCCTTCCCCGGTGGTCTGCCTTCCCGGTGGCGCCTACCTGGAGGGACGGCACGCTCGGCTGACGGCACCCTCTGGAGGGGCAGCACCCCAGGGAGAGGCGGCACCCCACGGAGGGCCGGCGCCCGAATGACGACAGCCCGCGAGGGAGAGAGGCAGAGAGATGACGAGGGCTATGGAGTACGCGAATCTGTTCCGGCTGGACGGGCGCCGCATCGCGGTCGTCGGTGGCGCGGGCGGCATCGGCCGCGAGGTGGTGCGCGCCCTGACCGCCCAGGGCGCGGACGTCATCGTGGCGGACCGCGACGAGGCGGGCGCCACCGAGACGGCCCGGCTGGCCACGGCAGGGCCCGAGCCCCAGACCCGGTGTGCCGGCCCCGCAGCCGCCCCGGGCAACACCACTCCCGAAGCCACCCCCGACACCACCGCCCCCGGCACCGCCACCCCCGCGACCACCCCCGGCACCGCCACCCCCCACCCTCTCGACGTGCTGGACCCCGAAGCCGTGTGGGACGCCGTCGCCGCGTGGGGGGCACTGGACGGGCTGGTCGTCACCGTGGGGGTCAACGTCCGCAAGCGCATCGCCGATTACAGCCTCCAGGAGTTCGACCGGGTCATCGGGCTCAATCTGCGGGCCTACCTCACGCTCATCCAGGCCGTCGCCCCCGGCATGGCCGAGCGCGGGCGCGGCAGTGTCGTCGGGTTCGCCTCCATGCGGGCCTTCCAGGTCGAGCCGGGGCAGGGCGCCTACGCCGCCTCGAAGGCCGGGCTCATCCAGCTCCTGCGCACCGCCGCCGCCGAGTGGGGCCCACGGGGGGTGCGCTTCAACGCCATCGCGCCCGGCGTCGTCCGTACGCCGCTGACCGATCAGATCGCCGCCGACCCGGAGTGGTTCCAGGCGTACGCCGAGGCTTCCGCGCTCAAGCGCTGGGCGCGACCCGAGGAGATCGCCGGGGCCGTCGTCTACCTCCTGTCGGACGCGGCCACCTACGTCACCGGCAGCGTCCTGACCGTCGACGGCGGCTGGACCGCGGTCGACGGGAGGTACGACCCCACGGTCTGACACACCCCCCTCCACGACCGTGTGACCACTTCCGCACGCCCCCGCACCAGCCCAGTCCCTCCCCGCACGACCGCCAAGGAGCACCATGCCGTCCCGCCCGGAGCCCCCCGAAGCGCCCCCACCGGTCCCACAGGACCCAGTAAACGCACCGGACCCGCTGGACGGCCTGCCGACCCTGCGAGGCGTCGCCCGGCCCTCCCTGTGGCTGCTGCTCGTGCCCGTCGTGCTCTACGGCGTCGCGCCGCTCGTCGCCAACCGCATCGAGCCACGCGTCCTCGGCGTCCCCTTCCTCCTCGCCTGGGTCATCGCCGCGACGATCGTCAGCCCTCTCGTCATCTGGCTCGTGGCCCGCCTGGACCCGGCGTACCGGCTGAACGCCGTCGAGCCGATCCCCGCGGACGACGATGACCCCGACCGGCCCACGGGAGGCGGCCGATGAACGGATCCGCAGCGATCGCGACCACCGTCTTCGCACTCGCCATGGTCGCCACCATCGCCATCGGTGTGCTCAGCGCGCGCGGCCGGTCCAAGGGGCTCGCCGAGTGGTCCGTGTCCAGCCGCGGCCTCGGCGTGCTGTTCATCTGGCTGCTGATGGCGGGCGAGACGTACACCAGCTTCTCGTTCCTCGGCACGGCCGGCTGGTCGTACTCCTTCGGCGCGCCGATCCTCTACCTCGTCGCGTATCTGACCGTCGGCTTCGCCGTCGCCTACGTCGTGGGCCCCGCCCTGTGGACGTACGCCTCCCGGCACGGCCTCATCTCGATCGCCGACATCGCGGAATTCCGCTTCAGGTCACGGCCGGTGGGAATCCTCGTGGCGGTCGTCGCGACCGTCTTCATCGTTCCTTACATCCAGGTGCAGATCCAGGGCATGGGCGTCGTCGTGAACGCCATGACGTACGGCGGCGTCGACCTGAAGGTGGCCGCCGTCATCTCCTTCGTCGTCGCGGAGGTGTTCATCCTCGTGTCCGGGCTGCGGGGTTCGGCCTGGGTGAGTGCCTTCAAGGATGTCCTGGTGATCCTCGCCGTCGTCTTCCTCGCCGTGTACATCCCCATGCACTACCTCGGCGGCCTCGGCGACTTCATGCAGCGCATGGTGACCGAGAAACCCGAGTGGCTGACCTTCCCCGGGCACGCGTCCGGCGGGCGCGACTCGGTGTGGTTCCTCAGCACGGTCGTCCTCAACGCCGTAACCATCACCATCTTCCCCACGACCGTCGCCGGCTACCTCAGCGCCAAGAACCCCAACGCCCTGCGCCGCAACGCCCTGCTGCTGCCCTGGTATCAGCTGCTGCTGTTCGTACCGATGGTCGTCGGCGCCACCGCGCTCTTCGTGATGCCGCCCCTCGGCAACCCGGACCTGGCGCTGTTCAGCCTCGTCACGGACTCGCTGCCCGCACCCGTCGTCGCCGTCATCGGCGTCGCGGGCGCCCTGTCGGCCATCGTGCCGATGAGCGTCTTCATGCTGTCCATCGGCACGCTCTGGGGACGCACGATCCTCGGCGGCGGGAACGGCGCCGACCCACGCGGCGCTCGCCGTGCCTCCGGCGCCCCCGCCGAGGCGCGCGACATCCGGACCAAACGGCTCTCCCAGGCGGTGTGCGTCCTCGCCGGGCTCGTGGCGCTCGCGGGCAGCCTCTTCCACCCCAACACCCTGGTGGAGCTGTCCGTCCTGTCGTACGAAGGGCTGGCGCAACTGGTGCCCGTCGTGCTCCTCGCCCTGTTCTGGCGCCGGTTGACGGCACGCGCCGCCGTCACGGGGATGCTCGTCGGCCTCGCGGTGGTGCTCGGGCTGTGGAGCACGGACAACGACCCGTACCACGGGATCAACGGCGGCATCATCGCACTCACCGCCAATCTCGCAGTGACGACGGCGGTCACCTGGCTCGCCCCCGGCCCGGCCCCCGCGCGCACCGAAAGCGTGACCACCGCGAGCGACATGTAGGGCGCCGACCCGAACCTTCGGGAAGATCACGGCACAGGCTGGTCCCCCCTGAGGTGGGCGACCGACTTCTCCCATCCCGAGACGGCCGATGTCCTCATCGCCGCGGGGGCGACCCGGTCCAGCGGCCCGCAGCAGGGCTGAGAGAGCGGACTTGGCGGGCGGTCAGAGCCCCGCTGACGCGACCCGCTTGCCGATTTCCTCTCGGGACAGGTACGCGTCCGTCATCTCGAAGTCCTTGAGGGTGGCGGGACGCTGGGCCTGGAAGCCGGTGCGGACGTAGTCGTTGCCCGCGACGGCGTTCAGGCCCCAGTTGGCGGCCGTGCGGAAGCGGGCGGTCAGGGTGCGCAGTGCGCCAAGGTGGTAGCCGCGCGCCACCGTCTGTGCGGGCAGGCCCGTCAGCTGCACGCCCAGCGGCTTCGACACGGCCTGGATGCCGCCGAGGTCCACGACCAGGCCCATGTCCTTGTGCCGGTAGTCGGAGAGCGGCAGGCCGCGCAGGGCCGAGAGGACGTTCTTCGCCGCCGCCCAGCCCTGGCGCATGGCGTGCTGCGCGGTCGGCGGGCAGATGGCGTCGCCGCCCTTGACGACGTCCGGCACGGCCGCCGCATCGCCGAGCGCGAAGACACCGTCCAGACCCGGCACCGTCAGGTCCGGCCTGACCACCAGGCGGCCCTTGTTGGTCTCGGCGCCGAGCGTCGCGATGAGCGGGCTGGGGGCGACCCCCGCGGTCCAGATCAGCGTCCGGCAGGGCAGGACCCGGTCGTCGGTGAGCGTGACGGTGTCCTCGGTGGCCTTGGCCACGGACACCCCGAGGGAGACGTTCACACCCCGGCGCTGCATGATCGCCATCGCCTTCTCGCCGAGCCGTTCACCCAGCTCCGGCATCAGCTTCGGCGCGATGTCCACGAGGTGCCACTTGATCTGCGACACGTCCAGGCCCGGGTAGCGCTTGACGGCGGCGCACGTCAGGCGTTGCAGATAGGCGGCCGTCTCCACACCCGCGTACCCGCCGCCGACCACGACGAACTGGAGGCGCTGCTCGCGCTCCTCGCGGTGCGAGCTGGCCGCGGCCAGGTCCAGCTGGGAGATCACGTGGTCGCGGATCCAGGCGGCCTCGGCGAGCGTCTTGACGCCCACCGCGTACTTGTCGACGCCGGGGATGTCGAACTGCCGGGTGACACTGCCGGGCGTCAGGACGAGGTAGTCGTAGCGCTCCACGACCTCCTCGCCGTTGATCTTCCGCACGATCACGGCCTTCGCCTCCGGGTCGATCCCGATGGCGCCGCCCGGCACGATCGCCGTGCGGCGCAGCATCCGGCGCAGGGGCACCGCGACCGCCTGCGGGGTGAGCACGCCGGCGGCGACGTGCGGCAGGAGCGGCAGGTAGAGCTGGTGGTCCGTCGGACTGATCAGCCGCAGCTCCGCCTCGTGGGGCGCGAGTTTCTTCTCCAGCTTGTGAGCGCACTCCATGCCGGCGAAACCGCCGCCGACGATGAGGATCCGGGGAGCTGCCATGTGATGTCACTCCAAGACTCTGGGAGATCGTCTTCAGTGCTGTGTCACGGTCACCGTTATGGACTGCCGGGGCCGCCGCCGGGGCCGACAGGGGATCCTTCTGGATCTTCTGCGGACCGTACCCGTGGCCTTGTACCCCTGCATCCCGAATGGATTTATCGTGTGACGTGCTTCACATGCGCTTGGGTGGCTCCGAGCCCGGGGTCAGATCCCCGGCCGGTAGCGGATGGGGTGGTCCTCCGGGACCTCCACGAGGACGATCCGCAGGCCGTCCGGGTCCGCGATCCACATCTCGATCAGACCCCACGGCTCCTTGACCGGTGGCCGGACCACCTCGACGCCGCGCTCGGTGAGCTCGTCGCACGCCGCGTGGACGTCCGGCACCTGGAGCCACAGATGGAGCTCGGGCGAGGGCGGGGTGTCGGAGCGGCCGGAGAGTTCGAGGAAGCCGCCGCCGAGGAAGTAGACGGTGCCGCGCTCGGGGCCGGTGCCGAACTCGCGGTAGACGGCGAGGCCCAGCGCCTCGCCGTAGAACGCGCGGGAACGCTCCGGATCGGTGGGGTGGAGGAGGGTCCTGCTGCTCAGTACATGAACCATGCGGCCGCACCCTAGCGTCACCCGCGCCATGCGGCCGACCCGTGGCGCCGCGTTAGGCTCGGCGGAGCCGCAAGCCGCGCCCAGATCCGCCCCAGATCGGAGAAACCTCTCGATGGACACCGCCCCGCGCCCCCTCACCGGTGACGTCACCTTCCGCGACGCGGGCCCCGCCGACGTCGACGCGCTCGTCGCGCTCATCGAGTCGGCCTACCGCGGGGACGCGAGCCGCGCCGGATGGACCACCGAGGCCGACATCCTGGAAGGGCGGCGCACCGACCCGCGGGGGGTCGTCGAGGTCATCGAGTCACCGGCGAGCCGGCTGCTGGCCGTGGAGCGGGACGGCGCGCTCGTCGCCTGCTGCCAGCTCGAACACCGCGGGGAGCACGCCTACTTCGGGATGTTCGCGGTGAGCCCCGCCGAGCAGGGAGCAGGCCTCGGCAAGGTGATCATCGCCGAGGCGGAGCGCGTCGCCCGTGAGGAGTGGGGCGCCCGCGAGATGCACATGACCGTGATCTCCGTACGCGAGGACCTCATCGCCTGGTACGAGCGGCGCGGCTACCGCCGTACGGGAAAGATGACGCCCTTCCCGTACGGCGACGAGCGCTTCGGCATCCCGCAGCGCGCGGACCTGGAGTTCGAACTCCTCGTCAAGGAGCTGCGGCCGTGAACGTCACGGCGGCCGGCCGTCAGGCCGTGAAGCGGCCCGTCCGCTTGATCTCCGGGTAGTCCGTCGTCGCCCCGTCCAGCTGGAGCGCGCGCACCAGCCGCAGATCGTCCTGTGTGTTCACGACCCAGCCGATGATCCGCAGGCCGGCCTTCCTGGCGTGCTCGACGATCTCCAGCGTGAGGCGCCGGATGTTGAGGACGAGCGTGGTGGCGCCGACCGCCGTCGCGCGCTCCACGACGTCGGTGCCGTAGCGGCTGGCGACGAGCGCGGTGCGCACGCCCGGCACCAGGCGGGCGATCTCCGCGACCGCCTCGTCGTGGAAGGAGATCACCTCCACCCGCGAGACCAGATCCCGGCGGTGCATCACCTCGGCGAGGGCGCGCGCGGCCGCCACGTCCTTGATCTCGGCCTGGAGCGGTGCGCGCACGGCGTCCAGGACCTCTTCGAAGACGGGGACGCGCTCGCCGCGGCCCGCGTCCAGCTCCCGTAGCTCGGCGAGGGTCTTCTCGGCGATGGGCCCCTTGCCGTCGGTCGTACGGGCCACGTCGGCGTCGTGCATGACGACGAGGGCGCCGTCCTTGCTCAGATGCAGATCTAGCTCGATGAGATCGAGGCCGGCGGCTTGCGCGGCGATGAAGGAACGGAGGGTGTTCTCGGGCTCGACGCCCATGACCCCGCGATGACCGATGGTGAGGAAGTTCAAGGCCTACTCGCTTCCGTCGACGGCGGCTCGGCGGCCGCGCGGCGAGGACGGAGAACCACGCGGCAATGTCGCAGCCTAACGGCCCGCCTCGACGGAGGAACCGGCCGGACGGGGGTGAACGGAACCTTCCGCTCTGGTTCCCACGATGCCGAGGACGAGCCCGGTGACGAGGGCGGCGACAAGGACGGCACGGGTACTCATGGGCGCGCTGCTCCCTGCGGAGGGGACGGCTGACCCCGCCCGTCCTACCGGCGAAGGGGCCGCCGCCGCGAGCCGCGTCACCCTCAGGTGGGCGAGTCCGCCAAGGGTTGACCGGGCGGACTTGAGGTGGGTGAGTCCGCCACGCGTTGACCTGGCGGCTGCGGCCCCGTCCGCCCCAGCCGCTCCAGGTCGTCGAGCATCGCCTCGGCCAGCTCCACCTCCGACTCCAGGCGCCGCTCGCTCCAGCGCAGCGCGACCTCTGGATGCGACCAGGCCTCACGCGCCTCGCCCGCCCGCGCGAGCGCGTCCCGGACCTCCTTCAGCTCGCCCCGTGTGCGCGCGATGTGCTCAGCCACCAACTCGCGCAGATGTCCGGGCGCCGTCAGGTGGCCGAGCCAGACCCGCAGCAGCAGGGGATGCTTCAGGACGGGCGGGCCGGCGTCCTGCCCGCTCCCCGCCCAGGACGCCAGCGCGGCGCGGCCCTCCTCGGTGATCGCGTACGACCGCTTCGCGCGCGGCTCCTCGGGCCCCGAGCGCCGCGACGTGGCGTAACCGAGCGCTTCGAGGCGGCGCAGCTCGGCGTAGATCTGGCTGATGGCGGGCGACCAGTAGAAGAAGCGCAGGGAGGCGTCGGCCCACTTCTTCAGTTCGTAGCCGGTGCGCTCCCCGGGGAAGGAGAGCAGGCCGAGCACGGCCCACGCGGTCGGCGGCAGCCCGCCGCCGGAGGGTTCTTCGTCCCGCTGCTGGGTCGTTCCGCGGCCTGCCATAGGCCGCATTGAAGTGAACGGCGCGCTACGGACGCAAGGGGTGTGCGCGGGCGCACCGTCACGCGGGGCGGCGCCTCGCCGCCGCCAGTGACGCCGTCCGGGCGAGCTGGGTGATCTCGTCCTCGGGCGCGGCCGGGCTGTAGACCGTCAGCGCGCCCTGGAGCTTGTCGAGGAGCAGGGTGTCCGGCGCGGACGCGTGTTCGCCGTCGTACGCCAGGCCGGCCGCGTCGTCCAGCCCGCCGACCCGCAGCCGCTCCACACGCTCGGCCCGGTACACCCGCGAGCGCCGCAGCGCGCCGGCCAGCGCCGAGACGGCGAGCCGGGTACGGGCCAGCGGCGCCTCCGCGTCGACCGTACGGACGTCGAGCAGCCCCTCGTCCAGCAGGGGCCGGTGTGTGGGAGCGAGGCCGTCCGGCAGGTAGCGGCCGTTGCCCGCGAAGAGCAGCCACAGGACGCGGTCGTGGCCGTCGAGGCGGACCCGCAGCGGGGTCGCTTCCCGCAGGACGGCCACCAACGACACCGCGGCGGCCGGCCACTTGCCGATCCGGCCCTCCAACTTCTCGCGCCTGCGCACCAGTTCCGGATAGAGCCCGATGCTGAAGGTGTTCACGAAGCCCGTGACGTCCGCGCCCTCGCCGTCGCGGACCCGCGCCAGGTCCACGCGCACGGCCTCGCCGCGCCGCACGGCGTGCGCGGTGTCCTCGAAGGTGGCCGTGCCCGCGTCCAGCGCGAAGTGGTTGAGTGTCCCGCCGGGGAACACCGCCAGCGGGAGCCCGGCCGCCACGGCCCTGCGGGCGGCGGCGTTGACCGTGCCGTCGCCGCCGCAGACCCCGAGCGCCCCGCCCGACTCCGCGGCCCGCGCGACCGCCTTGTCCAGCAGCTTGCCGAGATCCTCGCCCGGCCCGCCGTCCAGGATCTCGGCCTTCGGCAGCAGCAGCTCCACGTACTGCCGGGCGGGCGGCCGGCCCGGAACACCCTTGCCGGAACCGGAGTTGACCACCACGACCAGCCCCTCGCCGTCCGGCAGCGCCGGCGCCGCCACCCGGGTCCGCCCGAATCGCGCGGGCGCCGGACGCGGCGGCCACCAGTAGCAGGTGACCGCGGCGGCGGCCGCGCCGAGCGCGATGCCCGCGAGCACGTCACCGGGGTAGTGCACGCCCACGTACACCCGGGAGAAGGCCACGGCCGCGGCGACGGGCGCCACGACGGCGCCGTAGCCGGGCGCCTCCAGGGCCACCCCCGTGGCGAACGCCGCCGCCGACGCCGAGTGCCCGGACGGGAACGACGACGTCCACGGCGCCTTCGCCAGGCGCCGCACCAGCGGCACCGCGTCGTGCACGGGGCGGCCGCGCCGCACGGCGTACTTCGCGACCGCGTTGGTGGCCAGCGACGCCAGCGCCAGGGCGCCCACGCCGCGGTACGCCGCACGCCGGGCCGCGGGGCCGCCGACGGCCGCGAGCAGCCCCGCCGCGCCGAACCACAGCCGCCCGTGGTTCGCGGCCAGGCTCAGCGGCGGCAGCACCTGTTCCGCGCCGGGCAGCCGCGCCGCCGCCACCCGTGCGAACAGCCGCCGGTCGATCCCGCCGATGCGTCCCGTCATGGCCTCACTGCACCAGCACGCGGTGGCCGCGGCCCGTGCTGCTCGCCCGAACGGGTCACGCGCGCGGGCCCGGGCCGCCCGGCGGACAATGCCGGCATGACGACGAACCGCCGTGCCCTCGACGTACAGCTCAAGCGCGTGTACGACGACGCGGAGCCGGACGACGGCGCCCGCGTCCTCGTCGACCGGCTCTGGCCCAGGGGCCTGGCCAAGGACCGTGCCGAGCTCGACGCGTGGGACAAGGAAGTGGCGCCATCGGACGAACTGCGCCGCTGGTACGGCCACGACCCCGCGCGCTTCGAGGAGTTCGCCGAGCGCTACCGGCAGGAGCTCGCGGCCGCCGACAGCCGGGCGGCACTCGACCGGCTGCGCGACCACGCCCGCGCCGGCCGCCTGACCCTGCTCACGGCGGCCAAGGACCTGTTGCACAGCCATGTGACGGTCCTGGCCGAGATCCTGACGTCACGGACGGGGTAGCCCGCGCCGTGCCCCCCCCACGTCCCCACGTGCCGCAGCCCCGCCGGTTTGCCGGAGCGGCAACAAAGATCGCGTACGTCTCCGGGGGCGTCGCATGCTCGTGACCGAAGCCACGCGGCAGCAGACGCCCCAGGAGGACCCGTGTCCCTGTCCCAGCCCTCGTCATCCGCCATGGACCGCACGCACCGACTTGTCCCCGCACCCGCCGGCCGGATCCACCTGGTGGAGCAGGGCTCGGGGCCGCTCGTCCTGCTGGTGCACGGCTTCCCCGAGTCCTGGTACTCCTGGCGCCACCAGCTGCCGGCCTTGGCCGCCGCCGGGTACCGGGCGGTCGCCGTCGATGTGCGCGGATACGGTCGCTCCAGCAGGCCGGACGACGTGGCCGCGTACCGCATGCTCGAACTCGTCGAGGACAACGTGGCCGTGGTGCGGGCCCTCGGCGAGGAGACCGCGGTGATCGTCGGCCACGACTGGGGCGCGACCATCGCCGCGCACTCGGCCCTCATGCGGCCCGACGTCTTCACGGCGGCCGGCCTGCTCGCCGTCCCCTACACGCCGCCGGGCGGCCCGCGTCCCAGCGAGGTCTTCGCGGCGCTGGGCGGCGAGGACGGGGAAGAGGGCGGCGAGGAGTTCTACGTCTCCTACTTCCAACGGCCCGGTCGCGCCGAGGCCGAGATCGAGCCCGACGTCCGCGGCTGGCTCGCGGGCTTCTACGCCGCCCTCTCCGCGGACACCATGCCGGGGCCGGGCGCGCCCGACCCGCACTTCGTCAGCGGCGGTGGCACGCTGCGCGACCGCTTCCCCGTCGGCCGCCTGCCCGGCTGGCTGGACGAGGCGGCTCTCGACGTCTACGCGGGGGAGTTCGAAAGGACCGGGCTGACCGGCGCCCTCAACCGCTACCGCAACATGGACCGGGACTGGGCGGACCTCGCCCGCTTCAACGGCGCGCCCCTGACCGGGCCCACGCTGTTCATCGGCGGCGCCCTGGACGCCTCCACCACCTGGCTCGCCGACGCGATCGCGGCCTTCCCCGAGACCCTGCCCGGCCTGAACGCCTCCCACCTCCTCGACGGCTGCGGCCACTGGGTCCAGCAGGAACGCCCCGCCGAGGTCAACGACCTCCTCACCACCTGGCTCGCCGTTGTGGCCTCGCCGGCGGCAACCGGGGTATACGGGAGGGCATGAAGGATCTTTTGAGGCACGGAGCCCGGCGGCTGCGCGGCGCCGACCACCGACTGCTGTTCTGCGGGATCGCCGCCGGGATGTGGGGGTTCGGCGGGGCGCGGGGACGGCGCGCGGCGGTGCGCGGTGTCACCTCCCTGGCGCTGGCCTCAGCCACCGTCAACGCCCTCGGCCGGCACGCCGTGGGCCAGTCACGCCCGGCCCAGGAGGCGGCGCCGTTGCTCCGCCGCCTGCCCCGCAAGCCCCTCACCGGCCCCTACCCGTCCGCGCACGCCGCCTCCGCCGCCGCCTTCGCGACGGGCGCCGCGCTGGAGTCGGCGGGCTGGGGCACGGCGCTCGCCCCTGTCGCGGCCTCGCTGGCGTACTCCCGCGTCCGCGGCGGCGGGCGCGCCCCGAGGGATGTCCTGGTCGGCGCGGCCCTCGGCGTGGGCGCCGCCTACGCGGTGCGCGGGATGGTGCCCACACGTGCCCAACTGCCGCCGCCCGCACGCCCGCGCGTCGACGCGCCCGCCCTGCCGGAGGGCGAGGGCCTGGTCGTGGTGGTCAACCCCTCCTCCGGCGCGCAGCCCCAGCTCGCGGACCCCGTACGGCAGCTCAAGGCCGCCCTGCCGCGCGCCGAGGTGGTGCTGTACGAGGAGGAGGCGGGCGCCCTGCCCAAGGTCCTTGAGGAAGCGGCGCGGGACGCCGCCCGGCGCGGTGGTGTCCTCGGGGTGTGCGGGGGCGACGGCACGGTCAACGCCGCCGTGGCGCCTGCCCTGCGGTTCAAGGTGCCGCTGATGGTGCTGCCCGGCGGTACGTTCAACCACTTCGCCGCCGACCTCGGCGTCGACACGGTCGCGGACGCCTGCGCCGCCGTGGCCGAGGGCAGCGCGGTGCGCGCCGACGTCGGCCGCATCAAGCCGCTGGCCGGGATCGGCCCGGCGGGCAGGACCCACACCGAACCGTCCTACTTCCTCAACACCTTCAGCCTCGGCAGCTACCCCGACCTCGTCCGCAGCAGGGAGCACTGGTCCCCGAAGATCGGCGGTCCGCCCGCCACCCTGCTCGGCGTCCTCCAGATCCTGCGCACGGGCCGCCCGCTGCGGGCGGTGGTCAACGGCCGCCTCCGCTCCATATGGCTGCTCTTCGCGGGCAACGGCGCCTATCGCAGCGTCGGCATCGCCCCGGTGCGCCGGCACGACCTGGCCGACGGGCTGCTTGACGTCCGCATCGCCCACGGCGGGTACTTCGCGCGCAGCAGGCTGCTCGCCGCGGCGCTTGCGGGCCAGCTGACCAGGACCCGTGTCTACGCCGCGGCCCGCCCCCAGCGGCTGGTCATCTCCGCCCTGCCCGAGGGGACGCAGATGGCGTACGACGGTGAGGTGGCGGACGCCCCGGCCGCACTGCTGATCGACAAGCTCCCCGAGGCGCTCACGGTGTACCGCCCGACCGGCGGCTGACCCCGGCGCCCCTCAAGCCGGAGTCCGTCAAGGAAAGGTGACGTCCGGGTCCACGGGCGTGAGGACGTACCAGCGCAGCGCGGTGTCGTCGTAACGGCCATAGGTCCTCACCCGCACGTCGACGGGGTCGGGCGCGACCAGCGGGAAGTACATCGGGCGGGCCCGCGCGTCGCCGGGTTCCGGGACGTCGGCGGTGGCGTCCCACAGCGCGGCGATGCCCGGCTCGCGCCGGACGGCGCGCACCACCTCGTCCAGGCGGTCGTCGTCCGGCCGGCGCTGCCAGGCCAGCCGCAGCCGGGCGAGCAGCGGTCCCGCCCACCGGGTGTCCCACTCGCGCAGCTGATAGCGGGCCTCGGGCGAGAACGCCCAGGTCATGACGTTCGCACCCGGGTGGGCCAGCCAGGGGCAGTGGCGCGCGGCCACGGCGTTGACCGCGAGCACGTCCCAGGCCTGGTCGCAGATCCAGCTCACCCGGCGCTGGTGGTGCAGCAGATCGAGCATCGCCTCGTCGGGCCGCACGTCGTGCGTGGCAGCGGGAGGCCGGCGGTGGCCGGTACCCCGGTACAGGGCGTCCGTCTGCGCGGGGGACAGGCCGAGGATCCGGGCCACCCCGGCGATCATCTCCGGCGCGTACCCGCGGTCCTCACCCCTCTCCAGCGCCCGGTACCAGCGCTCGGAGACGCCGAGCAGCAGGGCCATGTCGAGCTGCGTGAGGTAGCTGCGGTGGCCGCGGAACGGGACGGGACCCGGCAGCAGGCGCGGATCGCGCGCCATCCGCCAGGCGCGCAGCATCCGGCCGAGGTCTTCGCGTCGTGCGTCCGGCAAGGGTAAAGACCTCGCAAAGATGGGTCCGACGGGTGGGCGGCACCGCGTGGCCCGCGCTCGCGCCCGCCCCGGCCGGTGACAGGTTGACAGCGTCGCATGGGATCCCGTGAACCGGAACCGTGGAGTACCGGTACGCCTGCGTGCCGTTCTTCGGACGGGACAGAGGTCCATGGTGAGCGCCGCGACCACGGGCCGCACCCCTGCGACACCGCACACCCGCCGCAGGCCCCGCACACGTACGGAGAAACTCACCGATGAGCTACTTCCTGCCGGAGTCCCACCCCGTGCTGACCGCCGCCCGCGGTCTGGCCCTCGCCCACTCGGGGATGATCGAGGTGAACAGCGCCCCCCTCTACCTGCGGGCGCGCGACCCGCACCCGGACCGCACGGTCGCGCTGGTCTCGGGCGGCGGCTCCGGGCACGAGCCGCTGCACACCGGGCTCCTGGGGCGCGGGGGGCTGGACGCCGTCTGCCCGGGCGAGATCTTCGCCTCCCCGCACAACCGGCAGATCTACGAGGCGAGCGCGGCCGCCGCGAAGAGCGGCGGTGTCCTGCTCATCATCAAGAACTACACCGGCGACGTGATCAACTTCCAGATCGCGGCGGAACGGCTGCGGCACGACGGCATCCCGGTCGCCACGGTCCTGGTCGACGACGACCTGGCCACCGACAGTGCGGACAGCGCCACCGGCCGCCGGGGCACGGCCGCCACCGTGGTCGTCGAGAAGCTGCTGGGCGCCGCCGCCGACCGGGGAGCCACGCTGGAGGAACTCGCCGAGCTGGGGCGGCGGGTCGTCGCCGCGTCCCGCAGCATCGCGGTCGCCGCCCGCGCCCAGACCTCACCCACCACCGTCGGCCCGGCCTTCACCCTGGAGGCGGGGACCCTGGACTACGGCGTCGGCATCCACGGCGAGCGCGGCACCCGCACCATCGCCCGCCCCGCCGTCGGCGACCTCGTCCGGCGGATGACCGACGACCTGCTCGACGCCCTGCCCGAGGGGCCCGGCGACGTGCTCGCCCTCGTCAACGGCCTCGGCGCCACCACGGAGCTGGAGCTGCACGCCATCGGCGTCCTGCTCAGGGATGAGCTCACCGCGCGCGGTCTGCGGCCGGTGTTCACCGTCCCCGGCACCTTCACCGCGGCCCTCGACATGGCCGGGTTCTCCCTCACCGTGACCCGGCTCGAAGAAGGGTGGGCCGAGCTGTGGACCGCCCCGACCCGGACCCCGCTCGTCCTGCCGCGCCCCACGCTCACGCCGGAGCGGTCGGCCGAGCCGGAGGCGGCCGTCTCCCCGGCGGACACCGCACCCGCGGCCACCCCGCACGCGAACGGCGACCGCGCCCTCCTCGACCGCTACGCGCTGACGGTCTCCCAGGTGCGCGACAACCTGACCAAGCTGGACCAGCTCGTCGGCGACGGCGACTTCGGCGACAACCTCGCGGGCGGTGTGCGGCGCGCGGTGAAGCTGGCCGACGAGCGAGGCGTGGACGGCACGACGGCCCTCGCCCACGCCTTCCTCGACGACGTCGGCGGCACCAGCGGCCCGCTGTTCGGCCTCCTCTTCCAGCACCTGGCGTCCGCGGCACCGAAGGGCGGCGGGGCGCCGACGGCCGCCGCCCTGGCCGAGGCCGCCGAGGCGGGCTTCGCCGCCATCCACCGCGTGGGCGGCGCGAACCCCGGGGACTGCACGCTGGTCGACGCCCTCGCGCCCGCCGCCCGGTCGCTCGCCGACTCCGCCCGCGAGGATGCCCCCGAGGCGCCCCTGACCGAAGCGGCCCAGGCGGCCATCCGCGGGGCCCTGGCGACCGCGGAGCTGCGGCCCCGGCGCGGCCGCGCCAGCTACGTGGGCGACCACGCCCTCGGCGTCCCGGACCCCGGCGCCCTCGCGGTGGCTCTCCTCTTCATGGCCCTGGCGGACGTCCACGAGCCCGCCACGGCGCCGCGGCTGCCCGCTCCCGGCTACATCACCGTGCCCTGAACCGTGCCCTGACGAGAACCACGTTTCAGCTGAGAACACGTGCGCCCGGGTCCATCATCTGACTAAGGTCAGAGAATGGACCAGGCGCAGATCACCCAAGTGCGGCGCTTCAACCGCACCGTCACCGAACGCGTGGGCGTGCTCCACGACCGCTACCTGGGCGGTGAGCGGCCCATCGGCGAGGCCCGGCTGCTGTGGGAGATCGGAGAGCGGGAGCAGGACGTGCGCGGGCTGCGCGAGCGTCTCGGTCTCGACTCCGGCTACCTCAGCCGCCTGCTGCGCTCCCTGGAGGCCGACGGCCTGGTCACCGTGGCGCCGCTCTCCGCGGACCGCCGGGTGCGCACCGTCCGGCTCACCGCGGCGGGCCGCGCCGAGCGCGCCCTGCTCGACGCCCGCAGCGACGAACTCGCCGGCTCCCTGCTGCGGCCGCTCAACGCCGCCCAGCGGGAGCGGCTGGTCACCGCCATGGCCGAGGTCGACCGGCTGCTGACCGCCTCGACCGTCACACTGGACGCCGTCGACCCCGGCCACCCCGACGCCCGGCACTGCCTGCACTCCTACTTCACCGAACTCCAGCAGCTCTTCGACACCGGCTTCGACCCCGCCCGCAGCCTGCTGCCCGACGCGGGTGAACTGCGGCCTCCGCACGGCCTGTTCCTCGTCGCACGCACGCAGGGCGAGCCCGTCGGCTGCGCCGGGCTGAAGCTGCCGCCCGGCGCGCCCGCCGAGATCAAACGCATGTGGGTGGCGCCGCACGCCCGTGGCCTCGGCCTCGCCCGCCGCTTCCTGACCGAGCTGGAGGAGCGGGCGGCCCGGCACGGCCGCGACACGCTGCGCCTGGACACCAACAAGGTGCTCGCCCCGGCGCTCGGCCTGTACCGCTCGCACGGCTTCCGCGAGGTCCCCGCGTTCAACGACGAGCCGTACGCCCACCACTGGTTCGAGAAGCGGATCGACGCCCGCCCCTCACCGTGAGGAACGCGCGAGGCGGAACCCCACGTCGTCCACGCGGTAGCTCGGGTGGCTGCGGCGCCGCGCCGAGGCCCGGCAGCTCCAGTGCTCGTCGAACCAGCCGCCGCCGCGCAGCACGCGGTAGCCGCCGTAGACCTCGGCGTCGTACACGTCCCAGCACCAGTCCCAGACGTTGCCGAGCATGTCGTACAGGCCCCAGGGGTTGGCCTGTCTGCCGCCCACGTCGTGGACGCGCTCCCCGGAATTCGCGCGGTACCAGGCGATGTCGTCGAGCGGGCCGTAGTGCGGCCCGCTCGTGCCCGCGCGGCAGGCGTGCTCCCACTCCGCCTCCGTCGGCAGCCGGTAGCCGTCGGCCGAGGCGTCCCACGCCACGCTCTCGCCGTCGGCGCCGACGCGGTAGGCGGGCGTGAGACCCGCGCGCTCGGACAGGGCGTTGCAGAACCGGACCGCGTCCCACCAGGAGACGCCCTCGACGGGCAGCCGGTCCCCGCGCGCGGTGCTCGGCCGCAGACCGGTGATGCGCTCGTACAGCTCCTGGGTGACCGGATGCGCCGCGAGCCGGTATGGCGCGAGGCCGACCGTCCACGTGCGCCGCGTGCGACGGTCCGAGAGCGTCACCTCGCCCGGCGGGACGGCGATCATCTCGTGCTCTTCGTGCGCGTTCACGGGGCGGGCCTCTGCGGTGTCGTACGGGGTGGTCAGTCGGGGCAGGTGTTGTCGTCCCCGCCCCTGAACGTCCGGTAGAGCGGCAGAGGTTCCCGTGCCGGCCGACCGCTTCCCGTGGCCGGGTACTCGACGACCGGTACCGGCTTGCAGACCGCCCACTGATCGTTCGCCCCCGGACCCTCGAACCCGTACGAACCTCCGGCGCCGCGCAGGCAGTTGCTGCATCCGTTCGCGGAGATGCTCGGCATGATGAGGGTGTTGTAGACGTCGTTCTTCGACGGGATCAGGGGGCCGTCCTTCCCCTGAGGCTTGTCCCCGCCTTCGTTGACCTCGCTGTACGTGCGGTCGACGGCGTCGGCGAGCAGCGTGAACGCGTCGTGGTACATCACCGCGTACCCGTCGTTCAACGGCTTGTTCCCCAACTCGTGCCGGGCCTTGAGCTTGTTGAAGCGGTCGAGGAAGCGGCCGAGCGCGCGGGGCGGATCGTTCCTCCCCTCCCACCAGGCCGGGTCGACGGACGACGCGTCGATGATCGTGGCCCGCGCCTCCTTCAGCCAGCGGGTGGTCTCGGGTGTGGTGAGGGTCGGTTCGAGCCCGATGCCCACCTTGAGCAGGCGCAGCCGCGAGCCGCGTCCGCAGTCGCCCTCCTGCGCGAGGCGTTTGACGAAGGCCGGCAGGTCCTGGTCGCGCCCGGCGAAGAAGACGGTGTCGGACCGGGCGGTGCAGATCTTCTGCACGGCGTCGGTGAACCGCCGGGGGATGCCCTTGTCCCGGCCCGAGGAGCCGGTGAAGTTGGAGTTGTGCCCCTTGAAGTCGTACGTCTTGTCGAAGTGCTTCTCGAAGACCCGGCGCAGGTTGCGCGAGTACACGTCCTCGCTGCGGTTGTCCCAGACCAGGAACCCCCTGCCCCGCTCCGGCCGTTCGTCGAGGTACTGCTTCAGGGCGCGCGCGAACTGGTCGTTGTTGGGTGACGTCTTGAAGAAGTGGGCGGCGTTCATGTCGGCCGCGGTGATGACGGGCCCGACGGTGGGGATGCCGTGCTCGCTCAGCGCGGTGATCGCCCGCCGCGTGTCGGGGGTGCTGCTGGGGATCCCGGTCACGCCGACCAGGGGAGTGCGCTCGTCCTCGGCCAGCTCCGCGAGCCGGGTGACGACGGGACGCCAATGGTCGAGATTGCGGCCGTCCGGGGCAAGGAGCAGCTGGTAGTGGGGGCCGCTGCCGCTGTTGGCCTCCTGCTGCGCGCTCAGCGCGCCGGCCAGGCCGCGGCGGATCATGTCGATGGTCATGGCGCTGGACTCGTCCGAGGTGTACGGCATCATCAGCGCGATCCGCACATAGGGAATCCTGGCGCTGTTCTCGGCCGGGGACTCGGCGTCCCGCCGCACCTTCGCGTTCTCCTCCGCCACCGCCTCGATGAGGCCCGCCAGGCGCGGATCGGCGTCGAAGGCGTGCTCGGTCACCCCGACGCAGTCCCCGCCGATCTCCCGCAGATCGTCACCGCACCTGCCGGGCCCCCGGGCGCCGAGGGTGAGAAGCGCGGCGACCACCGCGGCCACCAGCGCCACGGTCGAGGCCGCGGCCCACTCGATCGGTCCCCACTCGCGGGGGTGGCGACGGAACATGCTTCCTCACTGTCCTGGTACGGGGAGGGGGCGCTTGTCCCGGGCCGCGGCGGGCCATCTGCGGGCCGCCTGGCCGAGCGCGACGCGCCAGGAAGGATGACGCAGGGAGAGATAGGCGAGCTCCTGCTCGATGGCCGTGCACGTGTCGGGGTCCGGCTCCGTGTGCGGCTCGGAGAGGTACCACAGGGCGTGCAGCAGCCGGTTGACGCACCGCTCGGTGTCGTCGAGATGGATGTAGCGGCCGTCGTGCGCCCCGAGCGCGATCCGCAGCCGGTCGTCCTGCCAGTCGCGCTCGGGCGGCGTGGGAGCGGTGGCCGCGTACCGCAGGCACCGCAGCCAGTGCCCCGCGCCCCGCTCGTCCTGTTCGGACTGGAACTCCTCGGCCAGCGACGCCACCACCGTCTCGACGCCCCCGGCGGCGAGCATGTGCCGCAGGGCGTCCGCCTCGCCCTCGTCACCGCGCTGGGCGTGGTGGTTCTGCAGGAAGCGGTGGATCTCCTGCCAGCCCCGGCTGTCGTCGGGCCCCGGGGACAGCCGGCGGGCTTCGTGCACCAGGAGCCTCTGGAGCAGCGGATCGGTCACCAGCGGACTCTCGGGCGGCGTGAGGTGCTGCCAGTGCTGCTGTTCGAGGTAGTCGGTGACCGCGTTCGCGGGCAGCTGCTCGGGTCCCTCAAGACGCAGCCGGCTCGCCAGCGCCTCGGCCGCCGCGCTGTCCCTGGCCAGGGAGAGCAGGGTCAGCCGGTCACGCTGGCGGCGGTCCGGGAGCAACCGCGCCAGCAGCGCCTCGGCGACGGGACGGCCGTCCGGCGCGGGCAGTTCGAGGAGGTCCCGCGGCGCCACGGCAAGCCCCGCCCGGGTCGCGGCGCGCACCGCGGAGCAGAGCATGGCCGTGGCCGCGGGATGGCCACCGGTCAGCGAGTGCAGGGCGGAGGCGAGGTAGGGGTGGAGGGGGGCGCCGGCCGAACCGGCTTCCAGGAGCGGCAGGACGTCGTCGCGGCTCAGCGGTGTGAGGGGCACGGTGAGCAGACCCGCCGATGGGGCGGTGCCGCGGCGCTCCCAGCCGCAGGGCCGCACCAGGTCGGGCAGTTCGCGCCGGACGGGGCTTGGGTCGTTGCCGGGCGGTTCGCCGAGCCGGGTGGCGACGACGACGAGTTCCTCGCGCTCGGGGGACTCCGGCGTCGCCCGGTGCTCGAGGAGCAGGTCGAGGAAGCGCCGCCCGGCGGGCAGGTGTACGTCGTCCAGCAGCACCAGCGGCCATGGTTCGCGGTTCCAGCGCTGGAGCCGGCCGTACGCCCCGGCCACGTCGTGGCGCAGCGCCGCCACAAGGGTCCGCTCGACCGCGCGCCGGTAGTCCCCGCCCTGGTGGTACCAGTCGCCGAGCAGCGCCAAGGGGTCGGTGCCCGGGGGGAGTTGGGGGAAGCGCGCGCGGTACCAGTCCCTCTCCGCCCCCGCGCGGTGCCGGTGCGCGTACTCGCCGTGGAGGGCGCGGGAGACGCTCGCGGCTCCGCCGCCGGGGGCATCGGGCGCACGTGGGCCCACCGGCCCCAGGCGCGCCTCGACCGCGGCGGCCCACGCCCGGCGTACGTCCTGCTCGGGCGCGTCGGCCATGCGGCAGGCGATCAGCAGCCGGGCGAGGCGCAGGCAGACCGCGTCCCGCTCGGCGCCGTCGCCCGGGTCCCAGCTGGAGACGGCGAACAGGCCGGGCAGCAGGACGGGGAAGGGGCGCCGGTAAGAAGGCGCCAGCTGACGGGCCAACTCGGTGAGGAGGCCGGTCAGATCAGTGGTGACGTGGCCGTCGGCGTCGGTGCCGCCCGGCTGCGACGCCGGGGCGCCGGCCGATGAGAAGGCCGCGGCACCCGCGGGCGCGATCCGGATGTGGGCGAGGGGCAGCCGCCCCCGATAGTGGGCCGCCAACTCCCGCAGCACGGCGCTGCGCCCCATGCCGTGACGCCCCGTCAGCAGCACCACCGGCAGATCGTGCTGGAACTCCCGCGCCGTCCGCGAGCGCTCGTCGTACTTCAGGCCGGTCAGCCGCGGGACGAGCGCGCGCAGGAGCGGGTCCCTGCCGTACAGCGGCACGTCTTCCGCTCTCTCCATCCGACTGGGCCCCGCCTCCGTAGTACCGCTCCTTCTCAACCGTGCCTGGGGGGACAGAACTTACCCGTAGCACATGCCCGGTGCCAGTCCGTTGATCAGGGCTGTGGGTAGACGGAGAGCTCGACGTCGGCCGAGAGCGCCTCCGCTCCGCTCACCTCACCCGGATGGTCAAGCCTGATTCTGCGCAGCCGGTGCAGCGGGGCGAGCGAGCCGAGGTCGACCTCGGCCGCCTCCGTGAGGTGGATCTCCTCAAGTCCCGGCAGCCGAAGGGAGATCCGGCGCAGCGGCACCGAGGCACCCGCCCCGGCGCGCACGTTCAGCCGGGTGACCTGCGGCAGTCGCGTACGCGGCGCGAACAGCAGCAGGCTCAGCTGGGCCGAGGTCAGCGTGAGCGTGCGCAGTTCGGGGAGATCACCGAGGAGCGAACCCCAGGAGTCGGGCGTCAGCCGCTCGCTCGCCTCCTGAAGCCGCAGCTCCGTGAGGCCCGCGCAGGCCACGATGTCCGTGAGGCGGGTGGCGGTCGGCGGCAGCGAAAGGACCCGGAGCCGCTCGGGGCACGGCAGGTCGGCGAGCCCGCGCCAGGGCACGTCGGCGCCGATCAGGAGCGTGTCGAGCCGCGGGCAGCCGGCGAGTTCCCGCAGCGGCTCGAAGCGGGGCAGGTCCCGCAGCTCCAGCCGCCGCAGGGCGGGGAGCCGGGTCAGCGGCCCCGGGTCCTGGACGTTGCGGCAGCCGCGCAGCCCGAGCGACTCCAGGGCGGTGAAGTCGCGGAGCACGTCGAGCGAGTCGAGGGAGAGGATGTCGCGCAGCTGGAGCTCCCGCAGCCGGCCGGCGTCCAGCGCGGAACGGATGTCGTCCGGTGTGAAGTCGCCCCGCAGACTGACGCGCCGGTAGCCGGACATGGTGCGCAGCACGTCCAGCTCCGCGCGCGAGCGGACGGTGACGGTCTCGTCCGGCGCGAGCTCCAGCAGCGGCCGGACGATCTCCTCGGCGTACACCTCCGGGTCGAACCGGTCCCAGTGGTGCAGGAGTTGGGCGCGTACGGCGGACTGGTCCGTGTGCAGGAACTCCCTGAGGCGGGGGATGGCGGCGTCCCCGCCGATCTGACAGATCGCGTGGACGGTGGCCAGCTCCTCGTCACCCGTCAGCTCCGCGGCGCCCGGCAGCAGGCCGAGAAGCAGCGGTCCGGTCTGCGCCAGGGCCCTGGCCTCGCGCAGACTGCGCGGCGGCACCATGCGCGCCGCCTGGCCCTCGATCGCCTCGCGCACCGCGGGCGCGACACTGGTGGCCTGCTCCAGGGACGCGAGCGCGAGCAGCCGCAGCCGCGCCTGGACGGCCGGGTCCCGCTCCCGCTCGCCCCTCTCGCGCAGCCGGGTGAGCAGCTCGCCGCGCTCGTGATGACGGGCCTGGGCGACGACCATCTGCACCACGTCCTCCCACTGCTCCAGGTGGGCGTTGTTCACCAGCATGCCCATGTCCCGCTCCTCCAGCACCGCCTGGGCGCCCAGGAAGTCCTGGAACGTGCGGTGGATGAAGTCGACGGCGCCGTGGGCGGGTTCGCGCAGCAGCCCGGACCGCTCGAGGAGCAGCTGAAGGACGTCCTCCGCCTCGCCGATCTCCGCGAGCCGCTCCACCGAGGGCATCAGCCGGCGTACGACGTCGACGGCGTCCGCCCTGTCCAGCTGCGTGCGTTCGTTGCGGATCAGCCAGTACGCGAGACGCCGCAGCGGCTCGGTGGCCGACTTCTGGTCCAGCTGCGGTGTGCCGCCGGCGCCGCCGTAGACCTCACGCTCCACGTCGCGCCGCTCCAGGAGCATGGCGAGCGCGGCTTCGTAGAGGGAGGCGCGGCCGCGGGGCAGGAAGCCGCGGCGCTCCCGGTGCAGGGCGCAGATGAGCCCGCACATCAGCGGGTTGGTCGCGAGGCGGCTCAGCTCGGGCCTGCTGCGCAGAGCGAGCGTCAGGGACTCGCCGAGGCGCGCGGGCGCCCCCGCCGCCGAATGCCAGCGTTCGATGAACCGCCGCATGTCGGAGGGGCGCATCGCGCTGAGCGTGAACTCGTGGAAGCCCTCGTGCCGCAGCCAGCCCGGTTCGAGGGCGGAGGGGCGCGAGGTGAGCAGCCACAGGTTGCCGGGGAAGACCGCGAGGAGCTTCTTGAGCCACGCCTTGACCCGGCCGCGCTCGCCCCTCGGGATCTCGTCCGCCCCGTCGATCAGCATCACCGCGCGGCCGTTCTGAAGCACGCGCGTGGCCCAGCCCTCCGGCTCGGTGCCGAGCAGGGGGCAGTCGATCCAGCGCAGGAAGTCCTGGGGCATCGGCAGTTCGGCGCCCTTGCGGGCCAGCGCGCGCAGCGGCAGCACGAACGGGACGCGCCCCACCAACTGCGACAGGGCGCCCGGCACCCGCTCCTGGCGCGCCGTGGTGAGGGCGAGCCACTGGACGAGCGTCGTCTTGCCGGTCCCGGCGACGCCGCGCAGCAGGACCCGGTCATGGGTGGCGAGGGTGGTCTCCACCGGCGCCGCCGCACGCTCGGCCGGCTCGCCGTCCGCCAGCGGCACCGCGTCCGCCGGTCCGCGCTGCGCGGTGGCCTCCAGGCTCAAGTACGCCGCTTCCAGGGGCCATTCCTGGTCGGCGGGCTCGCGCAGGTCGACGCCGTGGATGGTGAGCCTGCCGTGGGACTGGACGACGTACCGGGCGTACTCCTCCTCGAACCGGGCGTCCCGCGCGCAGACGTCGGGAAGGCGCTCCAGGATCCGTTCGAGCCGCTCGGTCTGCTCGCGGATCTCGCGGCTCTGCTCGACCTGCGTACGCGCCGCGAAGCCCGGCTGCTCGCTGAAGAAGCGCACCACATGTACGCAGGCCGTCTCCAGGAGCCGGTCGTGGAAGCGCGCGGCGTCGTCGCTGAGCAGCCTGCGGGTCTCGGGCCCCGCCCGCCGCGACAGTTCGGCGGCCAGCTCCTCGGGCCCGAGCGCGAAGGCCTGGACGTCGTCCATGTCGAGGTCGCCGAGCGCGTGCAGGGTGCGGGTCAGCGCCAGCCCCACGGCGTCCTTCTCGTCGGCGCCGACCGGCGGGTCGTACGGACCGGCGGCCCGCACCGCCCGGCGCACCAGCTCGCGGGCGATTCTGTGCAGATCGTCCTCGCTGAGGGCGCGGTGCTCGCGGGAGAAGGCCATGAGGCGCCTGACCGGGATCGGCCGCTCCTGGAACGACGCTCCCGGCGCTTTCGCGGGGGGCAGCAGCAACCGCTTGAGCAGCGGCGCGATCACCGCCGACGCGATCCGCAGTCCTACCGTGCCCCCGTCCACGCACCCTCCCGCTGCCGCTCCGCCCCCGCGGTCCGAACCCGATGCACGCCATCCCCCCGCCCTGCGTGGGGTGGTGACCCGACCAGCCTAGCCGTGGGCCGGGCCCGGCCCACGGAAAGTCGGCAAGCCCGCTCGCGTTAGAAGGGCCGCACCTCGTGGGACCCGCCGATCGACCATCGAGCGCCCGCCGAGCGGACCATGGACCGGCCCGCCGAGAAAACACGTACCGCTCCGCTGCCCCGCGAGACGCGGGGCACACTCCTCCATAAGAGTGCCGATCACCGGGCGTCGCAGGCGTAAGGTGGCGCCGCTCAGAGACGGAGGCGCCGATGTCCACGCAGATCCATCGTCTGACCATCACGGAGCTGGCGAGCTGTGACGACTGCGTGGTGCTGCGTGTCACCGGCGAACTCGACCAGAGCGGCGAGGCGCTCTTCCTGGGCACGCTCGGCGCCTGCGTGGACGCGGGACACCGGCACCTGGTCCTGGACACCACCGCCCTGTCGTTCTGCGACTCGCGGGGACTCAACTGCCTCCTGGCCATGCGGTGGCTGCTGGACCGCCGCGACGGCAAGCTCCTCCTGGCCGGGGCGGGCCGCCGGCTGACGGAGCTGCTCGCGCAGACCGGCAGCTCCGAACTGCTCCCGAGCCATCGCACGGTCGGCCACGCCCTGGCCGTGCTGCCGCAGGCGCAGCGCCCGGTCTGGCCGCCGGTCCAGGCCTGAACCGGCCGGGGCGGGCCTTTCCGGGCGCCGCGCGGGGGACGCCCGCGGCTTCCTGCTCAGGACCTCACGACTTCAGGACCTCACGACTTCGGGACTTCACGACTTCAGGACCTCACGACTTCAGGACTCAGGACTTCACGACGCGACGGACGTTGTCGACATTTCCGCAGTCCGCCTCCAACTGCTTCGCGCGCTCCCTGGTGAAGGCCTCGCCCAGCTCCTCGCGGCGCTCCATCGCGACGTTCTCCCGTGCGCCGTTGAGGATCGTCCGCTCCTCCTCGTCGGCGTGGTGGGTGACCGCCTCGACGAGCTCCTCCAGCTTTTCGTCCCAGTCGTCGGAGCCGACCTCGTCGACCTCCAGCAGCGCCAGGAGCGCCTTGTTGCCCTCCTCGTGCTCCTCGACACCGTGTTCCACCTCGTCGTTCTCGATGTCCCGGTAGCGCTTGAGCGCGGGGTAGACCTCGGCCTCCTCGGCGAGCGCGTGCGCGATGAGCAGGCCGGAGAACTCCCGCAGGGCCGCCGCCCGGTCGCCCTCCACGCTGCGCATCTCGCGGAACAGGTCCTCCATCCGCCGATGGTCGTCGAGGATCAGCTCCACGACGTCCCTCGACTTCGCCTCGTTCGTCTTGGCCGCCATGACAGTGCTCCTTCTCGGCTGGACAGTGGGGTTCGCTGCGTCGTGTACCCCGTACCGATAGGTAGCGCGCTCCCTCCGCCGGCAGGAGTTCCGGCGCCCCGGCCGTCGCGTGTGTCACTCCCGCGGCCCACCGCCGGGGACCGGTCAGGGCTTGCGGGCGAGACCGCCGTGCTCGCCGATCGGCTCCGGGGCGGGGGAGCCCGCCTCCGGCCGCCATAGCGTGACCGGTACGACTCCGGGGTCCAGGAGTTCGAGACCGTCGAAGAACGCCGTGATCTCGTCGACGGGGCGCAGGTAGTAGGGGACGGCGCCGGACGCGTTGTAGGCGTCCTGGGCGACTTCGTACGCCGCGTCGACGCCCCGCGAACCGTCGTTGAGGCAGAGGTAGCTCCCGGCGGGCAGCGCTCCCATCAGGTGGGTGACGACGGAGCGCGCCCGGGCGTGGTCGGCGACGTGGCCCAGGATGTTGCTGAGGATCAGGGCGGTGGGCCGGGTGAGGTCCAGCGTCGCGGCGGCCGAGGCCAGGATGCGGTCGGGGTCGGCCAGATCGGCGTCGACGTAGGCGGTCGCGCCCTCCGGGGTGGAGGTGAGCAGGGCGCGGGCGTGCGCGAGGACCATCGGGTCGTGGTCGACGTAGACGATCCTGCTCTCGGGGGCGAGCCGCTGGGCCACCTCGTGGGTGTTGTCCACGGTCGGCAGGCCCGTCCCGACGTCCAGGAACTGCCGGATGCCCGCCTCGGTCACCAGATGGGTCAGGGCCCGGCGCAGGAAGGCGCGGCTGCCGCGGGCCACGGCGACGATGCCGGGGAAGACGGCGCTGTACGCGTCGCCGGCCGCTTCGTCGACGGGGTAGTTGTCCTTCCCGCCCAGCCAGTAGTTCCAGATCCGGGCCGAGTGCGGCACCGATGTGTCGATCTTCTGGTGCGCCGCCGGTCCAGGCGCCGCCGCTTGGTCGGTCATGGGTACGTCCGCCGTCTCAGCCGAAGTGTGAACCGTTCGCCGCACAACCTACGGCCCAACGGCACCCTGGTGTACGGCGGTTCGGCTTCCCCGGCAGGAGTGCGGGCGACCCGCGTCTAGGCTGCACCCCGGCAGCCGACCCGAGCTCAGGAGCACGCACCGTGTCAGACCGCGCACCGCAGCACCCCTACCCCGACGCCCACCGCCCGGACGAGGCGCCCGCCCCGCACGCCCTGCTCACGCCCGTGCTCGGCCTCCTCGGCGCCTGGCACGGCCGGGGCCGAGGCGAATATCCGACGCTCGACGCGGACTTCGCGTACGCGCAGGAGGTCACCTTCAGCCACGACGGCCGCCCCTTCCTCCACTACGAGGCCCGGGCCTGGCTGGTCGACGCCGACGGCCGGCCGCTGCGGCCCTCGGCCCGCGAGAGCGGCTGGTGGCGGCTCCAGGCCGACGGCCGGGTGGAGGCACTGATCACCCAGCCCACCGGTATCGCGGAGATCGCGGTCGGCCACGCGGACGGCGACACGGTGGACCTCGCCACCCACGAGGTGGCCCTCGCGCCCACCGCGAAGAAGGTCGACGCCACCCGCCGCCGCTACACCCTCACCGACCCCGGCACCCTCACCTTCGTCCACGACCTCGCGGCCGTGGGCCAGCCACTGCGGCACCACCTCTCGGCGCTCTTGCACCGCGAAGGGTGACGGCTCCGCCGCGTCCAGCAGGGCGGGGGTGGCGTCAGGCCGCGCCGCCGGGTCGATGCCTGCGGCGGTCAGTCGGCTCTCGTACGTGACGGGACGGCGCCGTCTGCTGAGCGCGCGGCGAGCGCAAGGGCCCGCGCACGGCCGAGATCGCCGCGTCCGGCGGGGTACGCGGCGATCTCGGGGTCCGTGCCGGCATCAGGCGTTCGATCGGTCGGGCGGCAGGGCCGGGCCGACGGCGAGCCCGCTCAGCACGTTGTTCGGCGGGGCATCCCGCCCAGGACGGTGGCAAGAGCCCGTGGGCTCGGCCGTCGCGGGGGGCGCCAGGCAGGGGACGACCTGTGGCGCGCGGGATGCCGGCCGACGTACGCGTGCCGCTGACGCGCGGCTGGTCAGGCGTCGGCGGGGACCATCCCCTTGCGCAGGGTCGCCAGGGTGCGGGAGAGCAGGCGGGAGATCTGCATCTGGGACACGCCGAGACGCTCGCCGATCTGCGACTGGGTCAGCTCCTCCACGAAACGCAGATGCAGGATCTCCCGGTCACGCTCGGGCAGCTCGGCGATCAGGGGAGCGAGCGAATGGAAGTCCTCGACGAGTTCCAGGGAGGGGTCCTCCTCGCCGATGAAGTCGGCCAGGGGCGTCTCATCGGTGGGGTCGCCGTGCAGGACGGCGTCGAGGGAGGAGGAGTTGTAGCCGTTGGAGGCCAGCCGAGCCTCGATGACTTCCTCGGGAGTCAGATTCATCAGCGCGGCCAGCTCGTCCACCGTGGGGGAGCGGCCGAGCCGGCTGCTGAGTTCCTCGGTGGCCTTGGCGAGCTCGACCCGGGCCTCCTGGAGGCGGCGCGGCACATGGACCGCCCAGGACGTGTCACGGAAGAAACGCTTGATCTCACCGACGATATAGGGCACCGCGAACGTCGCGAATTGCACCTCGCGGGAGAGCTCGAACCGGTCGATGGCCTTGATCAGGCCGATCATTCCGACCTGGACGATGTCCTCCATGTCGTCGCCGCGGTTGCGGAAACGGCCTGCCGCGTAACGCACGAGCGACATGTTCAATTCGATCAGGGTGTTGCGCACGTACTGGTATTGGGCCGTGCCCTCCTCCAATACCGCGAGCTGATCGAAGAACAACTGGGACAAGGCACGGGAGTCCTTGGGCGTCACCGCCTGCGGATCCACCACCTCCGGCAGTTCCTTGATGCCGGTGTCCGTCTGGGTTCCAGTGGCCATCGTCATGTCTACCTCCCTGTCCACCGGCCCCCTCGTCCCCTGTGGGCCGGTGAGCCAGCGACTACCCCTCCTCAAATACTTCATGTCCGTCCCGACATAAGGATGTTCCGTGACGCTGACCACACGGCTCGGCGGGAGGACGTTAAGACGTCGGGTTCGGGGGCAAGAGACCCTTTCGTACAGACCACCCCTGATCCGTACAGTCCACCCCTGATCAAGGAGGGGCGTATGAGGACGCATCATTCGCGGCACAGTGTCAAACCCTTGGACCGAACAGTCTTCGACAAAAGGCCGGAAGTCGTCCCACAGGCCCGGGAATTCGCTCGTGCCTTCCTGAACGGACTCAGTCCCGCCCTGGATGAACAGGCCGCCGCCAGCGTCGAACTCACCGTGTCCGAACTCGTCACCAATTCCGTACGCCACGCACGCGGCGACTCCTGCTCGCTGCGTCTGGTGGCGCGTCGGGACGCCATCACGGTCGCCGTCACCGACGCCGACCCCCGGCCGCCGCGCGAGCGGACGCCCGATCTGGCGGGAGGCACCGGCGGCTTCGGCTGGCCGATGGTACGCAGCCTCGCCCTCGCGGTCCACGTGAGCACGGGCCCTCAGGGCAAGACCGTCCGGGCGGACCTGCCCCGCGGCTGATCCGGGGCCGACCGGAGCGCGACGCGAGCCCCAGCCGGCCCGCCCGCCCTCACAGGGAAAAGCCTGCGCGAAGCCTTGCCACTTCCGCATCTGACGGTTAGTCATATGGCTGTTAGAAGTGATGGGTGTTCGCAGTGCGGGCCCGAGACGCGGGCCATGCCGCAGCGGCACGACTCCCTGGAGGGCACGTGAAGTTCTCCGTCATCTTCGAGGCGCAACTCGCCGACCCGACCGTCGAGCGTGAGCACCAGGTCATCCACGACAGCGTCGAGCAGGCCGTGCTCGCCGAGGAGATGGGGTTCGACCGCGTCTGGGCGGTCGAGCACCACTCCCTCAAGTGGTACGCGCACATGAGCGCCCCGGAGATCTTCCTGGCCTGGGTCGCCGCGCGCACCAGCACGATCAGGATCGGGCACGGCGTGGTCTGCATGCCGTTCAACTTCAACCATCCGGCACGGGTCGCCGAGCGCGCCGCGATGCTGGACCTGCTCTCCGGCGGCCGGCTCGACCTGGGGGCCGGGCGGGGCGGCACCGAGCAGGAGACCTCGCTGTGCGGCGTCGACAAGGAACGCACGGCCCAGGAGGTCGAGGAGGCCCTGCGCATCATCGGCAAGGCCTGGGAGAAGGACGAGCTGGAGCACCACGGGGAGCTTCTCGACATCGGCCCGCATCCGATCCTGCCGCGCCCGAAGCAGACCCCGCATCCGCCGCTCTTCCTCGCGTGCAGCAGGACCGAGACGCTGACCCAGGCCGCCGAACTCGGCATCGGGGCGTTGGTGATGGGCTTCGCGGGGCCCGGGGCGATCGCCGGGATGCGTCAGGCGTACGACGCCGCGATCGAGGCCCGCACCGGCGCGCGCCTGGTGTCGAGCGTCGTCAACGACCACTTCTCCGTGCTCTGCCCGACGATCGTGCTCGACGACCGGGGGACGGCGCGCCGCGTCGGCATCCGGGGTCAGCGGTTCTTCGCCCAGTCCATCGGGCACTGGTACGGCGGCGCGGGCGTCCCCGACGAGGCGGTCGTCGAGGGCGTCGACGAGGCGGCCCGGATGCGCGAGGCCGCCGAGCAGGTCGTCGCCCGCCTCCACGAACACAACATTCCGGTACGTCCGAGCTCGACCGCCACGTTCAACGCCGACCACGCGTACGGCACCGCGGACGACGCCATCGCCTACGTCGAGCGGCTGCGCGACGCCGGGGCCGACGAGATCATGTGCCTCATCCAGATGGGCACGGTCCCGCAGGAGGCGTGCCTGGAGACGTTGCGGCAGTGGGGCGAGAGGGTCATCCCGCATTTCCGTGCCCAGGAAGCGGCAGCGCCGTGACGCCGGTAGTCCCACCGGCGCCCTGCGCCGCGGCCACGGGCGCGGGTTTCGCCGCGCCCGTTGGTGGCTGTCCTCATCCGGGCGGGCACGGTGCCACAGCGGTGTGCCTGGAGACGCTGCGGCAGTGGGGCGAGAGGGTCATCCCGCATTTCCGTGCCCGGGGCGGGGCGACCCCGTGACGCCGGTCGACCCGGCCTGCGGTGCCGCCTCCCGCCTGGGCTCCGCCGCGCGCCCCTTGGTGGCCGCCCTCAGTGCCGCCTTCCCCGACCTCGGCGGTGCCGTCACGGACGCCGCCGAGGCCCGCCGCGTCCTCGCGACCGCCGCACCCGGCTCCCGGAAGCCGCTCCCCGTCGTCGGGGCCGTGGTGGACCGCACGATCCCGGGGCCACCGGCGGCTTCCGGCGCGTCGGAGATTCCCGTACGTGTGTATGACCCGGTGCACCGGGAGACGGCCCACGCCAGGAGTGAGGATGAGGGGCAGAGCCGGCACCCTCACCCTCACCTCCGCCCCACCGTCCTCTTCTTCCACGGCGGGGGCTACACCCTCTGCGGTCTCGACAGCCACGACGCCACCGCCCGCGGGCTGGCCGCGAGAGCCGGCGCCGTGGTCGTCTCCGTCGGATACCGCCTCGCACCCGAGCACCGCTTCCCCGCGGCCGTCGACGACGCCTACGCGGCGCTGCGCTGGGCCGCCGCCGAGATCCACGCGCTCGGCGGAGATCCAGGCGCGCTGGTCACCGCGGGGGACAGCAGCGGCGGAGGGCTCGCCACGGCCGTGGCGCTCAAGGCCCGCGAGGCGGGCGGCCCGGACATCGCGCTGCAAGTGCTCCTCTACCCCGTGCTCGACGCCGCCCAGAACACCGCGTCCTACCGCGAGAACGCCACCGGCTGCTTCCTGACCGCCGCGCACATGCGCTGGTTCTGGCAGCAGTACCTGGGCCCGGACGGCGACGGCAGCCACCCCCTCGCCTCACCGCTGCGAGCGGCCGACCTCACCGGGCTGCCGCCCGCGTACCTCGTCACCGCGGGCTGCGACCCCCTCCGTGACGAGGGTCTCGCCTACGCGCGGCGGCTGCGCGCGGCAGGCGTACCCGTGACGGGCCGTCACTGGCCGGGGATGTTCCACGGCTTCCTCGGCTTCCCCGCCCAGCTCGCCGACGCGGACGAAGCGCTGACCGGCGTGGCAGAAGCGATCGCCGCAACCGTGAAGGGCAGGAAAAACAGCGGTGAAGGAGGGGGTGCCGCAGGATAGTTTCCGGAGGCTCCCCTTGTCGCGGAGAACCTTGCACGCATACGGTGTCCATACGCGAGGTTCTCCCGTGGAAGGTGGGACATGACGGAAATTCTTGTGCAGGCGGGTACGGAGGGTACGGTTCCGTCCGTTGCAGAGCGGGTGGTGGACCACCCGGCGTGGCCGGTGCTCAAGGAGGCCGTGGAGGAGATCAGGCCCTGGCAGTCGAAGGACGGTTCCATCGACTTCGCGGCGGAGGGCGCCCCGGCGAAGGCCGTGGCCGAACTCGCCGTGAACCGTGTGATCTCGGCGGTCGAGGAGCTCGCCCCGCTGCTGCCGCACGACGCCGCGTACCACCGCGCCCTCGTCGCGGACCTGCGCCGCTGGGCGGACGACGGCTTCCAGGTGCCCGACTTCCTGGACTCGCTGCTCGCCTTCCAGCCCGCGGCGGACCGCCGGGACGGCCTCCAGCACCTGGTCGTCTTCCCGATGTACACGCAGAACGGCAACCCCGACCGCAACCTCGAAGCGGTCGTACTGCGCATGGTCTGGCCCGGGTGGCTGGCCGAGCTGGAGCGCACGCGCTACGACAACCCGCTGTTCTGCGGCATCACCTTCGAGGACTTCACCGCCGGGTACGACACCAACTCGGCCGTGCTCTTCCCCGAGACGATCGCCGTGCGCGAGGCTCCCGAGCGCTTCTCCTGGGGCGGCATCTTCTGCGACCGCGAGGCGGCCCGCTTCCGGCGTGTCACCGAGGCCGCCGTGGACATCCTCGGGCTCGAACTGCCCGACGACATCCGCGAGATGGTCGGCGACCAGGACCGCTGCCAGCAGGCGTTCGTCCTGTGGGACATGGTCCACGACCGCACCCACAGCCACGGTGACCTGCCGTTCGACCCCTTCATGATCAAGCAGCGCCAGCCGTTCTGGATGTACGGCCTCGAAGAGCTGCGCTGTGACCTCACCGCCTTCAAGGAGGCCGTGAAGCTGGAGGCCGAGGGCAACCGGCACGGCCGCGACGTCCAGTACGCCGTCCTCTTCGACCGCATGTTCCGCTTCCCCGTCACGGGGGACCGCACGCGCAACTACGACGGGCTCGGCGGCCAGCTCCTCTTCGCCTACCTCCACAAGCACGACGTGGTCCGCTGGACCGACAACAAGCTCACGATCGACTGGGAGCGCGCGCCGAAGGTCACCAACCAGCTGTGCGGCGAGATCGAGGAGCTCTACCGGGCCGGCATCGACCGCCCGAAGCTCGTCCACTGGTTCGCCGCCTACGACCTGGTGTCCACCTACCTCGCCCCGCACCCCGGATCGCGCTGGGCCAAGGGCCCGGACGCCCTGGACACCTCGCTGCCGCCGCGCAAGCTCGTCGACGAGGTGCTTCCGGACGAGTTTCCGCTCAGCATGTTCTATGAGGCGCTCTCCAAGAAGCTGAAGAACGTGATCGCCTCCACCAAGGGGATCACCGCTTCCGCGGACGCCGAGAAGGTCGCCGCGTGAGCGGCCGCCAGGAGGAGGCGAGGACCATGTCCGCACTCGATGGAGCCGTCGTCGCGGTGGCCGGAGCCGGCGGGCCCGCCGGACGGGCCACGCTGCTGAGGCTGGCCGAGGCGGGCGCCACGGTCGTGGCGTCGGACGCCGACCCGCTGCGCCTGCACGAGGCCGTGGACGCCGCCCGGTACGCCCACGGCGGCGCCACCGTCGTCGGTGACACCGTCGACCTCCTCGACCTGGACGCCACCCGGGACTGGGCGACGCGCACGGAGAAGGAGTTCGGGCGGATCGACGGCCTGGTCCACCTCGTCGGCGGCTGGCGCGGCAGCAAGAGCTTCGCCGAGACCGACCTCGCCGACTGGGACTTCCTGGAGAAGCTCCTGATCCGCACCGTGCAGCACACCTCCCTCGCCTTCGAGGACGGTCTGCGCCGCAGCGACCGGGGCCGCTATCTCCTGATCAGCGCGGTGGGCGCGGCCAAGCCCACCGCGGGCAACGCGGCGTACGGAGCCGCCAAGGCGGCCGCCGAGGCCTGGACGCTCGCCCTCGCCGACGCCTTCCGCAAGGCGGGGGGCGAGGCGGGGCCGCGCGCGGCGGCTGCCATCCTGGTGGTCAAGGCGCTGGTCCACGACGCGATGCGCGCGGAGCGGCCCACCGCGAAGTTCGCGGGCTTCACGGACGTCAAGGAGCTGGCCGAGGCCATCGCCGACGTCTGGGAGAGGCCCGCCGGGGAAGTGAACGGAAACCGCCTGTGGCTGACCGAGAAGCCGTGACCGCTGCCGCCAAAGACGCCGTGAACCCGCCGAAGACCGACGCCCGGCGCCGTCACGACCCGGACGTGCGCGGTTTCGCCAGCGACAACTACGCGGGCGCGCACCCCGAGGTCATGGCCGCCCTGGCGCTCGCCAACGGCGGCCACCAGATCGCGTACGGCGAGGACGACTACACCGCCAACCTCCAGCAGGTGATCCGCGGCCACTTCGGCCCGACCGCCGAGGCCTTCCCGGTGTTCAACGGCACGGGGGCCAACGTCGTCGCGCTCCAGGCGGTCGCCGACCGCTGGGGCGCGGTGATCTGCGCCGAGTCCGCGCACATCAACGTGGACGAGGGCGGCGCGCCCGAGCGCATGGCCGGCCTCAAGCTGCTCACGGTGCCCACGCCCGACGGCAAGCTCACGCCCGAGCTGATCGACAAGCAGGCGTTCGGCTGGGACGACGAGCACCGTGCGATGCCGCAGGTCGTCTCGATCGCGCAGAACACCGAGCTGGGCACGCTGTACACACCGGACGAGATCCGCGCGATCTGCGACCACGCGCACCAGCTCGGCATGAAGGTGCACCTCGACGGCTCGCGGATAGCCAACGCGGCGGCCGCGCTCGACGTGCCCATGCGGACGTTCACGAACGCGGTCGGCGTCGACATCCTGTCGCTCGGCGGCACCAAGAACGGCGCGCTGTTCGGCGAGGCCGTCGTCGTCATCAACCAGGACGCCGTGCGCCACATGAAGCACCTGCGCAAGATGTCCATGCAGCTCGCGTCGAAGATGCGCTTCGTCTCCGTACAGCTGGAGGCGCTGCTCGCCAAGGACCTGTGGCTGCGCAACGCCCGGCACGCCAACGAGATGGCGCAGCGCCTGGCCGAGGGCGTCCGCTCCGTGCACGGCGTGGAGATCCTCTACCCGGTGCAGGCCAACGCCGTCTTCGCGCGCCTGCCGCACGACGTGAGCGAGCGCCTCCAGAAGCGGTACCGCTTCTACTTCTGGGACGAGGCGGCGGGCGTCGTGCGCTGGATGTGCGCGTTCGACACCCGCGAGGAGGACGTCGACGGGTTCCTGGCGGCGCTGAAGGAAGAGATGGCGCGCTGACGAGGGCCGCATAATTTCCTGAGGAAGCGTGCATAGATATGCGATCGGTCGTAAAGTCATTGACGTGCGGCTGGTCGCATTTCTATGCTCCCTGCCATGCAGC
This sequence comes from Streptomyces sp. NPDC015345, assembly GCF_043078805.1. Taxonomy (NCBI): domain Bacteria; kingdom Bacillati; phylum Actinomycetota; class Actinomycetes; order Kitasatosporales; family Streptomycetaceae; genus Streptomyces; species Streptomyces sp. NPDC015345. Next base: position 161,044 of record NZ_JBIBTX010000010.1, on the reverse strand, counting down.
TGATCCAGGAAAACCCTGACCTGTCCGCGTACTTGGCGGCCGACGAAGCCATCGACCATCAGCATCCGCTCGTACGCGAGACCGCGGCACGCCTCGCCGAGAAGGCCGCCGATTCATACGTATACGCCCAGGCGGCCTACGAATACGTGCGCGACGCCATTGCGCACTCCGCCGACAGCGGCGACCTGCGCGTCACCTGGCGCGCCTCGGACGTCCTGGCGCAGGGCACCGGCATCTGCCACGCGAAGGCCCACGCGCTGGCCGCGCTGCTGCGAGCCGAGGACATCCCCACCGCGCTCTGCTACCAGCGGCTGACCCATGACGCCGGGAGCGGCCACTGCGTCCACGGCCTGGTCGCCGTCCGCTTCCGCGGCGGCTGGCACCGCCAGGACTGCCGGGGCAACAAACCGGGCGTCGATGCGCGGTTCTCCCTGGACGGGGAGCGGCTGGCCTACCTGCCCGACGCCAAGTCCAATGAGATGGACTATCCGGTACTCTATGCTGCACCGCACCCGGCGGTTCTGAGCGCCCTGAAGAACGCCCCGGACCGACCGCACCTGTGGGAGAACCTTCCCGACGCGCTCTGACGAGCCCCGACGCAGCAAGGCAGCCCATGACCCACGCGCCCCTGACCCTCACCGTCTCCGACGAGGTGCGCACCCTCGCGCCCGGCTTCACCCATGTCGCCATCGAGGCGCACGGCCTCGTCAACGGGCCCAGCACCGACGACAGCTCGGCCCTCCTCGACGAGGCGGCGCGACGCCTGGCCGGACGTCTCGACGGCCGGGCCCCGCACGAGGACCCGCACATGGCCGCCTGGCGCGCCGCCTACACGGCCTTCGGCGCGAAGCCCTCACGTACCCGCAACTCGGCCGAGGCCCTCGCCAGGCGGGCGCTCGCGGACGGCGGACTGCCCCGGATCAATGTCCTCGTCGACGTCTACAACGCGATCAGCGTGGCCCATCTGATCCCGGTCGGCGGCGAGGACCTGGACCTGATCAAGGGCGGTATGCGCCTGGTGCGGGCCACCGGCACCGAGGAGTTCGTGACCGCATCGGCGGGGGAGCGGATCGTCGAGCACCCGGACGCGGGCGAGGTCGTGTGGTGCGACGACGAGGGCGTCACCTGCCGCCGCTGGAACTGGCGCCAGGGGCCGCGCACCCGCCTCACCGAGGAGTCGGTGAACGCGATCTTCCTGCTGGAGGGCATGGGCCCGGACGCCGGGCTCGAAGCCGCGGGCGCCGAGCTGGCCGAGCTCCTGGAGAAGTCCAGCCCCGGCGCGCGGATCACCGTCCACCCGCCGCGCTAGGCGGGGCGGGCGGTCAGCCGGCCTCGGCGGCCTTCACCTCGGCGGGGGTCGGCGCCGTCCCGCCGAGGTGCGCCGGCATCCACCAGGTGTCGTCCGGGCCCTTGGGGCGCACCGGGTAGGCACGCTGCGCGGCCTCGAGGAGTTCCTGGCAGCGCTCGCGCAGCCGCCGGGTGATCGCGCCCGCGTACTGGTCCTTGGGCGCCTCGACCGGCTCGCCGACCCGGATCGTGATCGGCAGGTGGCTGCGCTTGAAGTTGCGCGGGTGACCCTTGGTCCACAGCCGCTGCGTGCCCCACAGCGCCATCGGGATGAGCGGCACGCCGGCCTCCTGGGCCAGGCGCGCGGCGCCCGACTTGAAGGTCTTGAGCGTGAAGGACTGCGAGATCGTCGCCTCCGGGAACACGCCGATGATCTCCCCGGAGCGCAGCGAGTCCAGCGCGTGCGCGTAAGCCGCCTCGCCCTGCGTGCGGTCCACGGGGATGTGCTTCATCCCGCGCATCAGCGGCCCGGAGATCTTGTGCCGGAAGACCGATTCCTTGGCCATGAACCGCACCAGCCGCTTCTGCGGCAGGGCGGCGAGGCCGTCGAAGATGAAGTCCAGGTAGCTGATGTGGTTGCTGACGAGGACCGCGCCGCCGGAGCGTGGGATGTTCTCCGACCCCTTGCAGTCGATCTTCAGGTCCCATGCCTTGAACAGGGTTTTCGCGGCACCGATGACCGGACGGTAGACAAGCTCTGCCATAGGTGGCTAGGGCCCTTCATTTTCTGCCTGGAGAGAAGGCTCCCGGCGGGAGGTTACGCAGCCGTAGGTTTTTCGGCGTTGCGCAGATCGTGCCCCAAGAACGGACGAGTGACCAGCCTTGGTGCCGTCAATCCGGGAGATTCTCGTCACGTCGGAATCTTTTACGGGTACCCCGGTGCTGAACCGGGGAGTGACCGGATCAGGACCGAAGGGCGGGAGGCGTACGTGCCAGGACGCGACACCGGACGGCGGCTCGGCGCGGCGGACATCGGCGAGGCGCTGGGGGTGCGGGCGACGCTCGTGCAGTTCTCCAGCGCCTTCTGCCAGCCATGCCGCGCGACCCGCAGGGTCCTCGCGGAGGTGGCCGCGATGGTCCCTGGCGTGGCCCACGTGGAGATCGACGCCGAGGACCACCTCGATCTCGTACGGGAGCTGCGCGTCCTCAAGACGCCGACCGTCCTCGTCCTGGACGCGGCGGGCCGCGTGGTGCGCCGCGCCGCCGGACAGCCCCGCAAGGCCGATGTGATCGCCGCGCTGGGCGAGGCCGTATGACGGACTTGACGGCACACGGCATCTGTCGGGAGCCTTCTCCCATGCCCCGGGACCTCCTTCTGTACGAGCGCGTCCACGTGGACCTCGCCCGCCACGCCAGTGCGCGCTGTCCGCACTGCTGAGCACCGACGTCTTGGCTCGTAACCCCGGAATCCGGCAGAAGGACCTTTCCATGACGGCCTCGCCCGCCCTCGGCACCCACCCGCCCGCCACCTCCGACTTGCTGCGCTCGGTCTTCCGACGGCACGCCGCGGGGGTCGCCGTGATCACCGCGGCCCACGGCTCCCGCCCCGTCGGCTTCACCGCCACCTCGCTCACCTCCGTCTCCGCCGCCCCGCCGATGATCTCGTTCGGCATCGGCACCGGCGCCTCCAGCTGGCCCGCGGTCTCCGAGGCCGCGCACGTCGGCGTCCACATACTCGGCGAGCACCAGCAGGAACTGGCCGCCACCTTCGCGCGCAGCGGCGCCGACCGCTTCGGTGCGCCCACCAGCTGGCGCGAGGGTCCCGAGGGAGTGCCCGTGCTCGACGGCGCGCTCGCCTGGCTGGTCTGCCGCGTCGTGGCGCGGGTGCCCGCGGGCGACCACCGCCTGGTGCTCGCCGAGGTGGTCACCGGCGACGGAGGGGGCGAGGGCCGCCCGCTCCTCTACCACCAGGGACGCTTCAACGCCCTGCGCGACTGAGAGTTCCCGGAAGCGGGCACTTCGCGCGGTTACGGAGCGTTGGGAAGGTCACAGTTCAAAGCGCTTGCTCAGCGGGAATGAACTGGGTGTACTCATGAGTAATATTTCGTTCGGAGCGCGGCCCGCCCCGACCGTGATCCGCCGCTTCAGGCGCCTATGCTGCCTGCAAGAAGGCAGTAGCCAAGCCGAGGCAGCAGCCCAGTAAAGACGATGCAGTAGGAGAGCCGGCGTGAGCTTGAGGATCGTTGTCTGTGTGAAGTACGTGCCCGACGCCACCGGCGACCGGCACTTCGCCGATGACCTGACCGTCGACCGCGACGACGTCGACGGCCTGCTGTCGGAGCTGGACGAGTACGCGGTCGAGCAGGCGCTCCAGATCGCCGACGAAGCGGACGACGCGGAGATCACCGTGCTGACCGTCGGCCCCGAGGACGCCAAGGACGCGCTGCGCAAGGCGCTCTCCATGGGCGCCGACAAGGCCGTCCACGTCGAGGACGACGACCTGCACGGCTCCGACGTCATGGGCACCTCGCTGGTGCTCGCCAAGGCCATCGAGAAGACCGGCTACGACCTGGTCATCTGCGGCATGGCGTCGACGGACGGCGTCATGGGCGTGCTGCCGGCGATCCTCGCCGAGCGCCTGGGCGTCCCGCAGGTCACGCTGCTCTCCGAGGTCTCCGTCGAGGACGGCACCGTGAAGGGCCGCCGGGACGGCGACGCCGCCTCGGAGCAGCTGGAGGCCTCCCTGCCGGCCGTCGTGTCCGTGACGGACCAGTCGGGCGAGGCTCGCTACCCGTCCTTCAAGGGCATCATGGCCGCCAAGAAGAAGCCGGTGGAGGCCCTGGAGCTGGACGACCTGGACATCGACGCCGACGAGGTCGGCCTCGCGGGCGCCTGGACCAAGGTCGACTCCGCCACCGAGCGTCCGGCGCGCACCGCCGGCACGATCGTCAAGGACGAGGGCGAGGGCGGCAAGCAGCTCGCGGAGTTCCTCGCGGGCCAGAAGTTCATCTGAGCTTCGGTCACCTTTCCCACCGCCCCCAGATTCTTCGCACTCGCAGGAGATTGAAGTCCCATGGCTGAAGTTCTCGTCTACGTCGACCACGTGGACGGTGCCGTCCGCAAGCCCACCCTTGAGCTGCTGACCCTGGCCCGCCGCGTCGGCGAGCCCGTCGCCGTCGCGCTGGGCAACGGCGCCGCCGACACCGCCGCCACGCTCGCCGAGCACGGCGCGGTGAAGGTGCTCACCGCCGACGCCCCCGAGTTCGCCGACTACCTCGTCGTACCGAAGGTGGACGCGCTCCAGGCCGCGTACGACGCCGTCTCCCCGGCGGCCGTGCTGCTGCCCTCCTCCGCCGAGGCCAAGGAGATCGCGGCCCGTCTCGCGGTCCGCATCAAGTCCGGCATCATCACCGACGCCGTCGACCTGGAGGCCGGCGACGAGGGCCCGGTGGCCACGCAGTCCGCGTTCGCGGCGTCGTACACCACCAAGTCCCGCATCACGCAGGGCACCCCGGTCATCACGGTCAAGCCGAACTCGGCCGCCGTGGAGGCCGCCCCGGCCGCGGGCACCGTCGAGGCCCTCTCGGTCTCCTTCTCCGAGCAGGCCACCGGCACCAAGGTCGTCTCGCGCACCCCGCGTGAGTCGACGGGCCGCCCCGAGCTGACCGAGGCCGCGATCGTGGTCTCCGGCGGCCGCGGCGTCAACGGCGCCGAGAACTTCGCGATCATCGAGGCCCTCGCCGACTCGCTCGGTGCCGCCGTCGGCGCCTCGCGCGCCGCGGTCGACGCCGGCTGGTACCCGCACTCCAACCAGGTGGGCCAGACCGGTAAGTCGGTCTCCCCGCAGCTGTACATCGCCTCGGGCATCTCCGGCGCGATCCAGCACCGCGCGGGCATGCAGACCTCGAAGACCATCGTCGCCATCAACAAGGACGCCGAGGCCCCGATCTTCGACCTGGTCGACTACGGCGTGGTCGGCGACCTCTTCGAGGTCGTCCCGGCCCTCACCGAAGAGGTCAAGTCCCGCAAGGGCTGAGCCTGTAGCGCCCGTACGAGGCCCTCGCCCCGCGCCCGCGGAGCGGGGGCCTCGCCGCGTCACAGCGTCAACGTCGCCTGCACGGCCCAGTGGTCGCTCGGGTACTGCCCGCCGAGCGAGAACGTGTTCATCGACGCCCTATGGACCGTCGCCGACGGCCTCGTCAGGACCCAGTCGATGCGGCCGCCGCCCACGACGGGCGGCTTGTAACCGCCGAACGTGCCGTACGCCGGGCCGCGTTCCTGGGCGACGTCCCAGGTGTCGACGAGACCGGCGCCCAGCATCGTGGTGTAGACGGTGCTGTCGTGCGCCGTGGCGTTGAAGTCGCCCGTCACGATGAGCGGGGTGGTCGTCTTCATCAGGGCGATGCGCTCGACCATGAGGGCCGCCGAACGCTCGCGCGCGTTCTGGCTGACGTGGTCGAAGTGCGTGTTGAGGACGTACAGCTGGGTGTTCGTGATCAGGTCGAGGAAGCGCACCCAGGACGCCATGCGGGGCGAGTTGGCGCCCCAGGTGTTCGAAGCGATGGTGTATGGGGTGTCCGAGAGCCAGAAGTGTTCGTATTCGAGCGGGAACAGTCGGCGGTTGTCGTAAAAGATGGCCATGAATTCGTCTCGGCTGCCGCCGCCGACCCCCGTGCCGACCCAGTCGTAGTTCGCGCCGAGGTCGCTCTCGATGTCCTGCAACTGGTAGTAGAGGCCCTCTTGGGTGCCGATGATGTGCGGCTGTGCGCGCAGGAGCATCTCCTTCATGGCCGGGCGGCGTTCGGGCCAGGTGTGCGGTGGCCTGTTGCTCGCGTAGCGGACGTTGTACGACATGACCTCCAGGCGCGCTTCCGGCGCCCCGGCGGCCTGTGCCGGGCCGCCGGACAGCGCAGTGCCGGACAGGGGGAGCGCCACGGCGGCGGCGAGCGCGGTCCGCAGGACGGAACGGCGCGTGAAGGGGGAGTCGATCGGCACACAAGCTCCTTGAGTTCAGCCCGCGCGGCCGGCGCCGGGGGCGCGGGGAGTATGTGGGCCACAGACTGTCCGCACCGGCCGCCGAGCGGGCCCGGGACACGCGTGATCCCGCGCGGTCGGCTACGGATGCAGGACACGGGAAAGTGTTGACCGGGAAGAAGGTCGCAGATAACTTCGCTATACGGATTCTTGATTCCGTGAAGCGGAAACTGCCGGGCGCGGCACCGACTGTGTGGAGGATGCGGGAATGGGTCAGCAAGAGAAGGTGGCGACGAGCCTCGCCGGCGCGGTCAGCGAGGGCATCAGCGCTTCCCTCGCCCCCGTGGACGCGGAGCTGGAGCGCCGCTACCCCGGAGACCCCGGCACCCGCCAGCCCGTCCACACCGTCTACGTCCCCGGCGAGCAGTTCGCCGCCGACACCATCCGCACCTGGGGCGACAAGGCCCTGGCGATGCTCGACGAACACGCCCCGGACGCCGCCTCCTTCGCCGCCGTCCTCGGCCTCACGGACGACCTCGCCGAAGCCGTCTACACGCGCGTACGCACCAAGCTGGAGCGCGAGCCCGTCGAAGACCTCCGCGTCGACTTCGAGGACGGCTACAAGGGCGCCGACGAGGACCAGGACGCCGCCCGCGCGGCACGCCTGATCGCCGAGGCGTACAAGAACGGCACCGCCGCCCCGTACATGGGCATCCGCATGAAGTGCATGGAGCAAGCCGTACGCGACCGGGGCATCCGCACCCTCGACATCTTCCTGTCCGGCCTCATGGAGGCGGGCGGCCTGCCCGACGGGCTCGTCCTGACACTGCCCAAGGTGACCTACCCCGAGCAGGTCACCGCGATGGTGCGCCTCCTGGAGGAGTTCGAGAAGGCGCGCGGCCTGGAGCCGGGCCGGATCGGCTTCGAGATCCAGATCGAGACCAGCCAGTCCATCCTCGCCACCGACGGCACCGCCGCCGTCGCCCGCATGATCCAGGCCGCCGAGGGCCGCGCCACCGGCCTGCACTACGGCACCTTCGACTACAGCGCCTGTCTGCACGTGAGCGCCGCCTACCAGGCGAGCGACCACCCGGCCGCCGACCACGCCAAGGCCGTCATGCAGGTCGCCGCCGCCGGCACCGGCGTCCGCGTCTCCGACGGCTCCACCAACGTCCTGCCCGTCGGCACCGCCGAGCAGGTTCACGACGCCTGGCGGCTGCACTACGGCCTCACCCGGCGCGCCCTGGCCCGCGCCTACTACCAGGGCTGGGACATGCACCCCGGCCACATCCCGACCCGCTACGCCGCCGTCTTCGCGTTCTACCGCGAGGGCTTCGAGGCCGCCGCCAAGCGCCTGGCCGCTTACGCCGGTCACCACGAGGGCGGCGGCGTGGCCGACGAGCCCGCCACCGCCAAGGCCCTCGCCGGCTACCTGCTGCGCGGCTTGGACTGCGGCGCCCTCGACGCGGGCGAGGTCACCCGGCTCACCGGCCTGACCCTGGCCCGCCTCCAGGGCTTCGCGGGCCCGCGCCGGGGCGACCTCACGGGATCGGGCAAGTAACACCCGGCGCGTACTGTCATCGCTGCCCCGTAGTCTGTACGCCACGGAAAGTGGTGTCGCAGGGACGGGGCAGCGGTGTCTTCGGGGGATCAGGAACAGACGGGCGAGGCGGGCAGGCTCCTCGCCGGGCGCTATCGCGTGCTGGCACAGCTCGGCCGCGGCGGCATGGGCGTCGTATGGCGCGCGGTCGACGAGGTGCTGCACCGCGAGGTCGCGGTGAAGGAACTGCGCACGTACACGGACGCGGCCGGGCCGGAACTGGCCGACCTGCGGCTGCGGATGCAGCGCGAGGCCCGCGCCGCCGCGCGCGTGCGGCATCCGGGAGTCGTCGCCGTGCACGACGTGGCGGAGGTCGACGGGCGGCCGCTCATCGTCATGGAGCTCGTCGACGGCCCGTCCCTCGACGACGTGCTGCGCGAGCGCGGCGCCCTCGGCCCCGGCGAGGCGGCGGCCATCGGCGCCAAGGTCATGGAGGCCCTCGCCGCGGCGCACCGCGTGGGTGTTCTGCACCGCGACGTGAAGCCAGGCAACATCCTGCTGGAGACCGGCGGCCGCGTCGTCCTGACCGACTTCGGCATCGCCACGATGGAGGACCCCGGCGACGGCTCGGCCACCCACCTCACGCGCAGCGGCGAACTGGTCGGCTCCCTGGACTACTTGGCGCCCGAGCGCGCCCAGGGCCACGACCCCGGCCCCGCCTCGGACGTCTGGGCGCTCGGCGCGACGCTGTACGCCGCCGTCGAAGGCTCCTCGCCCTTCCGCCGTACGTCGACGTGGTCCACGCTCACCGCCATCGTCGCCGACCCGCTGCCCGAGCCGCGGCGCTCCGGGGCGCTGGCCCCCGTACTGCGCCGGCTCATGGACAAGGACCCCGAGGCGCGTCCCGACGCGGAAGAGGCGCGGCGGCTGCTCGCCGGTGTGGCGGCCCTCGGGCCCGGCGGCGCGCAGGCGTTCGGGGCCGCACCCGGGCCGCACCCGGGCACCGAGCGCAGCATCCCGAGCACCCCGCCGCCGGGCTTCGGGCCGCCGCCTTCAACCGCGCACCCTTCGGCCGCGCATCCTTCGCCCGCGCACCCTTCGCCCACGCCGCCTTTCGGGGCGCCGCAGGGACCGCCGCCCGTCCGCCTCGGGGAGACGCGCTCCACGCAACGCCCGCGTCGCGGCGGGGTGTTGCTCGCCGCGGCCGCCGTGGCCGTGGTCCTCGCGGTGACCGGCGCGGCCGTCGCCCACTTCGGCGGCAAGGACGACGGCGGTGGCCGGACGCGCGAGGACGCGGCGCCCGGAGGCCCCGGATCGACCGAGGACGACGGCAGCCGCGGCCCCCTCGGAGACGGGTCGAAGCGCCCCGAGCCGTCGGAGCGCGACGACAAGAAGTCCCGAGAGCCGGACGCGCAGCGCTCCAAGGACGCGGGCAAGGACGGCACCGACGCCTCGGACCGGGACAAGGGCGGTGCGGACAAGGGCGGGAGCGCCGAGGACGGCAAGGACCGGGACGAGCCCGCGTCGCGCCCCGACCCCACCTCCAAGCCGACCGGCGGAAGCAAGCCGGGCGGCGGGGGCGGCTCCGCCGAGGACCCGGTGTGCCACCCCATCGGCGGCGGCAAGTACAACTGCTCGGTGTGGCGCACCGCGAAGTCGTACACCGCGTCCGGCGCCGAGGCGGGCACCCTGAACGCGGGCACGAACTACTTCTACTGCCAACAGAACCTCGGCCGCCGCGAGACGCACGGCGAGTGGACGAACGTCTGGTGGGCGAAGACGGACGACGACAGCGGCAACACGAACGTCTTCGTCAGCGACGTCTACATCAAGGGCGGCGACAACGACAAGCCGGTCCCCGGCCTGCCCACCTGCTGAAGCCATGAACGAACCCTCCGGCGCGCACGCCGCCGACGAGCTGCGCGCCCGTGCCGAGGCCGCGACCACCGGCACGCCCTACCGCTTCCGGCGGACGGAGCCGGGGTTCGACCTGACCGTGGATGTCCCGCGGGCGGGCGGGCGACGCGTCACCCAGGTGCACACCCACCGGGTCGCCCTGCGTCCCGCCGCAGGCACCTTCACCCTCACGGACGTGGTCCGCACCAAGCGGCAAGGACCGTTCGGAACGACGCGGACGAGCGTCGAGAGCGGCCGGGTACGGTACCGCACGTGGAGCCGCTCCCTGGACGGCTCCGAGCGGCATGCCTTCTCCTCCGCCGACGGCCGCCGCTTGATCCGGGGCGTCGCCGAGGAGCTGGGGTGGCGGGAACTGAAGCCCGCCACCGAGAAGATCGCGCTGGTCGCCGACGCCCTCGGCGGACTCGTGGCCCTGACCACGCTGCTCGGGCTCGCGATCGCGTTCTGGCCCTGAGTGGCGGGGCAGGGTCCCGGGGGCATGCGCTCAGCCGGCGGGCGGCAGCTTCGGGGCTCTGGATTCGGTGGGTTGGGCCGGCGGTCGTCTTCTGTTGTTCGAGTGGCGGGGCAGGGTCCCGGGGCAGGCGCTCAGCCGGCGGGCGGCAGCTCTCCCGACCCGCGTGTGATGAGCCGCGTCGGCAGCTCGACCCGCTCCGGAGGCCCGGACGCGCCGTCGAGTTGCCGGAACAGCCGCTCGGCGGCCGTCCTGCCCAGCTGCGCCGCGTCCTGCGCGACGACGGTCACGCCGGGCTCCAGCAGATCCGCCAGCTCGATGTCGTCGAAGCCCACCAGGGCCACAGGCCGGTCGAGGGCGGCCAGCACCCGGACGACCGTGACGGTCACGCGGTTGTTGCCCGCGAAGACCGCCGTGACCGGCTCGGGACCGGAGAGCATCGCCTCGGCCGCCGCGCGGACCCGCCGCGGATCGGTGACCCCCAGCGACATCCACGCCTCGTCGACCGGGATGCCGGCGTCCTCCATCGCGGCGCGGTAGCCGCGCAGCCGCTCTATGGCGGTGTGGATGCGCGGCTGGTCACCGATGAACCCGATCCGGCGGTGGCCGTGCGCGATGAGGTGGGCGACGCCGTCCCGCGCGCCGCCGAAGCTGTCGGAGAGCACCACGTCGGCGTCGATCTTCCCGGCCGGCCGGTCCACGAAGACGGTCGCGACCCCGGCGGCGATCTCGGGCTCCAGATAGCGGTGGTCGTCACCGGCCGGGATGATGACGAGCCCATCGACCCGGCGTGCGCACAGCGCGAGCACCAACTCCTGCTCGCGGTCCGGGTCCTCGGCGCTAGAGCCGTTGATGAGCAGCGCGCCGTGCGCCCGCGCGACCTCCTCGACGGCGCGGCTCAGCGGGCCGTAGAAGGGGTCCGCGAGATCCTCCAGGACCAGGCCGATGCTGGCGGTGCGGCCCTTGCGCAGGACGCGCGCGCTGTCGTTGCGGCGGAAGCCCAGGGCCTCGATGGCCTCCTGGACGCGGCGTTCGGTGTCGGGGGTGACGCCCGGCTCGCCGTTCACGACGCGCGAGACCGTCTTCAGGCCGACTCCCGCGCGGGCCGCGACATCCTTCATGGTCGGACGGTTGCCGTAGCGGTTGTCGGGTCGTCGGGCGGCGGTCTGGGCCACGGTGCGCTGTCCTGTCCTGTCGTCCACGGATTCTTGTGAGGTCTTATGCGGTTCCTATGAGGCGAGGCGGGCCTGGGGCCGCCCTTGAAGCCGTGGCGTCGAGCATAGGCCCTGGACAACGTTGTCAGATGCGGGGGAGACTGACCTTCGCACTCTCCGGCCTGCCCTTACACAGGAGACCCGACACAGATGCACATGGACCTCGTCGCCGCACTCGACATCGGCGGCACCAAGATCGCCGGCGCCCTGGTGGACGGGCGGGGGCGCATCCTGCTCCGTGCCCAGCGGCCCACGCCCGCGCGCGAGGACGGTGACACGGTGATGCGGGCGGTCGAGGAGGTCCTCGGCGAGCTGACCTCCGGTGAGCGGTGGGGCCGGGTCGCGGCCGTCGGCATCGGCAGTGCGGGCCCGGTGGACGCGTCGGCCGGCACGGTCAGCCCGGTCAACGTCCCCGGCTGGCGCGGCTATCCGCTGGTGGAGCGGGTCCGCGCGGTGACCGGCGGGCTCCCCGTCGAGCTGGTCGGCGACGGTGTGGCGATGACCGCGGCCGAGCACTGGCAGGGCGCGGCCCGCGGTCATGACAACGCGCTGTGCATGGTCGTCTCGACCGGCGTCGGCGGCGGCCTCGTCCTCGGCGGCAAGCTGCACCCGGGCCCCACGGGGAACGCGGGCCACATCGGTCACATCAGCGTGGACCTCGACGGCGATCTCTGCCCGTGCGGTGCGCGCGGCTGCGTCGAGCGCATGGCGAGCGGCCCGAACATCGCGCGCCGCGCCGTGGAGAACGGCTGGCGGCCGGGCCCCGACGGCGACACCTCGGCCGCGGCCGTGGCGAACGCCGCCCGCGCGGGTGACCCCGTGGCCCTCGCCTCCTTCGAACGGGCGGCCCAGGCACTGGCCGCCGGGATCGCCGCCACGGCCACGCTCGTCGAGATCGACATCGCGGTGATCGGCGGGGGAGTGGCGAAGGCGGGCGACATCCTCTTCACACCGCTGCGCCGGGCTCTGCGCGACTACGCCACGCTCTCCTTCGTACGCCGCCTGACGGTGACCCCCGCCTTGACGGGCACGGACGCGGGCCTGGTCGGCGCTGCGGCGGCGGCGCTCGGGGGTGCGTCGAGCGGGGCGGTGGGGGTGCGGTCGGGGGTGGGGGGCTGAAGGGGGCGGCTGCGGAGGGCGGAGAGGGAGGGCCGCCCGGCCTGGCCCGGCGCGGACGGGCGAGCGATGCCTCGCGTCTGCGTGAGGGGTCGCGCCGTGCAGGAGTGCGGCGGCCGAGCCCGCGTGGGCGGGACGCGGGCGCGAACCATGCCGATGAGACACGGGCCTGCCCCGCCGGCACCGTTGCCGATGCCCGCACGCGGCGCATTCGGCGAGGCCGCCAGGCAGGCGCCGATGCGCCGTGACGGCCAGACGTGGGGAACCGCGATGCCCGAAGGCGCGGCACTCGGCCCGGACGTCCGGGCGCCAGGTAGCCGTCGGGCGCGAGTGCCTGAGACCGGGGGCCCGCGCCCAAGCAGCCCTCGTCTGTGCGTGCCCTGAGGCCGGACGCCCGTGCCGCCCCAACCCCAACCCCTAACCCCGCCTCAGCAGCTCAGCGTCGCCTCCGCCCAGTCGCCATGGTCCGCGTAGATTCCGTCGCCGCCATCGGTGACGACCAGGCGGACGACCTGGGCGCCGCTCACGTCCGCGGAGATCGGCTGGGCGGGCATGGCGTTGGTGAGTACGCCGGTCGATGCCGCCTTTTCGCCGTCCGCCCAGATCTCGAAGGCGATCGTGCCGTCGGTGCGGGTCTCGTCGTCGACGCCGACGTCCGCCGTGACCTTCTCGCAGGCCCGGCCGGCGTAGAACGTGACCTCGCTCGCGGCGTGTACGCCGAGCCCCTTGGCGTACACCTTTCCGCCGATGGTGATCGGCTTGCCGTCACCGGCCGCGCCCTCGCCGTTGCTGGTGTTCCGCTCAGCGGGGCCCCAGCCGTTGTTCATCGAGAGCCACGGCAGCTCGCCGAGCGCCGAGGCGCCCGAGGGTGGTGCGACCACCACCCGCGAGGTGAGCGGCAGGACGTTGTCGGTGCGTGTGCCCGTGGGGGAGCGGTAGGCTGCCGCGATTTTCACGTCGTACGTCCCCGGGGTCGCGCCCGGCGGTGCGGTCACCTGCCACGAGGTGCGCAGGGTCTTGCCGGGCGACAGTGACCGCGCGGTGGTCGGCGAGGTCGCCTTCGTCCGCCAGTCGCCGGGTGCCTTGACCGAGGCCGTCACGTGGCGTGCCGGTACGCGGCCGAGGTTGGTGACCTCGGTGGTCAGCGGCGTGCCCTTGCCGGTCTCGAAGAAGTCGCCGCCGGTCAGGCCGAGTTCGACGGCGGGCGGGTGCTCGGACCACTTGCCGTCGGCCGACACCCGCAGCAGCACGGTGCCGTGCGCGGGGACGGTCGCCGCGATCCTGCCCGCCGTGTGGTGGCTCTTGTGCCGCCACAGGTCCCGCATCGTGTACGCGGTGGCGTCGGGCAGGCCGACCGCCTTCGCCGTCGTGGAGACGGTCTGCGCGCTCCCCGTTTCGTTGAAGAGGGCGACGGCCCGGCTGCCGTCCTTCATCTCCTTGGCGACGACCCAGCGGCCGTTCTCGGAGGAGAGGACCTTGCCCTGCTTGCCCAGCGGATCCTGGTCGACGGCGATGACTTCCCTGTTGCCGAGGATCTCGAAGGTCTCCGGGGAGGCCTTGCGCAGGTCGGACCCGATGAGCAGCGGCGCGGCCATGATCGACCACATCGAGAAGTGCGTGCGGTACTCGGTGTCGGTCATGCCGCCGTTGCCGACCTCCAGCATGTCCGGGTCGTTCCAGTGCCCCGGACCCGCGTACGCGTCGAGCGGCAGGTTCTGCTTCATGATCGACAGCATGGAGGACCAGCTGTCGCTGATGTCCCCGGTGGTGCGCCACAGGTGGCCGACGTCCGCGGCCCACTCCCACGGCTTGTTCTCGCCCCACTCGCAGATGCTGTAGACGATGGGCCTGCCGGTGGTCTCGGAGGCGGCCTTGAGCGCGTCACGCATCGCGGTGTACCGCTTCTTGGCGTCCACGCCCTGGTTGTTGCAGTTGTCGTACTTGAGGTAGTCGACACCCCAGTCCGCGAACTGCTGGGCGTCGCTGCGCTCATGACCGAGCGCGCCGGGGAAACCGGCGACGTTGCAGGTCTTCGTACCGGCGCTGGTGTAGATGCCGAACTTCAGCCCCTTGGAGTGGACGTAGTCCGCGACCGCCTTGATGCCGTCGGGGAAACGCTTGGGGTCGGGCACCAACTTGCCGTTGGCGTCACGCTCCGGCAGCGCCCAGCAGTCGTCCAGGTTGACGTACTGGTATCCGGCGTCCTTGAGGCCCTTTTCGACGAAGATGTCGGCGATCCCCTTGACCATCGCCTCGTCGAACTCGGCACGGCAGTGCGTGGAATTCCAGTTGTTGAACCCCATGGGCGGGGTGAGCGCCAACCCGTCCGGAAGCTTCACGGCGGGCTCGGCGGCGCGTTCGGCGGCGACGCGCTCGGCGGCGGGCCGCTCTCCGGTGTCACGTGCGGCGGCCGGAGCGGCGAGCCCTCCGGCGCACAGCACGACGGCGGCGAGTGATCCGAGCACTCTTCGGCGGATGGCGGGGGGTGGCATATGACGCATCGTTACGTTCCTCCGTACTCGCGGAAGATGAAGCCTTGCGTGTCTTGAGGCCTTGTGTGTCACGAAGCGCTGAGCGTCACGCGGACGTGCGCGTAGTGCAGGGGGGCGGTGCCCTCGCACGGACGTGCGTGTCCATGCCACATCTTGGCGTGTGCCGACATGACGTACTACCCCCTTGCCGGTCGCGGCGGGCAGCGCGATGCCCCCGCCTGCGTACAGAGCGGGGGCATCGCGGACAGGCCGGCTATTCAGGCAGGGCGTCTTTCAGTTCAGCTTCAGTTCAGCGGGGTTCTCACCATGCCGTGGAACTGGATCCGGGGCCAACCGCGCGCCTCGGCCATCTTGTTGATCGCGTCGGCGATGTCCAGCGGCGTGATGTTCTGGCCGGACGGCGCGTTCTCGATCTCCAGGCTGAACTTCACCCTCATCGAGGCGTCGGCGGCGCCGAGGCTGCTGCTTCCCGAGAACTCACCCCCGAACGGCCACTCGACCGCAGAAGCCTGTTCCGCGTCCGCCGTCCGGGCCGCGGCGGCCTGAGCGCCGGTGGCCTGGCTCTCGGCGGCCTGCGCCGAACCCGACGACGCGACGACGGCACCGGCCGCGGCCGAACCCGAGTAACCCAGCAGAGTACGTCTGGAAACTCCGGTCATGGTCCCCTCCTTCATGGCGATGGCCTCCCCCCTGGAGGCCGGAGGTGATCGTATGTGCGAAAGAGGCGCCGCGGGGTGGACTTACGGATACGCGGATCGAACGCATGTCCTGTACAACCCTGCACGGAGTTCACGTGTCCTTCACGTGAACTCATTCATCCCTGGGGGGAACATGCGCATCCGCGCCACAAGCATCGCCGCCACCGTCCTCGCGGTCGGCGCGCTCACCGTCACCACCGCCTGCGGCTCCACGGACAAGGACGTCAACACCAAGCCAAAGGCGGCCGCCTCTGCCGACGGGTCCAAGAGCGACGACACGTCCTCCGAGGGCAAGCCGGCCGCCAAGGCAAAGGCCAAGGCGGATCAGGACGCAGGGATCGGTGACACCGTCGCCGTGACCGGCCTGGAGGAGGGCAGCGGGCTCGACGTCACGCTGGTCAAGGTCGCCGACAACGCCAAGTCGGGCGACGAGTACAGCGTCCCGGAGAAGGGCAAGCGCTGGCTGGGGCTGCAGTTCCGGCTCGTCAACACCGGCACCAAAGCGTACGCCGACAGCCCGCAGAACGGCATCCAGGTCACCGACGCCGACGGCCAGCAGTTCCAGACGACGTTCGCCGACATCACCGCCGGTCCGTCCTTGTCCTCCGGCGTGCGCCTCAAGCCGGGCGCGAAGGCTCTCGGCTGGGTCGTCGTCGAGGTCCCGAAGGGAGTCACGGCCACGACGGCGCAGTTCACGATGGACTCCGGCATGGCCGATCAGTCAGGGGAGTGGAAGCTGAAGTAGTCCGGCGCGGGGGCA
The DNA here is from genome assembly GCF_043078805.1 of Streptomyces sp. NPDC015345. Lineage (NCBI taxonomy): Bacteria > Bacillati > Actinomycetota > Actinomycetes > Kitasatosporales > Streptomycetaceae > Streptomyces > Streptomyces sp. NPDC015345. Next base: position 144,595 of record NZ_JBIBTX010000010.1, on the reverse strand, counting down.
CCGCCGGCCGCGGCCGCGCCCCCGCTCGGGGCGGGGGCGCGGCACGCCGCAAGGCCGAACCGAGGCCTTGGGAACCGTCAGGAATCGTCCCGCTTCAGCGAGTCCTTCATGCCGTGGGCCTTGTCGCGGGCGGACTCCATGGCGTCCTTGGCCTCGCCCTTGGTCCGGTCCGTCCTGCCCTCGGCCTCGCGGCGCTTGTCACCGGTGGCCTTGCCGGTCATCTGCTTGGCCTTGCCCTTCAGCTTGTCCATGCCGCCTTTGTCACCCATGGCTACTCCTGCGTCTGGTGGGGGGCTTACCCGGCCAACGTAAGTCGGGGAGGCATGGCACGCTCGCTCAAGCGTCGCGCAGCGTGACTACGACGTGAGCAGCGCCGCCCCCACGGTCGGCGCGGGGGACAGATGCGCGCTGAGGTGTGTCAGGCGCAGCATGCGCAGAGTCAGCGGCTCGGCGCAGACGACGCGCAGCAGGCCGTCTCTGTCGCTCACCTTGCGGTGGGCGCGCATCAGCAAGGAGATGCCGGAGCAGTCAAAGAACTCGACCTCGCTCAGATCGACGACCACGATCGGCTCCGGGCCCGCGGCCACGGCGTCGACCAGTGGGGCCAGCCGCTGACAGGCCACCAGGTCGATCTCGCCGCACAACTCGATCACGATGGCGCGTTCGAGCCCGTACACGCGCGGCGAATGGGCGAAGCCCTCGTGCGTGTTCTCGCTCAATTCGTTCTGCCGCATCAATCCCCTCCCCAGCGCCGGCGCCGACTCCCCCTGGGGGGGACGACGCACCGGGCATGCCAGTGCTCCCAGGGCGCCGAGGGCTGGGGCTCCTGGCGGGTCACGCTAGCCGGGGCGAGGCCGCTCCGGGGCGCGGGAACGATTCATGAAAACGCAGCGTCATGCAATCGGGTGAAAATAAAGCGGGCTGCTTGACAGGTGTATGTGGCGCAAACCGCTCATCCATCAGCGCCTGGTTTCCATGGCAGGGTGTTGCGGGCAAGCCACAGGGGGCCGACGGAAGAGGGGGAAACCGTGATCGTCTGGATCAACGGCGCGTTCGGTGCGGGCAAGACCAGCGCCGCACGGGAACTGATCGAGCTGATCCCGAACAGCACGTTCTTCGACCCCGAGGTCATCGGCGGCGCGCTGCCCCACCTGCTGCCGCCCAAGCGTCTCGCCGAGGTGAGCGACTACCAGGACCTGCCGATCTGGCGCCGCCTCGTCGTCGACACGGCGGCCGCGCTGCTCGCCGAGGTCGGCGGCGTCCTCGTGGTGCCGATGACACTGCTGCGTCAGGAGTACCGCGACGAGATCTTCGGCGGCCTCGCCGCGCGCAGGATCCCCGTGCGGCACATCGTGCTCACCCCCGACGAAACGATCCTGCGGGAGCGAATATCCGGCCGCGAGACGTCGCCGGACCTACCGGACGCCAACCTGCCGGACGCCGATCTGCCAGGCGGCGACCTGCCCGAGGGCGACCTGCGCGCCGGTGACCCGCGCGACGGTGACCGGCGCGTACGCCAGTGGTCGTTCGACCACATCGAGCCGTACCGCGCGGCCCTGGCCGGCTGGCTCGGCGCCGACGCCCACCGCGTCGACACCAGCGCCCTGAGCCCCCGCGAGACCGCCGTGCTCCTCGCCGACGCCGTGCGCACCGGATCCGCCCCGGCCTGCGACATCGTGCAGACACCGGAGCCCACCGCGGAGACCCTCGCCGCGGGGGTGCTGCTCTTCGACGAACAGGACCGGGTACTGCTCGTCGACCCCACCTACAAGGCCGGCTGGGAGTTCCCCGGCGGTGTCGTCGAACCCGGCGAGGCCCCCGCCCGCGCGGGCGTACGCGAGGTCGCCGAGGAGACCGGCATCCAGCTCTCCGACGAACTCCGCCTGCTGGTCGCCGACTGGGAGCCGCCGAAACCGCCCGGCTACGGAGGGATGCGGTTCCTCTTCGACGGCGGACGGCTCGACGGCGCCGAGGCCGAGCGCATGCTGCTGCCCGGCCCCGAACTGCGCGACTGGCGCTTCGTCACCGAACAGGAAGCCGCCGGCCTGCTGCCCTCGGTGCGCTACGAACGGCTCCGCTGGGCGCTGCGCGCACGCGAGCGCGGCGCGGCGCTCTACCTGGAGGCGGGCGTCCCCCTGGACGGCACTCCGTCCGGGGGGTAGCCGTCAGCGCGCGGCGTACTTCTGAAGGAACAGCGCCTCGGTGACCGAGAGGCGCTCCAGTTCCTCGGGCGACACGCTCTCGTTCACGGCATGGATCTGCGCCTCGGGCTCGCTCAGACCGATCAGCAGGATCTCCGCGCGCGGGTAGAGCGCCGCGAGGGTGTTGCAGAGCGGGATCGAGCCGCCCTGGCCCGCGTACTGCATCTCCTGGCCGGGATAGGCCTCGCCCATCGCCTCGGCCATCGCCGCGTACGCCGGGCTCGTGGTGTCCGCGCGGAACGGCTGGCCCTGGCCGATCTGCTCCGTGTGCACCCGCGCGCCCCACGGCGTGTGCGCCTCCAGGTGGGCCTGGAGCAGCTTCGTCGCCTCGGCGGCGTCCACGCCCGGCGGCACCCGCAGGCTGATCAGCGCCCGCGCGCTCGCCTGCACGGACGGCGTCGCGCCGACCACCGGCGGGCAGTCGATGCCGAGCACGGTGACGGCGGGGCGCGCCCAGATCCGGTCGGCGACCGTGCCCTCGCCGATCAGCCGCACACCGTCGAGCACCTTGGCGTCCTTGCGGAAGGCGTCCTCTTCGTACTGAAGCCCGTCCCACACGGCGTCGCCCGTGAGCCCGTCGACCTTCGTCGAGCCGTCCTCGGCGCGCAGCGAGTCGAGGACGCGCACCAGCGCCGCCAGCGCGTCCGGGGCGGCGCCGCCGAACTGCCCCGAGTGCAGGTTCCCCTCAAGAGTGTCGACACTGACGCGTACGAGGGTCATGCCGCGCAGCGTCGACGTGACCGTCGGCAGGCCGACCCGGAAGTTGCCCGCGTCACCGATGACGATCGTGTCGGCCGCGAGCAGCTCGGGGTGTGCCTCCGCGTACCGCTCGAGGCCGCCCGTGCCCTGCTCCTCCGAGCCCTCCGCGATCACCTTGACGCTCACCGGGACGCCGCCGTTCGCCTTCAGGGCGCGCAGCGCGAGCAGGTGCATGATGACGCCGCCCTTGCAGTCGGCGCTGCCCCGCCCGTACCAGCGGCCGTCGCGCTCGGTCAGCTCGAACGGCGGGGTCGCCCACGCGGCCTCGTCGAGCGGCGGCTGCACGTCGTAGTGCGCGTACAGCAGGACGGTCGGCGCGCCCTCGGGGCCCGGCAGGAAGCCGTACACGGACTGGGTGCCGTCCGGGGTGTCGAGCAGCGCGACGTCCTGGAAGCCCTCGGCGCGCAGCGCGTTCGCCACCCAGTTGGCGGCGGCCTCGCTCTCGCTCTTCGGGAACTGCGCGAAGTCCGCCACCGACTTGAAGGCCACCAGTTCGGTGAGCTCCGCCTTCGCCCTCGGCATGAGCGAGGCGACGGTCTCGGCGATCGGATGCGGCGACATGGGCACGCTCCTCGTGGATGCGACGTTATAGATGCGGGTGCATGTGATCCTCCCACAGGAGGGCCCCCGGGACCTCCGCCGTAGGATGCCTGGGGAAAGCGCGGCCAACAGCGGGATCAGGAGCGGTAGACCAACGTGAGCAGCGAGAACTCAGCGGACGACGCCGGTTACGTGTGGGACGTCGTCGTGGTCGGAGCCGGCCCCGCGGGGGCCTCGGCGGCCTATGCGGCAGCCGTCGCGGGACGCAGCGTGCTGCTCCTGGAGAAAGCCGAACTGCCGCGTTACAAGACGTGTGGCGGCGGCATCATCGGCCCCTCCCGTGATTCCCTGCCGCCCGGCTTCGAGCTGCCGTTGCGGGACCGGGTGCACGCGGTGACGTTCTCCCTGGACGGGAAGTTCACCCGCACCCGCCGCTCCCGGCAGATGCTCTTCGGGCTCATCAACCGCGCCGAGTTCGACCAGCAGCTCGTCGAGCACGCGCAGAAGGCGGGCGCCGAGCTGCGCACCGGCGTCACCGTCGCGCGCGTGGAGCAGCACGGCCCCGAGGTGCCCGACCGGCGGACCGTCGCCGTCGTGCTCCAGGGTGGCGAGACCGTCCTCACCCGCGCCGTGGTCGGTGCCGACGGCAGCGCGAGCCGGATAGGAGCACACGTCGGGGTCAAGCTCGACCAGGTCGACCTCGGCCTGGAGGCGGAGATCCCGGTGCCCGCGACCGTCGCGGAGGACTGGGCGGGGCGGGTCCTCATCGACTGGGGCCCGATGCCGGGCAGTTACGGCTGGGTCTTCCCCAAGGGCGACACCCTCACCGTCGGTGTGATCTCCGCGCGCGGCGAAGGCGCCGCCACCAAGCGGTACTTGGAGGACTTCATCGCCCGGCTCGGCCTCGCCGGCTTCGAGCCCAGCATCTCCTCCGGACACCTGACGCGCTGCCGCAGCGACGACTCACCGCTCTCGCGAGGCCGGGTCCTGGTCTGCGGTGACGCGGCGGGACTCCTGGAGCCGTGGACCCGCGAGGGCATCTCGTTCGCGCTGCGCTCCGGGCGGCTCGCGGGCGAGTGGGCGGTGCGGATCGCGGAGGCGCACGACGCGGTGGACGCCCGCCGCCAGGCACTGAACTACGCCTTCGCGATCAAGGCGGGCCTCGGTGTCGAGATGAGCGTGGGGCGCCGCATGCTCCAGGTCTTCGAGCGCCGTCCCGGCATGTTCCACGCGGCGATCACGGGCTTCCGCCCCGCGTGGAACGCCTTCGCGAAGATCACGCGCGGTTCGACGACGCTCGGCGAACTGGTGCGGACGCATCCGCTGGCGGGCCGCGCGCTCAGCGCGATAGACCGCTAGTCGCGTAGACACGTACACACGTACACACGTAGCCACGTACACACGTAGCCACGTGGTCACGCAGCCGCCGGTCGGCTCCGGACCGTCGCGCTCCGGTGTGCGAGAGGTGTGCGTCATGGGTCAGGAGCGGCCGGCGGGGCACCTGGAGTGAATGGGTGCTCTCCTCGCACTGACCTCCGCGGCCATCTACGGCATCGTCGACTTCGCCGGCGGGCTGCTCTCCCGCCGGATCCACTTCACCGTGGTCACCTTCCTCGGGCAGGCCGGTGGCCTGCTCCTCGCGCTGGCGGTCGCGCTGCTGATGCCCGCGGAGTCGGTCGGCTCCGCGGATGTGGCCTGGGGTGCGCTCTCCGGGGCCGGCAGCGCCGTCGCCATGCACTTCCTCAACCGTGGCCTCAGCCGTGGCGCCATGAGCGTCGTGATCCCGGTGAGCGCCGTGACCGGGGTGGCGCTGTCCGTGCTGTGCGGCGTGCTGTTCCTCGGCGACCGGCCGACCCCGCTGTCCTGGCTCGGCATCGGCGTCACCGTGCCCGCGCTCTGGCTCGTCTCCGCCGGCGGCGGCGCTCCCGGCGACGGCGGCAAGGCCCGGCGGCTGCCGGTGGACGGGCTGATCGCCAGCGCGGGAGTGGCGGTGCAGTACATCGGGCTCGCCCAGGCGGATCCGGCGAGCGGGGTGTGGCCCGTGGCCGCCGGGCGGCTGGCGGCGGTGCTCCTGCTGCTGCCGAGCGCCGTGCGAAGCGCCGCCGAGTTCCGGCAGCCCGCCCGGCTGTGGGGCGCGGCGGTGCTGATCGGCGGGGGAGCGGCCCTCGCCCTCATCCTCTACTTCTGGGCCACCCAGCAGCAGATGCTGGCCGTCGCCGTCGTCCTCGCCTCCCTCTACCCGGCGGTCCCGACAGTCCTCGGCCTCGCGGTCCTCGGCGAGAAGGTCACCCGGGCGCAGGCCACCGGCCTGGTGGGCGCGGCCGCGGCCGTCGTCCTGCTCAGCCTGGGTTGAGCGCCACCGTCAACCGCGCCGGCCGCGCGTGGCGATGATGGCCGCGTCGCACATCATGGCCACAGCGGCGATCACGGCGAGCGGCCAGGTGCCGGCCTGCGGGACGTACTCCCAGGTGATGCCTGCCGTCACGGCGCCGGCGAGAGCGAAACCGGTGCCGGGCAGGTAGCGCAGGCGGATGGTGGCCCCGCCGTCCTGGAATGACATCAGGTGGTCTCCTGTCGGGTGCTTCCCGTGGACACGAGGGACACGAGGGATACGGGGGATACAGGGGATACGGGGGCGGGACCGGAGCGGCTCACACCGGTCTCCGGCGGGCGGCGCGGCGGGCGCTCCAAGCGAGCCTGGGCGCGCCGTGGAGGAGGAGCCGGCACAGGTACGGCCACCGCGTGTGCGCCGGGCGTTCGGACAGGTCGGCCCACTCGGCGGTCCACTCCTCGGTCCACCGGCCACGCTGGGCCCCGGGCAACAGCGCGGCCGCCAACGAGATGAGCCGGGGGCTCGGCGAGGCGCTGTCCGGCGCGGGCGCCGCCGGGTGCCGCCCGACCGGACGGCTTCGGTCGCCCCGGCGGCGCTGTTCCCGGACGGAGCGCAGCATCCCGCGCAGTTCGTCGTCATCGAGCGTCAGTACGGAGCGACTGCGGCTCACGTACGTGGGTGCTCCGGTGAGCCCAGTGAGGGCTGTCCGCGCCCACTCCTCCATCGCCGGGGACGCGAGGAACCGATGTGCCGCGGCCAGTGCCGCGTTGTACGCCGCGAGGTCGTCGGCGCGTTCCCGTGTGAAGTGCGGCTTGTCGCGTACGGGTAAGGGGCCGGTCACGCCGTCTCCTTGGGGCGTCGGACGCGCAGGAGCCAGGCGAGCCGAGGCCCGCTGTGCAGGATGACGCGCGCCACGAACACGGCGCGAACGCGTGGGGAGCGGGAGGCGAGGTCGAACCACTCGGCCTGCCACTCCTCGACCCACCGTTCGCGGTCCCGGCCGGGCAGGAGCCGGGCGGCGAGGTTGACGCACTTGCTGGGCCTGGGGGGCCGGACCAGGGCCGACGGCAGGGCCGCCGCGGCCGCGATCGACAGGGCCGTGACAGCGCTGCCGGCACTCGGGTCGGCTTCGTCCTCGGCGACCCGGATGTCGTCCTCGGCCGCCTCCGTCCGCACCGGTTCGGGGAGCGGGGGGCCGGGCATCCGGTGCCCGCAGATCTCGCACCAGTCGTCCGCTGTCGTGGCGTGTCCATTGACGCAGGTCCGAATAACACCGGTAGGGGGCTCCAGGTCCACGCTCCCGAGGAAGCGGAGGTGCCGGACCGTGCTGTCGGCCTGGCCGTCCGCCGTCTCCCCGGCGGAGTCGATGCGCTCATGGCCTGGACCGGGCTCCACGAGGAAGCCACCCTCGAAGTCTCCTCCCATGCGGCTACACCCCTCCAGGACCGTCGGCGGCCGGACGCAGGCGGGCGGAGGTCGCCCCGCCGTTGTAGGCCTGGGCGAGGGCGAGGCGGGCGGATTCGGTGCCGCTCCGCGTGAAGCGGTAGTAGCGACGGCGCGGGCGCGGCGGGTCGGTCTTCTCGATCTCGCCGGTGTCCTCCCAGAACGACTCCAGCCAGCCCGCGTTCTCCAGCCGGGCGAGGATCGGGTGGATCGTTCCGGTCGGCAGGCCCGCCGCCTCGGAAAGTTCGAGGCCGTAGCGGGCCCGGGCCGGGGTCTCCAGCAAGGTCCGCAGCACCAGCTGGGTCTGGAGTGTCATGCGCGGCGTTTTAGCCATACCTAAACTCTAGTATGGGCGTCACCAGCGCGGCAAGGCTCCAGGAGACCCGAGAGCGGGAAGCGGAGGGGCAGCGGCGCGGGGCGGCGTACTCCCCCGGGAGTACGCCCGATCACCACGCCCGGCGGACGCCCGCCGCACCGCCCGCCGTCTAGCGTGACGCTCATGGACGAGCAGCGCGAACGCGGGCCGGGCGGGCCGCCCCCGGCGTGGGGCGGAGCGCCGATGTGGCGGTACGGCCCGCCCTGGTGGAGTTCCGGTACGGAGGACGGGGTGCGGCGGCTGCCCTGGCTGACGACGCTCGCGCTCACCGTGTTCGTGCAGATCGGCTCCGGCTTCGCCGGGGACGGCCAGCCCGGCCGCGAGAGCCTCACGCCCACCGCCCGGGTGCTGCTGTTCCTGGCCACGGCGGCGCTCCTGGCGCGCCACCGCCACCCCGTGCCGGTCGCGTACGCCACCGTCGGGCTCACGCTGGTCTACCTCGGTGCCGGATATCCGTACGGCCCGGTCCTGCTCACCGTCGCCGTGGCCTGCTTCGCCGCGGTCGTCGCGGGGCACCGGCGCGCGGCGTGGGGAGCCGTCGGCGTGCTCTGGGCCGGGCATCTGCTGCTCGCGCACTGGCTCTACCAGTGGCTGCCGCCGGGCGGCGACGGGGCCCGTGCCTGGAGCGAGGAGATCGTGGTCGCCGTCTGGGTCGTGGCGATCGTCGCCGTGTCCGAACTCGGCCGCGTACGCAGGGAGCAGTGGGTCAAGGAGCGTGCCGAGCGGGCGCAGGCGGCCCGGCGGCGCGCAGACAAGGAGCGGCTGCGGATGGCCCGCGAACTGCACGACGTCCTCGCGCACAGCATCTCCGTCATCAACGTCCAGGCCGGCATGGGCCTCGCCCTGCTCGACTCCGACCCGGAGCAGGCCCGCGCCGCCCTGACCACCATCAAGGCCGCCAGCAAGGAGGCGCTGGGGGAGGTGCGCCAGGTGCTCGACACGCTGCGCGCCCCCGGTGAGGCGCCCCGCGCCCCCGCGCCGGGTCTCGACCGGCTGCCGGAACTCGTCGAGCAGGCGAGGAGCGCGGGCCTGACCGTCGACGTCACCACCAAGGGCACCCAGGCGAAGCTGCCGCCGGGCGCGGACCTCGCCGCGTTCCGCATCGTCCAGGAGGCGCTGACGAACGTCGTACGCCACTCCGGTTCACGCCACGCACGCGTGCGGGTGAGCCACGAGAAGACGGCGCTCACCCTGCGCGTCGATGACGACGGGCCCGCCATCGGGGCCGACGCGGGCGGCAGCGGCAACGGCCTCGCCGGGATGCGGGAGCGCGCCGCGGCCCTTGGTGGCACGATCGAGGCGGGCCCGCGCCCGGACGGCGGCTTCCGGGTGAGCGCCGTACTGCCCCTGGCGGCGGACCGGGACCGCGAGGCCCGCACGGCACCCCGGGAGGACCAGTGATCCGCGTACTGCTCGCCGACGACCAGTCCTTGGTCAGGGCGGGCTTCAAGGCGCTCCTCGACGCCCAGCCGGACATCGGGGTCGTCGGGGAGGCCGCGGACGGTGAGCAAGCGGTGCGGGCGGTGCGTCGACTGCGCCCGGACGTCGTCCTGATGGACATCCGCATGCCGCTGCTCGACGGGCTCGCCGCGACGCGCCGGATCACCGGCGAGCCGGGCCTGGACGGCGTGAAGGTGGTGATGCTCACCACCTTCGAACTGGACGAGTACGTCTTCGAGGCGATCCGCTCCGGAGCCTCCGGTTTCCTCGTCAAGGACACCGAGCCGGACGAACTGCTGCGCGCGGTGCGGGCGGTGGTCGAGGGCGACGCGCTGCTCTCGCCCGGTGTGACCCGTCGGCTCATCGCCGAGTTCGCGGCCCGCTCGAAGGAGCCGGCCGCCGCCGACGCCCTGAGCGGCCTCACCGAGCGGGAGCGGGAGGTGATGGCGCTGGTCGGCATCGGCCTCTCGAACGAGGAGATCGCCCGCCGCCTGGTCGTCAGCCCGCTCACCGCCAAGACGCACGTGAGCCGGACGATGGTGAAACTGGGCGCCCGTGACCGCGCCCAACTGGTCGTTCTCGCCTACGAGTCGGGCCTGGTCCGCCCCGGCTGGCTGGGCTGAGCCGCCGCCCGCGCGCGGTCGTGGAACCGCCACAGCACGGTGGCCACCCGCACCACGAACACCACGACGGCGAGCACGGGCCCGGCCACGACGAGCGCGCTCGCGACGGCGCGCGGCGGGTCGAACGCCAGCAGGGGACCGATGGTCACCACGCAGAACAACGCGATGGCCACGACCGCCCCGCTGACGAGCGCGTAACCGATCTCGATCGTGATCGCGTCCCGCTCGGCGGCCGTCCGGCGCCCCGTATCCCCCGTATTCGTCATGCCCGGAAGTGTCACAGCCGGGGGCCCGGCGTGCAAGGGACCGCCGCCGGGCACCCGGCTCACGCCTCCACGGTCAGTCGTGGACGGCCACCCGCTCCCGGTCGGCGTCGGGAACCGGCACCGACTTCGCGACGACACGTCCCGCGACGCTCTCCTTCGTACGCCGTGTCCACAGCCCGGTGGCAGAGATGGCGAGCCCGGCGACGGCGATGACGGTCACCACGATCAGGCCCGGCCGGAAGCTGTCGAGGACGGCCTGCGGCGAGGAGTCCCCGGCGTGGGACGACGCGGTGACCACGGCCGTGACGACCGCGAGGAAGATCGCGCCGCCCACCTGGATCGAGGTGTTGAGCAGCCCGGAGACCATGCCCTGCTCGTCGTCGTCCACGCCGTTGGTGGCCTGGATGTTGAGCGAGGGGAAGACCAGGGCGCAGGCGAAGCCCAGAAGGATCATGGACGGCAGCACCACGGCGGCGTACGCGGGAGTGAGGCTGATCCGCAGGAACAGCACGTACGAGGCGACGAGCAGGACGAAGCCGGCCACGATCACGCGCGGCGTGCCGAACCGGTCGATCACCGAGCCGACCTTCGTCGAGGACAGGGCGACCAGGGCGCCCGCGGGCAGGAAGGCGAGCGCGGTCTCCAGCGCGGACCAGCCGAGCAGCGACTGGAAGTACTGCGTGGCGAGGAACTGGAAGGACACATAGCCGCCGAAGAACGTCATCGCGCCGAGCTGTGCCCGCAGCTGGGGTCCTGAGCGCAGGACGCCGAGCCGGACCAGCGGGCTCGCGGAGCGCAGTTCGATGCGGACGAAGACGGCGAGCAGGACGGCGGCGGCGAGGAAGGAGAGGAGCGTGCGGGCCGACGCCCAGCCGGCCTCGGGGGCCTCCACGACGGTGAAGACGAGCAGCAGCATGGCGGCCGTGCCGGTGACGGCGCCCGGCACGTCGTATCCGCCCTTGTTCTGCTCGCGGGCGCTGCGCGGGATCAGCTTGATGCCGGCGATCAGCGCGAGCAGCGCGATGGGCGCGGGCAGCAGCATGGTCAGGCGCCAGCTGGCCTCGGTGAGCAGACCTGACAGGACGAGGCCCATGGAGAAGCCGGTGGCGGCGCAGGTGGTGTAGATGGTGAGCGCGCGGTTGCGGACCGGGCCCTCGGCGAACGTGGTGGTGATGATGGACAGACCGGCGGGGGCGGTGAAGGCGGCGCTCAGCCCCTTGATGAACCGGCTGGCGATGAGCAGCGGCCCGGAGTCGACGAAGCCGCCGAGCAGCGAGGCGAGCGCGAAGACGGCGAGCGCGATGAGGAAGACGCGGCGGCGGCCGAGCAGGTCGGCGGCGCGGCCGCCGAGGAGCAGCAGCCCGCCGTAGCCGAGGATGTAGCCGCTGACGACCCACTGGAGGGTCGAGGTGGTGAGGTTCAGTTCGGAGCCGATGGAGGGCAGGGCGACGCCGACCATCGATACGTCGAGCGCGTCGAGGAACATTGCGGCGCAGAGCACCAGCAGGGTGCCCCACAGGCGGGGGGTCCAGCGCTCCGGGGACGCGGAGACTGCCGTGAGCGGAGAAGTCATGCGGACGAAGGTACATGCGTATGCATTGTGTGCAAGCGCATTTAATTCCGATGCAACAAACGGGGGCCTTTCTGCTACCGTCGCATGTCATGGCGGCGAAAACGGCCGAGCAGGGGCTCGTGGATCAATGGCGGGACATCCTCGCGGTGCATGCGCGCACACTGTGCGAACTCGACCGCGAGCTGCATCCGCACGGTCTGGGGGCGAGCGACTTCGAGGTCCTCGACGTCCTGGCCGAGGGGTCGTCGGACGACGGCGGCTGTACGTTCCGCGTCCAGGAGATCTCCTCCCAGGTTCACCTGAGCCAGAGCGCGCTCTCGCGTCTCATCGGGCGCCTGGAGAAGGACGGCCTCGTCGAGCGCGGCATGTGCAGTGAGGACCGGCGCGGCGTGCGCGTCTCCCTGACCGACAAGGGACGCGCACTGCACCGCGAGGTGCGGCCGTTGCAGCGGGCGGTGCTCAAACGGATGCTCGCCGGCTCCGACTGCGGAACCTCCGGCCCCTAGGGCCTGTCTGACAATTCCCGCCTGCCTCGCGACGCCATGCACGCACTCTCGCCGCACCGGGCGCAGAGCCAAGTACATCCAGTACGAGGCCCTACGCCCGGCACGCCGAGAGCACGCACCTGACGCCGCGAGGCCGCCCTCCGGGCGACGACGCGAATTGTCAGACAGGCCCTAGCCCGTTTCCGGGCCCGCCGCGCGACAGGTCAGCGCATGACGATGGCGGACTTCTCCCGCCACAGCGCCGCCAGTGAACGGTCGCCGGTCACCTCGGGGAACGGCAGCCGGTTCCACAACGAGAGATAGAGCTCCGCCGCGGGGCCGGATATCTCGCACTCGGCGGGAGCCGTGGCGCCGCGCTCCGTGACGGGCGGCCCCTCGGACAGCCGTATCGTCCAGACTTGGTCGTCGGCCGCGTCGGTGGCTCGGATCCGCAGCACCCGCGGAACGTCGCTGCGCACCTGGCTCTTCTCGCGCGCGTGGAGGCCGAGCAGCAACTCCTCCACCCCGTCCACGGCGAACTCGACGTCCACCGGCGAGGGCGCGCCCCCGCGCGCGGACTCGGCGTCGACCCGGTGGACGGTGGTCTCGTGCGCCTGCCGCCGGGCCCAGAAGGCCAGCGGTGACGGGGCCGGCAGAAAGCTCCAGCAATCGACGTCGGGCGGCGCGGTGGTGAGCGTGTCGACCAGCGCGGCATGGCCTTCGCGGAACCAGTCGAGGAGCGCCGCGCCGTCCAGTTCCGGCAGCTCTCCGCCGAGCCGGTACTCGGTGCGCCGCTCGGCGACGAATGCCGCCGCCCAGCGGTGCACCATCCCGGTGTGCCGCAGCAGGTCCCGCACCTCCCAGTCCGGGCAGGTGGGCACCTTGGCGTCGGGCCCCGCTCGTTCCGCGGCCCGGGTCAACAACTGGCCTTCCGCGCTGATCACTTGAATGTGCCGGGAAATGTCCATGCGGAGAGTGTGTCGCATGGAGCGTGGTCGAACCCAAGCCTCCGGAAGATGTCAGACCGTTTCCGTACGCCCCACGCCCTCCGTGTGTGCCGTACGGACCGAGGGCGCCGCGCGCTCCGTGCGCCGTGTCGCGAAGCCGATGCAGGCCGCGACCCCCGCCAGCACGGCCACGCTCGTCAGCGCCGTGGGCAGGGAGTACCAGTCCGCCATGAAGCCGATGAGCGGCGGCCCGACGAGCATGCCGCCGTAGCCGAGCGTCGACGCGGCGGCGACCCCGCCGGGGCCGGCCAGCGCTCCCGCGCGCTCGACCGCCACGGGGAAGATGTTGGCGAGCCCGAGGCCGGTGACGGCGAACCCCGCGAGGGCCAGGCCCGCCGAGGGCGCCAGGGCGCCCAGCAGCATCCCGGCGCAGGCCGTCGCGCCGCCGCCGACCACGGTGCGGGTGCGGCCGAGCCGTTCGAGGAGGGTGGTGCCCATGAGGCGGCCGACGGTCATGGCGAGGGCGAAGCACGAGTACGCCGCGGCGGCGACGCCCGGGTGCGCGTGCAGGTCCTGCTCCAGGTGCAGCGGGCCCCAGTCCGCGATGGCGCCCTCGCCGTACGCGGTGCACAGCGCGATGAGCCCGAACACGAGGACGAGGCCGCGGGTGCGGCGGTCCATGCGGGTGCGGTGCTTCTCGCGGGTGGGGTGGGTCGCCTCCCGCCGTGGTGGTGACGGTAGCCGTGGCTGCTCGGGGGAGCCTGCCCGGATACGGACCGCCGCCCCGTGCCGCAGCAGCGCGGGCGCCGTCGCCGCGGTGATCGCGAGGCCGACGACGGTGATGCCGAGCAGGTGCGGGGTGGGGGAGAGGTGCCCCGCGACCAGGCCGCCGAGCCCCGAGCCGAGCATGCCGCCCAGGCTGAACGCCGCGTGGAAGCTCGGCATCACGGGCCGCCGCAGGGCGCTCACCAGATCGACGGCGGCGCTGTTCATCGCCACGCTGATACCGCCGTACGCGGCCCCGAAGAACAGCAGGACGAACGCGAGCACGAGAACCGAGTCCGTCAGTGGCGGCAGCGCGACGCTCAGCGGGAGCAGCACACCGCAGGCCACGGTGACCGGGAGGCTGCCGTAGCGCTTGCAGAGCCGCCCGGTGAGCGTCATCGTCACCACCGCGCCGGCGGACACGGCGAGCAGCGCGAGCCCGAGCTGACTGGCCGAGGCGCCGGTCCGCTCCTTGATGGCGGGGATGCGGACCACCCAGCCGGCGAAGACGAAGCCGTCGAGGGCGAAGAAGACGGTGAGCGCCGCGCGCAGGCGGCGCAGATCCGGGGCGGTGGGCCGCGACGCTGCGGACCCTAGTTTGTTTAGTAGCGGCACAAAGTCAGGGTAGAGGTGCGCACCGGCGGCGTACAAGACGGTTGTGGTGAGGAAAGGGCGGATGACGTCCGAGCGGCGATGCCGTGTACGGATCATGGGAGACTCGCCCTCATGAACGGCAAGGCTGACCCCCGTGCCGAGGGGGAAGTGACCACGCGTACCCGCCTGGACCGAGGGCGCGGCGCGCTGGGCCCCGCGCTCGAACTGGTCCACACCGGGCGCGCCCCGACCCGTGCCGTGCTCACCGCCGAGCTGGGCGTCACACGTGCCACGGCGGGTGCCGTCGCCGCCGAGCTGGAGGCGCTCGGCCTGATCCGCATCGACGCGAAGCCGAGCGCGGCCGCGGGATCGCAGGGCAGGCCCTCGCACCGGCTCTCCGTCGCGGAGGACGGGCCCGTCGCACTGGCGGCGCAGGTGCACGCCGACGGGTTCCGGGCCGCGCTCGTCGGGCTCGGCGGGCGCACCGTCGCGACCGCGCCGGGCTGCGAGATCATCGACGCCGACCCCGCGCAGGTCATCGGTTCCGTGGTCGACGCGGGCGCGCGGCTGCTGCGGGAGACCGGCAGGCGCTGCGTGGGGGCGGGCCTCGCGGTGCCGTCCGCGGTGGCGGAGCCGGAGGGCACCGCCCTCAATCCGCTGCACCTGGCGTGGCCCGCGGGCGCGCAGGTCCGGGAGATCTTCACGGAGCGCGTGCGGGCCGCGGGCATCGGGGGGCCGGCCTTCGCGGGCAACGACGTGAACCTCGCCGCCCTCGCCGAGCACCGCCACGGCGCGGGCCGCGGCGCGCGGGACCTGCTGTGCGTGGCGACCGGCCACCGCGGCGTCGGCGGCGCCCTCGTCCTCGACGGCCGCCTGCACACCGGGAGTTCGGGCCTCGCCCTGGAGGTCGGTCACCTCACCGTCAACCCCGAGGGGCGCCCCTGTCACTGCGGCAGCCGCGGCTGCCTGGACGTCGAGACGGACCCCCTCGCCTTCCTGACGGAGGCCGGCCGCGAGCCCGGGCCCGAGGGGCTGCTCGTGCAGGCCCGCACCCTGCTCCGGGACGCGTACGCGGACCCGGCCGTGCGCTCCGCTGCCGAGGCGCTGATCGACCGGCTCGGTCTGGGCCTCGCGGGGCTGGTCAACATCCTCAATCCGGACCGGATCATCCTGGGCGGGCTGCACCGCGCCCTGCTGGAGGCGGACCCCGAACGGCTGCGTGCCGTCGTCGCCGACCGCAGCCTCTGGGGCCGCAGCGGCAGCGTGCCGATCCTCGCCTGCACGCTGGATCACAACAGCCTGGTGGGGGCCGCCGAGCTGGCCTGGCAACCGGTGCTCGACGACCCCCTCGGGGCGCTCGGCTAGACCGTCTCGGGCACGTCGCGCGCGACCTGTCGCTCGGCGTCGGTCGGCACCGGCGGGACGGCTCGGGACTCGGCCCGGCGGCGCAGCGCGTCCGGTATCAGCGTGACGAGGCCGAGCGCGGCGAGCCCCGCGCCGATCCACAGCGGTGCCCGCAGACCGAAGGCGTCGATGGCGGGGCCGCCCACGGATGTGGCGATGATGATGCCGAGGGTGATGAAGGACGAGTGGACGGTGTTCACCAGCGGCCGCGCGTTGCCGGTGCGCTGGACGCGGGTGACCAGGGCCGGGTTCATGGTGACGCCGACGAGACCGATGCCCATCAACAACGCCACGGCGGGCACGGTCAGTTGGGCGAGCAGCGCGAAACCGGCGAGGAAGGCCAGGTTCAGCGCGAGGCCGACGACGAGTACGGGCAGGGTGCGGCTGTCGGCGAGCCGCCCTACGACCGTGTTGCCGATGACGGTGGCGGCGCCGTACGCGATGAGCAGCAACGGAACGGTGCCGGTGGAGAAGCCCGTGATCTCGGTGAGGATCGGGTTGAGGTAGCTGAAGGCGGAGAAGGTGGCGCCGATCACGAAGGTGCTGGTGGTGAGGGTGAGCCACAGCCGGGGGTTGCGGAAGGCGCCCAGCTCCTGACGGAGCCCGCCGCTCGCCTCCGCCTCCCCGTCGGCGCTCGGCACCCCGGCGAGCGTGGCCAGGGCGGCGAGCACGGTCAGGACGGTGATGGCCCAGAACGCGGCGCGCCAGCCCAGGTGTTCACCGATGACGGTGGAGAGCGGCAGGCCGAGCAGGGTGCCCAGCATCAGCCCGTTGAGGGCCACGGCGACGGCGCGTCCGCGCACTTCGGGCCTGGTGAGCCGGGAGGCCAGGGAGATGGAGACGCCGAAGAAGGCCTGGGACGCGATGCCGGTGAGGACCCGGGCCACGAGCATCGTGCGGTAGTCGGGCGCGAGCGCGGCGAGGACGTTGCCGACGAGGAACAGACCGAACAGCAGGAGCAGCGCGTTCTTCTGGCGCACCTTCAGCAGAGCGATCGTCAGGAAAGGGCCGCCCAGGGCCATCGCGGCGGCGAAGGCGGTGATGAGATAGCCGATCTCGGGGATCGTGGCGTCCAGTCCCGCGGCCATCTGCGGCATCAGTCCTGCGACCACGAACTCGCTGGTCACCATGGCGAAGATGCCAAGGGCCAGTACGTATACGGCACGGGGCATGGGGGTGTGCTCCTGTCGGGGCATTGTTTTGGATGAGTCAGTACAAAATGATGGCGTGACGGCGCGTTGAAGCGCGTGAAGGGGCGTGAAGGCGTGTGCCGGCACGCCCGGGGCGCCGGGCGTGCCGAAGGGGTGTGATGCGGGGTGGTGCGGTTCGGTTCGGCGCGGTGGTGGGAGGGCCCGGGGCGGGTCGGCCGCTAGCGGGGGATCAGCGCGTCGAGCGCGGTCTCCGCGATGGCCTCCAGGGTGGCCCGGTCGGCGCCGCCCTGCGCGGCGACCCGCATGCCGCCGATGACGGCGTTGACGTAACGGGCCAGGGTGTCCGCGCCCCGTTCCGCCGTGATCTCGCCGTCGCGCTGGCCGGACCGGATCGCGGTGCGCAACATGGTGAGCCGCGCCGCGAGGTCCCGCTCCAGCATGGCGGACGCCTCGGGGTCGCGTGCGGCGAGTTCGACGGTCGTGTTGACGGTGAGGCAGCCGAGGCTGTGCCCGTCCCTGCGGTGCTCGAACTCACCCTCGATGACCCGGGCGAGCAGCGCGCGCACACGCTCCAGGCCCGGGCGCTCCACATCCTCCAGGATGTCGATCTGGGGGGCGTTCATGGTCTCCATGTAGCGGGCCAGGGCGCGCCGGAACAGATCGTGCTTGCTGCTGAACGTGTTGTAGATGCTGCTGCGGCCCAGGCCGGTGGCTTCGCACAGATCCTGGGTCGAGGTGGCCTCGTAGCCGTTCGCCCAGAAGGCGTGCATCGCCGCGTCCAGGGCCCGCTCCTCGTCGAAAGTCCTCGGTCGCGCCATGGGGCGACCGTACCGGTTTTGGAACGTGCAGTGCAATACGGGAGCCGCGTCCGCTCGGCCGACTTCTTGACGGTCAGCCATGACTGCTCGCCGACGGCCACTCCCTGCGGCAGGGACCGCGTCACGGCCTCGCCGCCCGCGGTGATCCGATCGGCGGTGCCCGCGTCGGTGAAGCGGTAGAGCACCTGGTGGCCGCCCTTGTCGGGCGCGGTGAGCGCCGGCATCTGGTGAATGTGACGGCGACGGCGCCGAACAGGATCGCCGCGCCCTTGGCCAGCGCGCGGGCCGACCGCGCGAAGGGCCGGGCGAGGCCCAGGGCGACCGGCTGCGGCAGCGGCAGCCGTCCGGCCAGGCGGGCCGCCCATCGACCGCGGCCCGCCGAGTCGGTACGGCCGATGGCGAGCGCGTCCACCGTACGCAGCCGGCCGGCCCGCCACGCGCTCCGGACTCGTCGCGGGCGCCCTGGGTGTGCCGCTCGGCGTGGCCCTGCACGGCTGGGTCCTGCCCGCGATGGGCGACAGCGTGGGGCTGCGCTTCCCAAATTCCGTCCTCGCCGTCTACCACGGGGCACAACTGCTGCCGCTCGCGTTCGGCGGCCTCGTCATCGCCACGTTGGGGGCGCTCCTGCCCGCCGGCTGGGCTGCCAGGGCCCGGACGACTACGGCCCTGCGCACCGAGTAGGAGGCAGGGGCCCTGCCTACCACTCCACCGCGAACGCCCGCCCCGCGTTGACCGTCAGCATCCGCTCCGTCAACTCCGCACCCACGCCCTCACCCAGGGCGAGTTCGAGTCGAGAACGCACCCCGCGCAGCAGGTGGGGCATGCCGGGACCGCCCCGCACCGAACGCGCGCCCGCCGTGGTGGTGTCGCCGCCGAGCAGCAGACGGTCGCCGAAGCCCGCGTCGGCCAGCGAGCGCACCGCGTCCGGCATGCGCCAGTCCGTGGCGTGATGGGCGCGGGATGGCCCGTCGAAGGCCAGGAAGGCCCCCGCCTCGGCGGCCTTGCGGTGGACGGCGAGGTCGGGGGAGCGGTTCAGGTGGCCGAGGATCACCCGGTGCGGAGGCACGTCCGACTCGCCGCAGAGCAGGTCGAGTACGTCCAGCGCCGCGGTGCCCAGTTCCAGGTGGACGGCGATCGGCGCGCCCGTCGCACGGTGGGCCTCGGCCGCGGCGGCCATCGTCCAGCGGGCGTGGGCGTCGAGGCCGTGGAAGCCGCCCGCGACCTTGATCAGCCCGGCCCGCACACCGGAGTGCCCGATGCCTTCGGTGAGTTCACGGACGAACACTCCGGCGAGGCCCTCCGCCCGGAGCCGCTCCAGCGACTCCGGGGCGTAATGCACGGCTTGGTGCAGCCCCGTCGCGGCGACGACGTGGACGCCCGCCGCCCCGGACAGCTCCGGCAGCCGCCCCGCCTGCCTGCCCATGCCGTGCGGCGTCCACTGCACGACGCTTCGCCCGCCTGCCGCGTGGAACGCCGCCAGCTCGTCCGCCGCGGCCTGTGCGGAGTCCAGCTCCTGGCCCGGCAGTTGAGGGCTGCGCAGGAAGAGGTGGTCGTGGGCGTCGCAGACCCCGAGCCGTTCCGGGGCGATGTCGCCGAGGACGGTGCGGACCCTGTGCGCTGCGGGGCCTGCGTGGTCCGCGGGGTCTGTGCCGCTCGCGGTGTCCGATGGGTGCCTCGCCGTCTTTGCTGGGTGTGCGGTCACCACTGCCGTCCGTTCCTCAGCTTCTCGCGCTCGGGTGTCGACAGGTGCAGCACCTGGAAGACCTCACCGAGACCCTCGGGTGCCTCGTGCTCCCAGAGCGAGAAGTGCACCGCTTCCCAGGTACGCGGGTCGACGGCGGTCAACGCGCTCACCGCACCCTCCACATCCGTCAACTTCCGTGCCGCGTCGGCGAGTTCGCCAGCCAGGTGCGGCAGGTCGGCCGCCTCGGGGATCCTCCGTCGGCGGCATACCGCAGCCCTCGCGGTACTCCCCGACGCGGCCTGATCCTCGTACGCGAGGACCGGCCAGTGCCGCACGGCAGGGCGGCCGAAATCCCGGGCGAGACCTTGGAACCCGGGGCCCCAGAGGAAGGAGTTCATACCCGCGGCGGTGTTCCAGAGATAGAAGGGCGCGTATTGGTTGACGGGCGAACCGCCCCTGCCGCGCTCGCGCATCAGGTAGGCCTTGAAGCCGAGACCGGCGTACGCGTCGAGGAGGTGGCCCTTCGACGCGACCCGGTCGCGGATGACGCCCATGTCGTAGTCGGCGGGCAGTGTGATCTCGTACTGCATGGCGTGCATCGCGTACTCCCGTGGTGGCAGGCTCAGTTGGCGGAGGCGGCGCGGGAGGGAGCGGCCGCGCAGGCGCCGAGGAGGGCGAGCAGGCCGCGCACCGCCGTGTCGAAGGCGGCCGGCGCGCCGGACGAGCGGGCCAGGACGTAACCCCCCTGCACCGTCGCGACGATCGCCGAGGCGACTTCCCGAGGTTCGAGCGATGCCGTGAACTCGCCCCGGGCGATGCCCTCTTCGAGGATCCCGGTGAGGCGGTCGCGCAGCCAGTCGAGGGTCTCGGTGACGGGCGCGCGCAGCTCGTGGCTGGCGATCACGTCCGGGTCCATCGTGAGCCGCCCGACCGGGCAGCCCTTCAACACGTCGCGTTCGCGCAGGAGATACGCCTCCACGCGTGCGTACGCCGATCCGGAGCCGCCGAGCACCGCCTCCGTCGTGGCCCGCATCTCCTCGGCCGTACGCCGGATCGCGGCGAGCGCGAGGTCGGGTTTGCCTGCGAAGTGGTGGTACATGCTGCCCTGTCCCGCGCCCGCGTGCTGCTGGATCGCCTTGGGACTCGTACCGACGTAGCCCCGCTCCCACAGCAGCTCGCGAGTGGACTCGATCAGACGCTCCGGAGTGCTCATGCGGATACTGTACATACTAGTAGGTACAGAAATCGACGGAGCGGCCCCTCTTCGCCAAGGCCAGGTGCTGGTCAAGCTGCCCGACGGTGCGTCAGGCGGTGCTCTCGTGTTCGCCGGCCGCCGACGCGGCGCGCGGCGGCCGCTCCGGTGGACTGGGCCGCGGGAGCCTCGGCGGGGTCGCGCCCCGCTCGGCGGGTGGCGCGCCTCGATGTGCCGTGGGCCGTCGCCGCCGGGTGGGGGCGCGGCGGACGGTCACCGCCCGGTCAGCCGGCAACGGCCGACCGGGCGGGAGTCTTCACGGCCGCGCCGTACACGGGGTACGACGGCACGGTCGCGGTGGGCGAGGGCGCGGGAAGTGTGAACCACACCGTCTTCCCGGCGTCGCCCTGCGGACGCACGCCCCAGCTCTCGCTCACCGCCGCGACCATCGCGAGGCCGCGGCCGCAGGTGGCGAAGACATCGGCGTCGTGGACCTCGGGAAGCCTCGGATCGTGGTCGTGGACGGAGACCGTGAGGCGGTCGAGCAGCAGCTCGATCTCCACGGTGCACTCCTTGTCCGGCTCGGCATGCCGATGGACGTTGCTGAGCAACTCCGTCACGCCGAGGGCGGCCTGGTCTATCAAGGGATCGAGATGCCAGTAGCGCAACTGCGCAGAGACGATTCTGCGGACCTGGCGGATCCGCGACGGCAGAGCCTGGAGCTCCACCGTGCAATGCCTGCTTTGTTGGCTGATCACGGCTGCGACTCCCCGAATTGAGGTCCGGAAGAAGACGACGTTCGGATCGAGCAGGGGGCCGCGTGGTCTGCCGCCTGCTGCGTGGCCGGCGGCGGGCTGGTTCTTCAGCGTCATCGCCGGTAAACCCAGAGTGATGTGAGACCAGAGTGACCCAGGGGGTGCGGGCGTGCAACTCGCGCGTCGTGCCGCGCCTCCCGCCGTTCAACCGCGCCGACGGCGTTCCGCGGCCCTGCCCACCGCCTCGATGAACCTGCGCACGGTCGGCGGTCCGCCCTGGCCGGGGCCCGGTTCACGCTCGCCGAGGGTGAGGCTGTACCGGCGGCCGTTCACCTCGGCCAGCGCCCGGTCCTCGGTGGCGAACCACGGCTTGCCCGTGCGCACCGCCTGCACCGGGGCGCTGTCGATCTCTCTGCCGTGACTGGTGAGCAACTCCAGCCTGCCGTCGGCGATTCGGACCTGCCCGGCCCGGGTGAGGGAGCGCAAGCGCCGCCCGATCCGCACGCCCGTGGCCGTGAACTCCGGCTCCGCCATGACGCTCCGCCCCCTTGTGCGCTTCGGTGATGTGTGATGTCGCTCCGTACGGGAGGAAGGTGCCCCGTGCGGTGCAGTCTGCACGCGCCGGGCGTGGAGCACCAGTGCGCATGGAGACGTCGGACCGGAGCGTCCACGCGCCCCCACATGCTGCGTCGCAGGGCTTGACCCGCTACTGCGCCAGCAGTGCCTTTGAGGTGCCCAAAGGTGTGTTTATGCAGGTGGGGAGCGTGCGGGGGGTGTTTAAGATCGAGGGGTACGGCCGCGTCGAATCGCGTCCGGCACGACGCGAAGGAGCCCCGCGGTGAGCACCACACAGCAGGATCGAGCCGACCAGCCGATGCCCACGCTCGACGTCGACCACAGTGATGACGAGTACCGCGCCTGGCTCAAAGAAGCCGTCCGCAAGGTCCAGGCCGACGCCAACCGCTCGGCCGACACCCACCTGCTGCGCTTCCCGCTCCCCGAACACTGGGGCATCGACCTGTACCTGAAGGACGAGTCGACACACCCGACCGGCAGCCTCAAGCACCGTCTCGCGCGCTCCCTCTTCCTCTACGGCCTGTGCAACGGCTGGATCAGGCCAGGACGCCCGGTCATCGAGGCCTCCAGCGGCTCCACGGCCGTCTCCGAGGCGTACTTCGCGAAACTGACCGGCGTGCCCTTCATCGCGGTGATGCCGCGCACGACGAGCGCCGAGAAGATCCGCCTGATCGAATTCCACGGCGGCCGATGCCATTTCGTGGACGACCCGCGCACCATGTACGCGGAGTCGGCCGCCCTCGCCGTCGAGACCGGCGGCCACTACATGGACCAGTTCACGTACGCGGAGCGGGCCACCGACTGGCGCGGCAACAACAACATCGCCGAATCGATCTACCAGCAGCTCAGGCTGGAGCGCTACCCCGAGCCCGCGTGGATCGTCGCGACCGCGGGCACCGGCGGCACCTCGGCGACCATCGCGCGCTACGTCCACTACATGCAGCACGACACCCGCATCTGCGTCGCCGACCCGGAGAACTCCTGCTTCTTCGACGGCTGGACGAAGAACGACCCGGACGCGACGAGCGACTGCGGCTCGCGCATCGAGGGCATCGGCCGCCCCCGCATGGAGCCGAGCTTCGTGCCCGGGGCGATCGACCGCATGATGAAGGTGCCGGACGCGGCGTCCGTGGCGGCCGTGCGGGCCCTGGAGCAGGCCATCGGCCGCAAGGCGGGCGGCTCCACGGGCACCGGCCTGTGGAGCGCCCTGAAGATCGTCGCCGAGATGGTGGCCGTGGGCCGCACGGGCAGCGTGGTCACGCTGATCTGCGACCCGGGTGACCGCTATCTGGACAAGTACTACTCCGACGCGTGGCTGGCCGAACAGGGCCTGGACGTCGCGCCCTACGCGGAGGCGATCAACACCCTGCTCGCCACGGGCGAATGGCCCCGGCGCTCGGCGTAACCCTCGGCGGCGGCCGCCTCGCGAGCCGTCACGCGCCCCCGCCCCCCGGCAGCCCGCTATCCCGTGGCCGCCATGAGCCGCCGGTCCAGTGCCGTGACCGCGTCGCGGAAGGCCCGGCCGAGGCCCGCGCGGCTCACCTTCAGCACGAGGCGGAAGGGCGGCGCGCCGTCCGCGGCGAGCGTCCACCGCACGCGGGTGCCGGTCCCGGCCGGGGTGAGCCGCCACTCCTCCACGAGGGCACGCGGCCCCGGCGCGTTCGTGACGTCGACACGGTAGGCGTACCGCTCCGGTTCATCGGCCGCGAGGATCGTCTCCCGAAAGCGCGTGCCGCCCTTGAGCCGGACATCGCGGCCCTTGCCCCCGTCGGTCGGGCGGCACCGCGTGACCGCGGCGAACCACGTGGGCCAGCCCGCCAAGTCGTCGGCGAGAGCGCGGTAGACCGCTTCGGGCGGGGCGCTCACCTCACGCGTGAAGACATGACGCAGCGCGGCGGACTCGATGAAGTCGAGCCCCACGGGGCTCAGTCGGCGTGCCATCGCACTCTGCCCCCCAGCGGAGTAAGGCGGTTGACCGGGCACCGACACCATAACTGGCGGGCCGTCAGATGTCTGCGGGGTCCTCGCGGTCGTCCGGCGAGCCGTCGTCGCCCTCCCGCTCGTCCTCACCCGCCACCACGAGCCGGTGCAGATGCTCGGAGATCTCCGCACGCGCCTGTGCGGGCAGCCCCGCGTCCGTCACCAGCGTGTCGACCTGCGAGAGCGTCGCGAACGAACTCAGCCCCACCGTGCCCCACTTGGTGTGGTCGGCGACGACGACCACACGGCGCGCCGACCGCACCAGGCGCCGGTTCGTCTCCGCCTCGGCCAGGTTCGGCGTCGACAGGCCGGCCTGCGGCGATATGCCGTGCACACCGAGGAAGAGCACGTCGAAGTGGAGCGAGGCGATCGCCTGGTCCGCCACCGGCCCCACCAGCGAGTCCGACGGCGTGCGCACCCCGCCGGTCAGCACGACCGTGGCCGCGCCCTGCCGCTGCCCGGAGGAGCGCTGCGCGGAGTGGAAGACGTCCGCGACCCGCACCGAGTTGGTCACCACCGTCAGATCCGGCACGTCCAGGAGATGGTGCGCCAGCGCGTACGTCGTCGTGCCGCCGGACAGCGCGATCGCCGACCCCGGCGTCACCAGGGACGCCGCGGTGCGCGCGATGTCCTCCTTGGCGGTCGGCTCCAGGCCCGACTTCGCCTCGAACCCGGGCTCGTGCGTGCTCGCCTCGACGACCGGCACCGCGCCGCCGTGGACCTTCTCCAGGACACCCTGGCGGGCCAGCGCGTCGAGGTCGCGGCGCACCGTCATGTCGGACACACCCAGCTTCCGGGTGAGTTCATTGACGCGGACCCCGCCCCGGCGGCGTACCTCGTCGAGAATCAGGGCACGGCGCTGCTCGGCGAGGAGGTTCTGATTCTCGCTCACGCCCGGCCCCGGCCTTTCTGCCTCGTCCTGCCTCGTCACACCCGCCGCGCCCGACCGGCGCACAGCCTCATCCTCGCACGCGCCACTGACAGCCGTGCGACCACCCGCGCGCGGGTACGCACGCCTCGGAAGGGGGAGATTACGTAACGAGGGGTGCGCGGCGAGCCGCGCCCCGAGATCCTTGTTTCCTCACCACGCAACGCGACATCTCGGGGGCAGCGAAAACAGTGGAGCGTGCGACGCAGGACGAGACCGCCCTGGAACTCCTGGTCCATGGAGTCGGGGGCACCACACCGGAACAGATGCTGGGCGATCCCCGGACCGTACGGATCTCCGGCGACGACACGGCGGCCGTCTTCCGCCGCACCGAGGACGCCGACGCCGAGCGGCGTCCCGACGACTACCGCGGCAAACCGGTCCCCGAGGCGTACGTCTGGTGCAACCTCACCTCCGGCAACGGCTCCCGCGCCCTGTGGCTCCTGCTGCTGCCCTTCATGGTCGTCAACCTCGCTCACTGGATGCGCCCCACCTCGCGCCACCGCAGGCGCCTCGTGCGCACCTACGGCCTCCTGGTGCGGCTGACCGGCCTCACCCTCACCGTGCTGCTCGTCGCCGCCGCCTGCGAGGTCGCCCTCGACCTCACGGCCTGGCAGTGCGCGGGCACCCCGGAGTGCGCGGCCGACCGCGCCTGGCTCGGCTTCCTCGCCACCGACGACGCGGGCCACGGCGGCTGGTGGTCGCAGCCCGGCCGCCGCCTCGCGCTCGCCGCCCTGCTGCCCAGCGCCCTCACCGGCCTCCTCTGGTACCTCTCCCACCGCACCTGGAGCGCGTACGAGTCCCAGCAGCCGCTGCCCCACCAGCCCGACCCCGAGGAGGAGACGAGCCGCACCGCGCTCGGCCGGCCCGGCTTCTGGTACGGCCGCCGCCTCGTCGCCCGGCTGCGCGCCGCCCACACCGCGGCGGGCCTGCTCACCGTCGCCGCGGCGGTCGGCGCCTCCGCCGCGCGCCACGACCGGCGTGCCGGGGGCCCGGCCCTCCTCGACGTCCTCGGCTGGAGCCTGCACGCCGCGCTCGTCGTGGGCGCGGCGGCCGTGGTGTGGGTGGTGTGCCGCAGGGGGCGCAGCGAGAACAGACTCGACCGGAAGCTGGACCGCGCCCTCGTACGCCGACTCCCGTTGGCCGCACTGGCCGTGCTCGTGCTGACCCTGCTGTACGCGGGGTGGACACGCCCCGGCTGGCGCTCCGAGGGCAGGCTGCCGGGTGACGCGACCTTCGGCGGCATCGCGCTCGTCCAGGGCCTGCTGATCATCGCCCTCGCGGTGGTCGCGCACTCCCTGTACCGCACCTCGCCCGACGCCCGCACCGTCATCCGCGGCCTCGGCGGCCCCGCCGTCGCCATGCTGTCCTGCGCCCTCGGCGGGGTGATGTCCGGCGGCGGCGCGCAGCGGGTCTCCGACTGGCTGGACGGCACCCACGGTTCCATCCCCGGACCGCCCGTCCTGCTCACCTGGCAGGCGTCCGTGATCCCGCCGCTCCTGGTCGTCGTCGCCGTGCTGTGCGCGTGGTTCGGCGTACGCACGCTCCAGCGCAAGCGCCGCGAGATGGTGAAGGTGGCGGCCGAGTACGCCGACGAACCCCAGGACACCACCCGCACCCGCCGCATCGCGGGGACACGCGCGCGTGCCGCGCTCACCGACCGGGCTCCCTTCCTCGTCGGCATCATCGCCGCCGTCACCCTGCTGCTCGGTGCGGGCGCCCTCATCGGCGCGTGGTGCACGGAGAAGGTCCCCGCCCAGGCCGCGCAAGGCATGCCCGACGTCGTGGAGGGCGCCGCCGAGACCTCGCAGGCGCTCGGCTCCTGGCTGATCGGCTTCGGCTTCATACTGTTCGTCACCTGGGGCCGCCGCGCCTACAAGGACGCCTCCGCCCGGCGCACCATCGGCATCCTCTGGGACGTCGGCACGTTCTGGCCGCGCGCCGCCCACCCCTTCGCCCCGCCCTGCTACGCCGAGCGTTCGGTCCCCGATCTGACCTGGCGCATGGCCGCCTGGACCCGCTCCACCAGCGCCACCGGCGGCCGCCTCGTCATCTCCGGGCACTCCCAGGGCAGCGTCCTCGCGGCGGCGGCCGCCTGGCAGCTGCGTCCCTCGGTCCGCAGGCGCGTCGCCCTGCTCACCTACGGCTCACCCCTGGAGCGCCTCTACGGCCGCTGGTTCCCCGCCCACTTCGGCCCGGCGGCGCTGACCTCCCTGCACCGCGAGGTCGACTGCTGGCGCAATCTGCACCGCCCCACCGATCCGATCGGCGGCCCCATCGGCCTGCGCGGCGACTGCGGCCCGCAGGTGGACCGCGCCGCCCTCAAGGACCCCCTCGCCTACGGCCGTACGGAGGACCATCCGCTCCCGGCACCGATCCTCGGACACAGCGACTACCAGTCCGACCCGGCCTTCGCCGAGGAACGCGCACGGCTCCTCGCACGCCTCAAGGCTGCCGTGCCGTCCCCGCGGCCCGCGGAGACGGAAGCGGTCACACCAGCTCCGGCAGATCCTCCGGATACAGCAGGGTGAGGTCGTCCGTGCTCGGCTCGGGGAGCTGGGCGACCCGGCCCGCGTGCCGCTCCACCATCGCCTCGAAGGTCTGCCGCGCGGTGCGGCCGTTGCCGAAGGCGGGCCCCTTCGGGAGCGCCGTGAAGTACTTCAGGAGCGCCTCACCGGCGCCCGTGCCCAGGCGGTACTCGTGCTCCTCGGCCTGCTGCTCCACGATCCGCAGCAACTCCTCGGGGGCGTAGTCGCTGAAGGTGATCGTCCGCGAGAAGCGGGACGCCACACCGGGGTTGACGGAGAGGAAGCGCTGCATCTCCGCCGTATAGCCCGCGACGATCACCACGACGGCCTCGCGGTGGTCCTCCATCAGCTTCACGAGCGTGTCGATGGCCTCCCTGCCGAAGTCGCGCCCGGAGTCCTCGGGGGAGAGGGCGTACGCCTCGTCGATGAACAGCACGCCGCCGCGCGCCCGGTCGAAGGCCTCCTGGGTGCGGATCGCCGTCGAGCCGATGTGCTCGCCGACCAGGTCGACGCGCGAGACCTCGACGAGGTGGCCGCTCTCCAGCACGCCGAGCGAGGCGAGGATCTCGCCGTAGAGCCGCGCGACGGTCGTCTTGCCCGTGCCCGGTGAGCCGGTGAAGACCAGGTGGCGGCGGGCGGACGCGGCCTTGAGCCCGGCGAGCTGCCTGCGGCGGCCCACCTCGATCATGTCGGTGAGGGCGCGCACCTCGCGCTTGACGCTCTCCAGGCCGACCAGGGTGTCCAGTTCGCCGAGGACCTCCTTGGCGGCGCGGGCCGAGGGCGGTGCGGGCACGGCGGCCGGCGCGGGCTGCTGCGCCGGTACGGAGCCGAGCAGTCCGGCGGTCTGCGTCGCCGTCTGCACGGCGGGCACCTCCTGCGGCGCCGCCGGGGTGCGCAGGCCACCGCTCTCGTCGCTCGCGCAGTCCTCGACGAGCGGGCCCTCCTCCGAGAACTCGAAGCCGCCGCGCGCGCACCGCTCCGTGCGGCACTTCTTCAGCGTCGTACGGCAGCCGTCGATGACGTGGAAGCCGTAGCCGCCACTGCCGCTGACCCGGCAGCCCTGGAAGCTGCCGCGGCCGCCCGCGGAGACGTAGAAGCCCGCCTCGGCGGGCGAGGTGACCGTGCAGCGCTCGATGGTGGGGTCCGCGCCCTTGGTGACGATCACGCCCGTCTGGACGGCGTCGATCGTGCAGTTGGCGAGGGTGCCGCCGCTGCCGTGGTCGCGGAACCACGCGCCGGTGGCGGCCTCGCGGACGCGGCAGTCGTCGAGCTGCGCGGTCGCGCCGTCGCTCACCGACACCGCCGTGTTGCGCACCTGGGAGAGGTCGCTGTCGACGACGTCGGCGCGCGAGCCGCGGTCCAGGACGAACAGCGCGTCCGGCACGTCGCGCACCCGGCACGACTCCAGGACGGCCGTCGCCCCGTCGCTGACCCAGACCGCCGGATAGTCGCCCGTACTGTCGTGGATCTCGCACTGGTTGGCGTCCACGCGCGTGCCGGGGTCCCACACCGACAGGCCGTTGCGTCCGAACCGGCAGACCGTGGAGCGGGTCAGCGTCAGCACAGAGCGCGAGCGCAGGTCGATCGCGTTCTCCGGGATGTCGTGGATGCGGCAGTCGGCCAGGGTCAGCACGGCGTCCGTGTCGAGCGTGATGCCGTCGGAGGTGGTGCGGTGCACGTCGCAGTCGGTCAGATGGGCCGAGGCCCGCCCGGTGACCTGGACGCCGGTGCCCTTGATCTCGTAGACCTCGCAGCCGATGGCCTCAAGGCCGGAGTGCTCGCCGGTCACCGCGAGACCGGCGCCCGAGGCGTGGTGCACCCGGCAGCGCTCCAGGCGGGGGTGCGCGCCGCCGCGCACCGCGACACCGGACTGGCCCGCCGCGACGATCTCGCACTCCTCGAAGACGCCACCGCCGCCGTCGAGCACCGCGATGCCGATGCCGCCGGGGTTGTCCACGGTGCAGCGGCGCACCGTCGGGCGCGCGCCGCCGCGCACCTCTATGCCGGCCGCCGAGCGGGTCACGACCCGGATGTCGGTCAGTTCGGGGGCGCCGTCCTCGACGAGCAGCGCGGGCGCGGAGGAGTCCTGACCCTCGATGTGCACGTCCTGCACGATCGCGGAGGCGCGCACCGTGAGGGGCACTCCGTCCGACGGCGCGATGCGCACCGACCCCGCCGAGCCGTCGGGCCCGCGCAGGGTCACCGCGCGCTGCACGACGAGGTTCTCGCGGTAGGTGCCGGCGGCGACGGTCAGTATGTCGCCGTCGCCCGCGGCCTCCAAGGCGGCGGCGAGCGATGCGTACTCGCCGGTGCGGCGCCGCCACCGCGACGTGCCGGTGTGCGTCACCTGGACCGTGCCCTGTGCCATGGAGTTGCTCTGCCCCCACCTCGTCGTACGCGGGTCTCGCGCCGGTGTGCCGCGATGTGCCGCGGCGCCGCGCAAGGAGCCGAAGAGTTCGGCCGGTCCACCGTAGCGCGCGTGAGCAGGGGCAGTTGACCCGATCGGCGGGCTCCGGCCAACCGGCCCGGTCACGGGGGCGGTCAGGAGCCGGTGCCGGCCCTGCCCCAGTCGGGGCCCGCCTTGGCCCACGCCTGGTCCAGGCGGACGTAACGCCCTTGGACGATGCGCCAGAGGACGAGCCTGCGGGCGCCCTCGACGAGGGCGACGCCCGCCGTCGCGGCGCCCAGTCCGGCGAGGGCCGCGTGGGTGGTCGCCGTCACGGGGTCCAGCGGGCGGCCGACGACGCGGCCGCGCTCGTCGGTCCACAGCCTGAAGTGGTCACCGGGACGCGGGGCGTCGAGCCGGGCGACGACGACTCCGGAGCGGTCCGCGCCGTCCGGGCCCGCCCAGCGGGCGAGGACGCGGCTGTGGGCGTCGCGCGCCGACGCGGTCTCGGGGTCGGGGTCGAGCGGGGGAGCGGGGACCTTCCGCACGACCGTGCCGACGGTCGCGTGGCGGGCCTCGCGCTGCTCCCGCACCGAGGCGAGCAGGGCGTCGCGCGACAGGCCGGCGGTGAGGGTGCCGACGACGGGAGCGGCGACGACGATCAGCACCAGGGCGGCGAGCGCCAGCCAGGCCTCCACGAGGTCGGTCCCGCGGCGCAGCGGATTGTGCCGCCAGCGCCAGAGCCCGACGATCGCCCGCACAGTCCTGCACCCCCTTCCGCGTCCGTCTCGACCGGGAACGGCACGTGTCCACGAAGCTCAACGTCCCTGCTCCGCCAACGAGTTCCCCGACCGGATGCGGGTCATTCGGGGATCATGAAGGCGTCACCGACGCGGCTGATCCCGGTGGATGCGGGAACCAGATTCTGCCCGAAGACGAGCTGGGCGCCGAAGCGGCGGTGACGGCGCCCCGGGGCCGGGCGCGGACATGCGAATGCCGCCGCCGGGCGGAGGCTCGGCGGCGGCAGGCGCCATGCTCGGACGGCGACTTCGGCGATCAGTACCCGCGGTAGGGGCGGTTGTACGGATCGTCGTACGGCGCCGGGGCCGGGCGGGGCGACGCCGGGCGCATCGCCTCGTACCCCGTACCGGCCGCGGGCCGTTGGGGCTGGGCGCCCGGGTAGCCGCGAGGGCCCGCGGCCTGCTGCGGGATGTACGGCGCGGGGGCCTGTTGCAGCGGGGCGGGCTGCTGGGCCTGCGGGTAGCCATAGCCCTGGTTGTGATGGGAAGGGGCGGCCGGCAGGGCGGGCAGCGCGGCCGGGAGGGCGGGCAGGTGACTGCCCGTGTCGTACGCGGACGGAACCCGGATCGGGGCGATCTGAGGAGTGCCCCGCTCTGCGACGAGGGAGTCGTAGATCGGAGTGTCCGTGAAGGACGGCGCGGAGTAGTAACCGCCGCCATAGGTGGAGCGGGGGGAGGTCATGCTCCATAAGTTAAGCCCTTGATGTGCTGGTTGGGGAGACCGATAAGAGGGTTGTTTTACGTGTCGGCAGTGGTGACGTGTACCCAATGCGAGCGAACTTGGGAAAATCGGTCGCCAAGTGGCGTAGGGATCGTGTAAAAGCCGCGTTCATGACGGGTTACCGGCGGTTGGCCACGGAGCGGCCGGGAGCCCCCGGGGCGCGGTCGTGGGCCTCCCGGTGATCCGGGTAATAGGTTGGCCGTGAACGGAATCGGCGGCCCTGCCGGACGCGGCGACTTGCGATGGGGGCGGACATGACAATGCCTAAGGGATCGAATGTTCCCGTACCGGCACCCGCGGTACGGGTCGAATTGGGGTGGGGTTCAGGCACCGGGGTGCCCGACGCCGACGCCTCCGCACTGTTGCTGGCCTCTTCCGGGAAGGTGCGCTCGGACGCGGACTTCGTCTTCTACAACCAGCCGGCGCACTCCTCCGGAGCGGTGCGGTACGAGGGCAAGCAGCGCTCCGACGGCGGCGTGAGCGATGTGCTCGCCGTCGACCTCGCGCGCTTGGAACCCGCGATCGAGACCGTGGTGCTCGCCGCCTCGGCCGACGGCGGCACCTTCGGACAGATCCCCGGCCTGTACATCCGGGTGCTCGACGCGGCGAGCGGCACCGAACTGGCGCGCTACGACAGCACGGACGCGACGGTGGAGACGGCCTTCGTCCTCGGCGAGTTCTACCGGCGCCAGGGCGCGTGGAAGTTCCGCGCCGTCGGCCAGGGCTACGGCAGCGGTCTCGCAGGCCTCGCCACGGACTACGGGATCACGGTGGACGAGCCGCAACGCTCCGCGTCGCCGACGGCCCCCGCCGCGGTCACCCCGCCGCCGCAGGCCGCCGCTCCCGTCACACCCGCACCGGCCCCTCCCGTGACCCCGCCCGCCGAGCCCGTGCGCCTCACCAAAGTCACCCTGACGAAGGACGCCCCGTCCGTCTCGCTGACGAAACAGGGCGGCACCTCGGGCGCCATGCGCGTGAACCTCAACTGGGAGATGCGCAAGCAGTTCAAGGGATGGGGCGCGAAGCTCGGCAGAGCCGTCGCCATGCACGCCGATCTCGACCTCGACCTGTGCGCGCTCTTCGAACTCGCCGACGGCCGCAAGGGCGTCGTCCAGGCACTCGGCAACGCCTTCGGGGCGATGCACCAGCCCCCGTACATGCTGCTCGACGGCGACGACCGCACCGGTGCCACGGCCAGTGGCGAGAACCTCACCATCAACCTCGACCACATCAAGGACTTCCGCCGCATCGTCCTCTTCGTGACCATCTACGAAGGCGCGCGCAGCTTCGCCGACCTCAACGCCACGGTCACCCTCCAGCCGCAGCACGGCGCCCCGATCGACTTCTCGCTCGACGAGTGCACCGTCCCCTCCACGGTGTGCGCGCTGGCGCTGCTCACCAACAACGGCGGCGACCTCGTCGTCCAGCGCGAGGCCCGCTACCTCGTCCCGGACCGAGGGGTGAGCCCGCAGCGCACCATCGACCACGCCTATGGCTGGGGCATGAACTGGACGCCCGGCAGGAAGTGACCGCGACCGGTCACCGCTGCTCCGGTGCCGGCTCCGCAGTGGCGTCCGGACGCGCGTATGTACGCCCCTTCCAGGCGGCGCCGCGCCCCCTGTAGTGCCGCACCGCCGAGTCCACCGTCATCAGGAGGTACAGGAACGCGGTGCCGGGCAGCAGCGGGGCGAGCCACAGGGGCTGCCGGTAGTAGCGGAGCATCGGCAGGTACGTCACGGTCATCAGCAACCAGGCGAGAGCGCCCGCGGCCGCCGCCGGCGCGTCGCTCGTGGCGAGGCCCGCGACCAGGGTGAGCGGGGGAGCGAGGTAGACCAGCGCGAGCCCGGCGACCGTGCCGAGGAGCAGCAGCGGCTGGTGCCGCAGCTGGGCGTACGCACTGCGCGCGACCATGCGCCACAGGTCCGCGAGGCGGGGGTAGGGGCGCACGCTGTCGACGCGCTCGGCGAGCCCCAGCCAGAGGTGACCGCCGGAGCGCCGGACCGCCCGCGCGAGCGCCACGTCGTCGATCACCGCGTGCCGGATGGCGTCGGGGATCCGCGCCCGCTCGGCGGCGTCGGCGCGCAGCAGGACGCAGCCGCCCGCCGCGGCGGCCGTCCGTGACCCCTTCCGCCCGATCCGGCGGAAGGGGTAGAGCTGCGCGAAGAAGTACACGAACGCTGGGACCACCAGCCGCTCCCACACGCTGCGCACCCGCAGCCGGGCCATCTGGGAGACCAGGTCAAAACCGCCCGTCTCCGCGGCGGCCACCAGCTCCCGCAGACTCTCCGGACCATGGGCGATGTCCGCGTCGGTCAGGAGCAGGTACTCGGGATCCCGCGCGCGGGCGAGGCCGATCCCGTGGCGCACCGCCCAGAGCTTGCCGGTCCACCCGGAGGGCGGCTCACCGGGGGAGGCGACGGTCAGCGGCAGGCCGCCGTGTTGTTCGCCCAGCGCGCGGGCCAGCTCACCCGTGCCGTCCGTACTGCCGTCGTCGACAAGGAAGACCTCGGCCCGGCCCGGATAGTCCTGCGCCAGCAGCGACGGCAGGCTCTCGGGCAGCATCGCGGCCTCGTCCCTGGCGGGCACGACGACACACACCGTCGGCCAGTGGCCCCGGCTCGTCCCGTCCGCCGGGTCCCGGCGCGGCGGCAGACGCACGTCCGTACGCCAGAAGAAGCCCTGCCCCAACAGCAGCCACAGCCACGCGGCAAGCGATCCGGCGGCGGTCCACGCAACGGCGCTCATCCGCCGAAGTCTGCCCCACGGCACGGTGCCTGTGGGGCCCATCGACTATGGTGACCGGGTGAAGATCGCGCTCATGGACTCCGGTATCGGACTGCTCGCCGCGGCGGCCGCGGTACGCCGCCTGCGGCCCGACGCCGATCTCGTGCTCTCCTCGGACCCGGACGGCATGCCGTGGGGACCGCGGACCACGGAAGACCTCACCGCGCGCGCTCTCGCCGTCGCGGAGGCCGCCGCCGCGCACCGCCCCGACGCGCTGATCGTCGCCTGCAACACCGCCTCTGTGCACGCGCTGCCCACGATCAGGGCCCGCCTGGAGCCCGCCGTCCCGGTCATCGGGACCGTGCCGGCCATCAAGCCCGCCGCCGCGGGCGTCGGCCCCGTCGCCATCTGGGCCACCCCGGCCACCACGGGCAGCCCCTACCAGCGGGACCTCATCGAGCGGTTCGCGCGCGACGTCGACGTCACCGAGGTGCCCTGCCCCGGCCTCGCCGACGCCGTGCAGTACGCGGACGAGAAGGCCATCGACGAGACCATCGCCGCCGCCGCTGCCCTCACTCCGCGCGATGTAAGGGCCGTCGTCCTGGGCTGCACCCATTACGAGCTGGTGGCGGAGCGTATCCGCGCCGCCGTGCAGCAGCCGCAGCTGCCGCCGCTCGCGCTGCACGGCTCGGCCGGCGCGGTCGCCGCCCAGGCGCTGCGCAGGATCGGCGCGCTCCCCAGTACCGACGCCGACGGCGGCGCGACACCCGGTCTCACCGTGCTGCTCAGCGGGCGTGCGGAGCCGCTGCCGCGGGAGGCGCTCACCTACGCCGAGGGACGCGTGCTCGCGGCGGTCACCCCCGCCCTCTGAGCCCTGGAACCCGAATCCGGTCACGCTCCGCGACGCGGTGCCTTCGCGGCGGAACGTGAGTAATCTCGATGGCATGAGGGACCCAGCCCACGAGGAGCACGGCGGGAACGGCGGGGACGGCGGGAATACCGCGCCCGACGCCCCGCCCGAAGTCTGGACCGGCCGCGCGACCAACCGCGTCCAGTGGCTGCTGGCCTGCGCGGGCGCCGCCTGCCTGGCCCTCGGCATCGAACTCGCGGTCGGCTCGATGTGGACATCGGGCTTCGCGCCCCTGCTCATGTCCGTCGTCGGATGCATCGCCGTCGGACTCCTGATGCTCTTCGGGACGCTGGCCTTCGTCCATGTGGCCGTGAAGGTCGACAAGGATTTCCTGGAGGTGCGCTGCGGCCATCTGGGCCTGCCGCGCCGCCACATCCCGCTCTCCCATGTCGTCGGCGCGGACTTCGCCCCGAGCGTCACACCCCGGCAGTGGGGCGGCTGGGGCTACCGCTGGCGGCCCGAGAAGGGCACGGCCGTCGTGGTCCGGCGCGGCGAGGGGCTGGTGCTCAGGCTGGGCGACGGCCACAAGTTCACGGTGACCGTGGACAACGCCGAATCCGCGGTACGCGCCATCCGGGCCCGGCTGAAGGTCAGGGGAACGTCGGTCTGACAAGGTCTGACGCCCACGGCACCGTCGGCACCGTCAGAGCCCCCGGGGTGCCCGGAGCCGTCGGGCAGGGGCCGCGCCGTGGCGATGCCCGCGAGCAGGCCGGCCGCGGCCGTCACCGACGTCACGCTGAGCGCCTTGCCCACCGTCGCCACGGCCGTCAGCGCCGTCAGGGCCGCGCCCGCCGACAGGACGACCTGGGTGGAGCGCGGCGAATGCCACAGGGCGCTGCCGCCGTTCGCGCCCGCCTGCCGGACCGGCCGTCGCGGCCGTACCCGTCGACCCCACCCGCCGCCCCCCGAGGTATGCGGACCCGAACGGCGCGGCCGGCCCACGGTGGCGTGCGCCGGGCCCGCGCCTGAGCCCGGCCACACGCTAACGGCAGGCGCCGCGCCATGGGGCCAGTCGCGCCGGAACGATACGGCGGAGGCGCCCACGACCGCTTTGTCGACGCCCACGACCAGGCTGTCGGCGCCCACGACCACGCTGTCGATGCTCCGGTGACGCGCCGTACACTCCCCGAGTGACAGCCACCACCACTCCCGTAGACGAGCCGGACCAGCTCGATCCGCAGCCCGCGCCGGCCTCCCGCGCCGGGCGCGTCCTGCGGCGGCTCGTGCCCGCCGCCGCGGCGGCCCTCTCCGGAGTGCTGCTCTACGTCAGCTTCCCGCCCCGGACGCTGTGGTGGCTCGCGCTCCCGGCCTTCGCCGTCCTCGCCCGGTGCCTGCACGGCCGCACCTGGAAGGCGGGCCTCGGCCTCGGCTACCTCTTCGGCCTCGGCTTCCTGCTGCCCCTGCTGGTGTGGACCGGCGTCGAGGTCGGCCCCGGTCCGTGGCTGGCGCTCGCCGCCGTCGAGGCGGTCTTCGTCGCCCTGGTGGGCGCGGGCATCGCGGCGGTCTCACGCCTGCCCGGCTACCCGCTCTGGGCGGCCGCCCTGTGGATCGCGGGAGAGGCGGCACGCGCGCGCGTGCCCTTCAGCGGGTTCCCCTGGGGCAAGATC
Organism: Streptomyces sp. NPDC015345; assembly: GCF_043078805.1. Taxonomy (NCBI): domain Bacteria; kingdom Bacillati; phylum Actinomycetota; class Actinomycetes; order Kitasatosporales; family Streptomycetaceae; genus Streptomyces; species Streptomyces sp. NPDC015345. Next base: position 108,087 of record NZ_JBIBTX010000010.1, on the reverse strand, counting down.
GCCTTCGGCCAGGCGGACGGTGTCTTCCTGCCGCTCGCCGCGCTCGGCGGCACCCCCGTGCTCGGCTTCGCGGTCGTCCTGTGCGGCTTCGGGCTGTACGAGACCGTGCGCCGGATCCGCGACGTACGCGCGACCGGGGTCCTGCGGCGCGGGGCGGCGGCCGTGGCCGGGCTGAGCGTGCTCGTCCCGCTCCTCGGCGCCTTCGCCGCGCGGCCGCTCGTCAGCGACGAGGCCGAGGACGGCACCGCGACCATCGCCGCGATCCAGGGCAACGTCCCGCGCGCGGGGCTCGACTTCAACGCCCAGCGGCGCGCCGTCCTCGACCACCACGTGCGCGAGACCGAACGGCTGGCCGCCCAGGTGAAGGCCGGGAAGGTCAAGCGCCCCGACCTCGTGCTGTGGCCGGAGAACTCCTCCGACATCGATCCGTTCACCAACCCCGACGCGCGCCAGGAGATCGAGAACGCCGTCAAGGCCATCGGGGTGCCCCTCTCGGTGGGCGGTGTCGTCGAGACCGAGGACGGCAAGCTCTTCAACGAGCAGATCCTGTGGGACCCGGAGAAGGGCCCCACCGACACCTACGACAAGCGGCAGATCCAGCCCTTCGGCGAGTACATCCCGCTGCGCGATGTCATCGGCGTCTTCAGCAGCGACGTCGACATGGTGCGCCAGGACTTCAGCCGCGGTTCCGAGCCCGGTGTCTTCACCATGGCAGGCACCAAGGTGGGCCTCGCGACCTGCTACGAGGCCGCGTTCGACTGGGCCGTGCGCGACACGGTGACCCACGGCGCTCAGATCATCTCGGTGCCGAGCAACAACGCCACGTTCGACCGCAGCGAGATGACGTACCAGCAGCTCGCGATGTCGCGCGTCCGCGCGGTCGAGCACAGTCGCGCCGTCGCCGTCCCGGTGACCAGCGGCGTCAGTGCGGTGATCATGCCGGACGGCACGGTCAAGGCGAAGACGGAGTGGTTCACCGCCGATTCGCTCGTCGAGGAGGTGCCGCTGCGCTCGTCGCGGACCCCGGCCACCCGCCTCGGCGCGCTGCCGGAGGGCGTCCTGGTGCTGATCGCCCTCGGCGGACTCGGCCGGGCCGCGGCGTCGGCGCGGGCCCGGCGGGACGCCGGGGAGTAACGCGCGCTCCTGTCAAGGGCGGTGACGGGACGCCGTTAGGGTCGGACCATGGCCACTCCTGAATTCATCCGCACCCTGCGGGCCGACGCCGGCCAGCAGCTGCTCTGGCTCCCCGGGGTCTCCGCCATCGTCTTCGACGACGACGGCAGGGTGCTGCTCGGGCGGCGCTCCGACAACGGCAGGTGGTCGGTGATCGGCGGCATCCCCGACCCGGGGGAGCAGCCCGCGGAGTGCGCGGTGCGCGAGGTGTACGAGGAGACGGCGGTGCGCTGCGTGCCCGAGCGCGTGGTCCTGGTACAGGCGCTGGACCCGGTCACCTACCCCAACGGCGACACCTGCCAGTACATGGACATCACCCTGCGCTGCCGTGCCGTCGGCGGCGAGGCGCGCGTCAACGACGACGAGTCGCTGGAAGTGGCGTGGTTCGACGTGGACGCGCTGCCCGACCTGCACGAGTTCTCGCTCTCCCGCATCAAGCAGGCCCTGGTCGACGGACCCACCTGGTTCGAGCCGAGCACCGAGCGGTGAGACCCCCGCGCCCGGCTGACCGCCGGGCCCGGCAGGCCCTCCGTTAGCCTGAGGGCACGATGAACCGTTTGAGCACGTCATGGGGCGCGTACGACCTCACCCGCTTCCCGGAGGACCCCCGCGACCAGCTGCGCGCCTGGTCGGCGGCCGACGCCTATCTGCTGCGGCACCTTGCGGGCGAGGAAGGGGAGGTAGGGGAGGAAGGGAAGCGAGGGGAGCCAGGGGGCGTCACGGCGGCCGTCGACCTGAGTGGCACCGTGGCCGTCGTCGGTGACCGGTGGGGCGCGCTGACCACCGCGCTCGCGGGGCACGCGCGCGTGCCCGTGCAGATCACCGACTCCTTCCTCGCCCAGCAGGCCACCCGCGCCAACCTCGCGCGGGCGGGCCACGCGCCAGACGCGGCCCGGCTGCTGACGACCAGGGACACTCCGCCCGCCCGTATCGACGTACTCCTGGTCCGCGTACCGAAGAGCCTCGCGCTTCTCGAGGACCAGCTGCACCGGCTGGCGCCCGCCCTGCACGAGGGCACCGTCGTCGTCGGCACCGGCATGGTCACCGAGATCCACACGTCCACGCTGGAGCTCTTCGAGCGGCTCGTCGGGCCGACCAGGACCTCCCTGGCGCGGCAGAAGGCGCGGCTCATCTTCAGCACCCCGGATCCCGCGCGGACCCCGGGCCCCGCCCCCTGGCCCCGTACCCATGTGCTGCCTGCCGACTCCGGGGCCGGCGCGGGCCTGACCGTCGTCAACCACGCCGGCATCTTCTGCGCCGACCGCCTCGACATCGGCACCCGCTTCTTCCTCAAGCACCTGCCGCGCGCCCGGGCTGGCGCGCACGTCGTGGACCTCGGCTGCGGCAACGGCGTGCTCGGCACCGCCGCGTCCGTCGCGGACCCGGACGCCACGGTCACCTTCATCGACGAGTCGTTCCAGGCCGTCGCCTCCGCCGAGGCCACCTTCCGCGCCAATGCCGCCGAGGACGCCAAGGCGCACTTCGTGGCCGGGGACGCCCTCGCCGCCGTGCCGCCGGGGACGGTGGACCTCGTCCTGAACAACCCGCCCTTCCACAGCCACCAGGCCACCACCGGGGCGACCGCGTGGCGGATGTTCAGCGGCGCGCGCGCCGCGCTGCGGCCCGGCGGCGAACTGTGGGTCATCGGCAACCGCCACCTCGGGTACCACGTGAAGCTGCGCAAGCTCTTCGGCAACGCGCGCGTCGTCGCGAGCGACCCGAAGTTCGTCGTGCTGCGGGCGGTCAAGGGCAATCGCTGAGAGGCGATTGCCGAGGCGCCACCGCCCGTGTCGGCGGGGCCGAACGGCCCCCTTCGGGCTCGCGACGGCGGCCGGGCGGTGGCAGCGTCGAGGGAGGAATGCCGGGGCCGGTCCGCTGCCGCGACCGACCCGGCGCCGCGACGACTGACCCGGCGCTCCCGTGGAACCCGCGCCCCAGCCAAGTACTGGAACGTGATTCCGCCGCACACCACGACCCTCGCGAGGAGATCCTCATGGCGCCCATGGCGAAGGAGGACCTGGCGGCACTCGACGCCCACTGGCGTGCCGCCAACTACCTGTCCGTCGGCCAGATCTACCTGATGGGCAACCCGCTGCTGACCGAGCCGCTGCGGCCCGAGCACATCAAGCCGCGCCTCCTCGGTCACTGGGGCACCTCACCCGGCCTCAACCTCGTCCACACGCACCTCAACCGCGTCATCAAGGAACGCGACCTGGACGCGCTGTGCGTATGGGGACCTGGCCACGGCGGACCGGCCGTACTCGCCAATTCCTGGCTGGAGGGCAGCTACACGCAGACGTACCCGGCGGTGACGCGGGACGCGGAGGGCATGGCGCGGCTCTTCCGCCAGTTCTCGTTCCCCGGCGGCGTGCCGAGCCACGTCGCACCCGAGACGCCCGGCTCGATCCACGAGGGCGGCGAACTGGGCTACTCCCTCGCCCACGCCTACGGAGCCGCCTTCGACAACCCGGATCTCGTCGTGGCCTGCGTGATCGGTGACGGCGAGGCCGAGACCGGGCCGCTGGCCGGCTCCTGGCACTCCAACAAATTCCTGGACCCCGCGCACGACGGCGCCGTCCTGCCGATCCTCCACCTCAACGGCTACAAGATCGCCAACCCGACGCTGCTCGCCCGGCTCCCCGACGCCGAGCTGGACGCCCTGCTCAAGGGCTACGGCCACGATCCCCTGTACGTCACCGGGGACGACCCGCACCAGGTCCACCAGACCATGGCCGACACCCTGGACCAGGCCCTCGACCGCATCGCCGCCATCCAGCGCGCCGCCCGCGACGGCGGCGGGCACAACCGCACGCGCTGGCCCGTCGTCGTACTGCGCACACCCAAGGGCTGGACGGGCCCGCGGACCGTCGACGGGGATCCGGTCGAGAACACCTGGCGCTCCCACCAGGTGCCGCTCTCCGGAGTCCGCGAGAACCCGGACCACCTGCGGCAGTTGGAGGAGTGGCTGCGCTCCTACCGCCCCCAGGAGCTCTTCGACACCGAGGGCGCCCCCACCGCCGACGTTCTGGCCTGCGTACCCGAGGGGGAGCGCAGGCTCGGCGCCACGCGGCACGCCAACGGCGGTCTGCTCAGCCGGCCGCTGCCCCTCCCGCCGCTGGAGGACTTCGCCGTCCCCGTCGACCGGCCCGGCGCCACCCTGCACGAGCCGACCCGGGTCACGGGCGCCCTGCTCGCCCGGGTCATGGCCGACACCGCGCGGCGGCGCGACTTCCGTGTCGTGGGCCCGGACGAGACCGAGTCCAACCGCCTCGGCGCGCTCTTCGGCGCCACCGGCAAGGCCTGGCAGGAACGGACCCTCGACACCGACGAGCACCTCGCCCGCGACGGCCGCGTCATGGAAGTCCTCTCCGAACACCTCTGCCAGGGCTGGCTGGAGGGCTACACCCTCACCGGCCGGCACGGGCTCTTCTCCTGCTACGAAGCCTTCGTCCACATCGTCGACTCGATGGTCAACCAGCACATCAAGTGGCTGAAGACCTCGCGCTCCCTGCCGTGGCGAGCCCCCGTGCCGTCCCTCAACTACCTGCTCACCTCACACGTGTGGCGCCAGGACCACAACGGCTTCTCGCACCAGGACCCGGGCTTCGTGGACCACGTGCTCAACAAGAGCCCCGACGTCGTACGCGTCTATCTGCCGCCGGACGCCAACACCCTTCTTTCGGTGACCGAGCACGTCCTCGGCAGCCGCGACTACGTCAACGTCGTCGTCGCGGGGAAGCAGCCCTGCTTCGACTGGCTCACCCTCGACGAGGCCCGCGCCCACTGTGCGCGCGGCGCGGGGGTGTGGGAGTGGGCGGGCACCGACGACGGCACACGCGATCCCGACGTGGTCCTGGCCTGCGCGGGCGACGTGCCGACGCAGGAAGTCATGGCCGCGGCGAGTCTGCTGCGGGAGGCGCTGCCCGAGCTGGCCGTCCGCGTCGTCAACGTCGTCGACATCGCCCGCCTCATGCCCCGCGAGGAACACCCGCACGGCATGCCCGACTCCGAGTTCGACGCGCTCTTCACCCCCGACCGGCCGGTGATCTTCGCCTACCACGGCTATCCGTGGCTGATCCACCGCCTCGCCTACCGCCGTACCGGGCACGACAACCTGCACGTACGCGGCTACAAGGAGGCGGGCACGACGACCACGCCCTTCGACATGGTCGTCCGCAACGACCTCGACCGCTACCGCCTCGTCATGGACGTCATCGACCGCGTCCCCGGCCTTGCCGTGCGCGCCACGGCCGTGCGGCAGGCGATGGCCGACGCCCGCACCCGCCACCACGCCTGGATCCGCGAGCACGGCACCGACATGCCGGAGGTCGCGGAGTGGACGTGGCCCCATGCCGCCGGGCGGTGAGCCGTTCTCCCGCAGATGTCCGGTTCCTGGCTGAAAGCGTGCCGCACGAGTATGGGCCAGGTTCGACTCCACCTCGCAGGTCCGCGACCGCGCGGCGGGCGCGGGGAGCCGGGCCGGGGCGCCCCTGGTGCGGTCATGCCGCCTCCAGGTCGAGGAGGACCCGCTTGCGCTCCAGGCCGCCCGCGTAGCCGGTGAGGGAGCCGTCGGCGCCGATCACCCGGTGGCAGGGGCGCACGACGAGCAGCGGGTTGCGCCCGATGGCCGCGCCGAGGGCGCGCACGGCGGCCCTGGAGAGGCCGAGCTGTTCGGCGAGGCGTCCGTAGGTGGTCGTGGTGCCGTAGGGGACCGTGTCCAGGGCCTGCCAGACCTTGCGCTGGAACGCGGTGCCCGTCCCGGCGGCGTACTCGACGTCGAAGTGGGTCAGGCTCCCGGCGAAGTACGAGCGCAGCTGCGCGGTGATCGCCGTGAACGCCTCGTCGTCGCGGACCCAGCCGTCCAGGACGACGGCGGCGCCCTTCTGGCCCGGCATGGAGAGGGAGGCGAGCGCGGTGCCGCCCTTGGCGGTGGCGGAGGCCTCGCCCACCAGCAGCAGCCTGCCCAGCGGGCTGTCGATCGTCGTGTAGACGGTCATGGGACTCTCCTCCGGCGTTCTTGAGCGATCCGACTTCCAGTCTGTGGTGCGCGCGAGGCGGCGGCTGGCGGGATTCGGACATGACGCTCGCCATGCGTCGGCGGTTTATGCAACTAGTTGCACAACCCGTCGCGCGTCGTCTACAACTGTCCTGTAGACACCGCGTACGGAGGGCCGCCCGCATGAGCCGTTACCCGAACCTGCTGAACCCGCTCGACCTGGGCTTCACGACCCTGCCCAACCGGGTCCTGATGGGCTCCATGCACGTGGGCCTGGAAGAGGCCCCGAACGGCTTCGAGCGGATGGCGGCCTTCTACGCGGCCCGCGCGCGCGGTGGTGTCGGCCTCATCGTCACCGGCGGCATCGCCCCGAACGACGCGGGCCGCCCCTACCCCGGCGGCGCCAAGATGACCACGGAGGCGGAGGCCGCGCAGCACGCGGGCATCACCGCGGCCGTGCATGCCGAGGGCGGCCGGATCGCGATGCAGATCCTGCACTTCGGCCGGTACGCCTACCACCCCGACCTCGTCGCGCCGAGCGCCATCCAGGCGCCGATCAGCCCCTCCGTGCCCCGCGCCCTCACCGACGACGAGGTCGAGCAGACCATCGAGGACTTCGTGCGCGCCGCCGAGCTGGCCAAGCTCGCGGGCTACGACGGCGTCGAGATCATGGGCTCCGAGGGCTACCTCATCAACGAGTTCATCGCGGCCCCCACCAACCAGCGCACCGACCGCTGGGGCGGCGCCTACGAGAACCGCATCCGCTTCCCCGTCGAGATCGTCCGCCGCGTCCGCGAGCGCGTCGGCACGGACTTCATCCTCATCTACCGCCTCTCCATGCTGGACCTGATCCCCGGCGGCTCCACCCTCGAAGAGGTCGTCCACCTCGCCAAGGAGATCGAGGGCGCGGGCGCCACGATCATCAACACCGGCATCGGCTGGCACGAGGCTCGCATCCCCACCATCGCGACCTCTGTGCCGCGCGGCGCCTACACCTTCGTCACCAAGAAGGTCATGGGCGAGGTCTCCGTGCCGCTCGTCACCACCAACCGCATCAACACCCCCGAAATAGCCGAGCAGTTGCTGGCCGACGGCGCCGCCGACATGGTCTCCCTGGCCCGCCCGCTCCTCGCCGACCCCGACTTCGTCGCCAAGGCGCGCGCCGAGCAGTCCGAGGCCATCAACACCTGCATCGGCTGCAACCAGGCCTGCCTGGACCACACGTTCAACCTTCAGATCACCTCCTGCCTGGTGAACCCGCGCGCCTGCCACGAGACCGAACTCGTGCTCGCGCCGACCCGCACCAAGAAGCGCGTCGCCGTCGTCGGCGCGGGCCCCGCCGGGCTGGCCTTCGCCGTCTCGGCGGCCGAGCGCGGCCACGACGTGACGCTCTTCGACGCCGCCTCCGAGATCGGCGGCCAGCTCAACGTCGCCCGCAGGGTCCCCGGCAAGGAAGAGTTCGACGAGACCCTGCGCTACTTCCGCACCCAGCTCCAACTGCGCGGCGTGAACGTCCGGTTGAACACCGTCGTCAACGCCGACGACCTCACCGATGAGGACTACGACGAAGTCGTCGTCGCCACCGGTGTGACGCCCCGCACCCCCGAGATCCCCGGCATCGACCACCCGAGCGTCGTCGGCTACCTCGACGTGCTGCGCGACGGCGCGCCCGTCGGGGAGCGCGTCGCGATCGTCGGCGCGGGCGGCATCGGCTTCGACGTCGCCGAGTACCTCACCGACGGCGGCGAGAAGGCGAGCCTGGACCCGGCGACGTACTTCCGTCAGTGGGGTGTCGACATGGACTACCGCGAACGCGGCGGCCTGACCCCGCCCGAGCGGCCCGCCCCGCCGCGCACCGTCCACCTGCTCCAGCGCAAGGCGTCCAAGGTCGGCCAGGGCCTCGGCAAGACCACCGGCTGGATCCACCGCACCGAACTGCGCCACCGAGGCGTCACGATGGTCGCGGGCGCGAGCTACGACCTCATCGACGACGCGGGCCTGCACATCACCGTCGACGGGGTCTCCTCCGTCATCCCCGTCGACACGGTCGTCCTGTGCACCGGCCAGGAACCGCGCCGCGGCCTGTACGAGGAGCTGCTCGCCGCCGGGCGCAGCGTGCACCTCATCGGGGGCGCCGACATCGCAGCCGAGCTGGACGCCAAGCGCGCCATCAAGCAGGGCACGGAGCTCGCCGCCGCGCTGTGACCCGTCCCTAGGATTGCCCCCATGTCACTCCCGCACGCGATCCTCACCGCCCTGCTCGAGAAGCCGTCCTCGGGGCTCGAACTGACCCGCAGGTTCGACAAGTCGATCGGCTACTTCTGGTCGGCGACGCACCAGCAGATCTACCGTGAGCTGGGCAGGCTGGAGCGCGAGGGGGCGATCCGCGCGCTGCCGCGGCAAGGGGCGAGCCGCGGGCAGAAGAAGGAGTACGAGGTCCTGCCCGAGGGCCGCGCCGAACTGGCCCGCTGGACCGCGGCGAGCCAGGACCCGAAGCCGATGCGCGACACCCTGCTGCTGCGCCTGCGCGCCGCCGCGGTGGTCGGCACCGAGGGCGTCCAGGAGGACCTGCACCGCCATCTCAACCTCCACCGGCGGCAGTTGGCGGAGTACGAGGACATCGAGCGGCGCGACTTCCCGCCGGGGAAGGACGCGGTCGAGGACCGGCTGCGCCATGTCGTGCTGCGCGCGGGCATCGACCTGGAGACGTTCTGGACGCAGTGGCTCACGCGGGCGATCGAGGAACTCGAGGCGCCGTAGCGGGTCCGCGTGCTTCGGGCGCGTGGGTCGCCTTCCAGGGGGCCGGCCCGGGGAACCGGTCGGGGATCCGATCGTGGATCCGGTCCGCGGATCCGGTCGGGGGTCAACCGAGCGTCGCCTCCCGCGGGTCCCACTCCTCGGGCAGTGGCCGCGGCGGCACCACCCGCGTGGTCAGTGGTGTGAAGCGGGAGTGGGCGGCGGAGTCCGCGATCGCCGTCATGGTCTGGAGGACATGCAGGGCCAGCGCGCCGGACGCCCGATGCGCCCCGCCGCCACGCACGGCGCGCGCCATGTCGACCACGCCGAGGCCGCGCCCGTCGGTCCGCCCCCGCACCGGCAGCTCGCGCCACGCGTCAGCGCCGCTCGGCAGCACCTTCAGCGGGCCGCCGAAGGTGTTCGGGTCGGGTACCGCGAGGGTTCCCTCGGTCCCGGTGACCTCGAAGCGGATGCGCGGCAGCGCCGAGTCGAAGCTGAACGTCGAGTCGGCGCGTACGCCCGAGGCGAACTCGATGAGCGCTGACACATGCGTGGGCACGTCCACCGGGAACACCTGCCCCGCCTTCGGGCCCGACGCGACGGTCCGCTCCACGCGGGCGCGCGCGGCGGTCGCTGCCACCTGGGACACGCTGCCGAACAGGGCGACGAGCGAGGTCAGGTAGTAGGGACCGAGGTCGAAGAGCGGGCCCGCACCCGGCTGGTAGAAGAACGCCGGATCGGGGTGCCACGCCTCGGGCCCCAGGCCCTGCGTCACCGTCGTGGCCGCCACGGGCACGCCTATGTGCCCGGCGGTCACCGCCCGCAGCGCCGACTGGAGCCCCGCGCCGAGGAACGTGTCCGGCGCGTTGCCCACGAGCAGCCCGCGTTCGGAGGCCTCGGCGAGGAGCTTCTCGGCCTCCGCCGGGGCGAGGGTGATGGGCTTCTCGCCGTACACGTGCTTACCGGCGCGCAGGGCGGCCGTCGCCACCTGGGCATGCGCGGCGGGCACCGTGAGATTGACGACCAGTTCGACCTCGGGCAGGGCGAGCACGGCGTCGAGGCCGCCGGAGACAGGGACGCCGTGCGTGCGCGCCGCGGCGGCCGCCCGCCGCTCGTCGAGATCGGCGACGGCCACCACGTGGACGTCCGGGAAACCGCTCAGCGTCCGCAGATACTCGGCGCTGATGACGCCCGCGCCGACCACGGCGACTCCGACGGGCCCCGTGCCGCCCGTGACGCCCGAACTCACGCCGCCTCCAGGGAAGTCAGGTAAGTGCGGCTTGCCGCGAGCTCGTCGAAGAGGGCGTCGGCGTCACCCGCGCAGGAGTCGAACTCGACGACGCGCCAGGCGTCCGGGGCCGCGGCGAGGATCTCGGGCACCGGCATGGTGCCCCCGCCGACCGCCACGTTCGGGTCGTCTTTGGTGCCGGGCCCGTCCTTGAGGTGCAGGGCCCGCACGCGGTCGCCGAGGCGACGCAGGAGCGCCGGCACGTCGGCGCCGCCGACCGCCGCCCAGTAGGTGTCGACCTCCAGGAATACGGCGGGGTCCAGCAGCTCGGCCAGCACCTCGACGGCGTGCCGGCCGGCGCGGTCCTCGAAGCGGGGCTCGATCTCCCACCAGTGGTTGTGGTAGCCGACGCGCAGACCGCGCTGAGCCGCCGCGTCGGCAAGGCCGTTGAGGCGGTCGGCGGCGCGGGCGAGACCGTCGTGCGTGGTGAAGTCCTCGGGCGGGATGCCCGCGGGCACGATCGCGAGGTCGGTGCCGAGCGCGGTCACCGCGTCGAGGACGGGCCCGGGCTCCGGGCCGAGCAGCTGGACGACATGCGCGCCGGACACGGTCAGCCCGAACTCGTCGAGGCTCGCCCGCAGCCCTTTGGGGTCGGCGAGTACGTCGTACGGTTCCACCGCGCCGTATCCGAGGTCCGCGAGGCGGCGCAGGGTCCCGTCCCGGTCGGCGGTGAGCTGATCGCGCACGGAGTAGAGCTGAACGCTGAGCGGTCGTGACATGAAAGCGGCCTCCCTGTCGGCTGGGAGGACGGTAAGGCGGTTCCGGGGGGCGGGCAAGGGTGCCGCCGGGGGCGGGCGGGTGCCGGGGGTGGGCGTGGGTGTCGCTGATGCGGGCGGGGACCGTGGTGCGTACGGGTGTCGCCGGGAGCGGGCGGGGACCGTGGCGGGCAAGGGTGCCGCCGGGAGCGCCCAGGGGCTTGGGGGGCAGGCCAGTGTGCCGCCGAGAGCGCAGAGCCCGGAGTCGGCAAGAGTGCCGCCGGGAGCGCCTAGGGGCCAGGGGCGCGCAAGGGCGCCGCCGGCAGCACAGAGCCCCGAGTCGGCAACGGCGGAGCCGGTAGCGCACAGCCCCGGCTCGGCAAGAGCGCCGCCCGTACCGGAGCCGCACACGGCGGCTGCCGCCCACCCGCCACGCGGGCGAGGGAGCGGCAGCCGATGGTGTCGCCGTGGCCGAGCGGTGCCGGGAGTCAGAACCGGCTGCCCGCGGCGCGCCGCCGCAGGTACCAGACGCCGCCGCCCGCGGCCGCCGTGGCCACGAGGACCCCGCCGGTCATGAGCGTGAGCGCGCCCCGGTCCTCGGAACCGCCCCCGAGCCCGCCACGCACACCGCGCGCGGGCGCGGCCGTGGAGGACGCCGTCGGCATGCTGCCGACGGTGACGGTCTGAGGCCCGGCCTGCGAGCCGTCCTGACAAGCGACCAGAACCGTATAGGTGCCGGCACTGACATTCCGCCAGGTGCCGCTGCCGTTCGTCAGCTGCACCTGCCGACCGCCGGCGAAGCTCGCGTTCGCGGCGTCCATCAGCGAGGCCTTGCCGCCGCCCGCGCACGCGGCGGTGGTGACCTGCACGGTGGAGCCGGTGGCGGTCACGGAGATCCCGCCGCCCGCGAACGCCGCAGGCGCGGCCAGCGCCAGCGGAAGCACGGCGGCGGAAACGGTCAGGCCGGCACGGACATATATCTGAGTGCTACGCATGAGTCTGCCCTCCGGTGGCACGGGAGGCGGTACAACCCATGCGCCGCCGCGAGTCGGGGAACGCCCGTGCTACCTGACGAAGAGCCAACGTGCCGCGGGCGCGTACCGCATGCGGACTGCCTCCGGGCAGGTGACGGAATCCTTCGTCCGGCGCAGAGCTGACCTTCCGTCACCCTGCTCGGGGCGCCCTCACCGCGGGGCCGGGACGAGCCCGTCGGCGACCAGCCCCTCGTACACGGCCTGCCCGAGGGCCTGGACCGCGGACTGCGGCCGCACCATCACGGTGAACTCCTTGATCCGGCCGTCCTCGTCGAAGTGCAGCAGGTCGATGCCGTGGATCTCCTTGCCGTGCACGGTCGTCCGGAAGAGGAGGACGGCCGACTCGGCCTCGGCGCCGTCGGTGCTGGTCAGCGCCTGGCCGGCGTACGACCCGACGTACCGGAAGTCCTCGAACGTACGCAGCAGGACGCCGAAGAGCCCGAGCACCATCGGCCGGCCCTCGAAGGGGGTGAACTTCACGGGGCTGTAGAAGCGGATGTCCGGAGTGAACAGATCCGTCAGGGCGGTGAGGTCACGCTTCTCGACGACGGAGCGGAATCGTTCGGCGGTGGGGTGCATGAGGGTCCTCCCTGAGGCGCGCACCGGCAGGGGATGCCACGCCCGTCATAGTCATCAATCTGAGTAGTCATATTCGTGACTATGATGGGGGGTGAAGTGGTGAAAGGGAAGGGGATCGGGCCATGGCTCTGCGGCACGCGGTGCTTGCGGCACTGCTGGACGGTGAGTACAGCGGCTATCAGCTGGCCAAGGGCTTTGACATCGGCGTGGCCAACTTCTGGCACGCGCTGCCCCAGCAGCTCTACGCCGAACTCGCCAAACTGGAGGCGGAAGGCCTGATCGCCGGCCGGGAGGTCGTCCAGGAAGGGCGCCCGAACAAGCGGATGTTCCGCGTCACCGACGAAGGCCTGGCCGAGATGGAGCGATTCGCCGCGCGCGCCGCCAAGCCGTCCTTCATCCGCGACGACCTGCTGGTCAAGGTGCAGGCCGTGGACGGCGTCGACGCCGCGCCGGTGATCGGCCAGCTCACCGAGCGCGCGGAGGTGGCCGACGCGAAGATCGAGATCCTCGAAAAGCTGCTGGTGAAGCTGCGTGGCGGCGCGGACGAGGATACTTTCCTGCGCACCGGCGAGCGCGTCGGCCCCTACCTCACCTGCCTGCGCGGTCTCGCCTTCGAGCGGGAGTCCCGCGACTGGTGCCGGCGCGCGGCGGCCCTGCTCACCGAACGGGCGGCCGCCGCGCGGCAGCGGGGCTGAGCCCGCGTCAGCCCGTGGTCACCGCCCGCGTGGGGGAGTAGGCGCCCCACGTCCCGTCCGGCAGTTTGGGACGGATCCGCACCTGGTGCCGTTCCCCCGCCTTCCTGCCGATGTAGAAGCTGTGCCTGGCCTTGTCCCTCGGCGCGGTACCGCCGAAGACGAGCGAGGTGGCGGTGCGGCCGTCCAGCTGGATCTGATATTCCGTCACCGCGCCGCCCGTCCGCGGCGGCGTCCAGGACAGGTCGATGTAGTGCGCGCCGTCCGCCCGGTGCGTGGCGGCGCGGAAGGCGGTGGGCGCCGTGCCGCGCCCGGAGTCCTTGCCCGCGGCGGTGGTGAGACGGACCGCGGGGCTCGCGGGCGAGAAGTTGTCGGCGGCGTCGCGCGCCTTGACCGTGAACGTGTAGCCGGTGCCCGGCCGCAACCCGGTGACCAGTGTCGCGGTCTGCCCGCCGCCCACGCTGTGGATCTTCGAGGTGCCCTGATAGATCTCGTACGAGGCCACGGCTCGGTCGTCCGTCGACTTCCCCCAGGACAGCGTCACCGACCGGCTTCCCTCGGCCTTGCCCCGCAGCCGTGTGGGCCGGGTCGGGGGCTTGTGGTCGGCGGCGGCCGCGGCGGGCGTCGTGACGGTCAGTCTCCTGCTGTCCTCGCTGAGGTTCCCCTCGGCGTCGCGGGCGCGCACGGTGAAGGCGTAGGTGGTCGACGGCTTCAGGCCGGTGATGTCCACCATGTGCCGCCTGCCCGGCACGTCCTTGACCTTCTTGGCGTCGCGGTACACCGCGTAGCCGGTGACCTGGGTGTCGTCGGTGGCCTGGTTCCACATGACGTGGGCGGTGGTGGCGCTGCCCGCCTGGACGGTGAGGCCGCGGGGTGCCGCGGGCGGCCGCGTGTCCTGCCGTTCATCCTGGCCGCCCCACGCACAGCCGCTCAGCGCCACCGCGGCGGCGAGGGTCACAAGGGCAAGAGGGGCGAGAGGGGTAAAAAGCGACAGAGGGGTCGGCTGGGGGGTCCGTCGCACAGTGCTGCCTTCCGCTCGACGGCATTGGTCCGGACCTATTTGACACACAGGTGACGGGGTCACATCAAGAGGCGGGAGGTACTCGTCGTGGCGGGCGGCCGGACGATCCCCTCAGCCGAGCCAGTTCCCGATCCCGTCCCACGCAGCCTCCAGCGCGCGCCCCTTGGAGGGCAGGGCCCGGACGACGAGTTCGTGGGCCGCCAGCATCGCCCCCATTCCGCCGCGGGCGTGCAGCCGCTCCCCGGCGGCGCGCACGGGAGCCTCCTGGGCAAGGAAGCCGCCGCCGGCGCCCAGCGTGATCAATTCACGTACGGGTTGATGCGGATCGTCCCGCAGTTCGTTGGACAGCAGAGGCTCCCGGTCGGCGGGACAGGCCTGCCTGACCCGCTCCACGGCATCGTCGATGGCATGCAGCCGATCGAGCACGAGATGCGCCGGCAAGGGGTGCGCGTCCGGGCGCCGGAAGCCGAAGAAGGGGATGTCGCCGCGTCGGGCGAGGAGGGCGTCGAAGACACAGCTGACCGCGGTGTCGCCGAGACCCCACAGGGCCTCGACGGCGGTCTCCCGAACGCCCGCGTCCTCGGCCGATACCAGCAACTCCGCCAGGGTTTCCGTACACGCGCACAGAAGAGGGTGGCGCAGGCCCTGCATGACGACCTCGGCATCGGGGTGGTGGAGGAAGACCTCCATCCAGTCGGACACCGACTGGACTAGGGGTTCCTCCCGGGACGAGACGAAAGCGCGGTAGTCGTCATCGTCGGGCCAGGCGTACGGCAGCGGCCTCTGGTGGAGGAACGCTTCCACGTCGACGGAGCTGGGCGCGCGGACCGGCCTCGCCGTCCAGGGTCCGCGGGACCATCCATCGGCCCAGATCATGACCGTACCGCTGCCGCGCGGGGGGTCCTGCCCGGTGAAGGGCGGAGTGATCAGTACGACCCCGTCGGCTGCTCCTTGCCGCCCGGCGCTGGCAACCCTGGACGCCCCGTTGGGGGCGGACAGTGCCGTGGTGATCCAGAGGGCGTCCTCATGCATGCCGGGCCTCGGCTGATGCTCGTTGAACGGCTTTCCCAAGGGGCGGGCAGTGAACGGGTCGTACAGCTGGATATGGACACCGTCGCCCGCCCCCTCGTACTGGCCGGCGACGGCGAGCACGTCGTGGTCACCCAGGCGAACGGCATCCACGCGTACGATCCGCTTCAGTCCGGGGGGAGCGATCCCTGTCTGCTTCCGGCCGGCCTTCAGGTCCCACAGCCCATGCACGCCATGTCCGATGCAAGCGAGAAGGCCGCGGCCGTCGGTGGCCCGAACGGGTGCGTAATGACTGGGCTCAACGGTGCGACCGTTTGGGATGCGTGGCAGCTGGAACGTGGTGATGTGCCGCGTGCCATCGATCGACCAGATGTTCAGCCGGCCGTTCTTGTTGAAGGCGAGGACCGGGGTTTCGGCGTCCCAGTAGAAGGCCCGCAAGTCGGAGATCGTCTCATCAGGGCAGATCTTCCCCCAGCGCTTTTCCAAGGTTGTGATCCTGCGCCCTTTTTCGGGGTCCCAGATCTGGATGCAACGCGACCGCCGGTAAAAGGGTGCTCGGCCGATGGAGAGCGCCGAAGTGGCGCTGATGAGCCGGACCGAACCGTCGGGCAGCTCAAGGGATGCGTATGAGTTGCCCGGGAGGGTATTGCCGCGTGCGCCCCTTAAGCGGCGGACGGTGGCATGCTGTCGACCGATATGCAGGGGATCTACGAGACGGAGATCCCGACCGTGCGGAATGGCCAGCAAGGTGCGGCCGTCCGCAAGGGGAACTGGAGTGAGCTGATTACCCGTCACCGGTATGTCGCTGTCGTGCACCTCCGCACCGAGCAGCGTTCCGGTGGTCGCGTCCCACACGCGGACGGTGTCCTGGTCGCTGGTGACCAGCAGGGCCCTGCCGTCGCTCCCCGGAATCGCCACGAGGCCGCGGATCCGCCCCGAGTGGCCCCCCAGCGTCATCTCTCCGTCGCCGTCCCGGTGGCCGCCGAAGGGGCCTTCCGCGCCTCCGGACGACGAGAGGGGAAAGCCGGATTTCTTCTTTCCTCCCACGAGATAGGAGATTTCATGGTCGCTGAGCGGCTCCGCCTTTCCCTGTTCGGGAAGCGGAGCGCCTGCTTCGTCCTCGAACTCTTCGAAGCTGAGGACGGCGGAGCCGGCGCATGCTTCATGCGACCACACGCTGGCGTAGATGGGGCCGTGGTCAATCGTGGACGGCGCCAGTGCGACGGCGGAGAGGCAAGCCGTCTCTTCCTGTAAGGGGACCGGGCGCGAACAAACCCTACAGGTGGCGGAGCCCTCCGGGGGGTCTGCGAGAATTGCTTCCACGTTGCTCTCGCCGATGCACTCTCGTACGGCATCGGATATTTCGATCGCCATGGTCTCACCTTCGTCGAGCCGCACATGAGGTATTGCGCTGTCAGGCCCCGACATGCAGAAACGAGGCCCAGAGTGACGGGGTGCCGGGAAAAGGGTCGCGGACGTCGCGTACGGCATCGTGCAGCGCGTGAGCGGACCGGCCGGTATCGATCCTCTGTTGCGGCAGACGCAGTCGAGCATAGAAATCCCCGGCAATCGCCGCCGCCATCTGATCGTCGACCTCCCACGCGGTCCCGATCACGCGGGGAAACCCGATGAGTTGAAAGGCCGAAGCCAGATGAATGGCTTCATCCATCAGCCGCGGGGCGTGACTGACCGCCGTATGGCATGCCGACAGGTACGCCAACTGCACCGCGTCGGCATGGACGGGAGCCAGGCCGGCCACGGTGAGGGGGTCCCGCTCGTGATCCATCAGCAGCAGTCGGCTGCTGGACGGTTCGTCGGGATCGGTCAGGCCGTGGCAGGCGAAGTGGGCGATGGGACAGGACGGCAGGTGCAGCAGTACCTCGGCCTTCGTCGGCGCCCGGTCCGCGGGCGGCGCGGGTTCAGGGCCTCCCCACTCGGCAGGTCCGCTCAGGAGCACCAGGTCCGGGACGTGCCGTGCCAGCGCTGCCACCTCCGCCCCCACATGGCGAAGCCGCCCTCCACCGGGCAGGCCGGGGGTCGTCGGCATCGACACGGCCAAGGCACGCGCGCGGGCCGTGGGGGCCGCCCTGCGGCGCGCGTACCGCAGGGCACGGACGGTGGGCGTGTACGAGGACACGACGCGGTCCATCGCCGTACGCCGCCCCACCCCCGTCACCGGCTCCGTGTGGTATCCCGCCGCGTGCAGCGGCAGTTGTCCGAGCAACCCACCAGGCGCCCACCACACGCGCGGCCATTTCTCGTCGTCGGCCGGCTGACGCGTATGGCCGAGCAGGTCGAGTACGGGACTCACCGCGCTGTCCCACAACCATTCCAGGGTCTGCCCGAGGGCCTTCTGGGCCGCACGTCGCTCGCTGCCGCTCGTGCCGGTGGTCGCCTGCCGCAGCGCGGCGTGGAAGGACGCCGTCCGTCGCGCGAGCTCCTTCCTGCCGAGAGCCTGGAGCGGGAGCGTGGCCACGCCGCTCGACGTCAGGACGAGGGCGTCGCTGCGGTACCGGCTGACGTTGAAGACCACGACCGGTCCGGGTTCCGCCTCGGCCAGCAGTTCCTCCGGAGCGGGCGGGCGGCCGAAGGTCTCGAAGCCTTCCTGGGCCCGGATCACGTCGAGTGCGTCGGCGAATTCCTCGGCCAGGCGATTGCGTGCGTCATTGCCCACGGGCCGCCCGTGCAGGCGTACGCCCTCGGTGAAGGTGACCTGTTCCAGGGACGCGTCGGAGTCATTGACGTCCAGTTGGTCGCGGAGCGCTGTGAAGCGGTCGGCCAGGGCGGGGTGGTGACGGCGGAGATCGGCCAGGTCGCTGCGGACGTCGAGCGCCTGGCTGAGCAAGACCGTCCGCCCCAGTTCCAGGATTCCGAGTGCCTTCACGCCTTGTTCCTCGCCCGGCCGGCCGGCCATCGCGAGCGCTGCCGCGTCGCAGGCGAGATCGGATCCCTGGGTGACCAGGGCATGTTCCTGATCGGCACGCCGAAGGTTGCGGGCCGTGGTCTCGGGGAGCGTGAGTACGGCCTTTTCCAGCAGGGCGGCAGCGCGCGCCGCGTCCGTGTCCGCCAGCAGCGCGGCGGCGGACCTGGCTGCCGCGATACGCAGCGACGGCGCTGCCTGCGGGTCCTTCGCCGCCTGCGTGTAGGCGGCGATGGCCTGTTGCTTCGTCGTCACCGCCCGGGTCCGCAGGAACCTGCTGCGCAAGGCGCTGCCGAGATTGAACAGCAGGCTCGTGCGAGAAACGGCATCCACGAGATCGTTCTCGGAAGCCTGCCGACCGATTTTGATCGCCTTGTTGAGGTCATTGACGACGCCGTCTCGCGCGTAGCGACTGACCAGCATGCCCACCAGATTGGCCTGGGACTTCGACAGGCCGGGATGCCCTTCCGGCATGGCCTCCAGTGTCTCGGTGCCGTAGCGGATGGCCGTGTCGAGGTCCCCTGCCGTGTGCGTGGTCTCGTAGCGGCTGAGGAACGCCGACGAAGCGCTGGACAGGATCGCGCTTCGGAAGACATGGCCCGGCGGCACGGCCGCCGCGGCCGCCCGGCCCGCGGCGACCGCGGCGTCCGCGTCGTGCGCAAGGCCCTTGCGTACGTACCGGAGCCTCAGGGCCATGGACAACTGGGCGAGCCGCTCGGGCTTGTAGGCATGGCCATCCGCGGTGGCCTCCACCGCGGCCCGTCCCAGGCGGATGGCATCGTCCAGGTCGGCGATGGCGCCGGTTCGTTCGAAGCGTGCCAGCAATGAACCCGCCAGACTGAACAGGAACTCCCCGAACCTGGGGTGGTCGCCGCTGACCCCGTCGACAGCCAGGCGGCCCTCGGCGATCGCACGATCGGCGTCGGCGATGTCTCCGGTGCGATCGAAGCGGACCTGCAACGCCACACCCAGGT
Source organism: Streptomyces sp. NPDC015345 (assembly GCF_043078805.1). Taxonomy (NCBI): domain Bacteria; kingdom Bacillati; phylum Actinomycetota; class Actinomycetes; order Kitasatosporales; family Streptomycetaceae; genus Streptomyces; species Streptomyces sp. NPDC015345. The sequence continues at coordinate 88,950 of NZ_JBIBTX010000010.1, read as the reverse complement.
TGTTGTGGTGTGCCGACAGATCGTCATGCCCCTCCGGAGCGGCGGCGATCGCCCCCTCGAATGCGGCGATGGCTGCCGCCAGGTCATCGGCATCGCCCAGGGCCTCGTACCTGGACCGCGCCGTGTTCCCCGAGTTGGCCAGACACATGACGTGAACGGGGTGACCCAAGGGCGCCGCCCGCGTGCTCCGCCGACCGATGTCCACCGCCTCATGCAGATCCGCCACGTCTCCCCCGCACTCCCACCTCAATCGCAGGCACACGCCGAGCCAGGACAGACGCCGGGCGTGAGCGGGGTCATCCGGAGGTGTCGTCGCCGCGGACTCCCGGATGAGTTCCACCGCGAGCCGGACGGCCTCGACCTCCTGGGTGGACTCGTACCGCTCGACGAGCAGCGCCGCCAGGTGCTCCAGGTTTTCGGGGCGAACGGGGTGGCCGGGCGGGGCGGAGTCCGCGAGCCGGACCGACTCAGCCACCGTCAGCGCGCCAAGGCCCCCCTTGAGCACCTCTGCCGCTCCGGCCTTTGCCGCCCGACCGTCCACCGCGCGCCTCCCCACAAGTGCCGCGTACCGGCCCCGCTCCCCGACAACCACCTGTGCGCGTGCGACGGGCCAGTAGAATCCTCGTACCCACTGCGCGAAGCTGCCATGACCTTCGGGGGACGGATGGCCGACGAGCTGAGTCCGGCGGACATACGCACGGCGGACGCCCTCGCGTACGTCTGTGCGAACATCGACGACATACGTGACACCCTGCGTGACAGCGGCCCCGAGCACATGGCCTCGCTCGACGAACTGCTGACCGCGGCGGGCGGCGACGGCGACCTCGGCCCTCTTCTCGACGCGCTGCACGCCGTCGTCCAAGCCGGCGGGGACGCGCGCGGCGTCTACGTACCGGCGAGCGAAGTTCCCACCCGCGGGCTGCCGCGCATCGGCCCGGCATCGGTGCCGGGGTTCGGACCGCCTTCGGAGACGGCGTTCCTGTGTCCGCTGCGCCGCTGCACCCGCTTCTGGCTGCCACGTGCCGGAGAACCGGAACCCTGCTGCGAGATCAATGGGGTGCCGCTCCGCAAGGATCGACTCTAGGCATGGGCGGTCTGCTCTCCGAGCTGGGGAAGAGGCTCGCCGAACGATGGGTGACGCTGCTCGTCCTGCCGGGAGCTCTCTATCTGGTCGTTGCGGCGGCCGGCCACACCCTCGGCCATGCCCGGCCCTTCGACATGACCCGGCTGACGGGGCAACTGACGACGACGGCAAAGGAGCCGGTCGCGCAGACGGTGGGCGGCCAGGCGATCATCCTTGCGGCGGTGCTCGCGGGAGCGGCCGCCGCCGGCCTGCTCGTCCAGGCGATCGGCTCAACCGTGGAGAGGGTGCTGCTCGCCGCCAACTGGTACGCGTGGCCGGGCCCGTTCAAGCATCTCGCGAGGCGCCGCATCACCCGCAGGCAGCGACGGTGGGAGACCGCCACCGCGCATCTGGAGACGCGGCTCGGACAGGATGCCCGGGTCCGTGCCCTCGGCGGCCGGGCCGATCCGGCCGCACGCTGGATGGCGAGGCATCGCCGTGACCGCATCGCCGTCGAGTACCCCGAGCGACCGACCTGGGCGGGCGATCGCATCCACGCGGTGGCGCTGCGGCTGAACCGGGACCACTGTCTCGACCTGGCCGTCGTCTGGCCGGCCCTGTGGCTGGTGCTGCCGGACAGCACCCGCAGCGAGATCACGACGTCGCGCCGTGAGACCGGGCGTGCCGCCTCGCTCATCGCGTGGGGGCTGCTCTACCTGCCCGTCACGGTGTGGTGGTGGCCCGCGGGGCTGATCAGCATCAGCCTCTTCGCCATGGGCCAGGTGCGTTTCCGCAGCACCATCGACGACTACGCGCTGCTCCTGGAGGCCGCGGTCCGGGTGCACTGTGGCACCCTGCTCCAGTACCTCGGCCTCCACCCCGCACAGTCGCCCGCGGCAGCGGACGCACAGGCTCCCCCCTCACCGCTCAACCCTGACGCGGGAGAGGCCCTCATGCGTCTGCTCCGCAGCGAGTCTCCTCCGGGAGCGTCCGGGAGGTAGGTCCTTCACAGCATCGGGCGGCGGGCTCACACCTTCCGACAGGTGTACGCCTCCATGGCCGCTGCCTCGACCGTCGCGAGGTCGGCTCCGGCCGACGCGGTCACCACGGCCGCCACCGCCCCTTCCACGAACGGCGCGTCCACCAGGCGTGTCCCGTCCGGGAGTTCATCGCCCTCCGCGAGCAGGGCCTTCACCGTGATGACGGCGCTGCCGAGGTCCGCGAGCACCGCGACGCCCGCGCCCTGGTCGACGCGGGCGGCGGCCGCCGAGATCAGCTCCGCGCTCGTACCGTGGCCCCCGTCCCGCGTCCCGCCCGCGGCGGCCACGGGGGCGGTGACGCCGCCCCCGGCAAGCGCCGTGGCGAGGGCGGCGACCGCCTCGGCGACGGGACCGCTGTGCGACACGAGGACGACGCCCACCAGCCGGCCGTCAGCCATGGCCGGCCTCCTGCCGCTCGGTGCCCTCCGCGGTCCGTGCGAGCGCCTCGAAGAGCAGCGCCGAGGAGGTCGCGCCCGGGTCCTGGTGCCCGACGCTGCGCTCGCCCAGATAGCTGGCCCTGCCCTTGCGCGCCCGCAACGGCGTCGTCGCGAGCGCGCCCTCCAGCGCGGCGTCCCGTGCCGCCGCGAACGACGTGCCGAGCGCCTCCGCCGCGGGCGCGAGCGCGTCCAGCATCGTCTTGTCGCCGGGCGCCGCGCCGCCGAGCGCGGCCACCGCCTCGACGCCGGTACGCAGCGCTTCGGCGAACCGCGCCGCGTCGACCTCGGGGGCGTCGCCGAGCGCCTTGCCGGCGCGGCGCAGCAACGTGCCGTAGAGGGGGCCCGACGCGCCGCCCACGGTGGAGATCAACTGCCGCCCGGCCAGCAGGAGTACGGCCCCCGGCGTGGGGGGCGCCTCCTTCTCCAGGGTGGCCGCGACGGCGGTGAACCCGCGCCGCAGATTGCTGCCGTGGTCGGCGTCACCGATGGGCGAGTCCAGCTCGGTGAGCCGGGCCGCCTCACGGTCGACGGCATCGGCGGCGTTCAGCAGCCAGCGGTGGAAGAAGTCGGCGTCGAGCACGGGTACTCAGGCCCCCCAGCGCAGCGCGGCCGTGCGGACCGGCGCGTCCCACAGCCGCAGCAGTTCCTCGTCGACCTGGCAGAGCGTCACGGACGCCCCGGCCATGTCCAGTGAGGTCACGTAATTGCCGACGAGGGTGCGCGCGACCGGCACGCCGCGCTCCACGAGCACGCGCTGCACCTCGGCGTTGAAGCCGTAGAGCTCAAGCAGGGGCGTGGCTCCCATGCCGTTGACGAGCAGGAGGACGGGATTGCGCGGGCGCAGGTCCTCCAGTACGGCGTTGACGGCGAAGTCCGCGATCTCGCGCGAGGTCATCATGGGACGCCGCTGCCGCCCCGGCTCGCCGTGGATGCCGATGCCCAACTCCAGCTCTCCGGCGGGAAGTTCGAAGGTGGGGCCGCCCTTGGCCGGCGTACTGCACGCGCTGAGGGCGACCCCGAAGCTGCGCGCGTTGGCGTTGACCTGCCGCGCGATCGCCTCGACCCGCTCCAGCGGCATGCCCGCGTCGGCGGCGGCGCCCGCCAGCTTCTCCACGAAGAGCGTGGCTCCGGTGCCGCGGCGCCCGGCGGTGTGGAGGCTGTCGGTGACCGCGACGTCGTCGTCGACGATCACCTTCGCCACCTGGATGCCCTCGTCCTCGGCGAGCTCCGCGGCCATCTCGAAGTTGAGCACGTCACCGGTGTAGTTCTTCACGACGAACAGCACGCCCGCACCACTGTCCACGGCGGCCGCGGCCCGCACCAGCTGATCGGGCACGGGCGACGTGAAGACCTCGCCGGGGCAGGCGGCCGACAGAATCCCCGGCCCCACGAACCCGCCGTGCAACGGCTCGTGCCCCGACCCGCCGCCGGAGACGAGGGCCACCTTCCCCGCGACCGGGGCGTCCCTGCGGACGATCACGCGGTTCTCGACGTCGACCGTCAGCTCCGGATGCGCGGCGGCCATGCCCCGCAGCGCGTCGGCGACGACGGTCTCGGCGACATTGATCAACATCTTCATGGATACCTCCGCGTAGGTTCGGCGATCGCTTGGGTTCGGCGATGGCGCCGGTTCACGGGACAGCGCGTGTCGGCATGGGCAGTATCGACCTTGCCGGGCCGGTGGTCACTGGGTGCGGTCTCCAGGAGTGAACGGACCAGTCGCGGGGCCACGCATGTGTCGACGACGGCCCGCTCGCCGCCGCCGAGCCTGCCGAGCAGAGCCGTCCGCCCCGTGTGGGCCGCCGGAAACCGTGGAACACGTCCCGTGTCGTCGCCGGGCCACCGAGCCGGCTCGGTCCGAGGAGGTCACGTGTCACAGGCCAAGGACAGGGATACGGACAGGGATACGGACATGGATTCCGTGTACGCCCGCATCGAGCGGGAGGTCGCCGCCCGCGCCGACCGGCTCTGGGACGTGAGCCTCGCGCTGCACCGCGAACCGGAGACCGCCTACGAGGAACACCGTGCCGCCCGGCTGCTCGCGGACGAGCTGGAACACGAGGGGTTCCTGGTGGAACGGGGTGCCGCAGGGCTGCCGACCGCCTTCGTCGCCCGCACGGACACGGCGGCCGCGCCCGGAAAGGGCCCGCGCGTCGCCCTGCTGATGGAGTACGACGCGCTGCCGGAGCTGGGGCACGCCTGCGGGCACAACCTGATCGCGGCGGCCGGCCTCGGAGCGGCCCTCGCCGCGCGGGCCGCGCTCGGCGACACCGGCGGGTCCCTGCTGGCCGTCGGGACGCCGGCGGAGGAGCGCGGCGGCGGCAAGGTCGCGGAGGTCGCGGCGGGCCTGTTCGACGGGGTGGACGCGGCGCTGATGTTCCACCCGGGTGTGTACGACTGGTCGTGGGCACCCCTGACGGCGAGCGCGCAGGTACGTGTCGGTTTCCACGGCAGGGCCGCGCACCCGACGGGCAACCCGACGGAGGGCATCGACGCGCTGGGGGCACTGATCCAGCTGTTCAACACGCTCGGAGTCCTGGACCGGAGGCTGCCCGCCGGATCGCACGTCCAGGGCATCGTCACGGACGGGGGCCGGGCGACGAACATCGTCCCCGAGTACGCGGAAGGGCTGTTCGGGCTGCGCGGCGCGACCGCTTCCGCGCTGGCGGACCTGGTGGAGGAGCTGAGTTCGTGCGCCCGGGGTGTCGCGCTGGCCACGGGGACGAAGGCGGAGATCGCCGAAGTGGCCGCGCGGTACGAGCACTTCCGCGACAACGACGTGCTCTCGGGGCTGTTCGCGCGGCACCTGGAGAAGGCGGGCATCCGGCTTTCGGAGCCCGAGGCGGGGGTCTACCTGGGGTCCTCGGACATCGGCAACGTCAGCACCCGGGTGCCGGCGATCCATCCGTTCGTCGCCATCATGGGGTCGGACGGCTCGGACCACACGCCTGAGTTCGCCCGGGCGGCCGCCGGAGCGCGCGGGCGCGAGGTCATGCTGGCGGCGGCGTACGCGCTGGCGGCCACCGCGGCCGACGTCCTGCTCCGTACGGATGTGTCCGAGCGGGCCTGGGCCTGCCACCACCGGAAGGCCGCCGCCGGGCAGTGACGGCTTCCGGCCAGTGGCGGTTACAGAGGGCGGCTCAGGCCGCCAGGACCGGGTCCTCGGCGGAAGGTGCCGCCGGTCGTGCGTCAGGTCGTGCCGCGGGACGCTCGGCCGCCGCCAGGATCTCGTCGGCCGCCGCGATCGCGTCCGTGATCGACTGGGTGCCCGTCACCACGCACAGCGTGTAGGTGACGTCCTCCAGTTCCCGCTGCCAGGCCGGGTCGGCCTTCTCCATGAGCGCGATGCGCGCGCCCGCGTAACGGGCGAGCAGAGTTCTCACTGAGCGCGGTTCCGGCTTCAACACGACCACAGACCCCTCCAGAAGGCTCTTCGGTGGTCTACGGGTGCCCGTAATCGCGCCCCTCATTCCCGGGTGCCGCATGGCTGCCTTCTGGAGGGACCGGCGCGGGGACCCGGCGAGAGACGCTCGGTGCCGCCCGCGCCGGTCCGGTGGCGCTACCGGTCCCGTCAGGTGCGGTACGCGAAGTAACGCGCGTCGGGGTAGGACGCGAGGACGCTCGCGAGCGACCTGCGGTACGTGTCGGTCGAGTGGTAGGTCAGGTACGGCATGCCCCGCCGGTCGCGGTACGTCACCAGCATGGAGTGGTCCTTGGACCCGTCCCTGTCGAAGTCCGCCTGGAGGACGTCACCGACGTCCAGCTGATAGACGCTCGACAGGTTCGGGGCACGCCGGTTGGACAGCGTGAACCATGCCCATTCGTTCGTGCCGACCCAGGAGGTGCTCTGGCTCGCGCCCTCGTACCACCAGTTCCGGTAGTCGTGGGCGGAGCCGGGGACGGACTTCCAGCCGCCCGCCTTCAGCGCCTGGCTGACGAAGTTGGTGCAGTCGCCGCCGGCTCCGTTGAACTTCCGGTACGCCGGGTTGTAGCTGCGCCAGTACTTCTCCGCGTACCGCGCCATGGCGGAGTAGTCGTAGGCACCGGCCGTCTTGCCCGAGGGCATCGGCGTGGTGGGGTACCGGGTGGACGCCGGCGTGCCGTCCGGGTACTGGTTGCCGTCGTCCTCGACGGTGTTCACCCGGGCCGCCGACGGCTCGGCGACCGCGGCGGGGCCGTTGTCCCGCGAGGTGATCGTGGTGAGCTTCCAGCCGCCGTCCTTCGTGCCGGCGAGCTTCAGCTCCTGCCGCGTCGAGAACGCCGTGGTGTCCGGCGCGTCCCCGCGCGGCTTCTTGTAGGTGAGCGTCGACGACGAGGTGACCTGCACCGTCGCCGTCCCGCCGGTGATCGTGGCGCGCTCCACGACGACGCGGGTGTCCGCCTTCGTGTAGGCCTCGCCGAGCTTCGCGAGGCGCGCCTTGCGGGAGCGCAACGAACGGAGCGCGGCGGCCTCGTCCTTCTTCAGCCGGCCGGACATGCGCGTCGTGGAAGTGTCCTTGTTGGAGCCGCCGCGTCCCGCGTGCTCCTCCACGAGGGCCTCGGCGCGCCGGGAGAGGACGTCATCGGCGATGCGGGCGAAGGCGGCGACCGTCCTGCGGTCGGCCTTGCGGGGCTCGCTGTCGAGGGCGTCGGCGTGTGCGGGGGGCGCGAGCATGGAACCGGACGCAACGGCTGCGGTCAGACCCGCGACGACGGCGGGTCTGTATCTCTTGGGTATCACTCTGTTTCCTCTTTTGTCGCCCGATCACCGCGATCGGGGCACGGAATCTTCGCACAACTCCATGCCTTCACCGCACCGTTCGCCCAGCCCGGAGCCCGGTGGCCGCCGGACCAGGGCTCCAGGACCCCGCCGGTCCCGCCTCACGTACCTCTAGGGTGTCGGCAAAGCGCAGCAGAGGGAGGCATACGGGGTGGGTGGGCGCAGGAGGGCCGCGGCAGGGCGACCGGGGGGTCGGCGGGCGGCAGCATCGGGAGGTCGCCGCGCGGCGACCGGCCGACGCAGGCAGTCAGGGGAACGGCGCAGGGCACGGTCGGACGGCGGCATACCCGGCGCCGTCGCGGGGGCGCGCAGGCAGCTGCGGCGCCTGCGTCCGGCGTACCCCCGGCCGGGGCGCAGCGGTTGGCGGCGGTGGGTGCCCTCGTGGCGCCAGTGGCTCGGCGCGTTCCTGTACATGTTCATCGGTCTGACCGGCTTCGTCGCGATCGCGTACGCGGCCACGGACATACCGGATGACCTCAACTCGTTCGCCACGCAACAGGACAACGTCTACTACTGGTCCGACGGCACTGTCATGGCCCGCACCGGCTGGGTCATCCGGCAGGAGATACCGCTGGACAAGGTGCCGCCGAAAGTCCGGGGAGCCGTCCTCGCGGCCGAGAACGCGAGCTTCTACTCGGATTCCGGAGTCTCGCCGACCGGCGTCCTGCGTGCCGCGACCGCCGCGGTCACCGGAGGGGAGACCCAGGGCGGGTCGACCATCACCCAGCAGTACGTGAAGAACGTCTACCTCAGCCAGGACCGCACCCTGTCCCGGAAGTTCACCGAAGCCCTGCTCGCCGTGAAGCTGGACAACCGGACGAGCAAGGACAAGATCTTCCAGGACTACCTGAACACCAGCTGGTTCGGGCGCGGCACCTATGGCATCCAGCGCGCCTCGCACGCCTACTACGGCAAGGACGTCTCGCGGCTCAGCCCCAGCGAGGGCGCCTTCCTGGCCTCCCTGCTCAAGGGCGCCGGGCTCTACGATCCGGCCCTCGGCAAGGAGAACCGCGCGCGGGCCGTCGAGCGGTGGAGCTGGATCCTGGACCGCATGGTCGCCACCGGCCACCTCACGCAGGCCGAGCGCGCGAAGTACAAGAAGTTCCCGGAGCCCACGAAGCCGGGGTCCGGCGGCACCATCCCGGGCGCGCAGACCGGTTATCTGGTGGAGCTGGCCAAGCGGCACGCGATCAAGGCCGGGCACATCACGACCGCCGACTACGACCTCGGCGGCTACCAGATCCGCACGACCTTCGACCGGAAGCGCACGAAGGCCCTGACCGCCGCCGTCCGGAAGGCCGACAAGGACTTCGACGCCAAGCGGCGGCCCGACACGGACAAGTACGCCCGGATCGGCGCGGCGAGCGTCGGCCGGGACGGCCGGCTGCTCGCCGTGTACGGCGGCCACGACTTCCTGAAGCAGGGCTTCAACCAGTCGAACGCGACGACCATTCCGGCCGGCTCGGCGTTCACCCCCTTCGTCTACGCCGCCGCGCTTGAGGACGGCGTGACGCGCACCCGCGAGGGGGGCCGTACGCCCGTCTCCCCGGCCAGCGTCTACGACGGCGACGACCGGATCGCCGTGCGGACGCCGGAGGGGCCGTACTGGGACCGCAGCGGCAAAGTGGTGAAGGGCCGCAACGAAGGCGGCCGGGACTGGGGCAAGGTGACCCTGCGGCGGGCCGTCGCGAGCTCCGTGAACACGCCCATGCTCCAACTCGGCCTGGACGTCGGCCTCGACCGGGTGGAGAAGTACGCGCTGCGGGCGGGGCTGCTCGAATCGAGCCTCGGGGAACGGATCCCCACGTTCGCGCTCGGGGAGAACTCGACGCCCAGCGCCATCCGGATGGCGGGCGCCTACCAGACCTTCGCCGCCGACGGCATGCACACCGACCCCTATTCGGTGCTCTCGGTCACGCGGGCCGGTGACGCGGTGCCGCTCGCCGAGCCGAAGCCCACGCGGGCGGTGTCGCAGAAGACCGCCAAGGCGGTCACGGACGCCCTGCGGGCCACCATGACCGACGGATCGGCCAAGGCGGCGGGCGGGGCGCATGCCGGCGCCGTGGGCAAGACCGGGACGACCACCGCGAACACCGCGGGCTGGTTCGTGGGCGGCACCGAGGACGAGACGACGGCCGTGGTCGTCTACCGCATGTCGCTGAAGGACCTGGTGCCGCTGCCGCTGAAGGGGCTGGGCGGGGACGCCCCCGGAAGGCTCGGCAGCGAGCGGGCGGTGGGCCTTTGGGCCGACTACATCAAGGCCGTCGAGTAGGGGGCGCCGGGGCGATGCGGCGGTGGGGCCGCGGCGTGCCGCGGCCCCACCCGCGCTACTTGACGAGCGACTTCCAGTCCGGCGCCTGCGCGGGGTCGAGCAGGCGCAGCCGGGCCAGGACCTTCGGGTCCTGGACGTCGAGCCAGTCCGCCAACTCCCTGAAGGACACGCAGCGGACGCCCTTGCGCGGGCACACCTCCCGCATCACGTCCTCGACGGCGTTCATGTAGATGCCGCCGTTCCAGTCCTCGAAGTGGTTGCCGATGAACATCGGCGCCCGGCTGCCGTTGTAGACGCGGTTGAAGCCGTTCATGTACGACTTCCGGACCTGCGCCTCCCACTCCGGGTACTTCTCCGGGTCGCCCTCGGTGCTGTCGCCGGACTGGTGGTAGAGGAAGTTGAAGTCCATGGAGAGGACTTGCACCTCTTTGCCCTCAAGGGGAAGCAGTTGCAGGGGGAAGTTCCATATGTCGTCGACCTTGGACGGCCATATCTGGAAGTCCCCCGAGGAGCTCGCGTCGTAGCGCCAGCCGAACGGCTTGATCGCCGTCAGGAGGTTCTTCTGGCCCTCAAGGCAGGGCGCGCGGCCGCCGACCACTTCCCGGTCCGGGTCGAAGGGCAGGGGCGCCTCCTGGGTGAAGCCGGTGTTGGTCTTCCACTTCTTCATGAACGAGTACGTCTGCTCGATCTCGCTCTTCCACTCCTCGGTGCTCCAGTCCCCGCCGCCCTTGGGGCCGCAGAAGTGGCCGTTGAAGTGCGAGCCGATCTCGTGGCCGTCCTTCCAGGCGCCGCGCAGCTGCTGGAGCGTGGTCTGGATGTGCGGGACGGTCGGGTACGAGATGGCGGCCGACCCCGTGCCGTGCTGCGGGGGGCGGTAGAGCGTCTTCTTGCTCTCCGGCAGGAGGTAGATGCCGGTGAGGAAGAAGGTCATGTGGGCCTTGCTCTCCCGCGCCACCTGACGGAAGTGGGAGAAGCGGTGGTCGTCGCCCTCCAGCGCGCCGTCCCAGGAGAAGACCACGAACTGCGGCGGCTTCTCGCCGGGCTTCAGCTTCTTGGGCTTGAGCTGCCCGCGCGGCGGCCCGGCGTACGAGGTGGAGCCGTCGCCCAGCACCTTGACCTTGCCGTCCCACTTCTCCTCGCCCTTCTTCGAGCGCTTGGCGGAACGCGCCTTCTCCGCCGCGTTGCCCGAGGAAGTGGACGCCGTATGCCGGTCGTCACCGCCGCCGCCGGAGGAGTTCCCGAGGGCGAGAACGCACGTACCGGCCACCCCGCCCAGACCGAGCACGGCCGCGACCACGGCCATTCGCCTGCGCTTGCGCGCCTTCTCCCGCGTCTTGCGGGCGGCGCGGGACTCGGTGCGGGCGGGTCTGTTGGTGCCGTCGGGCTCAATCACTGCGGTCCTACCCCGTGTTCATCGCAGCAGGGCCGCGTGTGAATTGTTTGTATGAATATAGGACCGATGGGGCGTCTTCAGTAGTCCAGGTTGGTCACATCGTCGCCCCGCCCGGAGAACTCGGTCGAGACAGAACTCGTTGCCCTCGATGTCCTGCGTCGCGAGCGGGAATCGTCCTCGTCGGCCGGCACCGCACGCGTACCGCGCCGAGCGCGACCAGGCGGCAAGGGGCTTGTGGAGCCTGTCCTCCGGTGGACATCCGCGTCGGGGGCCGGGGCATGGTACTCCGCCCGTCGACGACCGAACCCGCCCCCTACGAGGCAACGGCCCTGAGTGGCGTGTTTGCATATGTTCATGATCATTAACGCACAGGGGGCATCCGAGCCGCAGACCTACGTCGACCGCGTCCTGGAGCACTGGCACCAGGACGAGGACGCCGAGGCACTCGTCCAAGGGGCGCGGCGGCTGACTCGGGGGGAGGCGCGGCGGAGGCTGTTCGGCCTGGGACACGCGCTGCGTCGGCAGGGGCTCGCGCCCGGTGACGGAGTGGGGCTGTTCCTGGCCAACCGCGTGGACTCCGTCCTGGTGCAGCTCGCGGTCCACCTCATCGGCTGCCGCGTGGTGTTCCTGCCACCGGAGCCAGGACCCGGCGAACTCGCCGCGCTGGTCGAGCAGTCCAAGGCGCGCGCCGTGGTCACCGACCCGCTGTTCGCGCGGCGGGCCGCCGACGCGGCCGGCCGCAGCGTCCACGCACCCGTGCTGCTCAGCCTCGGCCCCTGCGAGGAGCCGTGCACCGACCTGCTGGCCCTGGCCGCCGAATGCCCCGAGACGCGTCCGGACGCCGTGCCCGCACCGGGAGCGGACGAGGCCGTCACCGTCCTCTACACCGGCGGCACCCTGGGCCGCCCCAAGCTCGCCGCGCACAGCCACCGGCTCTACGACGCGCTGGTGGACCTGGCGGACAACGCCTCGGAGGACTCCGGGCCCGCCGTCTTCCCGACCATGGACCCGGACACGGACCGGGTGCTCGTCGCCACGCTGCTCACCCACGGCAGCGGGCACCTCACCTCGGTCCAGGCGCTGGTGACCGGCTCCGTCCTGGTCGTGCTGCCCGAGTTCGAGGCGGGCGCGGCGCTGGCGGCGCTGCGCGAGGAGCGGATCACCGCCACCATGTTCGTACCGCCCATGCTGTACGCCCTCCTCGACCACCCGGCGTGCGGGCCCGGCGCGTTCCCCGCGCTGCGGCGGATCGTCGTCGGCGGCGCGGCCTCCTCGCCCAGCCGGCTCCAGCAGGCGGTCGAGGTCTTCGGGCCCGTGCTCAGCCAGGGCTACGGACAGTCGGAGGCGCTCGGCATCGCCGCGTTCGGCGCGGCGGACCTCGCATCGGAGGGGGCCCGCAGGCCGGAGCTCTGGCGCAGTTGCGGCCGCGCGATATCCGACGTCGAGATCGAGATCCGTGGCGAGGACGGCACGGCGGCACTGCCCGTCCGGCAGGTCGGCGAGGTCTGCGTCCGGGGCGAGACGGTGATGCTCGGCTACTACGAGGACCCCGAGCGCACCGCGCAGGCGCTGCGCGACGGCTGGCTGCGCACGGGCGACATGGGCTACCTCGACGCCGAGGGCTACCTCTATCTCGTCGACCGGGCCAAGGACATCATCGTCACCGGCAGCACCAGCGACAACGTCTACTCCCGCGTCCTCGAGGACTTCCTGCTCACCCTGCCCGGTGTGCGCAACGCGGCGGCGCTCGGCGTACCGGACGAGGAGTACGGCGAGGCCGTGCAGATCTTCCTGGCCACGGCCGAGGGCGCCGACGTCGACCCGGACGAGGTCGCCGCGGCGGTCACCGCAGAGCTGGGCGAGCTGTACACGCCCCGGACGACGGTCCTGCTGGACCGGCTGCCGACGACCAAGGTCGGCAAGGTCGACAAGAAGGCGCTGCGCGCCGCGTGGGCGAGCGGAGCCGTGGACAGGCCGTCCGTGTCGGCGTGAGAGAGGGCGCTCCGGGCGGACGCGGCAGACCCCCTCGGTGTCCGCGCCCGCCCGGAGCGGTCAGGGACAGGCGATCCGCTCGGCGGCAGCCGCCCAGGCCGCCGGAGCCGCACGGTCGCCGGTCGGTTCATAGCGGGTCAGGGGCTGGGTGCCCGCCAGCAGGCGGCGCATCGCGGTGAGGTCGCCGACCAGGCCGTGCGCACGCGCCTGGACGAGTACGTTGCCGAGTGCCGCCGCCTCCGCCGGGCCCGCCACCACCGGCAACCCGCAGGCGTCGGCGGTCAGTTGGCACAGCAGGGCGTTGCGGGCCCCGCCGCCCACGACGTGGATGACGTCCACCGGCCGGTCGGCGAGGCGCCGCGCGTCCTCCACGGCACGGCGGTGCGCGAGGGCGAGCGAGTCGAGGACGCACCTCGTCGTCTCGGCGGGCGTGCCCGGCACCGGCTGCCCCGAGGCGCGGCACGCCTGTGCCACGCGCCCCGGCATCCGGCGGGGTGCGAGGAAGGCCGGGTCCGAGGCGTCCACCACGGAGGCGGGCCCTGGGATCTGCGCGGCCGCTTCCAGGAGTGGCGCGAGCGGCGGGTCGCCCCACTCCCGCAGGCACTCCTGGAGGAGCCACAGGCCCATGATGTTGCGCAGATAGCGGACGGTGCCGTCGATGCCCAGTTCGTTGGTGAAGTTCGCCCGGCGGCTCGCCTCGGTGAGCACGGGCGCGTCGAGCTCCAGGCCCGCCAGCGACCAGGTGCCGGTGCAGATGTACGCGAAGCGGTCGCCCGCGGTGGCCGGTACGGCCGCGACGGCCGACGCGGTGTCGTGCGAGGCGACCGTGGTGAGCGGCACCGGGCCGGCGAGCCCGGCGGTTTCGAGTACCTCGGGGAGCAGGAACCCGGCGGGGTCGCCCGGCCGTCGCAGCGGCGCGAACAGGTCGGTGTCGATGCCCGCGGCCTCGGCGACCGCGTGCGACCAGCCGCCGGTCCGCGGGTCGAGCAGCTGGGTCGTGGACGCGTTGGTGACCTCGGTCCCCTGCTCGCCGGTCAGCCAGTAGGCGATCAGGTCGGGGACGAGCAACGCCCGCCGCGCCGCCGCCAGTTGGGCCGTTCCGTGGGCCGCTGTCAACTGGTACAGCGTATTGAAGGGCGCGTATTGGATGCCGGTCGCCGCGTAGAGCCGGTCGGCGGGGAGGGCGCTCCACACCCGCTCCGCGACGCCCTCGGTGCGGGCGTCGCGGTAGTGCACGGGGTTGCCGAGCAGTTGTCCGTCCGCGTCGAGCAGGCCGTAGTCGACGGCCCAGCCGTCGATGCCGACCGAGTCGACGTGCCCGGCTGCCCGCAGTCCGTCGAGCACGCCCGCGTACAGGGCGAGGATGTCCCAGTGCAGGGTGCCGGCGGTGCGGACGGGGCGGTTGCGGAAGCGGTGTGCCTGGGTCAGCTTCAGCGTGCCGGGACCGACGCGGCCGGTCATGACGCGCCCGCTGGAGGCGCCGAGGTCGACGGCGGCGTAGGTCTTCACGGGTGTCACCGCAGGAAGGCGGCGGCGACCCCGGCGTCCACGGGGATGTGCAGGCCGGTGGTGTGGGTGAGGTCGCCGCCGGTGAGGGCGAACACGGCGTTCGCCACGTGTTCGGGGAGCACCTCGCGCTTGAGCAGCGTGCGCTGGGCGTAGAACTCGCCGAGCTTGTCCTCCTCGATGCCGTAGGTGGCCGCGCGCTGGGCGCCCCAGCCCCCGGCGAAGATGCCCGAGCCGCGGACGACGCCGTCGGGGTTTACGCCGTTCACGCGGATGCCGTGCTCGCCCAACTCGGCCGCGAGCAAGCGCACTTGGTGGGCCTGGTCGGCCTTGGTGGCGGAGTAGGCGATGTTGTCGGGGCCGGCGAACACGGCGTTCTTGGAAGTGATGTAGATGATGTCGCCGCCCAGCCCTTGGGCCCGCATGACGCGGGCGGCTTCGCGGGAGACGAGGAAGGAGCCGCGGGCCATGACGGCGTGCTGGACGTCCCAGTCGTGGGCGGTGGTCTCCAGGAGCGGCTTGGAGAGGGAGATGCCCGCGTTGTTGACCACGAGGTCGACGCCGCCGAAGGCGAGCAGCGCCTCCTCGAATGCCTTGGTGATCTGTTCCTCGGAGGTGACGTCGACGGTGACGGCCATGGCCTTGTCGGGACCGCCGAGCGCCTCGGCGACGGCCTCGGCGTTGCGGGCGTCGATGTCGGCGACCACCACGCAGGCGCCCTCGGCCGCGAGGCGGTGCGCGAGGGCCCGGCCGATGCCGCTGCCCGCGCCGGTGACCAGCGCGATCCGGGTGGCCAGCGGCTTGGGCGCGGGCAGCCGCCGCAGCTTGGCCTCCTCAAGCTCCCAGTACTCGATACGGAACTTCTCCGCCTCGTCGATCGGCCGGTACGAGGAGACGGCCTCGGCGCCGCGCATCACGTTGATCGCGTTGACGTAGAACTCACCGGCGACCCGGGCGGTCTGCTTGTCCTTGCCGAACGAGAACATCCCGACGCCCGGGACCAGGACGATCGCCGGGTCGGCGCCGCGCATGGCGGGGGAGTCCGCGGTGGCGTGGCGGTTGTAGTAGGCGGCGTACTCCTCGCGGTAGGCCGCGTGCAGTTCCTCCAGCCGGGCGAGTGTTTCGTCCAGGGGCGTGGTGGGCGGCAGGTCGAGGACCAGCGGGCGGACCTTGGTGCGCAGGAAGTGGTCGGGGCAGGAGGTGCCCAGCTCGGCCAGGCGCGGATGCTCGGCGCGGGAGACGAAGTCCAGGACGGGCGCGGTGTCGTCGAAGTGCCCGACCTGCGGCCGGTCCCGCGAGGCGAGGGCCCGGACGTGCGGGGCGAGCGCCGCGGCCCGCGCGCGGCGCCCGGCCTCGGGCAGCGGCTCGTACCCGTCGACGACGGGCCCGAAAGGATCCGGCCTGCCGCGCTCGGCGAGGAAGGACTCGGCGGTGCGGATGATGCGCAGCGAGTTGCGCTCGCACTCCTCGCTGGTGGCCCCCCACGCGGTGATGCCATGGCCCCCGAGGACGCAGCCGATGGCCTGCGGGTTGGCTTCCTTGACGGCGGCGATGTCGAGGCCGAGCCGGAAACCGGGGCGGCGCCACGGCACCCATGCGACGCTGTCGCCGAAGCACTCGGCGGTGAGCTTCTCGCCGTCGGCGGCGCAGGCCAGCGCGATACCGGAGTCGGGGTGGAGGTGGTCGACGTGGGCCGCGTCGACCAGGCCGTGCATGGCCGTGTCGATGGAGGGGGCGGCGCCGCCCTTGCCGTGCAGGCAGTAGTCGAAGGCGGCGACCATCTCGTCCTCGCGCTCGTCGCCCGGATACACGTCCTTCAGGGCGCGCAACCGGTCCAGGCGCAGGACCGCAAGGCCCTGTCCGGTGAGGGTGCCCAGGTCGCCGCCGGACCCCTTGACCCACATCAGCTCGACGTCACCGCCGGTGACCGGGTCGGGGGCGGTGCCCTTGGCGGAGGTGTTGCCGCCGGCGTAGTTGGTGTTGCGCGGGTCGGCGCCGAGGCGGTGTGAACGCTCCAGGAGTGCGGCGGCTTCGGGGTGAGGTGCCATGTCCTTGTATGTCCTCAGGTCCGTGACGGGAGGGGGCGGGGGATGATCGGGTTCGGGGGGCGGGCGGGCCAGGGACGGTTCACGCTCCCCAGCCGGCCTGCGCGCCGCCGACGCGCTCCCCGGCGGTCTTCGCGGCCCAGCCGGAGCGGTGGTAGGCGGCGACCGGATCGCCGTCCAGGCCCTGCTCTTCCCGGAGTTCGGCGAGCAGCGGGCGTACGTCGGTGTCGTAGGCGTCCATCAGTACGGCGTTCGCGGCCAGGACGTCGCCCGCGGCCTGCGCGGAGGCGAGGGCCGCGCGGTCCACCAACAGGGCCTTGACGGTGGCCTCTTGGACGTTCATCACCGAGCGGATGATCGCGGGGATCTTCGCTTCGATGTTGTGGCACTGGTCCAGCATGAAGGCGACGCCAGGGGTGAACCCGCCGCCCCGGACGACCTCGTACATGATCCGGAACAGCTGGAAGGGGTCGGCGGCGCCCACCATCAGGTCGTCGTCCGCGTAGAAACGGGAGTTGAAGTCGAAGCCGCCGAGCTTCCCCTCGCGCAGCAGCGTCGCGACGATGAACTCGATGTTCGTGCCGGGCGCGTGGTGTCCTGTGTCGACGACGACCCGTGCCTTGTCGCCGAGCTTGAGGCAGTGCGCGTACGCCGTGCCCCAGTCGGGCACGTCGGTGGCGTAGAAGGCCGGCTCGAAGAACTTGTACTCCAGGAGCATGCGCTGGTCGTCGCCGAGCCGCTCGTGGACGGTGGCGAGGGCCTCGGCCAGGCGGTCCTGGCGGGCGCGGATGTCGTCCTGGCCGGGGTAGTTGGTGCCGTCGGCGAACCACAGCTTCAGGTCCCGTGAACCGGTGGCGTCCATGATGTCCACGCACTCCAGCAGATGGGCGACCGCCTTGCGGCGCACGGCGGCGTCCGGGTGGCAGACGCTGCCGAGCCGGTAGTCGTCGTCCTGGAAGGTGTTGGAGTTGATGGCCCCGAGCCGCAGGCCGCGCTCCTCGGCGTACCGGGCGAGGGCGGCGTAGTCGTCCACCCGGTCCCAGGGGATGTGCAGCGCCACGGTCGGGGCGGCGCCGGTGAACTCGTGGACCTTCGCCGCGTCGTCGAGCTTCTCGCGTGGGCTGCGCGGCACGCCGGGCTGCGTGAACACCTTGAAGCGGGTTCCGGAATTGCCGTACGCCCACGACGGCGTCTCGATGGCCTGGGTCTTCAGCGCGGCCTTCACGGCGGCGACGTCGGTCACGGTGGCTCCTGCGAATCGGAGGCGAGCGGTTGCGTGAACGGGGTGTGAAACGATGCGTGAAACGTGCGTGAAACGATTCAAAGTCTGGGCGAGAAGCTATGAGTCGGCGGCGTCGGTGTCAACCCTTCGGCTCGCTGCTCGGCTGCTGGGGGAGAGGGCACGGTGGGCCCGCCCGCAAGGTGTCCGGGTGGCCGAACGAGAGGGCCGAATCGATTCATTCAGGCGGGCGGGCGCGGGTGCTGTGGCGGAGTGTCGTGGTGCGGTGGTGCCGCTGGGGCGGGCGAGGGTGTCCAGGGTGTCGCCGGCCGTCTCACCCGGCTTCGCGTGCCGCCCGCTCCACCTGGGCGCGGTGCTCGGCCCACCAAGTGGCGTCGCCCTGCGCCAGGTTGTCGTTGTCCTCCCTCAACCCGGCGGTGCCGTCGATCAGTTCGCGGGCGACGTCGGCGTGGCCCGCGTGACGGTCGGTCTCGGCGATCATGTGGACGAGAACGCGGTGCAAGGTGATCTCCCGGCCCTCGGGGCCGGGCAGTCGGCCGATCGCGTCGAGTTCCAGAGACTCGATCGTCGCGTCCGAGTGGGCCCACGCTTTCCGGTAGAGCCCGACGATGTGCTCCCGGCTCTCGTCGGCGGTGGCCCACAGGTCCGCGTTCGGCTCGGCGTCGCCCGTGATCCACAGGGGCGGCCCGTCGAACGGACGCCCGAACGTGGCGCCAAAGTACAGCGCCTCGGCGCCCGTCGCGTGCTTGACCAGCCCGAGAAGGTTGGTCCCGGTCGGCGTCATGGGCCGGCGTATGTCGTACTCGGACAGCCCTTCGAGCTTCCAGAGCAGTGCGTCGCGCGCGTCCTGGAGGTAGACGCGGAGGTCGGTCCTGAAGTCTGAGGGGATCATGGGGGCAAGTCTGTCGTGCGGGGATCTTGGGTGGCGGGGGTGGGGGTGGAATTGATCGGGGCGGGCTTCGCGCGAGGCCGGAAGTCGGGTCCCGTGCTCCGCGGTGAGGGCGCGGGTGGCGGGGTTCGCGTCGGCCGGGAGTCGGTTCGCATGCTCGACGGGGGGCGTCAACCGTTTCAACGTCCCCCGGGCACCCGGGCATCAGAGCCGCGCTACGCCAGCCATACCCCCTCGCGCATGATGACCCGGCCGCGCAGCTCCGCTTCCCCGCGCCAGGCGCGCACCGTCCGGGGCGTAACGCGCAGGTACAGGTAGGGGGCGGCCTCCGCCGTACGCGGATCCCAGCCGAACTTGCCCGCGAACGCGTCCGCGGCAGCCTGGGGGACGTCCCGCGCGGAGTAGTACTCCGCCTCGCCCTGTAGCAGCACCACGTCGAAGGTGTCCGGCAGCGCCAGCCGTACGCGTGGCTCCTCTCGTACATTCCGTGCGGTCGCGGACTTCGCGCCGGTGCACATCCACACCGCCTGCCCGTCCCACAGGAACCACAGGGGAACCTGGTGCGGCCCGTGGTCCGGGTGGGACGTCGACAGCCATATGTCGCGCTCCGCGCCGAGCCGTTCCAGAGTGGCCCGCTTGCGCTCCGCCGGGTCGCGGCGGCGAGTGATCTCGGTGGCTTGCATGGACGCCGACCCTAGCCAGCGACGGCGCCGCGCGCATGGGGCGCGAGGCCTAGGCCCAGCGGCCGACCGCTGCCCCGCCGTCACGGTCACCTGCCGGCGCAGGCCCCCCGGCGGCCCTCGCGCCGCCGTCACGGATCATGGTGGCGTGACGATGCACACGGACGACGAGACGAACGCCGGGGCGGCGGGTGGCGGCCGCGCGCTCTCCGCCTACCAACTCGCCCTGCGGGAGCGCCTCCTGGCGGCACCCGTGGTCGCGCCGCCCACGCCCTGGCGCCCCGTGTTCGAGCCGTACGCGGCCGTCGGCGGGCTGCTCGGCATCGGCTTCGGGGTCCACCCCGACAGCGGCCACGACCTGGTCATGGTCGTCTCGCACGACGGCCACGGGCTCTTCGACGCCGTCACGGGGGAGAGGCTCGCCCGGGACCGCGACCCCGATCCCGAGGACAGTACGCCGGACGCGGTGCCCGATCTCTCCTGCCCGGGGCTCGGCGTGCTCGCCGGGAGCCGCGTCCGCATCGCCGGGCTCTACGGGGGCGGGCTGCACACCACCACGGCCGACGGCTGGACGCTCGAAGTGGTCGCGCCCGCCTGGCCGAACGACCGCGTCCTGCTCTCCACGGACGGCGGCCTGCCCCACCGCGGCCCGCACGGGGAGCGGTGGTGGCACGTCTTCCACTCGACGTACTCGGAACTGCGGACCGCCGGGTTCTCCCCCTCCGGCCGTACCCTCGCCGTCGCCACCAGCAGTGACCTGACTCTCTGGACGCGGTGACCGGTGGACCGGCACGGACCGGTCAGGCCGGCGCGAGCAGTCCTTCCAGCTCCGCCTCGAAGAGCGCACCCGCGTCGAAGCCCATCCCGGTGAAGTGGCCCGCCAGTTCGAGCGAGAGCACGCCGTGCAGGCGGGTCCAGAAGGACAGGGCGCGATGGAGCTGGGCGGGCGTGGCCGGGTGCTCGCCCGCCCACTGGGCGTGCGCCTCGATGTGCTGCTCGAAGGGCCGCGACCGGCCGGCGGCCTCGCCCGAGGTGCCTCCGGGGAGCTTCGCACATGCGTCGAGCAGCGCCGACATGATCTCCGAGGCGATCTCGGTGACGTCGTCCGGGGCGTGGTAGCCGGGCACGGGCGTGCCGTAGACGAGGAAGTACCGGTGGGGGTCGGCCTGCGCCCACCGGCGCAGGGCGCGGGCGAGGCTCGCGAGGCCGGCGCTGTCCTCGGCCTCAGAGGCTTCGGAGGCCTTCGAGGCCTCGGAGCGGAAGGTGTCGGCCAGGCTGCGGTAGGCGTCCCGGATGAGTTCGGTGATCAGCTCGTCGCGGCTGCCGAAGTAGCGGTAGAGAGCCGGTCCGCTCATGCCCATCCGTTTGGCGATCGCGTTCAGTGACAGGGCCGAGGCCCCCGCGTCGGCGATCTGCTCCCACGCGCGTTCCTTGATCTCGGCGCGTACCTGCGCGCGGTACCGCTCGCGGGGCGTCCCCGCAGCGGCGCCGGCCGCCGCCCCCGCGCCCTTCTTCCCTGCCGTGCCCGACCCGCCGGTCTCCGGCATGCCGCCTCCCTCTCCTCTTCCATTCCTGATGCCCTGACGCTGAAGTTAGAGGCTATCACTCGATGTCTTGACGGCCTCGGGAAGACGGTTGTAGCTTCTAACCACGATGGTTACAGCTTCTAACCACAGCGAATACTTCTACGGAAAAGAAGAGGGCGTAAAATGATTGCTGCGGAACTGGTCGAGGTCGTGCTCCCGGGGCAGGTCGAGCCGGAGGGACTCCAGTTGCGGCGCGGGCCCCTGCCCGTCGCGGGCGCCGGTGAGGTCGTCGTCGAGATGGAGGCGACCGGCGTCTCCTTCGCCGAGCAGCAGATGCGCCGCGGTCGCTACTTCGACCAGCCGCCGTTCCCGTTCGTCCCCGGCTACGACCTCGTCGGTACGGTGCTGGCGGCCGGCCCCGGTGTCGCGCCCTCGCTCGTCGGCAAGCGGGTCGCTGCGCTGACCAAGACCGGCGGCTGGGCCAGCCACGTCCTGCTCGACGCGGCGGACGTCGTCGAGGTGCCCGGGGCAGTGGGCGCCGTGGAGGCGGAGACGGCGGTGGTGAACGGCATCACCGCCTGGCAGATGCTGCACCGCAAGGCCCGGGTCCGCGCCGGTCAGACGGTGCTGGTGCACGGGGCGAACGGCGGGGTCGGCTCCCTCCTGGTCCAGCTGGCCCTCGCCGCCGGTGCACACGTGATCGGCACGGCCTCCGCCCGCCACCACGAGGCCTTGCGGCGGCTCGGCGTCCGGACCGTCGACTACCGGACCGAGGATGTCCCGCGCCGCGTAAGGGAGTTGGCGCCTGATGGTGTGGACGCGGTCTTCGACCACGTGGGCGGGCGCAGCGTCATCGACTCCTGGGGGCTGCTGGCTCCCGGCGGCACGCTCGTCTCGTACGGCACCGCGGCCACGCGCGACGACACGGGGTCCAAGCAGTGGCCCGTGCTCAAGATCCTCGGCCGGGTGTGGCTGTGGAACGGCCTGCCCAATGGGCGTCACGCGTACTTCTTCAACGTCTGGGCCGGGCGCGCCTTCGGCAAGGACCGCTTCCGGGCCCGGCTCCGCGCCGACCTCGGCGAGGTGTTCGCCGCGCTCGAACGCGGCGAGATCACCGCCGGCGTCGCCGCCGAACTGCCCCTGGCCCGCGTCGCCGACGCCATGCGGCTCGCCGAGTCGGGCACGGTCAGCGGCAAGGTCGTCCTCACGCCCTGACGGCGCCGGCTGTCTCGAGCCGAACCCACGTGTGCGGTCGGGGCCGAGCGCACCCCGAGCGGCCCCCGGACCGCCCACGCCACACCGGCCACACCGGCCACACCGGCCACACCACAAGGAGAACCCGGACCATGACCACGACCGCGACCACGAGCCATCCCGACAGCGCCGTCGGTGTCGATCGCCCACAACTCCCTTATCTGACCGGCCATTTCACCCCCGTCCCCGACGAGATCACCGCACGGGACCTGACCGTCCGAGGTGCCGTCCCGCCCGAGCTGTCGGGCCGCTACTTCCGTAACGGGCACAACCCCAAGCCCGGCCGGCGGCCCACTCACTGGTTCCGCGGTGCGGGCATGCTGCACGGTGTGCGTCTCGGTGGGGGCCGCGCCCAGTGGTACCGCAACCGCTGGGTCCGCACTCCCGCCCTGGACGGCGCTCCGCTGGTCCGCGGCGACGGCACCGTCGACCTCACCGCCAGCGTCGCGGGCACCCACGTCATCGGGCACGCGGGCCGCATCCTCGCCCTGCAAGAGGCCAACCTGCCCTTCGAGATGAGCCCCGAGCTCGACACGGTCGGCGCGTACGACTTCCGGGGCAGGCTCACGACCGCCATGACGGCGCACCCCAAGGAGGACCCGGGGACCGGCGAACTGCACTTCTTCGGTTATTCGTCCATGGCGCCGTACCTGACGTACCACGTGGCCGACGCCCAGGGGGAGTTGATCAGAAGTCAGGTGGTGCCGGGCGCAGGGCCCACCCTGATGCACGACTTCGGCCTCACCGCGCACCACACCGTCTGGCTCGACCTGCCGGTCGTCTTCGACGCCGAGGAGCGCTCCGGGATCCCGTACCGCTGGAGCGACACGTACCTGCCCCGGATCGGCGTGATGCCGCGCAGCGGTCCCGCCGAGCCCGTCTGGTACGAGGTGGAGGCCGGCGCGATGATCCATGTGACCAACGCCTACGAGGACGCGGCGGGAAGGATCGTCGTGGAGGGCCCCCGCTACGACCGGTCAGCCTGGGAAAGCAGCTGGAAGTGGTGGACCGGCGCCCCCGGTCACCCGCCCGTGCTCGACGTCGGCTCGATGCGGCACCGCTGGATCCTGGACCCGGCCACCGGCACCGCCCGTGAGGAGCGGCTCGACTCCCTCGTCACCGAGTTCGCCACGATCAACGATGCGTTGACCGGCTCGGCGCACCGCTACACGTACACCGTCGCCTTCCCCGGCGCGGGTCTGGAACGGTACGCGCTGGTCAAGTACGACGCGTTGACCGGTCAGCGGCAGATCGCGGACGCGGGGCCCGGGCGGATGTACGGCGAGCCGTACTTCGTACCGGCGGCCGGGGGAACGGCCGAGGACGACGGCTACCTCATGACCCTGGTCAGCGACCTCGCGCGGAACGCGTCCGAGCTCCTCGTCCTGAGCGCGCGGGACATCACCCGGCCGCCGATCGCCGCGGTCGAGCTGCCGCGCCGCGTTCCGGCGGGGATCCACGGCTCGTGGATCCCTGACACCTGAGCCGGGACCGTGCCCCGTCCGGGCCACCCCAACGCGTCACCGCCCACCGCCCCGCCCTGAATGGACGGGTGACCGCACCTCCCGACGACTGCCTCGCGCGGGCCGCCTCCGAGCTCCCCGCCCCGAGCGCGCGGGACATCCCCCGGCCGCCGACCACCGCAGCCGCGCCGCCGCGCCGCGTCCGGCGGGGATCCACGGCTCATCGACCCCGACGTCCGAGACCCGCCGTGCCCCGTCCGGGTCACCTCAACGCGCCGCCATCCGCCGCCCCGCCTTGAATGGACGGGTGACCGCGCCCCCCGACGACTGCCTCGCGCGCAATGAGTGGGTCTGCGGCGAGTATCTGAGCACCCGCCGCCAGATCATCCTCGACGCGGTCGTGCAGCATCTCGAACTGACCGCCGTCTCCGTTCTCATCGCTCTCGTCGTCGCCGTGCCCCTCGCCGTGCTCGCCCGCCGCTGGCGCTGGGCCGCCGGGCCCGTCCTCGCGCTCACCACGATCCTGTACACCATCCCCTCGCTCGCGATGTTCTCGCTGCTCCTGCCGGTGTACGGACTCTCCGCGTCCCTCGTCGTCGCGGGCCTCGTCCTCTACTCGCTCACCCTGCTCGTACGCAACATCCTCGCCGGGCTCCGCGCCGTCCCCGAGGAGACGCGGCAGGCCGCCCGAGGCATGGGGTACGGCCCCGTCCGCCTCCTGCTCACCGTCGAACTGCCCCTCGCGCTGCCCGCCGCCATGGCCGGGCTGCGCATCGCCACGGTGTCCGCCGTCTCCCTGGTCACCGTCGGCGCGATCGTCGGCTTCGGCGGGCTCGGCAACCTCATCTACACCGGCATGAACACCTACTTCAAGGCCCAGGTGCTCACCGCCTCCGTGCTCTGCGTCGTCATCGCCGTCGCCGCCGACCTGCTGCTGCTCGGCGTACAGCGCCTCCTCACGCCCTGGGAGAGCGCGTCACGGGCGGCGGCCCGCTCATGAGGACGCTCACCGACGCCTGGGCATGGCTCACCGACTCCGCGCACTGGGCCGGCGACGACGGCATCTGGCACCGGCTCACCCAGCACCTCGTCCTCACCGTCGTCTGCCTGGTCATCAGCTGCCTGATCGCCCTGCCCGTCGCCCTCGTCCTCGGCCACCTCGGCAAGGGCGGCGCGCTCGCCGTGAACATCTCCAACGCCGGACGCGCGGTGCCGACCTTCGCCGTGCTCGTCCTGCTGCTCCTGACCCCGCTCGGCCGGTGGGGCGACGGACCGACCGTCGTCGCCCTCGTGCTGTTCGCCGTGCCACCGCTGCTCACCAACGCCTACGTCGGCATGCGCGGCGTCGACCGCAGCGTGGTCCAGGCGGCGCGCGGCATGGGGATGACCGGACGCCAGATGCTCTGGCGGGTCGAACTGCCGCTCGCCATGCCCCTGGTGCTCAGCGGCGTCCGTATCGCCGCCGTGCAGCTCGTCGCGACAGCCACCATCGCCGCGCTCGCCGGCGGCGGTGGGCTCGGCCGGATCATCACGGCGGGGTTCAACCTGGCGAGCACCCCGCAGGTGCTGGCGGGCGCCGTGCTCGTGGCGGTCTTCGCGCTCCTCGTCGAAGGCGTCTTCGAGGCGGCCGAGCGGATCGCACCCGGCTGGACGCGGGGCCGGGGAGGCACCGGATGAGGCGCCGCGCCGCCCTGGCCGCGGCCCTCCTCGCCCTGACAGCCCCGGCCACGGGTTGCGCCTCAGGGCCCTCGCTGGAGGACCAGGGCCAGGTCACCGCACCCCCGGGCGACAGCAGGAACCTCGTCGTGGGCTCCGCGGGCTTCACCGAGTCCGACCTGCTCGCCCAGATGTACGCGCTGCTCCTGGAGAAGGCCGGCTACGGCACGCGGATCCTCACCGTGGCCAACCGCGAGCTGTACGAACCCGCCCTGGAGTCCGGCCAGATCGACGTCGTCCCCGAGTACGCCGCCACCTTCGCGGACTGGCTGAACGCCAAGAAGCACGGCGCCGACGCACGCCCCGTCGGCTCGCCCGACCTCGGTACCACCATGCGGGCCCTGCGCCGCCTCGCGACCCCGCGCGGCCTCACCGTCCTCGACCCCGGCAAGGCCGTCGACCAGAACGCGTTCGCCGTCACCGCGTCGTACGCCGCCCGGTACCGCCTGAAGACGCTGAGCGACCTCGGCACGTCACGACAGAAGGTGCGCCTCGCCGCGGGCGACGAATGTGTCCGGCGCCCCTACTGCGCCCCCGGCCTCAAGAAGGTCTACGGCATCGACATCACCGGCGTCGACCCGAAGGGCGTCGGCACGACCCAGGCCAAGAAGGCCGTCCAGAGCGGCCAGGACCAGATGGTGCTCACCACGTCCACCGACGCTACCCTCGACGACTTCGGTCTCGTCCTGCTGAAGGACGACAAGCACCTTCAGAACGCCGACTACATCGTGCCCGTCGTCAACCGCTCCCAGGCGGGCAGCGAGGGCGTCGCGGCTGCGCTCGGGCGGCTCAACACCGTCCTCGGTACGGAGGATCTCGCGTCCATGAACGAGCAGGTGGACAGCTGGCGGCGACTACCGCAGGACGTGGCACGGACGTACCTGGAGGACAAGGGCCTGCTGTAGCGCCCCGTCAGGGGCGCGGGGAACCGCGCGACCAGCCACGGACGGCCCGCAGACGAAGAACCGCCTCACCAGCGGAGCGTCACGCGTCGGCCACCGAGTCGAACTCCACCTCGTCGCGCGCCACGCCCTGCGCGTCCGCGTCCACCGAACGGCGCAGCGCCTCATGCAGCTTCGCCGGGGTCAGGACACCGAGGAAACGCGCCCCGTCGAGCACCGCGACCCAGCCCGCGTCATGCTGCAACATCACACCGAACGCCTGCTTGAGCGGCGCCCCGACCGGCACCCACGAATTCATGCGGTGCGCCAGGTCGCCGACCGTGCCCCCGGCGCCGGCCAATGCCACCTCGTCGACGCCCACCCAGCCGTGCAGATCACCCTCCGCGTCCAGGACCACGGCCCACCGCGCCCCCTCCTCGCGCAGCCGGGCCGCCGCCTGCGCGGCGGGCTCGTCGAGCCGCGCGACCGGCGGCTCCTCCAGGTCGTCGGGCTGGATTTCGGTGACCGACAGCCGCTTCAGACCTCGGTCGGCCCCCACGAACTCGGCGACGTACGGCGTCTCGGGCGCCCCGAGCACAGCGCCGGGAGTGTCGAACTGTTCGATGCGGCCCCGGCCGTACACCGCGATGCGGTCACCGAGGCGGACCGCCTCCTCGATGTCGTGCGTGACGAGCAGGACCGTCTTGCGCACGGCCCGCTGCATCCGCAGGAACTCGTCCTGCAACTGCTCGCGCACCACCGGGTCGACCGCGCCGAACGGCTCGTCCATCAGGAGGACGGGCGGATCGGCCGCCAGAGCCCGCGCAACGCCGACCCGCTGGCGCTGACCGCCCGACAACTGCTCGGGGTAGCGGGATCCGTACGTCTTCGGGTCCAGGCCCACCAGATCGAGCAGCTCCGCCGCCCGGGCCCGGGCCTTCGCCTTCTTCCAGCCGATGAGCGAGGGGACGGTCGCCGTGTTGTCGAGGACCGTGCGGTGCGGGAAGAGGCCGACCTGCTGGATCACGTAACCGATGCGGCGGCGCAGGCGCACCGGGTCCACGCCGGCGATGTCCTCGCCGTCGACGAAGATGCGGCCGGACGTCGGTTCGATGAGCCGGTTCACCATCATCATCGTCGTGGTCTTGCCGCAGCCGGACGGGCCGACGAGCGTGACCAGTTCGCCCTCGGCGACCTCGAAGGAGAGGTCGTCCACGGCCGTCGTGCCGTCCGGGTAGCGCTTGGTCACCTGCTCGAACCGGATCATGCCCTCACGCTAGCCGCGCCCGTCACTCACCGCTCACCAGCACCACCTGAAGGACGCGCGGCCCATGGACCCCCTCGACCCGGTCCAGCTCGATGTCGCTGGTCGCGGAGGGCCCCGAGATCCAGGTCAGCGGACGCGCCGGATCGAGACGTTCGAGGGCCTGCGGGACGGAGGAGACGACCTGCTCCGGGACCCGGACCAGGCAGATGTGATGGTCCGGGATCAGGGTGATGCGGCGACGCCCCTGGTCGGGCGAGCCGTCGAGCACGATCGTGCCCGTCTCGGCGACGGCGACGGCGCAGCCGGTGACGACGGCCCCGCACCGGTCGAGCTCGGTCGCGGTGCTCTCCGCGCGGTCGTGGACGAGAGGCGCGTCGACGGCCGACATCCATCCGGCAGGCAGCCCCGGCGGCACCAGCACTGTGCCGGGCCATCGCTCGGCGAGCAGCCGCATGAGCAGGTGCGGCAGCTCCCCGGCGTCCGTACGGTGCACGATCGCCCGGTAGTCCGTCAGGTTCTCCGCCAGCAGGTCCACCGTCTCCTCGACGGTCCGCTCACCGTGCTGACGGCGGTAGCCGCGGTCGATGTCCATGTCGTACGCGGCCGGGGCCCCGCCCGGTCCGCCGAGCGCCCGCCGCACCCGGTTGAGGATCACGTCCCTGCCGCTCACTTGCCGCCCTTTCCGCTGTCCTTGCCGCCGCCCGTACGCCGCCACCAGTCGCGGAAGGACTCCGCGGGCACCTCCGGCAGGTCCCGGGCCGCCGTCCACGCGCGGCCCGGTCCGGGGAGCGTGCGCGGATGGAACCGCCGGGTGCGCGAGGCCATGCGCTGGCCCGCGCGCAGCACGCCGGGGCGGGCGAACGCGAGGCCCGCCGCCCGCATCGCCGCCCGCTCCGCCGCGTGCCCCTTCGCGGGCTTCAGCGTCACCTTCACGCCGCGCCGCGTCACCTCACCGCCCTGCACGACCCGCTCACGCAGGTGCACCAGGACCTCGGGGATGTCGATGGCCACCGGGCACACCTCGTAGCAGGCGCCGCAGAGCGAGGACGCGTACGGGAGCGACGCGTCGATCTCGCTCGCCGTACCCCGCAGCTGAGGGCTGAGGATGGCGCCGATCGGTCCCGGATAGACCGAGCCGTACGCGTGCCCGCCCGCCCGCTCGTACACCGGGCAGACGTTGAGACAGGCCGAACAGCGGATGCAGCGCAGGGCCTGGCGGCCCACCTCGTCGGCGAGGGTGTCGGTGCGGCCGTTGTCCAGCAGGACCAGGTGGAAGGCGCGGGGGCCGTCCGAGTCCGTCGTACCGGTCCACGTCGAGGTGTAGGGGTTCATGCGCTCGGCCGTCGAGGAGCGGGGGAGCGTCTGGAGGAAGACCTCGAGGTCACGCCAGGTCGGCACAGTCTTCTCGATGCCGACGACCGAGATCAGGGTCTCCGGCAGCGTCAGGCACATCCGGCCGTTGCCCTCGGACTCGACGACGACGAGGGTGCCCGTCTCGGCGACCATGAAGTTGGCGCCGGAGACGCCGACCTTCGCGCGCAGGAACTTCTCGCGCAGATGGAGGCGGGCGGCCTCGGCGAGTTCGCGGGGGCTGTCGGTGAGGCCGTCCGGTGCCGGACGGCCCCAACGGCCCATCTCCGCGCGGAAGATGTCGCGGATCTCGCCGCGGTTGCGGTGGATGGCCGGGACGAGGATGTGCGAGGGGCGGTCCTCGCCGAGCTGCACGATGAGCTCGGCGAGGTCGGTCTCGTACGCGCGGATGCCCGCCTCTTCGAGGGCTTCGTTCAGCCCGATCTCCTGCGTGGCCATCGACTTGACCTTGACGACCTCGGACTCGCCCGTCTCCCGGACGAGCCGGGTCACGATGCGGTTGGCCTCGTCGGCGTCGGCGGCCCAGTGGACGGTGCCGCCCGCCGCCGTCACCGACTCCTCCAACTGGACGAGGTAGTGGTCCAGATGACGCAGCGTGTGGTCCTTGATCTGCTTGCCCGCCTCGCGCAGCGCGGCCCAGTCGTCGAGCTCGGCGACCGCGCGGGCGCGCTTGTCGCGGATGGTGTGGGTGGCGTGCCGGAGGTTGGCGCGCAGGGTCGTGTTCCCGACCGCCTCGCGCGCGGCCTCCGGGAAGGCGGGCATCCCGAGGTGCGTGGCGCTCGCCCCGTTCCCGCCGTTCCTGTCGTTCCTGCCGGTCCTGCCGTTCCTGTCGCTCATGACAGGGGCTCCTCCTCCGTGCTCGCCAGGATCTCCGCGATGTGGACGGGCCGTACGGCTGTGCGCAGCCGGGCCATCGTGCCGCCGATGTGCATCAGGCAGGAGTTGTCCGCCGCGCACAGCACCTCGGCCCCCGTCGACTCGGCGTGGCGCACCTTGTCGGCGCCCATCGCCGCCGAGACATCGGAGTTCTTCACGGCGAACGTGCCGCCGAAGCCGCAGCACTCCTCGGCGCCGGGCAGCTCCACGAGCTCCAGCCCCTCGACCGCCCGCAGCAGCCGGGCAGGGCGCTCGCCGAGGCCGAGGCTCCGCAGGCCGTGGCAGGTCGGGTGGTAAGTGACCTTGTGCGGGTAGTACGCCCCGACGTCCGTCACGCCGAGGACGTCCACCAGGAACTCGGTCAGCTCGTACGTCTTGGGCACCACCGGCGCGAGCGTGCGCGCGAGGGCGTCTCCGCGGCCCTCCGCACGTGCCCGCTCGCCCATGCGCGGATACAGCTCGCGCACCATCGCCCCGCACGACCCGGAGGGCGTCACGATCGCGTCGTACGCATCCGAACCAAAGACATCGGAGAAATACCGGGCGAGCGGCTCCGCCTGATGCCGGTACCCGGTGTTGTAGTGCGCCTGCCCGCAACAGGTCTGCGCCGCCGGGAAGTCGACGTCGACCCCCAGCCTGGTCAGCAGTTTCACCACCGCGCGGCCCGTGTCCGGATAGAGCGTGTCGTTGACACAGGTCAGGAACAGGGCGACGCGCATCGCGGGTTCCTCCTCGTCGATCATCGGATGGATGCAGGGTACGCGGGAGCAGGGCCGTGCGGGAGGTGTCGGTGGGGAGGGTTGCGACAGTGGAGATGAATCGTTTCGAGCGGACCCATTGACGGCTGACTCGGCCTGGGTCTAGCTTCCCTGACACCCGATTGAATCCTTTCATAAACCGGCCTTCCTCCGTCACTTCCCTCGTCGCCGATCGGTGTCACCCATGAGAGAGCCCCCTGTCCTCGCCGCGCACGGCCTGGGCAAGTCCTTCGGTGCCGTCCGCGCCCTCCAGGACGTCTCCCTGCACCTCCATGCCGGTGAGGCGCATGCCCTCGCGGGCGAGAACGGTGCCGGGAAGTCCACGCTCATCAAGATCCTCGCGGGCGTTCACCGGCCCGACGCCGGGAGCCTCCTCCTCGACGGTGAACCGCTGGTGCTGCACGGTCCCGCCGACGCCCGCGACGCCGGGATCGCCGTGATCCACCAGGAACCGACGCTCTTTCCCGACCTGTCCGTCGCCGAGAACATCTTCATGGGGCGTCAGCCGCGCCGCTCACTGCGGCGCGTCGACCACAAGGCGGTCGCCGAGGCGGCCCGGGTGCTCTTCGCGCGCCTCGACGTTGACCTCGATCCCGGGCAGCCCGCGCGCGGCCTCTCCATCGCCGACCAGCAGATCGTCGAGATCGCGAAGGCGCTCTCCTTCGACGCGCGCGTACTGATCATGGACGAGCCGACCGCCGCGCTCACCGGCAGCGAAGCGGCCCGCCTCTTCGGCGTCGTGCGCGCCCTGCGCGAACAGGGTGCCGCCGTCCTCTTCATCTCCCACCGGCTCGACGAGATCTTCGAGCTCTGCCGGCGCGTCACGACCTTGCGGGACGGCACCCTCGTCGCGAGCGAGCCCCTGGCCGGGCTCACCGAGGACGACCTGGTGCGCCGCATGGTGGGCCGCGACCTCGACGAGCTGTACCCGAAGCAGGCCGCGGCGGCCGGCGAGGTCGCGCTCAGCGTGCGGCGGCTGACCCGCGAAGGGGTCTTCACCGATATCTCCTTCGACGTGCGGCGCGGTGAGATCGTCGGGCTCGCCGGCCTGGTCGGCGCCGGCCGCAGCGAGGTCGCCCGCGCCGTGTTCGGTGTCGACCGTCGGGATGCCGGAACCGTCGAGGTGCGGGGCAAGGCCCTGACCAACGGTGCCCCGAGCGCCGCGATGGCGGCCGGGCTCGCGCTCGTCCCCGAGGACCGGCGCACCCAAGGCCTCGTGATGGACATGTCGATCGAGCGGAACATCGGCCTCACGGGGCTGCGCACGACCGTCCGGGCGGGGCTGATGGACCGGGGCGCGGAGCGCGACCGCGCGCTGGACTGGGCGGTGAGGCTCCAGGTGAAGTACGCGCGTATCGCCGACGCCGTCGGCACGCTCTCCGGCGGCAACCAGCAGAAGGTCGTCCTCGCCAAGTGGCTCGCCACCGGGCCCCGCGTGCTGATCGTCGACGAGCCGACGCGCGGCATCGACGTCGGCACCAAGGCGGAGGTGCACCGGCTGCTCTCCGCGCTCGCCGCGGACGGCGTCGCGGTGCTGATGATCTCCTCCGACCTGCCGGAGATCCTCGGCATGGCCGACCGCGTCCTCGTCATGCGCGAGGGACGGCTCACCGCGGAGTTCGCGCGCGCCGAGGCCACGGAGGAGACGGTCATGGCGGCGGCGACGGGGAGGGCGGCGGCATGAGGGCGTGGCGGTGCGGCTCTGGTGGGTTATGCGGAGGCGGAGGTGACGGCTCGGCTCAGGTACACGTACCCGCGCACGCCCGCGAAATGACGGCCCGGCTCAGGCACACGTACCCGCACGCTTGCACGCCCGCGAAGGCGACTGCCCGGCTCAGGCGCACGCACACGCCCGCCGACGTGACGACCCGTCATGCCTGCACGCCCGCAGACATGACGTCCCGGCTCAGTTGCGCGCACACGCACACGTACACGCCCACCGACGGAACGGCCGGGCTCACACCCACGCCCGACGACGTGATGGCCCGGCACACGCGTACGCACACGCCCGCGCCCGTGACAGCCCAGCACACGCACCCCCACGTGACAGCTCGACACACGTACACCTACTCGTACACGTACTCGCACCCCCACGCGACGGCCCAAACCCCCTCGTCCTCCAGGAGGTTGGGATGAGCGCGACCTCGCGGAGCCCCGCCGGTGCGGCCCGGCTCGTCGACCGTGTCCTCAAGGTGCGCGAGCTCGCCGTCCTTCTCGTCTTCCTGGTGATGATCGCCCTGACCCAGGCCGGCAACAGCGCTTTCCTGTCCGAGCAGGGCGTCAAGGACCTGCTCCTGAACGCGACCATCCTCGTCCTCGTCGCCACCGGTCAGGCCCTGGTCGTCATCACCCGCAACGTCGACCTGTCCGTCGGCTCCACCCTCGGCATCAGCGCCTTCGCCGCGGGCGACCACCTTCAGGGCGACGGCGGTTCCCTCACCGCGATCGGGCTGGCCGTCGCGCTCGGCGTCGGGTGCGGGCTCCTCAACGGTGCCCTCGTCAGCCTCGGCCAGGTGCCCGCGCTCGTCGTGACCCTCGGCACGCTGTACGTCATCCGCGGCATCGACTCCATCTGGGTCGGCCCGCGGCAGATCACCGCCGCCGACCTGCCCGGCGGCTATGTCGACTTCGGCTCCGGCGGCGTCCACGCGGTGCCCTGGCTCGCGCTGATCGCCCTCGCGGTCCTGCTCACCGTCGCGTACTACCTGCGGCACTTCGTCGGCGGCCGCGAGCTGTACGCCCTCGGCTCGAACCCGGAGGCCGCCCGGCTCGCCGGGATCTCCGTCCGCGGGCGGATCCTCCTCGCGTACACCGTGTGCGGCGCGCTCGCCGGACTCGCCGGCGCCCTCTACCTCGCCCGCTTCGGCAACGTCGACTCCGCGACCGGCACCGGTTACGAACTCACCGTCGTCAGCGCGGTCGTGGTCGGCGGCGTCGCCTTCACCGGAGGCTCGGGAAGCGTGTACGGCGCGGCCCTCGGCGCGCTCCTGCTGACGTCCGTCAACAGCGTGCTGCCCGCCCTCGGCGTCAGCTCCGTGTGGGTGATGGCCATCAACGGCGTGCTGCTCGTCCTCGCCATCGCCGTCGACCGGGTCGTCGCCCTGCGCGTCACCGAGGCCCTGAAGAAGAGGGCGGCATCGAACAGAAGGAGGGGCCGCCATGGCTGACACCCCGCTCACGCGCGCCGTCCGCTGGGACACGGCCGTCGGCGCCCTTCTCGTCCTCCTGCTCCTGCTCTCCTTCGGCTTCGTCGACGGCTTCGGCAACGCCCTCAACCTCTCCTTCCTCATCGGCAACACGCTGCCCATCGCCCTGATCGCGCTGCCGATGACGCTCCTCGTGGTCTCGGGAGAGATCGACCTCTCCGTGGCGTCCACGGCGGGGCTCTCCGGAGCGGTGATGGGCGCCCTGTGGAACGCGGGCCTCGCCATCGAGACGATCATCCCGCTCTGTCTCCTGCTCGGCGTGGTCTGCGGCCTCGTCAACGGCCTCCTCGTCACCCGGCTCGGCCTGCCCTCCCTCGCCGTCACCATCGGCACCATGGCCGCCTACCGGGGCATCGCGCAGATCGTCCTCGGCTCGGACGCCGTCACTGACTTCCCCGCGGCGTACCTCGACTTCGGGGCGGGACGGATCGACGGCACCTTCATCCCGTACGCCTTCGTGCCCTTCCTGGTGCTGCTCGCCATCGCCGTCGTCGTCCTGCACGCCACGCCCTTCGGACGGTCGCTGTTCGCGATCGGAGCCAACGAGGAGGCCGCGCGGTTCGCGGGTGTGCGCGTGAAGCGGCACAAGCTGTGGCTGTTCGTCGCCACCGGGCTGCTGGCCTCGCTCACGGGCGTCTTCTGGGCGCTGCATTACGCGAGCGCCCGCTACGACAACGCCACCGGACTCGAACTCTCCGTCGTCGCGGCCGTGCTGCTCGGCGGCATCGACTTCGACGGTGGCAAGGGCACCCTCGGCGGCGCGATCGCCGGGGTCTTCCTCCTCGGCGCGTTGCAGAACGCGATGAGCCTGCTCGACGTCTCCGCGCAGTCCCAGATCGTCGTCACCGGTGTGCTCCTCGTCGTGTCGGTGCTCGGGCCGCGCGTGGCACGCCGGTTGGCGACGGCACGCGCGAGCCGCCGCACGGCCTCACCCGTGCCATGACCTCACCGTGCCATGACCTCACCCGCGCCCTGACTCCACCCGTGCCGGCCTTACCTCCCCCGTACCTGACGACACCAACAGCGAACGCCCTCAGAAGGGGACCGACGATGCTCTTCCGCACGCCGCCTCGAACGCCCGCCCCGCGCCGCGCCCGCGTGACCCTCGCCGCCACCATCGCCCTCGCCCTCGCCGCCACGGCCTGCGGCGGCACCACCAAGGACTCGGTGCGCGACGACGACAGCGCCAGGTCCACGGACACCAAGGCCGACCCGGACGCCGCGACGAAGAAGGGCCTCACCGTCGGCTTCCTGCCCAAGCAGGTCAACAACCCCTACTTCACGGTCGCCGGCAAGGGCGGCGAGAAGGCCCTGCGGGAACTCGGCTCGACGTACAAGGAGACAGGGCCCAACAGCGCCACCGACACCAGCGGCCAGGTGAGTTACGTCAACACGCTCACCCAGCAGCGCGTCGACGCCATGGCCGTCTCCGCGCAGGACCCCGGCGCCCTGTGCACCGCGCTGAAGCAGGCCATGAAGAACGGCGTCAAGGTCGTCACGTACGACTCGGACACCAAGCCCGCCTGCCGGCACGTCTTCGTCTCCCAGGCGAGCGCCGAGGCCCTCGGCCGCGGCCAGGTCCGGCTCCTCGGCGAGCAGCTCGGGTACGAGGGCGACATCGCGATCCTCTCCGCGGCCCAGACCGCGACGAACCAGAACACCTGGATCGGCTTCATGAAGGACGAGCTGGACAAGCCGCGGTACAAGAACATGCGGCTGGTGAAGACCGCCTACGGCAACGACGACGCCCAGCACTCCTTCCAGCAGACCCAGGGCCTCCTCCAGGAGCACCCGAGGCTGGCCGGGATCATCTCGCCCACCACCGTCGGCATCAAGGCGGCCGCGCAGTACCTGTCCGGCTCCAAGTACAGGGGGAAGGTCCTGCTCACCGGCCTCGGGACCCCCAACGACCTGCGGAAGTACGTGAAGAACGGCACCATCGAGGCCTTCGAGCTGTGGGATCCCGCGAAGCTCGGCGCGCTCGCCGCGCACACCGCCGTCGCGCTCTCCTCCGGGCAGATCACCGGCAGGAAGGGCGAGACGTTCCGGGCGGGCGACCTCGGTTCGTTCACCCTCGGCGAGGGCGGCGTCGTCGACCTCGGCCGGCCCACCGTGTTCGACAAGGAGAACGTCGACCGCTACAGGTTCTGAGTCCTCAGTAGGGTGGACCGCAGGGCCGCCGGACGGCCGCACAGCAGGATGGAGCACCTGAGACGCATGGTCGGCATCAAAGACGTGGCGAAGCACGCCGGAGTGTCGGTGGGCACCGTGTCGAACGTGATCAACCGCCCCGACATGGTCTCCGAGGAGACCCGGCACCGCGTGCTGGCCGTCATCGACCGGCTCGGGTACGTACGCAGCGAGTCCGCGCGTCAGCTGCGGGCCGGGCGCAGCCGCATCATGGCGCTGCTCGTCCTGGACATGGGCAACCCGTTCTTCGTGGACGTCGCCCGCGGCGCCGAGCGCGCCGCGCGCGAGGCCGGGCTGCGGGTCATGGTGTGCAACAGCGGGCAGAGCCCCGCGGAGGAGGCCGACTACCTCGCGCTCTTCGCCGAACAGCGGGTGCGCGGCGTCCTGCTGACCCCCGCCGACGCGACCGGTGAGAACATCGACGCCTTCCGTCGGCATCACATCCCCTTCGTCCTCGTCGACCGGGTCGCCCGCGGAGCCACCGAGTGCTCGGTCTCCGTCGACGACGTGATGGGCGGGGCGCTCGCCGCCCGCCATCTCGTGGACGCGGGGCACCGCTCCCTCGCGTACGTGAGCGGCCCGCCCGGACTCAACCAGGTCGAGGACCGCCGCGAGGGGGCGCTCCAGGTGCTCGCCGAGGCGGGCCTCGGCCCCTCGGCGCTCCGGGAGTTGCCGACCGAGCGGCTCGACGTGGCCGCGGGCCGCGACGCGGGCGCCCGCATCCTCGGCCTCGCGGACCGGCCCACCGCCGTCTTCTGCGCCAACGACCTGCTCGCACTCGGCGTGCTCCAGGCGATGTACGCGGCCGGGGTGCGCGTCCCCGAGGACGTGGCGATCGTCGGCTACGACGACATCGAGTTCGCGGCCGCCGCCGTCGTACCGCTCACCTCGGTGCGCCAGCCCGCCATGACCATGGGCGCGATGGCGGCGGAACTTCTCCTGGAGGAGACCGAGTCGGACGCCGGGCCCGGACACCGCCACCGGCGCGTCGTGCTCACCCCGGAGCTTGTCGTACGACGCTCCAGCCTGGTCCCGCGCTGACCGGAGCCCCCGCGGCCCGGCCGTGCCGCGGGTGTGCTGCACTGGGCGGCAGACCCGCTTGCGACCACCGACCAGGAGCAGCCTTGACCGCCACGTACCGCCAGCCAGGAGTCGTCCTCACCGACCGCCGCTTCAGCGTGCCGCTCGACCACGACGATCCGGCGGGGGAGCGGATCGAGATCTACGCCCGTGAGGCGGTCTCCGCGTCGCGCGGCGGCGCCGAGCTGCCCTGGCTGGTCTACCTGACGGGTGGCCCCGGCTTCGGGGCCACCCGCTTCCACGGCAGGGAGTCCTGGCTCGACCGCGCCCTGCGGGACTTCCGCGTCCTCCTCCTCGACCAGCGCGGCACCGGCAGCTCCACCCCCGCCAATCGCCAGACGCTCCCGCTGCGCGGCGGCCCCCGCGCACAGGCCGACTACCTCGCCCGCTTCCGTGCCGACTCCATCGTCCGCGACTGCGAGGCGATCCGCCCCGAGGTGACGGGCGGCGCGCCCTGGACCGTCCTCGGCCAGAGCTTCGGCGGGTTCTGCGCCACGCACTACCTGTCGGCGGCGCCCGAGGGCCTGTCCGCGGCGCTCATCACCGGCGGTCTGCCCACCCTGGACGGCCACGCCGACGACGTGTACCGCGCGGCCTACCCGCGCATGGCCCGCAAGAGCGCCGCGCACTACGCCCGCTACCCGCAGGACGTCGAGCGCGCCCGCCGCATCGCCGCCCACCTCGCCGAGCACGAGCCGGTCCTGAACGGCGGCTACAGACTCACCGTCCCCGCCTTTCAGTCCCTCGGCATCCTGCTCGGCATGGGCGACGGCAGCCACCGGCTGCACTACCTCCTGGAGGACGCCTTCGTGCGCACGGCGTCGGGGACCGCGCTCTCCGACGCGTTCCAGGAGAACGTCCAGGCCGTCCTCTCGTACGCGGGAAACCCGCTCTTCGCCCTCCTGCACGAGGCGATCTACGGCCAGGGCGAGCGGCCCACCGCCTGGTCGGCCGAGCGGATGCGCGCCGGATTCCCTGAGTTCGACGCGGAGAAGACC
The DNA here is from genome assembly GCF_043078805.1 of Streptomyces sp. NPDC015345. Lineage (NCBI taxonomy): Bacteria > Bacillati > Actinomycetota > Actinomycetes > Kitasatosporales > Streptomycetaceae > Streptomyces > Streptomyces sp. NPDC015345. The sequence continues at coordinate 51,048 of NZ_JBIBTX010000010.1, read as the reverse complement.
CTGGCGGGCGACGAGCCGCTGCTGTTCACCGGGGAGGCCGTGCAGCGCTGGATGTTCGACTGCGATCCGGCGCTGCGCCCGCTGCGCGAGACCGCGGACCTGCTGGCCGAGCGCACCGACTGGCCGCGCCTGTACGACGTGGACCGGCTGGCGGCGAACGAGGTGCCGGCCGCCGCGTCCATCTACCACGACGACATGTACGTCGACACCGAGCACGCGCTGCGGACGGCGCGCGCCATCCGCGGGCTGCGCACCTGGGTCACGGACGAGTTCGAGCACGACGGGCTGCGGGTGAGCGGCCCCCGGGTCCTCGACCGGCTGCTTGCGCTGACCCGCGGCGAGGCGTGAGCCACGGCTCCCCGCACCCCGGCGGGGCTCGGTCGCACCCTTGACCTCGCCGGGGGCGGCGGACGAATCTGGGCGCATGAAGATCACGGACAGCGGCACCATCCTCTTCCGCAACACCATGCGCATCACCGACGGCCACCTCGACGGCTTCCGGCACGCCATCGCCCAGGCGGTGGCGTTCACCGAGGAGCACGGTCCGCAGCTCATGGTGGAGGTCTTCATCGACGAGGAGCGGATGCTGGCGTACAGCTTCCAGCTCTACCGCGACTCCGACGCGATCCGTGCCCACTGGCGGCTGTCGGATCCGTACATCCGCGAGGTGATGGAGCACTGCACGGTGCGGCACTTCGAGATCTACGGTGAACCGGACGACGACATCATGGCGGCCCTCAAGACCCCCGACGGCGAGTCCTTCCCCCTCACCCACACACCTCGCCTCGTCGGCTTCACCCGCCTCGAACACCCCTCCCACGCCGAGTGATACGCCCGTGGGGGCCGGGCATCGGCTGCCGACGGCGGGCCTTAGGCTGCCGCCATGACCGAGTCGCAGACCGCAGCCGAGGCCGCAGCGCCCGACCAGCTCACCCCTATGCCCGAGGACTGGCGGCGCGCGCTCGCCGTCGTCGCGCACCCCGACGACCTGGAGTACGGCTGCGCGGCGGCGATCGCCGGCTGGACGGACGCGGGCCGCGACGTCGCCTACCTGCTGGCGACCCGGGGCGAGGCGGGCATCGACACCATCGACCCCGCCATGTGCGGACCGCTGCGCGAGCGGGAGCAGCGGGCCAGTGCGGCGGTCGTCGGCGTCGGGACGGTGGAGTTCCTCGACCACCGGGACGGCGTCGTCGAGTACGGCACGGCGCTGCGCCGCGACATCGCCGCGGCGATCCGCAGGCACCGGCCCGAACTGGTCATCACGCTCAACCACCGCGACACCTGGGGCGGCGTCGCCTGGAACACCCCCGACCACGTGGCGGTGGGCCGGGCCACGCTCGACGCGGCGGCGGACGCGGGCAACCGCTGGATCTTCCCCGAACTCATCGACGAGCAGGGCCTTCAGCCGTGGAACGGCGTGCGGTGGGTCGCCGTGGCCGGTTCGTCGACCCCCACGCACGCGGCGGACGCGTCGGCCGGGCTCGACCGCTCGGTGGCCTCGCTGCTCGAACACCGCACCTACATCGAGGCGTTGACGGACGAGGACCCCGAGAAGTACTGCCGTACGTTCCTGACGGGCAACGCCCAGGCGCTGGCCCCGCGGTTCGGCGGGAAGCCCGCGGTGGGGTTCGAGGTCTTCAGCCGGTGAGCCCGCGCCCCTAGCCTGACGGGACATCAGGCCCGTCGGCCCAGGGGAGCGCGGCATGATCGACATCATCGGTACGGACATCCCGGCGGGCGAGGAGCGGCTGCGCCTCGACATCGAGGACGGGCTCGGCGTCCTCACCCTCTGCCGACCGCGCAAACTCAACGCCTGGAGCTGGGAGTCCACCCGCCAGCTTGGCCTGTTCACCGACCGGATCCGCTTCGACCCCGCCGTCCGGGCGGTCCTGCTGCGCGCCGAGGGCAGGGCCTTCTGCGCGGGCATCGACCTCACCGCGCCGGGCGGCGCGATCACCGGCCGCTCCGGTGCCGAGCGCGCCCACCACTACTACGAGGGCATGCGCTGGGTGCACGAGCGCTTCCGGGCCTTCGCCGGGCTTCCGCAGCCGGTGGTGGCGGCGGTGCAGGGGTACTGCCTGGGCTTCGGCTTCGAACTGGCGCTCATGGCGGACGTGCGGATCGCGGCGGACGACGCGGTGTTCGCCCTCCCCGAGGCACAGTTGGGCGTCGCGGTCGACGCGGGCGGGGACCTGCGCGTCGCGCGCGAGGCGGGCGCGGGGTGGGCCAAGTTCCTCGCGCTCACCGGGCGCCGCGTCGACGCCGCCACGGCCGAGCGGCTGCGCCTGCTCCAACAGGTGGTGCCCGTCGAGGAGTTGGCGGGCACGGCGCACGTGCTGGCGGCGGAGATCGCCGCGAACGCCCCGCTCGCCGTGCAGGGCATCAAGCGCGGCATCGACGCGTACGCCGACGCGGGGATGTCCGGCGCGCTCGACCGTGTGGCCATGAACGCGGCGATCACCCTCACCTCGGAGGACGCGCGGGAGGGATTCGGGGCGAGGGCGGCCGGGCGAGCGGCTTCGTTCGAGGGGAAGTGAGCGGAGCCGGGCGACGGTGCACAGGGGCGGACGGTGCCGTCCGGCGGCTCAGGGCGTGAAGCCGCCCCGCCCCAGCTGCTCGCGCACGGTCGTCACCGGAGGGCTCACGACGGCGCGCCGCTGCCAGTTCGCGCCGTCCACCACCAAGGTGTGGCCCGTGATGAAGCGGGCGTAGGGGGAGGCCAGGAACGTCGCCGCCCAGCCCAGTTCGCGGGGCAGGCCGACGCGGAGCGCGGGCTGACGGGCGGCCGTGTTCGGGGCCCGGTCCAGGTTGCCGCGGATGTCCGCGCTCATGTCACCGTGCGGCATCAGGCCCGGCACCAGGCCGTTGACCTGGATGCCGTACGGGGCCCACTCCACGGCGAGGGTCTCCACCAGGCTCTTCACGCCCGCCTTGGCCGCCGCGCTGTGCGCGTAACCGGGGCCGCCCGTCCACGCGTACGACGCCCCTACGTCGATGACCGACCCGGGGGTGCCGGCGGCGAGGTGACGGCGGGCGAACTCGCGCGTCATCAGGAACGTGCCGGTCAGCGTGGTGTCCACGACCGCGCGCCAGGCGTTGGGGGACATGTCCTCGGCCGGGACGGGGAAGTTGGCGGCGGCGTTGTTCACGAGGACCCCGGGCATGCCGTACGCCTCCTGCACCGCGTCGAAGACCTCGGTGACGCGCTCGGCGTCCCGGATGTCGCACACCGCGGTCCTCACGCGGCCGCCGAGCGAGGCCAGTTCGTCCCGCGCCGCCGTGAGCCGGTCCTCCTTGCGGCTCGCGATCACCAGGTCGGCGCCGAGCCGCGCGAACTCCGCCGCGATCGCCTTGCCGAGCCCCGTCCCGCCGCCGGTGACCAGGACGACCGTGCCGTCGTACGTCCCGGGCGGCAGCGCGCTCGCGCCCGGCGGGGGAGGGCCGGGCAGACCGGGCAGCCCACCGTCGACGCCGTCCGTCTCGTGGTCCGTCATGTGCGCATCGATACCGCCTACGGGACGAAACCTCCATGCCCGACTCCGATTCCGTGCCGCGCAGGCCGCGGAACCGCGCGTCAGCCGGGGCTCGGGCCGCCAGCGGGCGCCTGTACGGTGTCGTCGGCCGCCTCGACGGCCGGAAGGTCGTCCTCCACCCCGCCCGCGGCCTCGGCTCCGATGCGATCTGCGCACTGGACCTGGGCGGCCGCCAGGCATTGGACCGCCGACTGCCTGACGTCGCTCGCCGGTATCACGACGGCCGTGGCGGCGCGTCTGTGCGGCCGCGCGGACCGCTCGCGCCGCCCCCGCGCGGTCTACCCCGCGAGCCCGTGCTCGCGGCCGCCCGCCGCCACGCGCGCCACCGCGGCCTCCGTCTCCGATGCGAAGACTCCCGCCCGGCGGCGGGCCGCCTCCGCGTCGATGTCCGCCATGACGAGCTCGGCGTTGATCATTACGCCGGCCCGGTAGCCCATGCTCGCCGCGTTGATCACCTGTTCCATGGGGCCCGCGGCGTTGCCGACCGCCCACACGCCGGGGACCGTGGTGCGGCCCGCCTCGTCCACCGCGGGGTACGGCCCCACCGGGGTGTCCCTGGTTCCGGCGCCGAGCGCGGTGAGCAGGCCGTCGCGGGGCACCGGCCGCGCTGTGACGAACAGGACCGAGCGGGGGAACACCCGTCCGTCGGCGAGCCGGACGCCCGTCAGCCGGTCGTCGGTCACCTCCAGGCCGGCGACCTCGCCCTCCACCACCGAGACCCCGGCGGCCGCGAGACGTTCCCACTCCGCGTCCGGCAGCTCCCGCACGGTGTTCAGGAAGAGCGTCACATCCTTGGACCACTGGGTGACGAGCAGCGCCTGGTGGCTGTTGAACGGCTCCGGGGCGAGCACCCCGAAGGGCTGGTCCCGCACCTCCCAGCCGTGGCAGTACGGGCAGTGCAGCACGTCACGGCCCCAGCGCCCGGCGACCCCCGGCACCGCGGGTGGCTCGTCCACCAGGCCGGTGGCCACGACCACCCGGCGCGCGTGCACGGCCCCGCCGTCCGCGAGCCGCACCCCGAACTCGCCCCGCCCGTCCGGCAGCACCTCCGTCACGCGGCCCCGCGCCACCTCCACGCCGTACCGCTCCAGCTCCCGGCGCCCCTCGGCGAGGAACTCCGCGGGCGGCATGCCGTCCCGCGACAGATAGCCCTGCATGTGCGCGGCGGGCGCGTTGCGCGGTTCACCGGCGTCGACGACGAGGACCCGCCGCCGCGACCTGCCGAGCACGAGCGCCGCGCTCAGGCCCGCCGTGCCACCTCCGACGACCACGACGTCGTAACCGTTCTTCTGGGTCATGGTGACCACCTCCACGGGAACTGTCCCGCCGTCGGTGCGTTTTTGACAAACAGCTTTGCCGATGTGGCAACCCGTGCGCCATGATGGGAGCCATGAGCGACGAGAGCGAAGTTCCGCAGGAGCAGGAGATGGACCAGGTCCTCACCGAGGTCGGCCCCCGGCTGCGCCGTATCCGCAGGGAGCGCGGCGCCACCCTCGCGGGGCTCTCCGCCGCCACCGGCATCTCGGTCAGCACCCTGTCCCGCCTGGAGTCCGGCAACCGCAGGCCGAGCCTCGAACTCCTGCTGCCCATTGCCCGCGCCCACCAGGTCCCCCTGGACGAGCTGGTGGGCGCCCCGCCCGTGGGCGACCCGCGGGTGCGGGCCAAGCCGATCGTCCGGCACGGGCGCACGATGCTGCCGCTCACGCGGCAGCCCGGCGGTCTCCAGGCGTACAAGGTGATCGAGCCCGCCCGCACCACCCCCGCCCCGGACCCGCAGACGCACGAGGGGTACGAGTGGCTGTATGTGCTCTCCGGCAAGCTGCGGCTGATCCTCGGCGACCACGACGTGGTGCTCGGTCCCGGCGAGGCCGCCGAGTTCGACACCCGCGTCCCGCACTGGTTCGGGGCGACGGGCGAGGGAGGAGCGGAATTCCTGAGCCTCTTCGGGCCGCAGGGCGAGCGCATGCACGTACGGGCGCGGCCCACGCGCAAGGAGAAGGACGACTGACGGTTCCCCTGGGGCAAGCGACCGCTTAGTATGCGAACGAGCCCGGTCTACGACAGCCCCGTGGAGGCCCCGCATGCAGGCATGGCAAGTGCACGAGAACGGCGAGCCGGGCGAGGTGATGCGCCTCGTGGAGACCGACCGCCCGGAGCCCGGCGACGGGCAGGTGCTCCTGAAGGTCCGCGCCGCGAACATCAACTTCCCCGACGCGCTCCTCTGCCGCGGCCAGTACCAGGTCAGGCCCTCGCTGCCCTTCACACCGGGCGTGGAGATCTGCGGCGAGACCGAGGACGGGCGGCGCGTGCTCGCCAATCCCGCGCTGCCCCACGGCGGCTTCGCCGAGTACGCCGTCGCGGACGCGGCCGCCCTGCTCCCCGCGCCCGACGCGCTGGACGACGCGGAGGCCGCGGCGCTGCACATCGGCTACCAGACGGGCTGGTTCGGCCTGCACCGCCGGGCGCACCTCCAGGAGGGCGAGACCCTCCTCGTGCACGCGGCGGCCGGCGGCGTCGGCAGCGCCGCCGTGCAGCTCGGCAAGGCCGCGGGCGCCAAGGTCATCGGCGTCGTCGGAGGCGCGGACAAGGCGGCGGTCGCCCGCGAGCTCGGCTGCGACCTCGTCATCGACCGGCGTACGGACGACATCGTCGCCGCCGTCAAGGAGGCCACCGAAGGCCGTGGCGCCGACGTCGTCTACGACCCCGTGGGCGGCGACGCGTACGCCAAGTCCGCCAAATGCGTTGCCTTCGAGGGCCGCATCGTCGTCGTCGGCTTCGCGAGCGGCTCCATTCCCTCGCCCGCGCTCAACCACGCCCTGGTCAAGAACTACACGATCATGGGCCTGCACTGGGGTCTGTACAACACCAAGGAACCGCGCGCGATCCGGCGCTGCCACGAGGAGCTGACCGAGCTCGCCACCAAGGGCGCCATCAAGCCGCTGGTGAGCGAGCGCGTGCCGATGGCCGACGCCGCCGCGGCCGTGCAGCGGGTCGCCGACGGTGTCACCACCGGACGCGTGGCCGTCCTGCCGCAGGGCGGTGCCGCATGACCGACGCCGCCGAACTGCGCACCCGGACACAGGAGTTCCTCGCCGCGCACCCGCCCGCGAGCACCGACCGCGAGACCTTCCTCAAGGCCCGCTTCGACGCCGGCCTCGCCTGGGTGCACTACCCCGAGGGCCTCGGCGGCCTCGGTGTGCCACGCTCCCTGCAAGCCGTCGTGGACGCCGAACTGGAGGCGGCGGGCGCGCCCGACAACGACCCGCGGCGGATCGGGATCGGCCTGGGCATGGCCGCGCCGACCGTCCTCGGCTTCGGCACGGAGGAGCAGAAGCGCCGCTTCCTGCGCCCGCTGTGGACCGGCGAGGAGGTGTGGTGCCAGCTCTTCAGCGAGCCGGGCGCCGGATCCGACCTCGCCGCGCTCGGTACGCGCGCCGTCCGCGACGAGGCGAGCGGCGACTGGATCGTCAACGGCCAGAAGGTGTGGACCTCCAGTGCCCACACCGCGCGCTGGGCCATCCTCATCGCCCGCACCGACCCGGAGCAGCCCAAGCACCGCGGCATCACGTACTTCGTGTGCGACATGACCGACCCGGGCGTCGAGGTGCGGCCGCTGCGCCAGATCACCGGCGAGGCCGAGTTCAACGAGGTCTTCCTGACCGATGTGCGCATCCCCGACGCGCACCGCCTCGGCGCGGTCGGCGAGGGCTGGAAGGTCGCGCAGACCACGCTCATGAACGAGCGCGTCTCCATCGGCGGCATGCGCATCCCCCGCGAGGGCGGCATGATCGGGCCCGTCGCCAAGGCCTGGCGCGACCGCCCCGAGCTGCGCACCCACGACCTCCACCAGCGCCTGATGACACTCTGGGTCGACGCCGAGGTCGCCCGGCTCACCGGCGAGCGGCTGCGCCAGCAGCTCGTCGCGGGCCAGCCGGGACCCGAGGGCTCCGGCATGAAGCTCGGCTTCGCCCGCCTCAACCAGGAGATCAGCGGCCTAGAGGTCGAACTCCTCGGTGAGGAGGGGCTGTCGTACGAGGACTGGACGATGCGCCGCCCCGAACTCGTCGACTTCACGGGCCGCGACGCGGGCTACCGCTATCTGCGCTCCAAGGGCAACAGCATCGAGGGCGGGACCAGCGAGGTCCTGCTGAACATCGTCGCCGAGCGCGTCCTCGGACTGCCCTCCGAGCCCCGCACCGACAAGGACGTCGCCTGGAAGGACCTCGCGCGATGACTGACCTGCTCTACTCCGAAGAGGAAGAGGCACTGCGCTCGGCGGTGCGCGACCTGCTCACCGACCGCTGCGACGCCGCCTCCGTGCTCGACCGCGCCGAGAGCGGCGTCCCGCACGACCGCGAGCTGTGGAAGGCCCTCACCGAAGGCATGGGGCTCGCGGGCCTCCTCGTGCCCGAGGAACTGGGCGGCCAGGGCGCCACGCACCGCGAGGCCGCCGTCGTCTTGGAGGAGCTGGGCCGCGCGGTGGCGCCCGTGCCCTACCTCACCAGCGCCGTCGTCGCCACGGAAACGCTGCTCGCCTGCGACGCGAGCGAAGCCACGGAACTGCTCGGCGCGCTCGCCTCCGGACGCACGGTCGGCGCGCTCGCGGTGAGCCTCGCCGCCGCGCCCGGCGCCCCCTTCAAGGACGTACGCCACGAAGACGGCACCCTGCACGGGGAGTTGACCGGCATCGCGGACGCGGATGGCGCCGATCTCCTGCTCGTCCCGGCGGGCGGCGCCCTCTTCGCCGTCGACACGGACCAGGACGGCGTCACCGTCACCCCGCAGATCTCGCTGGACCTCACCCGCAGGATCGCCACGGTCACCTTCGACGGGGCACGCGCGCGTGCTCTCACGCAGGACGCGCGGCACGCTGTCGCGCAAGGGCTGCGGGCCGGGGCGGGACTGCTCGCCTCCGAGCAGCTGGGCATCGCCGAATGGTGCCTGACCGAGACGGTGCGGTACGTGAAGGAGCGGCACCAGTTCAACCGGCCCGTCGGCTCCTTCCAGGCGCTCAAGCACCGCCTCGCCCAGCTCTGGCTGGAGGTCGTGAACACCCGGGCCGCCGCCCGGCACGCCGCGGACGCCCTGGCCGCGGGGAGTGACGAGCCGAACCTCGCCGCGGCACTGGCGCAGGCGTATGCCGCGCCCGTCGCCGTCCGTGCCGCTGAGGAGGCCCTGCAACTGCACGGCGGCATCGGCATGACCTGGGAGCACCCCGTGCACCTGTACCTCAAGCGCGCCAAGGCCGACTCGATCGCCTACGGCACGGTCGGGCGCCATCGCGATGCGCTGGCGGAGATGGTCGAGCTTCCGGCGCCCTGACACCACCGCGTCACCGCCCTGACCTGCGTACACACCCCGACACCGTTCGATGCGGCCCGCACGTGCCGCGTGCGGGCTGCGGCTTCCCCCCCTCGTGGGGTAAGGCATAATTGCGAGCCGTTCGCAACAACGGTTGATCTTCAGTAGGGGTGTGGAGCATGAGGGCCCGATCGATACGGGGCACGGGCGGCCTGGCCGCGGCCATCGCGATAGCGGTCGCGGCCTCCGCCTGCTCGGCGCCGGGCGACGGCGGCGGGAGCGCGAAGGACTCGGCGGTCGTCGGCATCGCCTACGAGCCCGACACCCTCAGCCCCCTCCTCGGCTACGGCAAGGACGGCAACTCGAAGATCTTCGACGGGCTGCTCACGCACGACGCCGACATGAAGCTCAAGCCCGCCCTCGCGGCCGAGCTGCCCAAGGTCACCGACGACGGCAAGACCTACACGTACAAGCTCCGCAAGGGCGTCAAGTTCAGCGACGGCAAGCCCTTCTCCGCCAAGGACGTCGTCTTCACGTACGAGACGATCCTCGACAAGAAGACGAACAACGCGTCCAAGACCGAGCTCGACGCCGTCAAGAGCGTCGAGGCGAAGGGCGAGGACACTGTCGTCTTCCACCTCAAGTACCCCTACGCTCCGTTCGCCGAGCGGACCGTCCTGCCCATCGCGCCCGAGCACATCGCGGCCAAGCAGGACGTGAACACCGGCGCCTTCACCACCAAGCCGGTCGGCACGGGCCCGTACGAGCTGGTCAAGTGGTCCAAGGGCGAGAAGCTGACCTTCAAGGCCAACCCCGACTACTGGGGCGGCGCGCCGAAGATCAAGAACTTCACGATGGCGATCATCAAGGACGACGACGTGCGGGCCACCCGGCTCGACGCCGGTGAGCTCGACGGCGCGATCCTGCCGCCGAACCTCGCCAAGAAGTACAAGGGCGACAGCGGCAAGAAGACGTACGCCGCCAAGACCTTCGACTACCGCGTCGTGACGCTGCCCACCGGCAACAAGGTCGCCGGCGACACCGACATCCGCCGCGCCCTCGACGTCGGCGTCGACCGCAAGGCCATGGTCGACTCGATCCTGGACGGCGCGGGCAAGGAGGCCTACGGCCCGGTCCCGACCGACAGCCCCTGGTTCACCAAGGGCACCGAGCGCGAGTTCGACGCCGCCAAGGCGAAGAAGATCCTCGACGACGCCGGGTGGAAGCCCGGCAAGGACGGCATCCGCGAGAAGGACGGCGTCCGGGCGACATTCCCGCTCTGGTACCTCTCCGGCGACAAGCTCCGCCAGGACCACGCCCTCGCCTACGCCTCCGACGCCAAGAAGCTCGGCATCAAGGTCGAGGTGCAGTCCGGCACCTGGGAGGTCATCGAACCGCGCATGCCGAAGGACGCGGTCCTCGCGGGCGGCGGCTCCCCGGCCGACCCGGACTTCGACCAGTACACGCTCCTGAAGTCCTCCCTCGCCGGTGACGGCTTCAACAACATGGCCCACTACGACAACCCCAAGGTCGACAAGGCCCTGGAGGACGCCCGCAAGAGCGGCGACCACGCGAAGCGCCAGGCCGCCTACGACACCATCCAGCGCGAACTGGTGAAGAACCCCGGCTACACGTTCCTCACGCACATCGACCACCTCTACGTCGTCGACAAGAAGTTCGGCGACCTGAGCACGCAGGTCGAGCCGCACGACCACGGCCTGGCGTCCGGCCCCTGGTGGAACGTCGAGGACTGGCAGCCGAAGAAGTGACGTCGGCGATATCCGAGGCTCCGGGGGAGGCGACGCGGCGTCGCCTCCCCTGGGGGCCGATGGCGCGCCTCGCGGGACGGCGGCTGCTGTTCGCCGTGCCCGTCCTGCTCGTCGTCACCTTCGGCGTCTTCGCCATCGCCGCCGCCTCGCCGTTCGACCCCGTCAAGGCGTACGCGGGCACCGCCGGACTCACCGCCTCGCAGGAGAACCTCGACCAGCTGCGCGCCAACCTCGGCGTCGACCGGCCGCTGGCCACCCGCTGGTGGGACTGGCTGACCTCGGCCCTCACCGGCGACCTCGGCGACTCCAGCACGCTGCGCCAGCCCGTCGCCGACGTCATCGGCGAGCGCGTCGGCTGGTCCGTGCTGCTCGCCGCGACCGCCTTCGCCGTCGCCATCCTGCTCGGCACGGCCCTCGGCGTCCTCGCCGCGCGCCGCCCCGGCGGCTGGCTCGACCGCGCCGTGACCTCGCTCGCGTACACCCTCGAAGCGGCGCCGCCGTTCTGGCTCGGCCTGCTCGCCGTCTGGCTGTTCGCGCTGAAGCTCGGCGTGCTGCCCTCGGGCGGCCTGACCGACACGGCCAGCTCGACCGTCACGGCCGGCCAGGTCGCGAGCCACCTGGTGCTGCCCGCGGGAGTGCTCGCCGTCTCGCAACTGCCCTGGTTCGTGCTCTACGTACGCCAGGGTGTCGGCGACGCGCTCGGTGACGACCCCGTGCGCGGCGCACGCGCGCGTGGCCTCGCCGAACGGACCGTCCTCCTCGGCCACGCGCTGCGCTCCGGCATGCTGCCGGTCCTCACGCTCATCGGCTCGCGCGTGCCCGAACTGATCACCGGGGCGCTCCTCGTGGAGACCGTCTTCAGCTGGCCCGGCATCGCCGCGGCCACCGTCCAGGCGGCGACCTCCGTCGACTTCCCGCTGCTCGCCGCGCTGACCGCGCTCGCCACGGCCGCGGTCCTCCTGGGCAACCTCGTGGCCGACCTCCTGTACGGCCTCGCCGATCCGAGGGTGGGTTTCGATGGCTGACCTCGCATGGCGCGCCCATGGGGGCGTACGGCGCTCCACCCGCGCGTGGCGGGTGCGTTCCTCCGCGGTGATCGTCGCCGCGGTCGTCCTGGCCGTCCTCGTCGTCCCGCCCCTCGTCAACCTCGACGAGCAGGCCGTCGACCTGGCGGCCAAGCTTCAGCCGCCGTCGCTCGCGCACCCCTTCGGCACCGACGACGTCGGCAGGGATCTGCTGCTGCGCTGCGTGTACGGGCTGCGGGTCTCGCTCCTCGTGGGTGTGGTCGCGGCCGTCGTCGCCACCGTCATCGGCACGGCGGTCGGCGCCCTCGCCGCCGCATCCGGGGGCTGGGTGGACCGGATCGTGATGCGGCTCGTGGACGTCTTCTCGTCCGTGCCGCACCTGCTGCTCGGCATCTTCATCGTGGCGATGTTCCGGCCCGGCGTATGGCCCGTCGTCGTCTCCGTGGCACTCACGCACTGGCTCTCCACCGCCCGCATCGTGCGCGCCGAGGTGCTCTCCCTGCGCTCACGGCCCTACGTCGACGCGGCCATCTCCGGCGGCGCCTCACGGCTGCGCGTCGCGGTGCGCCACCTGCTGCCCGGCGTCCTGCCGCAGGCCGGGCTCGCCGCCGTCCTGATGGTGCCGCACGCCATCTGGCACGAGTCCGCGCTGTCCTTCCTCGGCCTCGGACTCCCCACCCACCAGGCCAGCCTCGGCACGCTCGTCCAGAGCGCCCGCGGTTCACTCCTCGCGGGCGACTGGTGGCCGACGCTCTTCCCCGGCCTGTTCATCATCGTGCCCACCCTGGCGATCGCGGGCCTCGCGGGCGCCTGGCGGGAACGGATCAATCCCCGGCGCCGATCGGAGCTGATGCTGTGACGGTCCCCGACGCGTCTCCCGTGCTGTCCGTACGGGGACTTTCCGTACGTTTCCGCATGCGCGGCGGCAGCCATGTCTCCGCCGTCACCGACGCCACCTTCGACCTCGCGGCGGGGGAGTGCCTCGCCCTGGTCGGCGAGAGCGGCTGCGGCAAGTCCGTGCTGGCCTCCGCGCTGCTCGGCCTGCTCCCCGAGAACGCGGAGACGGCCGGTTCGGCGCTGCTCGGCGACGGCACCGATCTGCTCACCGCCGACGAGCGCGCCCTCGCCCGCACCGTGCGCGGGCGGCGCGTCGGCCTCGTACCGCAGAGCCCCGCCGCGCACCTCACGCCGGTACGGACCGTGCGGTCCCAGCTGGAGGAGACCGTGCGGGAGCTGACCGGGGTGCGCAGGGCGGACGTGCGCGCCGCCGCCGAAGCGGCCGCCGGGCGCGCCGCGTTCCCCGCCGGGCACCTCGACCGCTACCCCCATGAGCTGTCCGGCGGCCTCGCCCAGCGCGCCGCCACCGCGCTCGCCCTCATCGGCGACGCGCCCCTGCTGCTCGCCGACGAACCGACGACCGGCCTCGACCGTGACCTCGTGGACCGCACCGTCGACGAACTGCGCCGGCACGTCGGGGACGACCGCGCGCTGCTCCTGATCACCCACGACCTGGCCGCCGCCGAACGCATCGCCGACCGTGTCGCCGTGATGTACGCGAGCCGCGTCGTCGAGATCGCCGACGCCCCCGACTTCTTCGGCGCGCGCGGGCCCCGCCATCCCTATGCCCGAGGGCTCCTGAACGCCCTGCCGGAGCGGGAGTTCGCGCCCGTCCCCGGGCTGCCGCCCGAGCTGTCCGCGCTGCCGGCGGGCTGCGCGTTCGCGGCGCGCTGCGAACGGGCCGACGAGGCGTGCGGTGCCGTGCCCGCGCTCAGTGGCGGGGCCGCCTGCCACCACCCCCACGCGGATGTGCTGGAGGCGCCCCGTGCTTGAACTGCGCGCGATCACCGCCGGATACGACCGGCGCGCCCCCGTCGTCCGCTCGGCGAACCTCACCATCGCCTCCGGTGAGTCGGTGGGGCTGCTGGGGCCCAGTGGCTGCGGCAAGTCGACGCTGGCGCGGGTCGCGGCGCTGCTGCACCGCCCCGACGCCGGGCAGGTCGTCATCGACGGCACCGTCGCGGGCGGCTGGCGCCACCGGGCCCCGCGCGAGCAGCGCACCGCCTTCGGCGTCGTCTTCCAGCAGCCGAGGCTCTCCGCCGATCCCCGGCTTGCGCTGCGGGATCTGATCGCCGAGCCGCTGCGGGCGGTGGGCCGTTCCGCCGAAGTCACCGCGCTCGTACCGGAGCTGGCGGCCCGCGTCGGCCTCGGCAAGGACCTCATGGGGCGCCGCCCGCACGAGGTCAGCGACGGGCAGCTGCAGCGGGCCTGCCTGGCACGTGCGTTGGTGCTGCGCCCGCGGTGGCTGATCTGTGACGAGATGACGGCGATGCTGGATGCTTCCACGACGGCGGCGTTGGTCCACGTCGTGGAGGAGTATCGGGCGGAGTCGGGGGCGGGGTTGTTGGCCGTGGGGCATGACCGGGTGCTGCTTGAGCGGTGGTGTGATCGCACGGTGGGGTGGGGTGAGGTGGCCGGGTAGGGGGGTGCGGTGGGGGTTGGTTGCGGGGTGCGGGTTGTGAGTGGCTGATCGCGCAGTTCCTCGCGCCCCTGACCGGGGGCGGGGGTTGCGTGGGTGGTGTGGTTCGCGGGGTGCGGGTCGGAGGTGGCTTGGCGCGCAGTTCCTCGCACCCCTGACGGGGCGTGGACGTCTGTTGTTTCGTCGCGTGGGGCAGGATTCGTACTCACTGCTCACTTCGGTCACACCGTCCCGGAGGAAGACATGGCCCTCACCAGCCGTCGCAGAGCCCTGGCCGCCCTCGGTGCCGCCCTTGCCGGCAGCATCGCGATACCCGCCCAGGCACGCGCGGACGAGCGCGGCCGGCATCCGCGTCCCCGCCCCCTCATCCGCGCCCACGCGCACAACGACTACGAACACCCCAGGCCCCTCCTCGACGCACTCGACCACCGCTTCGGCAGCGTCGAGGCCGACATCTACCTCGTCGACGGACAACTCCTCGTCGCCCACGACCCCGTGGACCTCGACCCCGCCCGCACCCTCGAATCCCTCTACCTCGACCCGCTGGCCGCCCGTGTCCGTGCCCACCACGGCTCCGTGTACCGGGGGCACCACCGCACCCCCTTCCAGCTCCTGATCGACATCAAGACCGAGGGCGCGTCCACGTACGCCGAGCTCCACCGCCATCTGCGGCCCTACCGCCACCTGTTCACCTCATACGTCCACGGGAAGGTGCGCCGCTCCGCGGTCACGGCGGTCGTCTCCGGGCACCGCGCGGCCCGTGCCCCGATGGAGGCGCAGCGGGTCCGGTACGCCTTCTACGACGGGCGTCTCGCCGACCTCGGGACCCCGGCGCCCGCCTCCCTGATCCCGCTCATCAGCGACAACTGGTCGCTCAACTTCGGCTGGCGGGGCGCGGGACCCATGCCCGCCGCCGAGCGCGACAAGCTGCGCGGCATCGTCTCCACCGCGCACGCGCGCGGGCAGCGTGTCCGTTTCTGGGCGACGCCCGATCTGCCCGGTCCGCAGCGCGACGCGGTGTGGGCGGAACTGCTCGCCGCCGGCGTCGATCACCTCAACACCGACGACCTCGCGGGGCTGGCGGCCTTCCTCGACGCCCACGGCCGCTGACAAGTAACACCCGTTCGGAGCACAGGTCAGAGGCCCGGACGCACCCTCCGTTACGCGACACTGACGGCCGAGAGCCGCGGTGTCGCGTGGCGGAGGAGGTTCCATGGCTGTCTCGATCTCTGTGGTGCTGTTGCTGCTCATCCTGGCGGTGGTCTTTCTGCGCAACGGCGCGCTGAAGATCTCCCACGCCATCGTCTGCGCCCTGCTCGGGTTCTACCTGGCGAGCACCAGCATGGCGCCGACCATCCACGACGGCCTGACGGCCACCGCCCACATCGTCAGCGGGCTCCAGCCGTGAGCGTTCCTTGCGGCGTCATGAACAACCGAGCCGTTTTCATGAGCAACTGACGCTGTTTCATGGACACTTCGAGCGGGTGGTCCTAGCTTCGGCGCATGCCACGCATGTCCCGGAGCATCCCGCGCACCGCCCTCGCCCTGGCCGTGACGGTGACCGCCGTCGCGGCCACCCTCGCCGCCCCCGGCCCCGCCCGCGCCGACGACATCCCCAAGGCGCCCGGACACCGGCTCGTCAAGAGTTACGAGGGGGCGCCCGCGGCCGCCCGGCCGCTGCCAGGCACCCCGCCGCCCCAGCACCCCCACCTCGCCGCCAACGGCCGCAGCGGCATGCACGCCGACGCCGCGGGCAGCGGAACGTACCCCTGGAGCGGCCCCCTGGGGAAGCGGCCCGAGGCCGACAGCGAGAAGATGGCGGCCCTCGGCGGCGAGTGCGCGACCGTCACCTTCGACCGCGACGGACGGATCGTCACCGTCTGCGGCACCTTCACCGGCTTCCTGGTCAAACTGCTCGACCCCAAGACGCTCGACACGCTCGCCGAGTACAAACTGCCGCAACGGCCCTCGACCGTCGAGGCCATCACCCGGCTCGACTTCTCCAAGATCTTCAAGGACACCTCCGGCGGCGCCTACTCCTACCTCGACGACAAGGACCGCCTCGTCCTCGCCGACTCCCGCCAGCACGTCATCCGGCTCGCCCACGAGCGGACGGCCGAGGGCGACTGGCGCTTCGTCGTCGACAAGGAGTGGGACCTGACGGCGCACGTTCCGCACGACTGCGTGACCTGGTCAAATCTCTACCCCAGTGGCGAATGTGACCCGGTCACCTCCGTGATGCCGGACTGGGACGGGCGCATCTGGTGGGTGACACGGCAGGGCCGTGTCGGCACCGTCGACCCGGCCACCGGCGCCATTCGCTCCATCCGGCTCGACGGCGAGGAGATCCAGAACTCCTTCTCCGTCGCCGAGGACGGTGTATCGATCGTCTCCGACCACGCCCTCTACAGCTTCCGGGCCGCCCCGGACGGCACGCCCGAGATCGTCTGGCGCGAGACGTACGACCGCGGCACCGGCACCAAGCCGGGCTCCGTGAACCAGGGCTCGGGCACCACCCCCGACCTCTTCGGCGCACGCGACGACTACGTGGCGATCACCGACAACGCCGACGACCGCATGAACGTCCTCGTCTACCGGCGCGGCGCCGACGTGCCCGGCGGGCGGCGGCTCGTCTGCGAGATCCCCGTCTTCGGCTCCGGCGCGTCGACCACCGACAACTCCCTGATCTCCTGGGGCGACAGCCTGATCGTCGAGAACAACTATGGCTACGAGAACATCACCTCGCTCACCCTCGGCCGCAGCGTCGTCGGCGGCGCCACCAGGATCGACGTACGCGAGGACGGCAGCGGCTGCGACACGGTGTGGGAGAGCGACGTGCGCGCCCCCTCCACGGTGCCCAAACTCTCCACGGCCAACGGCCTGCTGTACTTCTACACGAAGGAGCCCAGCAGCCTCGGTGTCGACGCCTGGTACCTGACCGCCGTCGACTTCCGCACCGGCGAGACCCGGTGGAAGCGACTCGCCGGCACGGGTGTCGCGTACGACAACAACTGGGCGCCCGTGACGCTCGGCCCCGACGGAACGGCGTACGTGGGTGTCTTCAACGGCCTGGTGGCGGTGCGGGACACACGGTGAACCGCCGGGCCGCTCCTGTCACGTCCGGGAGAACACGCCGATGCCGTTGGGCACCGGGCGCTCCACCCCACCGCTGGGGTTGTTGCGCACGGTCACGGCGTCGGCGCCCGGCGCCCGCGCGACCAGCGTGGACGTGGACGAGACCAGCGTGGAGGAGCCCCCGCCGTCCAGGCTGAAACCGTCCTCGGCACCCAGTCCGCGCAGCGTCCGTGCCACTTCGGCGATCGTCAGGCCCGTACGGAACTCGGGGGAGCCGTCCAGTGAGAGCAGCACCAGGCGCCGGCCGCCGTCGGCGATCCCGGCGGCCGTCCGCACCGCCGAGGTGGTGGAGTCCAGGCCAGGCAGCGGCGCGCCGTCCCGCAGCACGGGGTAGCCGCCGAGCGCGAAACGGAACGGAATGCGGGACTCGGCGGCCACCAGGCGGTGCCTGACCTGCACGCGGTCGCCCGTCGACAGCTTCCGCAGCTGCTGCGCGCCCGCCTCACGGCCGACCAGGACCGTGCTGTCACCGGCGATCGGGCCGCTGCCCGGCGTGTCGGCCGAGGCCACGACACGCCCGTGGCGGACCGTCACCTCGTGCGTGTCCGTACTGCACGGCGCGCCCCGGCTCGTGTCCGTGCCGCACGTCGCGCGCACCCGCGAGACGGCGCCCCAGTCGCTGGTGAACGCGCCGACGGAATCCACCGGCAGCGCGTACTGGTTCAGCCCGCCCAGCCGGAGCCGGGCGTCCCGGGTGCGCAGCACACCGTCGAGCGTGAGCCTGTCCAGGCGGGCCCTGCGGTCCACGCCCACCCCGAGGACGGCCTCGGTCGTGATGCCCGGCGGCATGGCGGGGCCGAAGCGCTGCCCGTTCGGCACGGCGGCCTTCAGCGCGCGGCCGCTCGCGATCGCCGGCCCGACGGGCGCGCCGGTCGCCTCGACGCCGGGGTGCTGCGTCTCGGTGATGTTGAAGAAGTCGCCGTTGATCCCGCCGACCGCGCCCGCCCCGTCCGCGAGGGCCGAGACGGGCGAGCGCGCGGCGACCTTGCCCGGGTACAGCAGGCCGACGGCGGTGCGCGGATCACGCAGGTCGACGTCGAGCACATGGGCGCGGGCGGTGCCGCGCGAGGCCGGGACGTCGAAGTACCGGTACTCCACCCCCGGCGCGATCCGCGTGGCCGCCGCCCGCCGGGTGTCGTCCTCGGCGCCGCCGGCCGGTGCCGCTCCCATGAGAGCCGCACCGGCCAGCGTGCCGAGCGTCGAGATGAGGGCGAGGGCCGTTCTGAACCGTCCGCCGTGCAGTGTCTGCCGTCTCTGCCGTGTCACAGATTCCCCCTGGGGTCGGCCGGGCGTCAACTGTCCCAGCGGTCAGCGGAGTTCACCAGAGGGCGGTGGTCAGGCCGTGACCAGCCGGGAACGGATCAGGAAACGGACGCCTTCCGGAGCCTCCAGCGAGAAGCCGCTGCCGCGCCCGGGCACCACGTCCACGATCAGCCGGGTGTGGCTCCATGCTTCGTACTGGCTCTTGGACATCCAGAAGGGTATGGGCTCCGGCACGCCTTCGACGGGGAGCGACGCGAGCAGTACGTCCGAATCGCCGGTACGGAACTCCCCGTCGGGGTAGCACATGGGCGCGCTGCCGTCGCAGCAGCCGCCCGACTGATGGAACATCAGCGGCCCGTGCTCGTCACGCAGTAGCCGCAGCAGGTCGGCCGCGGCGGGCGTCAGCTCCACGCGGGCGGTGTCGTCCTTGCTCTCATGGCGGTCCATGGGACGAGCCTGCCCCTCGGCACGTTGCAACGGGGTTGCACGCCGCGCGCATGGACCAAGCGGGGGATGTCGCGGATGATCGGGGGAGGCGACCGCCCGGAGGGGGCGACCGAGTGGCCCGGCCGGCGGTGAACTCCCGTACAACCCTTGTGCCTCATGCCGTGTCGAACAGGGCGCCGGACAAGGAACGGGCCCTTTCCGGACACCCCCGCGCCTGCCCGGCCACCTTCCTTACAGGAGCCGCTCGTGCGCAAGAACCGTTCGGCCGCCCTCGCCGCGGCATCGTTCCTTCTGCTGACCGGGGCCGGTATCGCCGCCGCCCCCTCCGCCTTCGCCGGCACCCCTGGGGGTACGCACGCCGACGACCGCAACAGCGACTTCAACGGCGACGGATACGAGGACGTGCTGGTCGGCGCTCCGGGCGCGACGGTCAGCGGTCAGAAGGGCGCAGGACTCGTCACGGTCCAGTACGGCTCGACCAGAGGCATCGGCACGACCGACGTCGACCGGTTCAGCCAGTCGACGTCCGGGGTCGCCGGCGCCGCCGAGGCGGGCGACGCCTTCGGCAAGGCCGTCGCCACGGGCGACCTGGACGCCGACGGTTACGACGACGCGGTCGTCGGTATCCCGGGTGAGGACCTCGGCGACCGGGCGGACGCCGGTGGCGTCGCGATCCTGTGGGGCTCGAAGGACGGGCTCAGCGGCTCGGCGAGCGACTGGCTCGAGGCGCAGGAGCCCACCCAGGGCGAGCGGTTCGGCGAGGGCCTCGCCGCGGCGCACCTCACCGGCGACACGCCGGGTGACGTGCTCGCCGTCCTGGACCGTGACGACCTGCACCTCTTCGTGTACGACGCCTCGCCGCAGCCCGGCGAGGCCCCGCTGCGCCGCCAGGACACCCAGCGGCTCGGCGCGGCAGCCCAGGAGCGCGACATCCTGCCGAAGTCCCTCACCACCGGCGACTACGACGACAACGGCTACGCCGACCTCGTCGTCTCCGGCGTGACCGCGGGGCCCGAGGAGCCGGGGCACGGCTGGTCCGTGCACTTCGCGGGGAGCGCGGACGCACTCACGTACAAGGGTGAGCTGCGCGGTGGACCGGCGGCGGCCTCCGGCGACATCAACAACGACGGCTACGACGACCTGGTGACCGGCGAGCCGGCCTCGCCGGACGACGGCGGCGAGACCATGACGGGCGGTCTGGTCGGCGTGCGCTACGGCACCGCGGACGGCCTCGGCGAGGAGGCCAAGTGGTGGACGCAGGACTCCACCGGCGTGCCCGGCACCGCCGAGCGCGGTGACGGCTGGGGCGCGGACCTGTCCGTCGCGGACACCAACGGCGACGGTTACGCGGACGTGGCGATCGGCGCGCCCGGCGAGGACATCGGCACCGTCGCCGACGCGGGCGCGGCCTGGGTGCTGCGCGGTTCGGAGAACGGCCTGACGGCGACCGGCGCCAAGTCGTGGGACCAGAACTCCGCGGACATCCCGGGCGTGGCCGAGAAGGGCGACAAGTGGGGCGCGCAGGTACGGCTCACGGACCCGAACAAGGACGGCCGCTTCGGTCTCCTCGCGGCCGCGCCGGGCGAAAACGCCGGCGACGGCGTGGTGTGGGTCCTGTCGGCCGGCTCGGGCGGCGTCGTCGCGTCGGGTTCCTGGACATACGGCGCGTCGTCACTGGGCGCACCGGGCACGGGTGCGGGGTTCGGCGCGGCGATCGACGAGTGAGCGGGGGGTGACGGGGGCGGCCGGGCCCGCCCCGGCCTGCTGAGGCTGCCGGGTCTGGCGGCCCCCGTCGGGTCTGACGGGGGCCGCTGGGCCGGGCAGTTCACGGCGGTGGGACCGGTGCGGGCGCCGCTGTCCGGCAGTTGCGGGGTGGCGGTCGCCGCGTGGTGGTACCGACCCGCTGTGCCAGGAGGGGGGGCCGGCACCTTCCCCCACCTGCACGCCGACACCCCGCTGGGCCCCCGGCCGCCGGGCGCGGCCGGGAGCGGCTGAGCTCCCGGTTCCCGGCCCCGGCTCAGCCGAAGCGTTCGACGCGGTTCTGGGCCGGGGGGTACGGATAGAAGGAGGTCGTGCCCACCGACCACAGGCCGCCGTCCGTGCCGGGGATCCGCGCGAGCGCCACCGGCAGGGCCACGGAAGGCGTCTCCGGGCCCCGCTCGCTCACCCACGCCGTGCCGTCCCAGCGCAGGTAGTGGGCCCGCTTCTGGTCCCAGAAGTCCCAGCCCGAGATCCGGTCGGGCCTGCCGTCCGCGTCCCCGACGATCGAGGTCAACATACCGACGCCGAACGGCGCCTTCACGTCGTTCCACTTCGTGCCGTCCCAGTGCTCGAGACGGACCCCCGGCGGCTTGCCCGCCGGCCCCCCGATCCCGTACGCCCACCCCGTCAGCCAGATGTCGTCGTGGGCGACCGGCAGCAGGCCGGAGACCGACGCGCGGATGCCGAGCAGGCGGGGGATCACCGTCCAGGCGCCGTCCCAGCGGGCGATGACGTCGCCGAAGACCCACACCTCCCCGCCGGGCGTGACATGCACGCCGGCCGGCGTGGGCGCGGCCTCGTCCGGCAGTGGCCGGCACCAGCGCCACGCCTTGCCGTCGCCCTTCAGCAGCCCCGCCCGGCCGCCGTGCCGCCCCGACGCCCAGAAGCGGCCGTCCGGCCCGGCGGCCACATCCGTCACCTGCGTCCCCGCCTCGCCGCGCCCCGGGAACGAGGTCTCCCGCCAGGTCGTGCCGTCCCAGGTGAGGAGCTGGTCGTGCCCCGCGGTGTCGGTGCCGACTGCCCAGGCCGCCCCACCCGAGGGGCTGACGGCGACGGACCGCAGCGTGGCGTACGTCAGGTGGGACAGGTCGGTCGGCGTCCAGGCGGTGCCGTCCCAGCTCAGGGCGATGGCGGTGCCGTCACTGGTGTTGTCGAGGCCCTGGGTGCCGACGGCCCAGGCCAGGTCGGCTCCCGCGGCCGCCACGCCGTAAAGGCGCGAGGCCGGTTGCCCGCCGGGGGCGGGCACTTCCCGCCAGGTCGCGGCGGCCGACGCGGAACGGGGCGCCGCCGTGGCGGCCGTGCCGGTCAGGGCCGCGGGCACGGCCAGTCCCGCTCCGGTGGTGGCGATTCCACGGACAAAGACACGTCTTCGCATGAGAGGCCTTTCCTTGGCGCGCGGGTTCGGTGTGGGCAACACCCTGAACCGGGCCTCGCGCGGCGTCAATGCACGGGGATGCCAGTTGTGGGCGGCCAACTTCCGTGTCTGGCAGGGGGGTTGGCGGGGCGACTCGGGCTCCGTCCTGACGTGACGGGCGTGTGAACCAGGGGCAAATATCCGCGTTTTGCTCTACAAGGCGCCCAAGTCAATTGTTGACAGGGGTCGTTGGTCTAGTCCATTTTGATGGTACGCAAGTTCGACGTGGGGCGGATGTGACACCCGCTGCCCCGGCCGACCTGAAGCGGCCCGCCGGCCCGGCGCGGAGACCTCCCGGGGGATGAAGCCCTCCGCCGCCGTGCCCGCCCCGGAACAGACCAACCTTGGAGCACGCCATGCCAGCGTCCGACCGCTACCTCCATCGAGCCCCCAGTGCCGTCCCCTACTTCAGCTCCGACGGCGACACGTACCTGGCGCAGACCCAACTGCGGGACCTGAAGAAGACCCGGCCGCTCAAGGTCCTGTCCGAGGAGGACTTCGCCTTCTGGCAGACGTACGGCTACGTCGTCGTGAAGCAGGCGATCCCCGCCGAGGCGGCCAAGGACCTCCTCGACTTCGCCTGGGAGTTCCAGGGGCTCGACCGGGGCCGCCCCGAGACCTGGTACGAGGAGCGGGAGTTCCGCTCGGACCTCGACCGCGAGCTGCACGTCTACGGCTTCGTCGAGGCCTACCACCACCAGCTCATCTGGGACAGCCGGCAGACGCAGCGGGTCTACGACGCCTTCACCGACGTATGGGACTGTGAAGAGCTCTGGGTCACCCTGGACCGGCTCAACCTCAATCCCCCCAACGTCAAGAACCGCTCCCGCTCCCTGATCGCC
Organism: Streptomyces sp. NPDC015345; assembly: GCF_043078805.1. NCBI lineage: Bacteria > Bacillati > Actinomycetota > Actinomycetes > Kitasatosporales > Streptomycetaceae > Streptomyces > Streptomyces sp. NPDC015345. The sequence goes on along the minus strand of NZ_JBIBTX010000010.1, from coordinate 28,079 downwards.
CCCACCGAGCGCGGCTTCGACATCAACCTCCACTGGGACGTCGACACCACCCTCGGCGTGCTGCCCCAGCGCGTGCAGGGGATCATCGCCCTGGACGACACCCACGACGAGCACGGCGGCTTCCAGTGCTGCCCCGAGCTGTTCCGCCGCTTCGACCGGTGGAAGGCCCTCCAGCCGGACGGCCGCGACCCGATCCGCCCCGCGATCGACCGGGACGAGATGCCCGTCGTACGGCCCGAGCTGGAGGCGGGCGACCTGCTGATCTGGAACGGCCTGCTCGCCCACGGCGTGGCCCCCAACACCTCCGCCGACGGCGTCCGCGCCGTCCAGTACCTCTCGATGATGCCCGCCCTGGAGTCCCACGAGGAGCTGCGCCGCTCCCGGGTCGACTCCTGGCGCACCCTCGCCACGCCGGACTGGAACGCCACGCTCCTCGGGGACCGCGACAAGCACGAGTCCCTGCGCTACGGCACCGCGACGCTGAGCGAACTGGGCGAGAAGCTGCTGGGCCTCACCTCCTGGACCGGTCAGGACTTCGACCAGCCGATCGGGGAAGCCGCATGCGCCGCATCTGCCTGACCCTCCCCACCAACCGGGCCTGCCCGGAGACGATCGCCGCGATCGGCGGCGAAGCGGCCTACGCCGCCGCGCACTTCGACGTCGAGGTCCACCTGCTGATCCTCGACTCCTCCGAGCCGGACACCTTCGCCGCGCACGCCGAGGCCGTCCGCGCGCTGGGCGCGGTGCCGCACGTCGTCACGCACCACCTCGGCGAGCCGCAGCAGCGTGACTTCCTGCGCCAGGTGATCGGCCGGGCCGAGGTCGCCAAGCCCGAACTGATGCTGGAGCTGATGCTCCCGGCCGGGCTCTCCTACGGCGCGTGCACCAACCGCGCCTTCCTCATCGCCGCCGCGCTCGGCTGCGAGTCCGTCCACCGCAGGGACTCCGACAGCCGGTACCAGACCGTCGACGGCACGCCCGTCTTCCCCGTCCACCACGAGCTGATGTCGCTCGGCAAGCGCGCGGCCGACGCGGCGCGCGGCCCCGTCGAGACGGCACTCGACGAGCGTCACGCCGACAAACGCGTGGCCATGGTGGGCAGTTCCTTCGTGGGGGAACTGTCCGTGGACATCGGTGAGATACGGGGGCTCGACCCCGAGGTCTACTACGACGTGGTCAGCCTCTGGGCGCCGGGCCACTGGTCCGACGAGCAGAAGCGGGAACTCGTCGACGACTCCTTCCGCGGCGCCGGTTCGGAGCCGTTCACCGGTGACCGCGCGACGCTGACCCTGGTCGACCCCATGCGCGTCGACATGTGCAACATCAGCTTCCACGGCGTGCACGAACGCGTGCCGCTGCCGCCCGCCACCGACACCATCGGCAGCGACTACTTCCTCATCCATCTGGTTTACGACGCCGCGCTGCCCGGCGTCCTGCACAACCGCAACATCGTCAACTTCTACACCGCGGAACGCCGGACCGACGCGGGCTTCATCGCGTACCAGACGCGCTTCGTCAAGTTCTTCCTGTCGATGCTCTACTTCAACCACGTCTACGAGCGGATGACCGCCGCCGGGGAGACGCTCCTGGACGGCCAGGGCCACGTCCGGGCCTCCGTCATCAGCGCGCTCGCCAGGGAGAGCGCCGCACTCGACCGCTCCGAGAACGTCCACCGCCTGGACCGCGTCGATGCCGCCTACCGCAGACTCGGCGGCAGATACGCGCAGTTCGCCGACATCCTCGCCACCCGCCGCGAGCGCCTCCTGGACGAGGCGCGGAGCGACATCGAGGACTTCGCTCTGCTGACCGAGGCGTGGGCACCCCTGATGCGGGCGAGCAGGGAAGCCGGACCGCTCCTGCCTGTGGTGGCGGGGCGGCCGACGTGAGCGCCACGATGACCCACCGGGCCGCGCGCACCGAAGAATCCGCGTCCCTCCTCGACGCCCTGGCGGCCGCCGCCGAGGACCAGATCGTCTTCGACCTCCCCGGCATCGAGGAGCGCTATGAGACGCTGCGCCGCGAACTGCCGGGCGTGGACGTGCGGTTCGCCATGAAGGCCTGCCCGGTCGACGAGGTCCTCGCCCGCCTGGCCGCGCGCGGCTCCGGTGCCGACGCGGCGAGCCCCCGCGAGGTGGAGCAGGCCCTGAGCGCCGGCTTTCCGGTCGCCAGGATGCACTACGGCAACACCGTCAAGTCCGACCAGAACATCGCGGACGCGCACCGCCTCGGCATCACGCTCTTCGCGACCGACAGCCTGGAGGACGTGACCGCGATCGCGGAACACGCCCCCGGCGCCCGGGTGTTCTGCCGCCTCGCGACCACCGGGGAGGGCGCCCTGTGGGGGCTGAGCAACAAGTACGGATGCCCGCCCGCCGACGCCGTCGCCGTGCTGGAAAGGGCCCGTGACCTCGGGTTGACCCCTGCGGGCCTGTCCGTTCACGTCGGCTCCCAGCAGATGACGGCCGACGCCTGGCGCGACGCCTTCGACCGCATCGCGGGCGTCCTCGAAGCCCTCCACCGGCGCGGCATCCCGCTCGACCACGTCAACCTGGGCGGCGGCCTGCCCGCGCTGGGCTACCGCGACAAGCACGGCAGAGCGCTCGACCCGCCGATGGACAAGATCTTCGCGGTGATCCGCGAAGGCATGGCGCGCCTGGGGGAGATCCCGGGCCACCGGCTCGGCTTCGTCGTCGAACCGGGGCGCTATCTCATCGCCGACCACGGCGCCATCCGCGCCCATGTCTCCCGGCTGTCCGCACGGCGCGGACCCGACGGCGAGCGCCAGTACTGGCTGTATCTGAGCTGCGGCAAGTTCAACGGCCTCTACGAGATGGATCAGTTGCAGTACCGCCTCGTCTTCCCCTCGCACCGCGACGCCGAGTCCGTCCCTGCCGTGGTGGCCGGCCCCACCTGCGACAGCGACGACGCCTTCTCGCACGAGCACGGCCTGATCCCGGTGCCCAAGGCGCTGGCCTCGGGCGATCCGGTGTGGGTCCTGTCCAGCGGCGCGTACGCGACCAGCTACATGACGCAGGGCTTCAACGGCTTCAGCCCGCTTCCGTACACCTGGATAGACGGCGGCGACGCGTGAACCACGAGATCACGGACCACGAGATCGTGAACCACGACGAGATACGGATACGCCACATCGCCGACCGGGACTGGGACGGCATCGTCGCCCTGGAGTTCCGCGCCTACAGCCGCCTCGGCCTGTCCGAGGGGCGCGCCGCGCTGAAGTCGAAGGCACACGCGTCACCGGCCACCTGCTACGCACTCGACCTGGGCGGGCGCCTCGCGGGCTATCTGCTGGCGCTGCCCTACCCGGAGTCCGCCTACCCGGACCTGCGCGCGACCACCGAGACGAGGCCCGCGCTCCCGTCCCGCAATCTGCATCTGCACGACATCGTCGTCGCACCGGACCTGAGGCACCGCGGTCTCGCCCGGCATCTGCTCAACCACCTGACGGCGGTTGCCCGTTCGCACGGCTACGAGCAGCTCTCGCTGGTGGCCGTCGGCGGCAGCGAGACGTTCTGGGCGGCCCGGGGCTTCACACCCGGTCACGTCTCCCCGGCCGGATACGGCCCGACGGCTGTGTACATGTCCAAGGCGGTGCCGGCCGCGCCGGCGCCGCGCACAGAAACAAAGAAGTGGGCTGATGCGGGTGCTGCGCGTGCGTGATCCTTTCCACCGGGCCCAGTTGGCGATCGCGGCCCTGTTCTGCTCGCTCGGGTTCCAGTACGCCACCTGGGCGTCGCGGATCCCCGCCCTCAAGGACGACCTCGGCCTGACGGCGGCGGAGGTCGGCGTCCTGCTGATGGCCGCCGGCGTCGGAGCGGCGGTGTCGTTCCCCCTGGTGGCGGCGTTGATGCGGCGCCTCGGCTCGCAGCGCCTCGCGTTGTTGTCGGCGCTCTGTCTCGCACTGGTGCTCCCGGCGCTGGCCGCCGCGCCGAACTACCCCCTCGCGCTGCTCGTCATGTGCGTCGACGGAGTGCTCGTGGGTTGCCTGAATGTCGCCATGAACGCCCAAGGCGCCGCCCTGGAGGCTCGGTTCGAGCGCAACGCCATGGCCCGGCTGCACGCCACCTTCAGCGGTGGCTCCCTGCTCGCCGCGCTGCTCGCCTCCGGCATGAACGCGCTCACCTCGGCGGTCGCCGTGCACTTCGCCGCGGCCGCCGCGGTCCTGCTCCTGCTGGTGGTGTGCGCGAGGACCGGGCTGCTGGCGGAGGGGCAGCTGCCGGAGCCGTCCGCGGCGAAGGAGAAGAAGCGCGCCGGGAAGTGGGCCGTCCCCTCCCGCATGACGCTGTGGATGTGCGTCGCGATGGCGTTCGGCACGGTCACCGAGGGCGCCATGAACGACTGGTCGGCGCTGTATCTGGAGGACGTCGCCGAGGCGTCCGCGGAGCTGGCGCCCCTCGGCATCGCCGTCGTCTCCGGAATGATGGTCGTCGCCCGCCTCTTCGCCGACGGCTGGCGCAGCCGCTGGGGCGACGGCCGCGTCGTCCTGACCGGAAGCGTGCTGGCGGGCGCGGGCCTGATCCTCGCCCTGCTCAGCGGCGGCCTGGTGCCGGCGCTGCTCGGCTTCGCCTGTGTCGGCCTCGGCATCGCGGCCGTCACCCCGTGCGTCTACGTGGCGGCGGCGGGGCAGGGTTCGGACTCGCTGACGCTCGTCGCCGCCATGGGGACCACGGGCCTGCTGGCGGGGCCGCCGCTGATCGGCTTCATCGCCAACGCGAGCAGCCTGGTGTGGGGCTTCGCCGCTGTCGCCGCGTCGGCGCTCGTCGTCTCCGCGTGCAGTACGCGGATCCGGTGGACGCCCGCCGCCGAGCAGTTGAGCCGCTCGTAGCCCGGCGTTCGTAGCCATCGCCCGCGCCCCCGTTCGCGCTTACTCGGGGGTAGGCCTACCCGACCCCCTTGTTATACCGTCTGTCTAACAAGGGGGTCGTGGCGTGCCGCGCGTGGCGCCGCCGCGGGCCTTGCCCTGACGTCCGAGTCAAGGAGCAGCTCCATGGCACGCAGCACTGTTCGGCCGAGCACACAAGACCACTCCCCGGAGGGCGACATCGCCCGGCGGCTGCTCGACTCGGCCGCCGTCCTGGCGTACGACCCGGCCACCGAGGTCGACTGGGACACCCCGCTGGACCGCGACTGCCACGGCGCGAGCCCGGAGTGGAGCACGCTCTACGGCACCGCGTACTGGCGGGAGATGACCGAGGAGCAGCGCAAGGAGCTGACCCGCCAGGAAGCCGCCTCGGTCGCCAGTACCGGCATATGGTTCGAGATGATCCTCCAGCAGATGGTGCTGCGCGACGTCTACGCGAAGGACCCGACCAGCGCCGAGGTCCAGTGGGCGCTCACCGAGATCGCCGAGGAGTGCCGCCACTCGATCATGTTCGCCCGCGGCGCGGCGAAGCTCGGCGCGCCCCCCTACCGGCCGCACCGCCTCGCCGTCGAACTGGGCAGGGTCTTCAAGTCGGTTGCCTTCGGGGAGGCCGCCTACGCCGCGATCCTCGTGGCCGAAGAGGTGCTCGACGTCATGCAGCGCGACTGGATGCGCGACGAGCGGGTCGCGCCGTTCGTCCGCACCATCAACAACATCCATGTCGTCGAGGAATCACGGCACATGAAGTTCGCCCGCGACCAGACGCGCAAGCGCCTCGCGGGCGCGGGCCGGGTGCGCCGCCGGATCAACGCCCTGGTGATCGCCATCGCGTCGTACGTCATCGTCACCAGCATGGTGAACCGCGAGGTGTACGCGAACGCCGGGCTCGACGCGGAGCGTGCCCTCGCCGAGGCGAAGGCCAACGAACACCACAAGTCCATGATGCGCTCCAGCTGCGCCGGCCTCATGGAGTTCCTCGCCTCGTGCGGCCTGCTCACCAAACCGGCGCTGGTCTTCTACAAGCGCGCCCACCTCATCTGACCGGCACATGAGCAGATCCGCCGACCCGAGCCGATTCGAGCTGAGTCCCCGAACATGACCTACGCCATCACCCAGACCTGTTGCAACGACGCCACCTGCGTCGCCGTGTGCCCGGTCAACTGCATCCATCCCACGCCGCAGGAACGGGCGTTCGGCAGCACGGAGATGCTGCACATCGACCCCCGGACCTGCATCGGCTGCGGCGCCTGCGCCGACGCCTGCCCGGTCGAAGCGATCTTCCCGGTGGATCGCCTGCCCGCCGCCCAGCAGGAGTACGCCGCCATCAACGCGGCGTACTACGAAGAAGCCGAGGCGCCCGGACCCGAGCCCGAGGGGCCGAACTTCCACGCCTGGGGCGAGCCGGAGTTCCCGCGCGTCCTGCCCGCGGACTTCGCCCCGCTCAAGGTCGCCGTCGTCGGCACCGGCCCGGCCGGCATGTACGCCGCGCAGGACCTGCTGCTGCACACCAGCGCCGAAATCACTCTGATCGACCGGCTGCCCGTGGCCGGCGGTCTCATACGCTACGGCGTGGCGCCCGACCACCCCGCGACGAAGAAGGTCGGCGACACCTTCGCCCGCTTCCACGCGCACCCGAGAGTGCGGATGCACCTCGGGCTCGACGTCGGCACCGACGTCACCCCGCAGGAGATAGCCGCCCACCACGACGCGGTGATATACGCCGTCGGGGCGTCCGCCGGCCGCCGCCTGTCCATCCCGGGCGAGGAGCTGGCCGGAAGCGTCTCCGCGAGCGCCTTCGTCGCCTGGTACAACGCCCATCCGGACGCGGCGGAGGACGCCGTCGACCTGTCGGCGGAGCGCGTCGTCGTGGTCGGCAACGGCAACGTCGCCCTCGACGTGGCCCGCATCCTGCTCACCGACCCCGAGGCGCTGGCCCGTACCGACATCGCCGACCACGCCCTGGCGGCGTTGCGTGACAGCAAGGTCCGCGAGGTGGTCCTGCTCGCGCGCCGCGGGCCCGAAGACGCCGCGTACACCACGTCCGAACTGCTCGCCCTGAAGCATGTGCCGGGCGTCGAACTGGTCGTCGACGACCATGACCCGCGGATCGCCGCCGCTGTCGACGAGGCGGCCCCGCAGGGCAAGGCGGCCGTCCTGCGCGGCGTCGCGCGACGACAGCCGGACTGGGAGGCTCCGCCGGAGCCCGGCCGCCGCATCGTGCTGCGCTTCTACTGCGAGCCCCGCGAAGTGCTCGGCGAGGGCCGCGTGGAGGCCGTGCGCGTCGCGTCCGGCGCGGGGGAGCGGACCCTGCGCGCGGGCCTGATGCTGCGCGCGATCGGGTACCGGGGCGTGCCCGTCGCGGGGCTGCCCTTCGACGAGAGCACGGGGACGGTGCCGCACGAGGGCGGCCGGGTCACCGGGCAGCCGGGTACCTACGTCGTGGGCTGGATCAAGCGCGGGCCCACCGGCGGCATCGGCGCCAACCGCACCTGCGCCGCCGAGACGGTATCGACGCTCCTGGCCGACGCGGTAGCCGGAACGCTGCCCGCGCCGCACCACACGACGCGGGCCTTCCACCGCCTGGCCCGCCGCCGCAGCCGGCACGTGGTCGACGCCCGTGGCCTGGCCGCGATCGAGCGGACCGAGATCGCCCGGGGCAAGGAGGAGGACCGCCCCCGCGTCAAACTGGCCACGGTCCCCGAACTCGTCGCCACGGCCCGGTCAAAGCGGGTGAGCCTGCGGCGCTGACCGGTCCGGCCCTGGGCTGACACCGGTGGGCGAGGCCAGCACGGGATTCCTCCTCAAGGACCCCTTCGGTGACCCGACGCCTGATCGCCGAGTTCGCTCGTCGTGCTCGTGGCGCGTGGCCTCTCCAAGGCTCGTCAGTCCTCGATGGCCTCCTTCACCTCACCCAGGTCCACGAACTTGAAGTTGGTGGAGGGACGTTCGGCGTCCCCGGGGGCGTCATGGCCGTCCTGGACCACAAGCAGCCCGTTCGGGTACTTGCGGCCGAGCGGCGCGGCAAGCGCGGCGGCGCCGTCGCACTCCTCCGAGCCGTCGAGGGCGGCGGACGCCGCGGTGACGCGGAAACCGCCCTCGTACTCGTTGCCGTCGGACAGCTCGCGGTCATAGGCGGCGAAGGTGTCGTCGCCCTGGCTCGAAGCGAGGAGATGGCCGTCGCCGTCCGCCTCCGTGAGCAGTGTCAGCCCTTCGACATCGGCGGTCAGACGGGTGCCGCCGAACCCGGGGTCGGCGCCCGCGACGCACTCCTCGGTCCCTTCGTCGTAGGTGCCGGGCACGCCGTACTCACGGACCTTGTCGACGAGCTTCGGCGTGCCGGTCAGGTCGGCGCGCATCCGCCAGATGCCGACGTCCTCCTGGCCCGCGTACAGCATGCCGTTCGCCGGGTCGACCACCATGCCCTCGACCTGCGGGAGTTCGCCCGGCTCACCGCACGGAGACCACGAAGCGCCGTTCGGCAGGCGGAAGTCGGCGGGCAGGTCGATGGTGCGGATCTTGCGGTAGCCGACCTTGCCGTCGGCGCCGGGGGTGATTTCGAGCAGGGCGACGCTCGTCCGCTCCCGGCGGCTCACCAGGGCGTAGGAGCGGCCGGACGACTTGTCGGTCCAGGTCGCGAGGCCGTACGCGGTGCGCTGATCGTCGATCTCCTCCTGGGAGGAGGAGAAGACGGGCGGGGCGGAGGGGTCCGTGACGTCGGTGAGCGGGCCACCGGCGCGGTTCGCGTCGATGCGGTGGAAGCGGAGCCGGTCGCCGCCGCGGTCGCTGGTCACGGCGAGGTCGGCGCGGCCCGAGGGGAGGCGCAGGCCGTGGACCAGGTCGACGTTGTTGAAGCGGCCGGGCGCGTGGTCCGGGCCCGGTGCGGCGGGCGCGGGCACGGACTGCACCTCGCGGGCGTCCAGGTCGTACACGCGCAGACCGCCCTGCTTGGCGGTGGCGATGACCAGGCTGCGGTCCGGGTCGGCGGCGTTGCGCCAGATGGCCGGGTCGTCCGCGTCGGCGTCGCCGCCGGCCTCGTCGTCGTGCAGGGCCGGGGTCTCGGAGCGCGCGGTGACGGCGGGCAGCGCGGCGCGTGAGCCGTTGGGGGCGGCCAGCGCCTGGAAGGGGAGGGCGGTCACGGTGAGCGCCGCGACCGCCGTGGCGAGGGCGAGCGTCGTCGACCGTGCGGTGCGGGACGTGGCCATGTAACGGCTCCTTCTGGAGAGCGAGTTGCCGGAAAAGGGACGTGGAGAGCGTGTGATCTCCGCATGAAGACTTACCGCCAGGTAACGCGTCCTCAATTAGTGCAGGGCGTGAACAAACGGTGTCGCGGAGCGATCCCGTCCGGGCGGTCCAGGGGGCAGGCAGGCCATTGGGGCGATCCATCACTTTGATCTTCGTTTGGCCGGAAAACACCCATGAGTTCTGGCTATGCCGCACCGCGCACCTCCGCCGAGCCCGGACTCGCCGCGCCCGCCCAACGGGAAGATCGACCACCGGGCGCCGGACCGAGAGGCGCAGACGCCGACTCATGGCGTCCACCAGTGCGCCATATGACCCACATTTCGGGGACCGTTGGCGTGCCCCGCAGTTTTTCGGACGTGCGCACCCGATCGTGGTGCTGATATCCGGTCATGTGATCGCAATGGGGCGGCGATCTTTCTCCGATGTGCCACCTGAGTACGGGTTACGGATTACGTATTACGGATTCCACTTACGGTCGACATCTGGATGGGCGGGAATGATGGCTGCTGAGAACAGGGGCTTCCTCACGTCGCGCGGATTTTCCCCGGCGCGGCGGCGGGCGAGCTCCTCCCGGTGGAGCGGGCGCGCGGCATTCGGAGCGGTCACCAGCGCCGCGGGCGCCGTCCTGCTGGGCGCGACGTCGTCCAGGGCCGTGGCCCGGTCGGCGCCCACGGGCGGGCCGCCGCCGTCGGAGCGCATGCATGAACTGGACTTCCTGCTCGGGTCGCTGCGCTGCGTGTTCCGCACGGGCTCGATCCGCACGGCCCGGGTCCGTCCCATTCTGGGCGGCCATTACTACCAGCTGGATCTGACCCACGTACGGCCCCGGAAGAAGGAAAGGGTCAGGGGCAGCTGGGTGCTCGGCTGGGACCGGGTCGACGCCTCGTTCGTCTCCTACTACTTCGACGATGCCGGCATGCAGGGCACTTCGGCCTCCCCCGGCTGGCAGGACGGGCATTTCGCCCTCACCGGATCCTTCGTCCTCGGCGAGCCGGCACAGCGCGTGGTCATCAAGAGCGACATCACGCGTATCGACGAGGACCATTTCACCATCGAGGAGCACATCGAGAAGAACGGGAAATGGGAACTTCTCGACACCCAGGAATGCACCCGCAAGCGATAGCGGATGTCGCGGGCGGGGAAAGGAGAAGACCCCGGTCTCCTTGACGGAGACCGGGGTCTGTCGCGAGCGCTGGGCAGGCCTTGCACCTGCATCTCCCCACAGGAAGTGGGGCGCCTTTCCTTGGACCACCAACGCCGGGCCTGTCACCGGATGTCCGGCGGCGAGCTCAGGATTGATCATACCGTATGTCTGGGGTCAGCCCTCCAGGGCGGAGATCTCGGCCAGGGACAGGCCCAGTTCGTCGTGGAGGAACCGGACGACCGTCCAGTGGGGCAGGGCGTGCTCGTCGAACGGGCCGAACGTCGCGGTGTAGAGGGGGACCCACCGCAGCGCCTCCTCGGCGGCTCTCTCCCGGCCCGGTGCCGCCTGGTAGGCGTCGTACGCGATGCTCCGGTGGTGGATGAAGTGGCCGCCGGGGAGCCGCTGTTCGCACAGCTCCCGGTATTCACGGGTCTGGAGGATGAGGTAGTGCCAGATCTCGTCGATGTCCTGCTCGACGGGGAGGAAGAGGCCACCGAGCCGGTCGGGGTACCGCGAGACGAGGTAGAGATAGCGGAGGCATTCGCGGACCTGGTACGTGACGCGGGCGGCGTCCGGGGTGTTCGGAGTGGTGAAGTGCCGGACCACCTCGTCGTGCAGGGCCTCACCGAGCAGCTCTTGGGCGGTCGGAGCTGCCTCGGAGAGGGGAGCGGGGGCCGGCGGTGTCGCGGTCGGGCGCATGGCGGAGTCCTGTCGGGGCGTGAGGTCGGGCAGGGCTTCGGCGGGGTCTGCCGGGGGGCGGGGGGCTGTCAGGCCGGATCCGGGGTGGTCAGCCACGCGTACTTGCCCGAGCGGCCGATGGGAATGTGCTTCCGGTGCTCCACGGCGGCGGTGCGGCCCGTCAACGCGGCGACGGAGGCGGACAGTTCGGCCTCCCGGGCGGGGGTGAGCGGCGCGCCGTCGAACGTCGTGAACCACAGGCGGCAGTGGTCGTCACCGAGCAGATGGAGCTGGTGGAGGAAGACCTCCGGGCTCACGGCGGCGATACGGGCGTCCAGGTCGGCCTGGGCGACAGGGCCGTCGGGCGTGGCGAGGAGCTCCTTCTCGCGGCCGCAGAAGGAGGCGATCCGCCGCGCGTCGGCGCTTCCGTCGTGGGTGCGGACGCAGTCACCGGAGCGGTAGCGGACCAGCGGCATGTACGGGTTGCGGACACTGGTGACGATGAGGCTGTGGATGCCGCTGCCCGGCTCCACCGGGATCAACTCGACGCTCATCTCGTGCAGATAGGGCTGGTAGGCGCCCTTCGCGTCGCTGTAGAAGAGGTACCCCAGCTCCGTGCTGCCGAAGAGGTCGATGACGGGGCAGTCGAAGCGGTCGCGCAGGTGGGCGCGGACGTTCAGCGGCGTGTATTCGTAGGCGTGGACGATCCCCGAGGGCCGGGGGAAGCCGTCCCACAGGTCCCACTCGGTGACCTTGGCGACCAGATGGGCGAGGTGGTAGCCCGAGCAGTCCAGGAGGTACGAGCCCTGTGGGTGCGCGGCGCTGACCTCACGGATCTCCGCGAGCATCCGCTCGACCTCCGCGCGCTCCCACTCCGCCGGGTCCAGGCGGCGGTTGAGGTAGAGCGTCCGGTCGTCCAGCCACCGCTCTCCCGGAGTGGCGCCTGGCTTACGGGAGTTGACGCGGGCGACGTGCTCGGTGGCCAGAACGGTGGTCAGCGAGATCCGCCGGGCGCCGTCGTGCCACAGCGGGCCGAGGTCGGGGTGCTCGCTCCACAGCCGGTAGTAGGAGCGGAGCAGGAAGTACGGCGGCCGGATGAGCTGCATGCGGGCGTGGTTGGTCCCGGTGGACAGCACGAACTCGGCCTCGCCCGACTCCAGGGCACGTGCCAGCTCGGGGGTCATCCAGTTGTCGGGGAAGCCCCGGGCGATCTCCGGCTTCTCCAGGATCGGGAAGTCCCCGCGTTCCAGGGACGCGCGGTAGAGGGGGATGTCGCGGATGTGGTCCAGGACGTCGGCGCTCGGCATGGGGTTCAAGGCGGCTCCGGGGCGCGGGGGTGGCAGGGGCACAGGGCAAGGGGGCGGGGCCGCCGCCATGGCGTCGACGGCCGTGGCGGCGGCCCCGCGGGGTCACCGGGTCAGGAGATGCAGCCGGTCTTGCCGGTGGCGCTGATGCACCCGCTCTTCGGCGCCGCGCTGATGCAACCGCTCTTCGCGGCCTGCGTGGCGCCGCCTGAGGCCGAGTTGGCATCGACCCACTTCTGCCACACGGACTCTTCCGTCATGCGCTTGATGAGCTGCTCCATGGTGAAACCTCCATAGGTGATCGCTGGAAACGGGATGTGAGAGAGAAGAGAGAAGAGAGAAGAGGGCGTTGGCGGCCCCGCCCCGCGTCAGCTCCGTGCCTGCGCCTCGGCGGGCTCGTGCTCACGCCCGGGCCCGGCCCCGCGTCCGGGTTCGGAATCGCCCGTGAGGCCGGCGGAATCGGCGTCGGCGGCGCCCACCGGACGCGTCCTCATCCGCACCGCCTCCGTACCGCTGTCGTTGTGCCGCAACGCCCAGTTCTCCAGCGTCGTACGGCACGCGTGGTCCAGGTGGCGCACCACGGTCAGGTCCAGCTCGATGGGCCGGTCCTTGGGCATCGCCTCAAGGGCCTCCAGGATGCGCGGCAGCCTCAGGAACGTGGCGTTGCCGGTCAGGGTCACGATGAGGCGGCCGTCCGGCAGCTCCCGCTGGTCCACGTGGACATGGGAGGTGTCCCAGGCGGACTTGACCACCGCGAGGACCAGGCCGAGCACGACGCCCTCGAACATGTTCGTGACCAGGATGGCGATGGCCGTGGTGGCCAGGACGATGGCCTCGCCCCGGTGGGCCCGGGCGAGCGGGACGATCTCCTTGACGGGTATCAGCTTGAAGCCCGCGTGCACCAGGACACCGGCGAGGGCCGCCAGCGGGATGATGCCGAGCGCGGCGGGCAGCAGCACGGCGAACAGCAGCAGCCACGCGCCGTGCAGGATCCGCGAGAGCGGAGTGCGGGCCCCGGCCTGGACGTTGGCGGAGCTGCGGACGATGACCGCGGTCATCGGCAGGGCTCCGAGCACGCCGCACACCGTGTTGCCGACGCCCTGGGCGACGAGTTCCTTGTCGTACTGCGTGCGCGGACCGTCATGCATGCGGTCCACCGCCGCGGCGCTGAACAGTGACTCGGCTGAGGCGATCAGGGTGAACGCCAGGACGGTGCCGAGCACGGCGACACTGCCGAGGTCCGCCAGGTCCCCGAGACCCGGCGGCTGGATGGCGTCGACGAGGCCGCGTACCGTCACGGTCGCCACGTCCAGGCTGAGCCCGGCGACGGCGGCGGTGGCCAGCGCCACGGCGGCGAGCGGGGCGGGCACCAGCTTCGCGGCCGCGGGCACCTTCGGCCACAGCACGAGGACGGCGATGGTGCCGAGGCCGACGGCCGCGGCGGTCAGGGATGTGGTGCTGCCCAGGATGTCGCCGACCAGTCCGGGCAGCCCGGCTATCTTGTCGATCCCGGAGCGGGGCTGCTCCACCTCGGCCATGGTGTACAGCTGGCCGAGGATCAGCACGAGTCCGATGCCCGCCAGCATGCCCTGGACGACGGAGACGGAGATCGCGCGGAACCACCGGCCGCAGCGCAGCAGGCCGAGGGTGATCTGGAGCGCGCCGGTGAGCAGCACGATCGCGCCGAGCATACCGAGGCCGAACTCCTGTACGGCCTCGAAGACGAGCACGGTCAGACCGGCTGCGGGCCCGCTCACCTGGAGGGCGCTGCCCGGCAGGAAGCCGACGACGAGACCGCCGACGATGCCGGTGACCAGGCCCAGTTCGGCGGGGACCCCGGATGCCACGGCCACACCGACGCACAACGGCACGGCCACGAGGAAGACGACGAGCGAGGCGAGGATGTCCTGGCGCAGGACACCGGGCTCACGCAGCGCGCGGTAGGGGGAGAGGAAAGACGATGCGGGGGACATGAGGGTGGGAAGTCCTGTCGTGGGAGCGGGCAGGGCGGAGGGGCGCCGTGGAACTCACAGCGGACCGAACGCCGAGCGGCCGTCGGACGACTGACGGTGGGTGGAGACGATGCCGGTGTGCACCTCGTAGTACCAGGCGTGCAGGGTGAGCGAACCGTCGGCGACGCGCTCGCTCACGCAGGGGTAGGCGCGCAGCCGCTCCAACTGTGCGAGCACGTGTGCCTGCACCGCCTCCGCCACATCCGGTGAGGTCGGGGTGAGGGAGCGCAGGGCGTCGTCCGGAGCGACGGAGTGCTCCAGCCAGTCGCGCACGGCCGGCACGGCGGACAGGTCCTCGCCGCGCACCAGGGCGCCCACCGCGCCGCAGTGCGAGTGTCCGCAGACGACGATGTCGCGGACGCCGAGCACGCACACGGCGTACTCGATGGTGGCCGCCTCGCTCATCGGGCGGCCGTCGCGGTCGGAGTGACCGGCGGAGGGGTAGGGCGGTACGACGTTGCCCGCCGTGCGCAGTTCGAAGAGCTCGCCGGGGCGTGCGCCGGTGATCAGGGTCGGGACGACGCGTGAGTCGGAGCACGTGACGAACAGGGCTTCGGGGGACTGCCCGGCCTCAAGGGCCTCGAAGGCCGCGGCGTTCCCGGGGTCCGCGACGTGTGTCGCGGCGAATGAACGGGCGTTGTCGATCAGTGACTTCATGGTGGCCTGCCTCCTGCGTCTCTCCGGCGGCGCCGGGACGCGGTGTGGTCGGGTCGATGGTGACAGTAGGGGCGGAGCGGGCCGCTGGGTCGCAGCGGGCTCCTTTGGCGCCCCGGGCAACACAGCCTGGACGGCGGGTGTGTCTCTCACTTTGCCATTGCATTACGGTGAGATGACAGAGCAAATTCTTGCCAAAGAATGAGTAATAAGCGTCCCTGACCAGGGAATTGGTACGGACCTCAACCATGGGGTGCGGCTTTGTGTGCACGTGCTGTGGAGCATGTGGGGCGGTTCCGCTCACATGTCCTTGCGGCAGCGACGGCTCGACTGCGGATCGACTACAGCGCGCCTGCGGATCAACTACGGCGCGGGGACCTGCCGTTGTCCGCCGTCCCGGTCCAGCCGCTCCCGCAGTGTCCGCGTGAACTCCTCGGCGCGCGACAACTGGACCCGCAACCTCTCCACCTGTTCGGCCGCCTCTCGCTCGTATCCGCGTACCCGTTCCAGGAGGGCGTCCCGTTCGGGCGCCGACAGGGGCTCGGCGGAGTCCAGGCGGTCGGTGGCGTCCAGCAGGTCCCCCATCTGGTCCAGGGTGAAACCGAGCGGCTTCATGCGGCGGATCACCATCAGGCGGGCCACGTCCGACTCCGTGTAGAGCCGGAAGCCGCCCTGGGAGCGGGCGGAGGGCGGCACCAGCCCTGTCTCCTCGTAATGGCGGATGGTGCGCAGCGACAGTTCGGTCCGTGCGGCGACCTCGCCGATCTGCATGTGTTCGCCACTCATGCGGACGCCCTGCCCTTCTTCACGCCGATCTCTACCCTAACGTCAGAGTAGGGTGGGGGTGTGCACATGTCCCTGATGTCCGGCGCCTCCGCCTGCCCGCCGTGACGCTGCGCTCCTGAGCGGCCGCGCGGCTCCGGACCGCGCCCGCCGCCCCTCCTGCCTCGCCCGCCGCACGCGGGCTCCGCGGACGGCCGCCCCGGCCCTCCCGCGCCTTCCCGCACGTCTGCGGTGACGCAGGCGTGCCCGAGCACGACAGGTCGATCTCCTTGTCCACGCCGCCCCCGTCCACACTCGCCCCGGCCGCGCGCCTGCGCGGCCTGCGCCCCGACTGGCTGTCCGACCCGAAGGTGTGGCGCACCGAGATCCTGGCCGGACTCGTCGTCGCCCTCGCGCTGATCCCCGAGGCGATCTCGCTCTCGATCATCGCCGGGGTCGACCCGGCGATCGGCCTGTTCGCGTCGTTCACCATGGCCGTGACCATCTCGGTCGTCGGCGGACGCCGCGCCATGATCTCCGCCGCGACCGGCGCCGTCGCCCTGGTCATCGCCCCGCTCAACCGCGAGCACGGCCTCGGCCACCTCGTCGCCGCCGTCATCCTGGCAGGCGTCATCCAGATCGCGCTCGGCGCGCTGGGCGTCGCCAAGCTGATGCGGTTCGTGCCGCGCAGCGTGATGGTCGGTTTCGTCAACGCCCTGGCGATCCTCATCTTCGTCGCACAGATCCCCGAGATGCACGACGTGCCATGGGCCGTCTACCCGCTGCTCATCGGCGGCCTCGCGCTCATGGTGTTCTTCCCGAAGGTCACCAAGGCGGTCCCGGCCCCGCTCGTCTCCATCGTCATCCTCACGGTCATCACCGTCGCGGCCGGGATCGCGGTGCCGACCGTGGGCGACAAGGGTGACCTGCCGTCCGCCCTGCCCGTGCCGGGTCTGCCCGACGTGCCGTTCACGTTCGACACCCTCACCACCATCGCCCCCTACGCCCTCGCGATGGCGTTGGTCGGCCTGATGGAGTCACTGATGACCGCGAAGCTGGTCGACGAAATCACCGACACGCACTCGTCCAAGACGCGCGAGTCGATCGGCCAGGGCATCGCCAACATCGTCACCGGCTTCTTCGGCGGCATGGGCGGCTGCGCCATGATCGGCCAGACGATGATCAACGTGAAGGTGTCCGGCGCCCGGACGCGCCTTTCCACCTTCCTCGCCGGGTCGTTCCTTATGGTGCTCTGCATCGCCTTCGGGCCGGTCGTCTCCGACATCCCCATGGCCGCGCTGGTCGCCGTGATGGTGATGGTGTCGTTCGCGACCTTCGACTGGCACTCCATCGCCCCGAAGACGCTGAAGCGGATGCCCGCCGGGGAGATCACCGTCATGGTCGTCACCGTGGCCTGCGTCGTCGCCACCGACAACCTCGCCATCGGCGTCGTCGTCGGATCGGTCACCGCCATGGTCATCTTCGCCAAGCGGGTGGCCCACCTGGCCACCGTCACCCCGGTCGAGGCTCCCGACGGCACCAAGGTCGTCTACGTGGTCACCGGCGAGCTCTTCTTCGCCTCCTCCAACGACCTCGTCACCCAGTTCGACTACGCCACCGGCGCCGAGAAGGTCGTCATCGACCTGACCGCCGCCCACATCTGGGACGCCTCATCCGTCGCCGCCCTCGACGCGATCGAGACCAAGTACGAGCAGCGCGGCAAGACGGTCGAGATCGTCGGCCTGAACCAGTCCAGCGCCCGGATCCACGAGAAGCTCAGCGGCGAGCTCACCGGCGGCCACTGAGCCGTCCCTCCCGCCCCACCGTCCCCGGCCTGAACGACCACGTCCGTTTCACGGCCGCGCCCCCGGGGCACTCGACGGTCCCTCCCCGACGGGCGGCCGCACGGACCGGCCGGCGCGCGCGGCTCCCACCACGGCTCAAGTGGTGGGAGCCGCGCCCGCGGCGGAGGGTAGTAAGGGACGAGCAGGAGGCACAGCCGATGAGTGACACCCCCGGCGCACAGGACGGACAGGACCCGACCACGCGCCACCCCCAGCCCGACTTCCCGCAGCAGGACCAGCAGCCGCCGGGCTGGACGGGCCCCATGGACCCGCCGCCGGACCACGGCGAGGAGTCGTACCGAGGCAGCGGCCTGCTGAAGGACCGCAAGGCGCTGCTGACCGGCGGCGACTCCGGGATCGGCAGGGCGGTCGCACTCGCCTTCGCACGCGAGGGCGCGGACGTCCTCTTCACCCATCTGCCCTCCGAGGCGGGCGACGCCCGGGAAACGGCGCGCCTCGTGGAGGAGGCCGGTCAGCGGGCGATCGCGGTGCCGTGCGACATCCGCGAGGAGGAGCAGTGCCGCAGGCTCGTGGCCCGCGCGGTGGAGGAGTTCGGCCGGATCGACATCCTCGTCAACAACGCCGCCTACCAGATGTCCCAGCCGGAAGGCATCGGTGACATCTCCACGGAACAGTTCGACCAGGTGGTCAAGACGAACCTGTACGGCATGTTCTGGCTCTGCAAGATGGCCGTGCCGCACATCCCGGCGGGCGGGTCCATCATCAACACCACGTCCGTGCAGGCCTACAAGCCGAGCCCGCACCTGCTGGACTACGCCATGACCAAGGGCGCCATCGTCACCTTCACCCAGGGGCTCGCGCAGATGCTGGTCGACGACGGCATCCGCGTCAACGCCGTGGCCCCGGGCCCGGTATGGACCCCGTTGATCCCCGCGACGCTGCCCGACACCAAGGAGTTCGGCAAGCAGGCGCCGCTGGGACGGCCCGCTCAGCCCGCCGAGATGGCGCCCGCGTACGTCTTCCTCGCCTCCGAGCACGCGAGCTTCATCACCGCCGAGATCATGAACGCCACGGGCGGTACCCCGCTGCCGTGACACACCCGCCCCGCCGGACGGCAGCCGCTCGCCCTGCCGCCGCGACGACCGACCGACGACGGAAGGACAACGTGAGGAGGCGACCACCATCCGGTGGAGAAACGCGCTGATCCAGGATGTGACGGCCCTGTGGCGCTCCGCACGCAGGGCCGTCACGACCTCGGGACCGGAACGCGACACGACGGTCCAGTCGCTCAAGGCGGCCGGCGCGGGCGTACTCGCCTGGGCGCTGGCCGGCTGGTGGTGGAGCGCGCCGATGGCCCTCCTCGCGCCGTGGACGGCGCTCTTCCTCGTGCAGAGCACCGTCTACCGCTCGGTGCGCTCCGCGATGCAGCAACTCGCGGTGGTCATGTTGGGCACCCTGCTGGCCGCCGGCGCGGCGGTCCTCACGGGGAACAACTCGCTGGCCGCGATGGCGATCGTCCTGCCCATCACCGTGCTCCTGAGCACGTACGCCCGCTTCGGCACGCAAGGCGTCTACGCCCCGACGGCGGCGCTCTTCGTCCTCGCCTACGGGACCTACTCGGGCGTCGACATCCTGCACCGCCTCTTCGAGACCCTGCTCGGCGCCGTCATCGGCATCGCCGTGAACGCGCTGGTCCTGCCGCCGGTGCACGGCCGCGACGTATGGCACCTGCGCAGGCGGCTGCCGCAGGAGAGCGCCGACCTCCTGCACACCGTCGCGGACGGCATCGAGAAGGAGTCGTACGACCCGAAGAAGGCCCAGGGGTGGTACGACCGGGCACAGCGGCTCACCGACCTCATGACGGATCTGCGCACCGCGCGCCGCTGGACCGACGAGAGCTACCGCTTCAACCCCGGCCGCAAACTGCGCCGCTCCGTGCCCCATCCGCCGCCGCCCGACTGGGACTTCACCTGGGACAGGATCACGGAGCACATCAGGACCACCGTGCGCACCGTCGTCGAGACGCGCGAGGACCGGCCGTCCCTCGCCGACCTGCCGGCGGAGGCGCCGGGCATCCTGGCCGAACTGCTGCGCGCGGCGGGCGACGTGTGCGAGCTGGACGACAGCGACACCCGGGCCGCCGGGACCGAGAGCCCGCCGGAGACGGTGGATGACCGCAGGCGCGCCATGAGCGCGGCGGCGGCGGCGCACGACCGGTTGGCGCAGCTGCTCACGGACAGCCGCTACGAGGTCACACCCGCCCTGGGCGGGCTCATCGCGGACACCCAGCGGCTTCTGAGTGACCTGACGGCCATCGGGGGGAACCCGGAGGCCGAGAGCACGGACGGCACGGCCGGTACGGCCAGTACGGCCGGCACGGACAGCACGAGCAACGCGGTCGGGTGACGGGACGGGTGCGTGCGGCCTCGTGTGGCGTGCCGCACGAGATTGCGGTGGGCTGATGGACAAGAGATGGACAAGAGAACGACAAGCGCGGGGAGACCGCGCACGCACCGGCCCGGACGGGCCGGTCCAGGACGAGGAGGCATGACGTGGCCGTACGCCACCAGTTGGTCAAGAGTCCGCCCTCCAAGGTGTGGGAGGTACTGGAGGACGGGCGCCGGTACGCCGACTGGGTGGTCGGTACGCACGACTCCCGGCCGCTCGACACCACGTGGCCGGCGGTCGGCTCACGCATCGAGTACACCGTCCGGCTCGGCCCCTGGCAGGTCGGCGGACACACCGTGGTGCGCCATCTGGACAAGCCGCACCGCCTCGAACTGGAGGCGTACAGCGGGGCGCTCGGCACGGGCCGCATCGCCATCGAGGTGCGGCCCTGGGGCAAGCACACCCTGGTGATCGTCGACGAACACCCGCTCCAGGGGCCCGGCGGCGTGCTGCACAACGCCGCGGTCGACGCCCTCATCCAGGTCCGGCACCGCAGCATGCTGAGCCGCCTGGCGAAGCTGGTCGAACAGGGCGGCCGCCCCCGCGAACACGGGGGCACCCGCCAGACCGCCGAGGCCTAGCCCGCCTTCCGGACCGGCGGACCGAACGCCCGGCGGATCGAGAGCGAAGGGGAGTGGACATGCCGGACGCAGTGGTGATCGGCGCGGGACCCAACGGGCTGGTGGCGGCGAACGTCCTGGCCGACGCGGGCTGGAGCGTCGTCGTCCTGGAGGCCCAGGACGAGCCGGGCGGCGCCGTGCGCAGCGACCGCGGCGTGCACCCGGACTACGTGAGCGACGTGTTCAGCGCCTTCTACCCGCTGGCCGCCGCCTCGCCGGTCCTCGCGGCCCTGGAGCTGGAACGCGAGGGCCTGCGGTGGGCCCACGCCGAGCACGTACTGGCGCACCCCCTCTCGGACGGGCGCTGCGCGGTGCTGAGCCGTGACCGCGCCCGGACCTGCGCGTCGCTGGACGCGTTCGCCGACGGCGACGGAGCGAGCTGGGAACGCCTGTACGGCATGTGGGAGAACCTGCGGGAGCCGCTGATGGGGGCCCTGTTCACGCCGTTCCCGCCGATCCGCTCCGGGATCGGCCTCGCCGCGCGGGTCAGGGCGGGCGGCGGTCTGCGCGTGGCCCGCTCGCTCGTGCTGCCGGTACGCCGGCTGGGCGAGGAGGAGTTCGGGGGCGAGGGCGGGCGACTCCTGCTGGCGGGCAACGCCCTGCACGCCGACCTGGCCCCCGAGGCGGCGGGCAGTGGCGGCTTCGGCTGGCTGATGTCCATGCTCGGACAGACGCATGGCTTTCCCGTGCCGGCGGGCGGCTCGGGCGCGCTGACCGACGCCCTGGTGCGGCGGCTGAACCGGCGGGGAGTGAGTGTCCGCTGCGGCGAGCGCGTCACCGAGGTGGTGGTGCGCGGCGGCCGGGCGGTCGGTGTGCGCACCGCGTCGGGGGAAGGGGTCGTGGCGCGCAAGGCGGTGCTGGCCGACGTCGCCGCCCCCGACCTGTACGGACGCCTCGTCGACGCGGCGCATCTGCCCTCCCGTCTCCTGGACGACCTGCGCCGCTTCCAGTGGGACTTCGCCACGTTCAAGGTCGACTGGGCGCTGGCCCGGCCGATCCCCTGGTCGGCCGAGGGCGCGCACGGGGCGGGCACGGTCCATGTGGCCGAGGGGGTGGACGAACTGACGCGGTTCGCCGCCCAGATCGCGCGGGGCCTGGTGCCGGACAGGCCGTTCGCCCTCGTCGGGCAGATGACCACGGCGGACGCCGCGCGCTCGCCGGCCGGGACCGAGTCGGCGTGGGCGTACACCCACGTCCCGCAGCGCATCAAGGGCGATGCCGGGGAGGACGGCCTGACGGGCACGTGGGACGAACGGGAGGGCGAGGCGATGGCCGACCGGGTGGAGGCGCAGATCGAACGGCTCGCCCCCGGCTTCCGCGAACAGATCCTGGCCCGGCGCGTCCTGACACCCGCCACCCTCGAAGGCATGAACGCGAATCTGCGCAACGGCGCGATCAACTCCGGTACCACCAGCATCCACCAGCAGCTCGTCTTCCGTCCCGTCCCCGGCACCGGCCGCCCCGAGACCCCGGTGCCCGGCCTCTACCTCGCCTCCGCCTCGGCGCACCCGGGTGGCGGGGTACACGGGGCGCCGGGTGCCAACGCCGCGCGCGCGGCCCTGCGTGCCCGCTTCGGAGGGGGTCTCCTCTTCACGGCGCAGCGGGCGCTGGGCCGCCGCGACCGAAGGGGCCAGGAGTCGGGGAACACGTGAGCCGCGCGGCCGGGACCATGGGTGCGCCGGTGTACGTGATCAGGCCCGCGGCCGCGCGGGTGCCTGGTCTCCATCTCGCGTTCGCCTCGGCGCACCCGGGTGGCGGGGCGCACGGGGCGCCGGGTGCCAACGCCGCGCGGGGCGCCCTGCGTGCTGTGCCGGTGTGCGCGTTCAGGCCCGCGGCCGCGCGGGTGCCTGGTCTCCATCTCGCGTTCGCCTCGGCGCACCCGGGTGGCGGGGTGCACGGGGCGCCGGGTGCCAACGCCGCGGGGGCCGCCCTGCGTGCTGTGCCGGTGTGCCCGATCAGGCCCGCGGCTGCGCGGGCGTTCCGGTCTCTCCCTCGACGACCCTGAACTGCGCGCCGTCCGGGTCCCGCAGCGTCGCCCACGGCGGGCGCGCGTGCAGGTCCTGGTCGACCACGTGCCCGCCGGACTCGGCCGTGGCACGCACACACGCCTCGACGTCCGGGACGGTGAAGTGGACCTGCCAGTGCGGGCGTACGGCCGGGTCGGGGTCCGCCTCGACGGCGCCCGAACTGAGCCGGGCGGCGGGCCGGCCCCCGCTGTAGACCACCACCTCGTCCTGCTGGTAGAGCACCTCGCAGCACTCGGGACGCCCGCACGCCCAGTCCAGGACCTCGCCGTAGAAGATCGCGGCGTCGAAGGCGTCGCGGGTGCGCAGGCGCAGCCAGGCGGGCGCCGAGTGGACCCCGCTGCGCCAGCTGGTGAGGATCTCGCCCTCCCAGATGCCGAAGACGGCGCCGTCGCGGTCCGACAGCAGGGCCGCGCGCCCGTTGGGGAAGGGGATCGGTCCCACCGCGGTCGTCCCGCCGCGCTCCCGGACGCGGCTCACCGTCTCGTCCGCGCTCAGCACCGCGAAGTACGGCGTCCAGGCCACGGCGATCTGGAGGGAGGACGCGATGGCGCCGACCCCGGCGACGGGGTCGCCGTGGGCCGTCGCGACGGAGAACTGCTCGCCGAGCTTGGCCGGCCGGAACCGCCAGCCCATCACGGCCCCATAGAACCTTTGTGCGGTGGTGAGGTCTCGTGCCGTCAGGCTGACCCAGCAGGGTGCCCCGACCGCCGCCTCACTCAGCACCGACCCGGTCCTGGCACCCCGGGCGTTCCCGCCCGAGGCCCGAGAGACGTCCGGAGCCGGAGGGATCCTGTTGTCGTGGTGCATGTGCAACCCGTCCTGGAAATCGAGGCGCCCTGAAGAACCGGCCTGGCACCTGTGCTTTCGGGCTCAGCGGGAGGCTCGGCGCCCTGCCGCCCTTCAGTGTGGGCAAAGGGGCGGGCGCCGCGCCACTCGACGCGGGCTCACCGCCTCTTGGCCGCCCGGTCCGCCGATCCGGTGATACGACGCCGGGCGAGGGAGGGCCGGGAGAGCAGCAGCAGACCGTGCGCCTCGACGGTGACCTCGCCGCCCGCCTTGTGCTCGGCCTCCTCCGAGAGGCCGAGCGGGTCCGTGGTGTCGATCCGCGACGACCAGCGCTCCCCGTACGTGGCGCCCGGCAGACGGAAGACGACCGGCTCCCGGTAGCTGTTCAGGAGGAGCAGGAACGAGTCGTCCACCACCGGCCTGCCACGCGAGTCCGGCTCCGCGATCGCGTCGCCGTTGAGAAAGGCGCAGACGGCGTGGGCGTCGCCCCGCTGCCAGTCGGCCTCCGTCATCTCGCGCGCGTCGGGCCGCAGCCACACCAGGTCCGGCAGCGGCTGGCCGTCGTGCGTCGCGGTCTCCCCGCGGAAGAAGCGGCGCCGGCGCAGCACCGGGTGCGCGGCGCGCAGCGCGATGGCCCGCCGGGTGAATTCGACCAGGTCACGCTGTTCGTCGTCGAGGTCCCAGTCGATCCAGGAGATTTCGTTGTCCTGGCAGTAGGCGTTGTTGTTGCCCCGCTGCGTGCGGCCCAGCTCGTCGCCATGGGCGAGCATCGGGATGCCCTGCGAGAGCATGAGCGTGGCGAGAAAGTTGCGCTGCTGGCGCGCGCGGAGCTCCAGGACGCCCTCGTCGGTGGTGGGCCCCTCGACGCCGCAGTTCCACGAACGGTTCGTGCTCTCGCCGTCCCGGTTGTCCTCGCCGTTGTCCTCGTTGTGCTTGTCGTTGTACGAGACCAGGTCACGCAGCGTGAAGCCGTCGTGCGCGGTCACGAAGTTGATGCTGGCGCGCGGCCGGCGGCGATCGTGCTGATACAGGTCGGAGGAGCCGGTCAGCCGGGAGGCGAACTCGGCGAGGGAGTGCTCCTCGCCGCGCCAGAAGTCCCGTACCGAGTCGCGGTACTTGCCGTTCCACTCCGACCACAGGGGCGGGAAGTTGCCGACCTGATAGCCGCCCTCCCCTACGTCCCACGGCTCGGCGATGAGCTTGACGCGGCCGACCACCGGGTCCTGCTGGACCAGGTCGAAGAAGGCGGACAGCCGGTCCACCTCGTAGAACTGGCGCGCGAGCGTGGCCGCCAGGTCGAAGCGGAAGCCGTCGACGTGCATCTCCGTGACCCAGTACCGCAGCGAGTCCATGACGAGCTGCAGGACGTTGGGATGGCGCATCAGCAGACTGTTGCCGGTGCCGGTGGTGTCGAAGTAGTGCGCCGGGTCGTCCTGCGCCAAACGGTAATACGAGGCGTTGTCGATGCCGCGGAAGGCGAGGGTAGGGCCGTTCTCGTTGCCTTCCGCCGTGTGGTTGTAGACCACGTCGAGGATCACTTCGAGCCCGGCCGCGTGCAGCTTCTTCACCATCGACTTGAACTCGGTGACCTGCTCGCCGCGGGAGCCGCGCGCCGCGTAGGCGTTGTGCGGGGCGAAGAAGCCGATGGAGGTGTAGCCCCAGTAGTTGGACAGACCGCGGTCGCGCAGGAAGCCGTCCTGCACGTACTGGTGCACCGGCATCAGCTCGACGGCGGTCACCCCCAGCGCGAGCAGGTGGTCGATGACCGCCTCCGTGGCGAGACCGGCGTACGTACCGCGCAGCTCGTCGGGGACCCCTGGATGGGTGAGGGTCAGGCCGCGCACGTGCGTCTCGTAGATCACGGTGTCGGCGTACGGCCGCCTGAGCGGCTGATCGCCCTCCCAGGGGAAGGACGGGTCGGTCACCACCGAGAGCATGGTGTGACCGGCGCTGTCGGCCGGGTCGGGTCCGTCCGCCGCGCGCTCGTAGAGGGCCTCGTGGTTGTCGATCTGCCCCTCGAACGCTCTTGCGTAGGGGTCCAGGAGCAGCTTCGCGGGATTGCACCGGTGGCCGGCGGCGGGGTTCCAGGGGCCGTGCACCCGGTAGCCGTAGCGCTGGCCCGGCCCGACTCCGGGCAGGTAGCAGTGCCAGACGAAGCCGTCGACCTCCGAGAGGGTGACGTCGCGGTGGGTGCCGTCCTCGTGGATGAGTACGAGGTCGACACGGTCGGCGATCTCGCTGAACAGGGCGAAGTTGGTGCCTTCGCCGTCGTAGGTGGCCCCCAGGGGGAAAGGCCGTCCGGTCCAGGTGCGCACGCTGCTGCCTCCGTACGGATGAGCGTGGTCGGGTCAGTCCTCAGCGCCCGGGGCACGTCCGAAGACGCCGACGGGCCGCGGCTTCCCGGCCGGGGTCGCCGCGGCCTGTGGCGCGCTGCCGCGTGAGCAGGGCGCTCACATCGCGGACGGCGTACGTGACCCGGGAGCCGACGCTGTGGTTCGCTCCACCATCTTCGGCCAAGATCCGCCGGACCGCTGGGCGGCGCCCGGAGCGGAGCCGATGGTCACCGGCTCCTCCTCCGCCGGGGCCGCGAGCGCGGAGACGGGCACCTCGCGCGGCAGTTGGCGCGCCGTACGCAGCGTGGGCGCGGGCGGCGTCGGGGCGAGCGGGGCGCGCTCCGGGCACCGGGCGCGGTGCGAGAACCAGATGATCTTGCCGTTGGTCCCCGGGTAGTTGCCCCAGCCGTCGCTGAGCGCCGCGATCTGCGCCAGGCAGCCCTGCGGCCCGTAGTGCGGGCGAGGGAGGTCGGGCTCGTTGTCCGACACGGCGGTGATGAGGTGCTGACCGTTCCACCACATCTCGACCACGGCGTTCTTGTCCGTTCCGTGTTCCTCGATCGCGCCGAGCAGTACACCGGCGCAGTGGCACACGGGTTCGACGAGAATCCCCAGACCCCAGTGCCGGAGATGTGCGGCCAGAATGCGCCTGACCTGATCGATCCTCTCCGGGCTGATCTCCACCTCGAGGTGGTAGTAACAGGGGATTGCAGTCTTCATCGCGCTTGGCTCCTCTCAGCGAAGCCCCGGTCTTCATCGGCTCTGTGAGCCGAGCCCCGAGCACGAAGCGTGAGCAGTGATCGCTTCTGAGTAGTCCCAGGGTGAGAGCGCTGCTCCATTCGTGCAACACGAGCAGGTCAGACCTGGTCGTTGAAGATCCAACAGGACGCTGCGTGGTCACACGTGCACCATGGGTCGGGAAGCTTGACCGGCGAAACACGCCCATTCCTCTACGTGCGCCGCGGCCCGGCACCAGCCAGGTGCGCCGTGCGTACGTCCGGAGAACGAGAAGGTGACCAGCGTGATGCTGCTGCCTACGAAAGCTGAGGTCGCGCGGCATCTTGACCAGTACCGGGCATGGGAGCGGCTGTTGCTCGCGGACCCGGCGGACCGCGCCGTGCGGACGCACTTCGAGAACACCGCGTACACCCTGTGCGTGCTGATGGGTGAGCTCACCGCACGGACCGCCGCCGACGCGGCCGAGCACTACCTCGGCCTGCGGCCGGCGCGACGGCAGCAGAAGGCGACCGGCGTGAAGTCGTCGGTGGTGCACGGAAGTTGTCTTCGACCCGTACGTCCGAGCGTGGCAGAGGAGAGAGCGATGACCACAGGCCCGCACTCGACCCCGGCCGCGTCGGTGCGCTCTTCGGCGCTGCGTCCGTCGGAGGTGCGCTCATCGGAGGCGCGCTCAGCGCCGGTGCGTTCAGTGGAGGCGCGTTCAGGGGAGGTGCGCTCGTCGGTGGTGCGGGAGCCGGTCTCCCGTCCCGCGCCGGTTCTCACGGTGCCGATCCTCGACGTCCGCCCGGTGCTCGACTGCGGCCGGCGCCCGGTGAAGGCGGTGCCGGGGGAGACCTTCCAGGTCACGGCCACGCTCTTCGGCGAGGGGCAGGAGGCGGTCGGTGCCAACGTCGTGCTGCTCGGCCCCGACGGACGAAGCGGCCCCTGGACGCCCATGCGCGAACTGTCCCCCGGCAGCGACCGCTGGGGCGCGGGCGTCACCCCGGACGCGGAGGGCCGCTGGACGTACGCCGTGGAGGCATGGGCTGATCCGGTGACCGGGTGGCGCAGGACCGCCGAGGTCAAGATCCCGGCCGGTATCGACACCGAAGTGACCCTCGAAGAAGGGGCGTTGCTGTTCGAGCGTGCCGCGGATGGAGTGCCGGACGGCACGGACCGCCGGACGCTGCGGGCCGCCGCCGAGGCGCTGCGGGACGAAGTGCGCCCGCCGGCCGACCGCCTGGCGGCGGCGCTCACACCGGAGACGGGCGCCGTCCTCGCGCGGCACCCCCTAAGGGAACGCGTCACCCGTTCGGACGCCCTGCCCCTGCTCGTGGAGCGGAAGCGGGCGCTGTTCGGGTCGTGGTACGAGTTCTTCCCGCGCTCGGAGGGTGCGGTGGTCCGTGCGGGCGAGCCGCCGGTCCCGGGTACGTTCCGCACGGCCGCCGAGCGGCTGCCCGCCGTGGCGGACATGGGGTTCGACGTGGTGTATCTGCCGCCGATCCACCCGATCGGCACCACCCACCGCAAGGGCCCGAACAACTCCCTGTCCCCGGGCCCGCACGACGTGGGCGTGCCGTGGGCGATCGGTTCGCCGGAGGGCGGGCACGACGCCGTGCACCCCGACCTCGGGACGCTGGACGACTTCGACGCCTTCGTGCGGCGTGC